>JAXLYX010000012.1:0-274563 GCA_046351215.1 Polyangiales bacterium | reverse complement strand
CCCCTGATCGAGAATTTCGAGGCGCTGCGCACGCTCGACCTCGCGATCTGCCTCGAGCCGAGCGACAACGAGCTGCAGCTCGGCTGCATGGGCTCGGTGCACTGCACCCTCGTCTTCCACGGGAAGACGGCGCATTCCGCGCGACCGTGGCAGGGCGAGAACGCCTTCTACAAGGCCGTGCCCTTCCTCGCCGAGCTCGCGGCACGCGAGCCGATCACGGTCGATCTCGAGGGGCACCTCTTCCGCGAGGTCATCACGCCGACGCTGATGAACGGTGGTCGCGGTCGCAACGTCGTCCCGGACCGCGTCGAGATGAACGTGAACTACCGGTTCGCCCCGGGACGCACGCCGGAGCAGGTGGTCGAGCATCTCTCGACGTTGGTCGCGGGCCGCGCCGAGATCGTCCCGACGGATCTCTCGCCGGCCGGTCGTCCGCACGCGACGCATCCGCTCGTGCGCCACCTCGCGGCTTCCGGCGTGGTCGCCGTGAAGACGAAGCAGGCGTGGACCGACGTGGCCCGCTTCGATTCCGTCGGCGTGCCGGGCGTGAACTTCGGTCCGGGCACCGCGGCCCAGGCGCACCAGCGCAACGAGTGGACCGACGTGCCGAGCCTCGCCGTCGGCTACGCGATCCTCGAGCGCTTCCTCACGACCGCGCCCTCGGCGACCGATCCGACGTCGGTCTGAACGGGAGCGCTCAGCGGTTGCCGGGCCGACACGTCACGCGCGGCTCGAAGGTCGACGCGGGCGAGCCCGAGCGGGTCTGGATCTGGGTCTCCTGCCGCGGTGCGAGCGCGACGTCCTGCCCGGGCGTGGGATCCACGCTCGTGGCGACGTTGCAGCGCACCGGGATCGTGCACTCGTTGCGGACGTGCACGATGTGGTTGTAGCCGAAGCCACGGAACCGGACCTCGCCTTCGATCTTCACGCAGCCGGGGAAGTCGCTCGGCGTCGCCGTCTGGCCGCCACCCCGATGGGGGTTGTGGTAGGTCTGCGCCGAGAGCGTCACGGGGGCGAGGACGCCGAGCAGCACGGCCGCGAGGGCGAGGCGACGGACGAAGGACATGCCTCCATGGTGCAGACGCGCCCTCGCGCCCGCAAGATGAGCGGGTGCCCCCTCTCCCCTCGCGCCCCCTCGGAACGACCGGCCTCACGACGACGCGCCTCGGGCTCGGCCTCGCCGCCCTCGGCCGCCCCGGCTACGTGAACCTCGGGCACGGCGACGACCTCGGCCCCGACAAGAGCGAGGAGGCGCTCGCGGACCGCTGCCTGCGCATGCTCGATCACGCCGCCTCGCTCGGCATCGGCTACGTCGACGTCGCACGCTCGTACGGGCTCGCCGAGGCCTTCCTCGCGCGGTGGCTCGCCGAGCGGAAGCCGACGCCGCGGCCCCTCGTCGGCTCGAAGTGGGGCTACGCCTACACGGCCGGCTTCCGCGTCGAGGCCGCCGTCCACGAGGCGAAGGAGCATTCCCTCGCGCGCTTCGAGGCGCAGCTCCGGGAGTCGCGGGCGCTGCTCGGCGGAGACCTCCGCCTCTACCAGATCCACTCGGCGACGACCGAGAGCGGGGTGCTCGCGAACGGCGAGGTGCTCGACGCCCTCGGGAGGCTCCGCGACGAAGGCGTGGTGGTCGGGCTCTCGACGAGCGGCGTCGACCAGGCGGAGACGATCCGGAAGGCGCTCGGGATCACGCGGGGCGGTGCCCCCCTCTTCGGCTGCGTCCAGGCGACCTGGAACCTCCTCGAGCCGAGCGCGGGCGAAGCGCTCGCCGAGGCCCATGCGCGCGGCGTCGGCGTCCTCGTGAAGGAAGGCGTGGCGAACGGTCGCCTCGCGGGACGGGGCGACGACCCCGCGGCCTCGTGGCTCGCGGCCGAGGCCGAGAGGCTCGGGACGCGCCCCGACGTGCTCGCCCTGGCCGCGGCGCTGGCCGAGCCCTGGGTGGACGTCGTGCTCTCGGGTGCGGCCACCCCCGAGCAGCTCGAGTCGAACGTCCTGGCCCTTTCCGTGGACATCGCCCGTGCGGATGTGGAGGGCATGGGTCGGCTCGCGGAGCCGCCTGCGACGTATTGGGGGAAACGTCGCGCCCTCGCCTGGAACTGATGGATCCCCGCCCCGGATCCGCGGTATTGATGAATTCGCCATGACCATCCGACGCATCGCCATCAACACCGGAGGCGGCGACGCCCCCGGCCTGAACGCCGTGATCCACGCCGTCGTCCACTCCGCCGAGAAGCACGGCATCGAGGTGATCGGCATCCGCGAAGGGTACGATGGCCTGCTCGAGCCGCAGGACTATCCCGAGGGTGGCGTCCTGCGCCTCGACCGACGCAAGGTGAAGGGCATCGCCCACCTCGGCGGCACGATCCTGGGGACCACGAATCGCGGCAACCCCTTCGCCCGGCCGATGCTCCAGGCGGACGGCTCCTACAAGGAGGTCGACCGCTCGGACGAGGTGCTCGGCCGCCTCCGGCACCTCGGCGTCGACGCCCTGATCGCGGTCGGCGGCGACGGCTCCCTCTCGATCGCGCAGAAATTCGCCGAGAAGGGCCTGCCCGTGATCGGCGTCCCGAAGACGATCGACAACGACCTCGAGGCGACGGTCCAGACCTTCGGCTTCGACTCGGCCGTCGAGTTCGCGACGCAGTGCATCGATCGGCTCCACAGCACGGCCGCCTCGCACCGCCGCATCCTAGTGGTCGAGGTCATGGGCCGCTACGCGGGCTGGATCGCGCTGCACAGCGGGCTCGGCGGTCGCGCCGACGCGATCCTCATCCCCGAGGTCCCCTACGATCTCTCGATCGTGGCCCAGCGCCTGATGGAGAACCAGAACTTCGCGCGCGCCTACTGCATCGTCGTGGTCGCCGAAGGCGCGAAGCCGCGCGACGGAGAGATGACGATCCGCGGCACCGAGGTCGGCCGCGAAGAGGTCCGGCTCGGCGGCGTCGGCGAGATGGTGGCGCAGGATCTCGGACGCCTCACGGGCAAGGAGACGCGCGCCGTCACGCTCGGCCACATCATCCGGGGCGGCTCGCCGACCGCGACCGACCGCAACCTCGGGCTCGCCTTCGGCGCGGCCGCGGTCCGGGCCCTGCTCGAGGGGCAGAAGAACGTGATGGTCGCGATCGACCCGCCGCAGCTGCTCACGGTGCCGCTCGAGAAGGCCGTCAGCCGCATGAAGAGCGTTCCGCTCGACGGCTGGGCGATGCAGACCGCGCGCGCGCTCGACATCTGCTTCGGTGACGAGCCGCATCGGCATCGCAGCCACTTCCCGCCGCCCTCGATCGTCCCGCCCTGAGAAAGGGGCACCTCCGGTGCCCCTCCCGCGGCTCCTCAGCCCGGCATCAGGAAGATCGCCGTGAGCGGGGGATCGTCAGCGCGACGGAGTGATCGCGCCCGTGCATCGGCACGGCATCGGCGTACACGCCGCCCAGGTTGCCCCGGTCGCCGCCGCCGTAGACGTCGGCGTCGGTGTTGATCACCTCCGCCCAGCGTCCGCCCCAGGGCACGCCGATGCGGTAGCCGTGGAGCGTGTTCCCCGAGAAGTTGAACACGACCATGACGGGCGGGTCGCCCGCGTTCCCCCAGCGCTGGAGCGCGATCACGTTGTGCTCGCGGTCGTGGCAGTCGATCCACCCGAAGCCGTCGTGATCGCAGTCCGAGACGTGGAGCGAGGGCTGTGCGACGTAGAGCGCGTTGAGGTCGCGCACGAGCTGGCGGACACCGCCGTGGGGCCGGAACTCGGCGAGCCACTCGTCGATGCCCTTCTCGTGGTTCCACTCGTGGTCCTGGCCGAACTCGCAGCCCATGAAGAGCAGCTTCTTGCCGCCGTAGGCCCATTGGTAGGCGAAGAGCATGCGCAGGTTCGCGAACTGATCCCCACGCCAACCGGGCATGCGCCAGAGCAGCGAGCGCTTCCCGTGCACGACCTCGTCGTGCGAGAGAGGGAGCACGTAGGCCTCGCTGCGGTGGTAGACCATCCCGAACGTGATCTCGTCGTGGTGGTGCGAGCGGTGCACGGGATCGCGCGAGAGGTAGTGGAGGGTGTCGTGCATCCACCCCATGTTCCACTTGAAGTCGAAGCCGAGGCCGCCGACGTACGTCGGGCGCGAGACCATCGGCCAGGCGGTGCTCTCCTCCGCGATGGTGAGCGTGTCCGGGTACTCGCCGTGGACGTGCTCGTTCATGCGCCGGAGGAAGGCGATGGCGCCGATGTTCTCGTGGCCACCGTAGCGGTTCGGGATCCACTCGCCGTGCTGGCGCGAGTAGTCGAGGTAGAGCATCGAAGCGACCGCGTCGACACGCAATCCGTCGATGTGGAACTGGTCGAGCCAGTAGAGCGCGTTCGCGACGAGGAAGTTCTGGACCTCGGTGCGATCGTAGTTGAAGACGAGCGTTCCCCAGTCGGGATGGCGCCCCTGGCGAGGATCCTCGTGCTCGTAGAGGCACGTTCCGTCGAAGCGGGCGAGGCCGTGCTCGTCGGCGGGGAAGTGCGCGGGCACCCAATCCAGGATCACGCCGATGCCCTCCTGGTGGAAGCGGTCCACGAGGAAGCGGAAGTCGTCCGGGGTTCCGAAGCGCGAGGTCGGCGCGAAGAGGCCGAGCGGCTGGTAGCCCCACGAGGGAGCGAACGGATGCTCGGAGATCGGCAGGAGCTCCACGTGCGTGAAGCCCATCCACTTCACGTAGCCCACGAGCTGCTCGGCGAGCTCGCGGTACGTGAGGTAGCGACCGCCCTCGCCGCGACGGAACGAGCCGAGGTGCACCTCGTAGATGCTGATCGGCGACGTGTGGCGCTGGCGTGACTTCCGCGCCTCCATCCACTCGCCGTCTCCCCACGTGTAGGAGGAGAGCCCCTCGACGATCGAGGCGGTGCTGGGCGGATGCTCCGCGCGGAACGCGTACGGGTCGGCCTTGAGCGGCAGGAGGTTCCCGTCCGGGCCCTCGAGCTCGTACTTGTAGACGGCGCCCTTGCCCACGCCGGGCACGAAGAGCTCCCAGATCCCGGGGGCCCCGTGGCAGCGCATCGGATGGGCGCGGCCGTCCCAGCCGTTCCAGTCGCCGACCACACTGACGCGCTTCGCGTTCGGGGCCCAGACCGCGAACGCCGTTCCCTCGACCCCACCGACGACCTTCGGATGGGCTCCGAGCTTCTCGTACGTGCGGAGGTGCGTACCTTCCGCGAGCAGGTAGCGATCGAGCTCCCCGAGGACCTGGACGAAGTGGGGATCGTGCGCCGGATGGTTCGACATGTTCTCTCGGGACTCTCCCACGCTCCGTGGGGGCTCGCCAACGTTGCAGACCACGGATGACAGGGGACGGACGACGATGGATGCTGGAGGGCCGATGCAGCGACCGATCATGGAACCCGCACCCGGAACCCACCTCGTCCGCCACGTGGGGGACCGCCTGTCGATCCGCCTCGGCCACCCCGAGGCGAAGGACCTCGGGCTCCGAGCCTTCCTACGCACCAACCTGACGCGTGGCGAGGTCGCCCGGCGCGAGACGATCGCCCTGCTCGGTCGGTTGCCCGAGGACGAGGCGACCTTCGCCGGCGCCTCGTGGCGCGACATCCCGCTCGAGCTCCGGGAGGACGGCTTCGCCCTCGACCTCCCGCTCCTCGAGGTGGGCCACTTCCGTGCGAAGGCGTACGTGGTCGACGCCGAGGGGCGACAGACCTGGCCGGACGGGGACGATCTCGCGCTCTCGGTGCATCCCGCCCACGTCCGCACGGGCAACACGATCTATTGCGCGTTCCCCCGGTGCTTCGGTCCGTCGAAGCGGCTCGAGCACACCCTCGAGGGCCCGCACACGGCCGAGGTCGCGAGGCTCGACCAGGCGGGCTACACGGTGATCCCGCCGTCCGGGACGCTCCGGGACGTCACCGCCGAGGTCCCGCACATCGTCGACGTGCTCGGCTGCCGCATCCTGCACCTCCTGCCGATCGGGCCGACGCCGACGACGCACGCACGCATGGGGCGCTTCGGGAGCCCCTACGCGCAGCTCGACATGACGGGCATCGATCCGGCGCTCGTCGTCTTCGACAAGAAGACCACGGGCGTCGACCAATTCCGCGAGCTCGCGGACGCGATGCACGCACGCGAGGGCATGGTCTTCCTCGACATCGTCGTGAACCACACGGGCTGGCGGTCGTGGCTCCTCGAGAACCACCCGGACTGGTTCCTGCGCGAGAGCGACGGGAGCTTCCACTCGCCGGGCGCGTGGGGCGTGCGGTGGGAGGACCTCGTCGAGCTCGACCACACGCATCCGCGGCTCTGGTCGTCGATCGCCGAGTCGTTGCTCGAGTGGTGCCGTCGCGGCATCGACGGGTTCCGCTGCGACGCTGCCTACATGGTCCCACTGTCCGCGTGGCAGTACATCCTGTCGACGGTGAGGCAGGAATTCCCGGACACCGTCTTCCTCGCCGAGGGCCTCGGGGGACCGTGGGACCTGACGGAGCGGCTGCTCTGCGAGGGCGGCATGCAGTGGGCCTACTCGGAGCTCTTCCAGAACTTCGATCCCGTGCCGGTGCAGGGCTACCTCGACCACGCCATCCGCCAGAGCAACCGCGTCGGCACGCTCGTGCACTACAGCGAGACGCACGACAACGCGCGTCTCGCGAAGGGCGGTCGCGCCTGGTCGCTCTTCCGCAACCGCCTCTGCGCGCTCACGAGCGTCTCGGGCGGGTACGGCTTCACGAACGGCGTCGAGTGGCTCGCGGAAGAGCAGATCAACGTGCACAGCGCGCGCGGGCTCGCCTGGGGCAAGGCGCCGAACCTCGTCCACGAGCTCTCGCGGCTGACCCGCCTCGTCTCGACGCATCCCTGCTTCTTCGACGGCGCCACGCTCGAGCGCGTGAGCCCGGACGGGAGCGTGGTCGTCGCGGTCGCACGCACCTCGCGCGACGGACGCGACCACGGGCTCGTGCTCGCGAATCTCGACACGCGCGAGCCGCACACGTTCGAGATCGCCGCCTCCGTCTGGGATCGCGGAGGCCCGAAGACCGTCGAGCTGCTCGGACAGACGGCGCCGGTCGCCGTGCGCGACGGAGACCGCGTCCGGGTCTCGCTCGGGCCGCTCGACTGCTTCTTCCTCGCGGCCAAGGCCGTGCCGGACGGGGAGACGGGCGACGTCTACCGGAAGCTCCGCGACGCCGAGACCTTCGCGCTCTCGGCCATCGCCGCGGTGCTCCCGCACGAGGCGATCGGTCCCGCCGACTACCGCGCGCTCGCCGCCCTCGTGAGCCGCGATCCCGCGCGTTTCCTGGGGTGTCTGCACACGCTCGACGAAGGGCTCGCTCGCCGCGATCTCGTCGCGGCGCTCGAGTCCGCGGTCGCCGCCGGGCACATGCCGCAGGTCGTGACGATCGCACCGACGGACACGCCGAAGATCAACCTCGTGCCGCCCGCGCACTTCGTGCTGGTGCGCGACGATCGTCCGTTCCGGGCGCGCCTCGAGCCGATGGACGGAGAGCCTCGCGAGCACCGCTCGATCGCGATCGACGGCGGCCACGTCGTCGTGCTCCCCCCGCACGAGCTCCGCGAGGGATGGGTCGACGTACCCGTCGTGCTGCGCCGCTTCGGCGAGACCACGACCGTGCTCGCCACGACGCTGCGTCACCTCGGCGAGCGCCCCGCGGCCCCACCGCCGGTCCCGAACCTGCCCGAGAGCCTCGCGCTGCTCGTGAACGGCCGCGGCGGCATGGCGCGCATCCACATGGCGCCCGGCGTGGTGACGAGCAAGTACGACGCGCTCCTCGCGGCGAACCTGCACCCCTCGGCCCCCTGCGACCGCCACGTGCTCGCGAAGCGTGTGCGCCTCTGGGTGATCGCGGACGGCTTCCTCACGACGCTCGGCTCGGAGAACCTCCTCTCGTTCGAGCCCGGGCCTCCGGCCGTCTGGCGCTTCGCGGCGAACGCCGGCGACGAGCGGCGGGTCGCCATCCGCATGGTCGCGTTCATGCGCGAAGGGGAGAACGCGACCGTGCTCCGATTCGAGCGCGAGGCCGAATCGCCGGATCTCGGCACGGTGCTCGGGCCGAGCGGCGCCGTGAGCCTGACGGTGCGCATCGATCTCGAGGATCGCGGCTTCCACGCCGAGACGCATCGGAACGAGGGCTCCGAGCACCACTTCGCCTCGAACGTCCACCATCGCACCGGCGAGCAGGGGTTCTTCTTCTCGCCCGCACCCGATCGGAAGCTCCGCGTGGTCTCGGACTCGGGCTCCTTCCATCCCGAGCCCGAGTGGACTTCCGCCCATCATCCGCTCGAGGCGACCCGTGGCCTCGTCGATCACGGCGATGCGTACAGCCCCGGCTGGTTCGACCTCCCGCTCGGCGCAGGCGAGATGGCGACGATCCTGCTCACGGCGGAGTCCGAGGTGCCGGACGTCGAGGCGATCCTCACGCCTCCGGCGCCGAAGCTGCCGAAGCACGCGCCGGATCTCTCCGAGGACGCGTTCGGAGCCCGCCTCGCCCGGGCGGCGCGGGCGTACCTCGTGCGTCGGGACGGTGGCGCCACGGTGATCGCGGGCTATCCGTGGTTCCTCGACTGGGGCCGCGACACCCTGATCGCGCTGCGCGGTCTCGTCGTCGCGGGCTACCACGAGGAGACCCTCGACGTGCTCAGGACGTACGGCGCGCTCGAACGCGACGGAACGCTGCCGAACATGCTCTCGGCCGACTCGACGGCGAATCGCGAGACGTCCGATGCGCCTCTCCTCTACGCGCTCGCCTGCGAGGACGCGGCTCGCGTGCTCGGCGAGTCGCTCTACGACGAGAAGGCGAGCGACGGCCGGACGATCGGGGAGATCCTGCTGTCGATCGCGCGCGGCTACGCGGCCGGTGCGCCGAACGGAGTGCGCGTCGATGCGGAGAGCGGCCTCGTGTGGAGCCCGCCGCACTACACGTGGATGGACACGAACTACCCTGCCGCGACCCCGCGGGAGGGCTACCCGATCGAGCTCGCGGCGCTGTGGATCCGACTCCTCCGGCAGCTCGAGCGGCGCGGCGCGCTCGGCGGGGATCCGCACCTCGTGGGCCTGCGTGCGCACGCGGAGACGTCGTTCTCCCTCTACGTGCGCGACGACCTCCCGTTCCTCTCGGACACGCTGCACGCGGGCCCCGGGACGCCGGCCCGGGACGCGAGGGCGGACGATCACCTGAGGCCGAACATGCTGACGGCGATCGCGCTCGGGATCGTGAAGGGCGAGCGGGCGAAGACCTCGGTGGCGAGCGCCACGCGAAGGCTGCTCGTCCCCGGAGGCATGCGGAGCCTCGCCCCCCTCCCGGTCGGCTACGAGCTCCCGATCCACGCCCCCTGGGGGGAGCTCCTCGGCGATCCCCACCATCCCTACCGCGGACGGTACGAGGGGGACGAGGACCGTCAGCGCAAGCCCGCGTATCACAACGGGACCGCCTGGGTCTTCCCGCTCGCCACCTACGCCGAGGCCCTGGTCGCGGCCTGGGACGCGAGCCCCGAGGCGCGGCGCGCCGCGCGGGCGATCCTGGGGAGCACGGCGGCCCATCTCGACAGTGGCTGCGTCGGCCAGCTCCCGGAGGTCCTCGACGGCGACGCACCGCACCTGCCACGAGGCTGTGACGCGCAGGCCTGGAGCGTCACGGAGACGCTCCGCGTCTGGCTCGCTCTCGCATGATCGTCGTTGCGCGAGGGGCCCGGATCGGGGGATCCTTGGAGGGTCGCCCGGGGGGAAAGGTTCTTTCATGTCCACGCTGGTCCAGAAGCTGCTCGTCCTGACCCGCCACAACCTGTGGTGGACGTGGCATCCGGAGGTCCGTCTCGTCTTCCGGGACCTCGATCTCGACCTGCACCTGCGCTCGCGCGAGAACCCCCTCGTCTTCCTGCGCCAGATCGACCCCGAGAAGCTCGAGCGGCGCGCGCTCGACATCGACGCGCACGCGCGCATCGACCGGGCGCTCCGCCACTACCACCAGGACATGAACACGGCGCGCAAGTGGGGGACGATCCACTGCAGCGCGCTGGGCGGTCGGCCGGTCGCCTACTTCTGCATGGAGTTCGGCCTTCACGAGTCGATCCCGATCTATTCGGGCGGCCTCGGGATCCTCGCCGGCGATCACCTCAAGGCGGCCGCGGGTCTCGGCGTGCCGATGGTGGCGCTCGGCCTGCTCTACCACCAGGGCTACACGGCCCAGCAGCTGAACCGCGAGTACTGGCAGGAGGACATCGTCGAGCCGGTCGACATCGGCGACCTTCCGCTCGGCCCCGCACGCGCTCCCGACGGCTCGACCGTCCGCGTGGCCGTCGAGCTCCCAGGACGCACCTGCTACGCGAAGGTGCTCGAGACCTGGGTCGGCACGGTGCGGCTGCTCCTCCTCGACACGCGGGACGAGTCCAACACGGAGCACGACCGCGGCCTCACCGCCCGCCTCTACGGCGGCGACCAGCGCGTGCGCATCGAGCAGGAGCTCCTGCTCGGCGTCGGCGGCACCCGGGCGCTCCGAGCCCTCGGCATCACGCCGAGCGTCTTCCACCTGAACGAAGGCCACTCGGCGTTCGCGATCCTCGAGCGCGCGCGCCGACGCGTGCAGGAGGACGGGCTCGCCGCGCCGGACGCCATCGAGGCCGCGGGCATGGCGACCGTCTTCACGACGCACACGCCCGTCGAAGCCGGTCACGACCGCTTCCCCGCCGACCTCGCCGCCGAGCATCTCTACCCGCTCGCCGAGGGCCTGAAGATGCCGCTCGAGGACGTCCTCGGGCTCGGCCGCGTCGACGCGCGCGACCACGGCTCCCCCTTCCTCCCGACGGTGCTCGCGCTCAAGACCGCGCGCCGCACGAACGGCGTCGCCGCCCTCCACGGCGTCGTCAGCCGCCGCATGTGGCACGTGCTCTACCCGGATCGGACGAACGAAGAGGTCCCGATCGGGCACATCACGAACGGGGTGCACACGCTCACCTGGCTCGCGCCCGAGATGGATCAGCTCTACAAGACCCACCTCGGCGTGCACTGGGCGGAGCACACCGCGAAGCCCGAGACCTGGTACCCGATCTACGAGGTCGACGACGCCGAGATCTGGGATCTGAAGCGCGTCCTCAAGGCACGCCTCGACCGCGTCGTCGGCGAGCGCGTGAACCGCATGCTCGACCGCCTCGGCCTCCCGAAGAGCCCGGCCCTCCCCCTCGATCCCGACGTGCTGACGATCGGCTTCGCCCGCCGCTTCGTGCCCTACAAGCGGGCCGATCTGATCTTCCGCGATCCGGACCGCCTCGCCGCGATCCTGAACGACCCGAAGCGTCCGGTGAACATCCTCTTCGCCGGCCGCGCGCATCCCGCGGACCATCCGGGCAAGCAGATCATCCAGCGCGTCGCGAAGTACATGGAGGATCCGCGCTTCGCGAACCGGATCGTCTTCGTCGAGAACTACAACATGCACATCGGACGCATCCTCTATCAGGGCGTCGACGCGTGGCTGAACAACCCGCGCCGTCCCCTCGAGGCCTGCGGCACGAGCGGCATGAAGGCCGTGATGAACGGCGGCCTGCACGCCTCGATCCTCGACGGCTGGTGGGCCGAGGCCTGGGACGGCCACAACGGCTTCGCGATCGGCAACGGCGAGACCCACGTGCGCGACGACGTGCAGGATGCCCGTGACGCCGAGTCGCTCTACCGCGTCCTCGAGCAGGAGATCGTCCCCCTCTACTACGACCGGGACGACGACGGGGTGCCGAAGCGCTGGGTCCATCGCGTGAAGCGCTCGATCGCGACGCTCGCCTGGCGCTTCAGCGCCGACCGCATGGTGAAGGACTACGTCTACCAGGCGTACCTGCCCGCGTCCGTGGGCTCGTCCTGCCGGATGCCGCCCTGAGCGGCGGCGCGAGTGCGAGGTATCGTACGCGTACCCTCGGCGGCCGCCGGCCGCATCGGCATCCCACGGCGGCCACGGGGGTTCGGCTCGCCCACGGGCCGGCCGTTTGGCCTAGGCTAGGGGAAGGAGACTCCGAGCCGCATGGCCACCACCCTCGACACCAAGACCGGCATCCAGAAGGTCGGCGGCATCGAAATCGACACGAGCTACTTCCCGCTCGTGATCCTCGGCATGCCGAGGCATCCGCTGACCGACGCGGAGGTCGACGGCATGATCACGGCTCTCACGGCGATCCTCCGTCGGCGCGAGAAGCACCTCGTCCTCATCGACGGCCTCGACATCGAGCTCGGCATCAACCCGAAGCAGCGCAAGGCCTTCACCGACTTCGCGAGCAACGTCGAGATGCGCGAGCTCTCTCGCTACAAGCTCGCCGACGTCCTCCTGCTCTCGTCCGCGATCCTCCGTGGCGCGATGACGGCGGTCTTCTGGATCGCGCCTCCCGTCAGCCCGACGAAGCCGTTCGCCACGATCGACGAAGCGCTCCCCTTCGTGCGCGAGCGGATGCAGGCCGGAGGCCTGACGCTCACGCCGGCGATGGAGGCGAGGCTCGCGAAGCTCCGACGCAAGTGAGCGCGACGCGTCCGCTCACCACTGGGCGATCGAGCGGTAGACCTCGAGATAGCGCCGGGCCGACGGGCCCCAGCTCCAATCCTTCGTCATCCCGTTGACCTGGGCCTTGCGCCAAGCGCCCTTCGCGTCGTGGAAGAGGGCGTTCGCGCGGCCGATCGCGTCGCCGAGGGCCCAACCGTCGATGCGATCGAAGCGGAACCCCGTGCCGGTTCCGTCCTCGAGCGACTCCGGCGAGATCTCGGTCACGGTGTCCGCGAGGCCGCCCGTCGCACGCACGAGGGGGAGCGCGCCGTAGCGCTGCGCGTACATCTGCGTGAGACCGCAGGGCTCGCTGCGCGACGGCACGATGAGCGAGTCGACGGCGGCGAAGACGTGGTGCGCGAGGCCCTCGTCGTAGCCGATCCAGGAGCAGACGCGCCCTCGGTTCGCGAGCTCCGCGGCGCGGAACCGGGCCTCGAGGTCGTGGTCGCCGCGTCCGAGGACGACGAGCTGCCCGCCGAGGTGGCGGATCCAGTCGACGTTCGAGAGCACGAGGTCGAGCCCCTTGATCTCCGCGAGACGGCTGACGACGCCGAAGAGCGGCGCGTTCGGATCGACGTCGAGGCCGAGCCGGCGCTGGAGCTCGATCTTGCCCTCGAGGCGCCGATCGAGCGTCTTCACGTCGAAGTTCACGGGCAGCTCGGGCGACTCCGCGGGATCCCAGAGCTCGTCGTCGATCCCGTTGACGATGCCGACGAGATCGTAGCTCCGGTGCGCGAGCAGGCCGTCGAGACCGAAGCCGCCGTCGGGCGAGGTGATCTCGCGCGCGTACGTCGGGCTGACGGTCGTGATCTTCCAGGCGTAGCCGAGGCCGGCCTTCAGGAAGTTGAGCTGACCGTGGTACTCGGCCGCGTAGAGGTGGAAGCACTCGCGCGACAGGCGGAGCTCTTCCACCATGGCCGAGGGATAGACGCCCTGGTACGCGAGGTTGTGGATCGTCAGCACCGTCGGAACGCGGCGCCCCGACCAGTCGTGGCCGATGTAGACGGGCGCGAGCGCCGTCTGCCAGTCGTGGCAGTGCACGACGCTCGGCCGGAAGCCGAGGCCGTCCCCGTCGAGCCCGAGGCGGGCGATCGCGTAGGAGAAGGCGGCGAAGCGGCGGGCCGAATCACCCCACTCGGCGTACGGATCGCCGTGGCGCTCGTAGAAGCCGGGACAGTCCACCGCGTAGAGCGGCAGGCCGTCGGGCGTCTCTCCGAAGAGGATCCGGGCCTCGCCGCCCCCGAAGAGGTCCGGGATCCGCATCACCTCGCGCTCGACCGAGACGCGCGAGAGCACGGCCGGGAAGCCCGGCACGATGACCCGTACGTCGGCGCCCGCCTTGCGGAGGGCGCGGGGGAGCGCGGCCATGACGTCTCCGAGCCCGCCCACCTTCACGTAGGGGTAGAGCTCGGCACCTGCGAAGAGCACCTGCATCAGAGCAGGCGATCTAGCATACGCTGCGAGACCAGCGTGACCCCGTTCGGAGTCCGATGGAAGCGCTTGGCATCCTCGTCCGGATCCTCGCCGACGACGAGGCCCTTGGGGATCCTCACGCCGGGCGCGACGACGCATTTGCGGAGCCGGACGTGCTCGCCGACGTCGGCCTCCGGGAGGATCACGGTCTCGTTGATCTCGGAGTGGGAATGGACCCGGACCTTCGTGAAGAGCACGGAGTTGCGGATCGCGGCACCCGAGACGATGCATCCGTTCGAGACGACCGAGTTGATCGCGAGACCGGTACGGTAGGGCTGGTCGTGAACGAACTTCGCGGGCGCCACCTCGAGCGGCGTCGTGAAGATCGGCCATTCCTCGTCGTAGAGGTTCAGCGCGGGCTCGACGTAGGTGAGGTCGAGGTTCGCCTCCCAGTAGGAGTCGATGGTGCCGACGTCGCGCCAGTAGTGCTCGGGGCGGAGCGGATTCTTGATCGAGCTCTTCACGAAGCTGTGCGCGAAGACCCGTGCGCGCGACACGAGGTAGGGGATGAGGTCGTGGCCGAAGTCGTGCGACGAGTTCGGCAGCGCCGCGTCCCGCATCAGCTGCTCGAAGAGGAACGACGCACGGAAGATGTAGATGCCCATGCTCGCGAGCGCGAATTCCTCCCGACCGGGGATGCCGGGAGGATCCTTCGGCTTCTCGACGAAGGCGATCACCTTCTCGTCGGAGTCGACGTGCACCACGCCGAAGCCCGTCGCGGACATCCGCGGGACCTCGATGCAGGCGATCGACATGTCGGCTTCCTTCTCGATGTGATCCTCGAGGAAGCGCATGTAGTTCATCTTGTAGACGTGATCGCCGGCGAGGATGATCACGTACTCCGGAGCGAGCTCCTGGAGGTTCCGCAGGTTCTGGTAGACCGCGTCCGCCGTGCCCTGGTACCAGGCGTTGCTCTCGAGGCTCTGCTCCGCCGGCCAGACGTGCACGAACTCGCCGAGCCGCGAAGGCAGGAAGCTCCAGCCGTTCTGCAGGTGCTCGAGCAGGCGGTGCGAGTTGTACTGCGTGAGGACGCCGATGCGGCGGATGTTCGAGTTGATGCAGTTCGACAGGGCGAAGTCGATGATCTTGTACTTGCCGCCGAAGTCGATGCCGGGTTTCGACAGCTGATCGGTGAGGTCGTAGAGGCGTTGGCCTCGACCACCGGCCAGGACCACCGCCACCGTCTTCTTCGCCGCTCGCTCGAGCTCGGATCGTGACATGCCGATCGAATCCCCGGATCGTTGTAGCCGAAGTGCGTTTCCAGATCGTGACCGCTCGGTGTCGTCTTTCGCGGTCGTTCCGCTTCCGTCACCCACGCTAGAGCCTCCCGTGAGGTGGCTGCAAGGGATGTGGACACGACGCGACGGACTGCAAGAGGAGCATCCCCCACTCGTCCGGTCCCCCCCGAGACGCGCTTCCAGCGTAGACGGAGACGGGCGCGAATGGCGAAGAATCCGCGCCGACGCGCTCCGAGGGACGCGGATCAGCCGTGGCCGAGCGCGGCGATCGCTTCCTCGGCCGCGTGTCGGTAGGTCTCGCCCAGCGTCGGATAGTTGAAAACCATGTTCGCGAAGACGTCGACGGTCGCGCCGAGGAGGAGCGCGACCTGGCCGACGTGGACGAGCTCCGTGGCTCGTTCGCCGCTCACGTGGACGCCGAGGAGCTTGCGCGTGTCGCGCTCGACGACGAGCTTGGTCATGCCCTCGACGTCGCCCGAGATCATGCCGCGGACGTTGTTCGAGAAGAACGAACGACCGACGACGTAGCGCAGGCCTTTCCGCTGGCAGGTCTGCTCGGTCTCGCCGACGCCGCTGACCTCCGGGATGGTGTAGACGCCGGCGGGGAGCAGGGAGACCGGCCGCACGTCCGCGGTGCCGCCGAACGCACGCTGGATGGCGACGCGCCCCTGCTCCATCGCGGCGGGCGCCTGCGACGGGGGACCGATGACCTCGCCTGCCGCCAGGATGTGCGGCACCTCGGTACGGTAGGCGTCGTCCACGGGGAGGTACCCCCGACCGTCGGGCATGATCCCGATCCGCTCGAGGCCGAGGCCCCAGGAGCGACCCGTCCGGCCCGCGGCGAAGAGCAGGTGGTCGCAGTCGAGGGTGCGACCGTCGGCGAGGTCCACGGTGACGAGGTCGTCGAACGCATGGACCGCGCCCCACTTCATGTGCGGGATGAACTCGATGCCGCGACGGGCCATCGCGTCGAGGAGCTGGTGGACCACCTCGCGATCGATGTACGGCAGGATCTCGCGACGGGTGTCGACGAGGGTGACCTTGGTGCCGAGCGCCGCGAAGGCGCAGGCGTACTCGCAGCCGACGGCGCCCGCCCCGAGCACGACGAGCGTGGGGGGGATCTCGGGGAGCCGCAGGATGCCGTCCGGATCGTGGACGCGGTTCGACGCGAAGGGCACGAGCCGGGGACGGAGCGGCTCGGACCCCGTCGCGATGAGGAAGAAGCGGGCCCGGAGCTTCAGCGGCTCGTCGCCGTCGACGCCGAGCGTGTAGGCGTCCTCGAATTTGCCGATGCCCTGGTAGTAGCGGACGCCGAGCTTCTCGAGCGAGCCGCGGATGCGCCCGGACTCGCTGCGGGCGATGGCGCCCGACCGGTCGAGCAGGGAGTCGACCGAGGCCCCCTTCGCGAGACCGACCTCCACCCCCTCGAGGTGACGCGCCCGTTGGCCGCCGAGGTAGGCGGCCGCCTCCCGGAGGGTCTTGCTCGGGAGCGTGCCCGAGATCAGCGTGCCGCCGGTGCTCGCCTTGCCCCGCTCGACGAGCGCGACGCGCTTCCCGAGGCGCGCGGCCTCGGCGGCGGCGACGGTGCCGGCGGGTCCTCCGCCGAGCACCACGAGGTCGTACGATTCGACGCGCTCTCCGGGCGGCGGCTGGCTGATTCGCTGACGATCGGTCGAAGTCATGCGGGCGCTCCTAGCCTCGAACCTGGGTCCGTCCGCCGCCCAGGGCGACGATCCTGCGGAAATGGGAGGGCTCGACCGGCGTGACGGAGAGCCGGCTTCCCTTCTCGATCACCTTGAGGCCCTCGAGGGCCGGGTCCGCCTTCATGGCGGCGAGCGTGACCGGCTTCGGCAGCTTCTCGACGAACGAGACGTCGACGGCCGACCAGCGGGGAGCGTCCTTCGGCGACTTCGGATCGAAGTACGGGCTCTCCGGCTCGAACTGGAACGGATCGGTGTAGGCGGCGCGCGCCACCGCGGCCACGCCGACGACCCCGGAGGGCTCGGCGTTCGAATGGTAGAAGAGCACGAGATCCCCGACCTGCATCTCGCGCATGAAATTGCGGGCCTGGTAGTTGCGGACGCCCTCCCAGGTGCCAGTTCCCTGGGTGGCCAGATCGTCGATCGAGTAGACGTCGGGCTCGCTCTTCATGAGCCACGTTCTCGGGGTCCGCTTCGGCATCCGAGCGAGACTATGGCACACACGGAAGCATGATGCGGCAGACACGGCTACAGGCGCTCGAATCGGCGCTCGCCGCCTACCGGCCCGAGTGGCATCCCCCGCTCCCGGGCCGGACGAACCACATCGCGGCCGGGATCCTCGTGCCGATCCTCGTCCGCGACGAGCCCGTCGTCGTCCTCACGGAGCGGCCGCCGACGATGCGTCAACACGCGGGCGAGATCTGCTTCCCGGGTGGTCGCCCCGATGCGGCGGACGCCGACCTCGAAGCGACGGCCCGGAGGGAGGCCGAGGAGGAGATCGGCCTCGTCGACGCCCGGGTGGTGGGTCGCCTCTCGAGCATCCCGCTGCTCACCTCCGAACACCGGCTCGAGCCCTTCGTCGCGCTCGCCGCGGACGTACCCCTGCGCCCGAATCCCGAGGAAGTGCGGCGCATCGTCCTCTTCGAGCTCGAGGAGCTGGTCGCACGTCCCCACGTCGACGCGATCGCCTGGTCGAACCAAGGACGCGAGGATCTCTCGCCGGTCTTCGAGACCGGCGGACGATTGCTCTTCGGAGCGACGGCGTACGTGCTCTACGAGCTCCTGGTCGTCACGGCGCCGGCCTTCGGACGGGAACCGCCGCCGCGCCGTCCCGGGCGCTACGCCTGGTCGGACGTGCTCGCGCGCTGAACGACCCGGACGAACGAGGCGACGCGCGGATCCCCGAGCGCATGGCGTCCGAAGGCCTCGTCGATCACCACGGCCACGAGCGAGCCGGCCGCGCGGGTCACGGTCTCGACGACGTGCCCCCGTCGCACGAGGCCCTCGCGGACGTGCGGCTCGACGTCGGCCTCGACGGCGACCGCGGCGCCGACGCCGAGGGCGAAACGGGTCGAGGCGATGGCGACGCCCGGCTCGACGGCCCGGTCGACGAGCGCATGGACGAGACCGAGGACGGGGGCCGAGCAGTCCACCTCCGCCGCGAGCACGACCCAGGGACGGCCGCCCCGGTCGAGGATGGCGGGCACCGGCAGACGCTCTAGCTCGTCGCCGAAGGCGATCACCAGGGCGTTGCCGTGGACGTCGACGAGCGCGAGGCTCCGTCCGTCGCGCACGGCAGGGGCGGCGCCCATGGTCGCGCGATCGCCGACCCGGGCGATGGCGGCCTCGATGGCCGCCTCGGAGAGCACCCTCTCGGCCGAGGTCTCCTCGGAGAAGGCCGCCTCCGCGTGGCGGAGGGACTCGATGATGGCGTGGGCCGCGTCGGCCTCCTCGGGCTCCGGCTCGAGGATCTCCTCGAGGATGCGGAAGGCCATCGCGAGCGCGACCGCGCCCTGATCGTCGGCGGGGAGATACACGACGTGGCCTCGGTAGCCCGCCCACAGCGGCTCGCTGGGCACGACGAAGCGATGCCCGGTCGGCACCGTGGACCGCGCCGCGGCGTCCTCGACGGTGCCGAGGTAGCCCGCCATCGCGTGGACCACGTCGACCGCCTGCGTGTTCCGGCTCGTCGACCAGGAGGTCGCCGAGGCGTCGGAGACGGCGAAGAGGATTCCGCGCAGGGCGAGGTCCTGGGCCGAGGCGGCCCCGAGGGCGGCTCGCGCGGCCTGGGCCACGTCGCCCCCCGCGGCGAGGACCGCGGCGGCGGCCTCGACGGCCGCCTGCTCGCGGCCGGCGACGGCGGCGTCGAGCGAGATCGGGGTCGGCTCGGTGTCGTCGCCGATGCGGTCGAGGTCGTCGGTCAGGCGGCTCATGCCCCGGAGGGATCC
Organism: Polyangiales bacterium; assembly: GCA_046351215.1. Classification (GTDB taxonomy): domain Bacteria; phylum Myxococcota_A; class Polyangia; order Polyangiales; family Houyiibacteriaceae; genus JAXLYX01. Next base: position 255,431 of record JAXLYX010000012.1, on the reverse strand, counting down.
ACCGAAGCGGCCCGGAGGGCAAGCCGATCGGGCCCGGGCCGGCTAGACTCGCGTCCGTGTCGTCTTCGTCCGTGCCCCCCCACCTTCCCCGTCCGGCCCCGACCCCGTCCGAGGGTCACAAGCGTCCGACCCGCAGCAAGCGCTTCTCCGAGCCGCCGCCGGCCCGGGCGTACCGGCGGGTCGTGGTCAGCGGCGGCCCCGCCGCCGGCAAGACGGCCATCCTCGAGCTGCTCCGGCGACACCTCGCGAACGAGGTCGCGGTCGTGCCCGAGTCGGCGACGCTCCTCTTCGCGGGCGGCTTCCCGAGGCGGCGGGACGAGGACGGCGTGAAGCTCGTACAGCGCGCGATCTTCGAGGTGCAGCGCTGCTCGGAGGCCATCCACGTGCTCGGCACGGAGCGGAGGGCCTGCGTCTGCGACCGCGGCTCGCTCGACGGCGCGGCCTACTTCCCGGGCGGTCTCGACTCCTTCTGCGACGCGATGGGGACGACGATCGAGGACGAATACGATCGCTACGACGGCGTGCTCTTCCTCGAGTCGACCGCCTACCAGATCGAGACCTGGCCGACCGACAACCCGCACCGGATCGAGACGCCGGCCGAGGCCCGCAAGATCGATCGCAAGCTGAAGCACGTCTGGGAAGGTCATCCGAACTTCCAGCTCGTGCCGCACGCGGCGACGTTCTACGAGAAGATCTCGACGTCGCTCGAGGCGCTGCACCGCATGCTCGGGATCGACGGCGTGCTCGCCGTCCGCCGCGAGATCGACGGGAAGCGCTGAGCCCTCAGGGCGTCGCCGCGACCGTGGTCCCGCCCGACACGACACCGGTCCCGGTGCTTCCGGAGCCGGCCGTGGCGAGGCCGAGGAAGTAGGGCCCCTCCCACGTGAACGCGGGCTGCGGCAGCGCGATCGACGCCAGCGGGCTCGCGAGCGACGCGAGCGAGTGCGCCGTGACGCCGCCGTAACTGACGGTGAAGACCGTGGTGTCGACGAAGAGGCCTCGACGCACGGTCGCCGGGTAACCGCATCCGTAGACGTCCGGCGAGAGCGGATCGAGACAGGCCGAGAAGAAGCCCGAGTGGACGACGCCGCCGAGCGGCGCGATGCCGCTCGCGATCGAGACCGAGAAGAGACGCAGCGAGCTCTCGAAGGTCGCTCCGTACGACTCGACCGGGATCGCGAGGAGGCCGCGGGTCGGCTCGTAGACGAAGGCCTTGTGATCCCACGACGCACCCGACCAGCCCGGGAAGGAGAGCACGTGGAGACGCGTGGGATTCGCCGGATCCGTGACGTCGAAGATCGAGAGCTGCACGCCGTTGTCGGCGTTCGTGACGGGATCGACGTCTCGACCGATCGTGAGCAGGTGGCCCGCGTCGAGCGGATGGACGTAGGTGCTGAAGCCCGGGATCTTCACCTCGCCGCGCACCGTCGGGGTCGCGGGATTCGCGAGATCGACGACGAAGAGCGGGTCGACCTGGCGGAAGGTCACGACGTAGGCCGAGTCCCCGAGGAAGCGGACCGCTTGGAGACGCTCGCCGGGCGCGAGATCGGGCGAGGCGCCGAGGGGCGCGAGGCGCTCGCCGCTTCGGGCGAGCGTGACGACGTGGCTCACGGGCTGCGTGGCGACGAAGGCGACGCCGGGCACGCCGACGTCGACGGGCGCGGTCGCGCGATCCTCGGAGGTCGCGAGGCGGAGCACGTCCCCCGCGGCGTCGATCGAGAACTGGTCCTTCAGCGTGCCGACGACCTTGCCGGAGGCGACGTAGCTCGTCGCGAGCCCGGCGAGATCGAAGCGGTGGAGGACGGTCTCCTGCGTGGCGATGCCGGAGAAGCGCTCCCAGCGCCAATCGCCCTGCGCTAGGTAGAAGCTCGTGTCGTTCGCATAGACGACGTCCGCCCGACCGACGATCGACTCGGCGTCGAAGCTCGTGGGATCGGCCATCGAGAAGCCGAAGATCGTGACGAGCCCCGAGTCGGTCTGTCCGGCGGGCGGCAGGTGGTAGTCGCCGCAGCGAGGCGCGACGTCCTGCTTCGTGCCCGAGACGACCACCGACTCGGACGGGAGGAAATCCTCGAGCGTCGCCGCGTCGATCCGCGCGCGGACCTCCTCGAGCCATGCGCCGACGTCGCGCACGTACGCCTGCCGCGACCGGAGGTCTCCGGACGAATCCCACGCGGCCGGTTCGCCGACGAGGGACATCGGCGAGAGGAGCGTGCCCCCGACGACGAGGCGCACGGCGTCGCCGTGCCGACGCGCATCGACGTACGGCGCCTCGAGGGTGCGCTCCGACACGACGGTGGGCGCGGAGCCCGCGAGGTCGAGCACGGTGATCTTCGTGCTCGTGGTGCCGTAGCCGTAGTAGGGGAGATCGTAGCCGGGTGCCGGCGTGGGCGCGCCCATGCCACCGTCGGCGGCGATCGGCGTCGGGGTCCAGAGCTCGGAGAAGATCGCGGCCCGCCCGTTCGCGACGAACATCGCGCGCGGCTCGCCCTCGATCGCGGTCGTGCTCGCGATCGCCATCGACGCGGCCGGGAACGTCGTGAGGACGTAGAAGCTCCGATCGTGGAGCAGGTAGAGGTGCGTGCCGTCGTTCTCGACGAAATCCGCCTCGTCCACGCCCGGCACCTGCGTGTTCGTCTCGGTCCACGTGGTCGGCGAGGCGGCCCCGCCTGCGGCCGAATCCGCCGTCGCCGGGACCCCGCCCGTGGTGGGGGGCAGACCGCCCGAGGCGTACCAGATCGGTCCGCCCCGATAGCCGCCCTCGTCGTACGTCTCGATGAGGCGGAAGGCCTCGGCCTCGGCCTTCGTCCGCGCATCGGCGCGGAGCCGAGCGAGCAGATCGTCGCAGTCGGTCGCGGTCACGAGGCTCGCGACGAGAGGCGAGACGTCCGGCGCGGCGAACGAGTCGACGACGACCGACTTCGGACAGCCGGCGGCGACGAGGCCGCCGGCGAGCAGGAGGGGAGCGGAGCGAAGGAAGGGGACGAGGCGCATCCAAGCAAGATACGCACCCCGCACCTGGCTCGCGACCCCCTCCCGATCGGGGAGGGTCGTCCGCCGGCTCAGCCGCGGAGCACGAGATCGGCGGCCCTCTCGCCGATCATCATGCAGGGGGCGTTCGTGTTGCCGCCGGTGATCGACGGCATGATCGAGGCGTCCGCCACGCGCAGGCCCTCGATGCCGCGGACACGCAGCTTCGGGTCGACGACGGCCGCCGCGTCCACGCCCATCTTGCAGGTGCCGACGGGGTGGTAGATGGTCGTCGCGCGGAGGCGGACCTGATCCTCGAGCTCCGCATCCGTCGTGTACTTCGTGGTGGGCGCGAGCTCGGCGCCGACGAGATCCTTGATCTCGGGACGCGCCATGATCTCGCGCACGAGGCGGAAGCCGCGCACGAGCACGTCGAGGTCGGCCTTCTCCGCGAGGAACGCGGGATCGATCAGCGGCGCGGCCGTGGGATCGTTCGAACGGAGCGTCACGGTGCCGCGGCTCTTCGGGTAGATCAGCGAGGGCAGGATCGACAGACAACGACCGTCGTCGACGTGCGGCATGCCGGGGCCGTCCTGGTTCGGATCGGGATAGCCCCAGGGCAGCGAGTGCAGCTGCATGTTCGGGATCGGCTGCGAGGAATCGGTCTTCACGAAGGCGCCGGCCTCGAAGACCGTGCGTCCGAACCAGCTCCCGCCCTTCACGTATTCCGTCAGCATGCCGCCGAAGAAATGCCAGGGCGTGCCGCGGTGCAGGCTCTGCTCCGAGCGGAACGTGAGCGGGACGAAGAGGTGGTCGTGGAGGTTCCGGCCGACGCCCGCGAGATCGAGGGCGACGTCGATGCCGAGCGAGCGGAGGTGATCGGCGGGTCCGATGCCCGAGAGCATGAGGATCTGCGGCGAGCCGACCGCACCGGCGGAGAGCACGATCTCGCGGCTCGCGCGCACGACGCGCTTCACGCCCTTCTGCACGATCTCGACGCCGACGGCGCGGCCCTTCTCGAGCACGACGCGCGTGACGAGACAGCCCATCTCGACCTTCAGGTTCGGACGGCTCATCGAGGGACGCACCATCCGCTCGGAGGTGCTGTGGCGGAGGCCGCCCTTCGCCGTCATCTGGTAGTAGCCGGCGGTGAACTGATCCTTGCCGTTGAAATCACCGTCCGCCGCGATGCCGAAGTGACCGGCGACGGCCGCCGCGAAGGCCTTCGAGACGGGGCTGATCTGATCGTCCGGATGCTTCGTGACGGCGTGCTCGCCGCTGCCGCCGTGGAACTCGGACTCGCCGTCCTGATGCGCTTCGTGCTTCTTGTAGAAGGGGAGCACGTCGGCGTAGCTCCAGCCGTCGCAGCCGGCCGCGGCCCACGAATCGTAGTTCGCGCGGTTGCCGCGGAGGTAGAGCATGCCGTTCACGGAGCTGCAGCCGCCGAGCACCTTGCCGCGCGTGTAGGGCACGCGTCGGTCGTTCATGTGCTTCTGCGGCTCGGTCGTGTAGCCCCAGTCGAGCTTCGCCTTGATCTGCTTCACCTGGTGGACGATCGAGATCATCCCCGGCTTCGTGCAGAGCTGGGTCTCGTCCGAGCCGCCCGCCTCGATCAGGAGGACGCGGTTCTCGGGGCGCTCCGCGAGACGCGCAGCGAGGATGCCACCGGCGGAGCCGGCGCCGACGACGATGTACTCGTATTCCGACATGGTGTCGCAAGAGAGCGCGAGAGTAGACACCATGTCAAGCGCACCGATACACCGTGACGTCGGCGCGTCCGCCGCGCGTAACGTCCTCCGGCCGCTCAGCCGACGCCGAGGAGCTCGACCTCGAAGACCAGGGTCGAGTTGGGCGGGATCACGGGCGGGAAGCCGCGGGCGCCGTAGCCCATCTCGGGCGGGATCACGAGCTTGCGCTTGCCGCCGACCTTCATGCCCGCGACGCCCTCGTCCCAGCCGCGGATGACCTGGCCCTTGCCGAGCGCGAAGACGAAGGGGCGATTCCGATCGAGCGAGGAATCGAACTTCTTGCCGTCGGTGAGCGTGCCCGTGTAGTGCACCGTCACCTGCTTGCCGGCGACCGCTTCGGCGCCGGTTCCAACCACGAGATCCGTCTTTTCCAGCATGGCCGGCTCGTACCATCGAAGCGCCTCCCGGCCAAGGGCCGAGCCGCTCCCCGGGGCATGGGATAGACCTCGCGCATGGCGCGCACGTCCCTCTCGTCCCGCTCCGCCCTCGTGATGCCCCTCGTGCTCCTCACGGTCGCGCTCCTCGAGGAGTTCGGCTGGGCGGAGCTGCGCCGGCACCTCCATCCGACGTCGACACGGGTGGTGGTGCGCCTCGTGCTCGAGGGCGCGGCGTTCGGGCTCGCGGCGAACCGGCTCGAGCCGTGGGTCCGCCGGATGCTGGTGAGCGCACGCAGTCGCAGCCGCAAGCAGATCGGAGCGCTCGGACCGTGGGTCTTCTTCTCGGTCGCGTACGGAGCGCTCTTCGCGGCGTACTACGTGCTCGAGAAGCGGGGGTGGTGAGGGGCGGGGGAGCGGGGCTCGTCGCGAGCGGATCGTCCGACGCTGGCGTCGCGATCACTCGAGCGCTGCAGTCGCCTCGATCTCGACCAGGGCGTCGGGAGACATCCCCATGCCCGAAACGCGCAGGACGACGATGGTCGGAGGATTGGGACGCCGGCCCCAGCGCTGCATCCAGGCCTCGAAGCCGGGGCGGATGTCCACGTCCCCCTTCACGTAGATGCCCACGCGGACGAGGTTCTCGAGCGTTCCGCCGGCCGACTCGAGCACCTTGATCAGGTTGTCGACCGCCTTCGCGGTCTGCTCGCCGAAGTCCCTGCTGACGAGCCGTCCCTGCTCGTCGACGCCGTTCTGACCGCCGATGAGGAGCATGCGAGCGCCTGCGGGAAGGAGGATCCCTTGCGAGAAGGCGGGGCTCTTCAGCATGCCGTCGGGCTCTATGTGCTGGACCGTCATGTTCCGCTCCGTGGTTGGTTCGTCCGCGCGATGTCCGCGGGCGGGATCGAGGCTCGACGCGGACGGCCGCTCGACCGCGCTCTGCGTGGAGCCTGGGCTCCGCCCCGAGGACGTACGATCCCGGTCGAGCTCCTGCACGCCGCCGATGACCGTACGGGAGCACCCCGCCGGCCGGTCCGAGTCGAATCCCCCTGGAAGGACGAGGAGCGTTCGGGTCTCCTATCCCCCACGGGAGGTTCCGATGGGCTTCGACACAGCGACGTGCGGCACGCGCCGGACGATTGCGATTGCAACCATGCTCGCGCTCTCCTGCGGGCTGACCGCGCTGGCCCAGCCGCGTGGCCGGTCCACGCGGCCCGCACGCGGAAGCGCACGTGGCGCGGCCGCGGCGAGCCCGAACGGGATCCCGCCGCACGAAGCGCCGCCGCGCGACGCGCCCTCCCTCCCGGGGGCGGGTTTCCCGAATTTCGGCACGCTGCGCGCCGGCGCGAAGGCGTACTTCCCGACGATGGCGACCGCCGAGAAGCTCTCCGCGGGCACGCTCGACCAGGCCGGGATGAGCTGGTTCCGCGGGGAGATCGTCTCGCTCGATCCCGCGACCGCGACCGCGACCGTGCGCGATCTCCAGCGGCACGAATACGCCGTGCCGTATGCCTACGTCCTGCAGGCGCGCGAGCCCGTCCAATCCGTGCGCGTCGGCGAGGTGTACCTCGGCGAGCGCTTCAACCGGGCCGAGCTCGTCCTCGTGACGAACGCGACGCCGGACGCGCGCGGGGAGATCGCGACGCTCGGCCTCGCGGGCTTCATGCCGGACTCGGTGCGTCCCGGCACCGAGGCGCTCGACGAGCTCGTACCCGTGTCGCCGGGCGGAATCGGCAGCATCGCCGTGTGCCGGGGACCGAACGGCGTGCGCGGCTACACCGTGCTCCGGCGAGCGCCCGAGAAGGTGCTCGGCTTCGACGGCACGTTCGTACGCGTCCTCCCGGAGACCGCATGCCGCTTCGCTCCACCGGTGCCCACGCTCGCGACGGGGCAGGACATCGTCTACGTCTACGCCACGGCGTATCGGGAGGCGCGGGTCGAGGCGGTCGACGCGACCACCGGCGCGGTGCGCGTGAGCTATCCGTGGGGCTCGGAGAGGCGCGAGGACACGGCGCGCTTCGGCTCGATCGCGAGCGAGCTCCCGCCCGAGCCGGGGCAGGCGCCGAGCGCTCCCGTCCGGCCGTGAGGGCCTCGGGCGGAGCCGCGTCGACGCGCCGCACGTGCTCGCGAAGTCGCCAGTGGTAGGCTCGCATCGCACGTCGGAGGGACCGCCATGGAGATCGATCGTCAACGCCGCTCCGAGAACTTCGAAGACCGCGGACGCGGACGTGGCGGCGGTGGCGGAGGCGGAGTGCCGATCCGGGCGCTCGTCGGGATCGCCCGCCTGCTCGGCGTGCGCGGCACGCTCGCGCTCGTCGTGGTCTGCGTGGTCGGCTACTTCCTCATGCCGGACGCCCTCCGGCAGGCCCTATTCGGCGGGGGCGGCTCCTCGACCGGCTCCCCGGGGAGCGGGAGCGTCTGCGCGGCGAACGCGGCCGCCTGCGATTTCTCGCGCGCGGTGCTGGGCTCGACGGAGGACGTCTGGCGCGCCCGGTTCGCCGAGGGACGGCTCCCGGCCGGCGCGCGTGGCGCCTACCGCGAGCCGACGCTCGTGGTCTTCACGGATCGGGTCACCACGGAAGGCTGCGGCGAGGCGACGTCCGCGGTCGGCCCCTTCTACTGCTCGGCGGACGAGCGGCTGTACATCGACCCGACGTTCTACGACGTCATGGCGCGCGAGCTGCGTTCGCCGGGCGATTTCGCCCAGGCCTACGTGATCGCCCACGAGGTCGGCCACCACGTGCAGAAGCTCATCGGGAGCTCGCGCCGCTCCCTGCCGGGCGAGAGCCGCAACCAGACGTCGGTGCGGATCGAGCTCCAGGCCGACTGCTTCGCGGGCGTGTGGGGCTCCTCGGCGCGGAGCGCGCTGTCGATCTCCGACGAGGATCTCCGCGAGGCCCTGCGCGCCGCCCATGCGATCGGCGACGACGCGCTCGGCCATCGAGACGCGGACGAGTTCACGCACGGGACGAGCGACCAGCGGATGCGCTGGTTCCGACGGGGCTTCGACGGCGGGGACGCGACCGCGTGCGACACGTTCGCGGTGGGGCAGTTCGGGGCGCTCTGACGGTCGCCCCGCCACCGCCCTACGGACTCTCGATCCCGTAGCGCGTCACGTAGGCCGACAAGCGGTCGAGCACCCTCTCCCGCGTGAGCCCGAACTCCGCGAGGCCGTAGTCGTGCCTGCCGTGCTTGTTCTGCGGGTTCGCGGCGACGTGGGCCTCCATCGCCTGCTTCGCGGCCCCGTCGAAGGGCAGCCCGAATGCGTCGTGGACGCGGCGCGCGACCCCCAGGGGATCGGCGAGGAAGTCCGTGTAGCGCACGTCGACGAAGCGATCCGGAGGGAGCCGCTCGCGCAGCGCCATCGCGTGATCGACCGAGCGAGCGAGGTAGTCGAGCACCGCGGGCCCGAGCTCCTCGGGCGCGACGGGCTCGTACTGCATCATCAACGCCTGCACCATGCTGCAGTACGAGGGAACGCACTCGAGCGGGTTGCGGTGCGTGACGACGATGCCCGCGTCGGGGAAGTGCGCGAGGAGGTGGTCGAGCGCCCAGAGGTGCGCCGGCGTCTTGAGGAGCCAGCGCTCGCCGGGACGCTGCCAGTCGAGCAGACGGAGCAGGTCCGCGTACTCGGCGTAGATCGGACCGCGATCCTCCGACGCGAAATACGTCCGGTAGGGCTCGAGCACGGGCTCGACGCCGAGCTGCACGAAGCCCATCGAGTGCGCGAGGAGCTGCACGCATTCCTCGGGCTTGTCCGCCTGCGCGTCGTGGATCTTCGCGAAGCCCGGGTTCATCTGCCGCGCCTTCTCGAGCGCGTTCCGCAGGGCGACGAGGCGCGGATCCTCTTGGCCCGGCGCGAGCCCTTCGAGCGGATCCGGATGGTTGCCCTCCCAGAGCAGGAGCGGACGGCACGCGGGATCGGCACCGAGGAGGTTGAAGAGCGCCGAGGTTCCCGTCCGCGGCAGACCGGTGAGGAAGAGCGGCTTGTGGATCGCGCGCGCACGGATCCCGGGGTGCCGCCGGAACGCCTCCGCGATCCGCAGGCGGTTCTCGAGCAGCCCGAGCAGCCGCCGACGCTCGCTCTTCTTCCCGCGCGGCGAGAGGCGCGCGTCGTAGAAGGCGAGCAGGGCCGAGAGACGCGGCCGGAAGTCCTCCCCGCCGAAGTCGGAGAGGCCCGTGCGCTTCCGGGCCTCGTCGACGAGGCCCTCCACCGTGAGATCGATCGCGTCGCTCATCGACATCTCCTCATTCGAACCACTGGCCGCAGTTCACGTCGATCGACTGTCCGGTGATGGCCGAGGCGAGGTCCGACGCCAGGAAGAGGACGGCGTTCGCGACCTCTTCGGGGGTCGTGATGTGATCGAGGACTCCCTCGCGCACGATCTCCGCACGGACCACGTCCTCGGAGACGCCGCGACGCGCGGCCTCCATTCGGAACATCGCAGCGAGGTTCGGTCCGTCGATGTGGCTCGGCACGACGGTGTTCACGCGGATGCGATGCCTGCCGACCTCGGCCGCGAGCGATTGCGTCGCCGCGAGGAGCGCCGCCTTCGAGGCGCCGTAGCCCGCGAGCCCGGGCTGACGCTTGCGCGCCGCGAGCGTGTTGATCGAGACGATGCTTCCGCCGCCACGCTTCTTCATCGGGGCGATCACGGCCTCGGAGAGCGCCATCGTGCCGAAGACGTTGACCTCGAAGGCCGAGCGCCAACCGCGCGTGACGTCCATGCCCTCGATCGGACCGATGCGGCCCGTCGAGAACGCGTTGTTCACGAGCACGTCGATGCCTCCGAGCGCCCGTTCCGTCTCTTCGACGAGGCGCGCGCGATCCTCGGGCTTCGTCACGTCACAGGCGGCGACGATCGCACGCCGTCCGAGCGCCTCGACCTCGGCGCGGATCGGCTCCGCATGCCCGACGTCGCGACACGCGAGCGAGAGATCGGCGCCCTCGCGCGCGAATGCGAGCGCGAGCGCACGACCGACGCCGGGGCCCACACCCGAGACGATCGCGACCTTCCCTTCGAGCAGGTTCCGGTTCACAGCGAGCTCCACTTCACGACCTCGCAGGTCGGCTGGGGGTGATCCTTCGCGCGCACCCAGCGCAGGCACATCGTGCCCCGCGCGTGGCCGCAGGTGTCGATCCAGTTGTCCTTCCCGGGGTCGCGCGCGGAGACGACGATCCGCAGGGAGCCGTCGTCGCGCAGCTTCGCCGATGCCTTGTTCACCGTGATCGGGAAGTAGCGGTAGTCGAGCGACTCCATCCAATGGTTGTTCAGCTGGAAATTCCAGTAGTCGCAGTCGGGCGGCGTGACGTCGATCACGAGCGCCTCGTCGTCCGCGAGCTCGAAGTAGCCGTGGTAGTAGGCGATGTGCGGCACGCCGCCGGCCTCCTCCGCGACCTTCGGATCGAAGCGCGGCAGCGTGTTCGGCCGCTTCGCGAGACCCGCCGCCCACTCGTGGAAGAGCTTCGCGCAGCCCTGCACGAAGCGCGCGGAGGCGACGAGGCCGCGGTCGATCTGACGCGCCGTCACGGGACGCGGCGCGTGCGTGCCGTCGACGCGCTCGAGCCGGAGCTCGGCGAGCTCCTCCTTCGAGCGGTCGAGGAAGGTCTGCCGGACGACGAGCGTTCGGGTCTCCGGCGTCATGCGGAGCCAATTGCCCTCGCGCGGCTCGCAGGAGAGCGCGATCTCGAACGAGCCGTCCTCGTCGACGACGAGGTTCGAGTCGTCGAGGTAGCCGACGGTCTTGAGGCTCCCGGTCGCGCCGTAGTTGCCTTCCTGCGTGCCGAACCCGAGGTAGTGGACCGTGCCGCGCTTGCCGCGGAGCCGGTACTCGTACTTCCCGCTCACGGGCGCGTTCTGGTAGTGGTTGTCCGGATTGTCCGCGCCCATCTTGATCGTCTCGTGGCACGTCCGGAGCAGCTCGGGAGCCGTCGGATCCGCGTCCTCCACGAAGGTCTCGAGCGCCGCGCGCGTGAGGCGCGTCAGGTAGCGGAGCCCCTCGGCGCGATCGAACGGATTGGCCGGAGCCCGCGGGTCGAGCAGGACGTCGCCCGCTTTCTTCAGGGCGTCGCAGAACTCGGCCCAGCTCGTTCCGTCCATCACGCGACGCTCGGACTCGTCCATCGGCTCCATGCGGACCTCCAGGCGAAAGCCTACCGGCGGAGCGACGAGGGCCGCTCCGTTTCGTCCTCGCATGGCGTGCGCGAAGACGGCTAACGATCATTAGCCGTCGGAGCTTATGGGTGTTAGCCGAGTCCGTCAAGACCGGTCGAGCGAGCGACGGAAATCGGCATAGGGGCCCGGGGGCATTCCCCGGGACCCCTGCCACACCACCGGACAAGCGGGTCCGCATCCGGCGGTTCGGAGAGTTGAGGTTACGCGGCCAGCCTCGGGATCCCGAGTTGGTCGAAGTAATGGATGGGGAACGCGATGTGGACGAGCTGGGCGGAGTTCTTCCACCAGCGGCGCCCGTTGATGGCGGCCCTTGCGGCTCCGCGCTCGGAGAGTCCCCGAGCGCGCAGTTCGCGGTAGATCGTCGGGCCGCGGCGCCAGTGCTTGAGATGCAGCGCTCGGAGCCGGTGCCGGATCCACTCGTCGAGCTCGCGGAAGACGTTGTTCGTATCCGCGAGGCGGAAGCAGTTCTTCCATCTCGTCAGGTACGACCGTAGGTCCTGCGCGACTCGCGCGATGCTCTGGCTCCGGGTCCGCGCGTCAGCTTCCACTCGATCCTTCATCGTTTCGAGGGCTTTGGCGCGACCCGACGCTTCACCTCGCCACCTCGGCCGCTCCAGAAGGAGTACCCGAGGAGCTTGCGGTTCCACGCCCGGTCCACGGCGCTCTTGGCTTCGTTCACGCGGAGTCGGAGGTTCGCGCAGAGCCGCCGCAGCAGACTCCAGCACGCGCTCGCCCGCACGCCTCGACCGAACGTACACGTTGCAGTCGTCGGCGTAGCGCACGAACGCATGTCCGCGCCTCTCTCCAATTCCTTGTCGACCTCGTCCAAAAGCACGTTCGCGAGCAGCGGCGAGAGCGGCCCACCTTGCGGCGTGCCCTCGTGTCGCTCCGTCGCGACCCCGTTCGCCATCATCCCGGCTTCGAGATATCGGCGGATCAGCCCGAGCAGTTCCTCGTCCTCGATTCGCTTCGCGAGCCTTCCCATCAGCACATCGTGGTTCACGCGGTCGAAGAACTTCTCGAGGTCCACGTCCACCACGAAGCGACGTCCTTCGTTCACGAAACGCTGCGCTTGCACGACCGCGTCGTGGCGCTTCGTCTGGGACGAAAGCCGGGCTGTGCTGCGAGAAGGTCGGATCGAATCGGGGTCCGAGCACCTGCAGGATGGCTTGTTGGATGAACCGATCGACGACGGTCGGGACGCCGAGCCTCGTACCCCACCGCCGCGTCGCATGCCGTCGCACCGGCGACGGCTGGCGCATGCGTGCCCGCGGAGCAGCCAGCTCGCGGAGCGCGGGCCAGTGCGTCTTCAGGTGCTCCGGCAGCTCATCCACCGTCATCCCATCGATGCCGGCGCTGCCCTTGTTCTTCCTCACCCGTTTCAGCGCGGCCTGCAGGTTCGCGCGTTCGCACGCGCGCTCCATCAGGTCGCTCGCTCCCGAGCGCTCGTTTCCGTGCGTCGCCGTCGGCGCTTCCGCGCTCCGATCCGTCTTCGGGGCTTCACCCCGCTCGTGGATCGGGAGCTCGAGTTGCCTCGACATCTGCGGCCTTTTGCCTCCGAGACGCACGTTCGCTTCGCTCTCCTCTCCGTTCGGCCCTTCGTCGTGGTTCCCCGCGGCTACTACGGCCTCGGCTGACTTCTCGCTCCGCTTTCGCGTGGCCCTTTCAGGCCCGAGGCGAGATCTCCCCAGGTAAGAACGCGACCCTTCCCCGCACGGCCGCCCGATTTACGCCGCCTGGGCCTCGACCATCGGAGCTTCGCGGTCGCATGCCCGCTCGCCCCGCCCGGCGTCGCCTCGTATCGGGTTTTTGTCCATCGGCCCGCGGTTTCGCTCCCCGCTTCCTCCCCACGGTCGGTCACCCTTCCGCAGTTGCGGTTCGCTTCGATCAGGATGGTCTCCTCTCGACGGGACTTGCACCCGCTAGGTCGCGCCCATGCTGGGCGCACATGCGGAACCGCCGACCCCCTCGCGGGAATCGGCGGTCCGATCGATCGAGCCTCGGCTCCGGGCGATCAGCCCTGGAACTGGTTCATCGTGTTGGCGGTGCCACCGGCCTTGAGGGCGATCTCGCCCGCGAAGATCTCCTTGTGGTCGTCGCCGATGTCCGAGCCCGCCATCGCCTGGTGCTTGACGCAGGAGACGCCCTCGCGGATCTCCTTGCGCTGCACGCCCGCGACGTAGGCCAGCATGCCCTGGTCGCCGAAGTAGCCCTTCGACAGCTCGTGCATGTGGAGCGCGGTGGTGTGGTAGGTCGGGAGCGTGATGAGGTGGTGGAAGATGCCCGCCTCGCGCGCCGCGTCCGCCTGGAACGTGCGGATCTTCTCGTCCGCTTCCTTCGCGAGCTCGGTGTTGTCGTAGTCCGCGCTCATGAGCTTCGCGCGATCGTACTTCGACACGTCCTTGCCCTGCTTGGCCATGCGGTCGTAGGCCTGCTGGCGGAAGTTCAGCGTCCAGTTGAACGAGGGGCTGTTGTTGTAGACGAGCTTCGCGTTCGGGATGACCTCGCGGACGCGCCGCACCATGTGGCCGATCTCCTCGATGTTCGGGGTCGGCGTCTCGATCCAGAGGAGGTCGGCTCCGTGCTGGAGGCTGGTGACGCAGTCGAGCACGACGCGGTCGATCTGCGTGCCCTCGCGGAACTGGAAGAGGCCCGAGGGGAGACGCGTCGGCCGGTGGAGCTTGCCGTTGCGCTTGATGAGCAGCTCGTCGTCCTGCGCCTCGGAGATGTCGATCTCCTTGGTGTCGAGGTAGCTGATGTACTTCGACGCGAGGTCACCCGGCTTCTGCGAGACGGGGACCTTCTGCGTGAGGTCCGCGCCCTCGGAGTCCGTGCGGGCGACGATCACGCCCTCTTCGATGCCGAGCTCGAGGAACGCGTAGCGGACGGCGTTGATCTTCGCGAGGAAGTCCTCGTGCGGGACGGTGACCTTGCCGGCCTGGTGGCCGCACTGCTTCGCGTCCGAGACCTGGTTCTCGATCTGGATCGCGCAGGCGCCCGCCTCGATCATCATCTTCGCGAGGAGGTAGGTCGCCTCCTCGTTGCCGAAGCCGGCGTCGATGTCGGCGATGATGGGCACCACGTGGGTCTCGAAGTTCTCGATCTTGTCCTCGATCGCCTTCGTGTCCTGGCCCTTCTCCTGGGCCGCCTTGAGCTGGCGGAAGAGGTCGTTCAGCTCCTTCGCGTCCGCCTGGCGGAGGAAGGTGTAGAGCTCCTCGATGAGCTTGGGCACGGAGGTCTTCTCGTGCATCGACTGGTCGGGAAGCGGTCCGAACTCCGATCGCAGCGCCGCGATCATCCAGCCCGAGAGGTAGAGGTACTTCTTGTTCGTCGTGCCGAAGTACTTCTTGACCGCGATCATCTTCTGCTGACCGACGAAGCCGTGCCAGCAACCGAGCGACTGGGTGTACTTGGCGGGATCCGCGTCGTACTCCGCCATGTCGCGACGCATGATCGACGCCGTGTACTTGGCGATGTCGAGACCGGTGCGGAACCGGTTCTGGACCATCATGCGAGCCGCGTCCTCGGGGCTGATCGCGGCCCAGGTGTCGCCGTACTTGGCCTTCAGCTTGCGGACGGTCTCGATCGCGGAACGGTAGGTGGTCATGTCGTTTCCTGTTGCTGGTGAGGGACGCGCTCTGAAGCGGGGAGAACGAGGCGTGGGGTCGGTGCGGCCCGCCGCTCGGGCGGGCCTCGCCGTCCACCGGTCGTGGGCCGATCGGTGCCGGGGAATCGAGGGTTTCGGTCGCCGGGGTGCTCGAAGCCTCGGCGCCGGTAGAAAATGTGTGTAAGGACGGTCCGCGGCAAGTCCTGTAATTAGTCAATCTTGATCGCCTTGTGTGCGTTCGTCATTGACTGCTTGTCAGTCTGTAAATCCTGTCAATGACAACCGCCGAGGGCCGGCCATTCGGCCCCTCTCGGCCGCCCTCCCGGCCCGACACCCGCAACGCCTCCGAATTCCATCGTCATGACAAGGGGTTGAACGGGTCTTGCCCTCCGAACGGGAACGCTCCGAGTGGCTCTGGGGCTGGGACGAGACGCCCGGCATCGTCTCCGTCTGGGCCGAGACCGACGGTCGGGCGACCGTATGGCGACGGCCGCCCGAGAGCGGACGGCTCGTCCGCGAGGAGAGCCGCTTCCGACCCTGGCTCCTGCTCGACGACCTCGGCGACCTGCAGCACCTCGGCGATCGCCTCCGGCCCGAGGCCCGGGGCGGGGAGCCCGGGCTCGTGACGTACGAAGAGCTCGACGGCCCCGGCAGGCTCCGGTTCCTCGTCCGGGCCCACGACGGCCGTCGGCTCGCGGCCGAGCTGCTCCGAGGCGCCGCGGCGCGCACGGGCCGGTACGTGCGCTCGCTGCGCGAGCTCGGGGAGGCGCGCGTCTTCTCGCTCCCGCCCGAGGAGCAATACCTCGTCGCCACCGGGCGGACGCACTTCCGAGGCCTCCGCTTCGACGACCTCGTGCGGACCCAGATCGATCTCGAGACGACCGGCCTCGACCCGGAGCGCGACCGCATCTTCCTCGTCGCCATCGGCCTCCCCGACGGGACCGCCGAGACGCTCGAGGCGGCCCGGCTCGACGACGAGGGCGAAGCGGAGCTGCTCCGCCGACTCGCGGGCCGGATCGCCGCGATCGATCCCGACGTGATCGAGAACCACAACCTCCACGGCTTCGATCTCCCCTTCCTCGCTCGACGCGCGCGCCTCCTCGGCGTCGCCCTGCGCCTCGATCGCCTCGGGGGGACCGGTTTCCGGCAACGTCCGGCCGCGCGGGGCTCGAACCTCGGCCGCGGCGACGAGGAGGCGGTCCGCGAGCTGCCGCGGCGCGCGCGCTTCACGCTCCCGGGACGCGAGCTCGTGGACACGCTCGACGCCGTGCGTCGCTACGACTTCGCCGCGCGCGATCTCCCGGGGCACGGTCTCGACGACGTGGCCCGACACCTCGGGCTCTCCGGCGACGATCGCGAGGCGATCCCGGGCCATCGGATCCACGCCGTGTACCTCGTGGATGCCGACCGCGTGCGCCGCTACGCGAAGGCCGACGTGCGCGAGGCGGCGGGCATCTCGCGCATGCTCGGTGGCTCGGCGTTCGCGCTCGCCCGCATGGCGCCGCGGCGCTACGAGCGCCTCGCGGACGCGGGACCCGCGACGGGCGTGCTCGATCCGATGCTCGTCCGCGCGTACCTACGCTCGCGTGCCGCCCTTCCCACGCACGATCCGGGCGACGGGACGACGCACACGGGCGCGGCCCTCCACCTCTTCGCCTGCGGCGTGGCCCAGCGCATCGTCAAAGCGGACGTCGCGAGCCTCTACCCCTCGTTGATGCGGCAGTACGCGATCGGCCCTTCGCGCGATCGGCTCGGGGCCTTCCTCTCCATCGTCGACCGATTGGTCGACCTCCGGCTCGACGCGAAGGCGCGCGCGAAGAAGGCGCCGCCGGGCTCGGCCGAGCGCCACACGCACGAGGCGATGAGCGCGGCGATGAAGATCGTCGTGAACTCGGCCTACGGCTACCTCGGCGCCGTCGGGCTCACGCGCTTCTCCGACGTGCACGCGGCCAACGAGGTGACGCGCCGTGGGAGGGAGACCCTCGACCGGCTCTGCCGCGAGCTCGACGCGCGCGGCGTGACCCTGCTCGAGGCCGACACGGACGGGGTCTACTTCGCCGTCCCTCGGAGCTTCACGGAAGCCGACGAGCGGCGCGTGGTCGACGAGGTCGACGCGCTCCTGCCCGAGCTCGTGAGCCTCGAGCTCGACGGTCGCTACGCCGCGATGCTCTCGCACGAGCCGAAGAACTACGCGTTGCTCGGCTACGACGGAACGTTGCTGCTCCGAGGTGTCGCGTTCCGCTCGAGGCGGGCCGAGCGCTACGGAGAGGTCTTCCTCGAGCGGGCGCTCGGCTGCCTCCTGCGGGACGACGTCGAGGGCGTCCGCGAGGCCTACGTCGCCTCGGTCACGGCGCTGCGGCGCCGCGCGCTACCGACCTTCGACGTCACGGCCCACGTGAGGCTCACGAAGACGCCCGCGCAATACGCGTCCGCCGGGAAGCGCGAGCTGCCCTACGAGGCGCTGCTCGCGAACGGCGTCACGCGCTGGCCTTCGGGCACGCGGATCCGCGTGTACCGGGCGAGCGGCGGTCGCGCTGGGCTCCTCCGGCCGCTTCCGGATGCCGAGACCGAGGACGCCTTCGAGGATCCGCGCGACTACGACGTCGAGCACTACGTACGGCTCCTGCGTCAGACCTTCGCGGCGAGGCTCGCGCGCGCCCTCGCGCCCGACGTCTTCGACGCGGTCTTCGCGGATCCGAAGCAGCTCGACCTCTTCGTGCCGTCCTTGCGCGAGGCGAGGCCGATCCTGACGATCGTCGCCCGGCCCCGCGCTCCTTCGACGTGAGGAATCAGGGCTCGGCGGGAGCCGTCGGCGCGGGCCGGGGATGGAGGACGCGGCCCGCCTTCATGCCGCGCGGCAGGAAGCGGTCGAGCGAGCCCATCGTCCAGGCGAGCACGAGGAAGACGACGATCGCGAGCGTCGCGTACAGCTTCCACGGCTTCTTCTCCTCCGCGTACGGATCGTGGAGGAGGCGCTGCGCGTTCGGAGGCAGGACGGCGACGTCCGTGAGCGCGCCGCCGAAGGGCACGTTCACCTGGGTGAGACCGTTGATCGCCCAGCCGCTCGCGTCGAGCAGGGGCCCGAGGTTCCGGCGACGGAGCTTCAGGTACGCGAGGAGCATCGAGGGCCCCGAGATCATGAGGACGAGCGCGAGCAGACCGAAGGGCATCCAGATGCCGAGGCCGAAGAAGGCCGAGACGAGGCCCGTGATCATCGCTCCGATGCCGCCGATGGCGACACCGAGAGCGGCGATCGTGCCGACGTCGAAGCGCGGCGCGGGCGGGGCGGCGGGACGCGGCGCCGCGGCCTCCCGGTCGGCGTTGGCCGTCGACTCGGCGGCCGACTGGATCTTCGCCTGTGCCTCGGCATCGGCCGCGCTCGCGCGTCGCGCGACCTGCTCCTCGACGAGCCGGATGAACTTCTTGTACGGGGCCCAGAACGCCTGGCGGATGCTGATCGGGTTCTCGACGAGCTTCGTGATCGTCGCGTCCCAATCCTTCCCCTCGCGGTCGTAGAAGACGCCGTTGCGACCGACCATGAGGTTGTCCGAGTCGCCCGCCGTGAAGGCCGCGACGATCTGCTTCTTCGCCTGCCCCGCCCGCGTGCAGTCGCAGTACGCGAGGTAGGTCGAGGCGAGCCCGGCGAGCGTGCTGTGCTTCGCGGGATCCGTCACCTCGATCGTCAGGCTGCAGCCGCGACCGTCGAGGTAGAGCGTGCCGGCCTGGAAGATCGCCGGCTTCTTCGAATAGAACTCGACGAAGCTGACGAAGTTCCGGACCACGCGGACGAAGTCGCGCGAGAGCCGGAGGAGCTTCTCGACGGCCGCGATGCGATCGTACTCGCTGCGCAGCGCCTCGTCGTCGGCGACGAAGCCCTCGAGCGTCGCGCGCGCGTCGCCCGCGACGAGCTCCTTCACGCGCGCCTCGGAGAGCCCTCCGAGCTTCGTCTCCGGCTTCTTCCCGCGCCAGGCGGTGAAGGCGTCGAAGCGAGCCACGATCTTCGCGTAGTCGGCCTCGGAGAGCGCGTTCACGCCCGCGCCGAGGAGGGGCCGCACGACGGCGTCGCGGAAGGCGACGAGCTCGGACGCGAACGCCGGGTTCGTCGCCCCCTCGAGCGGCAGCGGCTGGCTCGGCGTCGGCTTCGAGAGCGGCAGGCGCGCGAGCTCCGGCGCCTTGTTCGAGAGGTCCTTGCCGACGAGGGCCGTGAGGTCGGCCTCCGTGCCGTGCGCGACGGCGTAGGCGCGCTCGTCGAAGCCGGCGAGGCGGCTGCGCGTGAAGTAGTCGTCGAGCTTCGGCGCGAGCGCACGGAGCTTGTCCGCCGCCGCCGCGGTCCCGTCCCCGAGGGGCTTCTCGATCTTCTCGCCCTCCTCGTACCAGGCGTGGAGGGCCTTCGCGTCGTCGAAGAAGGCCGCGATCTTCGCCTTGTCGACGCCCGGCTTGCCGTTGCGATCGGGGACGTTGCCGTAGGCCGCCAGGATCTCCCCGACGGCCTTGGCGAGGGAGTCTTCCTCGGGCGTCGCCTCGGTGATCACGCCATCGCCGTTGAACCGCTTCTCCGCGAAGCGCTTCTCGGCATCCGTCACGTTCTCGAGGGTGACGATCCCGTCCGACGCGCCGGCTTCCTTCGCGATGCGCTCCGCGGTCTTCTTCAGCTCCGCGTCGGCGATCTTCGCGAGGCTCGCCTCGGCCTTGCCGGGGAGGAGCCCGTCGAGGTCGACGAGCTTCTCGCGGAGCCACTTCACGGTCTCGAGGATGTCGTGCGCGCGGATCCGACCGTCTCCGTCCGCGTCGAGGAAGGCCGCGGTCTTCGCGTCGAGGTCCACGCCCTTCACGGGCATCGCGAGCGCGATCCAGAGCTTCAGATCGAGCTGATCGAGGTTCGCGAGATCCGCGCCGGTCTCGATCACCACCTGGTCGACGCCGCCGGCCCGGAAGAACTTCCACGTGTGATTGCGTGCCATCGTCTCCCCTTCGTCTGCCCTGGGACGGGGAGCGGGATGGGCGCATCCGGCCCTCCCCCCCGCTCACGCGGCGAGAATCGACCAGTTCCGAGCCGCTGTCGAGCGCCGCTCGCCCCCCGGGTGCGCCGTATCAGCCGAGCTTCGCGGCCAGGTACGCCACGGCGCCGTCGATCGTCTCGAGTTTTGGAACGTCCGTATCAGGAATGTCGAGCTTCGTGGCGCCGTGGAGCGCCTTCACGAAGCGCAGCATGTCCATCGAGTCGATGTCGAGCTGATCGCGAAGGCTGGTGGCGGCGTCCAGCGACGCGGCGTCGGCCTCCGGGATCGTGGCCTCGAGGCAGCGTGCGACGGTGGAGCGGAGTTCGTCTTCGGTCATGGGGCCTTTCCTCGCGCGTCGTTGAAGAGTCTCTCGGGATTGGACAGGAGCGATTCGATCTCGGCGAGGTAGAGACCTCCCCGATGCCCGTCGCTCACGCGGTGATCGGCGGCGAGCGTCGCCGTCACGACGGGGCGCGGCACCACCGCGTCGCCCACGACCCAGGGGCGGGTCAGGATCTTGCCGAAGCCGACGATCGCGACCTGCGGCGGATAGATGATCGGGAGCAGGCTCTCGACGCCCCGATCCCCGAGGCTCGTGACGGTGATCGTTCCTCCGGCGAGCTCGGTCGCCGTGAGCCCTCCCGAGCGCGAGCGCATCACGAGATCGTCGAGCTTCGCCATGATCTCGGGCATCGAGAGGCGATCCGCGTTCGGGATGGGCGGCGCGACGAGGCCCCCCTTCCGCAGCGCGATCGCGACACCGAGGTGGACCTCCGCGATCGGCGGGGCCTCCTCGCCGGTCCACTTCGCGTTCAGCTCGGGGACCTTCTTCAGGGCGAGCGCCGCCGCACGGAGGAGCAGCACGGCCGGGAGCACGCGCTCGCTCATCGGGACCGCGGCGTTGTGCGCCGCGAGAGCCTCGAGAGCGGGAGCGAGATCGAGGGTGTGTGTCACGTAGTAGTGCGGGATGTCCCGCTTGCTCCGGGACATCGCGGCGCCGATCGCGCGGCGCATGCGCTGCTCGGGCGTGAGGTTCGCCGTCGTGTCGGGTTTCGGGGCCCGGGCCGCGGCGGCGGAGAGGACCTGCGCCGCGCGCTCGACGTCGGCCGCGACGACGGCTCCGTCGGGACCGCTCGGTCGACAGGCACCGATCGGCACGCCGAGCTCGGCGGCCCGCCGGAGCGCGAAGGGAGTCACGCGCACGCGCCCTTCCGCGGGTGGACGCGGAGGTGGCGCCGTGGACCCCCCCTTGGCGGCCCCCCCGGCGGTCGCCTTCGCCGCGACGTCCGAGCGCGTGATCGTCCCGTGCTTCCCCGTGCCGATCACGCCCGCGGGATCGACCGAGAGCTCGGTCGCGAGGTGACGCGCCGAGATCGTCATGCCCTTCGATCCCTCCACGAGGGAGTCGCTGATCTGCGCGACCGTGGGTGGTGCCGACGAAGGGGGAGGCGGGAGCAGCACGGCCGAGGCCGCGATCGCGACCGCGGGCTCGGGAGGCGGGGGCAGGACGACACCCGGCGAGCGCGCCGGGCCCTCCCCGATCATCGCGAGCGGAGTCCCGACGGGGACGCGGGTTCCCGGCTCGACGAGGTAGCGCTCGACGACGCCCTCGTGGAAGGCCTCGACGGAGATCACTCCCTTGTCGGTCTCCACCTCGGCGAGGATCTCGCCGCGCTTCACGAAGGCGCCGAGCGGCTTCTTCCACTCGACGAGCGTTCCGGCGTCCATGTCGGCGCCGAGCGAGGGCATGACGAATTCAGGCATGGCCGCGTACGAGCCGGAGGGCCGCCTCCGCGATGGTGCCGGGCTGCGGCAGGGCCGCGTCCTCGAGGTGCTTGGCGTAGGGGATCGGGACCTCGGCGCTGCAGAGGCGCGCGATCGGAGCGTCGAGGTCGTAGAACGCGCGCTCGACGATCTGCATGCCCACCTCGGCCGAGAGGCTGCCGGTGCGCCATCCCTCGTCGACGAGGAGCACCCGGTGCGTGCGTGCGATCGAGTCGCAGATCGTGTCGAGATCGAGCGGCCGGAGGGAGCGGAGATCGATCACCTCGGCGTCGACGCCGGCCTTCGCGAGCTCGTCCGCGGCGCGCACGCTCTTCTCGGCGCTCGCGCCGTGCGCGACGATCGTGAGGTCCTTGCCGGGCCTCCGGATCGCCGCCTTCCACACGTCCTGCACGAGCGTGTCGTCGAGCTCGCCCTCCATCGGATAGAGGAGCTGGTGCTCGAAGATCACGACGGGATCGGGCTCCTTCAGGGCGGCGAGGAGCATGTCGTGCGCGTCCTGGCAGGTGGAGGGCGCGAGCACCTTGATCCCCGGCACGTGCGCATACCAGTTCTCGAGGCTGTGGGAGTGCTGGGCCGCGAGCTGACGGCCGGCGCCGGTCGCCATCCGGATCACGAGGGGGACGCTCATCTGCCCGCCCGACATGTGCCGCAGCGTCGCCGCGTTGTTCACGATCTGATCGAGCGCGAGCAGGCTGAAGTTGACGGTCATGACCTCGACGATCGGCCGCATGCCGCCGAGGGCGGCGCCGATGCCGGCGCCGACGAACGCCGACTCGGAGAGCGGCGTGTCGCGGATGCGCTCCGGCCCGAAGTCCTGGTAGAGCCCGAGGCTGACGGCGTAGGCGCCGCCGTAGCGGCCGACGTCCTCGCCCATCAGGAACACGCGGGGGTCGGCGGCGAGCGCCTTGCGCAGCGCGGCCCGGATGGCCTCGCGGTAGGTGGTCTTCGTCATCGGGCCACCTCGGTGTAGACGTCCTTCGTCAGATCCTCGATGGGCTCGAGCGCGGCCGCGTCGGCCTCGGCGACCGCCTTCTCGACCTCCGCCTTCACGTCGGCCTCGATCCGCTCGCGATCGACGTCCTCCCAGACACCGGCGGCCTGCATCCGGGCGACGAGGAGCTCGATCGGATCGCGCTTCTGCCACTCGACGACCTCGGCCTTCTCCCGGTACTTCTCCGCGTCGTACATCGAGTGGGCTCGGAAGCGGTACGTGCGCAGCTCGAGGAAGCGCGGCTTGCCCGTCTCGCGCACGACGTCCGCCGCGTACTTCACGGCGCGCTCCACGGCGACGACGTCCATCCCGTCGATCGTCTCGCCGGGGATGTGGTACGCGGCCGGGCGGTGCAGCAGATCGGTGTCGGCCATGTGCCGCTCGAGCTTCGTGCCCATCGCGTAGAGGTTGTTCTCGCAGAGGAAGAGGACCGGCAGCTCCCAGACGGCCGCGAGGTTCAGCGACTCGTGGAATTCGCCTTCCTCCGAGGCGCCTTCGCCGAAGAAGATCGCCGTCGTCCGCTTCACGCCCTGCATCTTGTCGGCGAGCGCGAGGCCGACGGCGACGGGGAGCCCGCCGCCGACGATCGCGTGACCTCCCCAGAAGCGCTGACGCACGTTGAAGAGATGCATCGAGCCGCCGCGCCCGCGCGAGCAGCCCGTCGCCTTCCCGAACATCTCGGCCATGACCTCGGTCGCCGTCACGCCGCGCAGGAGGGCCTGACCGTGCTCGCGGTAGGTCGCGACCACGTTGTCCTCGGGCTCGAGCGCGGCTATCGCCCCGACGCCGCAGGCCTCCTCGCCGATGTAGAGGTGGAGGAAGCCGCGGATCTTCCCGAGGCTGTACATCTCCGCGCACTTCTCCTCGAAGCGCCGCACGAGCACCATGCGGCGGAGGAGCTCGAGCGCGTGCTCGCGGCCGAGGGCCGTCACTGCGCACCTCCCTCGAGCGTGGAGAGATCGCCCTCGGGCAGCCCGAGCTCGCGGGCCTTGAGGAGGCGCCGCATGATCTTGCCGCTCCGCGTGCGCGGGAGCTGGTCGCGGAACGCGATCTCGCGCGGCGCCACGGCCGGACCGAGCCGCTTGCGCGCGAAGGCGAGCAGCTCGCGCTCGAGCTCGGGCGTCGCCGTGAAGCCCGTCTTGAGCGCGACGAAGGCCTTCACGACCTCGCCCGCCACCTCGTCCGGGATCCCGATCACCCCCGCCTCCGCGACGGCGCCGTGCTCGAGCAGCGCGCTCTCGACCTCGAAGGGACCGATCAGGTGGCCGGCCGTCTTGATCACGTCGTCGGCCCGTCCGACGAACCAGAAGTAGCCGTCCGCGTCGCGCTTCGCGAGATCGCCCGAGAGGTACCAGCCGTCGACGAAGCACTTCGCGTAGCGCTCGGGCATGTCGAGGTAGGCGCGGAACATCGAAGGCCAGCCCGGACGCAGCGCGAGCTCGCCCTCCACCATCGGCTCGGTCACGACCTCGACGTGGCCGTCTTCCTTCTTCCGGACGATCGCGGCTTCGATGCCGGGCAGCGGCTTGCCCATGGAGCCGGGACGCACGTCCATCGACGCGTAATTCGCGATCACGATGCCGCCCGTCTCCGTCTGCCACCAGTTGTCGTGGAAGGGCTTCCCGAAGACCTTCTGGCTCCAGATCACGGCCTCGGGATTCAGCGGCTCGCCGACGCTCGCCATGAAACGCAGCTTCGACAGATCGCGCTTCCGCGCCGGCTCTTCCCCCGCCTTCATCAGCATGCGGATCGCGGTCGGGGCCGTGTACCAGACCGTGACCTCCTCCCGCTCGAGGATCTCGTACCAACGCTCGAGATCGAAGTCGGCCTCGTCGACGAGCATGGTCACGCCGTTCGAGAGGGGCGCGATGATGCCGTAGCTCGTGCCCGTGACCCAGCCGGGATCGGCCGTGCACCAGAAGACGTCCTCCGGGTGGAGGTCGAGGACGTAGCGGCCCGTGAGGTGGTGCATGAGGACCGCGCCGTGGACGTGGAGCGCCCCCTTCGGCGTGCCGGTCGTCCCGCTCGTGAAGTGGAGCAGCGCCGGAGTCTCCGGATCGGTCGGCGCGATGTCGAACGCGTCGCTCTGCCGCTCGACGAGCGGCCCGAGCGCGACCGTCCCCGCCGGCGCCGGATCGCCGACGACGAGGACGTGCTCGAGGGTCGGCACCTCCGCCCGGATCGGCTGGACCTTGCGCGTGTAGAGCTGGCTCGTCGTGACGAGGGCCTTGCCCTTGCCGAGGTTGAGCCGGGCCTTGATCGGCTCGGGGCCGAAGGCCGAGAAGAGCGGACAGAAGACGCAGCCGGCCCGCAGCGTGCCGAGCGCCGCCACGTAGAGCTCGGGGATGCGCCCCATCAACGCGAAGACGCGGTCGCCCTGGCCGACCCCGAGCTCGCGGAGGGCGTTCGCGAAGCGCGCGGTGCGTGCGTCGAGATCCGCGAACGTGAGCTCGACGGGCGCGCCCTGCTTCGGCAGCCAGCGGATGGCCACGTGATCCCGCCGTGGGCCTCTCGCGTGGCGCACGACCGCCTCGTGCACGAGATGCAGCCCCGCACCGTCCGGGAGCCCGTCGAGCATCGCGCGGGCCTTGGTCCAGTCGAAGCCCCGACGCGCTACGTCGTAGTCCTCGAGATTCGGAGCCACCGTGGTCGAGGGCACCTTGTGGATCGCCTCCATCGCTCTCCCCTCCCGAGCCCCGGAGGCGGCACGCCGGACGTGGCGAACGGCGCGGATCCTGGAGCTTTCTGGCAGCTACGCACGCCCCCGTCCCCGTCAAGCGAGGGCACGCGCCCGAACCTTGCGGTTCCCGCCTTCGTGCCTACCTCCGAAGAGTGAGGGCGGCCGGCCGTGAGGGGCTCGTTCGCCGAGGATTCGGAGATGGGAGAGCTGCGCATCGTCGTCATCGGCGGGGTGGCCGCGGGAACGAGCGCGGCGAGCCAAGCCAAGAGGAGGCGCCCGGAGGCCCGGGTGACCCTGGTCGAGCGCGGCGCACACGTCTCGTACGGCGCGTGCGGCATCCCGTACAACCTCGAGGATCCCTCCCGTTCCATGGACGATCTCGTGGTCGTCTCCGCCCAGACCTTCCGTTCGGAGCGCGGGATCGACGTGCGACTGCGCACGGAGGCTGTCGCGATCGATACCGACGCGAAGCTCGTCCGCCTCCGGGACCTGGCGACGTCCGAGGAATCCGAGCTCCCCTACGACAAGCTCGTGATCGCGACGGGCGCCGCGCCGGTGAAGCTCCCGATCCCCGGCATGGACCTGCCCGGGGTCCACCACCTGCGCGAGCTCGAGGACGGCTGCGCGCTGAAGGAGCGACTCGCCACGGGCAACGTGCGGCGCGCCGCGATCATCGGCGCCGGCTACATCGGGATGGAGGTCGCGGAGGCGTTCCGCTTCCGCGGCCTCGAGGTCGTCGTGCTCGAGAAGACCGACCAGGTCGTGCCGGGCTTCGAGCGCGAGATCGCGACGCGCGTGGCCGAGGAGGCGCGGGCGAACGGCGTGCGGCTCGAGCTCGGCATCGACGTCCACGGTCTCGAGAAGCGTGGTGATACCCTCGTCTGCCGCACGGATCGGGGAGAGATCGAAGCCGATCTCGTGCTCGTCTCCGTCGGCGTGCGCCCCAACGTGGCCCTGGCGAAGGCGGCCGGAATCCAGCTCGGTCCGACGGGCGCGATCGCCGTCGACGATCGTCAGCGGACGAGCGTCCCCGACGTCTTCGCGGCCGGCGATTGCTGCGAGGCCTTCCACCGCCTGACGGGGATGCCGGCCTACGTACCGCTCGGTACGACCGCGAACAAGCAGGGCAAGGTCGCCGGCGCGAACGCCGTGGGAGGCGACGTCCGCTTCGCGGGCATCGTCGGAACCGCGGGCTTCAAGGTCTTCGACCTCGAGGTCGCTCGCACGGGGCTCGGCGCCGGCGAGATCGCCCGGCTCGGACGCCGCGTGAGCCGCTCGACGTCGACCCAGTCGAGCCGCGGCCACGCGTACCCGGGCGGCGCCCCCGTCACCTCCGTGCTCTTCGTGGATCCCGAGACCCACACGATCCTCGGAGCTCAAATGGTCGGGCACGCCGCGGTGGCGAAGCGGATCGACGTCTTCGCGACGGCGATCCTCGCCGGCCTCACCGTCGAGGAGGTCGAAGACCTCGATCTGTCGTACGCTCCGCCCTTCGCTCCCGTGTACGACCCGATCCTCATCGCCGCGAACGTCGCGACCAAGGCCGTGTCGAGCACCCCGCCCGGCTCGGCGCCGAAGGCCCGCGCCGCCGAATGACCGAGCCCCGGCGCTCCGAGCGCTCGGAGCGTGCCCTGCGCTTCGTGGTGCTCATGGGCTTCGTCGCCATGATGGGCGACGTCACGTACGAAGGCGCGCGGAGCGTCGTCGGCCCCTACCTCGGCCTGCTCGGCGCCTCCGCGGCGACGATCGGCTTCGTCGCGGGGCTCGGGGAGCTCGTCGGTTACGGGCTCCGCCTCGGAACCGGCTGGCTCGCCGATCGCACGCGCGCCTACTGGCCGCTCACGATCGCGGGCTACGCGACGAACCTCGTGGCCGTCCCGGGGCTCGCGTTCGTCGGCCGCGTCGACGCCGCGCTCGCGCTCGTCCTGCTCGAGCGCCTCGGCAAGGCGATACGGAGCCCCGCTCGGAGCACTCTCGTCTCGTACGCCACGAAGGAGGTCGGCGCCGGCTTCAGCTTCGGGCTCGAGGAAGCGCTCGACCAGCTCGGAGCCTTCCTCGGCCCGTTCCTCGTGGCCGCCGCGATGGCTCTCCACGCAGGGGATGCGCTCGCGCGCTACCGCGCCGGCTTCGCGATCCTCGCCGTCCCCGTGCTGCTGAACCTCGCGCTCCTGCTCATGGCGCGCGCCCGCTACCCCCGGCCCGAGGAGCTCGAGCCCGAGAAGGCCGAGGAGCTCGCCTCCTTCGGCGGCGGGTTCCGTCGCTTCCTCCTCGGCGCGATGCTCGTCGGCGTCGGCTTCGCGGACTGGGCCCTCGTCGCCTATCACCTCGGACGCACGGGCATGGTCGGCGAGCTCCTCCTGCCCATCGTCTATTCGGGCGCGATGGCCTCGGACGCGGTCGCGGCGCTGCTCGTGGGACGCGCCTTCGATCGCGTCGGCCCGCGCGTCCTCGTCGGGACGACCCTGATCTCCGCGACCTTCGCGCCACTCGTCTTCCTCGGAGGAAGCCTCCCGCTCGTGCTCCTCGGAGCCCTCGCCTGGAGCATCGGGATGGGCGCCCAGGAATCGACGTTCAAGGCGACGATCGCGACGGTGGTCGCGAAGGAGCATCGAGGCCGCGCGTACGGCGTGTTCTTCGCGGCGTTCGGCGTCGCCTGGTGGCTCGGCAGCTGGGCGATGGGCGCGCTCTACGACAGGTCCCTCGTGGGGCTCGTGATGCTCAGCGTGATCGCGCAGGTGGGGGCGGTGCCGGTGTTCTGGGGGATGAAGAGGACGTAGGAAGCACGTGCACGGCGGACGTTCACGTGCACGGCGGACGTTCACGTGCACGTTCTTCCGTGCACGTGCACGTGCACGAGGTGCCGTGCACGGGAACGTGCACGATGGAAAGTGCACGATGGAGCGTGCACGAGGGGTCGTGCACGGCCTCGCTCACCTCCGCGCCGCCTCGAGCAGCAGCTTCCTCTCCGCCCTCGCGATCACCTCCCTCGCCTTCCCCGCGGCATCGGGATTCACGGAGATCGAGGTGATCCCGAACCTCACGAGCTTCTCCGCGAATTCGGGTCGGTTCGACGGAGCCTGACCGCAGAGCGAGGAGGTGAGCCCGTTCTCGCGGGCGGCGGTGACGATTCGCTCGATCGCCCAGAGCACGGCTTCGTCGGCCTCGTCGAAGAGCTCGGCGCAGGTCTCGGAGTCGCGGTCGACGCCGAGCATGAGCTGGGTGAGGTCGTTCGAGCCGATCGAGACTCCGTGGATCCCGAGCTTCGCGTAGTCGGGGATCCGGTAGACGACGGAGGGCACCTCCGCCATCACCCACCGGAGCAGCTTGCGGTCGCGCCCGAGGCGATGGCGATCGATGCGCTCGAGGCAGGCCTCGAGCTCCCACTTCGTACGGACGAAGGGGATCATGACGTGCACGTTCGGGCTCTCCTCGCGGACGCGCGCGAGGATCTCGAGCTCGAGGTCGAAGAGCGAGGGATCCTTCACGTAGCGATAGCAGCCGCGGAACCCGATCATCGGGTTCTCCTCGTGCGGCTCGAAGGCCTCGCCTCCGCGGAGCGCACGGAACTCGTTCGTACGGAAATCGTAGGTCCGGTAGATCACGGGCCGCGGCGCGAAGGCCTTCGCGATCCGGAGGAGCGAGGCCGTCATCGCCTTCACGAATTCCTCGCCCTTGCCCTCGGCGAGGAGCGCCGATGGATGCGCGCCCGAGAGCGCATCCGTGATCATGAATTCCGCGCGCAGGAGCCCGACTCCGTCGACCGGGAGCGCCGCGACCTCCTCCGCCTTGTTCGCGATGGCGAGGTTCACGTAGAGCGAGGTCGCCGTCGTCTCGACGCGCGGCACCACGACGGTGGGAGCCGAAGCCGTGACTCGCGCGGGCGACGCCTCCTCTGCCTTCGGCGCCACGTCGCCGGCGAGCACGACGCCGCGCGAGCCGTCGACGGTGATCCGCTGGCCCGTCTTGAGGAGCCCGGTCCCGACCTTCGTGCCGACGACGCAGGGGATGCGGAGCTCGCGGCTCACGATCGCCGCATGGCAGGTGATGCCGCCGCCGTCCGTGACGAGCGCCGCGGCGCGCCGCATCACCGGCACCCAATCCGGGCTCGTCATCTCGGCGACGAGGACGTCCCCGTCGCGGAGCGCGGAGCCGTCCGCGATGGACCGCAGCACGCGGACGGTGCCGCTGGCCTTGCCCGGCGAGGCACCGAGCCCCGAGACGAGCACCTTGCCGGGCTCGTCGCCGAGGGTCGTGATCGGACGCGACTGCACGATGTGGAGGACGCCGTCCTCGACGGCCCACTCGATGTCCTGCGGCGAGCCGTAGTGCTTCTCGATGCGGAGCCCGAGCTCCGCCACCGCGAGCGCGGTCGTGTCGTCGAGCACGCGAGCACCGCGCAGGGCCGGCGGGACGTCCTCGCGGATCTCCTTCCCGTCGGGGCCGCGGACGATGCGCTCCCGCTTCGTGCCGATGCGCGCATCGAGCAGGCGCACGAGGCCCTCGCCCTCCGCGGGCCGCTCGAACGTGTACGTGTCGGGCTCCACCTGGCCTCCGACGACGACCTCGCCGAGGCCCCACGCCCCTTCGACGAGCATGCGGTCGCGACGACCCGTGGCCGGATCGACCGTGAACATCACGCCCGAGCGATCGGAGCGGACCATGCGCTGCACGACGACGGCGATCGCCGGCTCGTCGGTGAAGCCCTGGGCCTTGCGGTAGGCGATGACGCGCGGACCGAAGAGCGAGGCCCAGCAGTCGACGAGGCGCGCGAGCAGGTCGGCATCGCCCTCGACGTTGGTGAAGGTCGCATTCATCCCGGCGAACGAGGCCGCCGCCGTGTCCTCGCTGGTCGCCGACGAACGGACGGCCACGGGCCCTTGCCCGAGCGCGTGCGCCGCCTCGAGGATCGCGGCTCGCACCGCGGGCGGCAGCACGGCGTGACGCACGAGGTCGGCGATCTCCCGCGAGGCGAGCTCGAGCGCCACCGTGTCGGAAGGATCGACCTTCGCGGCCAGGTCGCGGATGCGTTCGCGCACGCCCCCCGCCTCGAGCGCGGCGAGGTAGGCCGAGGCGGTCACGACGAAGCCGGGAGGCACGGGGATGCCCGCGGCCGTGAGCTCGCCGAGGTTCGCCCCCTTGCCTCCGGCGATCAGGGTATCCCCGCGCCGCAGCGCGGCGAAGGGACGGACGAATTCCGAGGAGGTCGTGGGGGACATGGGAATCCATGTCGGCACGGGCCGGCGGGGTGCAATGGAGGGTTCCGCGAACGTGGAGGAAAGGTCACGGAGGACCGACGGGGCGCTACCCTCGACGAGCCGTAGAACGATCCGCTCGCCCCGCACGTCGGAATCCTCGATGCCCCGCACGTCCCGCTCCGCCTGCGTCGCCCTCGCGTTCGTCCTGCAGGCCTGCGGACGGGAGGCGCCGCCGACGCAGGTGCCGACGGTCCGGAGCGAAGGGCCGCCCTCGGTGGGTGCGGAACGGGAGCCGACCCGCGGCGCCGAGCCCGAGGCCTCCGCGCCCGACGAGGACACCCGCACGCTCGCGGCCGAGTACCGAGCCCTCCGGGCCATCCCAGGCCATTTCGGAGGCGGTGAATGGAACGACGCCGTCGATCGCGCGGGCGGGCGCAAGCAGGTCGTGCTCGCCGCCCTGGGCGAACGCCTCGGCGACGGGCACTGGTCCCGCGCCGAGGTCGAGGCCTTGCTCGGTCCCCCCGACGACGTGCTCCGTCCGGGCGACCCCCTCTACGCCGCGGCCCTCCGCGACGACGCTCCGAAGGCCGTCGAGGCGCTCGTCTACCGCTGGCGCGGCATGCACGACTTCCTCTATTTCGCGAGCGACGGGAGGCGGGTGCTCTCCTCCGGATGGTGGTTCGCCTGGGAGTGACGGGCGGCTCGCCTCGCGGGCCTAACGCGAGATCCGCGCCTGGTACGCCCGCGTCTGCTCGTTGTCCGCGCTCACGCGCCGCTGCGCGCCGACGGAACGCTTCACGAGCTCGCCGAGTCCCTCGGGCAGCCCCTGCTCGACGGCCCCGATCCCGAAGAGCCACTTCGGAAGCGTGATCTCCCGCCTTCCGTTCTTGCACGAGGCGACGATCACGCGGGCGACGTCTTCGGGCGAGGCCGCCGGGACGCCGGCGAGGCCACGGCCCGCCGTGAGCTCCGTACGGACGGCGGCGGGGAGGATCGTCGTGATCGTGACCTTCGAGCCCGCGATCTCGGAGCGCACCGCGCGGGAGACGCTGGCGACGGCCGCCTTCGTCGCCGAATACACCGCCGCGCCGGGCACGCTCATCTTGGCCGCCATCGAGGCGACGTTGACGATGTGACCCCGGTCGCGCTCGAGCATGCCTGGCAGCACGAGCCGCATGCCCGTGACCACGCCGCCGAGGTTGATGCCGATCTCCCGGTGCAGCCCTTCGAGGGACTGCTCGGCGAACGCGCCCGTGCGCATCACGCCCGCGTTGTTCACGAGGACGTCGATGGGCCCCAGCGTCGCCGCGCCCTCCACGAAACGCGCGAACGAGCCAGGGTCCGCGACGTCGAGCGGCAGCGCGAGCGCCGTGGGGCCGATGATCTCGGCGACCTCGCGGGCGTGCTCGAGGTCGAGATCGCCGAGGGCGACGCGGGCCCCGGCCTTCGCGAGCGCGAGCGCCGTCGCCCTTCCGATGCCGCGCCCGGCGCCGGTCACGCACACGACGGCGCCCTCGAGAGCGACCGCCATCTCAGCGGCCCCCGCGCGAGGGGTGGCGGAGACCGAAATAGCCCACGGTCTCGAAGCGGCCCTCGGTGCGCAGGAGCGCGCGCCCCAGATACACGCCGGGCACGAGCTCGACGAGCTCGTCGCGCGTCCGGGGAAGGACGAGGGGGTTCGCGTGCTCGGGCGAGTCGTACCGGATGGAGCGCACCTCGCCGTGGGGTGCGACCGGCGAAGCCTCGATCGCATGGTGGAAGTGGAAGCCGAGGATCTCGGAGCCACGACGCTCGAAGCGGTAGGTGGGCATCACGAGGAGGGCGATGGGCCAGGACGTCGCCGTCAGTCGATTGAAGCCCGTGCCCCGTGCTCCGTCGAACGATTTGCCCGTCCAACCGATGCCGCCGAGCCACTGGCCGAGACGAACGGCCTTGTCGAGACCGACGAGCCAGGGCGCCCCCTCGAGGTACATCACGATGCCTTCGCAGTCTCCGTCGGGCGACTCCGGAGCCGTGCCCTGGGCGAAGAGGAAACCAAGGGTGTCCCGATGGCGCGGCGCGTCGAGCTCGCGCAGCCACTCGAAGGCGCGCGCCTTCGCCGCCGCCGGATTCCGAGCGGCGAGCGCCTGCAGGCTCTCCCAGCGTTCGCGGCCTTCGCGCGTGCCCGACGTGGACGAGGCCCTGGCCGCGGTCCGCTCGCTCCGAGTCGTCGTCGTGCTCATCGTCCTCTCCTCCGCCATTCAGGGAACCCAGCGGCTCCCGCACCCATGCCCATAACGAATATCAGGCGATTCGTTCCGCCTCATCGCTATACTAGGAACCGTTTGGTTCCTATGTCAAGGCGACCTCCGCCTCGGAGCATCGCAGCGCGGTTGGTCGGCGCCGGGAATCGTGCGACGTTGGCGCCCATGCCCTCTCCGGTCCGGCCCTACCTCGGCGAGTCCGCGGCCGAGCGCGTCGCGGCCCGGCGTCGCAAGCTGCTCGACGCCGGCCTCGAGCTCATGGCGACCGAGGGATTCGGGAACGTCACGATCGAGTCGCTCAGCAAGGCCGCGAAGGTGGGCAAGCGGTACTTCTACGAGAGCTTCACCGATCTCGACGCGCTCGTCGCCGCGGTCGTCGACGAGCTCACGACCGAGCTCGCGACCCGCGCCCTGACGGCCGCGGCCGAGTCCGCGGTGCGGGGAGACGACACCCGTGCGCTCGCGCGCCACGTCCTCGGCACCGTGGTCGGCCATCTCCTCGACGATCCGAGGCGGGCCCGGGTGCTCTTCCGCGAGCTCGATCGGTCGAGCGCGGCGGAAGCGCATCGACGTGCGGCGATCCGCCAGCTCGCGAACGTGCTCGCCGTCTACGGTCACCAGCACCACGGAGCGGAGGGTGCGCATCCGATCGCCGAGATCGCGTCCGCGATGCTCGTCGGCGGGACGATCGAGGTGCTCCTCGAGGTCCTCGACGGACAGCTGGTCCGTCCCCGCGAGGAGCTCGTCGACGATCTCGCCGGCCTCTTCGTCGCCCTCGGCGACGGCGCCGTCGCTCTCGGCAAGGCGCGGGCGGCGGCGAAGTAGGAGAGGTCCCGGCGCCTGGTCGCCCGAGGCCTTCACCCTTCCGGCGGAACCCCACGCGATCGCTCGGATCGACCCTCGACCGGGGCGATCCCGGACCCCACGCTTCTCGCACTCCGATGTCCACTCCTCCCCTCGCAGGCATCCGCGTCCTCGACTTCACGCAGAACCTCCCGGGTCCGTACGCGACCATGGTCCTCGCCTCGCTCGGGGCCGAGGTGATCAAGGTGGAGCCGCCGAAGGGCGACACGGGTCGCTTCGCGGGTCGCCTCTTCGAGCTGGTGAACGGCGGCAAGAAGAGCGTCGTCGTCGACCTCAAGGACCCCGCCGATCGCGAGGCGCTCCGCAAGCTCCTGCCGACGGTCGACGTCGTGGTCGAGGGCTTCCGTCCGGGCGTGCTCGCCGAGCTCGGCTTCGGCGCGGAGCAGCTCCTGCGCGAGCATCCGTCGCTCGTGTACTGCTCGATCAGCGCCTACGGGCAGAGCGGTCCGTACCGCGATCGCCCGGGGCACGATCTCAACCTCCAGGCGCTCGTCGGCGCCTGCGACATCGGACGCGACGCCGAGGACGTGCCGCACGGCTCGGCCCTACCGATCGCGGATCTCTCCTCGTCGATGACGGCGGCGACGTCGATCCTCGCCGCGCTCTTCGCGCGCACCAAGGACGGCAAGGGTCGCTTCGTCGACGTCGCGCTCACGGACACCGTGCTCTCGTGGTCCTACGTCTGGGGCGAGGGCCTGATCCCGGCGGATCTCGAGCTCGACAAGCAGCTGCCGAAGCTCGAGAAGCTCGTGCGCGGCAAGGGCGTCCCGACGGGCATGCGCGAGACGCTCGTCGAGGCGCTCCGCTCGCCGAAGGCCGGGCCGCTCGCGGCGAAGGTGGGCAAGGCCGTGCGGGGCTCGAAGCTCTTCGGGAAGATCGAGCGGCTGCGGCTCCACCTCCTTCCCCACTACGATCTCTTCCGGACGCGCGACGGGAAGTACCTCGCCGTCGGCATCGTCGACGAGGACAAGTTCTGGTCGGCGCTCGCACGTCAGGTGGGCCTCGGCGATCTCGGCAAGATCCCGCTTCCGGGGCGCTTCGTGCTCGGACCGCAGCTCCGCGCGCTCCTCTCGACGGCGCTGCTCCGCAAGACCCGCGACGAGTGGCTGCGGACGCTCGACCTCGAGGCCGTGCCCGTCTCGCCGGTGCTCACGATCACCGAGGCGCTCGAAGATCCGCAGCTCGCTTCCCGGAGGCCCGCGGGCGCGACGGCGGCCGTGCCGGCTCCACTCGCATCCTCCGTCGACACCCGCCCGCCTCGGCTCGGCGAGCACACCGACGCGCTCCTCGGAGCACACCGCGCCCACGCATGAGCGACGACGTCGTCGCCTACTTCGCGTTCGGCGCGAACACCTGCCGCCACGTGCTCGTCGGGCGACGACGCATCGAGCCGCTCCGCAGCGAGCCGGCCCTGCTCCGCGACCACGCGCTCCGCTTCGTGCGCCGCGGCATCCCCCTGCTCGAGCCCGCGTTCGCGAGCGTCGAGCCCGAGCCGGGGGCGACAGTGCACGGCGTGCTCCACCGGCTCACGCCGACGGCGATGGCGCATCTCGATCGCATCGAGGGCCGCGGCTACGATCGCATCGCCGTGCAGGTCGAGACCCGCGACGGCTCGCGCATCGTTGCGACGGCGTACCGGGCCCGCGATCCCGTACCGGGCCTCCGGCCGTCGAGACGCTACGTGGAGCTCTTGATTCGAGGCGCACGCGAGAACGATCTGCCCGAGCCCTGGATCGAGGAGCTCGCCCGCCTCGAGACGGTGCACGTCCCCCTCGTCGCCTCCGCGGTTCCCTGGCTCGTCCACTCGTTCGACCGGCTGCGCTCGTTCGGCCGTCGTTCGTGACGTGAATTCCGGACGGGATCGGGCGAGGATGTCCGGCGTGGAAGGCGCCTCGACGAACCCGACCCCGGACTCGCACCTCGTGCCGGCCCTCTGCCTCGGCGCGGTCGTGCTCGGCGTCGTGCTCGCCGCGATCGAGCCACGGTACGTCTATCTCTACGTCTCCGAGAACGCGCTGGTCTTCGTCTCCGTTCCCTGGCTCGCGCTCACGTACCGTCGCTTCCGTTTCTCGAACGCCTCCTACCTCGCCCTCGCCGTCTTCTTCCTGATGCACGAGGTCGGAGCACATTACGGCTACAACGAAGCGCCGGTCTTCGGCGAGTGGGCGAGCTGGGGCTGGTCACGGAACCCGTACGACCGCGTGGTCCACGCCGCCTTCGGCTTGCTCGGAGCCGTACCGATCCGCGAGCTCCTCGTCCGGAAGGCCGGCCTCCGTGGCTTCGTCGCGAGCCAGGTGACGCTCGCGGAGATCGGCGCGGCGAGCCTCGTCTACGAGCTCCTCGAGTGGGCCTACGCGAAGGCCGCGAACCCGGACGCCGTGCCGATGTTCCTCGGGGCCCAGGGCGATCCCTGGGACGCCCAGAAGGACATGGCGAACGCCTTCGTGGGAGGCCTCGTCAGCTGCGTCCTGCTCTGGGCTCGCGGGCGGCCTCGGACTTCCGCGTCCTGAGTCGTGGATTGGCGTGGGAGTTGCTGACATGGGCACGTCCAGGCTCTTGCGCCCGAGGGATGGCGACCCGAGAATGGGTTCCGGCCAGGCGAGCCAACGGAGCGCATGCCCCAGTTCTCCCTCTACCGACATGTCGTGAAGAAGGCCACGGAGCTCGGCCTCGAGATGCGTTCGCTCGGCGAAGCGAAGCTCGACGGGACCGAGGGCGAGCTCGCACCGGAGAGCTTCACCGCGCGCGTCGAGAGCATGCGCGTGTGGTGCCGCGTCGCGGAGAAGCTGGTGCTCGATCGGCGGCTCTCGGACGCGAAGGTGCACGCCGGCTTCGAGCGGATGAACCGACTCGAGCCCGTGCTGCCGCGCTACCGGCGGATGGCGTCGCTCGTCTCCGAGCTCGTCGTGTACGGCGAGCCCGATTGGGAGCCCGACGTGCCGGGGATCCGGACCGTCGCCCTCGGCAACGAGCCGCTCGCCCTCGAGTGGTTCCTCGTCGTCTCGGCCCGCGGGTGGAAGGCGGCGATCGTCGCCGAGGATCTCGACGGCTTCGGCGGTGGGACCCGGATGGCGGAGCGTCGGTTCCGCGGCTTCGCCACCCACCATCCGGCCCTGGTCGCGGCCGCGCTCGAGGGGCTCGAGACTCGGCTCGCGCGGCGCTAGGCCCGCGACGGTCGCGGCGGGTTCGGCGAGTGCTAGGCTCGGCCGCATGTCCGTCCTGCTGGCGCTCGCCCTCACGCTGACCCTCGTCGCAATCAGCGCCTTCGGCGGCGCGGCCGTCGGCGCGATCGACACCGGCGTCGGGATCCTGATCGGCGGTCCGACGCTGGGCCTCGCCATCGTCTTCTTCATCCTGCACTCGCTCGGGCGTGGGCAGGCGAAGGACGCGGAGCGGGTGAAGGAGCTGCCGGCCCGAGGGCTGCGCCTCCGCGGCCGCGTGAAGGACGCCGTTCCCTACGCCTCGTCGACCGGCGGCGCCGTGCTCCGGCCGGAAGGCGCGCAGATGGTCCTGCAGGTCGAGCTCGAGCGGAACGACGAGGGAGCGCGCATCGTCACGATCCACGTCGTCGAGCCGTCCGAGACGGCGAGGGCCCGGATCGGCACGACCGTCACGGTGCTCGAGCATCCGGACGATCCGGCCCTCCGGACCCTCGAGGGCTTCCTCCCGAACGGAGTCCGCGCTCCGGACGCGAACGGATGACGCGCGCTTCCCGGCGCCGCGAGCGGCTCGTCGCGCTCGT
The DNA here is from genome assembly GCA_046351215.1 of Polyangiales bacterium. GTDB lineage: Bacteria > Myxococcota_A > Polyangia > Polyangiales > Houyiibacteriaceae > JAXLYX01. The sequence goes on along the minus strand of JAXLYX010000012.1, from coordinate 218,056 downwards.
GCAGTGGATCGTGCTCGGCTCGATCGTGGGCGCGATCTGCGGCGCCGCGTCGGCGCTCTTCCTCTTCCTCCTCGATCGAGCGACGTCGTTCCGCACGGGCCACGCGCTCCTCGTGTACGCGCTCCCCGTCGCGGGCCTCGCCGTGGGTTTCGTCTACGAGCGCTTCGGGAGCGCGATCAAGGCCGGGAACAACCTCGTCATCGACACGATCCACGACGACGGCCCCGAGATCCCGTTCCGCATGGCGCCGATGGTGTTTCTCGGCACGGTGCTCACGCACCTCTTCGGCGGCAGCGCCGGACGCGAAGGCACGGCCGTGCAGATGGGGGCGAGCCTCTCCGACTGGCTCGCGCATCGCCTGAAGCTCGACAAGGGGACGCGCCGCCGTCTCGTCGCCGCGGGCGTCGCCGGAGGCTTCGGCTCGGTCTTCGGGACGCCGATCGCCGGGACGATCTTCGGCCTCGAATTCGTGGTGCTCGGACGCGTCGAATACGACGCGCTCGTCCCGGCGCTCGTCGCCTCGATCGTCGGCGATCTCGTCACCCGGGCGCTCGGGATCGTGCACACGCCCTACCCGGAAGCGCCGGCGGTCACGCTCGATCCGCTGCTCCTCGGGAAGTGGCTCCTCTTCGCCCTCGCCGTCTCGGCGACGACGACGCTCTTCATCGAGCTCGTCCATCGCCTGAAGAAGCTCGGCGAGACGCACGTGCCGCGCCTCCCCTTCCGGATGTTCCTCGGCGGGCTCGGCGTCGTCGGGCTCTACGCGCTCGTCGGCACGGACGACTACCTCGGCCTCGGCGTCCCGACGATCGTGCGGGCGTTCGAGGATCCGGACCTCCCCGCGTACGCGTTCCTCCTGAAGCTCGTCTTCACCGCCGTGACGATCGGCGCGGGCTTCCTCGGCGGCGAGGTCACGCCTCTCTTCTTCGTCGGCGCGACGCTCGGGAACGTGCTCGCGCGCGCGCTCGGCCTCCCGCTCGCGCTCGGCGCGGGCGTCGGCCTCGCCTCGGTCTTCGCCGCCTCGGCGAACGCTCCCCTCGCGCTCTCGATCATGGCGATGGAGCTGCTCGGCGCGCACGCGTTCCCGCACGTCGTGATCGTCTGCGTGCTCGCCTACCTGCTCACGGGCCATCGGAGCATCTACCCGGCGCAGCGGCTCGTGCGCGCGAAGAGCGGCGCGGCGATGGCCTCGCCGACCGCGCTCCGCGATCTCGGCGACCGGAAACCGTAGACCGGCTTCAGGCCTTCACGAGGCCCGCGAACGCCTCGCGGTACACGCCCCGCGTGTCGACGATCAGCTTGGCCTCGCGCTTCACGAGCTCGTAATCGACGGCCGTGTGGTCCGTGACGACCATCACGGCGTCGAACTCGCGGATCGACTCGGCCGTGAGCGGCACCGAGCGCATCTCCGGAAGGTCCGGCCAGGTCCGCATGCGCGGGGCCACGGGGATGTGGGGGTCGTGGTACGAGACGAGCGCGCCGAGGTGCAGCAGGTGGTCGATGACCTCGAACGCCGGGCTCTCGCGCGGATCGTCGATGTCCTTCTTGTAGGCGAGGCCGAGCACGAGGATCTTCGAGCCGTTCACCGCCTTGCGCTGGTCGTTGAGACCGCGCGTCAGCTTGCCGACGACGTACTCGGGCATGACGACGTTGATCTCGCCCGCGAGCTCGATGAAGCGCGCCGAGCCGCCGTACGCCTTCGCCTTCCACGAGAGGTAGAAGGGATCGAGCGGGATGCAGTGGCCGCCCCAGCCCGGCCCGGGGTTGAAGCGCATGAAGCCGAAGGGCTTCGTCGCCGCGGCGTCGAGCACCTCCCAGATGTCGATGCCCATGCGGTCGTAGACGATCTTCAGCTCGTTCACGAGCGCGATGTTGATCGCGCGGTAGATGTTCTCCGTGAGCTTCGCGGCCTCGGCCACCCGCGCGGAGGAGACGCGCACCGTGCTCGAGATCACCTGATCGTAGAGGAGCTGCGCGAGGTCGCCCGAGCGCTCGTCGAGGCCTCCGACGACCTTGGGGATCGTCTTCGTGCCGAACTTCGCGTTGCCCGGATCCTCGCGCTCGGGCGAGTAGGCGAGGAAGAAGTCCTCGGACGCGTGGAGCCCGCCCTTCTCGAGGATCCCGCGCACGAGCTCGTCCGTCGTGCCGGGATACGTCGTCGACTCGAGCACGACCAGCTGACCGGGGCGGAGCGTCGCGGCGATCGCACGCGCCGTGCCCTCGACGTAGCTCATGTCCGGGTCGCGATGGACCGTGAGCGGCGTCGGGACCGCGATGAGGATCGCGTCCGGCTCGCCGAGACGTGCGAAGTCCGTCGTCGCCGAGAGCTTCCCGCTCTTCGAAGCCGCGCCGACGCGCCCCTCGCCGAGGTGCTTGATGTAGTCCTGGCCGGCCGCGATCGCGTCGATCTTGCGCTGGTCGACGTCGAAGCCGAGGACGCGGAAGCCCTTCTCCGCGAAGGCGAGCGCGAGGGGAAGACCGACGTAGCCCATGCCCACGATGCCGACGAGCGCCGAACGCTCGTCGATGGCCTGCCTGAGGCGGGTCGCGTGCTGCTTCGCCTTCTCGCTCATCGCTGCCTCTCCCTCGACCCCCGGCTCCCGAGGGCTCGAGGGCGAAGCTACCAGACCGACCGCCCGAGGCACGCGGATCCGTTGGGGTTTCGCCTCGCCACGGCGTCCCCGGGCGAGGACATCTGAGCCCGTCCAGGATGGCGCATCCATCAATGTGACACCGAAAGATGTTGCATTCTCGGATGACGCACCTACATTGGGGGGCATGGAACAGAGAGCACTCCCCCAATCCGCCTCCCATCGCCCCTCGTCGTCCTCGCGTGCCTCGCGCGCTGCCCGCAACTCCGCGGGTCCGGTCCGTTTCGACGGAATCCGCGCGACGCTCCGCGTGCTGGACGCCTTCCTCTCGGCCATCGAGTCGACGGTCTGGGAGCTCCGCCTCACGGTCGAGGAGCTCACCGAGTCGACGTCGCGCGGCCTCGCTGGCGCCAAGGCCGACCTCGGCGACGCCGGCTTCCGTCTCGCCCGCCTCACGCAGACGGGCGCATCCCTCTCCCTCGTCGCGACGAGCTACCGCCTCCACGTGACGAAGGCGGCCTTCCTCCCCCGCCGCATCGCGGCGCGCAGCCTCGAGGAGCTCCACCACAAGAACGCCCGGCGCCTGCGCCTCGCGGCCGAGACCCACGGCGGCGCCTTCCTCAAGGTCGGCCAGCTCCTCTCCTCGCGGCCCGACATCGTGCCGGCTTCCTACGTGACCGAGCTCTCGGTCCTCCAGGACGCGGCGCCCCAGGTCGACTTCGCCGCCGTGAAGGCCGCGCTCGAAGCCGAGCTCTCCCAGCCGCTCGAGGAGATCTTCCTCTCCTTCGACGAGACCCCGATCGCGGCCGCGAGCATCGGCCAGGTGCATCGCGCGACGACGAAGGAAGGCCTCGAGGTCGCCGTGAAGGTGCAGCGGCCCGGCATCGCGCCGCTCGTCGCGCAGGACCTCGCGCTGCTCGAGCTCTTCCTCGAGGCGCTCGCGCCGATGCTCCCCCCGATGGACCTCGGCACGATCACGCGCGAGATCCGCTCGTCGGTCATGCGCGAGCTCGACTTCGGAGCCGAGGCGGCCGACGGCATGGCGGTCGGTCGCTTCCTCGCCGGGAGCCCGGGCATCGTCATCCCCGAGGTCGTCGAGAGCCTCTCGACGCCGCGGGTCCTCGTCACGCACTTCGTGAAGGGCCGGAAGATCACCGACGTGCTCGACGAGCTCGCGGCGCTCGCCTCCCAGGGCGACGAGAGCGCGGCGGCACGTCGCGATCACATCCTCGGCACCGTGCTCGAGATGTACGTCCGCCAGATCCTCGAAGGCGGCCGCTTCCAGGCGGATCCGCATCCGGGCAACCTCCTCGTCACGCCGGACGACGAGGTCGTCCTCCTCGACTTCGGCTGCACGCAGTCGATGTCGCCCGAGACCCGCAAGCAGTACCTCTCGCTCGTCTCGGCCTTCGTGGTGAACGACCTCGAGGGCGTGGTCCGGAACCTCGACGCCCTCGGCTTCAAGACGCGGAGCGGCAAGCACGACACCCTCCTCCACTTCGCGGAGGCCCTCCTCGGCTCGTTCGCGAAGACGGCCGGCGAGGCCCGCTTCCCGACGAAGGAGGAGCTCGAGGCCGAGGCCCGCGCGCTCTACGGCTCGATGGAGAGGGATCCCGTCGAGGGCCTCCCGCCCGAGTTCGTCATGATCGCACGGGTGTTCGGGACGCTCGGAGGGTTGTTCATGCACTACCGTCCGCAGATCGACGTCACGGCGCGCGTGCTGCCGGTGGTGGCGCGGGCGATGGCGAGCTGAGCCCTCCCTCGGAAGCGTGAGCGACGAACGCCCGGGCCCGGCAGGACCCGGGCGTTTTCGTGCGCGTCAGTCCGTCGCGGGGACGGAGACGAGGCCCCCGCCGAGCACGATGAGGGCGGCCCCGAGGATCGCGACGACGCCGAGATGCTCGTGGAAGACGATCGCCCCGAGCCCGACCGCGACCATCGGCTCGAAGAAGGCGAGGATGCTCGCGCGGGCCGAGCCGATGCGGTCGAGCCCCCGGAGGAAGAGGAGGCCGGCGAGGGTTCCGGGGAAGATCGCTCCGAGCACGACCCATCCGAGCCCGCGCGCAGTGACGACCGAGGGATCGACGCGGAGCACGAGGGGCGAGAGCAGCACGGCGGCGACGAGCGCATGCCAGCCCTGGGTCCGCATCGAGCCGATGCGGCCCACGAGCCGGCGCATGGCGAAGACGCTGCCCGCGTAGCCGACGGCGCTCGTCGCGCCGAGCAGGGCGCCGACGAACGCGCTCTCGGGATGGCCTTCCTTCCAGGGCTCGAGCACGAGGGAGAGGCCGAGGGTGGCGAGGAGCGCGGCGGCGATCGAGCGCGGGACGCGATGCCCTTCGACGAGCGGGGTCGCGAGCGCGACGAGGATCGGCGCGAGGTAGTGCGTGAGCACCGCGATCGCGAGCGTCGTGCGAGCCATCGAGGCGAAGAACGTGCCCACGTTCACCGCGCCGCAGACCGAGTGGATCGCGAGCAGGAGGAGCGTTTCGCGATCCCAGCGCGGCTCCACCGTGTCGAGCCGTACGAGCGCGAGCGAGAAGAGACCGACGAGGAGCAGGACGAGGGGCGACGTGAGCTCGGCGGGAAGCCCGCTCGGGCGGAGGAAGAGGCTCCACGATCCCCAGATCGAGGCGGCCACGATCACGGTGAGTACGCCCCGAGGCGTAGGTCGCTCGTCCATGCGGGGCCGAGGCTAGCAGGGGCTATGGGGAGGGCGAGGCCTCAGCGCACGATCGCGTAGACCACGCCGGCGATCACCGCGAGCACGACCACGAGCGACACGATCACCGGCACGGCGCCGCCGCGCTCGATCGAATGGTTCATCGCCCGCTCACCGCGCTTCAGGAAGGTGATCGGGCATTCGACGGCGAACTCGCCCGAGCGCACGCGCTCGAGCTCGAGGAGCGCGGCCTCGGCCGTCGGATAGCGGTGGGCCGGATCGCGCGCGAGGCCACGCTTCAGGTAGTGCCGGTACTCGGCGGGCACCGGCCCGAGCGGCGCGTCGCCGTACGCGGCGCCGCCGATGCTCGGAGCTTCGACCTCCTGGTTCCGCTGCAGGACCTCGAGCACGGTGCCCGTCGGCTCGACGAGCGGTGCGAGCGTGAGCAGCTCGTAGAGCATCGCGAAGGCGCTGTAGAGATCGCTCCGCGGACCGAGGGCGCCCGCCTCGCCGCGCGCCTGCTCGGGCGACATGTAGCCGGGCGTTCCGGCGATGCCCGTCACCTTCCCGTCCGCTTGCTCGTCCGCCTCGGCCGCGATGCCCCAGTCGGCGAGCGTCACCTCGCCCTCCGCGCCGACGAGGACGTTGTCCGGCTTCACGTCGCGGTGCACGACGCCCTGCGCGTGGGCATGCGCGAGCGCACGGAGCACGCCGGCGAAGATGTCGAGCCTCCGCGAGAAGGTGTAGCGACGCACGGCCTCGGGCTCGAGCGCACGGAGACGCTCGAGCACGTCGCCCGCGCTCTCCCCGCGATGGAATTTCATCGTGTAGTAGGGGAGCCCGGTCTCGTCGCGATCGACGTCGTAGACCGTGACGATGTTCGGATGGTCGAGCTTGCCGAGCGTGCGGACCTCGGAGAGGAGCAGCGCGGCCGCACGGCTCGCGTCGCGATGCGGCCTCTTGATCGCGACCTCGCGACCGATGTCCACGTCGAGCGCGAGCACGACCTCGCCCATGCCGCCCTCGCCGAGGCGACGCACGGGTTGGTAGCGGAATTCGGCGGCCTCGCCGGCCGTCGCCGCCGCGTCTCCGGAGGCGACGGAGGCTCGCCCCATCCCCTCCTTCGTCGGCGTCGGCGCGTCCGCCGCGAGGGTCGGCGCATGGGCGGGAGAGCGCACCGCGTCGCCTCCGGCGAGCGTCTCGGCGTGGGCGAGCCTCGCGACGAGCGCGTCGTCGTACCCCACCGTCGCGCGCATCCGGCGCGGCACCGCTCCTGCCGTCATCCTCGCCCTCCCCATGACCGGATGGTCGGATTCCGAGGGTACCAGAGGAGCCGGCACTGACGTGGATCACTGCCCCTCGGCCCGAAGAACCTTACATGGCTGTCATGTGGCGTTCGGGAACGACGAGCTTCGGCCTCGGCGTCGTCCTCTGGGCGATGTTCGCGTGCCGTTCGACCCCTCCGCGGGAGGTCGCGGCGCGGCCGGCGCCGGAGGAATCCGCGGAGACGGCCGTGGAGCCCGCGACGGCGGAGCCCGTGCCCTCGCCCGCTCGCGCGCCCGTGCCCACGCTTCCACCCACCGAGAGCGCCGTCTCCTCGGCCCTCGCGGACGCCGGGGCCATCGAGTGGACGACGGCGGCGGCCCTCATCGGCTCGGGCTCGCTCTCCTGCATCGACGGCCGCTCGAGCGATCCGGTGCTCGGCGCGCCGGGAGGGGACGCGGGCGAGATGATCCTCGCGCTCGCCTCGCTCGAGCGCAGCGCCGGCCGTCCGATCGAGCTCTCGCGGATCCCCGCCTTCCTCGACTCCTGGTTCCAGTCGTTCGGTCGGGTCTACCTGCACACCGACGAGCACGCCCTCGAGCGGCTACGCGAAGCGGTGCTCTCGGATCCGCGTTTCGCTCACTTCACGACGAACCTCGTCACGCTCGAGGAGACGGCGGGCCTCGTCCGACATCCTCCGGTCGATCTCGAGCACGCGCTGCTCGAGCACCTGCTCGATCCCGCGAACATCGGCTGCGGTCACCTCCGGCTCCTCCTCTCCCACCCTCGCGAGTACGGCACGCGGCCCGAGCTCGCGCGCGCCGTGCTGGAGGCGGCGTACCGACAGGGCTGGCGTCATCCGGAGCGCCTGGCCTACACGGTGCTGACGGGCGCCCACCGCGAGCGCGCGATCGTGCGCGTCCTCTTCGAGCACGACGTCGAGGCGCATGCGCGCGTGGCGATGCTCGTTCCCCACGGAGCGCTGGGCGAGGTCTTCGTCGTGCATCCGCAGGTGATCGACTTCCTGCGCCGCGAGACCGCGGGCTACCTCGTCGAGCACGCTCGGGTCCTCGGGCTCCCCACGGCGAATCGGAGTCGCGTCGTCAACGCCATGCGTACCCTGGGCGCACGGCAGATCGCGGAGACGCGCGAAGCGCTCGCGCCGGGGCTTCCCGTGCTCGAGGTGCGGTTCACGCACGAAGGCATGACGGTGCGTCCGGTGGAGCCGGGGGCGTAGGGAGCGGTCGCGCGGGTCGCTATCCGCCATGCGCTCCGCGTCGGCGCACCTCCGCGGCACGGGCTCCCACGCGTGGATGTCGGATGCCACCTCGCCCCTCGCAACCCGCGAGCGGAACCGTAGAATGGAGCCTCCCGGGAGGAGCCCATCCTTGACCCTGGCGACGGCGCATCTACTCACACTCGCTCAGCGCCTCCAGGGGGCGTCGAGCTTCGCCGAGCTCTTGACCGCGGTCACGGTCGAGATCGAGGCGCGCATCGGCTATCGGAGCGCGTGGATCTACGTCGCGGAGGACGCCCACCTGAAGCGCGTCCGGTTGATCGCCACCCAGGGCGCCGACGTGGCACCGGCCTGGGAGCAGACGCCGGTGCTGGACGTCGAGGGCGACCCGTTCCTCTACGAGGTCGCTCACTCGCCACAGCCGGTGCTCGTCGAAGATGCCGCGACGGACCCGCGGACGAACAAGGAGCTCGTGGCCCACACGGGGGTCCGGACGATCGTCAACGTCCCGCTCCGCCTGCTCGACAGCCCCTTCGGCGTGCTCAGCACGGGCACGTTCGCCGACGAGGGCCGTCGCCTGCCGAGCCCGGAGGAGCTCGAATACCTCGTCCAGATCGCGAGTCAGCTGTCCGTCGCGGCGGCCCGCATCCGCCTGAACCAGGAGAGGGAGGCCCACGAACGCGAGCGGCGCGCGCTGCAGGACCAGCTCCGCGACGTCCAGAGGCTCGAGAGCCTGGGTCTGCTCGCGGGAGGAGTCGCCCACGACTTCAACAATCTGCTGACCGTCATCCTCGCCAGCGTGGGATTGCTCGCGCGCGAGCCCCTCAGCGAGTCGCAGAAGCAGCACGTCTCGGCCATCCTCGAAGCGGGAGAGAAATCCGCGGAGCTCGTGGCGCAGCTCCTGAGCCTCGGTCGACGACGCACGATGCGCGTGGAAGCGGTCGAGGTCGGCGCGTACCTCGAGCGACTCCTCCGCCTGGTACGCAGCCTGCTCCCCGAGTCGATCGCGCTCCGAAATGCCCCGACCGCGGCGCCTCTCTGGGTCACGGCGGACGCCGCCCAGCTCGACCAGGTGCTGATGAACCTGTGCGTGAACGCGCGGGACGCGATGCCGGAGGGTGGAACGCTCTTCCTCTCGGTCACCCGCACGGAGCTCGATGCGGACTACGTGCGCCTCAACCCGTGGGCGAAGCAGGGAGTGTACGCGCGGATCGACGTGACCGACACCGGCCACGGCATGCCGCCCGAGGTGCGCGAGCGCATCTTCGACCCCTTCTTCACGACCAAGGCCGAGGGGCGCGGAACGGGCCTCGGGCTCGCCGTGTCCTACGGCATCGTGAGCCAGCACGGCGGGCTCCTCCATTGCTACAGCGAGCCGGGCGTCGGCACGAGCTTCAAGCTCTACATGCCGCTCCGACCGGAGAGCGGCGTGCCGGTCGAGGCGCGGACGCGTCCGCCCGTCCGCGGCGGGAACGAGCGGATCCTGGTCGCGGAGGATCAGGATCGGCTTCGAACGCTCGTCGGACGCATGCTGGAGGATGCGGGATACACCGTCGAGACGGTGGCCAACGGCGAGGAGGCCGTCGAGGCGGCCCGTCGCACCGAGTTCGACCTGGCGCTCCTCGACGTGGTCATGCCGCGCATGAACGGGAGGTCGGCCTACGAGGAGATCCGGAAGCTCCGGCCCCGGACCCGCTTCCTCTTCTCGAGTGGCTATGCCGGTGACGCGCTGCCGGAGGTCTTCGTCGTGGGAGCACGCGAGGACCTCCTGCAGAAGCCCTACCACGCCGACGAGCTGCTCCGCGCGGTTCGGCGTGCACTCGGGGCGGAGTGAGACCCGGGACCGGGCACCGTGCTAGCGCCGCGTGAACCGCAGCACGTGACGGTAGATGTTCGTCGGACCTTCCTGGCCCTGCACCCACGTGAGCTCGGGACCGTTCGGATCCGAGCTGTAGTTGTAGAGGATCACCTCGTCCGGATTCGCACCCTCGAGCATCGACGCGAAGCAGGTGTCCCCGTTCGACGGGAGATCGAGCAGGTACGCGATCCGCACGTCCTCCCGGTCGATGCGCCAGAGCGAGCAGCGCTTGCTCGCATCGCGGTACGCGATCTGCTCGCGGATGAGCTCGAAGGGATCGTTCGTCGACCAATCCCAGGTCGGGTCGCCGTAGTAGCCCGTGTCCGTGAGGTTCCGCCGGCCCACGAGGTAGATCTCCCCGTCGTGCGCGAAGACGAGGGGCGAGTCGTACTTCTTCGGATCGCTGCGGCAGTAGAGGGAGTCGACGTTCCCGCCGCGCGCGACGCAGATCTTGCTGCCCGTGCCGTGCACGTCGTAGGCCTCGGTCCGCATCACGAACCAGAGGTCGCCCGCGTCGTCCCAGGCGAAGTCGGTCTCGCTCGAGCCGCCGGAATGGATCGAGTCCCGAGACCCGACCGGACCCCAGGTGCGCCCATCCGTGCTCTTCAGGAACTGCACGTCGAGCGGGAGACCGTCGAACGTGTAGATGTGCGCGCCGCCCGTGTACGACGTCGCGTACGCGACTCCGTCGACGACTCGGGTCCGCCAGACGATGCGATCGTCGGTGAAGAGGTCCGTCACCGGACCCCAGCCACTCTCCGTCTTCTCCACGATCCGCACGCCCATCGGATCGAACGAGAGCGGATCGGTGCCGAGCACGGAGAAGTGGAGGAAGAGGCTCGAGCCGATCGAGAGGAAGCGCGGCTCGCGGATGTCCGTCCCGAGCGCGACTTCGTACTCGTAGTCCCAGGTCGTCTCGTCGACGCTGCTGATCACGTACATCCGGGTCTCGGTCCCGGCGAAGTGATCGGGCGCGGTGCGGAGGCCGAGGTAGACGCGTCCCTCGTGGCGCACCACGTCGAGGTTGTTCCGCGAATTCCCGAGCACGAGCTGCGAAGGCAGCCCGGGACCCGGCACGACCTCGCGCGTGTCGACGATCGCGACGTCGTGACGGCCGGGCTCCGGCACGAGCGCGTGGGGCTCGACCCACGAGAAATTCGGCGGCTCCGAAGCGGAGTCGCAGGCCGCGAGCGTCGCGACGAGGGCGAGGATCCCGATTCGCGCATGCGTGTGCGTCGTGGTCCCGATCACTCGGCAGCCTCCTTGGCCGGCCACGTGTAGAACTGCCGGCACCAGCGCCGGAAGACCCCGATCGGCCCGTCACCGTCGCAGAGCAGCGGGTTCTCGTGCTGGACCTTGTTCTCCCAGATCGGGCGATCCTGCTCGAGCTGCCGCACGACCTCCTTCAGCCAGGCCTTGCCGATGCCGCGCGTCACATCCGCGCCGCCGGTCTTCTTCACCATGAAGTTGAAGCGGACGTGGAGGTGGTCGTCGTCGATCGGCGTCTGGGTCGCGACGAGGAGCGTGTCGACGAGCCCGCTCATGCGCACGAACGAGAGACCGAAGCCGTACGAAGTGCTCTCGACAATGCCGTCCACAGGCCCCATCGGAGTCTGCATGCCGGTGATCGACTTCACCCGCATGATGTGACCGTCGACGCTCCCCTCCGACCGAGGGAGGTTCGTCGCGCCGTGCACGTAGTGGAAGTGTGCCGAGTCGACCTGGTTCTCGGCCATGTCGAGGTTGTTCGAGCGGAGCTCGGTGACGTGCGTGAAGTAGTCGCTCCACTCGTCCGAGTCGTACTCGGGAACGGATTCCGGGATGTCCCACTCGGGAGCCGCCCCGAGCGCGTGGTGCCAGACGAAGACGAGGCCGGCGAGCTCCTTCACGGACCAGCACGGCATCTTCGCCTTCTGCGGCAGACGCTTCGCGTAGGGCACGCTGGTGAGCTCGCCGCGGACGTCGAACCTCCACGAGTGGAAGGGACAGACGAGCTCGTCTCCATCGACCTTGCCGCCGTGTCCGAGGTGGGCGCCGAGGTGCGGACAGTAGGCGTCGAGGACCGCCACCTGGCCCGAGGAGGAGCGGAAGACCACGAGCTCCTTCCCGAAGTAGTGGAGGGGCTTCACGGTGCCGGGCGCGAGCTCTTCGCTCGTCGCGACGACGAACCAACCATTGGGAATCGGAGGAGTGAATCGACGAGTGGAGGGAGTCATGGCGCATTGAATAGGACGCGGATGCGCGTGCCGTAAAGGGCGTGCCGAGCCGACGCAGAGCGCCCGCCGCGACACCGAATTGCCTCGATTCGAAGGCGATTCGCGAACATGCATTCGGCCCCCGAATGGGTGCATGCGGAAATCCGATTTCGATGAGCCCCCCTTCGTCGCCTACCAGGTGGGCATGCGTTTCGGGCAAGCCGCCCGACGGGGGAACATCCATGGAGCCCAGGTTCGATTTCGGATTCGTCTCGGCGGACTCTCACGTGACCGAGCCGCCCGACTGCTACAGCCGCTTCATCGATCCGGCGTACCGCGATCGCGCGCCGCACATCCGGCGCGAGAAGCGTGGCGACATCTACGTGATCCCGGGCCTCGACTCGATGTCCGTCCCGATGGGCCTCGTCGCCGCCGCCGGCGAGGAATCGAGCCAGATGCGCTTCAGCGGGCGGAGCTTCGAGGACTGGCACCGCTCCGGCTGGGATCCGAAGCATCGGCTCGCCGACCAGGCGCGTGACGGCGTCGCGGCCGAGCTGCTCTTCGCGACGGTCGGCATGCCGCTCGCGGGCCACGAAGACCTCGACTACCGCCACGCGTGCATGGTCGCGTACAACCGCTGGCTCCAGGAATACTGCAGCTTCGCGCCGACTCGCCTCTACGGCGCGGGCCAGGCCGCGATCAAGAACGCGAAGGAAGGCGTCGAGGAGCTCCGCACCATCAAGGAGATGGGCTTCAAGGCCGTGATGATGTCGGGCATGCCCGGCGAGGCCGACTACGACGACCCGCAGTACGACCGCCTGTGGTCCGCGGCCGTCGAGCTCGAGCTGCCCCTCTGCTTCCACATCCTCACGAACAAGTCCTACGGCGGACACCGCGGACCGAAGATCAACGCGCTCCTCAACGTGATCCGCGGCTGTCAGGACATCGTCGGGATGCTGATCTACTCGGGCGTCTTCGAGCGTCACCCGAAGCTCGAGGTCGCGTGCGTCGAGGCCGATGCGGGTTGGGTGCCCCACTACACCTACCGCATGGACCACATCTACAAGCGGCATCGCTTCTGGAACAAGGCCCCCGAGCTCTCGCGTCTGCCCTCGGAGTACTTCTTCGAGAACATCTGGCTCACGTTCCAGGACGATTGGACGGCCTTCCGCGTGAAGGACCAGCTGAACGTGGACCGGATCATGTGGGCCAACGACTTCCCGCACTCCGACTCGACGTGGCCGCTCTCGCAGGAGCTCCTGGCGAAGCACACGGCCGGGCTCTCGCCCCACGAGCTCCGCCGCATCCTCCGGGACAACTGCGTCGAGCTCTTCGGGCTCGACGCCCCCGAGCAGCCCCCCGTCGTCGCCTGAGCGAGTAGGAGCACCGATGGACTACGACCTGAAGTTGGTCGGCGGGACGATCGTCGACGGCACCGGCACGGAGCGCCGACGCGGCGACGTCGGCATCAAGGACGGACGCATCGTCGCCCTCGGCGACGCTCCGGGCACGGCGCGCGAGACGGTCGACGCGGGGGACCGCGTCGTCGCTCCCGGCTTCGTCGACATCCACACGCACTACGACGCCCAGCTGCTCTGGGATCGCTCGCTCACCTGCTCGCCCTGGCACGGAGTGACGACCGCCGTCGTCGGCAACTGCGGCTTCGGCGTCGCTCCGATGCGGCCCGAGCATCGCGACGTGATCATGCGCACGCTCGAGAAGGTCGAGGGGATGTCGTACGAGGCGCTCCGGAGCGGGCTCGGCCTCGACTGGCCCTTCCTCTCGTACCCGGAGTACGTCGCGACCGTCGAGGGCCGGGGCCATGCGATCAACGTCGCCTCGCTCCTCGGTCACACCCCCCTGCGCCTCTACGTGATGGGCGAGGAGGCGACGGAGCGCGAGGCCACGCCCGAGGAGCTCGAGCGCATGAAGCGCCTCGTCCGCGAGGCGATGAACGCCGGGGCGATCGGCTTCTCGAGCTCGAAGGCCGCGACGCACCACGGAGCGGGTGGCAAGCCCGTGCCGAGCCGGCTCGCGAGCTTCGGCGAGGTCGACGCGCTGGTCGCCACCATGCGCGAGAGCGGTCGGGGCGTCTTCCAGGCCGCGGTCGGCAAGGGCCTCTTCAACGACGAGCTCTCGGATCTCGCGCGTCGCCACCGCGTGCCCATCACGTGGACCGCGCTGCTCGCGGGCATGGCCGGACCGGGCTCGCATCGACGCTACCTCGACGTCGCGGCCGCCCAGGCCGCGGAGGGCCTGACCATCGTCCCGCAGATCGCCTGCCGCCCGATCCAATTCGACTTCCACCTCGAGGAGCCCTACCCCTTCGAGATCCTTCCCTCCTTCCGCGAGATCATGCGGAGCGGTCGCGAGGGCAAGCTGCGCACCTACGCGGATCCCTCGTTCCGCAAGCGGTTCAAGGAGGAGTCGGTGCCCGGCGCGAAGAACGCCTGCGCCGGCTGGGTGGATCGCTGCGTGATCTCGAAGTACGGGCCGAACGCCTCGCTCGAGGAGCGTCCCCTCGCCGAGGTCGCCGCCGAGCGCGGCGTGCATCCCGTGGACTTCGTCCTCGATGCGTCCATCGAGACGGGGCTCGTGGCCCGCTTCCGCTTCGCCTTCCTCAACCACGACCAGGGCGAGGTCCGGGAGCTCCTCGTCGATCCGCACACCGTCGTGACGCTCTCGGACGCCGGAGCCCACGCCGACCAGCTCTGCGATGCTTGCTACTCCACCCACCTCCTCGGCCACTGGGTGAGGCAGGCCGGCGTGCTGAGCCTCGAGGCCGCGGTCCACGCGCTCACGCAGCGCCCCGCGGAGCTCATGGGCCTCTCCGATCGTGGCCTCCTGGCCGTCGGTCGACCGGCCGACGTCGTGGTCTTCGATCCGGAGACGGTCGCCGCGGGAAAGCTGCGCCGCGTGCAGGATCTCCCCGGAGGCGCGGAGCGCCTCGTCAGCGATGCGATCGGCGTCTCGGCGGTGATCGTCAACGGCCAGGTCCTCCGGCAGGGCAACGAGGATCGCATCCCGAGCTCCGGCTCCCTCCCCGGCGCCTTCCTCCGCGGCGGACACGCCTCGAGCGAGAGGAGGTCTCCATGACCGTCGATCCGTCCCTGGACGCCGCCCCCGGCGCGAGACGAGGGCTGCCGTTGCCCACCGAGCCCGAGCGCGCCGAAGCGGCGAAGAAGGGCATGGCCGTCGCGCTCTACGCACGGGCCCTCCCCGACGAGATGGCGGTGATCTCCCCGAGCGGCGATCGCACGTTCCGCGAGCTGAACGCGAACGCCAACCGCCTCGCGCGGGCCCTCCGCGCGCGCGGTCTCCGTCCCGGTGACGCGGTCGCGATCGTCGCCCGCAACCGGCCCGAGTGGGTGGAGACCGTACTCGCCTGCGTACGGAGCGGCCTCCGCTACACCCCGGTGAGCTGGCACCTCGTGGCCGACGAGGTCGCGTACGTGGTGAACGACTGCGGCGCCCGCGCGATCGTCGGGGACGCCTTCGTCTCGGACGTGCTGCGGGAGCTCGTCCTGCTCTCGCCGGGCGCGACCGCACGATTCGTCGTCGGCGGCTCGCTCGAAGGGTGGGAGCGCTACGAGGACGCGGTCGGCGCCGAGGACGCGACCGACCTCGCGGAGCCCCTCCTCGGGCAACGGATGCTCTACACCTCCGGCACGACCGGCCGTCCGAAGGGGGTCGTTCGCCCGCCGAACTATTCCACGCGGCTCGCGGCCATCCACTCCGCGCCTCGCTACCGCGCCGGCACGGGCCAACGGAACCTCTGCACGGGCCCGCTCTACCACGGCGGCCCGCTCAGCTTCTCGCTCTCGATGCCGCTCGACTTCGGCGTGGGCATCGTGCTCATGGAGAAGTTCGATCCGGAGAGGGCGCTCGGGCTCGTCGAGAAGCATCGGATCACGCACACGCACATGGTCCCGACCATGTTCCACCGCTTGCTCCGCCTGCCCGAGGCGGTGCGCCGGAAGTACGACGTCTCCTCGCTCGACTACATCCTCCACGGCGCCGCGCCCTGCCCCGTCGAGACGAAGCGGGCGATGATGGAGTGGGTCGGCCCGATCCTCTGGGAGTACTACGCGGCGACCGAGGGCTCGGGCGCGTCCGCGAGCCCTCGGGAATGGCTCGAGCGGCCGGGCACCGTCGGCAAGCCGCCGACGCCGGACCACGTGAGGATCCTCGACGAAGAAGGGAACGAGTGCCCGCCCCACCAGCCCGGGCACATCTACCTGAAGCGCACCGACGCGATGGACTTCGAGTACTGGAACGATCCGGAGAAGACGGAGCGTGCACGCCGCGGTGGCTACTTCACCGTAGGCGACGTCGGCTACCTCGACGACGGAGGCTATCTCTACCTCACGGATCGCAGCGCCGACGTGATCGTGCGCGGCGGCGTGAACGTGTACCCGGCCGAGATCGAGGCCGTCCTCCTGCGTCATCCCGCCGTCCACGACGCCGCGGTGGTGGGCGTGCCGGATCCCGAGTGGGGCGAGGAAGCGAAGGGCGTCGTCGAGCTCGGCGAGGGCCACGAGCCCTCGAGCGAGCTCGAGAACGAGCTGCTCGCCTTCTGCGGCGAGCACCTGGCGCGCTTCAAGGTGCCTCGCACCCTCGAGTTCGGCCCCCTGCCCCGCAAGGAGAACGGGAAACTCCACCGGAACCAGCTTCGCGACCGCTACCGCGCCGGGGCCGCGAGCTCCTGGGCGGCCAGCGCTCCGCGAGTCCGCTAGGATCGGGCCATGCACGAGAGCACGCGCTTCTACATCGGTGGGGCCTGGGTGACCCCGCTCGAATCCCGCATCGTCGACGTCGTCGACCCCGCGACGGACGAGGTCGTCGGAAAGGTCGCCCTCGGCGGGGAGGCGGACGTCGACCGCGCGGTCGCCGCCGCACGCGAGGCGTTCCCCACGTTCTCGCGGACGACACGCGAGGAGCGCATCGAGCTGCTCGAGGCGATCGCAGCCCGGTACCAGGAGCGGCAGGCGGAGCTCGCGGCGGCGGTGACCACCGAGATGGGCGCTCCTCCCTGGCTCTCGACGATGGCGCAGGTCCCTTCCGGGTACGGACACCTCCGCACGGCGATCGAGATCCTCCGCGCCCATCCGTTCGAGGAGCGCCGCGGCACGACCCTCGTCGTGCGCGAGCCGATCGGCGTCTGCGCGCTCGTCACGCCCTGGAACTGGCCGCTGAACCAGATCCTCTGCAAGGTCGCTCCCGCGCTCGCCGCGGGCTGCACGATGGTGCTGAAGCCGAGCGAGCTCGTGCCCCGCAATGCCGACCTCGTCGCCGAGATCCTGCACGACGCGGGCGTGCCCGCAGGCGTGTTCAACCTCGTGCACGGCGATGGCCCGACGGTCGGCGAAGCGCTCTCCGCGCATCCCGACGTCGACATGATCTCGTTCACCGGCTCGACCCGGGCGGGCATCCTCGTGGCGAAGGCAGCCGCGGACAGCGTGAAGCGCGTGAGCCAGGAGCTCGGAGGGAAGTCGGCGAACCTCATCCTGGACGACGCCGATCTCGAGAAGGCCGTCGCGCACGGTACGCAGCTCTGCCTGCGGAACAGCGGCCAGTCCTGCAATGCACCGACGCGCATGTTCGTCCCCCGCGCGAAGCACGAGCGCGCGCTCGAGATCGCGAAGGGCGTCGCCGAGTCGATGACGCCAGGCACGCTCGGCACGGCGGAGAGACGCATCGGACCGGTAGCGAATCGGCTCCAATTCGAGCGGATCCAGCGCATGATCGCGATCGGCGTCGGAGAGGGCGCGACGCTCGTGACGGGCGGGCTCGGCCGTCCCGAGGGCCTCGATCGCGGATGCTTCGTGCGGCCGACGATCTTCGGGAACGTGCGCAACGACATGACGATCGCCCGCGAGGAGATCTTCGGACCCGTCCTCTCGATCCTGCCCTACGACGACGAGGAGGAGGCCATCCGCCTCGCGAACGACACGGAGTACGGGCTCTCGGCCTACGTCTTCGGCGGCAGCCTCGAGCACGCGCTCGCCGTGGGATCGCGCCTGCGGGCGGGCAACGTCCACCTCAACGGGGCCCCGGCCGACTTCGGCGCGCCGTTCGGCGGCTACAAGAAGTCCGGCAACGGACGCGAGTGGGGCCTCGAGGGCATCCACGAATTCCAGGAAGTGAAGGCCCTTCTCGGCGCGGCTCCGAAGGACTCCTGAGCAGGGACGCGAGGCTCAGCGCTTGCCGAATTGAGCGCGCACGAGCTGCCGCAGCCATTGGTGCGCCGGATCGCGATCGAAGCGCGGATGCCACCACATGCAGTGCTCGACCTTCGGCAGCTCGGGCGGCGCCTCGAGCGTGACGATGCCGTCGAGCTCCCCCTTCGCGGGCACGGCGCTCCGCGGCATCGTCGCGACGAGATCCGTCGCCCGCACCATCGCCGGCACGCCGAGGATGTAGGGGAGCGAAGCGCGGATGCGTGGCGTCGCCGCGAGCGTGAACCCCGTGCCCGAGAGCGAGCGCGGGACGACGGTGACCGGCGTGTTCGCGAGGTGGTGGTAGCCGGCGTAGTCCTCGACGCGCAGGCGCTTCTTGCGCGCGAGGGGATGCCCCTTGCGCACCATGACCACGTAGTCGTCGATGCGCAGCGTCTCGGTGCGCAGGCCCGCCGCGGCGCTCAGCAGGAAGCCGAGCGCGAGATCGACCTCGCCCGCGCCGATGCGCTCGGAGAGGCCCGAGAGCGCCATCGGCTCCGCCTGGATGCGCACGTCGGGCGCCTTGTCGCCGAGCACCTCGAGGACGCCCGGGAGCACGCTCATCACGTGGAGATCCGTCATCGCCACGCGGAAGATCCGCTTCGACGTGCTCGGATCGAAGCCCATGCCGAGCTGCACGGCGCGCTCGACGGCCTGCAGCGCCTCGGAGAGCGGCGCCACCATCGCGTCGGCGCGCGGAGTCCGCACCATGCCACGTCCCTTCCGCACGAGGAGCGGATCGTCGAAGAGCTCGCGCAGGCGTGCGAGCGTCTGGCTCATCGCGGGCTGCGTGATCCGCACGCGCTTCGCGGCGCGCGTCACGTTGCACTCGGTGAGGAGGGCGTCGAGCGCGACGAGCGCGTTCAGGTTCAAGCTGGCGAGGTTGGGCTGACCCATCGCCATCCATAATCCACGCGAATGCCTGGATGAGCAATGAGGATGACCGCGCGCGCGAGAGGTTTCCTATCTTGCCGTCCATGAACGCAACGTCCCGTCCGTCCGCTGCCTCGACGCCGAAGTTCGCCCGGGGCTGGTATCTCGTCCGCTGGAGCGCCGACCTCGCGCAGGGTCAGGTCGTGCCGGTACGCTACTTCGCGAAGGACTTCGTCCTGTACCGCGGCGAGGACGGGAAGCCCGTCCTGCTGGACGCCCATTGTCCCCACCTGGGGGCCCACCTCGGCCACGGCGGCAAGGTGCAGGGCACGGAGATCACCTGCCCCTTCCACGCCTGGCGCTTCGGCTCGACGGGCCAGTGCACCGCGGTGCCCTACGCCTCGCGCATCCCGCCGCGGGCCCAGGTCCGCTCGTACCCGCTCGCGGAGCACAGCGGCATGATCCTCGGCTGGTTCGCCGAGGACGGCGCGGCGCCCGACTACGAGGTGCCCGAGCTCACCGAGCTCTCGGACCCCGCCTGGACGCCGATGCAGCGCGCGCAGATCGAGATCGCGACGCATCCGCGCGAGGTGATCGAGAACATCGCCGACTCGGCCCACTTCCTCCCGGTCCACAACACCAAGGTCGAGAACTTCGAGGTGATCATCGACGGCCCGCGCGCGACCCAGCGCAGCGTCGGTCGCGGACGGAACCTCAAGGGCGAGAAGATCCCGATGGAGAGCATCGCGACGTACCACGGCCCCGCCGTGCAGTTCACGCGGCTCGCCTGGGCCTTCCCGATGGTCCTCATCAACGCCCACATCCCCATCGAGGAGAACAAGCTCCTCTTGCGCTTCGGCGTCGCGCTCCGGGCCGGCGTCGGCGTGCAGCTGCCGCCGCAGGTCCTCGAGGCCCACGTCGCCGCGGCGCGCGACGGCTACTTCCAGGACGTGTCGATCTGGGAGAACAAGTGCTGGCGCGAGACCCCCGTGCTCGCGGAGGGCGACGGCCCGATCCGCAAGATCCGGAAGTGGTACGCTTCGTTCTACGCCCCCACCTCGGACGACTCGTCGGCCACGCCGACGGCGGCCGAGTGACGCGCTTCTTTGCCTGAAACGGACCACGAACGGAGGCCCGCTGTGAACAGCTCGACCGGAGACCGCTACCTCGTCGTCTCCACGGATGGCCATGCCGGCCTCTTGCCGGAGAAGTACCGCGACTACCTCGATCCGCAGTATCGGGAGCACTTCGATCGCGTCATCGCCGCGGAGATCGCCGAGCGGCAGGCACGCGAGAAGGACTTCCTGATCAAGGACTACAACGAGAAGTGGAGGAGCGGGAAGGAGAACCTCCTGCACGCCGCGTGGGACTCGGACCTCCGGACGCGGGTGATCGACGAGGACGGCGTCGCGGCCGAAGTCCTCTTCCCGGACGGCATCACGGAGCGCAACGCGCCCCCCTTCGGCGCCGGCCTCGGCCTCAAGCCGAACGTCGACCCCGTGCTCCAATGGGCGGGAGCGCGCGCGCACAACCGGTGGATCGCGGAGTTCTGCAAGGTCGATCCCGTGCGGCGCATCGGCCTCGCGATCGTCCCGATGCTCTCCGACGTCGACATGGCGCTGAAGGAGGTCGTCTGGGCGCACGAGAACGGCCTCAAGGGCATCCTGATCCCGGCGCTCATGGGCGAGTACGCGCCCTACAACCATCCCAAGTACTACCCGGTCTGGCAGGCGTGCGAGGAGCGCGGGATGGTGGTGCACAACCACTCGGGTCCCGCGCCCGACTACGATTTCTCGCTGCCCGGTGCGATGGGGGTCTTCCTCTGCGAGTTCGCGTGGTGGGCCGCGCGTCCGATGTGGCACCTGATCTTCGGCGGCGTCTTCGAGAAGTTCCCGAAGCTCAAGTACTGCCTCACCGAGGTGAGCGAGTTCTGGGTCCCCTCGGTGCTCGAGATGATGGACGTGCGGGCATCGGTGAAGCACACGAGCGGCAAGCTCGGCGACTTCCGCTCGAACCTGACGATGAAGCCGAGCGAGTACTTCGCGCGGAACTGCTGGCTGAGCGCATCGGCTCTCTTCGACGAGGGCAGCACGGCGGTCCGCCACGACATCGGCATCGACCGCGTGATGTGGGGCACGGACTTCCCCCACCCCGAGGGCAGCTGGCCCGAGACGCTCCCCAAGATGGAGAAGTACATGAGAGGCATCCCCGAGCCCGAGCTCGAGAAGATGCTCGGGACGAACGCGCTCGAGTGCTACGACCTCGACGTGTCGAAGCTCGCCCCGATCGCCCGCCGGATCGGCCCGAAGAAGAGCATGTTCGCCTCTGCCCCCGCCGTCGGAGGTGAGTGATGGCCCGCCTCCGCTACGTGAAGGCCCCCGCGACGTCCGGCACGAACGCGCCGAGCCCCTCGGGCATCCGGCACTCCGTGCGCTCGATCCGCGCGTTCTACGAGACCGAGCCCGAGATCGCCGCCGCGGTGCTCCCGCGGCCGCTCGTGGCCGCCTCGGCTCCGCAGGTCTTCGTGCAGTTCGCCCACGTGGCGATGCACCTCTCGCCCGAGCGCACGGTCGAGGTCGGAGCCGCCACCGTCGGCATCGCCTGCACGTACGAGGGCCGTCCCGGCCACTACGTCCTGACGATGCCGATGGAGGGCGAGTTCGTCGTCATCGGAGGCCGCGAGAAGTTCGGCGAGCCGAAGAAGATCGCCGAGACGAAGTTCCGCATCGAAGGCGACCGGGTGAACGCCCAGGTCATCCGCCACGGCATCCCCTTCCTCGAGCTCGAGGGCAGGATCGGCGGCGAGAGCGACGGTCCGAAGAAGTTCACGGAGCACCTCTTCTGCTACAAGGCGATGCCCTCGTGCCAGCCCGAGAAGAGCACGAACGGCGGCTTCGACGGAGACGTCCTCCTCACGCAGCTCAACTGGGAACGTGACTACACCTCGCTCCGCCGCCTCGAGGAGGGGAAGATCATCCTCCGCGAGTCGGCACGCGATCCGCTCGTCGACATCCCGGTGAAGCGCATCCTTCGGATGGAGTACGCCGAGGGCGCCTCGAAGACGGGCGGCGAGGTCCTCTGCAGCGTTCCCGGCGAATGGCTCGCGCCGTTCGTGGTCCAGCGCTACGACGATCCCCAGCCGGGCATCGAGGTCCCGCTGGCCTCCGAGCGGAAGGCCGCCCATGCGTGAGTTCCGCGGGAAGGTCGCCGTCGTCACCGGCGGCGCGAGCGGAGTCGGCCGTGCCCTCGTCGCCCAGCTCGCGTCCGAGGGCGCGAAGGCGGTCATCGCGGACATCGACTCGACCTCGATCGAGCAGACGCGGGCCGAGCTCGCCGCGAAGGGGCTCGAGGTCGACGGCATGCAGGTCGACGTCACGCGCGCCGAGTCCGTCGAAGCGCTCGCCGCGCGCGTCTTCGAGAAGTACGGCAACGTGCACCTCCTCTTCAACAACGCCGGCGTCGGCGTGAAGGAGGCGAAGCGTCGCCTCTGGACCCTGCCCGAGAAGGACTGGCAGTGGGCCTACGCGGTGAACGTGATGGGTGTCGTCCACGGCATCCGCGCGTTCGTGCCGACGATGCTCGAGCGCGGCGAGGAGGGTCACGTGATCAACACCTCGTCGGGCAACGGGGGAATCGCCTCGCTGCCGACGACGCCGATCTACGCCTCGTCGAAGGCCGCGGTGACGAGCCTCACAGAGGTCCTGCACTACCAATTCCTCCTCGAGAACGCGAAGCTCTCGGCCCACGTGCTCTTCCCCGGGCCCTTCCTCGTGAACACGAACATCCTCAATTCGGATCGCGTCCGCAGCGAGGAATTCAAGGTCGAGGGCGAGGGACCTCCGGCCTACGTCGACATGAAGGCCCTCGCCCAGAGCGCCGGCGTCGACTTCCAGCTCACGGAGCCGGAGGAGGTCGCGAGCATGTGCCTCGACGGAGTCCGTGACGGTCGATTCTGGATTCTCTCGAGACTCGGCAAGAGCGATGCGAACCTCGAGACGCGCACGCGCAGCATCCTCGAGCGCGAGAACCCCAAGCTGCCCTGACAGGGCCGGATCCCCCTACCGATGACCGCTCCCGAGTTCGACTACATCGTGGTCGGCGCTGGCTCCGCCGGCTGCTGCCTCGCCAATCGTCTCTCCGCCGATCCGAGCCTCCGCGTCCTCCTCCTCGAGGCGGGCGGCAAGGACTCGAACCCACTGATCAAGGTCGGCCTCGGCTTCAGCCGCCTGATGTACGACACCTCCGTGAGCAACGTGTACGAGACCGAGGCCGAGCCGCATCTCGACGGTCGCAAGGTCCACATCGTGCGCGGCCGCGTGCTCGGCGGCTGCAGCTCGATCAACGGCCAGCTCTACATGCGCGGCCAGCGGCAGGACTACGACGACTGGGCGGCGCTCCCGGGCTGCGCGGGCTGGAGCTTCGAAGAGCTCCTGCCCTACTTCAAGAAGTCCGAGAACTTCGAGCCCGGCCCGGCGGATCGCTACCACGCGAAGGGCGGCGAGCTGAACGTCACCCACGCCTCGTACCACTATCCCGTCACGGACGTGTACGTCGCCGCGGCGAACAGCATCGGCATCCCGCTGAACGACGACCTGAACGGCGAGAACCAGCTCGGCATCGGTCCGACGCACATCAACCAGAAGAAGCGCCAGCGCTGGAGCTCGGCCGACGCCTTCCTGAGCAAGGAGGTGAAGGCGCGACCGAACCTCGTCATCGCGCTCCACGCCACGGCGAAGCGCGTCGTCCTCGAGGGGAAGCGCGCGGTCGGCGTCGAGTACCTCGACAAGAAGGGGCGCACCGTCGCCGCCAAGGCGAAGCGCGAGGTCGTCCTCGCGGCGGGCGCCTACAACTCGGCCCCCATCCTCGAGCTCTCGGGCATCGGGAACCCGACGGTGCTGCGCGACCTCGGCATCGAGACGCTCCACGCCCTCCCCGGCGTCGGCGAGAACCTCCAGGACCATTTCCAGGCCTGGATGCAGATGGGCGTGAAGGGCTTCGTCACGCTCGGCGACGACGGGAAGTTCCCGCGCCTCGTCGGAACGGTCCTCCGCTACGCCTTCACGAAGACCGGACCGCTCACGTTCCCCGCGTGCGGCCTCGGCGCCTTCGTCCCGAAGAAGGGCGATACGCGGCCGATGTTCCAGATCCACTTCTCGCCGGGCGCCGGCGACATGGACGAGTCGGGCAACATGGTGGCGAGCGCAGAGCCCGGCGTGAACGCGACCGTGACCTACCTCCGGCCCACGGCCCGCGGGACCGTCCACGCGCGCAGCCGCGATCCGAAGGCCTTCCCGGCGATCGTGCACAACTACCTCGAGACCGAGCACGATCGCGCGCTCGCCATCGAGGGCTTCCACCTGCTGCGCTCGATCTACCGCTCCGAGACCTTCATGCGGCACGCGACGCGCGAGCTCATGCCGGGCGACGAGGTCCGGACGGATGCCCAGATCCTCGACTACTGGAAGCGCACGGGCATGAGCGTCTACCACCCCGTCGGCTCGACCAGGATGGGCCCCCGGGGCGACGAGATGGCCGTGGTCGACTCGGAGCTCCGCGTGCACGGGATCGAAGGCCTGCGCGTCGTCGACGCGTCGATCTTCCCCCTCGTCCCGTCGGGCAACACCCACGCGCCCGTGGTCGCCGTGGCCGAGCGGGGCGCCGATCTGATCCTCGGACGCCCGGTGCTCCGTCCATGACCGGGATCGCGGAGCTCCCGGGCCTCCTCGAGGCGCAGCGCTCGGCCTTCCTCGCCGAGGGCGTGGTCTCGGCCGAGACCCGCATCGATCGGCTGAGCCGTGCGATCGCCCTGCTCCACGATCACCAATCGCGCATCGGCGAGGCGATCCACGCGGACTTCGGCGCCCGCTCCGCGCACCAGACGCGGATGTCCGACGTGTACGCGACCATGGAGGCGCTGAAGCACGCGCGCGATCACGTCCGCACGTGGATGAAGCCGGAGAAACGGAAGACGGGCTTCCCGCTCAACCTCCTCGGCGCGAAGGCCCGTGTGGAGCACGTGCCGAAGGGAGTCGTCGGCATCCTCGGCACCTGGAACTTCCCGGTGAACACGCTCTTCGCCCCGCTCGCGGGGGTGCTCGCGGCGGGCAATCGCGCCATCCTCAAGCCCTCGGAGCTCGTGCCGCGGACGGGTGCGCTGCTCGACGAGCTCGTCCGCAAGGCCTTCGATCCGAAGGAGCTCGTCTGCGTCCAGGGCGGTCCGGAGCTCGGAGCGGCGGTCGCCGGTCTCCCTCTCGATCACGTCGTCTTCACCGGGTCGACGTCGATCGGCAAGAAGGTGATGCGCGCCGCGGCCGAGAACCTCGTCCCGGTCACGCTCGAGCTCGGCGGGAAGTCGCCCGCGTTCGTGGCGCCCGACGCGGACCTGCGCGAGGCGGCGATCCGCATCCTCACGGGCAAGGCGCTGAACGTCGGACAGGCCTGCCTCGCGCCGGACTACGTCTTCGTGCCGGAGGATCGGCTCGAGCGCTTCCTGGTCGAGGCGACGGCCTGGGTCGCGACGATGTTCCCCCGCATCCTCGACAACCCCGACTACTCGTCCGTGATCGACGAGCGCCACTACCGTCGTCTGCGCGGCTACCTCGACGAGGCGCGGGCCGCCGGTACGGAGGTCCGCCAGGTGGATCCGGCGCGCGAGGACTTCGAGCGCCAGTCGGGCACGCACAAGATCCCGATGACGTTCGTGGTCGATCCGAAGGAGGGGCTCCGCATCCTCGAGGAGGAGATCTTCGGGCCCATCCTGATCGTGAAGCCCTACCGCGACCTCGGCGACGCGATCCGCTACGTGCGCTCGCGCCCACGTCCCCTCGGTCTCTACGTCTTCAGCGGCGACGAAGCGACGAAGCGGCGCATCCTCGACGAGACGATCTCGGGCGGCGTCTCGATCAACGACGTGCTCGTGCACGCGAGCATGGAGGACCTCCCGTTCGGCGGCGTCGGCCCCTCGGGCATCGGCTGCTACCACGGCCAGGATGGCTTCCGCGCCTTCAGCCACGCGCGCGCCGTCTACGAGCAGACCAAGCTCCCGCTGCAGCGTCTCGCCGGCATGGTCCCGCCCTACGGCGAGCGGGCCGACCAGACGCTGGATCGCATCGTCCGCGAGTGAGCCCCCGAGGAGAAGGTCGTGGGCCTCTCCCGAGGGGGATCCGGTGTACGCTCGGGCGATGACCTCGGGCGAAGAGAGCGCGCTCCGCGCTCCGTACACGCATACCTTCCGCACGGGGGGCGCCGGCCTCGTCGCCTTCCTCTGCATCTTCTTCGCGCCCGTCGGAGGTGCGGCCCTGTACCAGGCGCACCGCGACCTCTCGCAGCCGCTCTTCCTCGCCGTGGCCGCGGGGGTCGCGCTGCTCTTCGTCGCGGCGTACGCCTTCTTCAGCGACGAGGTCGTGACGACCCTCGACGCCGACGGGATCCGCTGCGTGCGACGTCGGGTCGTCGGCCCCTACCGCGGCACCCCGGTGACGGAGCTCGACGTGCGCTTCGCGAAGCTCTCGACGGCTTGCCTCGTGGACGTGAAGCGCCCTTCGCGGAACGGCGGGTGGAGCGAGCATCGCGAGCTCCGCTTCGGCAAGCACGGCCGGCTCGTCGCGGGACAGCTCGGTGGTGTCGTCGACGGAGTGGACCCGTTCGAGACGATCGCGGCCCGGCTCTCCGCGCACCTCGGCGATCGCTTCACGCGCGAAGAGGATCTCGGTCCCCTGGACGAGTCGGTGAAGCGGCTCGTCGATGCCGAGGTGGCGAAGCGCACCCGGGCGGCACGGCACGACGGGCCGCTCGACCGCTGAATCGACGACGCCTCTTCGGGAGCGCCCTCTGGTAAGGTGACGCCATGCGTTGTCCCTCGTGCGGTGTCCCGATCACGGCCGGAGCGAACGGCTCGCTCCCCACCCATTGCCCCTTCTGCAAGTCGAGCCTCGGCGGCTCGGCGGACGGCTCCGCTGGCGGCGCGGTCGGCGGCAACGACGACGCTCGCCTCGCGCCCGTTCGAGAAGCCCTCGCGCGAGGGAACAAGATCGAGGCGATCAAGGAGTACCGCGCGGTCTTCCGCGTCGGCCTCCGCGAAGCCAAGGACGCGGTGGAGGCGATGGCCGAGGGGCGCGACGTGGCCCATCCCGCGATCGCGGCGACGGCGCCGAAGGCGCCTCCGCAGGCGGCCCCCCCCGCCCCCGAGAGCTCGGCGATCCCCTGGATGCTGATCGTCGCGATCGTCGCGTTCGGCGCGGGCCTCGCGACCGGGCTCTACGTCCTGCGCTGAGGCTCGCGGTCAGTCGAGCCTGTCGAAGTGCTCGAACGGGTTCTCCATGACCCGCTTCAGCACCTTGGACATCACGGCCGCGTGGAAGCCGTCGATCAGCCGATGGTCGAAGGTCGCGTGGAGCCTCAGCACCTTGCCGGGGCGGATCTCGCCGTCCTCCACCACGGGCTCGTCCTTGATCGCGCCGACGGCGAGGAGCAGCGGCACGCGCGAGTACGGCACGAGCGGGACGTACGCGCTCTCGAGCCCGAGCGTACCGATGTTCGTGATCATCACGCTGCCGAAGGGATCGCTCGGGATCCCGAGACGCCGCAGATCGAGGTTCAGCCCGATCGAGAGGATCGAGAGGAACCGCGTGACGAAGTTGAGGAGCAGGTAGGGGATCGAGTCGAAGCTCCGTCGCGTCTTCTCGAGCGCGGGATCCTGCCGCTTCCGGACGGTGTCCACCTTCGCCTGGAACTCGTCGCAGATCTGCACGAGGCTCTTCTTGTCGACCTCGTAGACCGTCGCGCCGGAGAGGTCGATCTTGTCCTCGCCGAGGTCGTCCATCACGACCTGGAAGAAGACGCCGATGTTCTGGCGGAGGTAGATGCGATTGAAGCGGAGGACGGCGTTGGCGTCGGGGCACTTCACGAGCGCCATCGCGACGGCCTTCGCGAGCATGTGCGAGACCGTGAGGTGCTTGCCCGTCTTCTCGCGGAAGGCCGCGAGGTACGCGAGGGCGTTCTCCATCCGGAGCTCGAGCGTCCCGTAGACCTGGGGGTCGTACGCATCCCGCCAGGTGCCGATGGCGATCTTGCGGAAGCTGCTGACGTCGTCCTTGCGGCGGAGCTCGAGATTCGGCACGTGGACCTCGCCTCAGCCCCGGAGACGCGATTCGAGATCCGCCATGGCTCGGGACCAATCGCCTTCGCCCGCGTCGCTCCACAGCTCGGCGAGCTCGGACTCGGTCCCGCGCACGCGATCGAGCGCGCGCAGGGCGAGCTCGATGTCGTCGTCGCTCGGCTCGGGACGAACGCGCGTGAGCCAGGCGCGGACGGATTCCACGAGCTCGGCCGGCGGATTGCCGCGAGCGGACGCGACGACGTCGGCGGCGGCGACGGCGACGCTGCCTTCCGGGGCCTCGAGGTAGTCGCTGGTCTCCACGACCTCGGTGAGCACGGCGCGGACGAGATCGAGATCGGACGTCTCCTCGAGCTCGTGGACGAAATCGCTCGCGTCGTCGTTGTCGAAGCTGCCGGCGCCCCAGGCTCCCATGACCCCCACCTCCGGTGGCCACAGGGTAACACCGTCGGGGGTCATCGTCGGTGCCTCTTCTCGTAGGTCCCGACGAGCTCGGCCCGCGCGAGCACGTGCTTCTCCATCGCCGCGAGCAGGGTGGCCTTGTCCGGGTGGTGGAGGTCCCCGAGCATGCGGTCGAGGGCGTAGAGCTTGAAGAAGTAGCGATGCCTGCCGATCGGAGGGCAGGGTCCACCCCAGCCGGTCCGCTTCCAATCGTTCAGGCCCTCGCGGGCTCCGGGCGGCAGGCCGACGTTGGCCACGTCCTCGGGCAGGCCCAGGCAATCCGGGGGCAGGTCGTAGAGGATCCAATGGACCCAGATCGTGCGGGGCGCCTTCGGATCGGGAGCGTCCGGATCGTCGACGATGAGGGCGAGGCTCTTCGTCCCGGCCGGTGCCCCGTCGAATCCGAGCGCCGGCGAGCGATCGTCGCCCTCGCAGGTGTGGACGCTGGGGATCGCCGCGCCCGGCGCGAACGACCGAGAGGTGAGGAGCAGAGCCATTTCCTCCACATAGACACGCGCCCCCGTCCCGCGAGGGTGCTCGCTGACATCCGTCAGCGGAGGAAGTAATAGGCCGACACGACGAGACCCGCGGCGATCACGAGGCCCCGCAGGGTATCGGCTTCGAGCCGCCGGGCGAGCTTGCCGCCGACGTGGCCGCCGACGAGCGCGAAGACCGCCATCGAGAGCGCGATCGGGAGGAGCACCCGCCCCGAGAAGAGGAAGTAGAGGGCCGCCGTGACGTTCACCGACAGGGAGACCGCCTGCTTCAACGCGTTCACCCGCACGAGATCGTCGTCGACGACCGCGCCCAGCACGGCCAAGAGGACGATCCCGAGCCCCGCGCCGAAGTAGCCGCCGTAGACCGCGGCCGCGAAGACGGCGAGCAGCCCGAGCGGCCCCGGCCCGCCCCGCCGACCCTCCCGGGCGGCTTCCGCCTCGCGTGCGACGACCCAGTCCTTGAGCCGCTTCTGCGCGGCCAGGAGGGCGGTCGCGAGGAGGATCAGGAACGGCACGATCGCGCGGAAGAGCGCCTCCGAGGTCACCATCAGCAGGAGACCGCCCGAGAGCCCCCCGAGGATCGCGACGGGCAAGAGCCGCGCCAGCGTCGGCTTCTGCGAAGCGAGATCCTCGCGCTGGGCGTAGGCGCCGCCGAGGTAGCCCGGGCAGAGGGCGACGGTGTTCGTCACGTTCGCGACCAGCGCGGGGATGCCGAGGAAGGTCAGGGTCGGGAAACTGATCAGCGTGCCCCCACCGGCGATCGCGTTGACGAAACCGGCCGCGGCGGCGGCGATGCCCGAGGCGGCGAGCTCGACGGCGAAGGGGGCTTCCATGGCCCGAAACGCTGACACCGACGGCGGGCTCGCGCACGCACGTCGGTGTCGGGGGGGTCGGGGCCGCGCGGGCCCTCGGCTCATTCGCGGACGATGTGGAACTCGACGCGGCGGTTCTGCTCGTATTCGGCCTCGGTCGTCGCGTTCTCGACGACCGGTCGCGAGGAGCCGAAGCCCTCGGCGACGAGACGCGAGGCGTCGACGTGACCACGGCGGACGAGGTAGGTGACCACGGCCTGCGCGCGGCGCTGCGAGAGCTGCTGGTTCCGCTGCGCGTTGCCCTTCGAGTCCGTGTGTCCCTCGACGCGCAGCCGCGTGATCTCCGGATGGGCCGCGAGCACGCGCGCGACGTTGTCGAGCAGTGCGTTGCTGCGCCGATCGATGCTCGCACTGCCGGTCCGGAACATGACCTTCTCGAGGATCTCGAGGCGGTCGCCGGTCATCACGACGAGCTGGCGCTCGGCGCATCCGTGGAACTCGACCGTGCCGGGCTCCGTCGGGCAGTTGTCCTCGCGATCGGGCACGCCGTCGCCGTCGCCGTCGGGCAGCGGGCAGCCCTGCTCCGACGCCGGGCCGGCCTCGGTCGGGCAGCGATCGTCGGCATCCGCCACGCCATCGCCGTCGTTGTCGGGATCGGGGCAGCCGTCGGTATCCTGGAAGCCGTCCGCGTCCTCGGCCTCGCTCGGGCAGGCATCGGTCGCATCGGCGATGCCGTCGCCGTCGTTGTCGGGATCGGGACAGCCGTCGGTATCCTGGAAGCCGTCGACGTCCTCGGCCTCGCTCACGCAGGTGTCGACGTCGTCGGTGATTCCGTCGCCGTCGGTGTCGGCAGGAGCGGGCGGGGGCGGCGGCGGAGGCGTGTGGACCTCGCCCTCGTGCTGGATCAGCTCGAAGGACGCGTTCAGACCAGCGAAGGCCGCGGCCGTGAGCTGCTTCTCGCCCGGCACCCACGGGCGCCCGTCGCCGTCGAAGCCCATCATGCCGCGGACGAAGACGCCGATCTGCGTCGGGCGACGCACGGACCACTCGTAGCCGAGCGCCGCGTCGAGGCCGACCTGATTGCCCATCCAGCGCTGGTAGCCGACGTGCGCGCTGAGCCAGAGGTTGCCCCTCGCGTTGCCGCCCTCGTCGTTGCGATAGCCCGCGTGATCGTCGAGCAACCGCAGCCGCGCGCCGAGGCCGGCCGTGTACCACTCGAAGCCGGGCGGATTCACGCCGCCCGTGCGATCCGGGTTCGCGGTGATGAGCGACCACATGTGGCCGCCACCGCCGATGACCTCGATCGCGAACGGGCCGACCACGTGGTAGTCGATCGCGAGCCACGTGCCGAAACCGAAGTTCGAGCTGTGGTCGTTGTCCCCCCGCGGCGCGGCATAGCCGGCCACCGGAAGGCCCGCGCCGAGATCGACGTGGAGGTTCAGCGGACCCCCGTCGGCCTCCGCGACCGAGGGCATGAGGCCGGCCACGGCCGCCAGCACGGCCGCGAGCTCGCGACGCAACGTCGTCATCGGATCCCGATTCCTTTCCCGTCTCCCCGTCCGGGGAGGACGCCCGCCCGGGATCATGCGCCCGTCGCGCCGGGAAGGGAACCGGGTTCGGTCGCGGCCGAGCTCAGGCCGGATCGAGGATCACGACGGGGATCTCGCGATCGGTCCAGGCCTCGTAGGTCGCGAAATCGGCGTAGTGGGCGACGAGCTTCGGCCACCAATGGGCGCGCTCGGTGGCGTCGGCCGTGTGGGCGCGCGCCTTCCAGACCTCGCCCTTCACCTGGACCTCGCACTCGGGATTCGCCTTCAGGTTGAGGTACCAGAGGGGATGGCTCTTCATCCCTCCCTGCGAGCCGACGACGACGACCCGTCGCCCCTCCTGCAGGAAGAGCACGGGCGCCGTGCGCCTCTCGCCGGTCTTGCGGCCGATCGTCGTGAGGAGGCAGATCGGCACGCCGCGCGGGAACGCGGCGCCCACGCGCCACGTGCCGCCGAGGAAGCCGTTCGTCGCCCGGTACGCGGCGACGTTCCACTTCGAGACGATGCGGAGGATCTTCGGGACGAGGGGGTGGTCGAGCCCCTCGGGACGGTTCTGCGGATCGAGCAGCGGCAAACGACACCTCCGTCGAGAGGCCCGAACATGGGGCCGTCCCGGTGCGGCCACCATGCCCTCGCGGCCAGAGGACCACGCTCCCACGGCCACCCACATCCCCCGCGGGACACCCTTACGGGTCGGTTCGCGAGTTGGCGGCCGTTCCGTCACACCCGGACGGCCAGGCACTCGCACACCCCGACGGACGCAGCCTACCCTGGGTGTGTGCTGGCCAAGCCCCCGACCGCCCCGACCTCGATCACCGCACGGCTCGCGCTGCCGCTCCTGTCGGCGCTGCGCTCGGCTGGCCACGACGTCGGGCCGATGCTCTCGCGGCTCGGCCTCGACGAGGCCGACCTCCGGAGCCTCCACGGACGCCTCACGCTCGAGGCGTTCATGGACCTGCACGCGGCCTGCGTCGCGCTGACGGGCGATCCCTCGTTCCCGCTGCGCGCCGCCGCCCACCTCGATCGCGACGCGTTCCCGCTCGGCTTCTACCTCATGGGCTCGCAGATGACGCTGCGCGACGGCGCACGTTTCATCCGCCCGTACCGCCACGTCGTGGTCGACGGCATCGAGTACAACCTGACCGAGGAGGAGAACGCCTCCCGCATCGAATTCGAGCTGCACGGCGAGCCGCTCGGACCGCCGGCCTTCGCCGAGTACCTCCTCGCGATCGTGCTCGCGCTCGGTCGCATCCTCACGCCCGAGGCCGAGGCACCGACGGAGATCGTCTTCGCCCACCGCTTCCCGCGCCACTCGGAGCGCGCGCAGGAGCTGCTCGGCGCACCCGTCCGCTACGGCGCGTCGGCCGTCGGCTTCGTCTTCCCGAAGCCGCGCATCGACACGAAGATCATGGGAGCCGATCCGCACCTCGGGCAGCTCCTCGCCCAGCAGGCGGACGTGCTCGTCAGCAAGAACAGCGCGCACCAGCGCATCCGGGACCGGGTGCGGCGCTTCTTCGCGACACGGCTCGAGTCCGGCGAGGCCGTCCTCGGCGAGGTCGCCGACGCGCTGAAGATGAGCGATCGCACGCTGCGCCGACGGCTGGCCGCCGAGGGCACGAGCGCGCGCGACCTCCTCGACGAGGTCCGGAAGGAACAGGCGCTCGCCCTCCTCGAGGAGGGACGCCGCAGCCTGGACGAGATCGCCTACATGCTGGGCTTCTCGGGCTCGAACGCCTTCCGCCGCGCGTTCAAGCGGTGGACCGGGACTTCGCCGACGGCGTTCGTCGAGCGCGAGCGACACGACGCCTGACCGCAGGGGACGGCCGTTGTGGCCGCACCGGTGTGCACGGAGAGCTCGCGAATTACGAATAGTCGGAGCTCCGATCCTCGGAGGTCCGAATGCCGTCTGTCGAGTCCGTCAAGACCGTGGAATCTGGTAACCCGCCTGGAGATGCGCGCGAGATTCCTCGGCGCAAGGGCAAGCCGATCATCGGCTCGACGATGGACTTCCAGTCGGATCAGATCGCGTTCGTCACCTCGATCCACGAAGAGTACGGGGATGTGGTGAAGACGCGCATCGTGAACGAGGACTGGGTCTTCGTCCGCGACCCCGAGATCATCCACGAGATCAACGTGCGTCGGGCCGACGAGTTCCAGAAGCCGCGGCTCGCGAAGACGCTCTGGAAGCTCTTCCTCGGCAACGGCCTCGTGCCGAACGACGGAGAGCACTGGCGCCGTCAGCACGACATGGTGAAGCCGGGCTTCCACCGCCACCGCATCGACGCGTACGCGCCCTCGATGGTCGAGTACACGCAGCACATGCTCGCGGAGTACCAGCAGGGCGAGCAGCGCGACATCCGGCGCGACATCAACAACCTCGCGCTCTGGATCGTCGGCAAGACGCTCTTCAACGCGAAGCTCGAGGGCGAGGCGGACACGGTCTTCAAGGCGATGCACGACATCAGCGAGATGCTGGTCGAGCACATCAACATGCCGCTGCCGACGCCGCGCTGGTGGCCCTCGCCCGGCAACCGCCGGAAGATCGCAGCGATCGAGGCCATCGAGGGCGTGATCCACCGCCTCATCGCCGAGCGACGTGCCGAGGGCGTCGACAAGGGCGACCTGCTCTCGACCGTCGTCTTCGCGAAGGACGAGAAGGGCCTCGGCATGACGGCGCGCGAGATGCGCGACGAGGCGATGACGCTGATCTTCGCCGGCCACGAGACGACCGCCCACAACATGACGTGGTGCTGGTACCTGCTCTGCAAGAACCCGGACAAGGCTGCGAAGGCGCGCGAGGAGATCGACCGCGTCGTCGGCAAGCGGCCGCTCACGGTCGAGGACCTCGACCACCTTCCCTACCTGAACCAGGTGATGAAGGAGAGCTTCCGCATCATGCCGGCCGTCTGGACCTACATGCGCGAGCCGATCCACGACGTCGTGATCAAGGGCTGGCGCTTCAAGAAGGGCAACCCGATCTTCATCAGCCCGCTCGTCATGGGACGCGACTCGCGCTGGCATCCGAACCCCGAGAAGTTCGAGCCGGAGCGCTGGACCCGCGAGTACGAGCGCAAGCTGCC
Source organism: Polyangiales bacterium (assembly GCA_046351215.1). Classification (GTDB taxonomy): domain Bacteria; phylum Myxococcota_A; class Polyangia; order Polyangiales; family Houyiibacteriaceae; genus JAXLYX01. The sequence goes on along the minus strand of JAXLYX010000012.1, from coordinate 183,667 downwards.
GAAGGGCTCGTACACGCCCTTCGCCGCCGGTCCGCGCGTCTGCCTCGGCCAGGGCTTCGCCCAGATGGAGTTCCGCCTCATCATCGGCACGCTGCTCCAGAACCTCGAGCCGAAGCTCGCGCCCGGCTTCGAGCCGGACATCGTGCCCGAGCTCAGCATGCATCCGGGCGCGCGCGGCCTGCAGATCGCGGTCGACTGGCGCGCGGACGCTCCGCTCCGCCCGGCCTGAGGCCGTCCCGCGCGCGGCGCGCTCAGACGGGCGGCGGCGGCGCGGAGCCGCCCCGGGCCGCCTTTCGTCGCCGCTTGTCCTCGTACATCCGCTGGTCGGCGAGACGGATCGCGCGCGGGAGGTGTCCGCGCGCGTGCGAGATCGCCCAGCCCACCGAGAGGCTCAGGGCCGGGCCGATCGTCAGCTCGTTGTGGCGGAAGAGGTCCTGGCGGAGGCGGTCGGCCGCGGAGGCGAGCTGGTGCTCGTCCACGCCGGGGATGAGCACGGCGAACTCGTCGCCGCCGACGCGAGCGAGGATGTCCTCCTCTCGGAAGGTCATGCGGAGCACCGCGGAGGTCCGGCGGATCAGGCGATCACCCGCTTCGTGGCCGAATTCGTCGTTGACGATCTTGAGCCCGTCGACGTCGATCATGATGACGCCGACGGCGACGCGTCCCGTGTCGAGCCGCGCTCGCTCGGCGTCGAAGAAGGTCCGGTTGTAGAGCCCCGTGAGCGCGTCGTGCGTGCTGAGGTGCACGAGCTGCTCCTCGAGCTGCTTGCGGTGCGCGATGTCGCGCACGAAGGCCATGACGAAGCGCCCCTCCGGAACCTGGACGTGACCGAGGGAGATCTCGACGGGGATCGTGGCGCCCGACTTCTTGCGGCCGAGCAGGGAGAGGCCCTCGCCCATCGGACGCACCCGGAGGGCATCGGCGAACCGCCGGCGACTCTGCTCGTGCTTCTCGCGCACGTCGTCGGGAACGAGGAGCTCGATCGGTCTGCCGAGGAGCTCGTGGCGCTCGTAGCCGAAGAGCCTCTCCGCCATGCGGTTCACGAGGACCATCGTACCGTCGGCCGCGACCACGACGATCGCGTCCGGCGCCGCCTCGACCAGGGCGGCCGGGAGTGTCGGGGGAAACGGTGCGTCGGACTTGGTTTCGGAGCCCATTCGCCGGATCTGCCGAAGAATGCCACAACACGCCCATGAGCGGCCACGAGACTTCCACGGAGGACGCGGGCGCGCTGAAGCTCTCGCTCGGCGTCTACGTCCTCAGCTTCGTCCTCAAGCTCGGGGTCTATTTCGCGACGGGCGTCGTCGCGATCCTGGCCGAAGCGCTGCACACGCTGAGCGACGTCTTCGTCGCCGGCTTCCTGCTCGCCGCGCTCTGGGTCTCGAAGGCGGACTCGGACGAGGACCATCCGTTCGGGCACGGACGGGCCCAGTACGTCGGAGCGCTCGTGGCGGCGACGCTCTTCATCAGCTTCACGGCCTTCGAGCTCTTCCGCGAGGCCTTGCCCCGCCTCTTCACCCACCACGAGGCGGAGCACAAGAACCTCGGGCTCGCGATCGGCGTGCTCGTGCTCTCCATGGGGCTCGCCGCGATCCCGCTCGTCGTGCTCCTGAAGAAGAAGCCGAGCGGCGCCTCCGCCAAGGCCCAGCTCCTCGAGCTCGTGAACGATCAGCTCGGCCTCGCGGCGGCGCTCGTCGCGACCATCGCCGTGATGTACGGCCATCCGATCGCCGACCCCCTCGCCGCGCTCTTCGTCGCGGTGATCATCGCCGCGAACGGCGTCGGGCTCTTCCGGGAGAACGCGTCCTACCTGCTCGGCCGTTCTCCCGAGCCCGAGGTCATGCGGCGCTTCGAGGAGGCCGTCCGCTCGGTGCCAGGCGTCAACGGCATGCACGGGCTGCGCGCCCAGCTCATCGGCCCGGAGCACGTGCACGGCGAGGTCCACGTCGAGGTCTCGGAAGGCCTGACCGTGGCCGAGGGCCATCGCATCGCCTTCGAGGTGCGTCAGGCGGTGCGGAAGGCCGTCCCCGGCTCGGACTGCGTGGTCCACGTGGACACGCATCCGCCCGGAGACGGCTCGCGCATGGGCGACGTCACCGAGGCTTGATCCGGGTCCCGTCGACCCACGCGCTCGCGCCGAGCTGCGGGTTCTCCCAGTCGACGCAGACCATGTTGCCCTGCACCTGGACGACGCGACCGGGATGCATCTGTCCGTCGTGCCAGGGAGCGAGCACGGCGCTCCCGGGACCGACGCCGGGCGAAGCGGCCATGCCCTTCTCGGGGTAGCCGCCCTTCTCGGGGTAGCCACCCTGCTTCGCGTAGCCGGGGTCCGGCTGCTTGGCCATCGGTGCGCCGCCCATCATCGGCGGCTGAGCGGGCGCGCCGTACCCGGGCTGAGCCGCCATCGGCTGCGCGGGCATCGGCTGCACCTGGTGCGGCCCGACCCACGTCGACTGGCCGAGGTTCGGATCGACCCAGTCGACGGCGAACATGCCGTTCTGCATCTGGAGGACACGCGCCGGATACCAGCGTCCGTCCTGCCATTGAGCGTTCACCATCGAGCCGACGCCGAGCGGCTGGGGCGCCATCGGCGCCTGCGGCGCCATCATCGGCTGGCCGGGCATCCCCTGCATCATCGGCTGACCGGGCATCCCCTGCATCATCGGCTGGCCGGGCATCCCCTGCATCATCGGCTGACCGGGCATCCCCTGCATCATCGGCTGACCGGGCATCCCCTGCATCATCGGCTGGCCGGCCATCGCGCCCATCGCGGCGCCCATCGCCCCGGCGACGCCGGCCATCATCGGCTGGCCGGGCATCCCCTGCATCATCGGCTGACCGGGCATCCCCTGCATCATCGGCTGACCGGGCATCCCCTGCATCATCGGCTGACCGGGCATCCCCTGCATCATCGGCTGACCGGGCATCCCCTGCATCATCGGCTGGCCGGGCATCGCCTGCGGCATCGCGCCGCCCGTGACCTGGATGTCGACGCCCGCTCCGGGATCGACCTCGCCGTCGATGTCCGCCGACGCCGAGAGTCGATAGGAGCAGAGGTTCGGCGCCGAGCTCGGGATGCCCGCGGGGATCTGGAACGAGAACGCGAACTCGTACCGGTTGCCGGGCTCGGCGGTGAAGGCGCCCGCGAGCGTGACCTCGGGGCAGACGTTCTGCGAGTGGGAGCGGGGCTGCGGCCCCTGCTGCGTCATCTCCATCTGCTGCAGCGTCTGCGCGAGCCGCGCCTTGATGTTCGTGATCTGCTGCGCGCGCTTGCCCGCGGTGAACGCGATCTTCCCTTGGAGCGTCTGTCCCGGCTGCACCGTCAGCGCCTGCGGCTCGACCGTCAGCTTTCCTCCGCCCGCTCCGAACATGTCGAAGAGACCCATGGTCCCGCCTCCCCTCGCGTCGATGGACGACGCATGGCACGAGGTACGGCGCTCCGAGCGCCGCCCTTCCCAACTGGGGATCGATGGTCTCACGACGGCACGTGCGATGTCGCGAGCGAACGCGCTCCCGTGCTCACGCGTGTACGACGTTGTGGGGCGGGGGAAGAGGCTTCGAGCGCGCACGCGACGAGCGCCGAGAGGCTTCGGATATCCTGGCGGCATGAGAACGCCCCGCTCGATCGCCGCGCTGCTCCCCCTGACCACCGCGTTCACGCTCGCGACGGCGAGCGCGGGCTGCGGCGACGAAGCGCCGACTCCGCTCGGCTGCGGGCCCACGTCGGAATCGGGCTTCTACTTCGGCCACAGGTGCTCGGACGAAGCGCTCCGCCTCCTCCCGTCGGTGCGCGTGGGGACCGAATGGCACGGCGCGGGGCTCGACGGTGGCTGCGCCGTGAGCGGCGACGTGGTGTCCTGCCCGGCCGGCGGGGCCGGTGTGGTGGAGCTCGTGCACGATCCCGCGACGTCGACGGTTCGCGCGCGCTTCGTCGCTTCGACGCCGGCGACGGTGACGGCGCTCGCGCTCGTCGGCGAAGGCTACGTGCGCGGCGAGCGCGGCATGGTCGTCGACGGCTTCCAGTCCTGGTCGGCGAGCGGGGTGATCGCGATCCCGCCGACCCCGACCGACGAGGACGTCGACCTCGCCCTGCACAACCTCGACAACAACCGGTTCTCGGACGGGAAGCAGCTCTCGTGGTTCTGGACCGCCGTCGGCGGCGGCGGCCCGACGCTCCTCGTCGGCGCCACGACGACCGCGCGATGGAAGCCCTGGGTCCAGCTCACGCGCGATGATCCGTCGAGCCCGACGTTCGCGATCCGCGCCGTGAGCGGGATGGCCGGCGAGAGCGTCTCCGTGGCGGCCGGCGGCGTCGTCGAGGGCGAGACGTTCCGGCTCGACGCCGGCTCGGCGGAGACCGTCCTGACCGCGTACGGTCGCTCCCTGCCGACCTTCGACGACGGACGCCCCGAGCGGACGCGGGCCGACGTCGGTTGGAACTCCTGGTACCAGCTCTTCGACACGGTGTCGGAGGCCGACGTGCTCGCGAACGCGACGCTCGCGCGGGAGCGGCTGGCCCCGCTCGCCCCGGCCGGCAGCAAGCTGCGCATCGTCGTCGACGACGGATGGCAGATGCTCTGGGGCGAGTGGACACCGAACGCGAAGTTCCCGCGAGGGCTCTCGGGTCTCGCCGCGGATCTGCACGGCCAGGGCTTCGAGGTCGGCGTCTGGCTCGCACCGATGCTGGTCGACGCCGACTCCACGCTCGTCTCGGCCCATCCCGACTGGTTCCTTCCGAACGCCCGCTACGTGCATCCGAAGCACGGCGACATGCGCGTCCTCGACGTCACGCAGCCCGACGCGCGCGCGCACCTCGCGAGCGTGATCTCGACGATCGTCGCGTGGGGCTACGACTTCCTGAAGATCGACTTCCTCTTCGCCGCGGCGCTCGAGGACACGCGCGCGCAGGCGGTCACGGGCTTCCAGGCGTACCACCTCGCGCTCGAGACGATCCGGACCGCCGCCGGCCCGGACACGATCCTCCTCGCGGTCGGCGCGCCGGGACAGGCCACCCTGCCGCACGTGAACGCCTGGCGCGTCGGCGGCGACATCGTGCTCGAGCCGATCGGCCCGATGTGGTCGTTCACCGTCGATCAGCTCCGCAGCGTCGCGCTCCGGTACCCGCTCTGCACGCGGATCCTCTGCGACGCCGACCCGCTGATCCAGCGGATGGGGGGCGCCGAGATGACGACCGACGAGGTGGACGTGGGCTCCTGGGTCGTCGCGCTCTCGGGGGGCGCCTACTTCCTCTCGGACGATCAGCGCACGCTGCCGGAGGCTCGCCGATCGCTCGGCCTCGATGCACGGCGCGTGTCCCTCGGCACGGGCGGCGTCCCCGCCTTCCCGCTCGACTACTTCCCGGAGACGCCGCCCACGCGGCTCGCGAATCCGGTCGTCGACTGGGCCTCGACGCCGGGCTCGTCGACGGAGGTCGCTCCGAGTCTCTACCGCCTGCCGGACGGAGGACGTCTCGCGATCGACGTGACCGACGAGGCCGTGCGCATCGCGGGGCACAGCGTCCCGCCGCACGGAGCCGTCGTACTGCCCTGAGCCCCGTGCGGGCGGCAGGTCGGGGAGCGCGTCGACCGATGCGCACATCCACCCACGGAAATGGGGCGAACCCCGAATCCGTGACTGGGATGACGCGCGGGGGTGATCTACGCTGGGAGCCGTACGAGGGGAGGGCTCGGACATGAAGAAGATCCTGTTGGTCGAAGACGACCCCGTGAGCGCGATGGTCCTCGAGGACTTCCTCGGCGCGAACGGCTACTCGGTCACGCGCGCCAAGAACGGCGTCGAGGGCGTCGAGCGCTTCGAGAAGGATCGGCCCGACCTCATGCTCGTCGACGTGATGCTCCCGCGGAAGAACGGCTTCGAGGTCTGCTTCGAGGTGAAGCGGACGGAGCACGGGAGGAACACGCCCGTGCTCCTGATGAGCGCCTTCTACCGGGACGAGGACCACGGCGCCAAGTACGCCCACGAAGGCCTCCGCGCGGACGCCTACATGGTGAAGCCCTTCGACATGCAGCAGATGTTGGCTCGCATCAGAGAGCTCCTCGCCGAGGCGGCCTGACCAAGTCGATGCGCTATCCGGCGTTCCTCGCCGAGATGGCCCTGCCCTCGCGCAGGCCCCAGCTCGAGTTCAGCGTCCGCTCGGGGCTGGTCCTCGTCAGTCTCTTCGCGGCGCTCGCCGTGGTGGGGCTGTACCTCGAGCTCGTCCCGTTCGGCTACGTCTACTTCCTGCCGGTGCTGCTGAAGCTCGGCACGAACACGCTCGCCTGGCTGTCGCTCCGGAAGAACGTCCTCGTGCTCGAGGCGGCGGCCCTGAACGTGCTCGCCGACTGCATCGCGCTCACGTGGGCCATCTACCTCACGGGCGGTCCGCTCTCGCCGCTCTTCGCGATCTACACGATCGAGCTCACGGTCGTCGCGCTCCTCAGCAACCTCCGCGTGACGATCCTCGTCGCGAGCACGGTCTTCGTGCTCTACGCGTCGATGTTGAGCGCGGTCTCGCTCGGGATCCTGCCGCCCCTCTCGCCTCCGGCGATCGACCACGGGCAGGTGACGTCGGGCTACGTCTTCATGCTCCTCGTGCTCGGGCTCTTCGTGCTCGCGATCCCGACGTTCTTCACGGCGGCGATCCTGAGGGAGCTCCGCGAGAAGCAGATCGCGCTCGAGCAGAAGACGCGCGCGCTGGTCGAGGCGAGCAAGGAGAAGAGCCTCTTCATGGCCAACGTGACGCACGAGCTCCGCACGCCCATCCACGGCATCTGCGGTCTCTCGGACCTCGTCGCGTCGGGCATCTACGGAGAGGTCAGCGAGAAGCAGAAGCGGGCCCAGGCGGAGATCAAGCGGAGCGCCCAATCGCTGCTCGCGCTCGTCGACGACATCCTCGCGCTCTCGCGCGCCGAGGCGGGGAAGCTGGTGCTCGAGCGGGGCGCCGTCGATCTCGACGAGCTCCTCGAGCGCATCGTGGCGAGCGGCCGCGGCGTCATCGGCACGCGCGACCTCGTCCTCGATCTCGTGGCGGAGCGCGACCTCCCGATCGTCGAGACCGATCGGGGAAAGCTGGTCCAGATCCTGATGAACCTCGTGTCGAACGCGATCAAGTTCACCGCGGACGGTGGGAAGATCACGATCCGCGCGAAACGCGAGGGCTCGACCCACGTGAGGTTCGAGGTCGAGGACACCGGCGAGGGCATCCCGGACGGGGACCTCGAGCGGATCTTCGAGCCGTTCCGCCAGGTCGACGGCTCCGCGGAGCGCGAGCACGGGGGGGTCGGGCTCGGCCTCGCGCTGGTGAAGCGCCTCGCCGAGGTGCTCGGGGCCCGGGTCGACGTCCGGAGCACGCTCGGCGTGGGCTCGTGCTTCGGCGTGTCGCTCCCGGTCCGGAAGCCGACCTCGCGGCCCCCTTCGACGCCGCCCTGGCTGCCCAACGAACTCTGACGCGACGGGTCGGGCATCCGGTAGGATGCCGCCGTGCCGCCCTCCGCCCCGTTCGCCACGCTCCCCGTCTCGGCGCTCCCTCTCCGTCCCCGCATCCCGCACCGCTTCCTCGAGCTCCCGGTGCTCGACGTGCTGGTCGAGTCGTCGGCGTTCGGCCGCCATCGCATCGCGTATCGTCGGCTCGGCGAAGGCCCTCCGCTCCTGCTCGTGCACGGCCTCATGACGAGCGGCTACTCGTTCCGCTACGTCATCGAGCCGCTCGCGAGGCATTTCACGGTCTACGTCCCCGACCTCGTGGGCCAGGGCATGTCCGAAAAGCCCGATCGTCCCTACCGCGCCCGCGCGCTCGCGAGCTCGATCGCGGACTTCCAGAGGGCCGTCGGGATCCGCGGCTGCGACGTGATCGGCAATTCGCTCGGCGGCTACCTCTCCATGCTCCTCGCGCTCGACGATCCGGGCGCCATCGCTCGCCTCGTGAACCTGCACTCGCCGGCGGTTCCGATGCCGCGCTTCTACGCGCTCCGCACGGCGATGTCGCTCCCCTTCGCCGAGCGGGTCCTCGCGACGGCCGTGCGTCAGGACCTCCGCACCTGGATCCAGCGGAACGTCCACTACTACGACGAGTCGCTGAAATCGATCGAGGAGCTCGACGTGTACGGTGCGCCGCTCGCGACGCCGGACGGTCTGCACGCGTTCGCGCGCATCCTGCGGGAGACGATGGATCCGTCCGACTTCGGCGACTTCGAGGATCGCCTCGAGTCCCGGCGCGCGCGCCGCGAGGCGTTCCCGATCCCTCTCGTGCTCCTCTACGCGGAGCGGGATCCGATGGTGCCTCCCTCGGTCGGCACGCGCCTCCACGCCCTCGTGCCCGACGCCGAGCTCGTCTGGCTCCCGCGGGCATCCCACTTCGCGCACGTGGACGCGGTCGAGCGGTTCCTACCGCCCACGCTCGCCTTCCTCGGCGTGGAATGAGCCGCGCGCCTCGATCGCGATCGGGACGCGCGAGGCATCGAGACGCACGAGGACGTCGGCCCTCCGCGGCAGGTCGACCATCGCCCAGCGCGTGACCCGCTCGTAGTGGGCGACGAAGCGGACGAGCGCCTCGTCGTCCATGCCGGCGTCGCTGCCGCGCACGCGGCGCAGCGCTCGTTCCTGCTCGCGACGCCAACCGAGCACGACGTCGAAGGAAGGCGCCTGGAAGACGACGAGGCGATCGAGGCGTGCGAAGAGCGCGCGATAGGGGCCGGCGAGCGCCTCGCGGATCGCCGTGCGCCAGCGCCCGTCGGGATCCTCCTCGCGCTCGAGCGCGTTCACGGGCAGCGCGAGCTCGGCCTCGGGCATCGGTGAGACCCCGACGCACCAGCCTTCGAAGAGAACCACGTCGACGGGCCCTCGGATCACGGGCCAGCGGTCCTCGGGCATCCGATCGTCGATCGCCTTGTCGAAGGCGGGGAGGCGCATCGTCGCCCCCGCGGGCAACGCGGCCAGCCGGTCGAACGTCGCGAGCGCCAGCGTGACGTCGTGTGTGCCGGGCACACCGCGAGTGCGGAAGAGTGGGTGGACCTCGGACGCGAGCCGGGCCCGCTCTTCCTTCCGGAGGTAGAAGTCGTCGATCGAGATCGCGGCGCAGCGCACGTCGAAGAGGCCCTCGAGGAGGGTCTTCAGGGCGGACGCGGCCGTCGTCTTGCCCGAGCCCTGCGCGCCCTGGACGCCGACGACGAGCGTCCGGCCGAGCGCCCTCGCCTGCGCGGCGAGCCGAGCCGCGAGCGGGAGGTGGAGCGAGGGAGCCCACCGCTGGATTCCGTCCGGAAGGCCCGAGGACGCGAGCAGGATGTCGGCCCGAGCGGCCAGGTCCGCACGAGCGGCGCCGTCCACACCGGGGGGCCAAGCGAGCGCTGGGGGGGAGATTTCCACACGCACATCGTACGAAGGAAGGCCCCGGAAGGGGGCGCTTCCCTCCAGCATCGAAGACGACGTGGTCGTTGAAGATTCCGGAGGCCGATCGCGTCACAGGACGATAGCGGGCCGGGCCGGCTCGTGTAGTCTTGGGGCGAGGGAGACTGGAACATGAACTTGCGTTCAACGCTGCTCGCAATCGCTTGCGCTGCCGTCTCGATGACCGGCTGCGTGGTCACGAACTCGTCCGGGACGGGCGGCGCGCCACTCTACTCCGAGTGCAGCACGCTCTCGAGCTGCGACCTGAACGCCACGCGGTGTCAGGACTTCTCGATCAACTGGGGCTCCGGCGTGGCGAGCTCGTCGATCTGCACGATCGCCTGCGCCACCGACGCGAACTGTCCGATCGGTCCGAACGGCCAGAACGGCTACTGCACCACGACGGCCGTCCTCGGCAACAGCATGCAGACCTGTCTCCCGCGCTGCTACACGAACAACGACTGCGATCCGGGTTGGTCCTGCCTCGACGCGCAGCAGCTCTCGACCGGCGCCCAGGTGCCCTACGGAACGCGCGTCTGCGTCCCGGGCGAGCCGCCGGCGAGCTCGACGATGTACCAGTCGTGCAACAACGACCTCAAGAACTGCAGCGCGGACGCGACCCGCTGCCAGTACTTCGCCGCCGACTGGGGCGCCGGAGCCGTCTCCACGACCCTCTGCACCGTCGCCTGCGCGGGCGACGCCTTCTGCCCGATCGGCGCCAACGGTCAGTACGGCTACTGCGCGCCCTACGGCTTCCTCGGCAACAACATGCAGACCTGCGTCCCGCGCTGCTACACGAACGCGGATTGCCAGGCGGGCAGCACCTGCCTCGACTCGACCCAGCTGTCGACGCACAGCACGGAGCCCGCAGGCACCCGCCTCTGCGTGCCGGGCTCGGGCGCCGGTGTGCCGCGACAGAAGGCCTACGACATCTGCACCACGCTGACGGAGTGCGACACCGGCCTCACCCGCTGCGAGCAGCTCGACGCGAAGCTGCCGAACAGCAACAACATGGCCTCGCAGAGCATCTGCACCATCGCGTGCGCGTCCGATGCGGTCTGCCCGCTCAGCCTCAACGGCCAGAACGGCTACTGCGCGCCGGCGGGCGTCGTCGGCAACACCATGCAGGTCTGCGTCGAGCGCTGCACCACCGACGCTCAGTGCGGCTACGGCTTCCGCTGCGCCGACATGAAGGACGTCCCGAGCCTGCCGTTCGGCGTGTCGATCTGCGTCCCCTACTGATCTCTGCTCGCCTTCCGAGCTGATACGTCACTGCGCACGGCATGCCCCGGGGAGGGTCCCTCCATGAACGTGGATGGACCCTCCTTCGGGGCATTCCCTTGTGAGCTTCCTCGCGTATCCTGATCTCGCGCCCATGGGGATGGGCAGAGGGGGGTACGCATGCACGGGCCGCTCCCGGTCGATCGGGCGGTGAAGCTGTTGCACGAGGCGACGGCCACCGTCACGGGCGCCGAGTTCTTCCGGGCGCTCGCGCGGAGCGTCGCCCAGGTCTTCGGCGTCCCGATGGGCCTGGTCGGGCGCGTCGAGCCCGACGGGCTCCACGTCCACACGCTCGCGTTCTGGAACGGCGAGGGCTTCCAGGACATGCGCTACGCGCTCGAAGGAACGCCCTGCGAAGAGGTGCTCACGGAGCACGAGCCCTGCCAGCATCCGGCGGGCGTCGCCCGGACCTTCCCCGAGGACCGGATGCTCGCCGAAGCGGGCATCGAGTCGTATTTCGCCGTTCCGATCCGCAGCGCCGTCGACGGTCGCTCGCTCGGGCTCGTCGCGGCGCTCGGACGCGAGCCCACCGAGCCCGTCGCCGAGCTCGCGTCGATCCTCGGCCTCTTCGCCGCACGGGCGGGCGCGGAGATCGAGCGCCTCGACGCCGCGGCCTCGCTCGCGCGCCGCGAGGCCCTCTACCGGATGATCGTCACGCAATGCACCGACGGCGTCTGGCTCGTCGACGCGACCGGCGTGACGACCTACGTGAACCCCCAGATGTCGCGCATGCTCGGGTACGAGCCCGACGAGATGATCGGCCGGACCCTCTTCGACTTCATGGACGACGAGGGTCGACGCACGACCCTGCGCAACCTCGGTCGGCGCCAGCGGGGGATCGCGGATCACCACGAATTCCGCCTCGTCCACCGGGACGGGAGCCCCGTCTGGACCGTGATGTCCACCGGCCCGGTCACCGATCCGGACGGGAGCTACGTCGGAGCGCTCGCGCTCGTCGCGGACCTCACCGAGCGGCGTGCGCTCGAGCTCCGCGTGCTCGAGGCCCAGCGCCTCGAGAGCATCGGCGTGCTCGCGGGCGGAATCGCGCACGACTTCAACAACGTGCTCGTCGGCATCCTCGGCAACGCCGAGCTCGCCCTCTTGCGGGGCAGCGACGATCCGCGCCAGAAGGCGAGCCTCGAGGCGATCCAGAAGGCGGCCCTGCGTGCCGCGGACCTCACGCGGCAGCTCCTCACGTACGCCGGACGGGCGCGCGCGGACGTGCGAGCGCTGCACCTCGAGGAGGTGCTGAAGGACACGCGCGAGCTGCTCGCGACGACGCTCTCGAAGCGTGTCTCGCTCGAGCTCGAGCTCGAGGGGGAGCTCCCGGCCGTCCTCGGCGATCGCGGTCAGCTCACGCAGGTCTTCATGAACCTCGTGACGAACGCGGGCGATGCGATGGGCGAGCGCGGAGGCACGATCCACATCGAGGCACGACGCGTGCTCGGCTCGACCCTCCTCGACTCGCCGCTCCAGTTCCGCCCGGCCGCTCCCGATCCCGAGACCGAGTACGTGCGCATCGACGTCCGGGACGAGGGCATCGGAATGGACGAGACGACGCGCCAGCGGGTCTTCGATCCGTTCTTCACGACGAAGGCCTCCGGCCGCGGGCTCGGGCTCGCGGCCGTCCTCGGGATCCTCCGTGGGCATCGGGGATGCGTCGCCGTGACGAGCGCGAGAGGACGCGGGACGACCTTCACGCTCCTCGTCCCGGCCGAGAATGCCCTCGAGCACGTCGCACCTCCCGACTCGGGGGTCCGATCGAAGCGCGAGACGCCGGTGCCCCCGACGAGGCGGCTCCTCGTCGTCGACGACGAGCCGAGCGTGCGCGACGTGACGACCGCGATCCTCCGGGGCGCCGGCTTCGAGGTCGAGTCCGCGGTGGACGGTGCGGACGCCATCGCGAAGCTCGACGCGGGGATCGAGCGGTTCGCAGCCCTCGTCCTCGACCTCCGCATGCCCAAGATCGGAGGGCTCGAGGTGCTCCGGCACGTGCGTCGCCATCGCCCCGAGCTCCCGGTCGTGGTGGTCTCCGGCTACTCGGAGGCGACGGACCGTCTCCCGCTCGACGCCCACACCCGCTTCCTCGCGAAGCCCTACGCGGCGCGCGAGCTGCTCGCGACGCTCGACGCGCTCTTCGGGACGCGCGCCCGCGCCGCGGCCTCGTAGCGTCGGCCTCAGGACGAGCGGACGAGCGTGGCGAGCAGCGCCGCGAAGAGCCCTCGGAGCTCGACGCGATCGGGCTTGCGGGAAGGCCGGGCGAGCGCTTCGAGCTCGAGGCCCCGCAGGGTCGCGAGCACGATCCGCGCGTCTCGCTCCGGGTTCCTCGAGCCGAAGAGCGCCGCATAGCCCCCGAGCATCCCCTCGAGCTTGGCCTGCCATTCCCGATACGCCGGCTCGAGGACGGGGTTGCGCCCGATCTCGAGGACGAGCTCGTACTCCGCGACGAGGCCCGCCCGATCCTCGAGGAGGTCGCTCACGACCGTCGCCGCGAGCAGATCGGCGGCCGCCTCGATCGGGTCCTCGATGCCCGGGGAGAGCGGTGCGCGGATGATGTCGAAGCGCTCGATCGCCGTACGGGCGTAGTGGAGGAGCGCCTCCGTGAGGAGCTCCTCGCGCGACGCGAAGTAATAGGTCGTCGCGCGCAGCGACGTGCCGGCCTCGGCCGCGACCGCCCGATGCGTGACGCCCCTCGGGCCCTCGCGCGCGAGCAGACGCAGCGTGGCCTCGAGGACCTCCCTGCGCTTCTGCTCGCTCCGCTCCTGCCTGGGCGCCCGACTCATCCCGGTCGGGAGCGTAGCAGACGTCCCGCCCTGGAGAGGGGTCCATGGAGCTCGCGGAAGACCCCATAGGCCTCTTCGTACACGGCACGGTTCGCGCGCGTCGGCTCGAAGCGACGATCCACGCGGACCTTCTGCTTGATCGAGGGCACGCTCGGGAGGTGACCGGTGGCCACCGCGGCCACGAGGGCCGCCCCGACGGCGCCGGCCTGGCGCGGCTCGGCGACCTTCTCGATCGGGCGCTCCGTGACGTCGGCCAGGATCTGGAGCCAGAGATCGCTCCGGGCGCCGCCCCCGATCGCGCGGAGCGTCGGACAGGGCTCGCCGATCGAGCGGCACTCGTCGAGGATCCAGCGGAGGTTCAGCGCCACGCCCTCGTAGAGCGAGCGCATCAGGTGGGCTCGCTCGTGCTCGAGCGAGACGTTGACCCAGGCCCCGCGCACGCGCGTGTCGGGGACGGGCGAGCGCTCGCCGTACATCCACGGGAGGAAGAGCACGCCGCCGGAGCCGGGCTCGGCGCGCGCCGCGAGCGCGTCGAGGGATTCCGACTCGCCGACGCCGACGTTCTTCTCGAACCACTCGCGGCAGGCTCCCGCCGTCTCCGATTCGCCGATGAGCAGGCAGGTCGAGGGATCGGGAGCGGGAACGGAGGCGATGCCCGCCTTGGGCACCATCTTCGGCGATCGCACGGTGACGCCGATCCACGACGAGGTCCCGAGGTAGACGTGCGCGTCTCCCGGCTCGAGCGCTCCCGAGCCGACCGCGGCCGAGGGGATGTCGGCCATGCCGGCCGCCACCTGGGTCGAGGGAGACAGCCCGAGCTCCTCCGCCGCGTGTCGCGTGAGCGTGCCCACGACGTCGATCGAGCGGAAGAGCGTGGGCATCTTGTCGAGCGGGAAGGAGATCAACGTCGCGAGGAGCCTCGACCAGGTGCGGCTCTTCGCGTCGAGGATCCCCGTCGCACCCGCCGCCGTCGGATCGATCCCGACGATGCCCGTCGCGCGCGCCACGAGGAAGCCGGTCGCGTCGGTGTAACCGAAGGTCTTCGCGTGCACCGCGGGCTCGTGCGCCGCGATCCACGCGATCTTCGCCACGAGATCCTTGCCCGTCGGAGCCGCGCCGGCGAGCAGGTGCATGACCTTCTCTCCGCCGAGCCGGCGCGTCATCCGTCGCGCCTCCTCGTCGGCGCGCGCGTCCATCCAGCTGATCGCGCGACGCGTGGGCGTGCCCTCGCGATCGAGCGGGACGAGCGAGAGCATCTGCCCCGCGAATCCGAGCGCGACGACGTCGGACGGGGACACGCCCGCCTTCGAGACGACGGAGCGCGTGCACTCGACGACGGCGCGCCACCAATGCTCCGGCTCCTGCTCGGCCCAGCCCTTCTCGGGATGGGCGAGCGGATAGGTCGCCGTGTGCTCGGCGAGCACGCGACCCTCGAGGTCGACGAGCGAGGCCTTGTTGCCTCCGGTCCCGAGGTCGTGTCCGACGAAGAGCGGCATGCGCGATCTTCGCCCGTTCAGAACGCGAGAGGAAGCGGCGAGACGTTCCCGTCCGCGTCGATGCTCTCGACGTGGATCGAGTCGCCGCCGGCCGCGCCGAGCTTCTTCGACGCGGAGAGCGCGAGGGTGAGCACCTCGAGCGCGTTGATCCCGGCCTCGGGCGGGAACACGCCCTTCGAAGGGATCTTGCCCTGGCCCATGAGCGCGGCGCCGACCGCCGCCGGGATGCCCGTGCCCTCGCCCGCGCCGACCGACTTCGACGAGAGCTGCAGCACGAAGGTCTGCCGCTTTCCGCCCTTCTGCCCCGCGACGACGACCTTGAGGCAGCCGGCGGGACCGGTGACGCCTGCCGCCGCGAGGAGCTCGGGGCGACGACGGAGGATGTGCGCGACCGAGAAGTCGAGCGGCACGACGTCCTGCCCGTGCACGCGGAGCGGCTCCTCGGAGCAGGCGCCGACGCGGACCATCTCCTGCGTCAGGTGGAAGTAGGAGAGCGGGAAGATCACGCCGAGGTTCGTCGCGCGCTTGAGGCCCGGGATGTACTTCGGCAGCGTGATCGTCTCGGGGTGCGGGTACGGGTAGACGGGGAACTTCCCGACGTTGCGGAAGTCGGTCTCGACGACGTGCGCCTGACCGCTCTCCTCGAGCTGGCGGACGTTGACGAACTCCCCGTCGAGGAAGAGCGGCACGTCGTGGACCATCGCGTGGATGCGATGCTTCACGACGGCCGCGCCCTCCTCGGGCTCTCCGCCGTGGATGTGCATGATGTCGACCTCCTCGACCTGGTCGAGGAAGAGATCCTTCACGAGCTTCACGAAGACGTTCGCGAGGCCGGGCGAGTTGCCCATGCCGATGAGGGCCGAGATCCCCGCTTCCTTCGCGGCCGCGTCCATCTCGAGCATCACGCGCGTCGGCGCGAGGTCGTCGCAGATGTCGACGTAGTCGACCTTCGCGCGGATCGCGGCCTCGAGGATCGGAGGACCGAAGCGGTAGAAGGGGCCGACGCAGTTCAGCACGACGGTCGCGCCCTTCATCGCGGAAGCGAGCGAGTCGGGGCTCGTCGCGTCGACGGCCGTGCTCGTGATGCCCGGCTTCCCGAAGCCCTGGGCGAGCTTCGCCGCTTCGTCCGCGCGGACGTCGGCCACGACGATCTCGTCGAAGGCCTCGAGGGCCGCGAGGGCCTTCACCGCCACGTTGCCGATTCCGCCACAGCCACCGAGAACGACGACCTTGCTCACGATCCACCTCCGCGATTCCGCCCTTCACGGCGGCGACGAGGAGAATGTAACGCCTGTTCCAGTTTTCGTCAAGACGGAAACGGGGCGGCCTCGTGACCGCCCCGTCCTCCGGTGCGTGCTACTTCAGCTCGGCCGACGTCTTGCCGAGGATGCGGCGCGCGATGATGAGCAGCTGGATCTGCTGGGTGCCCTCGAAGATGTCGAGGATCTTCGAGTCGCGCGCCCACTTCTCGAGCATCTCGCGCTCGTCGTAGCCCGCCGAGCCGCAGAGCTCGCTCATGCGCAGCGTGATCTCGGTGCCGACGCGCGCCGCCTTCGCCTTGGCCATCGAGGCCTCGGTCGAGTTCGGCTTCCGGTTGTCGGCCATCCACGCGGCCTTCATCGTGAGCAGCCGGGCGGCCTCGAGCTCGGCCTCGAGGCGGAGCAGCTCGCGGCTCGCGAAGTCGCCGCCGTGGAAGCCGCGCTCGTAGGTCGGCGTGACTCCCTCGCGGCCGAGGATCTTCGTCGCGAGCTCGAGCGAGGCGCGGCCGACACCGAGGGCCATCGCGGCGACCAGGGGCCTCGTGTTGTCGAAGGTCTGCATCACGCCGGCGAAGCCCGAGGCGCGCACCTCCTCGCTGCCGAGGATGTTGCCCCGCGGGATGCGGCAGTCGGTGAACTGGATGACCGCCGTGTCCGACGCCTTGATGCCGAGCTTGTGGTCGAGCCGGACGACCTCCATGCCGGGCGTGCCGCGCTCGACGACGAAGGACTTGATCGCCGCGCGGCCGAGGTTGCGATCGAGCGTCGCCCAGACGACGACGCAGTCGGCGCGCTGACCGGCGGTCACGTAGATCTTCTCGCCGTTCAGCACCCACTCGTCGCCGTCGAGGTGCGCGGTGGTGCGGATCGCGCCGGAGTCCGAGCCCGCCTCGGGCTCGGTGATCGCCATCGCGGCCCACTTGCCGTTGAAGCGCTTCTTCTGGTCCTCGTTCGCGACGGCCGCGATGGCCGCGTTGCCGAGGCCCTGGCGCGGGATGCTGAGCGCGAGGCCCGCGTCGCCCCAGCAGAGCTCGATCATGCCGAGCGCCGTGGCGAGGTTCGCGCCGTTCTTGTTCTCCGTCGTCTTCGGCGCGTCGTGGCCCCCCTTCTCGAGGCCGGCCGCGCCGGCACCTCCCGTCGCGCCGGTCTCGCTCATGCCGTCCATCAGGGCGGCGAGCATGTCGAGCTCCTTCGGGTAGGTATGCTCGGCGAGGTCGTACTTGCGGGAGATCGGGCGGAACACGTTCGCCGCGACCTGGTGCGCCTGCATGACGAGCGGCTTGAACCGCTTCGGTGCTTCCATTCGGATCATGGCTTCCTCCTTCGCGGTTCGGGTTCAGACGTAGAGACCGGATTCCATCACGGCGACGGCGCGCAGGTTCCGGTACCAGCGCTCGACGGGGTATTCCTTCGTGTAGCCGTGGCCTCCGAGGAGCTGGACTCCGTCGGAGCCGAGCTTCATCGCCTTCTCGCCCGCGAGGAGGCGCGCGAGGTAGGCCTCGCGGCGGCAACCCTTCCCTTCCTCCGCGAGGGCCGCCGCACGCCAGGTCAGCATGCGCATCGATTCCACCTCGATCGCCATGTCGGCGATCATGAACGCCACGGCCTGGCGGTTCGTGATCGGCTCGCCGAACGCGCGGCGCTCGTTGCAGTAGGGGATGACGAAGTCGAGCAGGGCCTGCGCCTGACCGACTGCGAGGGCGGACCAGGCGATGCGGCCCCGGTCGACGAAGCTCGCGTAGTCGAACGCGTCGCCCTCGCCGCCGAGCACGCGATCGGCCGAGACCGAGACGCCGGAGAGGCGGAGCTCGCCGAGGCCCGCGGCGCGGAGGCCCATCGCCGGGGTCCTCTCGATCGTCAGGCCGGGCGTGTTCCGATCGACGAGGAAGATGCGCGGACGCGCACCGTCGACGGCCGCGGCGACGAGGAAGAGCTCCGCCGAGTCGGAGAGCGCGACCATCGACTTCACGCCCTCGAGCCGGTAGCCGAGCCCTTCGCGGATCGCGCGGGTGCGCAGCCGGAAGGGATCGAACATCGGCTGCGGCTCCATCAGCGCGATGGAGGCGGGGAGGAAGGTGTCCTTCGCGAAGGCCGCGAGGTAGCGCGACTGCTGATCGGCCGAGCCCGCGTCGACGAGCGCGTTGATGACCGAGAGCGGCGAGAGGATCGCGAAGGCCATGCCCATGTCGCCGTGGGCGAGGGCCTCGGCGATGAGCACGTTCGAGACGGGCGAGCGCTCCTCGCCGGCGCCTCCGAGCTTCTCCGGGATCGAGAGCGACATGATCCCGAGCTCCTGCGCCTGATCGAGGATCGCCTTCGGCGTCGCGAGCGCGGACTCGGCGTCGTGCGCACCGGGACGCAGGACGTCCGCGGCGAACTGGCGCATGGTGTCCTGCACCATCGCCTGGTCCTCGGTCGGCGTGAGGTCGAAGAGATCGCTCGAGGCCGACTTCTTCGGCATGCGCTCGGGCGCCTTCACGTCCACGAGCTGCTTCCAGACCTTGGCACCTTCCTGGAGGACGGTGAAGCCCGTCTTCGAGCCCTGGTAGAGGATCTTCTTCGCCGGCTCGACCAAGCCGAGCTTCTCGGCGACCTCGGAGCCCGCGAATTCGTTGAGGAGGCGGAGTGACGCCCCCATGGCCTTCTCGAGCATGGTTCCTCCCGTGGATACCGGCCTATCGGTCCGGTCCCCCATTGCGATGGAAGGATCATCCGCCCGCTTGAACGGAAGTCAACAGACGATGCTCGCGGTTTTCACGGGAATTCCCGACCCTTTCGGGTGATTCCGCGCCCGTCCGAATCCTTTCCAGGGCACGCTGGCTCCCACCGCTCGAACCCTCTTCCCGCGAGCCCCGCGATGCTTCTCCAGAAGGCCCTCTTCGTCCTCGGCGGCGCCGTCTCCGGCTTCCTCTACTACCGCTTCGTCGGCTGCGCGTCGGGCGCGTGCCCGATCACCTCGAACCCGTGGATCAGCACGGGCTACGGCGCGCTGCTCGGCTACGTCGCGAGCGCTTGAGGTCGAGCGCCCGCACGCCCGCGCGGGAATGAACGCGAGCCCGCGCGTGTCTCGCCTGCATGAGCACGCGGCTCGACGCGGGGGAGACTCGGAAGCGGCTCGTTCCACTCGTGGCGCTCGCGCTCGTCGCGATCGCCTGGGCGCTCGCTTCGCCGCCGATCGCCCAGGATCCCGCGTACCACCGCTTCGCGGACGCGAGGACGCTCTTCGGGATCCCGCGTTTCTGGAATGTCGTCTCGAACGTCCCGTTCACGCTCGTGGGGCTCTACGGCCTGCACGCCTGCCGCGTCGCTCGCCTCGGTCGACCCGAGGATCGCTGGCCGTGGCTCGCCGTCGCGATCGGCAGCGTCTTCGTCGGCCTCGGGAGCGGCTACTACCACCTCGCGCCGAGCGACACGACGCTCTTCTGGGACCGTCTCCCGATGACGCTCGCCTTCATGGGCCTCTTCTCGGTCGCCATCGTGGAGCGCATCCACCACCGAGCGGGGCTCTTCCTGCTGCTCCCCTTCGTCGTGCTCGGCGCGCTCTCGGTCGAGGTCTGGCGGCGCGGCGCGCTCGCCGGCGTCGGCGATCTCCGCTTCTACGCGCTCGTGCAGTTCTATCCGATGCTCGCGCTGCCCCTCGTGCTCCTGCTCTTCCCGAGCCGCTACGATCGCGCGTGGGCGCTCTGGGCCACGCTCGCGCTCTACGTCGCGGCGAAGCTCTTCGAGGGTCTCGATGCGCAGGTCTACACGCTGCTCGGGCATGCGATGAGCGGCCACGCGATCAAGCACGTGCTCGCGGCGGCGGCCGTGGGCGTGGCCTTCCACGCGGTCGCTCGCCGATCGCCGACGGCGTCCGTGCCGCCTTGACGTGCCGTCGCGCGGGATGGCCTCATCGAGCGATGTCCACGTTCCATGCGCGCGCTCGTCCGAGAATGGTGGCGGGAGCGCTCGCCTTCGGCCTGATGGCGGGATGCACCGGCCGAGGCGCGAGCGAGCCGAGCGCGTCGCGACCGCTCGAGCGATGGGAAGTCCGCTCCGAGTGGGTCTTCGTGTCCCCGACGCGCTGCGTGACGGGCCCCTTCTCCGTCGAGGTGCCGGCGTTCGAGGCGGAGTTCGGGCGGAGGCTCACCGTCGAGGTCTTCGGCGCACGCAGTCTCCCGATGGACACGCGCTTCGTCTACGCGGACGGCTCGCGGATGTCGGGATGGGAATGGACCGCGTCGGACGATGCGGCGTCGAACGCCGCGTGCCGGGGACACGGCTCCGCTCCCGGCGCGGTCGCCAGTGGCGGTGGAGGAGCAGGCGCGCCTCCAGGGCCTCCGCGATCCGGTCGAGGGGGCGCTCCTCCCCCTCCGGGCACGCGGCCGCCGGACGAGCCCCAGGCCCCCCCGCCGACGCTCGATCGCTTCGAAGGGCCGCTCCCGCCGACGCGAACGCAGGGTGAGGGCATCGCCTGGTATCCGCGGGGCAATCCGAACCTCCACGACCTCGACGGCGTCGGCACCGAGTACCACGAGGGCTCCGATCCCGGCGGCTTCCGGTTCGAGTTCTGGTTCCACGCACCGGTCGACATGCAGGGCGTGGTGATCCGCATCCGCGCCGAGGCGCTGCAGCCGTTGGGCTCGCTCGAATCGTACCGGGCGACCTTCGACGCGCGCGTCGCCGACGTCGATCGACGGATGGCCTCGCTCGAGGTGATCCACGTGGGCCCCTCGACCGATCCGGCCGTGGGTCGCGTGCCGCCACCGCCGCGCGTGGAGGCGATCCCGCCCGCGCCGCGCGGCGAGGTGGAATGGCTCCCGGGGTACTGGTCGTTCGACGCGTCGCTGAACGACTTCGTGTGGATCGGCGGCACCTACGTCGTCCGAGCGCGCGTCACCCAGACCCCGGTGGCGCAAGCGCCGCCACCCCCGGTGACGACGCAGGTGGCCGTGGCGCTCCCGCCCCCACCGCCGCCCCGCACGCTCGAGGCCTCCATTCCCCCTCGCCCCGAGCCCCGGGTCGAGGTCATCCCCGCGCCACCGGCCGGCTCCGTCGGAGCGCTGTGGATCGCGGGCTACTGGGAGCTGCAGGGCGCCGCGTGGACCTGGGTCGCGGGCCACTGGCAGCTGCCGGTCGAGGTCGGAGCCCGCTTCCGCGCGCCGTCGATCGAGGTTCGCGGGACGATCCAGCTCTACCTTCCCGGCGGCTGGGTCCCCCGCGCGCGCTGAGCGCCTACGAGCTCGCCCGAACGACCTTCACGTTGAAGTCGGCCGTGCCGAGCGCTCCCCAGAGGCGGATCCAGAGCGGCAGGTAGGACTCGGTGCCGCGCGCGGTCTTGATGTCGCCGAGATCGACGACGTCCTTCCAGCCGAACCACTCGACGAGGATCGAGCGGACCTTCGCCTTCGCCTCGGCGTCGTCGCCGGAGACGAACATCGTGTGGTCTCCCGCGATGCGCGAGGGATCGACCATCACGTGGCAGTTCACGGTGTTGAGCGACTTCACGACCTTCGTCTCGGGGAAGGCACGCTGGATCCGCTCGGCGAGCGAGTCGTCGTTGAACACGAAGAGCTGCGGCGGCATGCCCTTCGAGAAGTCGAGCGGGTTCGCGATGTCGATCAGGATCTTCCCCCGCAACGCGTCCGCGCCCGCCGACTCGAGGGCCGGTAGCGAGCCGTGTCCCTGCGTGCAGTTGAAGACGAGCTCGCCGTGGAGCGCGGCGTCCCGGAACGTGCCCTCGGACGCGAGCGAGCCCGCCTTCGAGACCCACGCGACGGCCTTCTCGTTCCCCGCCGTGCGCGAGCCCATCTTCGTCTCGTGGCCGAGGGCGACCAGCTTCGACGCGATCGCCTCGCCCACCATCCCCGTCCCGAGCACTCCGATCTTCATGGCTTCCTCCTCGATCTCTCGATGCCATCGTGCGGACGGCGCCCTCGGTTGACAATCACCATCACGGAAACCTATCGTCAACCAGGAGTTGACGATGAGCGGCTCGGACGTCTTCCGCGGGGTGCTCCCCTTCGTCGCCGTGGTCGAGGAGAAGAGCTTCCGCGGCGCCGCGGCGCGTCTCGGCGTGACGACGGCGGCCGTGAGCAAGGCGGTGAAGACGCTCGAAGCCGAGCTCGGCGTGGCCCTGCTCGTCCGCACCTCGCGGGCCGTGTCGACGACGCGCGAGGGAGAGCTCTTCTACGAGCGGACGAAGTCGGCGGTCGCCGCGGTCTCCGGCGCGCGCGCCGCCGTCGCGGGCAGCCGCAAGGAGCCGCAGGGGAAGCTCTCGATCTCCGTGCCCTTCCTGCTCGCGCCGATCGTCGCGTCGGCCCTCGCGCCTCTCGCCTCGAGGCATCCGCGGCTCGCGTTCGAGCTCGAGGTCTCGGACGAGCTCGCACGCTTCGCGGAGTCCGGCGTCGACCTCGCCGTGCGCATCGGCTCGCTCGAGGACTCCTCGCTCGTGGGCCGCCGCCTCCGTCGCACGCGCTGGGTCACGGTCGCCTCGCCGGGCTACCTCGCGCGCAGGGGCACGCCCTCCCGCCCCGAGGAGCTCGAGGGGCACGACCTCCTCCTCTTCGTCGCTCCCGACGGACGGCCGCGGACGTTCCGCTTCGAGACGAGCCACGCGCCGTTCCACGCGAACGAGCGCCTGCGCGTGGATCACGGACCCACGCTGCTCGACGCGGCCGTCGCTGGCCTCGGCGTCGCGCAGGTCCTCGACTTCATGGTGCCCACGCTCGTCCGCGAAGGCCGGCTCGTCGAGATCCTCTCGGCGCATGCGGCCGACGGCCCCGACCTCACGGCCCTCGCGGCGCCCGGACGCGCACGCAGCTCGGGCGTCCGGGTGCTGATGGAGGCGCTCGTGGCGGGCTTCTCGTCGCTCCCGTCCGTGCCTTCACGAAACGCCTGAGCACGTGCCGGAGCGGCGCTCGACACGCCATGCGGTCGTGGGTTCCTAGGTCTTCCGCACGGCGCAGAGACCGGTCGACGCGTGCAGGACCATCTGCTGCATCGTCATGTCCATCCTCACCGCGCGGTCGTCGAGGATCGCGAAGCACGCTTCGGGAGTGTCCGGCCGCTCGGCTCGGACGCGCTCGGCGGCGCGGTCGTAGCGACTGCACGCGGTCCGCGCGAGCTCCGAGTCCGAAACGAATGCCGAGTCGAGGACGCGATAGTCGTTGGTGACGACCAGTTGGCCGTCCGTGGGTCCCCGCACCGCACAGCGCGTGGGCGTTCGTTCGACGACCACCATCTCTCCCGAGCGCGTACCCGAGACCAAGAGGAGGCAGTCGGCGACGATCGGGGTGTCCGTCAGCACGCGCACGGCTTCGTCGAAACCGGATGCGGTCTCGAGCACGGTCCGGAGGAGGAACGAGATCGGCGTCGCGAGCTCGAGCGGATCCTCGCTCAGGACGGCGTTCAGGGTGATGGCGAAGCGACCCGGTGCGATTCCCGAGAGGGCCCCGACGTAGCCGGGCCAGGCGATCGTCCGGAAGGGCCCGCACGGTCCGCCGCTCGCCCGAACCTCGAGCGTGAGCTCCGAGAGGAGACGCTGCTCCGACCACCAATCGAGATTCCGGGCGTGGATCGGGCCTTCGTGCGTGTCGCGTGCGAAGGCCGTGCAGCCGAGCAACGCGCGCATCGCATCGTAGTAGAGGTTCGCGAGCAGCACCTGCTCGACCTCGCGTCCGACGGCGTGTGCCACGCCCTCCACCTCGGCGAGGAGATCTTCGCGAAGATACCCCGCGACGAGCTCCGACGAGACACCCTGGAACCGCTCGAGCCCGCCGAGATCGCGAACGTACGAATCGATCAGACGTCGTGCGGCGTCCGCATGCGCGGTGAGGCCCTCCCACCGTCGGGCCGGCGGGAGGGTCAGGTCGAGGTTGTACACGGGGACACGCATGCGGCGAGCTTAGCCGGGATCCGGACACGGCACGTCCCGAGCTTCCGCTCGTGCGGCCGACGCGTCGTCGGCGCGTCCGGGGAGATCCTCAGCCGATGAGCGCCCGCGCCGCCGTGATCGTCGCGGTGCACGCCGCGGCGCACTCGCCGCACTCGACGTGATGGCCCGCGTGCGGACGGCACGCGGCCTCGCACTCCGTGCAGGTCGCGAGACAGATCCGCGCGAGGTCGACGAGATGCGCCGAATCCGTCGTCGCGAGCTGCTCGACCGCGCGGCAGATGGCGAGCATCTGGCGAACCGCCGGGGCGCACTGCGCCATCATCGTGTTCCCCGAGGCGAGGCTCGTGATGCAATGCGTGAGGCAGGCCTCGCCCGCGCGCACGCACTCCGCCGCGGCGCGCTGCAGACGCGAGCGCGCATCCGGATTCGTGGCGACCGGCAGCGTCGAGCCGGCCCCGGCCGTGCCCTGGGCGCCGCAGCCCATCACCGTGACCACACCATGGGCGAGGGCGGTGCCCGCGCCGACCATCATCATCTCGCGTCGCTTCATGCCGAGACGAATACGCCCGACGCGTACGAGAATCAATCCCCATCGGAGCCCGCCGATCCCACGTGGGACCGGCGGGCGCCATGACCGGGATCAGCCGAAGGCCGCGTCGTCGAGCTCCATGAGGTCGAGGTTCGACGCCTCGAGGACCTTGCGGCGCGCCGCGATCTCCGGGAGCACGGTGCGCACGAAGTAACGCGCCGACGCGACCTTGCCCTGGTAGAAGGCCACGTCGTCGCCCGTGGCCGACGCGAGGCTCTCCTGCGCGAGGATCGCGTGGTCGAGGAGCAGCCAGCCGATGACGACCTCGGCGAGCGACTCGAGGATGCGGTTCGCGTTGAAGCCGATGAGGTAGATCGACTTGCCCATCATGCCGAGCGCGGCGAAGAGCATCTTCTCGAGGTGCTCGAGCGCCTCGCCGAGGTACTTCCGCTCCTCCGCGAAGGCGTCGCCGCCCTTCTGCGACTTCAGGAGCTCGACGATCTCGCCGGTCACGAGGCGGAGCGTCTGGCCCTGGTCGCGCGCGATCTTGCGGAAGACGAGGTCGAGCGACTGGATGTGGGTCGTGCCCTCGTAGAGCGTGTCGATCTTCTGATCGCGGATGTACTGCTCGATCGGGTAGTCCTGGCAGTAGCCCGAGCCGCCGAAGATCTGGAGCGCGACCGAGAGCAGCTCGTAGGCCTTCTCCGAGCCGTAGCCCTTCACGAGCGGGAGGTAGAGGTCGTTGAGGGCCTCGAGCTTCTTCTTCTCGGCGTGGTCCTCGGTCTGTGCGATGCGATCCTGCACCGACGCCGTCTTGAAGATCAGCGCGCGCAGACCCTCGGCGTGGCACTTCTGCAGCATGAGGCAGCGACGCACGTCCGGATGGCGCAGGATGGCCACGCGAGGCGCGTTCTTGTTCATCATCTGCGTCATGTCGGAGCCCTGGACGCGCTCCTTCGAGTACTCGAGGGCGTTGAGGTAGCCCGTCGAGAGCGTCGACATCGACTTGAGGCCGACGAACATGCGGGCGTGCTCGATGACGTTGAACATCTGCGCGATGCCGTCGTGCACGTTGCCGACGAGCAGGCCGCGGCAGGGGATGTTCTCGCCCATCGTGAGCTCGCAGGTGGCCGAGCCCTTGATGCCCATCTTCTTCTCGATGTTCGAGACGAAGACGCCGTTGCGCTCGCCGAGCGAGCCGTCGTCGTTCACCCAGTACTTGGGCACGATGAACATGCTGAGGCCCTTCGTGCCGACCGACGCCCCCTCGGGGCGGGCGAGCACGAGGTGGACGATGTTCTCGGGGCCGTCGAAGTCGCCGTTCGTGATGAAGCGCTTCACGCCCTCGATCTCGTAGAGGTCGTCCTCGATCTGCTTCGCCTTGGTCCGACCGGCGCCGACGTCGGAGCCGGCGTCGGGCTCGGTGAGCACCATGGTGCCGCCCCAATGGCGCTCGAGCATCGGACGCACGTAGAGACGCTTCTGCTCCTCCGTGCCGAGCTTGTCGATGATCGTCGCGATGAAGGTACCGAAGATGTAGAAGGCGACCGTCGGGTTCGCGCCGCAGATCATCTCGAGGGCGGCCCAACGCATGCTGGGCGTCGCGCCGAAGCCGTCGAGGTGCTCCGGCAGCTCGAGCCGGTGCCACTCGCCCTCGAAGAACGACTCGATGGACTTCCGGACCGCCGGCGGGAGGGTGACGTTCCCGTTCTCGAGCTTCAGCGGGATGCGGTCGCCGTCCTCGAAGCTCTCGGCGATCTGGTTCACCGCGAGCTTTTCGACCTCGGAGAGGATGCTGCGGGCCGTGTCTTCATCCATCTGGGTGAAAGGCGCGCGTCCGAAGTACTGCTGCGTCCGGTTGTACTCGAAGAGGTTGAACTGAAGATCCCGGAGGTTGCTCTTGTAGTGGCTCATCCTGCGACTCCCGAAACCCCTTGAAAACAGGGGCGATTCCCCGCGTCGTGACGCGTCGGCCGTTTCACGAGCGTACGCGATCCGGCGTCGAGGCGTAAGCCTGGGGCCGATGTCCGATCCCGCACAGTGGACACCGGATCGGGCCTCTTCCATCCTCTTCACCCTCATGGCTTGGTCCGGAAAGGTCGTCGACAATCCGCGAGCGCGGTGGAGCGGGTTGCTCATCGCCGCGGGCCTGCCTTTCCTCTGCTACGTCTCCACCCTTTCGGGTCATGGGCATTGGCTCGACAGCGGCGAATTCGTCGCGGCAGCCACGGACCTCGGCATCTCGCATCCCCCGGGACAGCCCCTCGGCACGCTGACGATGGCGCTCGCGATGGCGCTGCCCCTCGGACCGATCGCGTTCCGCGTCGCGCTCGTCTGCGCCCTCTTCGCCGCGCTGGGGCTCGGCGCGTTCTACCGCGCGCTCGACGCGACGTTGCGGCAGGTGGGGCTCGTGTGGGATGCGGTGGTCATCCCCCTCTGCGTCGGCACGACCTGGCTCCTCGGAGCGTCGTACGGCTACTGGTTCCAGGCGGTGCGGCCGGAGGTCTATGCCCTCGAGGGGGCCCTGCTCCTCGTCGCCCTCGAGCGCCTGGTCGCGCTCGAGCTGGCGTTCCCGCACCCGGACGTGCGGCCGCTCTACCACGCGAGCCTCGCCTTCGGCCTCGCGCTCTCGAACCACCACTTCCTCGCGTTCCTGCTCCTGCCGGTGGCGATGCCGACCCTCGCGCGCGTGCGGCTCTACAAGGGCACGCGGCCCGTCGTCGTCGCGGCCGCATGCGCGCTCCCGGGGCTCTCCGTCTACCTCTACCTCCTGCTCCGCGCGCACGCCGAGCCCTACCTGAACCTCGGCGAGCCCAAGGATTTCGCCCGCTTCTTCTGGGTGGTCTCCGCGAGGACCTTCCAGAAGAACGTCGGCAGCGGAGTGCCCGAGCCCTTCGGCGATCGGCTCGCCGACGTCGGGGTCGCGATCGTCGAGAACCTGATGCCGCTCATCTTCGTCACGGGCCTCGGCGGCATCTACGTGCTCTTCCGCCGCCCTGCGACGCGTCGCGTGGCCTGGCTCTGGACCGGGACGCTCCTCTCCTACGGCGCCGCCCGAGTCGCCCTCGGCTTCACGGCGAACAATCCGGACGCGCTCGGCTACCTCCTCCCGGCGTTCGCGGCCTGCGCCGTGCTCGCGACCGTGGTCCCCGCGCTCCTGCTCGCGCTCCTCGGCGGACCGAATCCGCAGAAGCCCCATTGGAGCGCGGTGCTGGCGAGCGTCGTGCTCGCGAGCCTCGGCCTCTACCAGTTCCACCGCTCGACCGATCCGGCCGTCGCCGGCTTCGACGCCTCGCTCGCGCGCTTCACCGCGACCGACGCCTTCGACGAGGAGATCCGCCGCTCGCTCCCTCCGCGCGCGGTGCTCTTCGCCTATTCCCCGCAGACGATCTTCCGATTCTGGGGAGGCGAGGCGGAGGACGGCACGAGGCCCGACGTGCTCCTCGTGCCCGTCCCGCTCCTGACCTATCCGGGCATGGTGCCCTCGCTCGTCGCGCACTCGCCCGAGCTCGCCGGAGTCCTCCGCGCCTACGTCATGCGGGGCGAGCTCGGCCTCGCGGAGCTCCAGACGCTCGCCTCCGAGCGCCCCGTCCTCGTCGAGCGCGACGTGCGCGTACCCATCGCCCTCTTCGAGACCCTCGCGCCGAACGGGATCCACTACGAGGTCCTCGCCGACGGCGCGACCGAGGGCGACGTGCGCGAGGGCACACGCTCGAGCGAAGCGGCCTATGCGCACCTCTACCGCCTCCTCGCCGGGACGACGGACCACGAGACGCGCGCTCGCCTGCTCTGGCTGCACTACTGCACCGCCCTCTACTACGCCGCGCTCGGGGATCGACGCGCGGCCCTGGTCGAGACGCGGGCGGCGCTCGCGGTCAATCCGCTGCCCCAGCAGCTCCTCGGTCTCGAAGCGGCCCTCTCGGCCCCGGGCGACGGGCCGATCGACATCCGGACCTTCGTCGTCGGGGATTCCTCGGGCTCGACCGCTCCTTGATCCGGGAGCCCTCTCCTCCTCGGCGCCGGACGATGGTAGCGTCGGGGCGTCCGGGGGCCGTGCGACGCGGAGCCCCGTGGCGTCCACCCAGGGTACCGATGTCGCTCTCGTCTCGCTTCCGAGTCACGAATCCCCGTCTCCTGTCGCGGGTCCTCCGGACCACGGTCCTCGCCTGCGCCTGCGCCGCCAGTCTCGCCTCGAACGGCAGCGACGCGACGTGGGCCCTCTACGAGGTCCTCCCGCTCGCGAACGCACCGATGACGGGCACGCTCTCGGGCACCACGACCTCGTTCAACCAGCACTTCAAGGTCGACGGCACGGGGACCGACACCCACAGCCTGATCCTCCGATACGGCGTCGTGGCGACGACGACGTCGGGCGGCGCCGTGCCCCTCACGGTCACGGTCACGCCGAAGAACGGTCAGGCCAAGACCTCGCCGCTCGAGTCGAGCACCGAGGGCAGCTGGACCGAGATCGAGATCGAGCTCCCCTGCTCGACCGCTCCTTGCCAGATCGACGCGACCACCAGCGTCGCCGTGGCGAGCGGCGCATCGCTCGGCAGCTCGCAAGTGCGCATCGACTGGTCGGCGACCGGCATCCTCGAGGGCAACGGAGCCTCGGCGCCGGTCGAGACGAAGGTCGACGTGAAGCTCGTCACGCCCTGAGCCTTCGCGAGCGCGGGATGGCCGAAGCACGCGTCGTCGAGCCCTCCGCGCCCGCGGCCGGGCTCTTCCAGCCGATCCCGCTCGTCGCGATCGCGCTGCTCGTCCTCAACGATCACGTGCTGAAGCGTGCGATGCCCGGCCTGCTCACCGGCAAGCTCTCCGACTTCGCCGGCCTCGCCTTCTTCCCTCTCGTGCTCGAGGCGCTCGCGGAGGTCGTGCGTCATCTCCTCGGCCGCGACGCGCGGCCGAGCGCCCGGCGCCTCGCCCTCTGCACCTTCCTCACGGGCCTCGTCTTCGCCGCGATCAAGACGGTGGCCTGGGCGGGAGACGTCTACTCGGTCGCGCTCGGTGCGCTGCAATGGCCCTTCGCCGCAGCGCTCTCGGCCGCACGGGGCCGCCCGTGGCCGGAGCTCCATCGAGTCGCCTTCGTGCGCGATGCGACCGACCTCGTCGCGCTCCCCGCGCTCGGGCTCGCGCTGCTCGCCGGACGCGCTCGACGCGCCCGGGCGCCGGCTGGCCCCGGCGACTGAGGACGTCGTCTCCCCCGGACCACGCGTCCCGATGCCGCTCGGGACGTTTTTCGCCTACGCTCCTCCGCCACGATGTCCGCTGCCCGCTCGACGCCCCGAACCCGGGAAGGCCTGCCGATCCTCCCGGGCCAGCTCCCGTTCGTGGGCCACCTGCTCCGCACCACGGAGGACCTCCCCGTGCTCTTCGAGGAGGCGACGCGCGAGCTCGGCCCGCAGTTCTGGATGAAGCTCAGCGACTGGGTCCTCGTCTGCTCCGGCCAGGAGGCCTTCGATCTCCTGAAGAACCGCACGACGACGAGCGCCCATTACAAGGACGTCGCGAAACACTTCATCGGCGAGTCGCTGCTCGGCGCGGACGGGGGGCTGCACCGGCGGATGCGCGGCGCGATGAACGGCCCGTTCACGCCGCGCGGCATCACCTCGAGCGGCGCTGCCGAGCTCTCGGCCGAGGTCATCGAGGATCGGGTCGGCCGTTTCGACGAGCGCTCGATCGCCGTGCACGACGAGACGCAGACCGTCGCCCTCCACATCGTCTTCCGCGTGATGGACATCCCCGCGTCGGATCTCGATGCGTGGACCCGCAAGTACCAGCAGTTCCTCCTGACGATCTTCCCGATCAAGCTCGATCTCCCCGGCACGCCGCGGAGACGCGGACGCGAGGCCGGCCTCTGGCTCGACGATCGCTTCCGCGCGATCATGGCGAGCACGGCGCGGTCCGCGGAGAACGCGGGCATCGTCGGCGCCCTCCTCGCCGCTCGCGACGAGGACGGCCAGGGCCTCGGCGAGCGCGAGCTCCTCGACAACCTCCGCCTCCTCGCCCTCGCCGGCCACGAGACGACGGCCTCGACGATGGCCTGGCTCGTCCTCGAGCTCTCCCGGAGACCCGAGCTCTTCGACGCGCTCGTCGAGGAATCGCTCGCCGCGCCCCACGTCCCTCGGAGCGCGAAGGATCTCGAACGCCATCCGTTCGCCGAGGCGCTCTTCCGCGAGACCGTGCGCCTCTATCCCCCCGTCGGGATGATCTCCCGCAGGGTGCTCGCGCCGATGAAGGTCGGCGCCTACGACGCGAAGCCCGGTGTCTCGCTCGGCGTGCCACTCGCCCTCTTCGGTCGCGATCCCTCGCTCTATCCCGAGCCCGCGCGCTTCGATCCCGGCCGCTGGACGGGGAAGAAGTCGATCACCCCGCTCGAGACCGCGGCCTTCGGCGGCGGGCCGCACTTCTGCCTCGGCTACCACTTCGCCTGGCTCGAGACCGTACAGTTCGCCGTCGCCTTCGCGCGCACGATGCACGCCCGCGGCGTGCGTCCGGTGCTCGCGCCCGGCACCGAGCTCGTCCGTCGCTACAAGCCCTTCGCGCAGCCGCGCGGCAGCCGCGTCGTCTTCGAGAAGCGAGGCTGACGTCGTCTCAGCTCGCGCCGCCCGCCGGTCGCCGATGGCGCTCGTACATCGCACGCGCATGCTTCCCGGCAGCATGCTGCCGCGTCCTGCGCACCTCGTCGGCGAGCGGCGCAGGGAGGTCCTCGACGGCGATCACCGGCACCGGGTAGCTCGGCGGATCGACGAAGGGCGAGAGGAGCGCGGCGAGCGTGAGATCGGCGGCCGTGAACCGACCGCCGACGAGGTAGGGGCGTCCGTCGGCGAGGGCCTCGCCCACGGTGTCGAGCGCGGCGCGCAGCCTCGCGCGCGAGCGCTCCGCCGTCGCGGCTTCGATGCGCATCGCCTTCCGCATCAAGGTCCGCACCGGCCCGAAGGCGACCCGGAACGCGACCCGCTGGGGCGCTCCGACCCCGTGCACCATCAAGGGGAAGACGAGGTCCGGCCGATCGAGGAGGTGGTGGTAGGCATAGCGACGCACGTGCGGTCCGAGCTCCTCGTCGAGGAGCGCCATCCAGCGCTCGACCTCGGCGCGCTCGAGCTCGTCGCGCGGGAGGAGGAAGCCGCCCCCCTTCCGCTCGTCGGCATACGCCACGATCTCGCTCGACTGACCGATCACGCGCTCGCCGAGCCAGAGCTGGGGCGTCGAGGTCCCGACCCCCGACGGCCTCGTCCGCGCCATGTGGAAGACGGGCGGCAGGGGCTCCTCGCGGTAGGGCACGCCCGCGAGATCGAGGGCCCAGCGAGCCTTCTCGCAGAAGTGGGAGATCGGGATCGTCACGAGGACGGGCGTCGAGGAGCGGACCATGGAGCGAGGGTGCCACGGCCCCCGCTCCACCGACAGGTCAGGAGGCCGACGAACGTCGGACGAGGCTCCCGAGGGCCCGGAACATGCGCGGCAGGAGCGGCATGCTGAGCCCCACCGTCTCCACCGTATCCCAGTAGTCCCGGTGCAGGGTCACCCGTCCGTCCACGAGCCGGGCGTAGGTCGCTCCCTCCATCACGATCGCCGGTCCCACGCGGGGCACGAGGCGCATCCTCCACGTCAGGAAGACGTCCTCGCCCACGACCGACGAACGCAGGACCCCGATCCGGAGCGACTTCGAGACGCCGAGGAAGATGCGGAACGCCCGCTCGATGGCGGCGCGACCGACGATGCGCTGCCAGGGATCCTCGAAGACCGCATCGTCGGCGTAGAGCGCGGCGAGCGCCTCGACCTCGTCGGGCGCTCCCGAGCCGAACGCGCCGAAGAGCCGGACGAAACGCGCGCCCGCGCCCTCGTCCTTCGTCGCCTGCGTGGATGCGAAACCATCGGACATCGTTCGACTCCTCATTCGGCCGGGATCGCCGGCGCGTCGTGCAGGGGGGGCAGGAGCGGGAGATCGCGGTTCTCGGGACGGGCGAGGAGGATCTGCACGTCGCCGATCCGCCGCTCCGCGAAGCCGCCCTCGCAGTACGCGAGGTAGAACTCCCACATGCGCAGGAAGCGCTCCGGGTAGCCCATCTCGGCCACCTTCTCGCGGTTCTCGAGGAAGCGCTCGCGCCAGGCGCGAAGCGTCCAGGCGTAGTGGGGCGTCAGGTCCTCGAGCGAGACGAGGCGGAAATCCGTCGTCTCGGCCCACGACTCCGCCATGCGCGCCATCGAGGGGATCTGGCAGCCGGGGAAGATGTAGCGCTTCACGAAGTCGACGGACTTCACGGCCGCGTCGTACTCGGCGTCCGGCACGGTGATCGCCTGGATCAACGCCAGCCCGTCGCGCGCGAGGAGCTTCTTCACGACGCCGAAGTACGTCGGCAGGAACTCGTCGCCGACGGCCTCGATCATCTCGATGGAGACGACCTTCGAATAGGTGCCCGAGAGGTTCCGGTAGTCCTCGAGGAGCACGGTGATGCGATCCTCGAGCCCGGCTTCCCGGATGCGACGAACGGCGAGGTCGTGCTGCTCCTTCGAGATCGTCGTCGTCGTGACCTTGCAGCCGTAGCGGCCCGCGGCGTGGAGCGCGAAGCCGCCCCAGCCCGTGCCGATCTCGAGGACGTGATCCGCCGGCGTGAGCCCGAGCTTCTTGCAGATGCGATCGAGCTTCGCGATCGAGGCCTCTTCCATCGTCGCGCCCGGACGCTCGAACACGCCGGCCGAGTACATCATCGTGGGGTCGAGCATGAGCGCGAAGAACTCGTTGCCGAGGTCGTAGTGCTCGCGGATGTTCTTCCGGCTGCCCGACACGGTGTTCCGGCGGAGCGCGTGGAGGAAGCCGTCGACGGGCTTGCGCAGCACGCCGAGCTTCGTGTCGACGGCGGAGTACTGCACGGCGGCGCGCGCCATGATGCGTACGACCGCGACGAGGTCGTCGGCGTCCCAGGCCCCTTCCATGAAGGCCTCGCCGGCCCCGAGCGCCCCGCTCGTGGCGATCGCGAGGTAGACCCAGGACTCCCGGATCGTGATCGTCGCGCGCAGGCTGGTGTGCGCGTCGTCACCGAAGACGTAGGTCCCCTCCGCGTCCTCGATCACGAGCTTCCCGGAGCGGATCCGCGAGAGACGATCGAAGACGAGCTTCTTCGCGAGGCTCGTGGCGAGGCCCGTGATCGGGGCGCTCGGCATCCGTGCGTTCATGGCCTGACCTCCTCGATTGCCGACGTTCGTGACCGCGAGGGGACGACGCGTCCCATCGCGTGCTTCGGGTGCTCGTGGTAGGGCGTGCCCTTCCACCAGAGCTTGAGCGCCTGGAAGTAGATGGCGGAGACGACCTTCAAGGGGACGAGGGGATGCCGGAGCAGCATCCGCGTCGCCGCCGACCTCGACCATTCGACGCGCTCGAGCGCCATCGTCGCGGTGAAGAAGGGCTCTCCGCCCTCCGAGTTCGTCATCGCGACGCGGAGGTCTTCCCCGGGCTCGGAGAAGCGCCAGTCGTAGTCCTGCGTCATCGCGTTGAAAGGCGAGACGTGGAAGGCCTTCCGGAAGCGGAAGCGGTGCATCCCGCGCGTCGCTCCGCCCCGGCAATCGAAGGCGTAGCAATGCTGCTCGCCCCAGGGCGTGTTGTTCACCTCGGCGACGATCGCCTGGAGGTGCTCCTCCGTGTCGAAGCAGTAGTAGAAGCTGACGGGGTTCATCCCGTAGCCGAGGTACCGGAGGTGCGTGAGCAGCCGGATCGGGCCCGTGGGCCGGAAGCCGAGGCGCGCGTCGACGAGCGTCCGGATCGCGTCCTGCAAGGGCTCGCCGGGCAGCCCGTGGTGATCCTCGCGACGGAACGAGGCGATGGCGAAGGGATGGGTCGCGAAGCGCCGATCCGTGGCGAAGAGCGCCTCGATCTCCTCGAGGTCGAGGTAGGTGTAGAAGAGGCGGTACGAGAAGGAATTCTCGGTCGGGCTCCACCGGGAGTGGCGCACCACCCCTTCGTAGAGGGCGCTCTGGAACGTCCTCACGAGCGCCCCCCGAAGGCCTTCACCACGCGCAGCCCCGAGACGACGCCGTCCTCGTGGAAGCCGTAGGCCCAGTACGCGCCCGCATAATGCGTCCGGCGCTTGCCGCCGATCTCCGCGTAGCGCTTCTGCGCCCGCACGCCTTCGACCGTGAAGAGCGGATGGTCGTAGTCGATCTCGCGGAGGACCCTCGACTCGTCGATGCCGCGCTCGTTGAGCGAGACGCAGAAGGTCACGGGCGCGTCGAGGCCCTGCAGGATGTTCATGTCGTACGTGACGGCCACGCCGTCCCGACGGTCACGGGGGATGCGGTAGTTCCAGCTCGCCCAGGCTCGCTTCTCGCCGGGTAGCACGCGCTCGTCCGTGTGGAGGACGGCCTTGTTGCGCTGGTAGGGGAGCGCTCCGAGGATTTCCTTCTCCTCGTCGCTCGGATCCGCGAGGAGCCGGAGGGCCGTGTCCGAGTGGGTCGCGATCACGACCTCGTCGAAGGACTCGACCTGACCGTGCGCGTCCTTGATCTCGACGCGATCGTCGAAGCGCGTCATCCCGACGACGGGCGTGCGCGTCCGGATTGGCTTACGGAGCCCGGCCACGATCGCGCGCACGTAGGTGTGCGAGCCGCCCGCGAGGACGCGCCACGTGGGCTTGTCCGTCAGCGTCAGCATCCCGTGGTTGTAGAGGAAGCGGACGAAGAAGACGGCCGGGAAGGCCATCATCAGCGAAGGCTCGGTCGACCAGATCGCCGCGCCCATCGGGACGATGTAGCGATCGACGAAGGTCTGGGAATAGCCGCCCCGCCCGAGGTAGGCGCCGAGCGTGAGCTCCTGGTCGGGCGCGTCGAGGAGCTTCGGCGCCTCGTGGTTGAAGCGGAGGATCTCCGCGAGCATGCGGAGGTGCGAGGGGCGCACCAGGTTGCGACGCTGCGCGAAGAAGCCGTCGAGGTCCCGGCTCGCCCACTCGACGCCGGAGCGGTCGTCCTTCACCGAGAAGCTCATGCTCGTCGGCCGCGTCTCGACGCCGAGCTCGCGCATCAACGCGATGAAGTTCGGGTAGGTGCGGTCGTTGTGGACGATGAAGCCGGTGTCGACGTGCCAGGGGCGTCCGCCGACCTCGACACGGACGGTGTTCGTGTGGCCGCCGACGTAATCGGCCGCCTCGTAGACGGTGACGTCGTGGAGCGGGTCGAGCCGATGCGCGACCACGAGCCCCGAGATCCCCGTACCTACCACTGCGACCTTCATCCCTGCCTCCGGTCCCCGATCCTTGGTGTCCACTCAAGTGACTGTCCAGGGTTTATCGTCATCGGTCCAGATTTTTTTTGGACTTCTCTTGCCGAACGGACCGGAAAACCTAGAAAGAGGGGGTGGATCTCCTGGACACGACCCTGATCGGGTACACGCGCATCGGATACGAACGCCGGATCGACCCGGATCGGACCCCTCTTCCCCGCATGGACGGCCGGCGGGTGGTCCTGACGGGCGCCACCTCGGGCCTCGGGGAGGCCGCGGCCCACCGGCTCTCGGGCCTCGGGGCGGACCTCGTCCTGGTCGGCCGGAGCCGCGAGAAGCTCGAGCGGACCCGCTCGGCGATCCTCGCCGAGAAGCCGTCGGCGCGGGTCGAATTGGAGGTGGCCGACCTCTCGCTGCTCGCGGAGATCCGGGCGCTCGCCGCGCGGCTCTCGTCACGCGCCGAGCCGATCCACGTCCTCGTCAACAACGCCGGCGTGCTGATCAACGAGCGGCGCGAGACGAAGGAAGGCCACGAGGTCACCTTCGCGACGAACCTCCTCGGGCACTACCTGCTGACCGAGCTCCTGCGCTCGAGGCTCGTCGCGAGCGCTCCGTCGCGGGTGATCAACGTGAGCTCGGGGGGCATGTATTCGGCCCGCATCCGGGTCGACGACCTCGAGACGCGCGCGCTCCGCTACGACGGTCCGTCCTGCTACGCGCGCACGAAGCGAGGGCAGGTGATCCTCACGGAGCTCTGGGCCGACGAGCTCCGTGACCGAGGCGTCGTCGTCCACTCCATGCATCCGGGCTGGGCCGACACGCCCGCCGTGCGCGAGTCCCTGCCGAACTTCTTCCGCGTGACGAAGCCATTCCTCCGCACGCCGGCGCAGGGGGCCGACACGATCGTCTGGCTCGCGGCCGCCGACGAGCCGTCGAAGACGACCGGGCTCTTCTGGCACGATCGCGCCCCGCGGCCGACGCATCGGAGCCCGCTCACGCGCGAATCGGCGGAGGATCGGAAGGCGCTTCGAGAGGCGTTGCGGCGGATGGCGGGGGTCGAATAGACGACGCGCCCTACGGCACGTCGGGCGGGCTCGCGTACTCGCCCTTGATCACGAAGAACGAGCCGCGGATGGTGCCGGCGAGCTTCGACTTCTGGGTCGCGAACTTGAAGCGCCCCTCGAGCTCGGCCGGGACGTCCATGCCGACGGAGAGCTTGAACCCGACGGCGCGCTTCTTCCGATCCTCGAGTGTGTACATCACGTTGACCGCGAGCCCGCTCTCGTAGAACACGTGGGCGAAGCGGATCCCGCCGGCTTCGAACGAGGTCGTCTCGAGCGGCCGGGACGCGAAGACGAGGCCGCGCTCCTTCTCGAGGATGTGGTGCACCCACTCGACGACCGCCTTCGCCTCGGCGGCCTTCGCGACGGTGAAGACGTGGTCGTACTTGTTCGCGAAATACCGGGCCTCGTTCGCACGGAGGCCGGCCAGCGCGGCCGCGACCGGAGAAGACTCGAGACCGACGGTCGAGACGGCTTGGAAGTCCACGACGTAGGGCATGCTCTTCCTTAGCGCGGATTCCGCGCGTCGGAAAACCATTTTGAGCTCCTACCTTCTCGGAGGTCGTTCCGGGACGACGACGGATGGCACGGACGTCTCCGCGCTCAACGCGACGCCGGCTGCAGCTGCACGTCGATCGCGAGCGTCGAGTCCGCGGGCACGACGCGCGTGACGGTGTGATCGACGTAGCCCTCGCGGACGAAGCGGAACGTGACCTCGGCGCCGGGCCGGATCTCGGGCGCTCGGAAGTCCACGTCGGCGGGCGTCGGTCCGAAGCTCCGATCGCCGACGAGGACGTAGGCGCCCGCGGGCGTCGACCGGAGCCGGAGGAGGAGCACGTCGGACGGAACGCTCCGGGGCAGGGACTCGTGCCTCGCCTCGGCCGCGCGGGGTGCGAGGGCTCCGGGCTCGTGGATCGAGCTGTCGCGGACGACGGTGAAGACGAGCCAGGCGACGCCGACGGCGATCGCACCGAGCGCGAAGCCGAGCAGACGCGAGTCGGCCCAGGACCGCCTCGCAGCCAGCGGCCTCGGAGGCGGCGCCGACGAGACGTACGCGGGTGGGAGCGACGCGCGTGCGGCGGGCGGACTCGAGGAGATCTGCGGAGGCGGATTCGACGAGATCCGCGGAGGCGGATTCGACGAGATCCGGCCCGGCGGCACCGAGGGCACGAAGATGTCGTCGGCCGGATGTCCCGCGACGGTCGGACCCGCCGCGGGTCGCTCGGAGGGGCGGACGATGCGCTCGCGCATGCCGGAGCGCGGCGACTCGGGGAGCGGCACGCGCACGAGCGCGTCGCGCATCTCCCTCATCGAGGCGAAGCGACGGAGCGGCTCGCGTGCGAGCGCCTTCCCCACGATCTCCTCGAGCACGGGCGGGACGTCCGGACGGAAGAGCCGCGCCCTCGGCGCCTCGAGCGTGGTCTTCTGGTTGAGCACGCTCATGACGGAATCGCCGTCGAACGGCGTCCGCCCCGTGAGCATCTCGAAGAGGAGCGTGCCGACCTGATAGACGTCGGAGCGGTGATCGACCGGACGGCCCATCGCCTGTTCGGGCGACATGTAGTGGGGCGTCCCGACGAGCTGCCCCGCGATCGTGAGCCGCTCCGAGGCCCCGGCGACCTTCGCGATGCCGAAGTCGAGGATCTTCACGAAATCCTCCTCGTCCCCGGGCCCCTTCACGAGGAAGACGTTCTCTGGCTTGAGGTCGCGATGCACGATGCCGACCGAATGCGCCGCGACGAGCGCGTCGCAGAGCTGGCGGGCGATGCCCACGGCGCGGCCGACCGGGAGCGGTCCCTCGGAGGCGAGCAGCACGCCGAGCTCGAGCCCCTCGAGGTGCTCCATCACGAAATACGCGGCGCCATCGGGGAGCTCGCCGAAGTCGAGCACGCGCACGATGTGTGGATGGCCGATCGCCGACGCCGTATGCGCTTCCTTGCGGAACCGGGCGATGACGTTCGGATCGCTCGTGAGATCCGAGCGGAGCACCTTCACCGCGACGGCGGTGCCGAGGCGACGGTCGTGACCGCGGTAGACCACTCCCATGCCGCCCACGCCGAGCACGCGGTCCAGCACGTAGCGACCCTCGAGGATCGCTCCGATCCAACGTTCGGCGGCTGTCTCCACCGCGCTCCTCGCCCGCTCGTTCACGAATCCCCCCCCGGGAAAGCGCACAACGAGGGAGACTCTACCACACACGACGGCTCGCCGCAGAGCCCTCCCCGGACGCGGACGGAACGCGCTCAGCGCGTGGGGCGCACGCCGGCGGCGTCGGCCTCGTAGTACCGGACGGCCTCGTCGTGCTGGACCACCGCGCGCGTCGAGAAGACCTGCGGCGCACGCTCGGGATGGACGCTGCGCTCGTCATCGGCGTGGACGTGCCCGTGGGCGACGTGGACGCTCGGTCGGTCGTAGAGGAGCCGCGTCATCTCGCGATGGCTGACGAGCCCCTGGAACCAATGGAGGCCGGGGCGCGCGTGCTTCACCGGCGGATGGTGCTGCGCCACGAGCACCGTGCGATCGTCCGAGGCGAGCGCGTCGAGGCGCGCGAGCACGTCGGGCGGGACGTCGCCGGCCGCGCGGATGTAGTGCTGCTCGATCGTGGTGGAGAGCGGGAAGAGGGTCACGTCGCGGAGCTCGAGCGGCTCGCCGAGCCGGCTCGCGTCGGCGAAGGCCGCGAGCGGTCCGTGGAGCGCCTCGTCGAAGGTCTCGGCGCCGCCGTACGCGTCGTGGTTCCCCGGAAGGAGCGTCACGATCGAAGGATCGAGCCCCGAATCGTGGAGGAGCGTCGCGAGCAGCTCCCATTGCTCGACCGTCCCGTCCTCCGTGAGATCCCCCGTGACGAGCACGTGATCCGGCCTCGCCCTCCGCACCCCTTCGAGCGTGCGCCGGAGCCGCTCGATGCGCGCCTCGGGACCGAGCGGGCGGTACGAGGCGAGGAAGCCCACCCGGACGCGATCCCCGAGCCCCCGCGACCGATACCCGGTCTCGAGCAGATGGAGATCGCTGAGGTGTGCGATGCGGCTCATGCGGAAGGAAGGAGGCGGCGAGGAGGCCTTTGGATTCGACCCTCGGAGACGGTGGCGGCTTGGCCCGTCTCGATCGTCGGTCGCCGGCGGGGGGCGTTACGCCCGGGGCCGAGTCACCGCCCCTCCCCCTCGATCACCCCGGTCCGCTCGAGGTTCGCTCGCGCACGCCGGTGGATCTCGCGGAGCTGGACCGCGACCTCGCGGGGGACGCTGTCGGCGAGGACGATGCGGAAGGCTCCACTCTCGCGGACGAGGACGATGCGGGCGCCCGGAGTGCCTCGCGGAACGGGCAACGTGACCACCGCCCGATCCTCGTGCGTCTCGTAGCGGAGGTGGTCCTTGAAGCTCACGAGGCGTCCGAAGACGAAGCCGGCGAGGCCCTCGTCCGAGGGGTCGCGGAAGTCGGCGAAGCAGCGACGGTAGGTCTCCGCGTCGCGGAGCTGGAACTGCGCGTGCGCGGCGAGGCGCTGGCGGATCTGATCCTCGGGCACGTCCGCGACGTCGTAGGCCTCGAAGAGCGTGTGGATCGTCGCCTCGGGCGTGCGGAAACGCGGGTCGCTCGCCGCCTCGCGCGAGCAGCCGAGGAGCCAGACCGAGAGCAACGCGAGGATCAGGGGGAGCCGCGAAGCGAGCACGGCCGCGTTGTGCCACGGCGCTCGGCGGAAGTCATCGAATCGGCCGGGTTCCCGGCCGCGGAGGCCCCCTCCTCGCGACGGTCGCGCTCGGGCCCGGGGTCTTGATAGCATCGCCGTCCCGACCCCAGGACGTCCCCCGAGGTAGCCTTGACCACCGAGACCGAGAACCCATCCCTCGTCGGCATCGCGATGCGCGACCTCGCGCGTCTCAAGCAGCTCACGGGGATCATCGCGAAGCACGGCTTCGGCCCGGTCCTGATGAAGACCCCGCTCGGGAAGCGGCTCTACCGACAGGAAGCCCTCCCCGAGGAGGCGGCCGAGCTCCGGAACGACACGCCCGCCGTCCGCTTCACGAAGCTGCTCGGCTCGCTCGGCCCCACGTACATCAAGCTCGGCCAGATCCTCTCGATGCGTCGGGACATCTTCCCGCCGGACTACATCGAGGCGCTCGAGACCCTGCAGGACCAGGCGCCCCCGCTCGACTTCGCGACGGTGAAGCTCCAGGTCGAGAAGGGCCTCGGGGCCCCGATCAGCGAGGTCTTCAAGGAGTTCGACGCGCTGCCGCTCGCCACGGCCTCCATCGCGCAGACGCACCTCGCCACCACGCTCGACGGGGAGCGCGTCGTCGTGAAGGTGCAGCGCCCCGGCATCGAGTCCGTGATGCGGAGCGACCTCGACATCCTCTACTTCGGTGCCCAGGTGCTCGAGGCCTCGATCGACGAGATGCGGCTGCTCGGCGTCGTCGGGATCATCGAGGAGTTCGAGCGCGGCCTGCTCAAGGAGCTCAACTTCCAGGCCGAGCTCTCGAACCTGCTCGAGATGCAGAAGAACCTCGACCCGGAGCGGAAGGTCACGGTCCCTCGCCCGCATCCGGAGCTCTCCTCGCGCACCGTGCTGACGATGCAGTACTTCGTCGGCAAGCCGATCCGCAAGCTCGTGCCGCACGCGCCCGAGACGAAGCTGGCGGTCGAGGAGATCGTCCACTCCTGCGCGAAGCAGGCGCTGATCGACGGCTTCTTCCACGGCGATCCGCACTCGGGGAACATCCTGATCAACGACGAGGGCCTCCTCTGCATGATCGACCTCGGCATGGTCGGTCGGCTCTCGGAGGAGCAGCGGGACGATTTCGTCACCCTGATGCTCGCGACGATCACCAACGACTCGACGACGATCGCGCGCGTGCTCCTCAAGATCGGCACGCCGACGCAGCGCGTGAACATCAACGAGCTCAAGGCCGAGATCGAGCGCATCCGCTCGCAGTACCTCGTCGTCGGAAGGCTCGGCGACGTGGACGCGCAGGGCTTCGTCGAGGAATTCGCGAAGGCCGCGCAGAAGTTCCGCATCAAGCTCGCGACCGAGCTCACGATCCTGATCAAGGCGGCAGCCACGATCGAGGGCATCGTGCGGGCCCTCGACCCCGAGGTCGACCTCGTCGGCATCTTCAAGCCCTACCTCGAGACGATCATGGCGAGGCGCTACTCGCCCGAGCGCCTGCTCTCGCAGCTCGTCGGCGAGGCCTCCGGCATCGGCACGCTGCTCCGCACGCTCCCCGGACAGGTCGACCAGCTCTTCCACGACTTCGAGACGGGCAACATCCAGA
Source organism: Polyangiales bacterium (assembly GCA_046351215.1). Classification (GTDB taxonomy): domain Bacteria; phylum Myxococcota_A; class Polyangia; order Polyangiales; family Houyiibacteriaceae; genus JAXLYX01. Next base: position 141,528 of record JAXLYX010000012.1, on the reverse strand, counting down.
TCCGGGCCGTCACGCCCGAGCTCGACGACATCCCGCGGATGATGCACCACTCGGCGAGCCGCAACGCGCTCGCCCTCTTCGCGGCGTCGATGACGCTCGCGACGGCGATCGTCCTGCCCGACCATGCGTCGCAATGGGTGAAGGTCGTCATCGCGGTCGTCAGCGGGATCTCCGCGACCGTGAGCTGGCTCGTCCTGCTGGGCTGGCATTGGGTCGGCCGGGGCAAGCCCGTCCGGGTCACGCCGCTCCTGCGCTTCCTGCGACGCTGATCGACCGATCGGAGCATTCTGGAGGAAGGGGATGCCGGAAGCCGAGGGCGTGCGGATAGAATCGGTCCGCCCGCCCGCCGGCTCCCAGGGATACACGCCATGATCTTCCGTCAGCTCTACGAACCCCGGTCCTCGACGTACACGTACCTCCTCGCCTGCGAGAAGACTCGGAAGGGCGTCCTCGTCGACACGGTCTTCGAGGAGTTCCAGCGCGATGCGGCGCTCGTGGAGGAGCTCGGCATCGAGCTCGTCTACACGCTCGAGACGCACGTCCACGCGGATCACGTCACGGCCGCCTGGCTCTTCCGCGAGCGGTTCGGCAGCCAGATCGCCGTCTCGAAGCACGGCCACACGACCGGCGCCGACCTCCTGCTCGACGACGGAGACGTGGTGCATTTCGGCGAGCGCTCGCTGAAGGTGCGGTCGACCCCCGGCCACACGGACGGTTGCATCACCTACGTCCTCGACGACCAGAGCATGGCCTTCACGGGCGATGCGCTCCTCATCCGCGCCGCCGGCCGCACCGACTTCCAGCAGGGCGACGCCTCGAAGCTCTTCCGCTCGGTGCACGAGAAGATCTTCTCGCTCCCCGACTCGACGATCGTCTACCCGGGGCACGACTACGCCGGCCGCACGGCGACGAGCGTGGGCGAGGAGAAGCGCTGGAATCCGCGCCTCGGCGGCGATCGCAGCGAGGAGGACTTCGTCGGCTACATGTCGAACCTCGGCCTTCCGCATCCGAAGCAGATCGACGTCGCCGTTCCCGCGAACCTCGTCTGCGGCAAGCCCGACGCGAACCGTCCCGGGCCCGCTCCCGTCGCTTGGGCGCCCGTCGAGGTCACGTTCGCCGGAGTCCCCGAGGTGCGGGCCGAATGGCTGAACGAGCACCTGCGCGAGGTCCGTCTCGTCGACGTGCGCGAGCCCGCGGAGTTCGAGGGCGAGCTCGGCCACATCCGCACGGCCGAGCTCGTCCCGCTCGGCTCGCTCGAGAAGCAGGCGGCCGAATGGGATCGCGACCGACCCGTCGTCGCCGTCTGCCGATCGGGCGGCCGCTCCGCGCAGGCCACCGTGATCCTGCGGCGTCTCGGGTTCACGAAGGTCGCGAACCTCTCGGGCGGAATGATCCGCTGGCGCGGCGCGGGCCTGCCGACGGCCTGAGCGAGCGCTTCCGCGGCCGCCGGAGGAACGCTCCGAGCGCGGCCGCCACGAGCACGGTCCACGGGTGGCGCGATGCGGCGCCCTCCGTGACACTGCAACCGCCGTTCGAAGCTCTCCCCGGGGAGCCCGAGCCGCCGCCTGCGCCTCCGTCGGGATCGGTTCCGCCGGTGGCGCCACCTCCGCCCGCTCCCGTTCCGCCGTCCGGGGCCCCGGAGGAACCCGCGCCAGGAACGAACACGAGGACGAGCCTCGGACGCGCCGCCACATCGGCCGCGAGTGGAGGCTCGACGCCGACGTGCTGATCGACGAGATCGGTGTGGACGATCACGCCGTGGTTCCGGGACGGATCCGAGATCCACTGCTCCACGGTCGGCACGTCGAGCGGGATCGCGATCGTCGTGGTGCCCTGGCCCAGGTCCGGCGAGACGGAGGCGATGCCGGCGAGGACGTCGCTGCCCTCGCCGAGCGCGCCCGGAACGGTCCATGGGAGGCCCACGTCGCGCGTCCGCCAGCCGACCCCCGTTCCATCGTTCGCGACCGTGGTCGCCCACGGCTGCGCCAGATAGCGAAGGCGGACCTTCTGCCCCGGCACGCCCCAATAGACCACACGGAGCTCGAGCATCGCCGACACCAGACGGTGGTCTGTGGGAGCGCTCAGTCCCTCGAATCGGAGCAGGGGCGAGATGTCGTAGCCGAGCGCGTTGGGCAGCACCCCGATGCACCACTCGCCACCGTCGGTGAACGTCGTGCCGTTGAACCCGTAACCGCTCGCCGACAGGTTCAGCGACGAGATGTCCACGGCGCGAGTGCCGGAGTACCCGATCTCGCCGTTTCGGTAGCTCTCCACGACATCGGCGCACACGGGCGCCGGAGCCCAGAGCCCGAGGCCCGCGACCATGCCCATCGAAAGGGCCAGAGGAAAGGCACCCTTCCCGCGTTCTCTTCGTGCCGTCATCGTCGACCTCCGAGCGGTATCGCTCGGATCCGCTCGGAGCGAGGACGCCCGACCCGTCACGAAATCGGAGAGGTACGGTCCTCAGACGCGCGCGAGCAGCACGAGGGCGATCGCCGAGCTGGCGACGAGGACGGGCAGGGCCCAGGAGACGTAGTGGAAGACCTCTTCCTGGACGTGGCGGCCGAAGAAGCGACGCACCGCGCCGAAACGGAAGAGCGCCACGTTCACGCCGAAGCTGAGCGCGAGGGTGAGGTAGTTGAGCCCGAAGAGACGCGCCACGGTGTTGGTCCCGTGCGCCAAGAGGCTCCGCTCCGCGTTGATCGTGAAGTTCAGGGCGATGACGGCGAAGAGACCGCCGATCACGATGTTCGTCAGCTCGAAGGCCTCGATGCGGAATTCGCCCTCGTCCATCTTGTTCAGCCAGGTGGCGAGGAGCGGGATCAGGAGCGACGCGAAGAGGGGCACGAAGAGCGAGGGAATGGTCTCGGCCGCGTCGCGGTCGATGTCGAGCTCGAAGCGGATGCGTGAGTACGTCTCTCCGTGCCAACCCGCGAGCGGAACTCGGACGAGATCGACGAGCGCGATGCTCCAGCCCGGGATCTCGATCGAGGGATCGACCCGACTGAAATCGAGATCCGGCTGTTGGTAGTCGAAGACCATCTGGTCCTCGTTCTCGCGCCGCGAAACCAACTCGACGGTGAGCGACTGTCGGTCGAAGGGGAACCGCTCGACGTCCATCGAGACGGCGAACGTCCCGGTGGTCCTCTGGAGCAGCTCGACGGATCCGTCGGGGAAGATCCGCAGCCCGAGGTCCTGCCGCTCGGGCTCCCCGCGCAGATTGGCGAGCGCAACGTCGGGCGACCACAGCGTGTCGAGCTTCGCGACGGCCTCGGGACCTCGGTACTCCCGGTACCCTCTCGGGGCCTCGGAAGGGTCGTATCGGAGGCGCGGGTCGAGCCAGACCATCCTCGCATCGACCGTCCCGTCGAAGGTCTCTTCGTTCTCGTCCACCGCCGTGACGTCCACGTAGGCGAGGGCCGCCCGGACGACGACGGGAAGTCCGACCTCGAGTGGGATCGCCGTGAGCGGGCGAGCCTCCTCGGGTTCCGGAGAGGACGCCGCCGGGAGCGGGGCCGAGACCACGGGCATTCCCGCCGTGCCTGCGACCGAGGGCTCGTCCGCACGCACGGTGGCCGCTCCGAGGGCGATGAGAGCCGCGAGGATCGCGACGTTCCGCACGATCGTCATGGTGCCTCCTCGGCGCCGCCCGTTCCCTTCCGCGCGGCGGCGAAGAGCTCGTGCTCCTTCGCGAGCGCGGCGAGCTCCTCGCAGAGCTTCGCGTCCTCCGGATCCGGCGGAACCTCCTCGCCGGCCCGTGTCCGCGCGAAGCGTTCGCGGATCGTCCCGAGCGGCCCGAGGAGGAACCCTCGGATGACGATCACCACCACGCCCATCAGGAGGACGATCGAGAAGACCGCGAGGAGCCCCTGGAGCACGCGCGAGCGTCCGGTGGCTCCCCGCGTGGGCGAGAAATCCTTCGCGACGACGATCGCCCCGAGCTCTCGCCCCGAGGTGCTCCGGATCGGGAGCACGACGACCCCGTACGGAACGCCGAGCGCCTCCCGCGTGTAGTGCTCCGGCTCCTCGATCACGCGCAATTCCTCGGCTCCCACGAGGCGGCGCATGAGCGCCCAATTCGTCGAGTGGACCTTCATCACGTGCCCGACCCGATTCGCCTCCGTGAGGACGCCGGGGCGGATGCCACGCGCGAACTCCCGGAGTGGCTCTTCCTCGATGAAGAGCGTGAGCTCGAGCCCGTAGGCCGCCTTGATCCGGTCGAGCACGGCCCCGAAGTCGAGACCGACCTCGACGCTCCCGACGTGGTGTCCGTCGAGATCGCTGACGGGCGCGATCCCGAAGATCGCCGGGCCCGAGCGGGCGATCGCGACACCTTTCCGCGCCACGTGCTCGCGGTTCACCTCCACCACCATCGGCCGGAACCTCGTCAGATCGTCGCCATGGTTCTCGGGGGCCTGGAGCCTCAGGAACGACGTCGCCGGCGGGACGTGGAACTGCAGCTGGTCCACCCCGTACTTCTCGCGCTGCTCGGCGAAGAGGGCCTGGGTCTCGTGGAGCAACGTGGGGCGGTCCCGTGCGGCGAGAGCGTTCCGGAGGCAGACGGTCGAAGCCAACATCTCCGCCCGCGCCAGCGCGTTCGTCGCGGAGTCCCGGAGCTGCGAGTCGACGATCGACTTCATCGTCGCGATCTCGCTCTGCTCGACCGAGCTCGTCGTCGCGCCGAGGATCCGGTCGGAGGCGAGGGTCATCGCGGCGACGACGACGACGATCGAGACGATGAGCGCACGGGGTGCGTCTCGCGAGAATCTCATGGAGCGCTCCTGGGGAGGGGCAGGAAGGGAAGCCCGAGCTTGCCTGTCGGCGCTCGCGCTCGGCAAGACCGACCTCGCGGCCCACCTCCGTGGCGCTCGTGGCCCCGGGTCCTCGACAGCCCCCGGTCCCGAGGCGGTATGCTCTCCGCTCCCATGCCCGAGCAGCCCGATCCCGGGATCGAGCCGTGGCGCGCCGAATTCCTCGACGCGAGCACGCGCGCGCTCGCCCTGCTCGCCTGCCTGTGGACGGTCTTCCTCTTCACCGACCTCCGCGGCAGCTTCTGGGTCGCGGTCACGGTGCTGGCGGCGGGGATCGCGAGCGCCATACGTCGCCTCAGCTTCCGTCTCCGCGGCGGCATCATGCTCTTCGCGCTCGCGGTCGTCGTCTTCGGCTCGGGGGTGACCGCGGGAGCCGCACCGGCCAACATCACCGGCTCCGCCATCGCGGTGATCGTCGCCGGGATCCTCTTCGGTCCCCGATGGGCTGGCATCGTCTGGGGGCTGACCATCGTCCTGATGGGCGTCGCATGGTCCCTCGCGGCCCGGAATCCGCACTACTCGACGGTGCTAGCGGACCTGCGCGAGCCCGTGAATCTGGTCCGGATGCTCGCGACGTACGTGGCGCTCTCGTCGGTGCTCGTGGTCGGCATCGTCGTCGTCATCCGTCGACTCGGCACCACGCTCGACGAGCTCCGCGCCGCCGCGGAATCCGAGCGTCGGGCACGACTCGAAGCCGAAGAAGCCAACGAACGTCGTGAGCAGGTGCTCCGCCAGATGGCCGAGGCGCAGAAGCACGAGCTCATGGGTCAGATGGCGGGGAGCGTCGCCCACGACATCAACAACTCGCTCCAGTTCCTGACGTTCCAGGCGGAACGCATCGGCAAGGGAGCCCTCTCGGCCGAGCAGGCGAGGACCGTCAGTCGCGACATCCTCGACGTCTGTCAGCAGACCTCGTCCCTCGCCAAGCAGCTCCTCGCGCTCGGGCAGCGCTCGATCCTCGACCGCGAGGTCTTCGACGTCGGGAGCGAGCTCGGGACGATGGCTCGCGCGATCGAGCGCACGCTCCCGCCGAACGTGACCCTGCAGGTCGCGGCGGCGGACGCGCTGCACGTGTCGATGGATCGAGGGCAGCTCAAGCAGGCGCTCCTGAACCTCACCCTGAACTCGATCCACGCGATGCCGAACGGCGGCGAGCTCCTCCTCGGTGCGTCGCGCAGCGACGACGGACAGGGCGACGTCTTCGTGCGCGACAGCGGCACGGGGATGGACGACGAGACCGTGACCAAGATCTTCGAGCCGTTCTTCACCACCAAGGGAAGCGGTGGGACGGGGCTCGGCCTCGCGTCGGTCAAGGCGATCGTCGAGCAGCATCACGGACAGGTGAGCGTGAGGAGCAAGCTCGGGGAAGGGACCGAGGTCCTCATCCGCCTGCCCTCGCACTCGGGCCTCGAGATCGAGCCCGCGAAGCCCGAGCGCGCCATCACCGATCTCCGTGGTTGCCACGTCCTCGTCGTCGACGACGATCCCCGAGTCCGTAGGGCCGTGGCCCAGATGCTGGCCTCGGCAGGCGCCGAGATCCTCGAGGCGAAGGACGCCGACTCGGCGCTCGAGCTGGCGACGAGCCACGAGGTGGACGTCCTCTGCACCGACGCGATGATGCCGGGCATGCCCACACGCGAGCTCATCGACCGACTCCGTGCGCGCGATCCGGCCTTCCCCGTGCTCGTCTGCTCCGCCTACGTCGAGAGCGAGCTCTTGCGCCGGGGCATCGAGACGAAGTCGCTCGCCTACCTCGCGAAGCCCTTCTCGGCGCAGCAGCTCACCGAGAGGATCGCGTCGCTGTGGAAGCGGAGGTCTCAGCCGGGCAGCGCGCGGGGCGAGTGATCCGCCGACGTCGAGACTTCAGCCCGGCTTTCCTCGCGACGCCGCCCCCGCGACGAGCCGGGCCTCGTCGATGATCGCGCGCGTATGCTCGCCGCGGCCGACGACGCCACCCGCGTCCGAGACCTCGACCTTGAAACGATGGAGCTTGCCCTCCGTGCCCAGGTAGGTCGCGACGGCACGCGCCTCCATCCCGACCGGCGTCGGAGCGAGATGCGTGACGGTGACGCCCACGCCGACCGAGAGCTGTCCGGGCGCGAGCTCCGGCTTCAGGAGCCTCGAGGCCGCGAGCTCCATGAGCGCGATCATCTTCGCCGTGGCGAGCACCTCGGGAAACACGTCGCCCGGCGAGTCGAGCAAGTGGCGAGCGGTGTCTTCGGGGCGGACGACGAGGCTGGCTTCGGCGCGATCACCGGGCGATGGCATGCGAGGGCTCCTTCGCGCGGAGGGATACCACGGAAGCGCCGAGGCGAGTGAGCCGAGCCGCGCCTCCCGAACCAGGCTCAGCGGCGCTTCGAGACGCGCATCTTCACGCCGTCCCGCACACGCAGCGTGATCGAGGGCGCGAAGTCGAGCTCCTGTCCCGGCTCGACCGAGAGCGAGAGCCGGCGGACGAGCTGTACGAGGAGGATCTGCGCCTCGAGCATCGCGAAGTGGTTCCCGATGCAGACGCGCGGTCCATCGCCGAAGGGGAAATACGCGCCACGCGGGAGCGCCTTCCTCATCTCGGGCGTCCAACGATCCGGGTCGAAGCGAAGCGGATCGCGGTAGTGGCGGGGGTCGCGGTGCATGGCCCACTGGCTCGCCATGATCTGCGTTCCCTTGGGGTACGTGCGCCCGCGGATCGTCACGTCGGTGACCGCCTCGCGCCCGAGGGCCCACGCGGACGGATAGAGCCGGAGGCCCTCGTTCAGCACGCGCTCCGTGTAGACGAGCTCCTTCACGTCCTCGGCGGTGGGCTCGCGGTCGCCGAGCACGCGGTCGATCTCCTCGCGGAGCTTGGTCACGACCTCGGGATGGCTCGAGAGCGCGTAGAGGACGTGGGCCAGGAGCAGCGAGGTCGTCTCGTGCCCCGCGAGGAAGAGCGTCACGCATTCGTCCCGGAGCTGCACGGGATCCATCGGCTTGCCATCCTCGTCGCGGGCGAGGAGGAGCGCACCGAGGAGATCGCCGCGATCCACCTCGCCCGTGCTGCGCTCGCGGATGATCCGATCGATGATGTCGCGCACGGACTCCCTCGCCCGCACGAAGCGCCGCATCGTCGGCGAGGGGAACCAGTCGGGGACGTTCAGCACCATCTCGAGCGAGTTGGCGTAGTAGACCATCACGTCCTCGATCGCGCGCCCGACCTTGCCGCCCTCGTCCGCGACGTCGGCATCGAAGAGGGTCTTGGCGACGATCTCCATCGTGACGCGGTTCATCGCGTCGTGGACGTCGATCACCGAGCCGTCGGCGAGCGAGTCCGCGAAGCGCGCGCCGATCCCGGCCATGGGCGCGACGTAGGCGGCGATCCGCCGCGGCGTGAACGCATGCGCCATCAGGCCGCGCTGCCTCCGCCAGAAGTCGCCCTCGCTGATGAGCACGCCGCTTCCGATGATGCGGTCGACGTTCCGCAGGAACTCGTCCTTGATGAGCACGTCGGAGCGCTGCCGGAGCATCCACTCCACGTCCTCGGGCGCGTGGAGGTAGAGGATGTGCCGCCCCGCCATCCACCGAGGCTCCATGTCCCCTTCGCGCTGTCGCTCTTCGAGCAGGCCGAGGGGATCCTTCTGGAACCGGACGAGCTCGCCGAGACCGAAGCGCTCGAACGCGGTGTTCCGGAGGAAGGACGGGAGGGACGAAGCCGGGGCGGTGGAGCTCATGCGTCTTCCGTACGAGGTGGACGCACGGAAGTTACCACGCGCCTTCGGGCCCCGCGGGAGGCTTCGCGGAATCGTAGTCCCGGAAGGCCTCTTCGAGGTCTCCCTCGAGGGTCCACATCGTCGCATTCGAGATGGTCTCGATCCATCCCTCGAGCCTGTGCACGTCCTCGTGCGAGATCAGCCCGTTCCGCCGGAGCATCCCCTCGGGATGGACGCCCCAGGCGCGCGCCAGGTGGCAGATGCCCCAGAGGCTCGACACGACCCGACGGTCCACCTCCGGTCCGACGAGGGAGGGGCCGAGCGCTCGGAGCGACTCCATGACCGAGTGGAAGCTCTCCTCCCGGAGCCCTGCATACGGACGGAGCATCCCGAGGAAGCCGTTCACCCAGCGAGGATCTTCGATCGCCTCGTGGGACCCTGCGTGGAACTCCAGGGACTCGCGTGCTTCTTCGGGGGCCATCGAGGGATCTCCTGGCGGTGCTCCGGGAATCCTACCACCCCACCCGGCGTCCCCGTCCTGCCGGCGTTGCGGCGACGCGCCCCTCACGGATACCCTGTGGGCGGTGACGTGACCTCGGTTCGTCGAGCGAAGGATCCCTTGGGGGAACACCCGGGAGGTGCGACGTGGAAGCCCTGATCGACACGAGCCGTCTCCCCATCCTCGTCACGGTGCTGCCCCCCGTCTTCTCGGTGGAGGCGATCGACGAATTCGGACGTCAGCTGAACCGCATCTTCCAGGCTCGCGGCGCCTGCTATGCGATCACCGACGCGACACGGCTCGCGAAGTCGACGGCGACCGAACGCATCCACGTGTCCGCGGTCATCGACGATCTCGCCGCGAGAGGTGCGATCCTCAGCGAGTGCATCATCGTCTCGAGCCCGATCGTCCGAGGCGTGATCACCGCCTACGCCTGGCTCCGGAAGAAGACGAACCACCCCTTCCGATGCGTCGGCACCATGGAGGAGGCGATGGCCTTCACGCTCGCGATCCGGAAAGCGAACGAGGCGGGTGCGGCGCCCCCCGCCGGGGCTCCCTGAGGAGCCGCGCCCTCAGCCTTGGGCGGGGAGCCCGAACGAAGGCAGCGAGGCGAAGCGGGCGAGGTGGTGCTCGGCGTCCCCGAAGAGGGCCTCGAGCGCGAGCTGGCGCTTGAAGAAGAGCCCGACGTCGTGCTCGTCCGTCATGCCGATGCCGCCGTGGAGCTGGAGCGTCTGCCGTGCGACGAACGTGCCGCTCTCGGCGAGCTGGGCCTTCGCGGCGCTGACGGCGCGCCGACGCACGTCGGGGTCCGGATCCGTCGCCCGCACCATGGCCTGGGTCGAGCTCGAAGCGAGCAGCTCGGTCTCGATGTACATCTGGGCCGCGCGATGCTGCAGCGCCTGGAAGCTCCCGAGGAGTCTCCCGAACTGCTGACGGGTGCGGAGGTGCTCGACGGTCGCGGCCAACATCGTTCGGGCTCCCCCGAGACCCTCGGCCACCGCGCCGGTCGCCGCGAGGTCGAGCGCACGCTCGAGGGTCGCCTCCGCGTCGCCGAGCGCGAGCCTCCGCGACGAGGGCACGCGGGCGTTCTCGAGCCGGAGCATCGCGGCACGACGCCCGTCGATCGTGCGGACGCTCCGGAGCGCCACGCCGGGGGCCTCCCGGTCGACGACGAAGAGCGCCGTCTCTCCGCCGAGCCAAGCGGTGACGACGAGGGCGTCCGCCGCGTGGCCGTTCAGGACCCAGCGCTTCTCCCCCGAGAGGACGTAGTCGGCGCCGTCACGGCGCGCGACGAGCCGACGCGGACGCAGGCCATGACGCGCCCCTTCCTCCGCGTAGGCGAGCGCGAGCGAGCTGCGACCCTCGAGCATCGGCACGAGCAGCTCCTCGCGCTGCGCCGCATCTCCGGCCTCGAGCACGACCGAGCCCGCGAGCAGCACGGAGGCGACGTAGGGCTCGGGCACGAGCGAAGCGCCGAAGCGCTCGAGCACGATCGCGGCCTCGATCATCGAGCCGCCGAATCCTCCGACCTCGGCGGGGAAGGCGACGCCCAGGAAACCGAGCTCGCCCATCTGCCGGAAGGTCGCGGGCTCCCAGCCGATCGGATCGTCGCGGAGCCGTCGGGCGCGCGCGACCGGGCTCTCCTTCGCCACGAAGTCGGCCACGCTGCGCGCGAGAAGGGTCTGGTCCCCATCGAGCTCGAAGTCCATCGCGATCTCCCTCAGCCGGGCGGGAGCCCGAGCACCTCGCGCGCGAGCACGGTCCGCTGGATCTCGTTGCTGCCCGCGTAGATCGAGGCCGCGCGGTGGTAGCAGGTCCACGAAGCGACCGTCTCCTCGGTCGGCGGGAGCAGCCCCACCTCGTCCGTTCCGCAGAGCGCGTTCAGGCCCATCAGCTCCATGCACAGGGCCTCGAGCTCCTGGAGGAGCTCCGTGCCCACGACCTTGAAGACCGAGGCTTCCGGCCCCGCGGGCTTGCCCGCCTCGAGCTCCGCGAGCACGCGATGCTTCGCCGTCGTCAGCGCGGAGAGCCGGACCTCGAGGCGCGCGATCCGGCGGCGCACGAGCGGATCGTCGAGGAGCGGCGCGCCGTCGACGAGCGTCTCGCGCGCGATGGACTTCGCCCGACGGAGCGCGCGATGGCAGAGCCCGACGCGCGAGGGCATGTTGCGCTCGTTGCCGAGCAGCGATTTCGCGAGCGTCCAGCCCTGGTTCGGTGCGCCGAGGAGGTTCTCCTTCGGCACCTCCACGTGGTCGAAGAAGGTGTCGCAGAAGGCGTAGGTCCCGTCGATCGCCTTCATCGGACGGATCTCGATGCCGGGGCTCTTCATGTCGACGAGGAGGAAGCTGATGCCCTCCTGCTTCTTCGCCTTCGGATCCGTCCGCACGAGCAGGAAGATGAAGTCCGCGTGCTCGGCCGCCGTGGTCCAGGTCTTCTGGCCGGTGACCACGTAGCGGTCGCCGGCGTCGACGGCCTCGGTCCGGAGCGACGCGAGATCGCTGCCCGCTCCGGGCTCGGAGTACCCCTGGCACCAATGCTCCTCGGCCCGGACGATCGGCGGGAGGTACCGCGTCTTCTGCGCCTCGGTCCCGTAGCGCTGGAGCAGCGGCCCGATCATCACGAGCCCGAAGGGGCTGAGCTCCGGCGCGCCCGCCCGATCGAGCTCCTCGAGCAGGATGTAGCGCTCGGTCGCCGTGAGGTCGGGGCCTCCGTGCTCGACGGGCCAGGGGATGGCCCCCCAGCCGAGCGAGTGGAGGATCCGATGCCAGCGCGTCGTGTCCGCGTGATCGAAGCGCGCGTACCGCGCGGCCTTCGCCGCGAGGTCCGGCGGCATCGCGCGGCGGAGGGTCTCGCGCACCTCGGTGCGGAACGATTCTTCGGCGGGCGTGAAGGAGAGATCCATGGCGTTCGTCGTGGGCCTTTGCGCGGCGACGAGGACTCCATAGGACGAGCCGAGGCGGGAGAGCAACGGGCAGGCGCGACGAGAGAGCCGCGACCGAAACGCGGACACGCCGCAAAACAAGGCGGATTCCGCGATCGCGATAAGCGCGCCGCATGGGTCCATAGGGAGATTCCATGCGTTCGCGACGGCTCCGCATCCACCGATCCGCTCACTGGATCGCCGCATCCATCTTCCGCGGCTCGCGATTCGTTGGTACACGGAGCGGGGACTCGTGGAGTGGCGGAGCGGCGCTCCGGGAGGGTGTCGATGGCTCGGTCGGTGCGATGCGTGCAGTGCGGGTCGGGCGTTCCGCTCCCCGAGGACCTGCGCACCCCCTCGTTCACGTGCCCGTTCTGCCAGGCGGAGCTCTCCACGGCGCAATACGCCGGCGAAGTCGCGGTCTCCGCGGACCACCTCCGCGGGTACATGGACGACGTGCTCGCCGGCGAGAAGCCGCTCGGCGCCCCGGCCCCACGCTTCGTCGACACGAACACGGCGATGCACGCCGACGTCTGCAAGCGCTGCGGCGCGGCGGTCGCGGTTCCCCTCGCGCTCGAGCAGCACTTCTTCACGTGCGCGAGCTGCGGAACCGAGCAGCGCGTCGTCGACTACGTCTCGGACAAGGTCCGCCTCGACCTCGACATGGAGCGCCAGCTCGCGGGCAATCAGGCCCTCCGGGACCTCCGGGCGGACGGGCTCGCGTGCAAGAGCTGCGGAGGCCAGAACGCGGTGCCGGACGACGGCTCGATCCAGATCGTCTGCCGTTTCTGCGGGCAGCCGATCCTGCTCACCGAGTACGTCGACGAAGGGGCCCTCTCCCGTGCGCGCATGCGTCACGCCGTGGACGAGATGAAGGAGCAGATGCGGGCGGCACAGGAAGAGGACCTCCGTCGCAACCGCGCCATCGGGATCTTCGTCGCCGTGATCGCGGTGATCGCGATCGTCGTGACGAGCCTCGTGCAGAAGTGATGTCCCCCCGCATCGATGGGACTCGTTCCCATCGCGTACGAGACCGCCATGTTCTCCCACGTCTTCCTCGGCGTTCGTGACTTCGACCGCGCGCTCGCGTTCTACCGGTCGTTCCTGCCCGTGCTCGGCATCGCGGAGCGCTTCTGCGATCGGAGCCGCCCCTGGGCCGGCTGGCAGTCGAGCCCCGGCCCGAGGCCGCTCTTCCTGATCGGAACGCCCTACGACGGGAGCCCGCACGAGGTCGGCAACGGCCAGATGGTCGCGTTCCTCGCCCCGAGCCGCGAGGCCGTCGATCGGGCGTACGAGGTCGCGCTCGCGAACGGAGGGGCGGACGAGGGTGCGCCGGGGCTGCGCCCGCACTACCACGCCCACTACTACGGCGCGTACTTCCGCGATCCGGAAGGGAACAAGCTCTGCGTCGTCTGCCACGACGCGCCGGCCGACGAATTCCGCGACCCCCGCTGACCCGATTCCCGTCCGCACCTCCTCTCTACACGGGAACCGAGGTGCCCATGCGTCGTCCCGTCGTGCTCGCCCTGCTCGTCTGTCTCCTCACCGCCTGCGATCCCGCCTCGGCGCCCACCTCCCCGAGCGGTGGGGGTGGGAGCGACGGCTCCGTCGTGGGCACGATGGACGGGGGCACTGGCCTCGACGCATCGATGACGGTCACGGACGCCGCCGCCCCTCCGCCGCCTCCCGCGGGCGGCGGCCTCGCCGCGATCCTCGACGCGACGACCTACGCCGAGATGTTCCCCAACCGGAACGCGCTCTACACCTACGAAGCCTTCGTCGCGGCCGCGGCGTACTACCCGGCCTTCGTCTCCGAGGGCACGACCGAGCAGCGGAAGCGCGAGCTCGCGGCCTTCCTCGCGAACATCGCACACGAGACGACGGGCGGCTGGGACACGGCCCCGGGCGGGCGCTACGCGTGGGGCCTCTACTTCACCCAGGAGGTCGGCTGCGAGGCGGGGGCCTGCACCGGCTACTGCGATCCGACGAACGCGCAGTACCCCTGCAAGGCCGGCAAGACGTACCACGGGCGCGGCCCGATTCAGCTCTCTTGGAACTACAACTACGGGCCGATGGGCGCGACGCTCGGCGTCGACCTGCTCTCGGATCCGGACGCGCTGATCCGCGACGGTGTGCTCGCCTTCCGCTCGGCGATCTGGTTCTGGATGACGGAGCAATCGCCGAAGCCTTCCTGCCACGCGGTGATGACGGGGCAGTTCACCCCGAGCCCGGCGGACGTGACCGCGAACCGCCTGCCCGGCTTCGGTCTCACGATCGACATCATCAACGGCGGCATCGAATGCGGCTGGGCTCGCTCCGCCAGCGTGAGCGACCGACTCGGCTTCTACGCCCGGTTCACGACGATCCTCGGCGTCTCGCAGGGCGACCACCTCGATTGCGACACCATGCAGTCGTACTGACGATTCGGGATGGGAACGGCGCACGCGGCGTGGCACGGTGGGTGACGTGCCCCGCCGGTGCATGAGGCCCATCCTCCTCGTCTTCGCGACGCTCCTCTTCGTCGCGGTCGAGGCACGGGCGGACGAGCCGGTCGCGGTCCTCGTCGGGCCGAGTGGCCCCGAGCTCCTGCACCGCGTCGAAGGTCAGCTCGCCGACCTCGAGTGGCGCTTCGTGCACCGACCCGCGGGCTCCGCGGGGACGCTGGCCGCCGCGTTCGCGCTCGGGGAGTCGCAGCACGCGCGCGTGGTCGCGACCCTCGAGGAGACGAGCGACGCGATCGTGCTCGACGTCGTCGACGTCCCCGAACGGCGCAGGTTCACCCGCCGCTTCGAAGGAGGCTCGGCGACGGCACGAAGGGAAGAGGCCGCGGTGGTGCTCCGCTCCTCGCTCGTCGCGATCGGGCTCGGCGGCGAGATCGGCGTGCAGGTGCCCGCGGTCGCTCCCCCTCCTCCGCCCGTCCCGAACGAGCCCCCTCCGGAGGCGCCGCCTCCGCGCTCGAGCTCGCTCGGCCTCGACCTCGCCGTCCTCGGTCAGATGGCCTTCGACGGGCTCGCGGGCCCCTCGCTCGGACCCGGCGGCCGCATCGGTCTGTGGCGCAAGCGTCTCTCGCTCGCCGTGGTCACGACCTTCGGCTGGCCCCGCACGATCCGCGCGACCGACGTCGACCTCGTCGTCACGCGCTCCACGGTCGCGTTCCGGGTCGCGGGCGCGGTCTACGAGCGACCGCACGTCCGAGTCGTCGTCGGCGGCTCGATGGGGGTGGAGGTGCTCGGAAGGATCACCTCGAGCACGGCCGGCGCTCTCGTCGCGACCGACCGCACGCGCCGGGCCTACGCCCTCGCCTCGGCCGACGTGACGCTCCAGCTCTTCCCCGGACGCGGGCGGCGCCTCGGGCTCGAGCTCGGGGCGGGAGTCGACGTTCCCATGAGCCAGCCCACGTTCTCGGTGGCCCAGGGCGAGGTGGAGCGCGTGGTCGCCTCCGCATGGTGGGTCGAGCCCAAGGCGTCGGTCGGCCTCGTCGTCCGCACGGACGTCGGCGCGACGGAGCGCGGCCGATGAATCCCCGGAATTCGTCCGCCGCATTGACCCGGATTCGATGGGCCGCTCCTCCTTGCTCCCGATGGCTGGCGCTGCCGATCGATCCTGCGAGGTGGAGCTCGTGAACCCCGTCGATCCCCGGATCGAACGGGCGGTGGCAGGCGATCGCTCGGCGGCCGAGTCGCTCGTCCGCGAGCTCCTTCCCCGCGTGCGGAACCTCGTTCGCTACCTGGTGCGCGGCGACGCGGACGTCGACGACATGGCCCAGCTCGGCCTCCTCGCCGTCCTTCGGGGCCTGCACACCTTCCGGGGCGAGGGCTCGCTCCACGCCTGGGCGGACCGCATCGTCGTCCGCGAGGCGCTCGGCTACGTGAAGCGTCGGCGCGCCAAGGAGACGGAGCGGAGGAACCTCGGGGCGGATCTGCACTCGGTCGACGAGAGCGATCGGCCCGACGCGTATCTGGCACGACGTCGGGCCGTCGAGGCCCTCGACGCCCTGCCCGACGAGCAGCGGACGGTGCTCGTCCTCCACCACGTGGTCGGGCTCTCCGTGCCCGAGCTCGCGGAGGAGCTGGGACTTCCGTTCGAGACCGCGCGGAGCCGCTTGCGGCTCGGGATGGCCAAGCTCCGCGGGATGATCGACGATTCGGGGGAGAGCTCACCATGACCGACGAGATGGAGCGCGATCCGCGGATGGCGGCGTTGTTCCCGCTCGATGAACGAGCGGGGCCCGCGAAGCGCATCCGCTCGTCCGCGAGCGACGCGCTCGTGGGCTCCGTGCTCGATGCCTGGCAGGCAGGACCCGGTCCCGCGCCCGCCGGCGGAGAGACGGGCTCGGGCGGAGGCACGGCCGCGGGCGGAGCTCCCGTGGCGGCAGGCCGCGGAGCGGTCGTACGGCGGCTCGCCGTCGGGGCGAGCGCGCTCGTGCTGCTCGCGGGCGTGGCCGTCTACGTGGGAACGCGGGAGACGCCCACCCGATCGGTGGTGCAGCAACCTTCGATCGAGGTCGCCCCCGCCGCGCGTGCACCGGAGCCGGCGGCTCCAATCGCCGAGGCCGCGCCTTCCGTCGAGCCGGCCCCCGAGGTCGCATCGGCCCCCGAGCCCCGGGCGCCGGCGCGACCGGACGCGCGTTCCGTCGAGCCCCGCGAGGCGGAGGATCTCCTCGCGACGGCCAACGGCCTCCGCCGCGAAGGTCGGTACGCCGAGGCCGAGTCCACGTACATGCGTCTCGTCTCGCTCGCGCCGCGCAGCCGCGAGGCCCACGTGGCCCGCGTCGCGGCGGCGACGCTGAGGCTCGATCGGCTCGACGATCCACGCGGCGCGGCTCGCCTCTTCCAGGCGGCCCTTCGCTCGAGCTCGGGCTCGCTCGCGGCCGAGGCCGCGTTCGGCCTCGCGCGCGCCTCGCGGGCCACGGGCGATCGGGCCTCGGAGCGCCGGGCCCTCGAAGAGGTCGTGAGCCATCACTCGGGCTCGCCCTACGCGGGCCTCGCGGCACGCCGGCTCGCCGAGCTCGGCGGAGGAGGCTCGGCAGCCGACGAATGAGCGCCTCCCGTCGCCTCCTCTTCTCCCTCGTCCTCGCGGCGCTCGCCTCGTGCACGCGCGTGGACGTCGTCGCGCGTGGCCCGTGCGTGAAGGACGCGGACTGCGGCTCGGGACGCTGCGTGCAGGGCGTCTGCGCGCAGGCAGCCGACGCGGGTGGGGGCGACGCGGCCGCGAGCGACGCCTCGACGGCGGACGGCGGAAGCGGGTTCTGCGCCCAATCGGGGCCGATCGTCTTCGTCGGGGATTCGACGGGCACGCCGGTCTGCGGCGGCGACGTCGCCCAGACCACGTTCCGCTACGCGATCTGCAGCTGCCTCGAGCTCGCCCTCTCCGCGCCCCTCACGACGGACGCGTTCGACAGCCGCACGGGGCCCTACACGCAGGGCTCGGGTGGCGCGGCCGTCGGCACGAACGGGCGCCTCGTCTCGAACATGGCGACGCTCGGCATCGGCGGCTCGCTGACCGTCGCAGGCGCCGCCGGCACGACGATCTCGGGTGCGGTGGGCGCCTCGGTGCGCGGCGATCTCGCGTCGGGAGGCGCGCTCGGGGGCACGGGCGCGTTCCAGATCCTCGGCGACGCGCGCGTCGACGGGAACGTCGCGGCGGCGGCGCTCCAGGTCGGCGGCTCGCTCGTCTATCCGACCGGGGCGACGCTCTCGGTCTCGCCCGGCCCGCTCTCCGTCGGCTCCACGGTGCGCGCGCCCGTGACCGTGTCGCCGCCCTGCGACTGCGGCGTGCCTCCTCGGCTCGACGTCGCCGCGTACGTCGCGGCCCAGGCCGCCTCGAACGAGAACGCGACGATCGGGCTCTCGAGCACCGCGCTCTCGGCCGTGACGACCGACACGACGCTCGAGCTCCCCTGCGGCCGCTACTACCTCTCGGGCATCGGTACGGCCGCCGGATCCACGGCGGGGATCACGGTGCGCGCGAACGGCCGCGTCGCGCTCTTCGTCGACGGCTCGATCGACGTGGCAGGACGCTTCGTGGTCGAGCTCGGAGCGGGCGCCGAGATCGACCTCTTCGTCTCGGACGGAATGCGAACGACGCTGCCGCTCTCCTTCGGCGACGTGACGCGCCCCTCGAGCGCGCGGCTCTACGTCGGCGGCTCGGGCTCGATCGCGCTCGACTCGGGCGCGACGATCGCCGGCAACGTCTACGCTCCGCTCGCCACGCTCCAGACCGCGGGCTCGTTCGTCGCCTACGGCTCGATCTTCGCGTATGCGCTGCAGTCGTCGGCGGACCTCACGGTCCACTACGACCGGGCGATCCTCGCGGCCGCGCAGGGATGCCCCCCGAAGACGGGGGGCTGCGTCACCTGCCTCGACTGCGGCAACCAGGCCTGCGTGAACGGGGCCTGCGGAGCCTGCCGGAACGATGCCGATTGCTGTGCTCCCCTGGTCTGCTCGGGAGGGAGCTGCGTGCCCGACATCCAATGAGCTCCGCGCTCATTCGATGACGATCTCGGGGACGCACGAGCCCGCGTGGCAGACGAGCGGCGAGCAGCAATCCGCGTTGCTCGTGCAGGCCCCGCAGCTGCCTCCGGCGGTGCAGGCCTGGTTGCCGCAGTCGCGGCAGCTCGTGCAGGTGCTCGGCGGCGGGCCGCAGTCGTTCCCGGCCGCGAGGATCGCCGCGTCGTAGTGGACCGTGAGCCGATCGCTCGCGACGATGCCGGCCGCGAAGAGCGAGCCGTAGATCTCGATCGCGGTGCTCATCGTGAACTCCGCGTGCGGTGCGTAGACGTTGCCCGCGAAGACCGCGCCGCCGGAGAGGGCGATCGGCTGGCTCCCACCGACGTAGAGCCTCACCCTCGACGGGGCGTCGATCGAGCCGAGGTCGAGGCGGTGGGCGCTCACCACGTTGCCCTCGACGAAGAGGTCGAGCTCGCCTCCGCCCACGATCTCGACCCGGAAGTCCGCGCCGGGCTCGAGGTCGCCCCCGAGGAAGAGCGCCGTGCGGTGCGCGACGCGCAGCGTGAGCGTGCCGTTGCCGCTCAGGCTCGGAGCGTGGAGCCGCCCGCACGGGAGGTCGATCGTGGTCGGTCCGGTGTAGCCGACGAGCACCGAGGGATCGAAGCCGGCGGCGGCGTTGTCGTTCGCCGTGGCCTGCGCGGCGACGAGCCCGGCGACGTCGACGAGCTCGTCCGCTTCGCAGGCGCAGGGAGGCGGGAAGTCGACGGGCGCGCTCGCGAGCGCGCCGACGCTCGTGGCGCCCGCGACGGTGCGGAGGGCCCCCGCGGGCTGCGTCAGCGTCGCCCCGACCGAGAGGCTCGCGGCCGAGAGGTCACCTTCCACGAACGCATCGTGACCGACGTCGACCGAGCTCGCGCTCGAGAGCGGGCCGTTCACCTTCAGCTCTCCCGCGGCATGGAGCGCGCCCGAGGCACCCGCCGAGATGCCGCTCGTCCCGTGCACCCAGACCGAGCCACCGACGTCGGCCGCCGCGTGCAGCGTCACGTTCCCGTTCGTCCCGAACGAGCCGGCGTTCCCGCTCGAGGCGCTCGAATACGCGCCGTCGCGGCTGTCGAAGGAGTCCGTCGCGAAGGTGTTCGAGATCGCGAACCGGCCGCAGCTGCAGACCGCGTAGCGGAAGGTCGTCTGGGCGAGCTCCCCGCTGCAGAGCGAGGCTCCGCCCGCGCCCGGGACGAGGAGCAGAGGCCCCGAGCCCGAGCAGAAGCCGGCGAGCCCCGCGTCGCCGGCAACGGAGGCGTCGCCGCCCACCGAGCCGTCGGCGCCGGGAACGATCGAGCCGCCACCGTCGGAGCCCCCGCCTCCGTTCCCCGAGCCGCCGTTCGAGGCGGTGGAATCGCAGCCCGAGCATCCGGGGACGAGCGATGCGAGGACGATCACGAACGCGAGACGAGACGAAGAGGCGAGTCGCATGAGGCTCCGGCGAGGACGATGGAGGGTGTCCTCGAGCCGGAGAGAGGAGCGGACGCCCGCGATCGGGTCAGCTCGACCGAGCGGATTCCCTCACGGCCTCCGGTAGGCCTGCTCCTCGTCCGTCGGGACCGCCTTCGTCGGCAGGAGCGAGTCGTCCACGGGCGTCGCACCGAGGACCGGGAGGGGGATCTCGCCCGCCCAGACCGGCAGGTCGCGGTCCTCCTCGTCGTCCTTCGGCGGGCCGGTGCGGATCTTCGCGGAGGCTTCCTCGATCTCGAAGGCGAGGACATGGGTCCCCGCGGTCTCCTTCGCGTCCGGCGGCCGCACGCGGGCCGAGCGTCCCGGCACGACGTGATCGACGAGCGCCTCGAACGCGGCCTTCTTCTCCGACGCGTCGAGCACGCTGCGGGCCCGGCCGAACGCGACCACCGAGCGGTAGTTCATCGAGTGGTGGAACGCCGAGCGCGCGAGCACGAGCCCGTCGACGAGGGTCACCGTCACGACCACGGGACCGCCCTCGGCGAGGATCTTCTGGAGTCGGCTCGCCGGCGCCCCGTGCAGGTAGAGGGTCCCGCCGCGGCGCGCGTACGCCATCGGGATCACGAAGGGCTGTCCGTCGACGACGAAGCCCACGTGGGCGACGAGGCCCGCGTCGAGGATCGCGTGGACCGTCGGGGTGTCGTAGCTCGCGCGCGCGGGGAGCCGCTTCACGGTGCTGCGGGGCGGAGAGGAGGAGCTCGTCATCTACGGACCCTCCCACCGCGCTGGTCCATCGAGCTGTACCAGTTCTGCGAATTCCGATAGACCAGGTCGGCTCGATCCGAGGGGGCGCTATCGTTCGGGCATGTCCTCCTCCTTCCGCATCCTCCCCGCCGGTCCCGACGACCTCGCCCTCGTCCGCACCCTGGCCGAGGTGATCTGGCGCGAGCACTACCCCTCGATCCTCGAGGTCGCGCAGGTCGACTACATGCTCGAGCGGATGTACGCGCCCACCGTGCTCGAACGCGAGCTCGGGGAAGGCATCGCCTTCGACCTCGCGTACGTCGACGAGCGACCCGTCGGCTATGCCTCCTACGGCCCCTCGGGCAGGCCGCACGAATGGAAGCTCCACAAGCTCTACGTGCTGGCGACCGAGCGAGGGCTCGGGCGCGGCGCCGCGATGCTCGAGCGCGTCGAGCAGAGGGCCCGGGCGGCCGGGGCGCGGACGGTCGTGCTCCAGGTGAACAAGCGGAACGTCGTCGCGATCCGGGCCTACGAGCGTGCCGGCTACCGGATCCGCCAGGCCGCCACCTTCGACATCGGCGGCGGCTACGTGATGGACGACTACGTGATGGAGCGGGAGCTGGCGGACGGTTGATCGCGCCCCGCTCCGGAGTCAGGGTTCCCCGTCGCGACCCCGAGGGCGCGCACGGAGCGACCGATGACGATCTGGAAGACGATTCCCTCGCTCGAGCAGATGAACGCGAGCTGCAAGGGCACGGCCGTGGAGCACATGGGCATCGAGTTCGTCGAGGCCGGCGAGGATCACCTGGCCGCGACGATGCCCGTCGACCATCGCACGGTGCAGCCCTACGGGATCGTGCACGGCGGCGCCAACGTGCTCCTCGCCGAGACGCTCGGCAGCATCGCGTCGAGCCTGGTCATGGACGCGACGAAGTCGATCTGCGTCGGCCTCGAGATCAACGCGAACCACGTGCGCGCGATCCGCAAGGGACGGGTCAAGGGCGTCTGCCGTCCGATCCACCTCGGACGCACGACCCACCTCTGGGAGATCCGGATCGAGGACGAAGAGGGCCGCTTGAGCTGCATCTCGCGGCTCACGATGGCGATCCTCCCGAAGGAATGAGGTTGTTGTCGCGGGCGGGGGTTCCCGGCTAGTTTCGCGGGATCCATGAACTCGCCCCAGCGAACGCTCGTCCTGCTCACGCTGATCAACCTGCTCAACTACCTCGACCGCTACGTGGTCGCGGCGGTGCTCGAGCCGCTCGGTCACGGACTCTCGCTCGACGACGTGGAGCTCGGGCGGCTCACCTTCGTCTTCGTGATCGTCTACATGCTCTCGGCGCCGCTCTTCGGTTGGCTCGCCGACCGCCACCACCGGCCGCGCCTCATCGCGCTCGGCGTGGCGATCTGGAGCGTGGCGACGATGGGCGCCGCGTTCGTGAACGACTACGGCACGCTGCTCGTGACGCGGAGCTTCGTCGGCGTCGGCGAGGCCGCCTACGCGAGCCTCGGACCCGCCGTGCTCTCCGACTGCTTCCACGAGAGCGAGCGAGCGAAGCGCTTCACCTGGTTCTACCTCGCGATCCCCGTCGGCTCGGCGCTCGGCTACGGGCTCGGCGGCATCGTGGCGCAGCACTTCGGCTGGCGCGCCGCGTTCCTCGTCGCCGGTCTCCCCGGCCTCTTCTTCGCGGCGCGCATGGCGCGGCTGCCGGATCCGGAGCGGGGCGCGATGGACGTCCACCGCGAGGCCGCGCCGCCGACGAGCATGCGCGAACGGCTGCGCGGCATCTTCGCGAACCGGGTCTGGGTCGCCTGCACCGCGAGCTACGTCGCCTACACGTTCGCCATGGGCGCGCTCTCGACCTGGGGCCCGACGCTGCTGCAGCGGAAGTTCGGCGTGACCACGGGCGAGGCCGGCACGGTCTTCGGCGGCATCGCCGTCGTGACGGGCATCCTCGGGACCTTCGCGGGCGGCTTCGTCACGGACAAGCTCCAGCACCGCTTCCCGAACGCCGGCGTCGATCTCAGCGCCGTCACGCTGCTCCTCGCCGCCCCCGCCGTCTACGTCGCGCTCCACACGGCGAACCTCCCGACGACCTACGGCTGCTTCTTCCTCGCGATGCTCCTGCTCTTCGTGAACACGAGCCCCGTGAACGCCATGACCGTGAGCGCGCTCCCCGCTTCCGTCCGCGCGACGGGCACCGCCGTGAACGTGCTGCTCATCCACCTCCTCGGCGACGCGTTCAGCCCCGAGTGGGTCGGCCATCGGAGCGAGCGCTCCATCCATGCGGGCACGGACGCCGGCCTCGCGCTCGCCGGCGCCCTCGAGATCGCCCTGCCCGCGATCCTCCTCGCGGGCGTCTTCCTCGCCTTCGCGCGCAGCCGGCCCGAGCCTTCGCCCTCGCCGGCCTGAGGCCGACGGATTGGCGAGCGGGCTCCTTTCGCCTCATCCTCGGACCGAAGCGCCGCTCCTCGTGGGTTCGGAGGGTCGCGCGGGAGCAGGAGCATGTCCGCCATCCAGATCTTCCGAACCCTCCCCCTCTTCGAGGGGATCGCCGACGCGGACCTCGAGGCCCTCGCGGCACGATGCGAGGAGCGCCGATTCCGAGCGGGCGAGGCGATCTTCGCGCAGGGCGACGCGGGGGACTCGATGTACGTCGTCGCCGAGGGCTCGGTGAACGTGTACCTGCCGGGCGAGGGCTCGCGGAGGCTCAGCCTGAATGACCTCGGCCCCGGCGAGCACTTCGGCGAGCTCTCGCTCTTCGACCAGAAGCCACGCTCCGCGAGCGCCCTCGCGAGCACCGACATCGTCCTCTACGAGCTACGGCGCGGCACGCTGGTCGCTCATCTCGCGAAGCGCCCCGAGACGGCGATGGCGCTGCTCCGCACGGTCTCGGGGCACCTCCGCTCCGCGGACGCGCGGCTCTCGGCCCATGCCGCCAAGGACGTCGACGCGGAGCTCGACAAGAGCCTGACCTGGGCCGCGAGGCTCGCGGACCGAGTGGCGTCGCTGAACGGTTCCTGGAGCTTCATCCTGCTCCTGCTCGGGCTCTCGCTGACCTGGGCGGTGACGAACGAGCTGCTCGGCGAGCACGCCTTCGATCGCTACCCGTACGAGGCCTACAACCTCTTCCTCGCGCTCCTCGTGAGCCTCCAGGGGCCGCTCATCATGATGAGCCAGAACCGCGAGAACACGAAGGACCGCGCCCGCGCGGTGAACGACTACCAGGTGAACCTGAAGAACGAGGTCAACATCGAGACGTTGCTCCGCGAGCTCGGCGAGCTCCGCTCCGAGGTGAACGAGCGCCTCTCGAGCCTGGAGGCCCGGTGACCCGCACCGTCGACAGGGTGGCCGTCGACGAGACCGTCCACGGCCCGTTCCGCCGGGTCTCCTTCCTTCCCCTCGATCCGCCCGACGGCGCCCAGGTCAGCGTGTACCGGCTCGGCGACACGCTGATCGACACGGGCAGCACGCGCGTCACCGACGCGGTCCTCGAGCTCGTGCGCCGCGATCCACCGAAGCGCATCCTGCTGACGCACCAGCACGAGGACCACATCGGGAACGTACGGCCGATCCTCGACGCGATCGGGAGGATCCCTGTGCACGCGCCACGCGCGCTGCTCGACGTGATCGTGGCGCTCCGGAAGGTGCCTCCCTACCGCGCTCGCTACTGGGGCGATCCGCATCCGGTCTCCGCCGAGGACCTCGTCCCCTACGATCCGGGCGACGTCTTCGAGGATCGGGGAGGCGCCCTCGTCGCCGTCCACACGCCCGGCCACACCCCGCCGCACGTGGCGTTCGTGCTCGAGACGAAGGAGGACGTCTTCGCGCTCACGGGCGACCTCTACGCGAGCAAGCCGCTCGACGCCTTCCTCGAGGCGGCGCAGGACGACGCGATCCGCTCCTACCGCCTCCTCGCCCGACACGGAGAGCGGCTCCGCATGCTCCCGACCCACGGCCGCGTGCGCCTGCACGGCGCGAAGGTCCTCTCGGACGGCGCCGACTGGCTCGAGCGGGAGTCCGAGGCGCTCGTCGCCCTCGCGTCGGAGCTCGGCACGCGCGAGCCCGTCACGGTCGCGCGCGCACGCTACGGCGAGGATCCGATGCTGCGCGTCTCGAGCGGCGAGATGGGGAGCTCGGTCTTCGTCCGGAGCGTGCTCGCTCCGGTCCGGGAGCTCCCCGCCTCGCCGCTGCCGATCAGCGGATGCCCGTGATCGCGCGGAGCAGGAAGTAGCTAAGGCTCGCGACGATCGCGGCGGCCGGGATGGTGAAGATCCAGGCCCAGACGATGCGACCGGCCACGCCCCAGCGGACGGCGTTCCACCGACGCTCGGCCGAGCCGACGCCGACGATGGAGCCGGTGATCGTATGGGTCGTCGAGACGGGCACGCCGAGGAAGACGGCCATCGCGAGCGTCGTCGCACCCGCGGTCTCGGCACAGAAGCCGCCGACGGGCTTCAGCTTCGTGATCTTCATGCCCATCGTCTTCACGATGCGCCACCCGCCGCTCAACGTCCCGAGACCCATCGCCGTGTGGCAGGCGAGCACGACCCAGAGCGCCGGCTCCGGATGCTCCGACGGCTGGGCGAGCCCGGCCCCGACGAGGAGCGCGGTGATGATGCCCATCGTCTTCTGCGCGTCGTTACCGCCGTGGCCGAGCGAGTAGAGCGCCGCCGAGACGAGCTGACCCCGGCGGAAGACCCGCTCGATCCGCCCGTTCCGCCAGTGGCCGAAGAGCCTGCGCACGAGCTTGAAGAAGGCGTACGCGAGGATCATGCCGAGCGTCGGCGCGACGAAGATGAAGATCAGCGTCTTCCCGAAGACCTTGCCCTCGAGCACCGAGAAGCTCGGCGTGTGCGAGAGCGCGGCGCCGGCGAAGCCACCCATCAGCGCGTGAGACGAGGAGGACGGGAGGCCCCAGTACCAGGTGATGAGGTTCCAGAGGATCGCGCCGATCAACGTCGCGAGGATCACGTTGTTCGTCAGCGCCTCGAGCGCGACGCCCTTGGCGATCGACGAGGAGACGTGCGTCGGGAAGACCAGGAAGGCGACGAAGTTGAAGAACGCGGCCCAGGCGACGGCGGCGCGCGGGGTGAGCACGCGCGTCGAGACGACGGTCGCGATCGAATTGGCCGCGTCGTGGAAGCCGTTGATGTAGTCGAAGACCAGCGCGACGACGATGATCAGGGCGACGTACGCGGTCATCACGCGTGCTCCAGGACGATCCCCTCGAGGATGTTCGCCACGTCCTCGGCACGATCCGTCGCGGTCTCGAGCGCGTCGAAGATGTCGCGCCACTTCATGACCTCGAGCGGGTCGGGTCGCTCCTTGAAGAGGCGAGCGATGGCACGGCGATAGACCTCGTCCGCGTCGTGCTCGTGATCGTTGATCGCGACGCAGAGGTCGAGGAGCGGCTTCGGCTCCTTCATGTTGGTCAGCATCGCCATCGACTTCTGGAGGTCGGCGGCGCAGCGCTCGATGCACTTGGCGAGCTCGACGGCCTCGGGCCGCGTCTCGCGGACGTCGTACATCTCGACGCGGACGGCGGCCGCCTCGATGAAGTCGAGCACGTCGTCGAGCGCGGTCACGAGGGCGTGGATCTCCTCCCGATCGAGCGGGGTGATCCAGGTCTGGTGCAGGGCGCTGACCGTGTCGTGGGTGATCTTGTCGCCCTCCGACTCGAGCTTGCGGATCTCCGGCACGAGCCGTGCGTGGTCCGCCGGCTGCTGCATCAGCTCCGTGAGGAGCGCGGAAGCCTTCACGGACTTCTCCGCATGCCCCCGGAATGCCGACCAGAAGACCTCGTCCTTCGTGAGCGCCATGGTTGTCCTTTCGTCGCGGCCGCTACTTAGCCCCGGACGGGCCGTCTGTGAACAGTCTGAAACCGCGTTGTCACACACGCGTCACGCGGAGGGGGGGAGGGCCTGCCGCCCACCCCCGACCCACGGTGGGTGGCAGCGCTGATGCGGCAGCTGGATTTCCTCGGATTTCCATGCAGTTGGAGCCGATTCAACCGAAGACGTCGGCCAGCGCCTGGGCGTCGACCTCGCGCCCCACCCCGGTGCGCCGGGCGTAGATGACGGCGGCCGGATAGGCGAGGGCCAGCTGCTGGGCGACGGTGCTGACCAGATTCGTGACCGTGTAGAGGATGCCCGTGACGACCAGGGTCGCGATCGAGCCCTCCCCGCCCGCCCCCGCGATCGCCGTCACCGGGAGCAGGACGACCATCATCACGCAGGAGAGGATCATCTGGACGAGGAAGGCGAGGGCGTAGGCCGCGAGGAAGGCGAGGAAGATCTCGACCCGATGCCCCTTCGTCAGCTCGGCGCTCCGGGTGACGGCGTCGAGCGGTCCGAGCCCCTCCTCGAGGACCACGGGGACGATCAGGCAGAGCGTGAGGCCCGCGATGACGCCGGGGACGATGCACAGGAGCATGCCGCCGACCATGGCGAGCCAGGCGAGGAAGCCGGCGCCGATCAAGGAGCCGAGGCGGCCGAACGTCGAGCCGACCATGTCGCCGAACGACGCCCGCCTTCCACGCAGCGCTTCGATCGTGCCGTGGACGATGCCCGCGCTCATCACCGCGTAGCCGAGCAGCGAGGCCGTGGAGACCAGGAGGAAGAGCGCGACGGCTCCGCCGACGAGGACGGGGCTCGGATCCTGCGTGCGGCCTTCGCCGAGCGCCGCACCGACGGCGACGACGATCGCGGCGGCCCCGCCGAACACGAGCAACACGAAGCCGAGGAAGAGACCGACGAAGCCTGCGTGGCGGAGCCAATTCTCGCGGAAGATCACCGTGCAGGTCCGGAGCACGTCCCCGACGTCGAGCTTCTCCGGATCGACGGGGAGCGGAGGCATCGGAGCGCCGAAGCCGCCGGGGAAGGCCTGGGCGGGAGGAGGCGCCGCGGCGGGCGGCTCGAGGGGGTCCATCGGCCCGCGACGCTACCTCAGATCCGCCCCGAGAGGATCGCGTAGACGACGAGGCCGACCACGAGACCGAAGGCAGGACCCGAGACACGCGCTGCGCCGAGCACCGCGCGGAGGTCGCCTCGGCGCTCGCTCGGGAGCCAGCGGTGCGCGAGCCCGTCGACGGCGAGGGCCACGACGACCCCGAGACCCGCGAGGAGCCGAGGGAGGCCTCCGGAGGTTCCGGCCACGAGGTGCGCGACGCCGAAGCCGACCATCGAGGGGCCGACGAGGAAGGGAAGCGCGAGGACCCCCAGGTCCCCCCCGAATCTCGGACTGCGCCTGCGCTCCGGCTCCATGGCTCTCTACGTAGGCGCGGATTCGCACGACGACAGGGGCGCGATGCCGGCTCCTCCCGTTGACGCGGCACGGCGCATGCTTACCAGTGGGGTCATGCGAATCGACCGCCTCACGACCCAGACGAAGCAAGCCCTGATCGCGGCCCAGGAAGAGGCCACGTCGAAGGGCCATCCGGAGATCCTCCCGGAGCACGTCCTCGTCGCGTTGCTCGCCGATCCGAACGGTCCCGCCACGTCGATCCTCGCACGCGCCGGAGCGAATCCGAAGGCCGTGCTCGAAGGCGCGAAGGCCGCGATCGCGCGCCAGCCGCGCGTCGAAGGCGGCGCCGAGCCGAACCTGTCGCGTCGCATCCGCGAGGTGCTCGGGCAGGCGTGGAAGGTCACCGAGGAGCTCGGTGACGAGTACACGACGGCGGGCCATCTCCTCGTCGCCCTCGTCGACAAGGACGAGCCGGTCAAGAAGCTCGTCGGTGTCGGTCGCGAAGCCATCGTCGGCGCGGTGCGCCACGTGCACGGGAGCCAGAAGGTGACGGATCCGGAAGCCGAGTCGAAGTTCGAGGCGCTCGAGAAGTACGCCCGCGATCTCACGGAAGCGGCCCGCAAGGGCAAGATCGATCCGGTCATCGGCCGGGACGAGGAGATCCGTCGGGTGATGCAGGTGCTCTCGCGCCGCACGAAGAACAACCCCGTGCTCATCGGCGAGCCCGGCGTCGGAAAGACGGCCATCGTCGAGGGCCTCGCGCACCGCATCGTGCAGGGCGACGTGCCCGAGTCGCTGCGCGACAAGCGCCTCCTCGCGCTCGACCTCGGCGCGATGGTCGCCGGCTCGAAGTACCGCGGCGAGTTCGAGGATCGCCTGAAGGCCGTGCTCAAGGAGATCGAGTCGGCCGAGGGCGAGATCGTGCTCTTCATCGACGAGCTGCACACGCTCGTCGGCGCGGGCGCGGCCGAGGGCTCGATGGACGCGAGCAACATGCTGAAGCCCGCCCTCGCGCGCGGCGAGCTGCACTGCATCGGCGCGACGACCCTCGACGAGTACAGGAAGCACATCGAGAAGGACGCCGCCCTCGCGCGCCGCTTCCAGCCGGTCTTCGCGGGCGAGCCGAGCGTGCAGGACACGATCGCGATCCTGCGGGGCCTCAAGGATCGCTACGAGGTGCACCACGGAGTGCGCATCCAGGACTCGGCGATCGTGGCCGCTGCGACGCTCTCGAACCGCTACATCACCGACCGCTTCCTCCCCGACAAGGCGATCGACCTCGTCGACGAGGCGGCATCGCGCCTGAAGATGGCGATCGACTCGATGCCCCCCGACATCGACGTGGTGGTCCGTCGGGCCACGCAGATGGAGATCGAGCGTCAGGCCCTGAAGAAGGAGAGCGACGCCGGCAGCAAGCGCCGCCTCGAGGACCTCGAGAAGGAGCTCGCCGACCTCCGCCTCCGCGAGGGCCAGATGAGGGCCCAGTGGGAGAAGGAGAAGGAGATCATCAAGGGCGTCCAGGAGAAGAAGGCGGCGCTCGACAAGCTCCGCCTCGAGCTCGAGCGCGCGCAGCGGAACGCCGACTTCGAGCGCGCCGGACGCATCCAGTACGGCGAGATCCCCGAGGCCGAGAAGGCGATCGCGGAGAACCAGGCGAAGCTCGCGGAGCTGCAGAAGAGCGGCAGTTTCCTCAAGGAAGAGGTCACGGACGAGGACATCGCGACGGTCGTCTCCAAGTGGACCGGCGTGCCCGTCTCGAAGATGCTCGAGGGCGAGAAGGAGAAGCTCCTCCAGATGGAGCAGCGCCTCGGCGAGCGCGTGATCGGCCAGAAGGAGGCCATCGTCGCCGTCTCGAACGCGGTGCGTCGCTCGCGAGCGGGCCTCGGCGAGGAGAACCGTCCGATCGGCTCGTTCCTCTTCCTCGGCCCGACGGGCGTCGGCAAGACCGAGCTCGCGCGTGCACTGGCGCATTTCCTCTTCGACGACGAGCGCGCGATGATCCGCCTCGACATGTCGGAGTACATGGAGAAGCACGCGGTGGCCCGCCTGATCGGCGCGCCTCCGGGCTACGTGGGCTACGAAGAGGGCGGTCAGCTCACCGAGCCGGTCCGTCGTAGGCCCTACTCCGTGCTGCTCTTCGACGAGATCGAGAAGGCCCACCCCGACGTCTGGAACGTGCTGCTCCAGGTGCTCGACGACGGTCGCCTGACCGACGGGCAGGGACGCACGGTCGACTTCAAGAACACCGTGATCATCCTCACCTCGAACGTCGGCTCCCAGCACATCATGGGCATGGACGATCCGAAGGAGATGCGCGCGGCGGTCATGGCGGATCTCCGCCTCGCGTTCCGCCCCGAGTTCCTGAACCGGCTCGACGAGACGATCCTCTTCCACCGCCTCGGCCGCGAGGACGTGCGGCAGGTGGTCGACATCCAGATCGCGCGGTTCGCGAAGCGCCTCGCGCAGCGCGAGCTGAAGCTCGACATCACCGACACGGCGAAGGACTTCCTCGCGAACGTCGGCTACGACCCGACCTACGGCGCGCGACCGCTCAAGCGGGCGATCCAGCGGCACCTCGAGAACCCGCTCGCGCAGGAGATCCTCGGAGGTCGCTACCAGGCCGGCGACACGGTCACGGTCGACGTCGCGAACGGCGACCTCGCGTTCGGACGGCGGTCGGGCGACGGACCGTCGCGGGAGCCCGTGGTGAATGCCCGCGGCGGCGCGAACGCCTGAAGAGGCGCCGCCCTCAGACCTCGGGGAGGAACGCCGCCCGCTCGCGGGCGACGAACTCCTCGAAGGTCGTCGGCGGACGCTCGAGCAGCATCGCGAGCGTGGGGTCGACCTCGGCCTCCTCGCCGCCGATCGCCCTCGCGTAGACCCGCAGGCCGGAGTCGACGAGCCATGCGGGCGTGCCGGCGGCGATCGCGTTCGCGCGGGCCTCGGCGTGTGGGACGGGGAGGTAGCGGATCGAGCGGCCCGTCGCCTCGCCGAGGATGCGGGCGGCCTCCGCGCCTCCGATCGCGCGCGGCCCCGTGAGGACGTACGTCCGACCCGCGTGGAGCTCCGGACGGAGCAGGCAGTCGGCCGCGACCTCGCCGAGATCCACGGCGTCCACGAAGGGGATCGCGCCGACGCCGAGCGGCATCGCGAGGACGCCCCGAGAGCGCACGAGCGCCGCATGGCTCGTGACGAAGTTCTGCGCGAACGAGCAGGGACGGAGCATGGTCCACGAGAGCCCCGAGGCGACGATCGCGTCCTCGATCGCGCGATGCCATCCCCGGAGCGGGCATTCGCGATCCCAGCCCGTGGCGCGCGAGGAGAGGCGCACGCAATGGCGCACGCCGGACCGCGCCGCCGCCTCGAGGACTCCGAGCGAGAGCGCGAGCTGATCGTCGACGAGGGGCGAGACGAAGAAGAAGGCCTCGATCCCCTCGAACGCGGGCGCCCAGGTCGACGCGTCGAGGAAGTCGAAAGGACGCGTGGCGCAGGCGAGCTCGGCCGGGCGTCGCACGCCTGCGACGAAGGGCGCGTCCCGCCGCGCGAGGGAGTCGACGACCCGCGAGCCGATGGTCCCCGTGGCGCCGAGGACGAGGATCGAGGGTGCGGCCACGCTCACGACTTCTTCCTCTTCTTCCTCGGCTCGTCGTCGTCGACGAAGAGGCCGAGGAACCAGGAGACGAGGCTCGTCGCGAGCGCCCCGAGCACGGCGGGTCCGACCCCGTCCACCCGGAAGCCCGGCACGAGGAGCGCCGCGAGCCCGAAGCTCGCGGCGTTCACGAAGAGGTAGAAGATCCCGAGCGAGAGGACCGTGATCGGGAAGGAGAGGAAGGCCAGCACCGGCCGCACCAGCGCGTTCACGAGCCCGAGCGCGATCGCCGCGAGGGCGAGGGCGGTCCACGAGCCCACGTGCACGCCCGGCACGAAGTGGGCGCTGAACGCGATGCCGGCGGCGATGACGACGAGATGGAGCAAGAGACGCTTCACGGGTTCACCCTCCCCCTTTCATCGCACGCGTGCGTAGAGACGCACGTCGCTCGGCTCCGGCCGTCCGAGGTTCGGGAAGATCATGAACTTCCGCATCGTCCCCTCGAGCGCGAATCCCGCCTTCTCGAGCACGTGGGCCGAAGCGAGGTGCTCCGCGTGGCAGAGGGCGTAGAGGCGCTTCACGTCGAGCTCCTCGGAGAGCGCGATCATCGCGCGGAGCATCTCGCTCGCGTATCCGCGTCCCCAGGCGTCCCGGGCGAGCACGTAGCCGGTCGACGCCCGGTACCAGGTGTCCTTGTCGAGGCCCGTGCTCCCGACGAGCACGCCGGTCTCGCGTTCGAAGGCGAGATAGGGCCCGACGAGGTTCTGCTCCCAGGTCCGGACGGCCCAGTCGACGAACGCGTGCGCATCGTCCACGGAGCGATGGCGGCCCCAGGCGAGGAAGCGAACGACCTCCGGATCCGAGGAGTACCGCCGGTGGATCGCGTCCGCGTCCTCCGGCTCCGGCGGACGGAGGCAGAGACGCTCCGTCTCGATCGTCTCGATGCCCACGGGGCCTCAGTCCTCGGCACGGTCCCGGAACTTCTCCATCAGCTTCGGCATCTCGGCCTCTGCGAACGCCTGCTGCACGTCGAGCGGGATCGGGAGCGTGGTCACCATCTCCGAGCGGTAGTGGGCCCTGGTCTCGCCGTCCGCGTCCTCGAGGACCCACTCGCCCTCGTTCTTCGTCATGTCCGGCGACTCGGCGAGGGTCCAGCGCACCGTGGTCCCGTCGATCCGGTAGTCGAGCGTGTAGCGGGTCTCGACCTTGAAGCCGGCGAACGCGACGGCGATGTGGAAGGTCGCCTTCATCGCCGTGTCCGTTCGCGAATGGACCTCGACCTTCTTCACCTCGGGAAGGAACTCCGGGTACTTCTCGACGTCGAGGACGACGGCGAGGAACTCCGCGGGGGAGACGAACGACTCGATTTCGGCGCGACTCTCGGGCATGGCTTCCGTTACCGCGGTTCGGGCGCCCGTCGCAAGCCCGATTCGGCTCGACCGGGATCCTCCGGCGTGCTTCGACTCGGGAGATGCTCCGTATCCGCAGCGCGGCCGTGGGGGTCCTCGTGCTGGCGACGGTCCTCGGATCGATCGTCGACGGCGGGCCGCACGACGCGCGGGCGGACGAGACCTCGCCCCTCGTCGGGTCCTGGACGAACCTCGCGGCGGACGGTGGGCGGGCGGCGATCGAGACCGAGGTGGATCGCGCCATCGCGCCCCTCTTCTCGCTCGTCCGGACCATCGCGCGGCGCCGGATCCTCGAGAACAATCCCCCCATCGGGCGGCTCGAGATCCGGATCGAGGGGGGACGCATCCACCTCGATCTCGACCACGGTCGCGTGACCCGCACGACCGCGAACGAATGGACGAACGCCCGGAGCCGCAACGGCGACGCGATCCGGGTGCGCGCGCGTGTCGTCTCGCCCACGAGCCTGAAGCTCGAGCAGCGCGCGGCCGAGGGGGGCTCGCGCACCCTCATCCGGCTCGAGCCGAACGGGACCCTGGTCCAGGACGTCACGATCGATGCCGACCAGCTCCCCGACACCATCCACTACACGCTACGCTACCGGAAGCAGGGGGCCTGACGTGAAGCTCCTCCGAATCGCATCCCCCGCCGCCTGCGCCCTGGTCCTCGTGGCGACCGCCTGCGGCCCCCATGGCGAGACGGTGCGCACGATGCCCGAAGACGGCGACCGTGCGACGGCGAGCTACCGCGGGCTGCTCGAGCTCGATGCCGCCGATGCCGAGGGCAACGAGCCCCGGGAGATCGACTTCCACGTCTACCTCGGCGACCGTCGCGAGAACGACGACGCCGTGGTCTGCTACCCGTCGCCGCACGACTGCGCGCTGCTCGTGCTCGAGTCGGACGACCGCGAGGGCTACGTCGCCCGTCTGGCGGCGGATTTCTACGTGCGCTCGCAGCTGGAATTCCGCCTCCGCGCCGTGCCGCCCTCGATCGAGGACGAGCCCCCCGAATCCATCGACCTCACGCTCGTCTCGGGCTCGCTCGGACCCATCGGCCATGCCCACCTCGTCCGCGACGCCTCGATCCCGCTGCCGCCCCTCGTCGATCGCCGGGTCGACGAGGCCATGGGAGCGGTCGGTCACGTCTACGCGCTCGTGAAGCAGCGCTACGAGGAGGCGGCGGAGAGCGAGCGCGTATTCCCCGAGTCCATCGATCCCCGCCCCGCTCCGCCGCCGTGCCGGCCGCGACGCGGACGCCTCGCGCCGGAGCTCGAGGCGCTCGGCTTCCGGATCGCACGGAGGCGCAGCGCGTGGTCGTACTCCGTCGTGAGCGACCCCGCCGCCCGGACCCTCGTCGTGCGCGCGAGCCGCCGCCTCGGCTGTCGCGGGGGGTCCCTCGAGAACGTCGAGATCCACGCCCGCGTCGGAGAGGACGGCGACCTCGAACGCGAGCCCGGCTTCGTCCGCACGGTCGACGGCGAGCGCCGTCCGATGCCCTGAGCATGGACGACGCATCGCGCGAAGGAGCTCCCGTGCTCGGACGCGAGGTCGTCCACGGCGACGCGCTCACGTGGCTCCGCGACCATCCCGCGATGCCGGCCGTCTCGGTCGTCACCTCGCTCCCCGACGTGAGCGAGGTGGGGACGACGCTCGAGCGCTGGCGCGAGCTCTTCGTCGAGGCGGCGACGCTCGCGCTCCGCTCCACGCCCGACGAAGGGCTCACCGTCTTCTTCCAGACCGATCTCAAGCGCGAGGGCCGCTGGATCTCGAAGGCCTCGCTCGTGCTCCGCGCCGCCGAGGAAGCCGACGTCCCCCTGCTCTGGCACAAGATCGTGTGTCGGCGCGCCGTCGGCCAGCCCGTGCCCGGACGGCCCGGCTACTCGCATCTCCTCGCGTTCTCGCGCGGCGTGCTCGACGATCCCTCGCGTGCCACGGCGGACGTCCTGCCGGACCTCGGCCACATGCCCTGGAGCCACAGCATGGGCACGCGCGCGGCGGAGGTGGCGATGCATGCGATCCGCACGATGTCGCCTTCGACGCGCACCGTCGTCGTCCCCTTCTGCGGCATCGGCACGGCTCTCGCGGTCGCGAACGCGCACGGATACGAGGCGATCGGCATCGAGAAGAACCGGAAACGAGCGGAGCGAGCGCGCACCCTCGAGCTCGGCGCCGACCCCCGCTGAGCCACGAGGCCACCGGCCGCGGACGGCTCCGCGTCATGCGATCGGGCCCGGGCCTTGACGCACCTCAATCATGAACGCTAGATTCACTATTGAGGAACCCATGCAGATCCTGAAACCCGAGCTCCGGGAACGAGTCCTCGCCGCCGCCGAGCGCGTCTTCGCGGAATCCGGCTACGAGGGCGCGACGATGGCCGCCATCGCGGAGAGGGCCGGCGTGTCGACGGGCAACCTCTACCGGTACTTCGCGAACAAGGAAGTCCTCTTCCGCACGATCTTCACCGACGAGTTCGCCGAACGGTTCCTCGGCCTCGTCCGCAAGCGGGTCGGTTCGCTCCGGGCCTCGGACGATCTCGAGGCCCTGGGCCCCGAGGCCCGGGCGGACGCGTCGGCGCTCCTCGCCTTCTTCCTCGAGCACCGGACGAAGGTCGTCGTCCTCCTCGCACACGCCGAGGGCTCCCCCTTCGCATCGTTCCGGGAGCGCTTCGTGGAGGAGCTCGTGAAGCCGACCGAGGCGAAGCTCCGCGCCGACGCGGGGGGAAGGCGTCTGTCGAAGGAGGAGAAGCTCGTCGTCCGGCTGGTCTTCGAGAACACCGTGCGCGCGCTCGTCGCGCTCCTCGAGGACGGGCGGAGCGACGAGTCGACGGTCGAGGCGCTCGCAGGGTTCTGGAGCTACCAACTCGCCGGCCTGGCCGGCCTCGCACGATGGGTGGTGTCATGACGATCGATCTCTCGAAGCTCGATGCGACCGCACAGGCCGAGCTCGTCGCACGCGGCGAGGTCACGTCCCTCGAGCTCGTCGAGGCCGCGATCGCGCGGATCGAGGCCCTCGAGCCCCGGCTCCACGCGCTCGCGAGCACGGCGTTCGAGGCCGCGCGACGGCGTGCGGCAGAGACGCCTCGGGGCGTGTTCGGAGGCGTGCCCTTCCTCGCGAAGGATCTCCTCGCGTATCCGGGCCTTCCGCATCGGATGGGCTCGCGCCTCTTCGCCGCGAACGTCGCGACACAGGGCTCGCCCTTCACGGAGCGGCTCGACGCGGCGGGGCTCGTGATGCTCGGCAAGACGACCACGTCGGAATTCGGGCTGCTCGGGAGCACGGAGACACGAGCCGCCGGCATCACGCGGAACCCCTGGGATCCCGAGCGCTCGGCGACCGGCTCGTCCGGAGGGTCGGCGGCGGCGGTGGCGAGCGGCATGGTGCCGATGGCGCACGCGAGCGACGGCGGCGGCTCGATCCGCATCCCCGCGTCCGCCTGCGGAGTCTTCGGGCTCAAGCCGAGCCGCGGTCGCAACGCCTCGGTCGGGGTGCCCGACATGAACGGGCTCGTCATCGAGCACTGCGTGAGCCGCACGGTGCGCGACAGCGCGAGCCTCCTCGCCGTGCTCGAGGAGCCGGCAGGAGGTCTCTCCCGACTCGGTCTCGTCTCCGGCCCCTCCACACGGCGACTCCGCATCGGAGCCGACACACGCACGCTGATGGGCGAGGAGCCGGTGCCGGAGGCACGCACGATCCTCGAGAAGTCGGTCGCGCTCTGCCGTGCGCTCGGCCACGAGGTCGTGGAGATCGCGGCTCCGCCGGTCGACGGTCGGGCGATCTCGGACGGCTTCTTCACGCTCGCGGGCGCCGGCATGAGCCTGATGGCGGAGCAGATGAGCGCGATGCTCGGAAGGCCCGTCGGCGAGGGCGAGCTCGAGCCCTTCACGCTCGCGCTGATCGCCTGGTCCCGCTCGCTGCAGGCGGACGCGATCGAGCGAGCGATGGGCGGACTCTTCTCGGCGGCCGACGCCATGAGCCGCTTCCTGGCCGCCTACGACGTCGTCCTCACGCCGACGACGCCGTGCGAGACACCGAGGCTCGGCCATCTCTCGCCCGAGCTCGATCGCGAGACGCTCCTCCGCCGCACCGAGACGCTCGCTGGCTACACGGCCATCCACAACATCGCCGGAGTCCCGGCGATGTCGGTCCCGCTCTTCCGGACGTCCGAAGGCCTTCCGCTCGGCAGCCACTTCGCCGCCTCGCTCGGGCGGGAGGACGTTCTCCTCTCGCTCGCCTACGAGCTCGAGGCCGCGGCGCCCTGGGTCGATTCGTATCCAACGCTGCCGCGCTGAGCGCCGCGCCCCGTCGACGTCATCGAACGCGCAGGACGAGCTTGCCCGTCGTCGTCCCGCTCTCGAGCGCACGATGGGCGTCCGCGACGCGATCGAAGGCGTGCTCGGTGACGCTCGGCGCCGCGAGACGGCCTTCGTCGACCCATCGGAGGAGATCCTTCGTCGCGAGGCCGAGCAGGTCCTGACGCTCGAAGAGGTAGGAGAGGTTGAACGCGAGCACGCTGCGGTTCTCGCCTGTCATGCGCAGCGGATCGAAGCGGGGCACGCGGAGCCATTCGAGGGCGAGCTTCGCGAGGCTCGGTCGGCCCTCGCTCTTCGGGAGCATGGAATGGAAGCCGTAGACGACGAGGCGCCCGCCCGGACGCAGGTGCTCGTAGCTCGCTTTCAACGTCGACGGACCGTTCGCGTCGAGGATCACGTCGTAGCCCTCGGGGGAGAGCCGCTCCGCCTCGCGGAAGAGACTCCCTCGGCTCGCGTCGATCACGTGGTCCGCGCCGGCCCGACGAGCCGCCTCGACCTTGGCGGCGCTCCCGACGACCCCGACGACCTCCGCGCCGAGGATCTTCGCGATCCCGACCGCGGCCTGCCCCACGCCGCCCGCGGCCGAGTGCACGAGGATGCGCGAGCCCGGGCGCGGATGCGCGAGCTCGACGAGCGCCCACCACGCCGTGAGGTGCACCGAGGGGAAGGCCGCCGCCTGCGCGTCCGTGAAGCGCGCGGGGCGCGGGAAGACGTACGCGCGGGGGACGACGAGGCGTGTCGCGTAGCCTCCGAAGCGCGTGACGGCGAAGACCTCGTCGCCGACCGCGAGGTCGACGACGCCCGCCCCGAGGCCGACCACCCTCCCCGCCACCTCGAAGCCAGGGACGATCGGGTAGCCGACGTACTTCTTCGCCGACTCGTAGAGCCCCATCCGGACGACGCAGTCGGCGTAGTTCACGCCGACGGCCGAGACGTCGATCGCCACCTCTCCGGCGCCGGGCTCGGCGTCGGGACGGGACTCGAGCACGAGCTGCTCGTAGGAGCCGGGCCTCGGGACGACGATCGCGCGCACGCTCGCGCCTTCAGGCGACGTCGCCGCCGGAGCCGGGAGCGCCGGGGCGGAGCGATTCGAGCAGGTCTCCGAGGACGCGACAGACGTCCGAGCCCGTGAGGATGCCGACGAGCTTCCCCTGCTTCGTCACGAGGGCCGAGCCGATGTGCCTCCGGGCCATCTCGCGCGTCACGTCCTCGAGGTGGGTTCCGACCTCGACGACGTAGGCATGCGTGGCGCAGACCTCGGCGACGCGGGTCTCGTCCGAGCCCTCGTCCCGCACCGTCAGGGCGGCCAGGACGTCGGTGTACGCGACGATGCCGACGATCTGCCCGCCGTCCGTGACGGGCAGGTGGCGGATGTCGTGCTCGGCCATCATGACCTTCGCATCGGTCAGGCTCGCGCCTGCCTCGATCGAATAGGGAAACGCCGTCATGGCCGACGCGAGGGTGGGGAGATGCCGCATAGGGGCGAGCATACCCCCGGACGGCCGCTCGTGCCTCCGAGCACCGCGTCAGAGATCCGCGTCGTAGCCCTCGCGGAGGCCCGCCTGCTCGGGCACGTCGCGGAAGGCCCGCCGGATGGCCTCGATCTCGCCGAGGCAGCGCTCGAAGGCCGCGACGCAGCCGGGGTCGAGGCTCCGGCCGGCGCCGGCGCGGAGGTAGCGGATCGCGCTGTCCGTGTCCCAGGCCGCCTTGTAGACTCGCTCCGAGGTGAGGGCATCGAAGACGTCGGCCACCTTCACGATGCGCGCCTCGAGCGGAATCGCCTCGCCTGCGAGGCCCGACGGATACCCGCTCCCGTCCCAGCACTCGTGGTGGTGGAGCACGAGGTTGCGGAGGATGTCGACGTAGGGCAGGCCGTCCATCTGCGTGTCGCGGAGCACGCGATCGACGAGCTCGCGTCCTCTCGTGACGTGGCTCCGCATCACGAGGAGCTCGTCGGCCGTGAGGCGATCGGGCTTGCGCAGCACGGCGTCCGGGATCGCCACCTTCCCGAGATCGTGCAGGGGCGCGAACAGGAAGAGATGCTCGATCCACGCGTCCGCGAGCGCCCGTTCGTCCGCGAGCTCCGTCGCGATCGCGCGCGAGAACCGGGCCATGCGATCGAGGTGGGCGCCCGTCTCCGGATCGCGGCTGTGGCTGACGCGCGCGGCGACCTCGACCGCCGACTCGAGCAGCCGCGCGGGGAAGAGATGGCTCGCGAGGAGCAGTGCGACGAAGTCGCCGTACACGACGAGGCGGTGCAGGACGCCCTGCGTGAAATAGCCCGCTTCGTCCGCGTCGAAGAAGACGAAGCCGCGGAGGCGTCCCACCTCGTAGAGGGGGCGCGTGTAGCTCGAGCGGAAGCGCCTCGCGATCGCGCGGCTGTGCGGCGCGTTCGAGTCCGCGAGCTCCGCGAGGTCGTCGATCACCCGATCACGTCCGGTCCGCGCGAGCTCGGCGAGCGAAGGCACCTCCGAGAGGCGGGCCTCGTAGTGCGCGAGGGGGTCGGGGCCCGAGGTCGAGTGGGCGTAGGTCTCGAGCGAGTCCGCCTTCGCGTCGTAGGCGACGAGCGCGATCCGGGCGATCCCGGGCAGGTCGCCGCGCAACGAGGCGTGGAGCGCGCGGAGCTGCGCGTCGATCGGCAGCGGGGTGGGGATGCCGGAGCTCACCGGACCATGCTGCCCTCGCCTCGTCGTGAGCGCCAGCGCTACGCGTTCGCTCGAGCGACCGCGTCAGCCAGCCGCCGAGCGAGCCGACCCTCGTGGTGCGCTCGAGACTCCCGGCGCCCTGACGGCCGCCCCGCGCGCGAACGCGATCATCTTCCGAACGTCCTCGCGTGCTTCCGGCACGAACGGCACGAAGACCGGCCAGACGTGCAGGAGGCCCGAGCGCCGCACGAGCTCGACGTGCACGCCGGCCTCGCGCGCCTTCGACACGACGGAGAGCGCGTCGTCGAGGAGGCATTCCTCGTTG
Organism: Polyangiales bacterium; assembly: GCA_046351215.1. GTDB lineage: Bacteria > Myxococcota_A > Polyangia > Polyangiales > Houyiibacteriaceae > JAXLYX01. Next base: position 101,452 of record JAXLYX010000012.1, on the reverse strand, counting down.
CTCACCGTCACGTAGAGCGGCGGGAGCCCGTGGAAATCGCCGTAGATCGGCGAGACGTACGGGTCCCGGGCGTCCGTGCGACCGTGGTACACGTCGCCGCCGAGGCGGAGCAGGTACGCGCTCAGCATCGAGTCGGAGCGGTCGTTGAGATCGACGCTCGGCAGGGTCGCCGTGACGTCCGCGTAGGGCGACATCGCGAGCGCGCAGCGCGGTCGGGGCAGCCCGCGATCGCGGATCGCGAGCAGCACCGCGAGCGTGAGGCCGCCGCCGGCCGAGTCGCCTGCGACGACGATGTCCTCGCCACGGTAGCCCTTCGCGAGGATCGCCTCGTACGTCGCCATCGCGTCCTCGTGCGCCGCGGGGAAGGGATGCTCGGGCGCGAGGCGGTACACCGGCAGGAAGACCTCGGCCACGAGCCCCTTCGCGAGCTCGGCGGCGAACGGATGGTAGGTCTCGGTGACGCCCGCGACGTAGCCGCCGCCGTGGAGGTAGAGCACGGCCGTCTTCGGCTGCTCGGTCGTGACGAGGTCGCACGGGATGCCTGCGATCCGCGTGCGACGCAGGGACACGCCCCGCGAGAGGATCGCCGGGAAGGGCGGTCGATCCATCGTCCGGCGGAGGTGGCGCACGAGGGTCGGTACGTCGTGCGGACGGCGTTTGATGACGGCGCGGCTGTAGAGCTTCGCGAGCTCCGCGAGGATGCTGGCCATGTCTCCCTCCGACGGCGGTCGAGCTCGACGTCGACCGCGGATCGTCGCGGAACGTCGAGCGCGGCGCCAGACTGCCACGAGTTGAATCGAAGTCAATAGACTCGGCGCGCCCAGCCGGTTCGGCCAAGGCTCCGGGTTTGCCCGACTTGTGATCCCGCGCAAAGGATCGCTAGGCTGCACTTCGAGGAACCATGGGCGAAGCGAACGACAAGGTCGGGCCGGCCGAGACCGCGACCGGGACTCCCAAGGCTGCGACGCCGACGTCCCCGACCTCGGTCGGGAACGCGCCGGCGAAGCCCCGCGTTTCGGCGCCACCGCCGCCGCCCCCCCGCGCATCGAGCCTTCCCGGAGCCCCGAAGCCCGCGGCCGCGACGCCGCGCGTCTCCGCGCCTCCGCCTCCGCCGCCGCGGGCGAGCTCCGTGCCCCCGCCGGTCCCGCCCCCGAGGCCGAGCTCGGTTCCACCGCCCGTGCCGCCGCCGCGTGCATCGACGGCGCCCGCGCAGCCTGCGGCCTCCGCCCCGACCCTGCTCGGCGTCCCGGCGGCGCCCGTTCCCGCAGCGGCGCCGCTCGCGCAGCCCGCGCCGGCGATCACGGCGACGCCGGTCGCGGCGACTCCCGAGCCCACGCCGGCGGTCGCGACGCCCGAGCCCGCTCCAGCGGTCGCGACGCCCGAGCCCGCTCCGGCTCCCGCGCCCGCCTCGGAAGGCCTCCCGCCTCCGCCGTTCGCGTTCGTCGTCACGAGCGAGGCTCGCGCGAGCCTGCCCGGCGGCTCGCCCTTCGCGCCCTATTCGATCCGCGGCGCGGACGAGGCGCAGAGCGAGGAGGAGAAGGAGCTCGAGCTCGCGAAGGCGCGCGCCGAGAGCGCTCCGCTCCCGCTCGCCGCGACGCAGCCGATGAACGCCGTCACGCCGTCCACCGCGGCGGGTGGAAGCTCGTTCCGCCCGATGTGGCTCGTCGCGGCCGCGGCCCTCGCCCTGCTCGTGGGCGCCGCGATCTTCGTCGTCCTTCCGCGCCTCCAGGCAGGCGAAGCCACGGCGAGCACGCATGCCCCGACGCAGACCGGTGCCGCGATCGCGGCGCCCGGCCCCGTCGGCAGCCCACCGCAGGTCGCGGCCGCTGCGCCTCCGCCCGCAGCTGCCGCGGCTCCGTCGGACGAGGCCGCGGGTGCAGAGGTCGCGGAGCCCGCGCCCTCGGTGGACGAGGCCGCCGCGGCGGAAGAACCCGAGGCGAGCGACGAGGCCGTCGCCGAGGCCGAGCCGGAGCAGCCCGCGGCACGCCCCGCGCGACGTCGCGCTCCGCCCCGCGAGCTCTCGCGTCGCGAGCGTCGTCAGCGTCGACGCGCTTCGCGGCGGCGCTGAGGGGCAACCTCCGCGGGACCTCGGAGACCCCGACGATCAGTAGCCGCAGGTCGCGTGCTGCACACTGGTTGTCGTGTCGAGGCCGCCCATGTCGTCCGTCCGGCAGACGTGCGTCGTGAAGCAGGAGCCGGGGCTCTGATCGCACATCATCACGCAATGGCCGGCGCTCGCGCCCGCCTTCGAGCAGACGGCGTCGAAGGGCAGCGTGGGATCGCCACAGTCCAGGGTGCTGCCGCAGGTCTTGCCGAGTCGATCGTTCGCGGCGTAGTCGAGGTAGGCCTCGCACGTGGTCTCCGGCGCGCAGACGCCGTGGATCGTGGTTCCGTCGATGTCGTAGACGAGGAGCAAGCGCGAGAACGGCGCGGCCACGTCACTCGAGGTCGCCGCGCAGGCCTGCCCCGGCAGGGTCTGGGTGTCGACCATGCAGTAGGTCGTCGCTCCCGGCGTCGCGCTCGGCCGCACGCAGAACGTGCCCGGCCCGCATTCGGAGCCCGCACGACAGGGCTGACAGCGGCCGAGCGAGCGGCGCGCCGTCGACGTGCAGACGCGCAGCGCGACGTCGCAGGAATTCGCTCCGCAGCGCGCGACCTCCGTGTCGGGCGTGCAGGCGACGCAGCGACCCGTCGGCTCGTCGCAGACGGGGGTCTCCGCGAACGAGGCGCAATCGGCGTCGGCCGCGCACGCGCGGCAGGAATGGCTCGCGCTCTGGCAGATCGGCTTCGTCGCCTCCGTGCAATCCGCCGACGACACGCAGCCGACGCAGGTGTGCGAGCTCGGGTCGCAGGTCGGAGCGTCGGCGTCCTGACAGTCGTCCGAGGTGCGGCAGGCGACGCAGGCGCCGTTCGCGACATCGCAGAGCGGGCGAGCGGTGTCCCGGCAATCCGAGGAAGCGAGGCATTCGACGCAGCGGTGCGCGGGCGCTTGGCAGAGAGGCCGCCGCGCGTCCTTGCAGTCGCTCGCCGCGAGGCAGGCCACGCAGCGGAGCGTCTGCGGATTGCAGATCGGCGCGTCGGCCCAGCAACCGTCCGAGCAGGCGCGCGCGTTCGAGCCCGCGTCGGTTCCGGGTTCGACACAGGCGCCGCCCGAGGCCACGAGACCTGCCGGGCAGTCGCGCTCGAAGCAGCCGCTCGCGAGGAGGACGAGCCCGGCGGCCGCGAGGACGAGCCGAGCAGCCGTGCGGCTCTTGCGCACTTTTACCGATACCATGCGGACCCCTCCCACAGGGTGCGCGGGAGTAGCATCCGAGAGGCGGGCCTTCAATCGGGGCGCTAGAGCGCATCTCACAACCTCCTCAAGAGGATGACGAGGCATGCGAGCTGGACGAAGCCGAGGAAATTCTCGGACTTGCACTCCCAGCGCGTGACGATGCGCCGGAACCGCATGAGCCAGGCGAAGAGGCGCTCGATCTTCCAGCGTCGGCGGTAGCGGCGCAGTTGGCGGCCGTCTTGAGTCTTGCGGCGCTTCGCTCGATTCGGGGCGATGAGCTCGGTGCCGAGCTCGCGGTCGAGCTGCGCGTCGAGCGCGTCGCTGTCGTACGCCTTGTCGCCGATCAGCTTCTGGGGCGCTTCTTCGATGAAGCGGGCGTCGAGCGTGTCGACGACGAGCTGGCACTCAGCTCGCTCACCACTTGCAACCCAGACGGCGACAGGAAGGCCATGGCGGTCTGCCACTGCCATGATCTTGGTCGCCTTGCCGCGGCGAGTGATCCCAACATCAAGGCCCCCCTTTTAGCCCCCGCGTGGGAGCCATCGATGTACGCCTCGGTCAGGTCCACCTTGCCGCGATCGCGAAGGTCCTCCGCGATCACCGTCAGGAGGCGATGCAGCGTGCCGTCTTCCACCCACCGCTGGTACCTACGGTGGCACGTCTGATAGGGCGGATAACGTGCAGGCATGTCCGCCCACGGCGCTCCCGTACGAAGCACCCAGAGCACGCCGTTCAGCACGTCGCGAGGGTCGCGATACGGACGGCCGCCCTGCGGCCCGGTTCGATTGCGCTCCTCTTCAGGGAACACGCTCTCGATGGCTTTCCACTGCTCGTCGGTCAGGTCCACGACGACCGTAGATCAGATTCGCGCGGCTCTGTCGATCCCCTTCCCGAAATCCGATCGAGTCTCGCGGACTTACGGTCGACCGGTTATGAGATGCGTTCTAGGCTCGGTGCGTGGAGTCGATCGTCCACGAGCTGCCGGAAGGCGCGATCTGCGAGCTCTTCCCGACGTTCCTCGAGCGTCCACGCGCCGATGCCGTGCTCGAAACGCTGCTCGTCGAGGTCCCCTGGCGCGCCCACGTGATCCGCCTCTTCGGGCGCGAGGTCCCGGAGCCTCGCCTCTCGGCATGGCTCGGGGAGCCCCACGCGGTCTACGCGTATTCGGGCGTCACGAACCGGCCCGAGCCGTGGACCAAGACGCTCGCCGCGCTCCGGCAGGAGCTCCTCGAGCGGCTCGCCCTGCCCTTCGATTCCGTCCTCGCGAACCTCTACCGCAACGGCCAGGACTCGATGGGCTTCCACTCCGACGACGAGCCGGAGCTCGGGCCGGAGCCCGTCATCGCGTCGATCTCGCTCGGCGCCACGCGACGATTCCAGATCCGCCACAAGCGGGGAGCGAAGCGCGGCAGGCTCGACCTCGAGCTCGGGCACGGCAGCCTGCTCGTGATGCGCGGCACGATGCAGGAGCGGTATCGGCACGGCGTGCCGAAGGATCCGCGGGTGACCGAGGCGCGCGTGAACCTCACGTTCCGGCGGATCGTGGGCTGAGGCGCACGGGTCGCGTCATCCCGTGGGGCGACGTGCGGCATGGTGCGCTTTCTCCGGACATGCTAACCCCTCGCCGTCCGTGAGGGGTGGATGGCATCGCACAGGCTGGGGGCCGGTGTGTTGTGCATGCAGCGGACATCGCGCCCCAGTAGCCCGCGTTCTCCGCACAACCGTCGTCCCCCGCGACCGAGCAAGGGGGCCCGGCTCCCCTTCTCGCCCCGCCTCGCATTCCATGCATCTCCGAACCCTCGGCCTCGCCCTGCTCCTCGTCACGCTCAGCGCCGCTCCGGCGGCCGCCGAGGGCGCGATGCTCCTCGAGCCCGGCGGCGATCCCTCGCTCGTGCGTCAGCAGGGACAGGCCGCGCTCCACGAGCTCGCCTGGCGCCTCAACGAACGCGGCATCGGCACGACGCTGCCTGCCGAGGAGCGGAGCGGAATCGCCGAGGCGATGTCGCAGTGCGACGAGGGCACCTCGTGCATGGAGACGATCCTCGACAGCCTCGGCGTCGACTTCGGGGTGCGTCTCGGCCTCTGGCGACGCGCGCGCGGACAGATGGAGCTCGCGGCGGTCGTGCACCTGCGCGACGGCTCGCAGCGGAACGTCAGCGTGCCCGTCACGACGTCGATCGCGGCCTCGATGCCGGGCCTCGCGGACCTCGTGGTGGAGCAGGTGCGCGCGTTCTCGCCGGCGATCGCGCATGACGATGCGGACGTCGCCGCCGATGCGACCGGCTCCACGCACGATGCGCCAGCGCCCACCGAACATCGAGGGAAGCGGGTGTCCGGGTGGAACTACGTGCTCGGTAGCGCGCTCATGCTCGGTGCGGCGGCGCTCGTCGTGCCCGCGGCGATCACGTGGGCGCGCGACGGGCAGTGCGTCGACACGAACGCTTCCGGGCAGTGCGTCATCGTCGACGGAACCCTCGAGCGCTACAGCTTCGACACCGCGCACCGCGCGATGCTCGGCGCAGGCATCGCGCTCGCCGTCGGCGGCGTGGTCGTGATCGCGGCTCGACCGATCCGCGTCGGCGCCAGCGTCGACGGCACGTCGCTTCGCTTCCAGGTCCGAGGGGAATTCTGATGACTACGTCGCTTCGTCTCTCATCCGTCGTCGGTTCGATGGTCCTCCTGCTCGGGGGCTGCCTCGGGACCGAGAAGGTCCCCGTCGACGGCGGCGGCTGCTCCGTTCTCTGCTCGGGTGCCACGCCCTTCTGCGACTCGGCGAGCGGGACTTGCGTCGCGTGCACGTCGAGCGCGAGCTGTCACTCGCCTACGCCGATGTGCGATCCGGCGACGCATACCTGTGTCGGTTGCACGTCCAACGACCAGTGCGCAGAGGCGACTGCTGCCGTCTGCACCCCGTCCACGGGCGCCTGCGGGGGATGCACGAACGATGGCGAGTGCACCCGGTTCGCCGATGCTCCCGTCTGTGACGAGGCGTCCGGACGCTGCGTGGCGTGTACCGCGGACACCGAGGTGGCGCGGTGTGGCGGGAAGGCGTGCCATCCGACGCGGTTCGAGTGTTTGACGTATGCGAGGGGGGCGCGAGACACCTGCCAGGCGTGCACCGCGGACGTGGAGTGCAAGACGGGCAGAGCATGCCTTGCGACGACCTTCAACGGGCAGCCTGCTGGTAGCTTCTGTCTCTTGGACCAGGCCACGCTGGGGTGCGCCAACTCCAACGCCGCGGTCGTCCCCTTCAGCAGGCCGACGATGGCGACCAGCGTCGATGGTCGCACGGCCACCTACTGCTTGTTCCCGCCGACGACGACCTGCCAGGCGATCAACGAGTTCCTTGACCCCTGCACTCCCGGTGGTTCCGACACGTGCGGCATCGACGGCGTCGACGGCGACGCGTATTGCAGTCCCTCGAAATCACAGTGCACCTATGGCTGCCTGGGCGCGATCGACTGCAACTACGTGCCGCCACCGCCCGACACGGCCTGCGCCGGCACTCCGAAGTACTGCGCCCTTCCCTGACGGCCGCGCGATGTCTCCGCGACTCGGAGCGCTCGTGCCGCTCGCCTTCGGCCTCCTGATGCTCTCGGGCTGCGACGAGCCCGCGAAGACCCCCTTCGACGGCGGCGGCTGCTCCGTTCTCTGCTCGGGTGCCACGCCCTTCTGCGACTCGGCGAGCGGGACTTGCGTCGCCTGCACGTCGAGCGCGAGCTGTCACTCGCCCACGCCGATGTGCGATCCGGCGACGCATACCTGTGTCGGTTGCATGACCAACGACCAGTGCAGCGATCACGCGGCTCCCGTCTGCGCACCGTCCACGGGCGCTTGCGGGGGATGCACGAACGATGGGGAATGCGCCCGCTTCGCGGATGCTCCCGTCTGCGACGAGGCGTCCGGACGCTGCGTGGCGTGCACCGCCGATACCGAGGTGGCGCGGTGTGGCGGGAAGGCGTGTCATCCGACGCGGTTCGAATGTTTGATGTATGCGAGGGGGGCGGTGGGGACTTGTCAGGCGTGCACGGCGGACGTGGAGTGCAAGACCGGCACCGCGTGCTTGGCGACAATGTTCAAGGGGCAGCCGGCGGGGAGCTTCTGTCTCTTGGACCAGGCCACGAAGGGGTGCGCCAACTCCAACGCCACGGTCGTCCCCTTCAGCAGGCCGACGATGGCGACCAGCGTCGATGGTCGAGCGGCCACGTACTGTTTCTTCCCGCCGACGACGACCTGCCAGGCGATCAACGAGTTCCTGGACCCCTGCACTCCCGGTGGTTCCGACACGTGCGGCATCGACGGCGTCGACGAAGATGCGTACTGCAGCCCTTCGAAGTCGCAGTGCACGTATGGTTGCTTGGGCGCGATCGACTGCAAATACACGCCGCCTTCGCCCGCCACCGCATGCAGTGACGCCCCGTCGTACTGCGCCATCCCCTGACGGCCTTCATGCGGAAGCTCCGCCTCCAAGCTCCGCTGTGGCTGCCCCTCGGCCTCCTCGCGCTCGTCGCCTGCGACGAACCCGCGAAGCCCCCCGTCGATGGCGGCGGCTGCTCCGTCCTCTGCTCCGGCGCCACGCCCTTCTGCGACTCGGCGAGCGGAACCTGCGTCGCGTGCACGTCGAGCGCGAGCTGTCACTCGCCCACCCCGACCTGCGCTCCCGCGACCCATACCTGTGTCGGTTGCACGTCCAACGACCAGTGCGGCGATCACGCGGCTCCCGTCTGTGCACCGTCCACGGGCGCGTGCGGGGGATGCACGAGCGACGGTGACTGTGGCCGCTTCGCGGCGACTCCGGTGTGCGACGAGGCGTCCGGACACTGCGTGGCGTGTACCGCGGATACGGAAGCGACGCGGTGTGGCGGCAAGGCGTGTCATCCGACGCGGTTCGAGTGTTTGACGTATGCGAGGGGGGCGCAGGACATCTGCTTCCCCTGCACTGCGGACGTCGAGTGCAAGACGGGCAGCGCGTGCATCGCGACGACGTTCGATGCCCAGCCGGCGGGGAGCTTCTGTCTGTTCGATCAGGCGGCGCAGGCGTGCGGAGATTCCGACTCGACGATCATTCCCTACAGTTGGCCGGCGATGGCGACAAGCGTCGATGGTCGCACGGCCACCTACTGCTTTTTCCCACCGACGACGACCTGCCAGGGTGTCAACGAATTCCGGGCCCCCTGCATGCCGGGAGGCCCCGACACGTGCGGCATCGACGGCGTCGACGGCGACGCGTATTGCAGTCCCACGAAAATGAAGTGCACGTATGGCTGCTTGGGCGCGATCGACTGCAAATACGCGCCGATGGCGCCCGCCGCCGCCTGCGGTGGCGCTCCGTCGTACTGCGCCCTTCCCTGACGACCGCCACGCTCGGCGCCGCGCCTTCGTGCGGCGCCGACACGTCGGACCTCGATCGTTCGCACAGCCTGTAGCTGGACCAGCGTCCGTCGCACCAGCGCCTCTCCGCCGCATCGATCGAAGCGCTCGATCGCCGCGCCGCGCGCATCCTCTTCCGGGCGTGATCACTGAGCTCGGGCCGGACCACTGGCGATGTGTTCGCGTCCTTGCGCCCCGTCGGCGGCTCGTACTCCCGAGCGGCGCCCTCGGCGGCGAGGGAGAGTGCGCCCAGCCTACCCGACCGCTCGTACGCGGACGGGACGCCCGATCCGAGCGAACCGCGCGCAGGCCCGTGACCAAATCCGACTACCTGCCCGGCACGTTCTTGGCGTAGTCGAGGACCGCCTCCGCCACCCACACCGCGCGTTCACGAGCCTCGGGATCGGCCAGCCGAAGGCGTGTCTCCAGCCGCGCGACAGACTCCGCTGGCGTCTCATCCTCAAGGAGTAGGTCGTTCGGCGTACACCGCAGCGATCGACAGAGACGCATCAGCGTGGGGATCGACGGATACGCCTTCCCGCGCTCCAGGCGACTGATGAATTCCGTGGAAACTCCGACCCATTCGGCAAGTGCGGCCTGGGACATGCCAGCCGCCTCGCGCACGAGCGGCAGGCGCGAGGCGAGGTGCGCGCGCGAGGACGAGCGGCGCTTGGACACGAGTTGAGGATGAAGGGGAAACCTTCAATGCGAACAGGAACTAATAGTTCCTCTCCACTCGTATCCCTAGGTTGACACGAGCGGTCGAACGAATACCGTACGACGGGCGAGACGCGTCAGCCGACGTGTCCGTGAGGCGCAACGAGATCGTTCCCCGTGACCGACACGCGGAGCACGGGAAGCGCGGAGCACGAGGGGCGGCCATGCAGTGGTGGATTCGTCAGGGGGAGGCGACTCAGGGACCCTTCGCCGAGGCAGACCTGCGAGCGAAACTAGAGACCGGCGAGGTCGACTCGTCGACTTGGGTTTGTGAAGTGGGAGCAACTGCTTGGCAGCCGCTCGCACAGGTGCCTGTCTTCGCCGACTCCCTTCGAGCGATCAGCTCGTCGACGCCGAGCGGCCCAGGCGCCACGTCAGGAGCGGCGGCGGCGGCCACACCGGCGCGCAGAAGCCGCATGGTTCGCGTCGGAGTCGCTCTCGGACTGGTTGCTCTCGGTGGCGCCGCCTTCGCCGGGTTCCGACACTGGCGAGCTCGACGGGCCGACCCGATCGCCGAACTCCCGTTGCCTGCGTCGGTCACGTCCATCGCTTCCGAGGCCGTCATCGACGAATCGGGCGCCAGCATGCCAGCGACGCTGGCGGGATCGACCTATGCGACCCTGTGCGGTGGAACTGACGTGTGGTCCGTCCTACGGAATGCCACCGGTCATGCTCCGGACGACGTGCGTGCGCTCGGCGTGCTCACGTGGGGCTCGGACGCGGACGTTCGTGACGGGCTGACGTGCGGAACGGCTCTGGCGCGGGCCACTGGAGATAACCCGAAGTTCTATGTGGTGCATTTCCGGATTGGCGACGAGGACGCGTCGGTGGGCATTCTCAATGCTCCCGGCGTCTCGCTGACCTGGCCGGCGAACCAGTACTCGGGTCATCCCGGCTACTGCCAGACCCAGGAGGGCTCGAGCTCCTGCCTCGAAGACGGTCTTGGCGCGTACCACGTCGGCTCGCGGTGGGTGTTCGGCCGTCACCGGATGCTCAACGAATTCGCACGCGAGGATTCGTCGGATCGAGGCGAACCGTCGACGAATGCCCTCATCGTCTCGGAGCTCTATTCGCGCCTCGCTGACGCCGACGAGACCACAGTCTGGCCCAGGCCAAGCGAGATCGGGTGGGGTCTGGTGTGCGCCCGTTCCGCGCCCTTCGAGAACGCCCTCGAGTTCGTCACGAACTGCATGCCGTCCGATCAGGAACGGACCTTCGACTCGATCCTCGCGAAGACGCGCGGCTTCGCAGTGCAGCGGGACTCGGTCGTGCTGCGGGGGCGAATCTCCGTCCGCTACGTGTTCCTGGCACACGACGAACAGGCCGCCGAGGAGCTCGAGCGTGCCGCGAATGACCTGCGCCGTGACTGGTCTTCCTTCGTGACGAATCGCGAGGGTGCGCTGACGCGCCTGGTCCCCACGGACAGCAACAAACTGCGGGATCAGATCGTCCGGATTTCGCTCCCGTCCTTCCTTCGCGCCATGCGCGAGATGCGTGTCGAGCGGAACGGCGATCTCGTGACCCTGAAGATCGAACGACAGCTCTCGGACCACGAGCGCGAGGAGCTCACGAGCTTCCAGGCTGCGCGCACGCGCGAGCTGGCCGCAGGCTCGCGAGTCGTGGACGCGCTCCGAAGTGGACAGGCCATGCCGGTCGCCGACCTCGCGCTCTTCGTCGGGCGAGAGGTCGCGGAGGAGATGGTGGCCCCGCGCGCCACAGCGGGCGACTGTGCGTCCTTCCGTGCACACGCCGACCAAGTCATGCAGTCCGCCATCGCCGCCGGCACGGTCGTGCCCGAAGACTTCGGAGTGAAGCTGGTCCTCGACCGTGCGCTCGCCGATGACCAATGCGTCGGAACGATCCTCACGAGCGCGTATGCGTCGTGCCTCCGGTCGGCCCCTTCGGTCAGCGCCATCGTGGCGTGCAGCAATCCGAACGGCACCAATCCGTCGGGAGGAACGCCGTGAGATCCCGAGTCTTGCCCCTTGGTCGCAGCACCTGGTGCCGCGTCGTCCTTGTTGTCGCTGCAGCATTCGCGACGATGACCGCAACAGGCTGCGCGACGTTCATTCGGGGCAATGCACGGCAGGTCGTGGACCACGTCGTGGCCACCAACGAGCGTCAGCAGATCGACGACGGCGACATCGTCGCGGAGATCCAGCAGGACGATGCTCGCGTCGGCGTGACCGCGCGATACCGCTGCAACTCGCTCCGAGTGCAGGAGATCGAGCGAACCACCACCTACGACGTGATCAACAAATCGCACGGTCGTACCCGCCTGATGGGGCTCACCGCAGTGGGGCTCCTCGCAACGGGAGCCGTCATGTTCGCCATGCCTGCGATCGATCCAGGCGATGATCCCACGACGCCCGCGCACGAGTCGACGCTTCCGGCCGGGGCGTGGTACGGGCTGGGCGGAGCGCTCGTGGCCGCCGGCATCGGCACGGCGATCCCGCCCCTTCACGACCTCCGACACCAACGTCGCGGCGAGGTGGAAGTGACCCATCTCGAGGGCGCGCCGGAGGTCGTCGAACGGGGTGTTCTCTGCGACGCTGCCTCTCCGGCGGTCGGCGAGCTCGTGTTCATCCGGTCCGGAGAAGAACAGGTGCGCGTCGGTCCGCTCGACTCGGAGGGCCAGCTCACGTTCGATCTTGCCGCAGTGGTTCCTCCTTCCTGGCTCCGCGGAGCGACGCCACCGACTCGCCTCACGGTGCAAACGATCTCGTCGCGGCTCGGCACGGTCGATGCGAATGCCGCTCGGCGTGCTCAAGAAGAGGCTGCTTTCGCTGGGCTTTCGTTGGCAGAGTGCGCTGCGGCGTCGTCGGTGGCGGCGTGCGAAGTACCTCAGGCCTACATTCGGGCCTATCCTCTCTCCCCACACCGCGTCGAGATCGAGCGCGCCATTGCCTCTTCCGCAGGCCGCATCGCGGAACAGCGCCGCCAAGACGAGGCGCGTCGGCAGGCCGAGCTCGAGAGGGAGCGACTCGAGGTGGAGCGGATGAGGTTGGAGGCGGAGCAACGCCAGCGCGAGGCCGAGGCGGAGGCTCGGAGGCGATACGAGGCTCAGTTGGCCGCGGAGAGGGCCGACCAGGAGCGCCGGGCCGTCGAGGAGCAGGCTCGACAAGCGAGAGCGAGCTGCGAACGACGTTGTCGATCGAGCTGCGCTGGCAATGCGTCCTGCGTTCAGAGTTGCGTCCAGGCCACCTGCCATTGATGCCCCGCAGGGGCGAGCAAGGCGTCGTGAGAAGGGGGGCTGGCACCGCTATGCGTGAAGCCCGTCGGCACGAGGGAGAGAGTCGATGACCGTCGAGCATGACGAGGATCGAGAACGTCCCGACAATGAAGGCAGCGTGCCACGCGCGGACGAGCCGATGCGCCCGGCAGACCGCCCGCCGCCACCACCGCCCTTTCCGCCGCCGCCTCCCCCTCCGCCACCACCGCCCCCCTTCGTGACGCCCGCGGCGGAGAGGAACACGCTCGGCTCGGCTCGACCGACGAGGTACGCGGATGTGCCTTGGTACAGGAAGAACTGGTTCGCCATCCTCTCCTGTCTCTGCTGCGCACCGGCAATGATCGTCACGGCCGCAACTGGTCCAATCTACTATGAGCGGAATGGCGAGCTGCGGACGTATTCGAACTTCACTCGCTGGTTCCTGGTCGTGGTCGGCTGTCTTTCCATCATCGCAGGGATCGCGAGGGAGCGCTGGAGCGCATCTCCTGGTGGGTCGGATCCTGCGCCGCCCGGGGCTCCGTCCGTGAATGTCTCAGCGGCTGCTCCCGCATCCGAGGCGGTCGTGCGCACCTCTGTGCCGACGTCGCCGGCCCCACCGCGCCCACCTGCGCCGATCGCCGTGGAACCGCCGAGAGCGATTCTGCTTCGCCGCTACCCGTCACGGGTGTTCTCGGTGATCGAAGGCCCCTCGCGACCGTTTCGCTGGACGTTCCCCAACGGAGATGTGGGCATGGTCGAGGTTCGGCCCAATCTCGACCTCGGCATCGTGGCGCTGTGGTTCGTCGACGCGAGCGGGACGGAGCACATGATGCGGGAGTTTCCGTACGACCAGTACGGTCCTCCCTATGTAATCGACGTGAATCTCCGCGAGAACGGCCGCCTCGTCGTCAGGGCCGGCCCCGATCCGAGAGACGACCCCGCGGGGCAGACGTCAGTCGGCCACTGGGACCTCATCGACGGCGTGCCTTCGGAGATCGAACGCTGGGATGGCTCGGTCGCCGACTATCGTGGGGGACTGGCGCCCTCCTGGACGAAGCTCACGCGCGAGGCGGACGAACACGTCACCCTCGACGCCGCTCCCGTCCCGGCAACTGCGTGCTCGAGCTACTTGGACTGCAACGATCGCGCAGACCGACTGCGAGCGTCAGGAAGCCTCCGTTTCGCGCTGGACTTCTACCTCGCCGCCCTCTCGCATTCCCCAGAAGCGCCGTCGGCCATCTTCGACGCGGCGCAGGTCTACGTCGCCGCCGACGAACCGGAGCGCGCGATCGAAATGCTTCAGCGGCTCGGGTCGATCGATACCGACGATGCGCGCAGGACCGTCCAGCGAATCCCACGGGAGCGGGCCTTCCGTGAGCTCCGGCAGGATCCTCGAATCGCCGAGCTCCTGCGCACCGATTGACCGACAATGAGTGGCAGCGCGAAGCCTCGACTTGCACCGAGACCCACCGCCTGCTCTCTCCGGGTAGCCCCCCACGACGCCGCCCGGCATGACCACGAGGCCCCCGAAATCCAGGACGCCCCGCAGCTCCGCCAAGGCTCCGAAGGCCACGGAGCCGACCGACGCTGCTCCGCCCCCCGCACGCCGACGATCGCGCAGGGCGACTCCGGACGTCGAAGATGGCGTCGTCGAGCGCGAGGCCGCCCACACCTGGCGATGGAAAGCCAGCTTCCGGCGCCACGCGTTCGGCTGGAAGTCCCAGCCGCCCATCACGCGGATCAAGGAGGCCGTCTCCGAGATCCAGAAGATCGGGAAGAAGCAGCCGATGCTCGCCGCCGAGGGGGCCGTCGCCTTCCTCGAGCGGGTCTCGCCGGCCCTCGAGCGGGTCGACAGCTCGTCCGGCGCGATCGGCAGCGCGGTGCGCCGCACGATCGAGGACCTCGTCCCCTTGATCGCGAATGCCCCCGCCGACCCGAAGACGCGCGACGCCTGGCTCGACCGGCTCTTCACCGCCTACCAAGACGACGCGATCCCCTACATCGAGTCGCTCGGCGACCACTGGGGCGAGCTCTGCGCGTCGAAGGAGGTCGCCTCGGCGTGGGCGGACCGGCTCGTGGACGGCACGAAGCTCGCGTGGAGCCCGGATCCGAAATCGCTGAGCTTCTTCAAGGGGTGCGTCCCGTGCCTCGGCGCCCTCGTCAGGGCCGAGCGCTACGACGAGGTGCTCGCGCTGCTCGAGCACGCTCCGAAGATCTGGCACTTCCGCATGTACGGAGTGAAGGCGCTGGCCGCCCAGGGCAAGAAGGCCGAGGCGATCCGCTACGCCGAGGACGGACGCTGGGCGGGCGACCATCCCGCACGGATCGCTCGTGCCTGCGAGGGGATCCTACTCTCGTCCGGTCTCGTGGAGGAGGCCTATCGTCGGTACGGGCTCGTCGCGAACCAGGGAGGTACCTACCTCGCGACGTTCCGCGCGGTCGCGAAGAAGTACCCTCACAAGCACGCGGGAGAGATCCTCGCCGATCTCGTCGCGACGACGCCGGGCGACGAGGGCAAGTGGTTCGCGGCGGCGAAGGAGGCCGGCCTCTTCGAGGAAGCTCTCGCGCTCGCTCGCCGCACGCCTTGCGATCCGAAGACGCTGACGCGAGCGGCACGCGACTTCGGTGAGACGCAGCCCGCGTTCGCCGAGGGTGCGGGCCTCTTGGCGCTGCACTGGATCGCGCGGGGATACGGGTTCGACCTCACGGGCATGGACGTCGTCGACGCCTACAGAGCGACGCTCTCCGCGGCGGCGCGGCGCGGGGAGTCGGAGGACGCGAAGGCTCGGATCCGAGCCGTGATCGCGCAGGGCTACGGTCCGGCGCTGCAATTCGTCCAGAAGGTGCTGGGGCGAGAGCTCGGGCTCTGAGACGCGTAGACGAGCGACCGTTCGCTGCTCGTGAGGGGCATTCGTCGTCTCTCCACCGAAGGACGGCGCGAAGTCTCCCAGATGGCGCGCATCGAACAGCTGCCGATCCGCGAGGTCGCGGCCGTGCTCGAGATCCCCGTCAACACGGCGTACACGCGCCTGCGCAAGGCCAACCAGGAATTCGCCGAGGCAGTGAAGCGGCTTCGATTGCGGCAGCGGGCTTCCCGACTCGCCGGCGTCGTGCTCACGTTTCGAGGCGACCTTCCCCTTGCGCACGAGCGATCGCCCCCACCTCGGCCCACGGCACGACCGTGACGTCGGTGCGCTCGTACCGCGCATCCCCGCCGTACACGACGTACGACGCGATCCGCGTCGAAGGCTCCGAGGCCGAGAGAGCCCTCGCCACTTCGCGTAGCGAGTCCGCGAAGCCCGACTGGTAGGTGGCGCCGCTCTTCATCTCGATCAGCGAGAGCAGGTCCGGACGCTCCACGACCAGGTCGACCTCGAGCTTCGTCTTATCGCGGTAGTGGAAGAGCCTCGGCGTGGCGCCTTCGTTGAGGATCGTCTTCAGGATCTCGGAGACGACCCAGGACTCGAAGATCGCTCCCCGCAGGGGATGATGCTCGAGCTGATGGGCGGTCTCGATGCCGAGCAGCGTGCAGGCGAGGCCCGAGTCGAGCAGATGGACCTTCGGAGCCTTCACCAGCCGCTTGCGCAGGTTGCGGTGGAGGGGCGGCACGCGCAGCGAGAGATAGCTCGCTTCGAGGACGGAGAGCCAGCGCGTCGCGGTCGGGTGCGTGATGCCCACGTCCACGCCGAGCTGGGAGGCATTCCATTCCTGCGCGGTCCGGCCCGCGAGCAGCGCGAGGAACGAACGGAACGCGATGAGATCCGTCACGCCGAGCGCGCTCCGCACGTCCCGCTCGAGATAGGTCGTGACGTAATCCGAGAGCCAGCGGTGGGATGGAATGCCACGGTCGTAGGGACGCGGGAACGAACCGCGCACCAAGAGCTCGAAGAGGTCGCTCGGCGCGTCCTCGAATTCGCGGAGCTCGTCGTACGTGGGAGGAAGCAGGACGAGCATCGCCGCGCGCCCCGCGAGTGACTGCGAGACGCGACCCGAGAGCGAGAAGTTCTCCGAGCCGGTGAGGACGAAGCGTCCCGGTGTCGGATCCCGGTCGACCTCTTCCTGGAGATACGAGAACAACTCGGGGACGTGCTGGACCTCGTCGAGGACGGCCCCTCCCCGGAGGCCACGAAGGAAGCCCCGTGGATCCTCGGTCGCGTAGGCTCGCTGATCGAGCGGCTCCAGGCTCACGTACGCATGCCCCGGAAACACGGCGCGGGCGAGCGTCGTCTTCCCGGACTGACGGGGGCCCGTCAGGACGACGACGGGGGATGTCCGGGCCGCGTCCCGAAGACGTGGCTCCATGGAACGCCGAATCATTTCAGAAGGATAGGAGTCGATGGACAGATTGTAAATGCCATTTTCAATCTGTCCTGAGCGAAGAGGAGGCCCCACCGCGACGCCGAACGTCCCGCCCCTCAGCCCTCGCCGTCCCCCGCCTCCGGCTCGCCGGCTTCGATGCGCCGCAGCGCGCGCGACACGGTCTCCGGCCGGAGCTGGAGCAAGGCCGCGAGGTCGCGCTGCTGGAGGTTCGAGAGCAGGCGGGGCGAGCCGTCCCGTTGGGTCACGGTCTCCCCGAGGACCTCGAGCATCGCGGCGACCTTCTCGGGTCCGCTGGCACGCCCGCGGGCGTCGGCGATCCGCTCGAGGCGCTCGATCGCTTCGCCCTGGAACTCGAGCAGATCCCCAATCCCGGGCACCCCCCGCGTAGCGAGCGCACGTCCGAGCAGCGCCGCCCCCCGAGCCGCACGATTAGCTCGATCGGTTCGCCGTGAGCCTCCTCCTCCGGCGACCCGGGAAGAGGTCTTTGGGCGTCAGCCGACGGGTTGGCGCCGACCGACGGCGACACGCTCGGGTTCTCGCGCCGCGCGGGTGGCTCCTCTTCCCGGTCAGCGCGCGACGAAGGGCCGAAGCAGCGCCGCCCAGAGCTCGCGATTCGAGGGGTATTCCACGAGGGCGAGCCCGACGTCGTTCTCGACGACGTGCGAAGCCGCCGTCCCGGCCGCTGCTATGAAGAGGGCCTGCGGACCGGAGTCCGCAGCACGGGCCGCGCGCGCGTCGACGCGTCGTCGGAGGGCCCACCAGAGGTCGTGCTCCGTTCGTGCGAGACGTGTACCGGCGAAGACGAGATCCGAGGAGGCGAAGAGATCGACCCAGGTGCGGAGGGGCGAGACCGACGGAGCGAGCTCGGCGGTTCGGGCGGCGCGCAGGGACTCCTGGAACGCGCGCTCGGCGGCGCCCGAGGGGCCTGGCCACTCGGACAAGAATGCCGCTCGCCGGGCCTCGTGCTCCGCCCAGGCTCGCTCGAGCGCTCGGAGCGTCGCGTCCAGGTCGTCGCGCGCGAGACGGATCGTCGCGGGCTCCGCGACCGTGCCCCGTGGATGCCACACGCGGATCGTCTGCTCCCGGTCCAGGCTCACGAAGGTCGACCGGGCTTCGAGCCTTCGGCGCGCGAAGCGTTCGCGATCCGTGAGCACGTGCGGATCGCCGACATCCTCCACTGCATCGCACGGAAATCCCGACGGATCGGGCTGCAAAGCAAAGCCCACCGATCGCAACGCCGCTTCGATCGTGCCGTCGACGTCGAGGGTGACGATGTTGCGCGCGCCGCGCGATCGTGACCACCGAGATCGGCGCATCGTGACCACCCAGATCGGGGCATCGTGACCACCGAGATCGCCATCGTGACCACCTGGATCGCGATGGTGACCACCCGGATCGCCTGAACGTGATCGCGCGGATCGCCATCGTGACCACCCGGATCGCGATGGTGACCACTCGGTCCGGAACGGCGTCCGGTCCCGCGGCGGCTTCGCCCGGGACGGATCACTCTCGGGCCGAGGAGGCGGCGCGAACGACGGCAGAGCGGCCTGGGCGGCACCAGCCTCGACGGAGGCTGGGATGGCGACCGAGCGACTGCTTATGCGCAACGTACGAGAAATCCTGAGAGCGAAATGGGAGCTGCGGCTCTCGAATCGCAAGGCGGCCAAGAGCGCCGGCGTGAGCGCCGCGTCGGTCGTCAACGTCCTGCAGCGGGCGTCGGAGGCTGGCCTCGCCCAGTTCGCCGATGTGATGCACCTCGGCGAGGCCGAGCTCGAGGTGTTGCTGTACCCGGAGACCTCCTCGTCGGGCTCGCCGTTCCCTCGCGCGGAGCCGGACTGCGCGTGGATCCATCGTGAGCGGTCTCGCCCCGGCGTGACGCTCGAGCTGCTGCACCTCGAGTACCTCGAGCAGCATCCGGGCGGCTACCAGTACACGTCGTTCTGCGATCGCTATCGGGCGTTCGTGAAGCGCCGCGGACTCGTGATGCGCCAGCACCACGTCGCCGGCGACAAGATGTTCGTCGACTACTCGGGCAAGAAGCCGTCCCTCGTCGACCCGACGACGGGCGAGGTGATCGAGGTCGAGCTCTTCGTCGCCGTGCTCGGGGCCTCGAACTACTCGTACGCCGAGGCGACGCGTTCGCAGAAGGTCCACGACTTCGTCGGGAGCCACGTGCGCGCCTTCGATTTCTTCGGCGGCGTCGCTCGCGCCGTCGTCCCCGACAACCTCAAGAGCGGCGTGACCCGAAGCTGCCGCTACGAGCCCGAGATCCAGCGCAGCTACCAGAACATGGCCGAACACTACGGCACCGCCATCCTGCCGACGCGAGCCCGCAAGCCCCGCGACAAGGCGAAGGTCGAGGTCGCCGTCCAAGTGGTTCAGCGATGGGTTCTCGCCCGACTGCGCAACCGGGTCTTCCACTCGCTCGCCGCCCTCAACGAAGCGATCCGCGAGTGCGTCGACGACCTGAATCGACGCCGGATGCGCGACTACGGCAAGAGCCGTCTCGAGATGTTCGAGTCGATCGAGCGGTCCGAGCTTCGCGCCCTCCCGAACGAGCGTCTCGTGATCACCGAGTGGAAGAAGGCGAAGGTCAACATCGACTACCACGTCGAGTTCGGCTCTCGCCTCTACTCGGTTCCGCATCGGTACGTGGGCGAGGTCGTGTGGATCTGCGCGACGCCGACCGCCGTCGAGATCCAGCTCCGCGGCCGGCGCATCGCCGCGCACGCACGAGACGGACGAGGTCGGCACTCGACGACGCCCGAGCACATGCCGCGCTCCCATCGCGAACATGCCGAATGGACGCCGTCGCGCATCCTGTCGTGGGCGGCGAAGCTCGGTCCGGCGACGCGCGAACTCTGCGACGCGATCCTCGCCGAACGGCCCCACCCAGAGCAGGGATTCCGCTCCTGCCTCGGGATCCTGCGCCTCGCGAAGAAGTACGGCGACGAGCGCGTCGAGGCGGCGTGCGCCCGATGCGTCGCCGCGCGCGCACGCTCGTATCGAAGCGTCGAATCGGTGCTTCGTCACGGCCTCGACAAGGTCGCCATCACGGACGTCTCCGACGTCGTCTCCACTCCCCTCGATCACGAGAACGTTCGTGGTCGCGACTACTACGTGAACTGACGAAAGGTATCCGCTGCACGAGCCCCGTCCTGACGTGACGGACGCCGGCGCCCATGCTCTCGCGCATGGATTCCGTGCCCCCGTCGCGCCCTCGCGCTCGCCAGCTGCTCTTGCGGCGGGCACTCCGCGACGCGCCTGCGGCGTCAGGGGCCGACGAAGTCCGGAACGGTGATCGGACCGACCTGTCGCTCGAGCTCGGCGTCGAGGAGCCGCGCGCGGGTGCTGGCCCAGTACTTGGGCGCGAGCTCGAGGTAGCGGTCGTGCGGCCAGTAGGGAAGCACGCGGATCAGGTCGGTGAGGTACCGCTCGGGCTCGAGGCGGTGCAGGCGCGCGGAGGCGATGAGGGAGAGCACGTGGCCGGCGGACTCGGCGTGCTCGTCACTGCCGGCGAAGAGGGCCGCGTCGCGCACCATCACGACCTTGCGCAGGGCAGACTCGGCCACGTTGTTGTCGAGGCGAAGCCGACCGTCCTCGAGGAAGCTCCGGAGGGCCTCTCGCTGCCGCACGGCGTAGCCGAAGGCCTTGCGGAGCGAGCCACGCTCGTCCTTCACCTTCTCGTACTCGGTCTCGGCGAAGGCGAGGAACTCGTCGACGAGCGGCGCGAGGTGTGCCGCGCGCAGCTCCTTGATCTTCGACGGCGGGTTGCCCTTCCGGAATCGAGCGTCGAGCTCGAACACCTTCCCGATCCGCACGAGCGCAGCCATCGCCGATGGCTGCTGCGCGAGCGCGGCTTCCCAGAACTTGCGGCGCAAGTGGGCCCAGCACGCGACCTCGACGCGCGCGCATCCGTCGTGCTCGTCGTCTCCCGGGTCCGGTGGGCGGAAGAGCGCGTCGTACACGCTCTTGGCGTCCGCCTGGATGTACCCCTCGTACCCGCGGAACATCGCGCGAACGACCTCACTCGTCTCGCGCGGCGTGAACTCGTAGAAGATGTGGTCGCGGTCGGCGATCTTCACGAAGTAGTGCCCCTTGCGACAGGGCCTCCGCTTGCCGTCCTCGGACGGACCCGGCTGGATCGAGAAGCCCGTCGCATCCGTCAGGATGCAGAAGGCCGTCCGAATCGCTTCCTCGTGCGCGGCGTGGATGACGCTCGCGCCGAAGTACTGCCCGAGGTCGTGTACCCATCGCGACATCGTGCCGCGATCGATCCCGAAGCCCATGCGCTCGAAGATCTGCTCGACTCGGTAGAGCGGAAGCCCGTCGCAGTACTTGGCCACCAGGATGTGCGCGAGGGTCGAGGGGGCTGCGAGGCATCGGGGAAGGATCTCCTTCGGCACCGGAGCGCTCTCGAGCTCGGCCTCCCCTCGACCGTTGACGGCGCGATACTTGGCAACGAGCTGAACGACCCGCACCAGCCCACCCACCAGATGGGCAAGCTTGCTGCTCTCGTCGAAGCCAATGAGCTCCGCCTTGCCCTCGGCGACCAACTGCTCGAAGAGCGGGTCCCGGATCTCGACTTTCTGCTGGGGGAGATTCGCTTCGGCGATGTTGCGCTTGCCCGTCGGCTTCTTCTTCGAGGCCGTGCGACACTTGCAGGGACCAACCTTCCCGCACTTCGGGCACTTCGTCGGCGCGTCGGTCGTCACGTCGTCAGGAATCGTGACGAGCCCCGAGAGCGCATCGAGCTCCCGGCTCAGCGCAGCGAACTCGAGCTGGAGCTGCGACGTGTCGACGCGCTCCGCGGTCGCGACGAAGATCCGCCGCTTGAGCAGCGCCATCTCGGCGAGCAGACGCTGATACGTCGCCTCGAGACGGACGTACTGCGACTTCTGATCCGCGAGCTGGCGATCGCGGTCCGCGAGCTTCGCCGCTTGCTCGGCGAGCTCGGCGCGCAACGAGGCGATCAGCGCGTCGCGCTCCGCGTCACTCGTCTGCGGCTCGTCCGGACCCGTCATCGTCGCTCGACCACGAATAGGATCCAGACGCGCTCCTGGGAAGGGGGCGAAGGACGAAATCGACCGGCTTGCGCGGCGATCCGATCAGTGCACGCGCCGCTTCGTCCCCTGGCCCTTCTCGCCACGTCCCGAATCGACGTCGATGCCATCGAGCAGCGCGTCGAGTGCCCGCTCCTCGAGCTCGATCACCTTCGAGTCTCCGTCGGGCACGGGCAGACGGAACGTGCCCTTGTCGAGCCTCTTGTAGAAGATGCACAGACCCGTCCCGTCGAAGAACAGGATCTTGAGCGACGTGCGGCGCTTGCCGAAGAAGAGGAACATCGCCTCGCTCCGAGGTGAGCGGCCCATCGTCGCCTCGACGAGCCCCGCGAGCCGGTCGAAGCCGAGGCGCATGTCGATGGGGTCGAGCGAGACGAAGATCTCGACGCCGTGGGGGATCATCGCCGGCCTCCGTCGCGCACGGCGCGCTCCTCGAGCACGGCGAGAACCTCGAGGAGTGTCGAACGGCGGAAGCCGTCTCGAACGAGCACGCGGACCTCGCCCATAGAGACCTCGATCGTGGCCGACGTGGCGTCACGGTCCCGTTCGGCCGACGTCTCGACGCGACCCTTCGTGGCCGAGGCTCTCTGCCTGCCCCGACGACGGACGACCCGGGCGAGCCGCAGCGCGGGCGCGGCATCGATCGCGGCCTCGAGCTCAGAGGCCCGTACGCGCTTGAGCCTCGACGACCAGTGCCGTAGCGCGCCCGCCGTGAAGTCCTTGTCGGAGCAATAATCCTCCGACGTCTGCCCGCTCGCGCGCCACGCCGCGACCCGAGCCGCCCACGTATCCGTATTCGTCATGCTCGCGAGCGTGGCCCGCGATCACGTCCGTCGGGAGACGGGGCTCGTGCAGCGGATACGACGAAAGGACCTCGAATGATGACAGAACCCACGATCGAAAAGCTCCGTGCCCTGAAGCTCTACGCGATGACGACCGCGTGGATCGCCCAGCGCTCGGACCCATCGACGAACGAGCTTTCGTTCGACGAGCGGCTCGCGATGATCGTCGAAGCCGAGACCCTCGCCCGCGACAACAAGCGCATGGCGAAGCTCCTCAGCGACGCGAAGCTCCGGATCCCGACGGCCTGCGTCGAGGACGTCGACATGAACCCTAAGCGCGAGCTCGACCGAGCGCTGTTTCGACAGCTCGCGACGGGACGGTGGATCGCCGACCGACAGAACGTGCTGATCACCGGGATGACCGGCGTCGGCAAGAGCTACCTCGCCTGCGCCCTCGGTCAGCTCGCCTGCCGGCTCGGGTTCCGCGTCGCGTACAAGCGCGTCCCGCGGCTCTTCGAGGAGCTCGCTCTCGCGCACGCCGACGGGACGTACGTGCGCCTCCTCGCGCGCCTCGCGAAGGTCGACGTGCTCGTACTCGACGACTGGGGACTCGCGCCCCTCACCGACCAGCAGCGACGCGACGTTCTCGAACTGCTCGAGGATCGGCATGGACTTCGATCGACAGTCGTCACGAGCCAGCTCGCTGTCGAAAACTGGCACGACTACATCGCGCATCCGACGATCGCCGACGCCGTGCTCGATCGACTCGTGCACAACGCCCACAAGGTCAAGATGAAGGGTCCATCCCGCCGAAAGGAGAAAGCTCAGGCCATCGCCTGAACCGCCTGCTCGTCGCTTCGCTCCGACTCCCGATCACGATGAACGATCGAGGTGATCACGATGCGGCGATCTGGGTGATCACGATGCGCGGTATGCGCACGATGTCCCTGTGTGCCAATGAATCGCGAGACACCGGCCTGACCCCATTCTCTGTCGTAAGAAGGGCGGACTGGAGAGAGCCGTGCCGAAGCCCCCGAGTAAGAAGCCGCGGACCGAAGTGGTCGCGGCGCCCGAGAACGATCGCCGCCAGCGGAGGAGGTTCAGCGCCGAGGAGAAGCGGCGCATCCTCGAGGAGGCGGACGCCTGCGAGCGCGGAGAGCTCGCTGCCCTCCTTCGCCGCGAGGGCATCTACAGCTCGCACCTGACCCAGTGGCGCGTCCAGCGCGAGCGTGAGGGCATCGCGGGTCTCGAGCCGAAGAAGTCAGGCCGCAAGCCGACGAAGGATGCGAAGGACATCGCGATCGAGAAGCTCGAGCGCGAGAAGGCGAAGCTCGAGCACCGGCTCCGTGTGGCCAACGCGCTCCTGGACCTCCAGAAAAAAGCGCACGAGATTCTTGGGGTCGCGCTCCCGGGAATCGAGGACGAATGATGGAGCTCATCGAACAGCGCGACCCCGTCGTCCCTCTCGCGCCTGCGTGCGACGCCCTCGGGCTCTCGCGTGCGGCGGTCTATCGGCACAAGGCGCCCCGGAAGCACGGCCCGCGACGAAGGCCATCGAGCCCTCGCAAGCTCGCCGGCGACGAGCGAGCCAAGGTGCTCGCCGAGCTCCACTCGGAGCGCTTCGCCGACCAGACTCCGTCCGAGGTCTACGGCACGCTCCTCGAGGAAGGGGCCTACCACTGCTCGGTGCGGACGATGTACCGAGTGCTCGCCGAGCAGGGCGAGACGCGAGAGCGTCGCGACCAACGGCCACCCGCTCACCATGCTGTCCCGAGGCTCGAAGCGAGCCGTCCGAACTCCGTGTGGACGTGGGACATCACGAAGCTCCCGACGCACGTCCGCGGGGTGTTCCTGAACCTCTACGTCGTGCTCGACCTCTACAGCCGCTACGTGGTGGCGTGGATGGTGGCGGAGCGCGAGAACAGCGCTCTCGCGAAGCAGCTCTTCGCCGAGGCCATCGAGTGTTGCCGAGCGCGTGAAACCGCGTGAATCCGAGCAGCCCGACCGGCGAAGCTAGTTTTCGCCGGCCAGGCCACCGCTCCAGATCACCCTCGCTTCGGCTTTCCGCGTAGCGACGTTCTGCGTTCCTGCGCGCTGCGCTCAGCCTCACGGACGCGGTAGCTCTCGCCCTCGATCGTGATGATGTCGGAGTGGTGCACGAGCCTCTCGATGAGCGCCGTCGCGCACGCGGCGTTCGGGAAGACGGTGTTCCACTCGGCGAACGCGAGGTTGGTCGTGAGCACGACGCTCTTGCGCTCGTAGCGTCGGCTCACGACCTGGAAGAGCAGGTCCGCGTTGCGGCTGTCGAAGGGCAGGAAGCCGACCTCGTCGATCGCGAGCACGCCGATCTTCGCGTAGTGCCGAAGGCGGTTCTCGAGCGCGCGGGGCGAGTCCTGGCCCGCGAGATCGAGCAGGAGCTCGCTCGCGGTGATGAACAGGGCGCTGTGCCCCGCGAGCACGGCACGGTGGACGATGTTCTGCGCGATCATCGTCTTGCCGAGGCCGGCGGGCGCGACGAGCACGACGTTGCGGCCTCCCTCGATGAAGTCGAGGGCGACGACGGACTCGACGAGCGCGCGATCAATCTTCTTCGGCCAGTTCCAGTCGAAGTCGACGATCGGCTTGAACTTCGCGAGCTTGCTGCGGCTCGTTCGCCTCTCGAGCCCACGGCGAGCTCGGTCGTGTTCTTCGAGATCGGCGAGATGTTCGAGGGCGTCGTGCAGCCCCCAACGCTTCTTCGTCGCCGTCGCGACGAGATCGGCGAGGCCGTTGCTCGTTGCACGAAGGCCGAGCGCGGCGAGGCGGTCGTTGAGCGCGTGCGTCATGGCTCGCCCTCGGGCTCGCGGCCGATCGCGTCGTACGTGCCGAGCGTGCGCGCGGGGACGACGAGCGATCGCACGCGCGGATCGTCGGGGAGAACGACGGGCGCAACCGGCTTCTTCTTCTGAACACGCGCGCGTCGGTCGAGCAGAAACGCGACGGATCCGGCTGCGTACGAGGTGTTCTGCGTCGCCTCGGCGATGGCTTCGTCGAGCACCTTCGCGCCGTGCTCGTCGAGCAGACGCAAGAGGCGAGAGGTCGTTCCCCCGAGGTGCCCTCCGTGAAGCGCGACGTGCTCGAGGAACACCTTCGCCGCCGGGCACGCAGCCATCAGGCGGTTTCGTCCGCGGTGCTCCCGCGCTCGCCCCTTCTGTATCCGCTGCACGAACCCCGTCCTGACGTGACCGCGCCCGGCGCCCATGCTCTCGCGCATGGATCCCGTGCCCTCGTCGCGTCCGCGCGCTCGCCAGCTGCTGTTGCGGCGGGCCCGTCGTGACGTGGAGGGGGCGTCAGGTCCCGAGGACGTCGGGCACGGTGATCGGACCGACCTGCCGCTCGAGCTCGGCGTCGACGAGCCGCGCTCGGGTGCTCGCCCAGTACTTGGGCGCGAGCTCGAGGTAGCGGTCGCGCGGCCAGAAGGGCAGCACGCGGATCAAGTCGGCGAGGTACTGCTCGGGCTCGATTCGGTGAAGGCGCGCGGAGGCGATGAGCGACAGGACGTGGCCTGCGGACTCGGCGTGCTCGTCGCTGCCGGCGAAGAGGGCGGCATCGCGCACCATGACGACCTTGCGGAGCGCGGACTCGGCCACGTTGTTGTCGAGGCGAAGGCGACCGTCCCCGAGGAAGCTCCGCAGCGCCTCGCGCTGCCGCACGGCGTAGCCGAACGCCTTTCGGAGCGAGCTCCGTTCGTCCTTCACCTTCGCGTACTCGGCCTCGGTGAACGCGAGGAACTCGTCGACGAGCGGAGCGAGGTGCGCCGCACGCAGCTCCTTGATCTTCGAGGGCGGGTTGCCCTTCCGGAATCGAGCGTCGAGCTCGAAGATCTTCCCGATCCGCACGAGCGCGGCCATCGCCGACGGCTGCTGCGCGAGCGCGGCTTCCCAGAACTTGCGCCGAAGGTGGGCCCAGCACCCAACCTCGACCCGCGTGCATCCGTCGTGCTCGTCGTCGTCCGGATCCGGAGGACGGAAGAGCGCGTCGTACACGCTCTTGGCGTCGGCCTGGATGTAGCCCTCGTAGCCTCGGAACATTGCGCGAACGACCTCGCTCGTCTCGCGCGGAGTGAACTCGTAGAAGATGTGGTCGCGGTCGGCGATCTTCACGAAGTAGTGCCCCTTGCGACAGGGCCGCCGCTTGCCGTCCTCCGAGGGGCCGGGCTGGATCGAGAAGCCCGTCGCGTCCGTGAGGATGCAGAACGCCGTCCGCATCGCCTCCTCGTGCGCGGCGTGGATGACGCTTGCGCCGAAGAACTGGCCGAGGTCATGCACCCATCGCGACAACGTGCCTCGGTCGACGCCGAAGCCCATTCGCTCGAGGATCTGTTCGATGCGGAAGAGCGGAAGCCCGTCGCAGTACTTCGAGACCAGCACGTGCGCGAGCGTCGAGGGCGCCGCGAGACAGCGGGGCAGGATCTCCGAGGGAACGGAGGCGCTCTCGATCTCCACCTCGCCCTGGCCGTTCACCGCGCGGTACTTCGCGACGAGCTGCACGACGTGCACCAGGCCGCCCTTGCGGTAGCCGAGCTTGCTGCTCGGCTCGAAGCCGAAGAGCTCCGCCTTGCCCTCGGCGACGAGCTGCTCGAAGAGCGGGTCGCGGATCTCGACGCTCTCCTCGGGGAGGTTCGCGTCACCGATGTTGCGGCGCCCGGTGGGCTTCTTCTCGGGCGCCTTGCGGCACTTGCACCCGCCGCGTTTGCCGCACTTCGGACACTTGGCCCGCTCCTCGGCGTTCGTCTCCTCGGAGGGCGGGACGAGCCCCGACAGCGCATCGAGCTCCCGGCTCAGCGCCGCGAACTCGAGCTGCAGCTGGGAGGTGTCCACCCGCTCCGCCGTCGCGACGAAGATCCGTCGCTTGAGCAGCGCCATCTCCGCGAGCACGCGCTGGTAGGTCGCCTCGAGGCGACCGTACTGAGACTTCTGCTCGGCGAGCTGGCGATCGCGATCGGCAAGCTTCGCGGCTTGCTCCGCGAGCTCGGCACGAAGCGACGCGATGAGCGCATCGCGCTCCGCGTCACTCGCATGCGGCTCGTCCGGGCCCGTCATCGTCGCACGACGACGGATAGGATCCGGACGCGCTCCTGGGAAGGGGGCGATGGAAGAAATCGACGGACCGGCGCGATGCCCCGATCAGTGCACGCGCCGCTTCGCGCCTTGTGCCTTCTCGCTGCGCGCCGACTCGACGTCGATTCCATCGAGCAGCGCGTCGAGCGCCCGCTCCTCGAGCTCGATCACCTTCGCGTCGCCCTCCGCGGCGGGAAGACGGAACGTGCCCTTGTCGAGCCTCTTGTAGAAGATGCACAGGCCGGTCCCGTCGAAGAACAGGATCTTGAGCGACGTGCGACGCTTGCCGAAGAAGAGGAAGAGCGCCTCGCTCCTCGGTGAGCGGCCCATTGTCGCTTCGACGAGACCGGCGAGGCGGTCGAATCCGAGGCGCATGTCGATGGGGTCGAGCGACACGAAGATCTCGACGCCGTGGGGGATCATCGCCGACCTCCGACGCGCGCCCGGCGCTCCTCGAGCACGGTGAGAACCTCGAGCAGCGTGGCGCGGCGGAAGCCGTCTCGTACGACCACGCGGACGTCTCCGAGCGAGACCTCGATCGTCGGCAATGCCGCGTCCGGCTCGCGCCCGGACGTCGCCTCTTGGCGCCTTGCGGCAGGCGCACCTGCCGGCCTACGCCGACGACGAACCACACGGGCGAGCCGAAGCGCAGGCGCGCCCTCGATGGCCGCATCGAGCTCTGCGCCCCGAACGCGCTTGAGCCTCGAAGACCAGTGGCGCAGCGCACCCGCCGTGAAGTCCTTGTCGGAGCAATAGTCCTCCGACGTCTTCCCGCTCGCGCGCCACGCCGCGACACGGTCTGCCCACTTGTCCGTCTTCGTCATGCACGCGAGCGTGGCCCGCGATCAGGCGCGCGAGGAGACGGGGCTCGTGCAGCGGATACCCCCTTCTCGCGGGCGAGCGCGTCGAGGTGAGCGGTGCTCTCGATCTGGCGAAGCCGCTCCCAAGATCGTGCGTGCGTCGCGACCTCCTCGGAGCCATCGAGGATCCGAACGGTGGTCTCCGAGGCGACGAGCGTCAGCGGCTTGCGAATGAGCGTGTGCGGGATCGAGTAGTCGTTGCGGTCGAAGCGTACGTACGGCGTCTTGCCCGAGCGCACCGACTGAACGTGGTCGCAGGGGAATCGATTCGCGGGAAGCGCGAGCAGCCGATCTCGTTCTTCGGCCGCGAACACATCGGAGACCGTGCGCGAGTCGTCGGGACGATGCGGACGCGCGTCGGCGACGTCCTCGATCCAGCGTTCGAGCTGGGCGTTCAAGTCGGCGAGGTCGCGATATCGCCGAGCGGCGAAGAACGATTCGCGCAGGTAGCGGATCGCGCGCTCCACGCGTCCTTTCTCGTTGCCGCGCGCGATGCCGACCGGGACCGGCGCGAAGTGGTAGTGGCCCGCGAATTCGAGCATCCGCGGATGGAATCGCACGACGTCGCCGATGCGTTCGAGCACGACCGTCTTCAAGTTGTCGTAGAGCACGGATCGGGCTGTCCCGCCGAACGATGCGAACGCAGCCTCGTGGCAGCGCAGGAAGCTCTCCATCGTCATGTCGAGCACGAAGCGGGCGAAGATGATGCGCGAGTACGAGAGCACCATCACGAAACACGAAAGATCGCGTTCGGAGTTGCCGACCCGGATCTTGCCGAAGCTGCCCCAGTCCACCTGGGCCTGTTCACCTGGCAACGTCGAGAGCCGGAAGAAGGCCTCCTTCTTCGGCTCGGGCCGCACGTCTCGAACGTACCGACGGACGACGTGGACGCCGCCGTCGTACCCGCGAGCGCGGATCATCTCGTACACGCGCGTCGCGTTCAGGCGCGGGTACTGCTCGAGCGTCACGCCGATGAACGGCTTGAAGTCGTCGAGGCCACTGAGGCGCACGCCGTGACGGGAATTGGCGAAGCGCTGGACCTCGATCGCACGCGCGACCGTCTCGTGATGCACGCCGAGCGTGCTCGCGATGGTCCCGACCTTCCAGTGTTCGCCGAAGAACTTCCGACGGATGTCGGCACGGAGCTCAGCGGTGATCATCGATGCCCCTCGGCGTGATCACGGAGACCGCGCCCGAAGGCGTCGGCGACGAGACGGGCATCGCGATCGCGGAACGAAACGTACGCCCCACGCGGCGACACCGCAGCGACTGCATACGAGCGAATGCCCGTACAATTCGAACCGATTCTCTTCACGACTCTCCTCGTCACGGCTCGCGATCGGGGTCGAGACGACCTCCGTCTCCGAGCACGCGGGCGGCACCGTCGCCGAGACCTCAAGTTTCCGGCCACCCGTGTCCGTTACATTCGACGCGCGGCGCATTCGATGCTCTGCGACTCGACGCGCCGTCGCGCGACGCCCCTCGAACGTCTGCGCGTGGCGCCGCTTCGACTCGCGTCGGGCCGCGTTGCGCTGTTCCGTCCGGCAATCGGCGGAGCAGTAGATCTGCCCGAAGTCGCAGCGTGAGCAGAGGAAGAAGACGCGACGACACGCGTCGCGGACGCACTGGATCTGACGAACGTCGAGCACAGACCTCGGGCCGAAAACTCGACGTCGCGGCGATCACGTGCGAGACGAACGTCGTCACGCGCGTTTACGCCGTGACCGAAGGCTCGGAGCTGTAACTCCGGGCCTTCCCTGTTTTCGGGGTCGGAAGTCTCGACCGCTCGGGCTCAGCCGATCGAATTCTCGGCAAGCAGGCAGCCGGGCTCACGCTCGGAATTCCGCGCTTTCAGACGCTCGCCGACAATCGAGCGCTACGGCATCGCGCCCGGCACGCTGAAGGTCCACATGGACCGAGGCGCACCGATGGTCGCGTACGGCTTCTCCGACCTGCTCGGGGAGTGCGGCGTCGACAAGAGTCACTCGCGCCCTCGAATCTCGAACGACAACCCGTTCGTCGAGTCCTGCTTCAAGACCGTGAAGTACCAGCCGGACTACCCGGGTCGCTTCGCGAACGTCGTCGAGGCACGAGCGTGGTGTGCCGAGTTCTTCGACTGGTACAACGACGCTCACCGCCATCACGGCCTCGCGCTCTTCACGCCCGCCGACGTTGCCAGCGTTCAGCCTGAAGGGACCACCTCGGGCCGCAGTCTTGCAGCCTGAAGGGACCAGCTGATTTTCAGGGTCATGGGACCACCCGCGCAGGGCGTGGGCAGAATTTTCAGGCTCATGGGACCACCCGATTTCCAGCCCCAAGGGACCACCCGACGGGGCTGAGAGTCAGGGGGGTCGAGGCGAGCGACCGGAACCAGGCAGGGTGCCTTCTCGACGGCAGCGCGGAGCGCCGGAGGGGAAGGGCCCGATGAGTTACCGGGAGCTGACGATGATCGAAGTGAGAGAAGTGCTGCGCCGCTGGCAAGCAGGGCAGGCCTTGCGCGAGATGGCCCGCGAGACTGGGCTCGATCGCAAGACGGTGCGACGCTATGTCGATGCGGCCGCAACGGTCGGACTGAAGCGCGAGACGACTCTGCGGGACGAGGACGTCCAGGCCGTCGCGCAGAGGGTGACGGATCGGTCGCTCCCCGAGCCGAGCGAGCAGCGGCTCGCCCTGATGCCGCATCGCGACCAGATCGCCGCGTGGCTCGAGGGCGAGAGGCCGCTGAAGCTCACCAAAGTCCATGACCTGCTGAAACGTCGCGGGGTCGAGGTGACGTACGCGACGCTTCGGCGCTTCGCGATCGACGAGCTCGCATGGCACAAGCGCCCACCGACCGTGCGGATCGATGACGCGGCGCCGGGCGAGGAGGCGCAGGTCGACTTCGGCAAGATGGGCCGATTCCGGGACGAGACGACGGGCAAGATGCGCGACCTCTGGGCGCTCATCGTCACGCTCACGTTCAGTCGATACATGTTCGTGAAGCCGATGTTCCACCAGACCACGGAGGCGGTCTGCGCCGGCCTCGACGAGGCGTGGGCCTTCTTCGGTGGCGTCGTCCATCGCATCGTGCCCGACAACATGAGCGCGATCGTCGACGATGCGGGCTCCGAGAACTTCAAGCTCGTGGACTCGTTCGCGGAGTACGCCGAGGCCCGCGGATTCTTCGTCGACGCCGCTCGCGTGAGGCACCCGAAGGACAAGCCTCGCGTCGAGAACCAGGTGGCATTCGTACGCGAGAGCTGGTGGGAGGGGGAGGAGTTCCCCTCGCTCGAGGACGCGAGAAGGAGTGCGGCCGACTGGTGCCGCGAACGCGCCGGCCTGCGCGTGCACGGAACCACCCGCAAGGTGCCGAGAGAGGTGTTCGAGGAGATGGAGCAAGCTCGTCTTCTTCCTCCACCGAGCGCGCCCTTCGACGTTCCCACGTGGACGAAGGCGAAGGTCCATCCCGATCACCACATCCAGGTCGCGCGTGCCCTCTACTCGGTCCCGACGCGCTTCATCGGACGCGAAGTCCGCGTTCGCTCGGACCGCAGCCTTGTTCGAATCTACTTGAAGGCCGAGCTGATCAAGACACATCCACGGCAGCCGCCCGGCGGACGGAGCACCGACGCGAATGACTATCCCGTGGGCCGCGCGCCGCTCGCGCTACGCAGCGTCGAGGCCGTCGTCGCGCAGGCGAAGAAGCGAGGCGAGAACGTCGGCCTCTACGCCGAGCGCCTCTTCGACGTGACCGTCCCCTGGTCACGCCTCCGCCACGCACAGCAACTCGTTCGCCTCTGCGACAAGTACGGCAACCGTCGGGTCGACGAGACGTGTCGTCGTGCGATCGCTTTCGACGTCATCGACGTGCCGCGAATCACGAGGATGCTGAAGGACGCGATCAAGACGGAAGACGTCGGCGAGCGGGAGGGCCGTGTGATCGTGCTGTCGAAGACTCGCTTCGCCCGGGACACGTCCTCGTTCTCGACGACGTCGTCGCTTCGCTCGGACGCGGAGGTGACGCCATGACGAAGACGAGCGTGAACCCCGATCTCGTTGCCGTCCTGAAGAAGCTTCGTCTCGGACGGATCCTCGACACCCTCGCGCCGCGGCTCGCACTCGCGCGATCGCAGTCGATGGACATCGAGGACTTCCTGCTCCTCGTGCTTGGCGATGAAGTCGGGCGTCGAGATAGTTCGGCCGCCGAACGACGCGCTGAGCAAGCGGGACTCGATCGCGACATGACCTTCGAGAGATGGGACAAGACCGCGAAGATTACGTACGACAAGCGCCTGCTCGCGGAGCTCGCGAGCCTGCGCTTCCTCGCCTCGCACCGGCACGTCGTGATCCTCGGGCCGGTTGGCGTCGGCAAGACGTTCCTCGCGAGCGCTCTCGCGCACGTGGCCTGTCAGAACGGCTATCGCGTGATCTTGAAGCGGGCCGACAGAATCCTGCGGGAGCTGCGCCAGAGTCGCCTCGACAACTCTCGCGAGGCCGTCATGACGGACCTGACCACCGTCGACCTCCTCGTGATCGACGACTTCGCTCTCGAGCCGATGACGCGAGACGAGAGTCGCGACGTCTACCAGCTCTTCGTGGAGCGAACCGGACGCGCGTCGACGATCGTCACGAGCAACCGCGACACGAGCGAGTGGCTTGCGATGTTCGACGACGTCCTGCAGGCGCAGAGCGCGATCGATCGCTTCAAGAACGCGGCGTACGACCTCGTCGTCGAGGGAGAGTCGTACCGAGCACGGCTCAAGCCTCGGCTCGACGAGGACGCTCCCGCCAAGCCCGCCTCGCCAGTGCCGAAGCCGGTTCAGATCGGCCGCCGCAAGAAGCGCTGACGGCCCGAGCCGAGATCGACAAGATCGGCGAGTTCGGACATCATCCCGGACGGTCGCTCGATCTTTCCCTGGTCCCATCTCCCTGAAAATCAGACGGTCCCATCAGGGTGAACGGTGGCACCGACGTCTACTTCGGGCGCGTCGACGAGCTCGCCGCCGCGCGTCAGCGCACGCTCGACGCGGCCTTCGAGGCCCACCCGGAGCGCTTCGTGCGCGGCCGTCCCGTCGCCCACCGGCCGCCGAGCGTCGTGCACATCAACCCGCCCGTCCTCGACGAGGCCCTCGTGCCCGTCGAGAACGCCCTCCGCGCTCCGGACGAAACGTGGACTCGCAACGAGTCCACGGAGCGCCGGAGCCCAGCGCCGCTTATCGTGCTGCCCGGAGTCGAGAGGCTCCACGGCGGCGCTGCGTCGGCGACCTCGCTTCCTTCATAGATTTTTAGCCGACGGTGTCTCGAACTCGTTGACACGTTCCGCCCTGCGCGGCGCACTGGGCGGCGAGGTATAGCGCGCTCAGCCTACTCGGCCGGTGGTGTGCAAACGCCGCGCTCGATCCGAGCAAACCGCCCGCGCGCCGCTGACGGAATCCGGCTACGCGCCCGGCACGTTCTTGGGTATCCGCTGCACGAGCCCCGTCTCCCGGCGGACGTGAGCGCGGGTCACGCTCGCGAGCATGAGGAAGACGGAAACGTGGGCTCGTGCAGCGGATACACATGAACGACCGCCGTGCCCGCCTTCCCTGCTTGCTGCTCTTCTTCATCGAACACTCCCGCGCATTGTCGCGCTATCCGGGGTGTCCGCCAGGCGGGGGGAAGGTCAGTTCCCCGCCTCACCCACCACCAGTTGCGATAGCAATGTTTCCCCGCTCCTCACGCGATAGCCGACGAGCGACGCCTTCTTGAACAACCCCATCCCCATGTCGTCGCCGCCGCAGATGCGCTCTCCGAAGATGACGTCACAGTTGCGCTGACAACGCTGATGGTGGCCGAGCCCCTCGAAACGAAGCAGGAGGAGCACCTGGATCGGCATGTTTCGTCCGAGACGGGCAGCGTCGGCTTCGGGCATCTGGGCGCGGAAGGAAAGGCGGGAGAAGTTTTGCCACTCGACGTCCGTTTGGCTCGAAAGGACGCTGACATCGCGGTCGCCGACGCGGCCGATCGTGCGCTGGACCTCGGAGACGAAGGTCTCGGGACGAATGTCGGGCGTACAGACACCGCGCGTGCAGAGGGGCCAGGTAGCACTTGAGCCGCTGAGGTCGGAGTTGGCCACGAGATGGAACGTGTAAGCGCCGGCGCGAAAGTCGTACGCGCTGCGATAGAGGTCGAACGCTCCGCCGCCGACAGTGACGGTGTCGAAGACGGGGTCGGTGCCCGCGAGCGTGCCGCTTCCCTCGAATCGGACGACGGTGCCGACGAGGCCATCGCGGACGGCGCCCCGTTGTTGTTCGGCGAGGCGCCGGGCGAACTCGTCGTCGCCTGGCGGGAGGTAGTCGGGCTCCTCGCCGGGCTCACAGCTGCGAACCCCACGGGGGAAGAACGCCCACTCCTTGTCGGTCAGGCGGCGCTCGAACTCTTCTACGGAGATGGCTTCGCGAAGGAGGACGTCGATGGGATCGGCCGGGCCCGAGGGCTGAACCCCATGCGCCGCCACGGTCTGCGCGGCAGCGCTCGCGGAGTGCGTCGACGGCGCCGAGGCGTCGGGTCTCGCCAAGGTTTCGTCGGCCGCCGGCCTCTCATCTGCGACATCGGCTTCGTTGTCCTGCTCGCTCGAGAGATCTTCGTCGCGGTTGAGATCGTTGCGGATGGGAAGCGTGCCGAGCGCCATGGCGAGGGTGGACGCGACGAGCGCCGTCCAAAGGCGCGCCGGGGTCAGCGCAGGCGGAACGGACATGCCGCGTCGTCGGCGGAAGAGGAACGTTGCGGACGCGAGAACGCCGAACGCGCCGACGACGGGCAGGAGATTGACAGCGAAGAGGCAGGGCAGGAGGCATAGGAGCGTGCCCGCCAGTGCGTACTTTATGTTGGAGTTCGGGACATGGTTCATCGTCGGCCCTGTTCTTCTCAGTCTCTTTTCAGATGGCACAACTGAGTGCCAACCAAGTCATCCACCAAAGTTCATGTCGCGATGCTCTATGCCATATTTACACACCAAGACACCGAAATAACATTTGAACTAGTACCACTTCCGCGAACTACGGCATCCTCGGCCGTTCAAGAACGAATGGCCGTACGGCGTTCGGGAAGCCGCTGTGATGCGGCGCAACTCGATTTCACCCAGTAGTAGGCGCTGCACGAGATGGCCATGGCGTCGCTCTCGCCGCGCGCCGCCCCGTGATGACCACCGGCCGGCGGTGCGACCACGTTCACGACGCGATGGCCATCGCCGGCGGAGTTCACATGGGATGCGTGCACCGATAGAAACAAGCCCCGTCTGCACCGGGGCACGCCTGATACGTGCTTACCCAGGTTCCGCCGCAGGAGCCACAGCACGAAGCCCCCGAACTCGGGCGATTGAAGGAACCTTCCTGACTTCGCGTTCGTGAAGATGACGAGGGTCGCGTGGTCGATCGCGGAGTCGTTGCCTCCGGCGACGCAGAGGACTTTCTGAGAGTTGCGATGTACCCGGTTCCAGTAAGCCAAATCTGCCTGCCATCCGCCTTCTGAGGGTCGATATGGAGCACTACCCCGTGTCCGACCCTCGCGCGCCACTCGCTGCCATCCGCGGTGAACTCTGTCGCTGCGTAAGAGAGCGGGTCACCGCAGCCTGTGCCGGTGCCGACGACGATTCGTCTCCGCTCATCCGGGCTCGGCAAGATCGTAATCGCCTCGTGGCATCCTCGTGATCCGCCACGCCATGTGCCAATGAACGATTGCCAGCTCGTCGTGCCCGCAGGCGTAGCTGGCGCAGCCTCGGCGTGCCCGTCAACCCCACCATCGACCTGTTCCGAGGCCGTGCCCGGACGCGCAGCCAGGCGACCGCACGTCTGAATGCTTTCAAGGCTTGCACCAGAACTGACGCCGATGGAGTTGCCGCCGCGACTCACCATCATCGGCACGCGCGGGATTTCAGCAAGGCAATCCGCCATGGCCTGCATACGCGCCATCCACGCACGATCCGTCTCGTCAAGAGGGCGCGGCTCCGCAGATGCGGGTCGAGTTCGCATGGTCTGCGCAATACGAGCCGTTGCCGCCGGCGACGAAGTCACAACTCGAGTCGCTTCGCGTCTCGGCGCATGCGCGGACGAATCACGTCCGCAGCCGGCCAAGACCACGGCGAGGAGCATAGACTGCACCACGACACCGCTGGCCCGACCGCCGTGTCTACACGTGAGCATCGAAAGCTTCCTCCTCCTCCTCGTGACGCGGAACCGAACTCCTGGACCGAATCGCGCTCTTCGCGAGTCCGGGCACACCCCCTCGGAGGCCTCCCCAGGTGCATCCGCCAACGTCAACCAGCTGCACGTCCGTCGATGATCGATCGACCGTTCTTGTCTTGAGTCTTGCACTTCCCGATCGACGACTGATCGCAACCGGCGTTGCCGCAGGCCTTGCCCCGGTAGATGGTGCTCCCGCACGCAGACGACCCACGTCGCCCTGGACAGCTCGCCATGTGCCCCTCCCTCGGTCGCGAATCCTCGAGACCATCGCTTCCATCGCGATGGAATCGCTCCCCGACCTTCCAGGAGTTACTTGCTGAGCCGCCTACGAATCCGTTGCAAGAACGACAACGCCCCACGAACACCGCCCGCCCCTACCCCGCACGGCGCAGAGCCCACGTCGTCTTCGCGGCCCTCACATCGCCGTCAGCCGCACCTCGACATACCCGCTCGTCGAGTCGAGGTAGACGAAGTCCGGAAGGCCGTCGCGGTCGAACTCTCCGGCGATGTCCTGCTGGTGCGAAGCCGCGATGTCCGAGGGAATCGCCATCGAGTCGCAGTACGGCACCCAACCGCCGGCCGTGATCTCGTAGACGCCTCGAGCTGTCGCTTCGGTCTCGTTGCGGTGAAGCAGCTCGGGTCGTCCGTCGTGGTCGAGATCGAGACGCTGGACGTGGACGGCCTCCGCATAGGAGCCGGTGCCGAAGCCCGAGTAGCGGAAGAGCTCCACCGTTCCGTCGATCGCCACCGACGTCGTGTGGAGCCGCACACGTCCCCGCCACGACCAAGGATCGACGTACTCGTCGATGCCTTCGCCGTCCCAGTCCACGCGGACGCTCTCGAACGAGAGGGCGGGAAAGACGGGGTCGTGGACATCGAACGCGCAATCGGGACCCGCCGTCGCGAGGTCACCGTTTCCCGGGTTCGAGCGCACGACGGAGCAGCCCGCGTTCGCATTGCGCTCGCCGGCCCAGACGAAGAGGTCGAGATCCCCGTCGCGGTCCCAATCGAAGGTCCCGACGTGCAAGGCCTCGGGTTCCGCGAGAGCGCGCTCGAAGACGAAGCTCATGCCCGTGCCGCGGAGCAAGAGGATCCGGTCGAGGGTCGGCTGTGCCAGCACGAGGTCGGCGACACCATCGCCAGTGAGATCGCCGAGGTCCACGTTCACCGTCTCGCCGCCGCTCGCGATCACGTCCGCCGACGCGAAGTGACCCGTCCCGTCTCCGCGAAAAAGCGAGACCGTGCTCGTGCCGACCACGAGAACGTCATCGTGCGCGTCGGAGTCGAAGCGGCCGACTCGGACCGCGCGTTGGGGCTCCGAGGTCGCGAGGTGGACGGTCCGAGCCGCCGAGGGCATGCACGTGCCGCCGCACTCGCCCCGTATGCAATTCGGACCGGGCGCCGGCGCGGACGTGTGGACCCGCAGATCGCCTTCGAGGAAGTCCGTCGTGAATGCGGCGTCGGGAATCCCGTCCTCGTCCCAGTCGGCGGAGACGATGTTGATCGGACGGGTGAACGAGGTCAGCTCCGGAAGATCCATCGTGACCGACGCGCAGCGGGGCACGAGCACCGTCGGATCGGTTCCCGGCTGGAAGAGGGTGATGCCCCCGTCGAGGTACGCGGAGGCCACCGTCGGAGGAGAATCCGGGGAGGGATCCCCGTAGCGGAGGATCCAGAAGACGTCAGCGCCCACGTTCCATTGGGCGAGCACCGGGAACGTCCCGTCCGATTCGGAACGGCGCACCCTCAGGACGCCCGGCTGTTGCGCGTCGACGAGATCGTCGAAGCCGTCCCGATCCCAGTCGATCGCGACCAGATTGGCCCAAGTGCCGTTTCCATCGGGGGAGAAGAGACAGTCACCGGTTGGTTGGAACGTCCCGTCTCCGTTGCCGAGTCGGGTCGCGATGCAGTTCTCGTCGGCGAGGAAGAGTGCGAGATCGGCGCGACCATCGTGGTTGGCGTCCACCGCCGCCAGGTTCCGTCCGGTGAGCGGCTGATCCACCGGCGTCTCAGCACGCAGTACCCTCCCTTCCAGCCGAAGGAGCTGGATGTGCCCCGAGTCCGGCTGAGAGGTCACGAGATCGAGATCACCATCGCCGTCGAAGTCGGCGTACGCCACGCCTCCCCAGTTGCGGCCGATGGGCCACGTGTTCCTCTGCGAGAGGCCCGTGCGCGTCATCACGGGCGCCGACAGCCGACCGGTCCCATCGCCCCAGTACACGTAGACGTCGAAGCTGAGCTGGTGCACGGCGATCAGGTCCTGGTGGCCATCACGGTCGAGGTCTCGAGTGCTCCGGAACGGCTCGAGTCCCATCGGGAGGAGCGCATGCGCGGAGGTCGAGGGCGCGCAGGTCCCGGCGCAGGCCCCGCTCGTGCACGACCGCGCGGAGCACGCACCGTCGACGCACGCCTCGCTCGGCGCGCAGGACGCTCGCACGACGGAGATCCCGTCGGTGCCGCAGGATCGGACGGTCCATCCATCCGATTCGCACGTCGGCGTCCCCGTGCGACAGACGACGTCGGGACAGTCCGGGCCAGGGCAGCTCGGTCCCACATCGACCGAATCGGTGCACCCGCCGAGCAGCCCCAGCGTGCAAGCGACGACGACATTCCTGACTCGAGACATCCCGACATCCCCCTGATTTCGATCGTCGAATGCGCGCTGCCTCGTCGACACCACTACTGAATGAACGGAACCGATGGGCGGGCACGAACGACGATGGCAGCGTTCTGGACGGCCTGGAGGCCGACGAAGTCCGGCAGGGCGTCGCCGTCGACGTCGGCGACGCCCCAGGCGTCCACTCCCTTCGGGACCGTCGCTCCGACGCAGGACGCGCTCGTCGCGTCCACCCGTGCCGGATAGACCACGATCGACGAGACGCCATCCTTGGGCAGGGCGACCAGCTCGAGCGCGGCATCGCCCGACACGTTCGCCACGACCGGTACGATGCCCACGCCGCTAGGCCAGCGGCCGACCTCCACGAGGTCTCCGGCCGCGAGGTCGGCATCGAAAGCGATCATCCGGCGCGTGGACGCATGGATGCCGATGATCTCGCCGCGCCCGTCTCCGTCGACGTCCGCCGGCCTGCCGGCCCACGTGAACAAGAGCCCCGAGGGGAACGGGATGCAGGTCCCGGCCGTCGCGGAGAAGGTTCCGGTGCCGTCGTTCCGATGGACGTCGAGGCATCGGGAATCGTTCCGTGACACGAGGAGGTCGACGTCCCCGTCTGCGTCCGCGTCGTGCGCTACGACTTGCACTGCGTCGTTCGCGACGGCCAGGACCACGGAGACCGTAGGGCCGTCCGTGCCGCCGGTGAGCAGTCGAGCGCGCCTCGTCTCGGGCTGGACTAGGAATACGTCGCCGAATCCGTCGCCGGTGAAGTCGGAGAACGCCATCCAAGCCGAGCTCCGTCCGACGGAGACCACCCGAGGCACGGCCCATCCGCCCGAGCCGTCACCAGCGAAGAAGTGCACTTCCTCGCTCGAAAGATGGGGGACGAGCACGTCGAGATGCCCGTCCCCATTTCCATCGTAGAAGGCCGCCGAGAGCGGCTCGACGCCGCCCACGAGAAGATCGCGCAGCGCGTCCGGTTCGAAGCATACGTCGTCGCAAGCGGCCGTCGTCGTGCAGCCGAGGGGCAGACACGCTCCGGCGTCACACGTCGCGCCCTGGGCTCCTCCGTCGCCGCGCTTGCCCGCCCCGAGATCGATCGTGGGTCGACAGGCGACGAGCAGCGCCGTGGCACAGACCACGAGAGCGGGGATGCACCCACGTATCGCGCCACCACCACCCGACACGCATGCTAGCTTCCAGCGATTCGTCGCTTCGAGGTCGGGTTCATGGGGGTTCACGGGAGAGGGACGTGTCGAATGCGTCCCGATCGACTCGGTCGGAACAGTCCGTGCTGGCGTCACCTGGCTGCGCGCGTGGCGCTCACGACGCTGGCCTTCGCGTCGACGCCTCTTCCCGCCTCGGCCGCCCCCTCGACCTCCGCCCTCGTGGTCCAGCGCGACCCCGAAGCGATGGACTGCCCGGACGAAGCCGCCCTGCGAAGCGGAATCGTCGACCGCCTCGGCTCCGATCCCTTCGTGCAGCTGTCGAGCGATGGGTGGCTCGTCGACGTCTGGTTCCTGCGTCCCGAGCCGGGGCGTCGGTCCGCACGCATCCTGCTCTACGACGCGCGTCGCGAGCTCCTCGGCACGCGCTACATCGACAGCCGCGAAGCGCACTGCGACCAGCTCGCGTCGACGGTCACGATGACACTCGCCATGGTGTTGGAGGCTCAGGCTCCCGTCGGCGAACCGGAGCCGGCCGCCGCGGGAGGCGGCAGCACGGACGCCGCTGGGCCTCCCCCCGTCGTGGCCGCGACGAGCGACGACACGCACGCGGTCGAATCCGAGAGATCGGTCGCGAGCGCCGCGCGTGCCGACCACGTCGAGGTCCGTCCCTTCGCCTCCGTGGTCGCCTCGCTCGGCGCCGGCTTCGCGCCGAAGAGCGTCTTGCTCGCTTCGCTCGGCGGCGGCGTCGACCTCGGCGACCACGTCGCGCTCGCCGCCGAAGGACGGATCACCTCGCCATCGACGGCCTCGGATGCGATGTCCGAAGCGCGCCTCTTCCTCGGCGGAGGATCGGTCGCCGCCTGCTTCCGCTCGGGCCGATTCGGTCTCTGCGCGAGCTGCATGTTGGGGGCCCTCGTCGCGCAAGGGCGCTCGGGCCTCGCGACCGAACGGTCCCGCAGCTTCGTCGTCTACCCGGGCCTCGTCGGGACGTTCCAGCAGCCCCTCGGTCGCGACCTCGCGCTGCAGGTCCGCCTCGAGCTCGACGTCGCCGCGCGCGGCGTCGATGTGCGCGTGGTCGGGCAGCCGCTCTGGTCCTCTCCAGCGATCGCGGGAGCGATCGGCGTCGGCCTCGTCTACGGCAAAGGGATGAGAGTGTCGACGAACGCATCCCCGACGATTCGATGAAACGACGGACTTCGATGTCGGACGGCGCACGGCGAGACACCGAGAGATAGGCGCTCCGCGGTGCCGCGACAATCGGCCATCGAGCACGTTTCGGCAGGCGACGGCGTTGTCACGAGGCCTTCCGATCCGTTGGGAAATCGACCGCATGCCCCCGGTGCCCCGCGAGTCGTCGATCGAAGCGCCTCGCGAGCGTCTCGAGCGCTCGCGAAGCAACCTCCGTGTGTTAGGTTCGCAGCACCGCGTCCGTGACCGACGATCCGATCGACGACGAGCTCGAAGCGCTCCTACGACGCGAGCGGAATCGCCCGGACGAGACCCCGGATCGGATCGCCGCGATCCGTAGGGGCGCGGAGGCGAAGATCGCCGCGCTCGGCCTGGGTACGGGTGGGTCGGGCTCGGACGGAGGCACGGGCGGATCCGCTGGCGCGGGCGGAGGGAGCGCACCGCTCGAGGTCGGCCCCACCTCCCAGGTCTCCTCGTCGTTGGATGCTCTGGCGCGCAACTTCGGCTCGTCCAGCCTCCCCGCCTGGCTCCTCCGTGCGGCCATCTTCGCCGCGGGCGCGACGTCGGGATGGGTCGCACACGAAGCGGTCGACGCGCGACGGCACGCGGAACCTCCGCGCGACGAGGGAACGCACGGAGACCGTTCGACCTCTTCGTTCTCGATCGGGAGCCAGCCGCCTTCGTCCACCAATCCCGAGGCTGCGCCGTCGCGCGGAGACCTTCCCGCGGACGCGCAGGTCGAGACCGCGAGCCCGATCGGATCCGTCCGCGATATGCCCCGGGAGTCGCTGCGAGCTCGCGCGTTCGACCCGAGCTCGACGCCGACGGCGTCGCCGGCAGGAGCCGTCTCCGCGTCGGCGCTCGCGGCTTCCGAGATCGACGATGGCCAGGCACTCGCGGAGGAACGACGCCTGCTCGAGGCGGCCCGCACCGAGCTCGTGCGCGGGCGGGCGGGTCGAGCTCTCCTGTTCCTCGAGGAACATCGTCAGAGGTTTCCCTCCGGCCGACTCGCGGAGGAGCGCGACGCGTTCGTCGTCCGCTCGGTCGCCGCATCGGGCCAGACGGAACAGGCGCGCGCCGAGGCCGACGCATTCCGCGCCCGGTACCCACGGAGCGTCCTTCGTCCCGTCGTCGATCGCGCCGTGGCGCCCGAGCCCACGATGCCTGCTCCGTCTTCTCCTTCTCCTGGCCCCGCGGCCGCCGATCCGGAGTGATCCCGATGGCGAGCCGCGAGCAGTTCTGGCTACAGGTCGAGGGGCAGATCGGTTGGATCTGCAAGCAAGTGCGCCGCATGGGCATTCCGGATCGAGACGTCTCCGACGTCTCCCAGGACGTGCTCGTCGAGCTCTACAAGACCTGGGAGCAGTACGACGACTCGCGCCCGCTCCGCGCGTGGATGTTCGGCTTCATCTTCCGCATCACCTCGGCGTACCGTCGACGAGCCGAGAACCGACTGGTCGCGGTCGTCGCCGATCCCGTGCCTCCGCCCGACGATCATTCGGCTCAGATCCGGCTCGAGGAACGTCAGGAGCTCGAGCTCGTGCAGGCCGCGCTCCGGAGCATCCCCGAAGGGCGCCGCGAAGTCTTCCTGATGGCGCGCATCGAGGAGCTACCGATCCCCGAAGTCGCGGCCGTGCTCGAGATCCCCCTCAACACCGCGTACACGCGCTTGCGCACAGCCAACCAGGAGTTCGCCGACGCGGTGAAGCGGCTGAGATCGAGGACGCGATCCGCCTGAGGCGCACGCCGTGGCGGACGCTCAGGGGCCGCGCGTGCACGAATGCAGCTCCTCGCGCCCTCTTCGCGCGACGGATGGGAAGCGACGAATGCAATAGCCGTAAGGGGATTCGCCGCGTGGAGCGTCTCTCCCCCGTTTGGCTGAACAAGGAGTCGCATGCTGACACGATCGCCCCACCTCCGTGCCTTCGTCCTCTTCGCATTCCTGCTCGGATGCGACTCGACGTCGAAGGATCTCTGTCCCGACGATCCGAGCAAGATCGAAGCGGGTGCTTGCGGCTGCGGGGTCTCGGACGCAGATGCGAACGGCAACGGAGTGCCGGACTGCTTCGACGCGGCCATCGATCTCTGTCCCAGCGATTCGAACAAGATCCAGGCCGGTACGTGCGGCTGCGGAACCTCGGATACCGACGCCAACCACAACGGCGTCCCCGACTGCCTCGACGCCGGCATCGACCTCTGCCCAGATGACGCCGCCAAGACCCAGGCCGGTACGTGCGGCTGCGGTGTCTCCGATGCCGACACGAATGGAAACGGCGTCCCCGACTGCCTCGACGCCGGCATCGACCTCTGCCCAGATGACGCCGCCAAGACCCAGGCCGGTACGTGCGGCTGCGGTGTCTCCGATGCCGACACGAATGGAAACGGCGTCCCCGACTGCCTCGACGCCGGCATCGACCTCTGCCCAGATGACGCCGCCAAGACCCAGGCCGGTACGTGCGGCTGCGGTGTCTCCGATGCCGACACGAATGGAAACGGCGTCCCCGACTGCCTCGACGCCGGCATCG
Organism: Polyangiales bacterium; assembly: GCA_046351215.1. Lineage (GTDB taxonomy): Bacteria > Myxococcota_A > Polyangia > Polyangiales > Houyiibacteriaceae > JAXLYX01. The sequence continues at coordinate 57,062 of JAXLYX010000012.1, read as the reverse complement.
ACCTCTGCCCAGATGACGCCGCCAAGACCCAGGCCGGTACGTGCGGCTGCGGTGTCTCCGATGCCGACACGAATGGAAACGGCGTCCCCGACTGCCTCGACGCCGGCATCGACCTCTGCCCAGATGACGCCGCCAAGACCCAGGCCGGTACGTGCGGCTGCGGTGTCTCCGATGCCGACACGAATGGAAACGGCGTCCCCGACTGCCTCGACGCCGGCATCGACCTCTGCCCGGAGGACAACACCAAGGTCCTCCCCGGAACCTGCGGCTGCGGCGTGCCGGATGCCGATCTCGACGCGAACCGCGTGCCGGACTGTCTCGACGCGAATCGTTGCTTCGATTGGACGCGGGACTGCGATCGGGCTTCCTCCACCGGCTGCGAGGTGGACATCCGGAGCAACCCGCTGAACTGCGGAGGATGCGGCGTCGTCTGCCAAGGGAATCAGGTCTGCAGCGCGGGTGCGTGCACGACGCCGACCTGGAGCGTGCTCTACTCCGAGGACTACGAAAGCGGATCCACCTCGGGATGGACGACGTACGGAGGGGCCTGCGGCGGTCAAGGAGTCGTGAACCTGGGCGGCTCGTACGCGTACCGGTTCTGGTCGGACTGGAACGGCAAGCGTCGCGCATTCACGTTCAGCGGCAGCCAGAGGCGCTTCAGCACCCGCGTGCGCATAGGTCCGGGCGCGCTCGGCTCCGTCCGGTGGCTCAGCAAGGCGGTCGCCTGGAACACCAATGACGGCTCTGGCTACAACTTCGACGTGCGCCCCGACTGCACGAGTGCCTTCGCCGTGAACAACGGCCCCACCGTGTCCACGTTCTGCGCGTCGGCAGGAGCCTGGATCATGCTCGAGGTCATCGAGTCCGACGGCTTCTACAGGGCCTACGCCGACGGGCAGCTCATATCGTCTGGCTCCAGCTCGGTCGTTCCGAGCCCGGGAACGTACTTGGAGTACCACGCAAACGGCACCTGTGGCGCCTCGCTTCTGGAAGTCGACTGGGTGAAAGTCGAAACGTCTCCGTGAACGTCGGATGCCGACCGCGTGCTCCGGCGCGCGGTCGGCGCCGGCAACGGCTCCGCGAGGCACGGAGGGCGGCTCCCGCTCGCAGCTCGCCGAGACGGCGCACGCGCCCTCACCCCTTCGCGATCGCCCCCACCTCGGCCCACGGCACGACCGTGACGTCGGTGCGCTCGTACCGCGCATCGCCGCCGTAGACGACATACGACGCGATCCGCGGCGGAGACTCCGAGGCCGATAGGACCTTCGCCACTCCCCGTAGCGACTCCGCGAACCCCGACTGGTAGGCGGCGCCGCTCTTCATCTCGATCAGCGAGAGCAGGCCCGGACGCTCCACGACCAGGTCGACCTCGAGCTTCGTTTTCCCGGACTGACAGGGGCCCGTCAGGACGACGACGGGGGATGTCCGGGCCGCCTCCCGAAGACGCGGCTCCATGGAACGCCGAATCATTTCCGTAGGATAGAAGCGCCCGGACAGATTGAAAATCCCATTTTCAATCTGTCCTCGGTGAGGAAGAGGCCCCACCGCGACGCCGAGGCGCCCCCGCCCCTCAGCCCTCTCCGTCCCCCGCCTCCGGCTCGCCGGCTTCGATGCGCCGCAGCGCGCGCGAAACGGTCTCCGGCCGGAGCTGGAGCAAGGCCGCGAGGTCGCGCTGCTGGAGATTCGAGAGCAGGCGCGGCGAGCCGTCGCGCTGGGTGACGGTCTCGCCGAGGACCTCGAGCATCGCGGCGACCTTCTCGGGTCCGCTCGCGCGGCCGCGGGCGTCGGCGATGCGCTCGAGGCGCTCGATCGCCTCGCCCTGGAGGCCGAGCAGATCCGAGGCCGCCTCGGAGCCGTGCGCCGCGGGCTCGAACGCCGGACGCGGATAGAGACAGAGCAGGACGCGGCTCGCCGCGTAGCCTCCGGACGCATCGCGCGTGCGTCCGCTGCGCAGGGGCAGGTAGGCGCCGGGTCCGGCGGCATCGACCGCCGTACGTTCGCCCGTCGGTCCCGACACACGCTCGCGGACGACGACGCCGCGGCGGACGATGCCGAACGCATAGCGCTCGAACCACTCGGGAGGCAGCTGCGCGCGATCCTCGACCGCGACGCATTGGAGCGCGCAGGGCTCGGTCGCGCTTCCGAGCATGCCCTCGAAGACGCCCGCACGCGCGAGCGCGCAATCCGGGCACGAGGCCGCGGACCGCGGGCGAGGCGGAACCGATCCATGGGGCGACATGGACTCCGGTCGTACACACCGTTCCGGCGTGGGCCAAGGGAATTGCAACGGGCCCATCCCCGTCAGGGGAGGGCCCGCGCTCGGAATCCCTCGGAAATCCGCCGGAAGGCTGCGGCGCTCAGGGCGTCGCGGGGGCGGCCGCGGGAGCCTCGGCCGGAGCCGCGCCCTCGGCCGGAGCCGCGCCCGCGTCGGCATCGGCGGCGGCCGGAGCCGCACCCGCGCCCTCGGGACGGAAGGTCGCGACGATGTAGTCGGCGAGCGCGCCGGCGTGCTCCTCGTCGAAGGCCGCGCCGAACGAAGGCATCGTCGGCGACTTGCCGACCGCCGCACCGCCGCCGCGGATCACGCGGACGATGTGCGCCTGGTCGCGGGTGGCCCAGAACGCGGGATCCGTGAAGTTCGCGGGCTTCGGGTTCAGGGCCGCCGCCGCCGCTCCGTCGCCCTTGCCGCCCGTGCCGTGGCAGGGGCTGCAGGTGTTGCGGAAGGCGACGTCGGGCGCGACGGGAGCGGGCGCTGCGGCGGGGCCGTGACCGCCGCCGTGCGCGGCCATCGCGCGATCGACCTCGGCGTGGGCCGCGACGTTCGTCCAGTTCTGACCGTCGTGCTTCATCACGTCGGGCGCGACGCCCGAGAACATGAGGAGCATGAAGACCACGCACGTGACGAGCAGGTACACGACGTACCGCGGCTCGAGGTTCAGGTGCATGAAGTTCCGCGCGACGAGATACGCCTTCACGAGGGCGATGCCGAACGCGGTGATCAACGTGAGCAGCTTGATGCCCACCATGGGGCCGAGGACGCTCACGACGAGCAGGACGAGGAGGATCGCCCAGATCTTCACGTAGTTCGGGTGATCGTGCTCGTGGCCGGAGTCGGCTGCGCTGTTTTGCTCTGCCATGGGATCCCCGTGACTACTTGGCGATGTAGAGGAGCGGGAAGAGGAAGATCCAGACGATGTCGACGAAGTGCCAGTAGATGCCGATCAGCTCGACACGCTGGAGCTCCTCGTTCTTCCGGGCCGACACCGAGATGATCAGCATGATGATCATGCCGGCGATCACGTGGAGGCCGTGGAGCCCCGCCGCCGTGTAGTAGAAGGACCAGAAGGCGTTCGACGTGATCGTGTAGCCCTGGTGGATCTCGTGGGTCCACTCGAAGGCCTTCACGATCAGGAAGACGAGACCGCCGCCGCAGGTCGCGAGCAGGAGGTTCGCCGCCTTCGCGCCGTTCTTCTCCACCGCGGCCTGGTGCGCGAGGACCGCGCAGAGGCTCGAGGTGAGCAGCACGAAGGTGTTGAACGCGCCGGCGTAGGTGTTCGTGTGCGAGGCGTAGTCCCCGAACTCCGGATGACCGAGGCGGTGCATCACGTAGGCCGCGAGCAGGCCGCCGAAGATCACGATCTCGGATGCGAGGACCCACCAGACGGCCAGGCGGCCCGTCGGGATGCCCGTCGCGCTGCGGGTCGTGGCAATCGGCTTCATGCGCCCTCCGTGGCCCGAGCGCCGTCGGGCAGATGCTGCGGGTAGTAGTCGTCCTCGCGATCGGGGAGCGAGTACTCGTAGGGACCGCGGTAGACGGTCGGGAGCTCCTCGAAATTCCCGTGCGGGGGCGGCGAGGCCGCGAGCCACTCCAGGGTGTTCGCCTTCCAGGGGTTCCGCTCCGCCTTCTTCCCGTTCTTCAGGCTCATGAAGAAGTTGAAGAGGAAGACGAACTGGAAGAGGAGCAGCACCACGAGCGAGACCGTCGCGAAGACGCGGAGGCTCTGGTGCTCCGGACGCGCGAGGTCCGGGAAGTTCATGTAGTTGTAGATGCGGCGGTGGTCACCGGCCGCGCCCGCGATGAAGAGCGGGATGAACACGCCGTTGAAGGGGAGGATCGTCCCCCAGAAGTGGATCTTCCCGAGCGTCTCGTTCATGTGCTTGCCGAACATCTTCGGGAACCAGTACGTGATGCCGGCGAAGACCGAGATGATGGCGATGGGGAAGAACGTGTAGTGGAAGTGCGCCACGACGAAGTAGGTGTCGTGGAAGTAGATGTCCGAGCCGCTCGAACCCAGGTAGATGCCCGTCACGCCGCCGAGGAGGAACTCGCCGAGGAAGGCGAGGGCCCAGAGCATCGGCGTCGTGAAGGTGATCGAGCCGCCGTAGAGCGTCGCGATGTACACGAAGCACATCTCGGCGATGGGGATCGAGATGAGGACCGTCGTCACCGTGAAGACGTTCGCCATGCGCGGGTCGATGCCGGCGACGAACTGGTGGTGCGCCCAGACGAAGAAGGAGAGGATCGCCGTGCCGAAGGCCGTGTAGAGGACGGTCTTGTACGCGAAGAGCTTCTTCCGGGAGAAGACGGTGATGATCTCGGCGACGATGCCCATCGCCGGGAGGAGCACGACGTAGACCTCCGGATGCCCGAAGAACCAGAAGAGGTGCTGCCAGAGGATCGGGTCGCCGCCGCGGTTCGGGTCGTAGAAGCCCGTGCCGAGGACCTGGTCGAAGAGGAGCATGACGGCGCCGGCGACGAGCGGACCGACCGAGCCCATGAAGAGCACGGACGCGGTCACGATCATCCAGATGACGACCGGGATGTCGTACATCTTCATGCCGGGCGCGCGGCTGTTCATCACCGTCGTGACGAAGTTGATGCCGCCGATCAGGAAGGCGACGAACTCGAGCGCGACCGCGAGCAGCCAGAGCGGCGAGCCCAGCGGCGTCATGCTGTACTGGCTCTTCGCCGAGAGCGGCGGATAGGCCGTCCAGGCGCCCGCGAAGCCGCCGCCGTCGACGAAGAACGAGGCGAGCAGCACGATCGCGGAGATCAGGAAGATCTGGTACGAGAGCCGGTTCAGCCGCGGGAAGACCATGTCGTCGCAGCCGATCATCAGCGGGATCAGGTAGTTCCCGAACGCCGCGATCAGCACCGGCATCGCGACCCAGAAGATCATGATCGTGCCGTGGTTCGTGACCAGCGAGTTGTAGTCCGCGGGGGTCACCACGCCGAAGCCCGGCACGCTGTGGCCCGGGAAGGCGAGCTGCATGCGGAAGGCGTAGGAGAAGAACCCGCCGATCAGCGCCATGAACATCCCCGTGAAGAGATATTGCATCGCGATGATCTTGTGGTCCGTGGACCAGAAGTACTTGAGGAAGATTCCCTCGTCGCCGTGATGGGCGTGCGAGGCGTCCCCGTGATTTGCCGATTCAGCCATCTCGGTGCTCTCGTGATTCAGGGCGACGTGGCGCTCGCCAGGGTCGAGCGCGCGTTCGAGGTGAGCCAGGCGGCGTGCTGGGCATGATCCTCGACGTGGATCCGCGCGCCCATGATTCCGTGCCCGATGCCGCAGATCTCGGCGCACTGGATGTCGTACTCGCCGACGAGGGTCGGCTCGAACCAACCCGTGATGCGGCGACCGGGGACGGCGTCCTGCTTGAGGCGGAAGGCCGGCACCGAGAAGCTGTGGAGGACGTCACGCGCCTCGAGCTGGAAGTGGTGGACCTTGCCGGACTCCACGTGGAGCTCGTCGGTCGTCGCGATGTCGTCGTCGGTGTCGAGGCGTCCGTCGGGGCCCGGATGGACGAAGGTCCACGCCCACTGCTGCGCGACGATGCGCACGGTGACGTCGGGCGGCGGCAGATCCTGCTTCACCTCCACCCAGACCTTCACGGCGCCGATGATGATGAAGACGTCGCAGATCAGCACGAGGATGTGCGGGATCGTGACCCAGCGCTTCTGGTGCTTCTCCTCGCCCGTGATGTACTCGGCCTTCTTGCCGGGCTGGGCGCGGAACTTGAACAGGAAGCCGAAGAAGACGCCCTGGGCGAGGAGGAACCACACGCCCACGAGGACGGTGATCAGCGTCACCTGGCCGTCGACCGACCCGGCGAAAGAGGATGCACGCGCGATGAAGTACTCGAGCATGGGGCTCCCGTTCAGCGCAGGATGAAGGCGAAGACGACGCCGATGTAGATCGCCGCTCCGACCATGGTGAGGAGGAAGGTCTTCTTCGCGAGCTCGTTCGCCGGATCCTGGTCGGCCATGGGTTCCTCCGAAATCAATCCGGCAGCGTGCCGATGAAGGCGACGACGTCGCGCATGGCTCGTTCGTCGGCGAGGCCGAGGGCCATCGGACGCATCTGCGCGCCCGTGGTGTCGGCGGCGTTCGTGCCGCGGATGCCCGACTTGAAGTGGCCGAGCTGGGTCACGAGGTACCAATCGCTCGCACGGTTGAGCGGCGGCGCGCTGAGGCCCTGGTTGCCCTGGGCTCCCTGGCCGTGGCAGGCCGCGCACGTGCCGAAGAGCTCGCGGCCGTGACCCACGTCGCCGGTCACGGTCGCGGCCGGCGTGGTCTTCGGCAGGCTCGCGACGTGCGCCGCGACGATCCCGACGTCGGCTTCGCTCGCGAGCTGACGCGCCATCGGACGCATGCGGAGGCCCGCGACGTCGTCCGCGTGCGCGCCACGCGCGCCCGAGCGGAACTTCTCGAGCTGGGCCTTCACGTACCACTCCGGCAGGCCGGCGATGGCGGGGGCGCCGTATTCCTGGCGACCTCCACCGTCCGCTCCGTGGCAGGACGCGCAGGTCTGGAAGAGGGCCGGCCCACGGGCCGAGCCCTGGGGTTCGGGTGGCTTGCACGCGGCCGTGCCGAGGGCGAGCGCCGTCGTCAGGGCCCCGAGGAGAAGGTGGCGATGGACCATCGGGAATTCGGGCATGGGCGTGTGTGCGGGCGTAGGGTGCGACACTCCGCCGCAGCCCGGGTTGATCCAGATCAAGTGACGAATCCCGTCATCGGCCGCCGATCCCTGGAATGCTTGAGATCGGCGCTTCCCTCCCGTACGAAGCGAAGCCATGTCCGACGTGGCTCTCTCCTCCGCCCTTCCCGCCCCGAGCCGAGGACGCGCGCCGATCGTCCCGAACGGCGTGCTCGGCATGCTGATCTTCGTGATCACCGAGGCGATGTTCTTCGCCGGCCTGATCAGCGCGCACACGATCGCGGAGTCGAGCGCCCCCTACGGCTGGCCCCCGCCGGACCAGCCCCGCCTCCCGCTCGAGGCGACGGCCGTGAACACGCTCGCGCTGCTCGTGAGCGGCGTCTGCATCTTCGTCGCGGGTCGTTCGTTCCGGAAGGATCCGGAGAGCGCGAAGCCCCCGTTCGCCGTCGGCATCTTCCTCGGCGCGTTCTTCGTCTTCGCACAGGGCATAGAGTGGGTGGGCCTGATCCGCGAGGGCCTCACGCTCTTCTCGAGCACGCACGGGAGCTTCTTCTACCTGATCGTCGGCTCGCACGCGTTCCACGCGGTCGTCGCGATCGGCCTGCTCGTCTGGGCCTTCACCTCGCTCCTGCGCCGGAAGCTGACCGATGCCACCTTCACGACCCTCCGGGTCTTCTGGTATTTCGTCGTCTTGGTCTGGCCCTTCCTCTACCTGAAGGTGTACCTGTGACGACCCCGCGGCGGCAGACGACGAAGGCCTCGACCCTCTTCGCGACGGCGACGGTGACGGCGCTCGTGCTCGCGCTGCCCGGCTTCGCCCACGCCTGCCCCGTCTGCTTCGATCCGAAGGAGCCGAACCGCATCGCGTTCCTCGTCTCGACCGCCTTCCTCAGCCTCCTCCCGCTCGGCCTGATGGGCGGCGTGATCTACTGGCTCTGGAAGAGCGCGAAGGCGGCCGAGGAAGCGGAGCGGCAGCCGGTCACCGACGACGCGCGCGAGCCCGCTCGCGCACGTCCCGAGGTCGCGCCCTCGCTCCCGGCCTGAGCCGGCCGATGCCGCTCCATCCCTACCCCGTCGGCTGGTTCGTCGTCGCCTTCTCCGAGGAGCTCGGATGCGGCGACGTGAAGAAGCTCCGTTACTTCGGCCGCGATCTCGTCCTCTTCCGCACGGAGTCCGGCCGTCCGGTCGTCGCCGACGCGCACTGCCCCCACCTCGGCGCGCACCTCGGCGTCGGCGGCACGGTGGTCGGTGAGTCGATCCGCTGCCCCTTCCACGCCTGGCGCTTCGACGCCTCGGGGAGTTGCGTCGACGTCCCCTACGCGAAGTCGATCCCCCGCAAGGCGGCGATCCGGACGTATCCCGTCGACGAGAAGAACGGTGTCGTGCTGATGCACTACGCGCCCGACGGCCGCGCACCTTCGTACACGATCCCCGCGATGCCGGAGCACGGAGCGGAGGGCTGGTCGCCCTGGTTCCACCGGACCCTGCGCATCCGGACTCGGCCTCGCGAGATCGTCGAGAACGTCGTCGACCTCGCCCACTTCCCGACCGTCCACAAGAACCGCGTCGACACCTTCGAGAACGAGTTCGTCGGCGAGCGCGCGATCCAACGGGCGACGGGCGGCGGCATCCCGGACGGGCCGCACACGTCCGCGGAGTTCGACTACCGCTCGGAGGCCATCTACTACGGCCCCGCCTACCAGATCACGGCGATGCACCACCGCCTCGAGACGCGCCTGCTCAACGCGCACACGCCGATCGACGAGGACGAGCTCGAGCTCCGCTTCGCGATGCTGATCCACTGGCCCGGCGAGACCTCGAAGCTCGCGCGCATCGCGAACGCGTACGTCGACGACATCCAGCGCGGCTTCCAGCAGGACGTCGCGATCTGGGAGCACAAGGACTTCCGCGAGCAGCCCGTGCTCGCCGACGGCGACGGCCCCATCGGCAAGCTGCGCCGTTGGTACGCGCAGTTCTTCGTCGAGGAGCCGGGAACGGGGGCGCCATGAGGACGGGCCTCGTCGCTCTCGCGCTCTCCATCCTCTCGGCCCTCGGCTGCGGCAAGAGCGGGTCGAGCGGCTCGAGTGGCTCGGTCACCGATGCCGGCATGCAGGGCGACGCCGGCACGGGCCCCTGCGATCCGATGCAGGGCTCCTACTTCGTCGCGACGACGGGGAGCGACGCGGCGGCCGGTACGCGCGACGCTCCCTTCCTCACGATCCAGCATGCGCTCGACGTCGCAGAGGCCGGCGCCGTCGTGGTGGTGGGCGGAGGCGTCTACCACGAGCTCGTCGAGTTCCCTCGCTCCGGCACGACGGGCGCACCGATCGTGCTCCGCGGCGCGTGCGGCACGCGTCCCGTGATCGACGGCACGGGGCTCGGAGGCGGGATCGGCGAGGCCGCGCTCGTGCGGATCGTCGATCGCGCCTTCGTCACGGTGCAGGGCTTCGAGCTCCGTGGTCTCACCGGATCCGGCGGCAACTTCCCCGCCGGTGTCTGGGTGCGTGGCGGGTCGCACGACGTCCGCATCGCCCACAACGTGGTGCACGGCATCGCCGCACAGAACGGTGGGAACGGCTCGGGGGCCCACGGAATCGCGGTCTACGGCACGACGACGACCCCGGTCGAGCGCGTGACGATCGAAGGCAACGAGCTCTACGGTCTCCTCCTCGGATGGAGCGAGGCGGTGGTCGTGAACGGCAACGTCCGCGACTTCGCCGTGACCGCGAACCTCGTGCACGACGTCGACAACATCGCCTTCGACTTCATCGGCTTCGAGGCCGATGTCTGCCCGAGCTGCACGCAGGACGACGTGACGAACGTCGCGGACGTCAACCGCGTGCGGAGCGGCACCGTCGTGGGCAACGTCGCGCACCACGTCACGAGCAACGGCAACCCGGCGTACGGCTCCGAGAGGTCGGCCGGCTGCTTCTACGTCGACGGGGGCGCCGACCTCGTGATCGAGCGCAACGTCGCCCACCACTGCGACCTCGGCGTCGAGCTCGCGAGCGAGCACTACGGCAAATCGACGCGCGGCGTCGTCCTCCGGAACAACTTCCTCTACCAGAACGACGTCACGGGCCTCGCGACGGGCGGATACTCGAGCGGAACCGGCGCGGGCGGCGGCTCGACGACGGGCTGCGTGATCGTGGGCAACACGATCTCGGACAGCTCCCGGAACGGCTGGGCGAACGCCGGGATCTTCCTCCAGAGCCGCAACGTCGGGAACGTCTTCGCGAACAACATCGTCGTCGCCAGCGCGGGTGGCGACTGCGTCGCGGTGGGCGGCTCGATGAACAGCGGCAACGTCTTCGACCGTTCGGTCTACTCCGGCGGCGCGGTCTCCGGCGTGAGCGGGGGCGCGAATTCGATCACGGCCGATCCGAGGCTGGTCGACCCGACGAACGGGGACCTCCACCTCGGCCCGGGATCGCCCGCCATCGACGCGGGCGACGCCTCTCTCGGCGATCCGGGCGCCGTCGACATCGACGGGCAGCCGCGGCAGGTCGGAGCGCTCGACATCGGGGCGGACGAGCGCTGAAGCGATGCCGCGAAGCCCGTTCCGTCCGGGACGAACGTCGGGCTACGCTCCGGCCGCGGAGCTCGGAAGACGATGCAGAACCAACAACACTACATGCCCGCGGTGCTCATCGCGGGCGTCATCGGCGGCCTCGTCGGAGCGACGCCCTGCCTGAACATCCTCAACTGCTGCTTCGGCCTGCCCGCGATCGTGGCGGCGCTCGTGGCGGTGAGCCTGGTCGTGAAGAAGGCAGGCCAGCGGGTCGAGCTCGGCGAAGGCGCGATCATCGGCCTGATCGTCGGCTCGATCTCCGGCGTCATCACCGGCCTCGGCACCGCCGCGATGCAGCTCGTCGGCTTCGGGATGCAGGCGAACAACCCGCTCTTCGCGAACAATCCGGACCTGCAGCGGCAGATGGGCGACCTCGCGACGAGTGGGGCCACGATGGCCATCGGCAGCTTCTGCTGCTGGTTCGTCGCCTTCGTGCTCTTCGGCGGCATCGGCGGGATGATCGGCTCCGCCGTCTTCAAGCCGCCCGCCCCGCCCGCCTACGGCGGCATGGCCTGAGCGGGACGAGGCTCAGGGAACGTAGCCGTCGCGGCGGAGGTTCCCGCGTCCGGTCGGCCACGGCATGCAGTTCGTGGACGAGCCGGGCACCGTGTAGACCTGCACCATCGGGCCGTGATCGACGGCGTCCTTGAGAGGCACGACGATCTCGAGGTCCCCGTCGAGGTTCACGTCGGCGACCGTGGGGACGGCCATCGAGCCGCGGGTGGGGAGCGGGATCTTGTGGAGCTCGTTCCCGCCCGCGTCGATGACGAAGAGGTGGCTCTTGTTCGCGTCGGGCGAGTAGCTCGAGAAGACGATCTCGGGCGTGCCGTCGCCCGAGAGATCGGCGATGGCGACGCCGCCCGTCAGCACGCGAGCGCTCGTCGTGTACTGGTAGGTCCAGATCTCCGAGGCCCTCGCATCGACGCAGTGGATGCGCCCGTCGAAGCCGGCGAAGACGAACTCGGGGCCGGCGCGATCCGGGAAGAGGTTCGCGACCTGCACCTGGTTCGTCGCCGCGACGACGTTCGTCCCGTCGTAGTCCCAGAGCCCGGCGAGGTAATCGGGCGCGTGGAAGGGATCGATCCAATCCGTCGGACGCGTTCCGTCGTGGTTCACGACCCAGAGCGCCACGCCGCGGTAGCGGTCGGTCTGGGCGGCGTTCTGGACCGAGGAGAGCACGACGAGCTCGCGGCTGCCGCTCCCGTCGACGTCGACGATCGCCGGCGCCGAGTTGGTGAAGTGGGCCTGGTTCGAGGTCGATTCCGTGTCCGAGTAGCCCTGCTGCGCCTCGGCGTAGTCGAGGAGGAAGCGCACGCCCTGGAACTTCGTGCGACCTTGGAAGATCGAGGCGGCGTCGAAGGCGGAGCCGTCGCCGCGGTGCAGGCTCTCGTAGGCGTTGTCCTGGGTCGCGAAGATGTCGGAGATCGAATCTCCGTCGACGTCGCCGAGCGCGAGGTTCTGATCGTAGCCGCCCGTGACGTAGCAGGCGGAGTCGCAGCCGGCCGCGCCCGTCGTGTTCGGAGGGAAGCCCGGGACGACCGAGCCGTTGCCGTTCACCGCATGGACGATGTCGCGCTGACCGTTCGCGTTCAGCGGTGACGTGGTGACGACGACGAGCTCGAGCTGGCCGTCGCCGTCGACGTCGCCGGTCGCGATCGAACGGAGCTCGTCGCGCCACGTCACGGGGAAGCCCGGCATCTCCGCGCCGTGGGCGTCGTAGAGGTGGATGACGCCGCGCGCCGCCACCGCGACCTCGAGGCCCGCGTGGGAGGGCACGACGTCGGCGACCACGGGCGAGGCCCAGATCCGACCCGAGACGGTCGCGGACCACGCGATCGACGTGTCCGGATGGAAGACGAGGAGCTTCTCGGCCCGCGCGATCACGATCTCGTTCGTGCCGTCGGCGTCGAGATCGACGACGGCCGGGCTCGCGAGCCATCCCTCGTGCCAGCGGTCGCCGTAGGTGGTCTCGAGCGTCGGCGCCTGCACGGTCGTCGAGCCTCCCCCGGAGGCCGCGTTGCAGCTCGGCGCGGGGGGCGTGACGGGCATGCCGCCGAGATGGGGCTTCGCCCCGCCCGAGTCGCCGCACGCCCCGAGGAGCGCGAGACAGACGCCGACGAAGAGGGGAGAGAAGAAAGGACGCATGCTCGGACCTCCGAGCCGTTCATCCTAGAGAACGGGCGGCGTGCTGTGAACCCCGCCACCGCCACGAACGGAGGCTGTGGCCCGACTCGCGTCCTCGGCCCCTCAGCGACCGCAGTCGGAGCAGTCCGTGCCCCGGCCGCAGAGGTCGGTGTCCGACCCGTCGCGTCCGTCGTCGCACTCGCCGTTGTTCGCGAAGCGACAGCTGTCGTCGCAGCGAGCGGCGGGGGTCGTCGGCGCGGTCGGGGTGGGCGTCGGCGCCACCACCGGCGGCACGGCATTCGTCGGCGGCGCCGCGTTCGCGGGGGGTGCGGGATTCGCGGGCGCGGTCGGCGCGGTCGGCGCGGTCGGCGGGGTCGGCGTCGTCGGCGCGCTCCCGTTCGAGGGAGTCGGCGTGAAGCCCGGCGGAACCGCGGTCGCGCCTCCTGCACCGCGCACGTCGATCACCGGAGGCTGGCCGGGGGCCGCGTTCTGGGGCGCCTGCGCCGGCGCGGTGTTCGAGGGCGGTGCGCTCCACGCGTTCGGATCGCTCGGGGCCTGCGGATTCGCGGGGGCGGAATAGCCGGGATAGCCGGAATAGCCGCCCTGCTGGCCGTAGGGAGAGACTCCCTGCGGATAGGAATTCGGGGCCGGGTAGCCCTGCTGCGGGTAGCCCTGCTGCGGGTACGTCCCCTGCGGATAGCCCTGCTGCGGATAACCCTGCTGGGGGTACGTCCCCTGCGGATAGCCCTGCTGCGGATAGCCCTGCTGCGGGTACGTCCCCTGCGGGTACGTGCGCTGCTGGGGGTACGTCCCTTGCGGTTGTCCCTGGTACGCGGCCGGCGCGGTCGGCTGCCCGTAGCGATAGGTCGTCTGCGTCGAGGACGCGTAGGTCGTCTGTCCCGGGGGGAGGCGGCGGCCGTCCGGACCATAGCCGGGCGCGGGGCCGCATCCGGCGAAGGCGCCCGCGAGACCGAGCAAGACGACGATCGAGGACGCGCGCTTCATGGATTCCTTGGACGCCCGACGAGACGAAACGGTTCAAGCCTACCACGTGATACGGATCATCGCCCTCCGAGTCCCCCTCTGCTAGGTAGGCGGCATGACGGCCGAGGAAGAGATCGATCCGGACTCGCCCTACGCGGTGATCGGTGGACGCGACATCGTGCTCGCCCTCTCGGAGCGCTTCTACGACTACATGGAGGAGCACGAGCCGGAGCTGGCGAAGCTCCACGAGCTCGACGAGAACGGACGCATCACGCGCGCGGCGCGCGACCGCTTCGCTCTCTTCCTGGTCGGCTGGCTGGGTGGTCCCCAGGAATACATGGCCCGCCACGGACATCCGAGGCTCCGGATGCGCCATGCGCGCGTCCCCGTCGGCCTCGAGATGCGCGACGCGTGGATGCGCTCGATGAAGGCGGCGCTCGAGACCACCGAGATGCCGGGGCCGGTCCGGGACTTCCTGACGCAGCGCTTCGGTGAGGTGGCCGACTTCCTGCGGAACGTCGAGGGCTGAGCCCGACGCGTCGCGCTCCCCGCGCTTGTGGGAGGGGCCTCGCGTGCCTATCTCCGGGGCCCGATGCGAACGCTGCTGCTCGTCGTCTTCTTCGTGGTGATCCCGGCTCTCGCGTCGGCGAACGATTCGGCGTTCGGCGGCCGTGGCGTGGACCTCTCGCCGATGCGCGAGACGCGCGTCCGCATGGTCTCGGAGGACATCGTCCTCGAACGCCGCGACGAGGGCTGGCGCGTCGAGGCCCACTACGTCTTCGCCAACCCGACCGAGGACCCGGTCTCCCTCCAGATGGGCTTCCCGGAGGCCCATTGCGACCACCAGGACGGCGACTGCTTCGGTCAGGGCGGCCGCTTCCGCGAGCTGCGCACGACCGTCCGCGGCCAGCCGATCACCGAGCGCGACGGACAGGTCGCGCCGCGCGGCGAGTGGGGCGAGACGCTCGGCCGCGTCTACCTCTACGACGTCACGTTCGCTCCGCACGAGCTCGTCGAGATCGTGCACACGTACGTCTACGATCGCTCGCCGAACGTGATGGGCGAGACCGTCTACTACCTCACGCGCACGGGCGCGAACTGGAACGGTCCGATCGAGCGCGCACGCTTCACGATCCGCGTCCCCGAGCGGCCCTGGCTCGTGCAGTACCCGCGCGAGTTCCGGCTCGTCGGCGTCACGGAGACGCTCGTCGGCCCCGGTCGGTCGAAGACCGAGATCGTCTTCGAGCAGACGAATTGGACGCCGCACGGCGACCTCACGGTGGAGCTCGAGGCGATGCACTGGGTCCTCGACCGGCTGGGCTGTCCGTCTTCGCCCTCGTGGCCGGAGACGAGCGACGAGGACGCGAGCGTCGCGATGCGCGGCGTCCCGACCGACACGCTGCGCGAATGCGCGAACGCCCCCTACGCGGCCCACGGACGCCCGTTCCACAAGCGCTCGCTCGCGCGTCGCTTCTACCACGCGACCTTCCGCACCGAGCCCGGGATGCGGAGCCTCCCGATGCGCGAGAGCGCGACGTTCGACGCCGGCATGCTGACGTACCGCGAGAACCTCTACGTCACGCGCCTCCGCGCCGAGCTCGCCCGACGCGGCGCACGCGACTGAGGCGGCCGGCCGGTCTCCCTCCCCGGATGCCTTGCGCCCTCGGCGCGAGGCCGTACGGTGGGAGCCCATGTCAGAGAGAGCCCGACTCGCGATCGCGCTCGTCGCGATCTACCTCGTGTGGGGCTCGACGTACCTCGCGATCGCCATCGGCGTCCGCACACTGCCGCCGCTCGCGATGGCGTCGGCGCGCTTCGCCACGGCGGGAATCGCGCTCTACGGCTTCCTCCGCGCACGCGGCGTGCCGGCGCCGAGCCTCGTCGAGTGGCGGACGGGCGCGATCACGGCCTTCTTCCTCCTGCTCGGAGGCAACGGCGTCGTCAGCCTGAACGCCCGCGCGCTGCCCTCCGGCATCGTCGCGCTGCTGATCGCCACGACCCCGCTCTTCATGGTCCTGCTCCCGTGGCTCGCGCGCGGACCGAGACCCCGCGGCCGCACGATCCTCGCGATCGGGCTCGGGCTCCTCGGCGTCGCCGCTCTGGCGCGTCCGGGCTCCACCGAGGGCTCGCTGCCCCTCGCGAACGTGCTCGCGATCGTCTTCGCCTCGGCCTCGTGGTCGGTCGGCTCCCTCGTCTCGAAGCGCCTCCCCGCCGCCGGCTCGCCGATGATGGCGACGGCCCAGCAGATGACGGCCGGTGGCGTGCTCCTCTTCGTCGCCTCGGCGCTCCGGGGCGAGCTCGGCCGGGTCGATCCGTCGGCGTTCTCGACCGAATCGCTCGTCGCCTTCGCCTACCTGACGATCGTCGGGAGCATCACCGGCTTCGGTGCCTACGTCTGGCTCCTCCGGAACACGAGCCCGGCGGTCGCGACGAGCTACGCGTACGTGAACCCGCTCGTCGCGCTCGTGCTCGGACACCTGATCGCGCACGAGCCGCTCGGTCCGCGCACGGGCCTCGCGGCCGCGCTGATCGTCGGCTCGGTGGTGCTGCTCGTCACCGACGCGGGCAAGGCCGCGCGCGAAGCCGCCGATCAGTGATCGTCGTCTTGCTCGCCGGACGAGCCGCCCGCCGCGTCGAGCGGCACGTTGGCCGCCCCGTGACGGAAGACGAGCTCGCCGCCGTGGTGGCCCGCATCGAGGCCCATGGCGAGCCCGAAGGCCGAGAGCAGGAAGGCGACGGCGAGGCCGCCCTTGCGCTGGGCATCCGTCCGCGCGACGGCGGCCGCGATCGAGGCCGCGAGCGAGAGGCCCGAGAGGAAGACGAAGAGCTGCGCGTCGTGCTCGTGCTCCTCGATGGCGTCGTGCGGCACGACGGAGTGCACGCGCTCCGCCTCCTCGTCGCCGGTCGCGAGCGAGGCCACGCCGCCGAGCACGAGGATCGCCTGCAGGAGGACGGCGGTCCACACGGCCTTCGTCGGCAGGGCGCCGCGCAGCACGCTCGCGCCGATCCACGCGAGGACGAAGGGCACCGCCAGGGCGAGGCCGAGGGGCACGTGGACGATGGCGGGATGCAGCGGCAGATCGGACATGGGGGCTCCGTGCTTCTTCGGCCTCCACCCTGCCCCATCGTCGGGAAGGCGCAAGTCGAGGCGGAGCGCCGTCAGTCGCAGCCGTTCACGTCGAACTCGTCGATCACCAGGCCGTCGATGGAGACGGCGCGCCCGTGGGCGACGCAGCCGTCCACCACGAGCGAGAGGAAGCTCGGGGTGGTGTAGTCGCAGTCCTCGGTGAACCAGGAGCCGAAGCAGGGCCGGAGCTCCGCCCCGCCGGCGCCCTCGAGGACGTAGGTGATCGCCCGCGTGTCGCCGGTCGCCGCGACGTCGCCCTGGTAGATCGGCATCGTCCGCTCGTAGTGGTGATCGTGGCCGACGAGGACGAGGTCCACGCCGCCCTCCTCGAGCGCCGGGACGATCGCCTGCTGCACCCCGAGCGTGCTGCCGTGGAGGCCCGACGAGTAGACGGGGTGGTGGAAGAAGGCGATCTTCCAGGTCTTCGTCGAAGCCGCCAGATCGTTGCGGAGCCAATCGACCATGTCGTCGGCCGCCGCCTCCGAGAGGGTGGCGAGCATCTCGGGGTTCGAGTCGAGCGAGACGAAGTGCACGTCCCCGTAGTCGAACGAGTAGTACTTCTCGCGGTCGGCGGGGCGCAGCGCGACGTCGAAGAGCGCGTAGACGTCGAGGTAGGGCTGCCCGGCGTTCGTCATGTACTCGTGGTTCCCGATCGCGGGGAACTGCGGGATCGCCCGCATGAGGTCCGAGTACACGCCGAAGACGTTCGCCTCGAAGTCGACGAAGCGGCCCGTCGGATAGGCCATGTCGCCGAGGTGCAGGAAGACGTCGTGGTGCATCCCGCCCATCACGTCCCGCAGGCCGAGCTGCTCGGCCGAGCCGGTTCCGCTGTCGCCGAACGCGAGGATGCGGACGGGACGCGTGGGCCGGGTCCACGCGCTCTCGAAGGAGAGACCGGTCGCGAGGACCGTGCCGTTCTCCTCGATCTCGTAGCAGTAGAGCGTCTCGGCCGAGAGTCCGTCGAGCCGCGCGACCTGCATCGTGTAGCCCTCGGTATCGGCCGTGCGCGTGGTCGGGAAGTCCTCGGGGGTCGCGGCGACCTCCGTGCCCGTCGCCGCACCGGCCTCGCGGAAGCGGACGATCGACGTGCCGCTCGTGCGCGAGGTCCAGGCGATGGTGGCCGTCGTCGCGGTCACGCTCTGCAGGTAGGGGCGGCGACGCAGCGCGGTTCCGTCCGGGATCGTCGGCGTCCCACAGGCGCTGCGGTCGGGGTACTCGACCCCCGGATCGGCCGGCCCGAGGTTCTTCCGCGGCGGGGCGTCGTCGCAGGCGACGAGGAAGACCGAGCAAGCGAAGGCGAAGCGGATCGCGGGGCGCACCGAACCAGCATGCAGAGACGGTCGGCCCGTGACAAGGGCGCGGACCGCCGTCTCCGCGGGACGAGCTCAGGGCCGGCGACGCGTCTGCGAGATGCCGCTCGGGATCTTCGAGCCGCGCAGGTACTCGTTCGAGGCCGCCTCGCCGTAGAGGTGGTAGCGGAAGAAGGCCGTGACCATCGTGCTCTCGATCGTGTTCACCGACGACGACGAGACCGAGCCGTTCTTGCAGAGCGCGTCGATGCAGAAGAGCGCGCAGTAGGTGCGGTCGTAGATGAAGTCGAGGTGATCGGCGCCGGCGACGGTCCACTCCGTCACCCACGGCGAGGCGCCCGCGCTGTCGAAGAACGTCTGGTAGTTCTGATCGGCGGGCGCGCAGGCCGGAGCGACGCCGAAGATCGAGCCCTTCGTATCCGTCGTCTCGCCGAGGAGGCCGACGGGGATCACGAGGTCGCCCGTGTCGTCGGGCACGATGTCGGGGAGCGAGCTCGAGTAGCCGGAGAGCGGGCTGCCGCCGTTGACCGGATCGATGAGGAAGGCGGCCGCGATGCGGGGATCGGTGTGGGCGACCATCGCCGAGAGCTTGCCGCCGAGGCTGTGGCCGAAGACGGCGATGCGGCCCGCGTCGACCATCGACGCGACCGGCGAGCCCGACGCGAGCGCCCAGTCGATCACCTTCGAGAGATCGCTCGCCATCGTGACGTGATCGGTCTGGAGCAGGTTGTTGATCGGGTTGTCGACGCGGAGCACGACGAAGCCGTGCGTCGCGAGCCGCTGGGCCAGCGCCTCGTACGACTTCGACGGGAACTGGAAGCCGGGCGAGAAGACGAGCATCGGCCGCGGGCCCGAGGCATTCGTCGGACGGTGCGCGACGATCTGGACGTTGCGGCCGCCGATGTCTCGGAAGTGGAGCGAGCTCGTCTGGGCGTAGAGGCCCGCCCGCGAGGCGTCGGCCGCGGGCTCGACGCTCTCGAGCGCCGCGGCGCTCGCCCCCACCGCTCCGTCCACCGTACAGCCGCTCGACGCGCCCGCCATCGCGAGCATCGCCAGGAGGACCGCTGCCATCGTGTTCTTTCTCATGTTCCAACCCCTCGCTTCGTGTGGTCGCCGATGAACGTATTGGCGCCGATCCACCCCCAACAAGAGCGCTGGTGTGCAATTCGACCACAGGTACGCCCCAGGGGTGACGTGATCACACCGAGGGGTGATGAGCGTCCAATTTCGAGGATAGTTCCAGGAAAAATCTGGTACCGAAACGGACAGAAGGGCTTCCGGAGGGGGGTGGGTCCGCCTTAGGGAGGGAAGACCGAGGAGGAGAGAGCCCGCCCATGAGCACCACCACCACCGTCCCGACCGGGGTCGTCGCCCCCTGGCACGTCGAGCTCCTCGAGCGCGGCCTCGTGCCCGACCCCGTGATCCGCTTCGCCATCCGGCAGCTCTGCCGCGAGCGGCTGCGGCAGGAGGACCAGGGCTCGGCCGAGAAGCAGCGCGAGCGGCTTCGCACGTGGATCGAGACGATGAAGAGCTCGCCGATCGCGATCGCGACGAGCGAGGCGAACGAACAGCACTACGAGGTCCCGACCGAGTTCTTCCGCACGGTGCTCGGCGATCACCTCAAGTACTCGAGCTGCTACTTCCTCCCGCACGAGACGGACTACGCGGCCTCGCTCTCGGACGCCGAGCGACGGATGCTCGAGCTCACGGTCGAGCGCGCGGGCATCCGCGACGGGGACCGCATCCTCGAGCTCGGCTGCGGCTGGGGCTCGCTCTCGCTCTTCATGGCCGCGCGCTTCCCGAACGCCCGCATCGTCGGCGTCTCGAACTCGCGCACGCAGAAGGAATTCATCGACGCCCGGGCGAAGGAGCGCGGCCTCGACAACCTCGAGATCCGCACGCGCGACGTGAACGTCCTCGACTTCCCGGAGGGCACGCGCTTCGACCGCGTCGTCACCGTCGAGATGATGGAGCACACGCGGAACTGGCAGAAGCTGCTCTCGAAGGTCGCCTCGTGGATGGCGCCCGGGGCGACGATGTTCGTCCACATCTTCACGCACGAGAAGTTCGCCTATCCCTACGAGGTGCGGGACGCGAGCGATTGGATGGCGAAGCATTTCTTCACCGGCGGGATGATGCCGAGCGACGATCTGCTCCTGCACTTCCAGGACGATCTGCGGATCCGCGACCATTGGGTCGTCGACGGAACCCACTACCAGAAGACGTCCGAGGCCTGGCTCGCGCGCATGGACGCGAACGAGACGAAGCTACGTCCGCTCTTCGCCGAGACCTACGGCAAGGACGAGGTCACGCGGTGGTGGGTGCGCTGGCGCGTCTTCTTCATGGCCTGCGCCGAGCTCTGGGGATACGACGGCGGCCGCGAGTGGTTCGTCAGTCACTACCTGCTCGAGAAGCGTTGAGGTGATCGACGAGCGCCTCGCGCAGCGTCTCCTTCCAACCGTCGGGGAGCGCGCGCGGGGCGGCCTCGCGGACGGCGGTGGCCCAGATCGGGCTCGGGAAGCAGCGGTCGTCGCGGAAGCGCGGGATCACGTGCCAGTGCAGGTGCGGAACCACGTTGCCGAGGCTCGCGAGGTTCACCTTGTCGGGCTCGAGCACCTCGCGGATCACCTTCTCGACGAGGACGACGGTCTCGAAGAGGCGTGAGCGATCCTCGAGGGGGAGATCGCTCATCTCCTTCACGTGCTCGTTCCAGATCACGCGGCAGAAGCCGGGGTAGTCCGGATCGTCGACGAGGACGACGCGGAGGCAGACGTCCTCGACCAGGACCTCGCCGCCCGCTCGCTCGCAGAGCTCGCATTCCATGCTCGCCATTGGTAGATTCTGCCCTTTCTACGGGTTGCTTTGCATCACCGATGAAAGGGCAGAACCCCCTTTCAAACCGTGCGTGCGGATTTCCCGCACACGGCTTACCGGTGGTCTCTCGTGACGCGGCATGACGCAGCCTCCGGATAGCGAACGGTGCCTCGCAGGCGGTGGAGTCCGAATCCCTCGACGAAGTAGTCGGGTGTCCAACGTTCGGCCGTTCCCGCTCGTATCCTGGATCCTGCGCGCTTCCTGCGAAGCGAGCGAAGGCGCCGGTACACGTACGCGTCGACCTGGTTGAACTTCACGGCGGCATTTCCGGTGCGGAAGTAGTTGCCCCACCCTCGGAGCACGGGGTTGAGCTGTGCGACCAAGTCGCGCAGGTCCTCGTGGCATCGCGAGCGCGGGGTCAGCTCTCTCACGCGCTGCCGGATCCTCCTCGTCGCCCGATGGCTCGGCCAGCGCTGGAGGAAGTACACGCGTCGGCGCTCCTTCTCCCAGATCGGGCCGCTCAGACGCTTTCGGAGATGGCAGCCGAGGAAGTCGAATCCCTCCTTGCCCCAGGAGAGATCCACCTTTCTCGTCTTGTCCGGGTGTAGCTCGAGTCCGAGACGCGTGAGCACGTGCGTCACGCGTCGCTCGGCTTCCTCGACCTCGCGCTTCGTCTTGCAGAGCACGACGAAGTCGTCGGCATAGCGAACCAGCACTCCCAGATGGGAACACCGTTTCTCCCACACCGTGTCGAGCACGGCGAGATAGATGTTCGAGAGGAGCGGGGAGATCACGCCGCCCTGCGGTGTACCGCTGGTCGGGCTCCTCACCACCCCGTCTTCCATCACTCCCGCCACGAGCCATTGCCGTAGCAACCTCAGCACGCGTCGGTCCGAGATGCGTCGAGCGACGAGCTTCATCAGCTTGTCGTGGTCGATGCTCCCGAAGTAGTCGCGAATGTCGGCGTCGAGCACGTGGTTGTACCCCTTCGCGCCGAGCTTCCTCAGCGTTTCGAGAGCATCCGTCGCGCTCCTCCCCGCGCGGAACCCATACGACGAGGAGCGGAAATCCGCCTCGAAGATGGGCTCGAGCACGAGCTTGGCCGCCATCTGGACCACGCGGTCTCGGACCGTCGGAATGCCGAGCGGCCTCTTCTTCCCATCGGATTTCGGAATGTACCGTCGCAACACCGCGCGCGTTCGGTACTCACCTGCCAGTAGCTCGACGTGCAGCTCTTCGAGGAAGCGCTCCACGCCGTACGTTTCGAGCTCGGCGATCGTCGTGGCATCGACGCCCGCCGCTCCCTTGTTCGCTCTCACCCGCTTCCATGCTTCCGCGAGGACGTCACGCCTCGCGATGCGGTCGTACAGCGCATGGAATCGGCGTTCCGGGTTCCGCTTGGCCGCGGCACCCAGTCGGCGTTGCAGTTGTCGTACTTTGTCCTCGGGCTCTGGCCCGCGGGGGGAGTTGGATCCGGGATCGCCGGTCATGCCCTCGTGCTTACCTGCTCTGCCGACCTGACCACCGCAGGGGTCCTTCCCTCCCGTCGCGTTGTTCTTCACGACGTTCGTCCGCTCCGCCGAGACGTTGCGGTTCGGTACTACAACCCCCTCGGACTCCCGCTGTGCGACGCTCGATTTCGCCGATGGCTTATACGAGACGCCTTGCCGTGACTGCGGCCGCACAGACGGGTCTCTCGTGTTCCGCACCTCTCCTTGCACGCGTGCTGCGCCCTGTACCCCGCCGGGGCCGACGGAGCGCTTCGGAGCATGCGCCGTCGGTGTTGCCTTCGCCGTGACATGAGCGGCTCGGCCCCCGGATTGTGAATCTGACGAGGCTGCAGGCTTCACTTCATGTTGCGGCCCGCGTGCTTGCTCGGTCCGTGGACCCTTGCGACGCCCCGCTCGGCCGTGAGGATCTCTCCCGCACGGCTGGGGCCTGCTACCCGGCGCTCCGACGCTTACCGGGACGGGACTTGCACCCGCTGGAGACGTGCAGCGGGAAGAGTGGGCCTCGCGCGCTTCCGCACGCTCGGATCCTTCTTCTTCACGACGCACCATGGGGCGACTCTACCGCGACCGGGCCCGAACGGACCATCCGCGCTCACCCGGAAGGCGGCGGGACGCACGAATTCCGGCCCTCCGGCCCCCCTCGTGGGCTGCGGAGGCAGGCTCATCGTCTACGCTCGATCGCGTCATGAAGACGCGCATCACCGAGCTGCTCGGCATCGAGCATCCGATCCTCTGCCCCGGCATGACCCACGTGTCGAACGCCGAGCTCGTCGCGGCCGTCGGCAACGCGGGAGGTCTCGGCATCCTCGCCGTCGGTCATCTCTCGCCGGAGGACACGCGCGCCGAGATCCGGAAGGTGCGCGACCTCTCGAAGGCTCCCTTCGGCGTCGGCGCGGCGTTGATCATGCCGGGCGCGAAGGCGAACGCGGAGATCGCGATCGAGGAGAAGGTGCCCGTCATCAACTTCTCGCTCGGCAAGGGCGATTGGATCTGCGAGCGGGTGCACGCCTACGGCGGGAAGGTGCTCGCGACGGTGGTGAACCGGAAGCACGCGCTGGCGGCGGAGCGAGCCGGCGTCGACGGCCTGCTCGTCACCGGCCACGAGGCGGCCGCCCACGGCGGCGACGTGACCTCCCTCGTGCTCGTGCCCGCGCTGCGCAGCGTGACGAAGCTGCCGATCGTGGCCGCGGGAGGCTTCGCGACCGGTGGCAGCCTCGTCGCCGCCCTCGCCCTCGGCGCGGACGCGGTGGCGATGGGAACGCGCTTCCTCGCGACGCGCGAGAGCCCGGTGCACGAAGCGACGAAGTCCGCCGTGATCGCGAAGACCGAGTCGGAGACGCTCTACACCTCGAACTTCGACGGGATGCCCTGCCGCATCATGAAGACGGAGGCGGCCGAGGAGGTCGCGCGGAAGCCCCTCTCCACGTTCACCGCCTCGATGCGCGCGATGACGGCGGCGCGCGAGATGGGCACGCCCCTCGGTCGCATCGTCTCCGACGTCGCGAAGCAGGGCCCGGCGCAGACGCTCGCGTTGGCGCACTTCGGCGCGGCGACGCTCGCGATCAAGCGTGCGATCAAGGACGGAGATCTCGAGAGCGGCGTGCAGCTGATCGGGCAGGCGCAGGGGCTCGTCGTGGACGCGCCGAGCGTCGCCGAGGTGGTGAAGCGGGTGCTCGCCGAGGCGGCCGAGGCGCGGCGGAGGGTGGACGAGCTCGTCTGACGTCCCCGCGGCGAGGCCTCATTCCGTCTCGTGGCCCTTGCGCATCGAGAGGCGGACGACGCTCGCGTCCGCGCCGCAGTCGGGGCGATCGCCGGCCGTTGCGGTCCCCGAGAGTCGGGCGGGATAGCGGGCCCCGGCGAGCCTTACGCGGCCTTGCTCGGGGAAGAGCGAGATCGCCGGCCAACCGGCGCGCTCGAGGCGTTCCCGCACGGCCGCGGCCGCGGCCTCGGGTGCGCCCGGAACGCAGGCGGTCACCGAGGCCTCGAAGTCGACGACCGCCCAGGTCTCGAGGACGCGCGCAGAGTCGGGCACGGGCAGCTCGGCTCGCGCTTCGTCCACCGTGATCGGGAGGAACTGCGTCCGGATCGGCCCCGGAGGCTGGCCTTGCGGCGTGCCTTGGCAGGCGGCGATCGAGAGGATCGCGAGCGCGATCAGGCGTTGCATCGTGTCTCCCCCCGAAGGCTACGTCGCTCGGCGCGGAGCCGTCGAGGGGAGGAAGCGAGCCGGTGCCGTTTCAGAGGTACAGGGGCCAGATCCAGGGATCGAGCACGCCGGTCTGGAGCGTGAACGCGAGCAGGCCGAGGACGGCGGCGGCGAAGAGCGGCGTGGACACGCGGGGCTTCGCCGTCACGAGCGCGGCGAAGAGGCCGTAGCTCCCGAACGCGACGAGCGCGAGGACGCCGCGGACCGCGAGCCAGAGGGGCGTCGACGGGCTCTCGAGCCACGCGAAGGTGAGCGGCATCCAGAGGGCCGAGGGGACGAGGACGAGCGCGTAGAGCGCCTCGATCGTGCCGAGGCCCTTCGTGCCGAAATAGGTCATCGACCGGCCGTGCCGGAGGAAGACGTACGTGAACGGGAAGTAGCCCGCCGCGGCGACGAGCATCGTCACGTTGTAGACGGACTGCAGCGAGGCCGGCATCTCGCCCCAGAGCGCCGGGACGAGCGTGGGATGCGTCGCGATGCCGTGGGCGTAGCTGCCGAGGACGGCGATGCCGCCGAGGACGTTGAGGAGGACGAAGCGGAGCACGAAGGATTTGTCGGGCGGGCGAGGGTGGATCGCCAGGGGGTGGTGGGGAGAAAAGGGGCGGGGCGGTCAGCGGCACGGGATCGATCCGTCGATCAGGGCCCGCATCGCGTCCCCCACGCGGAGCTCGAGCGAGAAGGAGCCCTTCCCGAATGCGTCCTCCCATTCTTCGGCGAGGGTGTCGAAATCCAGATGGCTGTGCACGTAGCCAAAGGGCACGAGGTGCCGATAGAGCGAGTCGAACGTGCTCTCGGGATCCAATCGCTCCGACGGCATCCGGATCAGCCATCCGAGGTCGCGGCGGGCGGCCACCCAACGCTCCGGCGCGATTCCGGCCGGGCAGCGTCGTGCGAGAGCCTCGTCGTCGATCACGGGCAGCATCGCGAGGCGGCGTCTCTCGAACATCGACATCGCCAGAGTGGCCGACAGCGCAAGGCCGACCCCGACACCCAGGACCCAGTCCACCGCATCACCTCCTCACTTTCGACTCGCGCCCACGGAGCCACGTGGGCCGGCCCGCGCTCACGCGTCCATCGACGCCCGCTCATCCCGCGACGAACACGCAGACGGGCTCGCCGTCGTGCCCGAACGCCAGCACCGAACCGATTCGCGGCTCGCGCAGCCGCGACTCCACCCACTCCGTCCCCTCGGGACCGATCGGAGGAACCTCCGATGGCACGAGGCGCGCGTCGAACGCCGACTCGAGGTCTCTCCGTTCGACGCGTTCGTCGACCGCGAAGAAGACCGCGAGATTCGACCCCATGTTCGAGAGATATCGGACGTACTCGAGCTGGCGCGCGTCGAGCGATTCCAGGGGACCCATGGTGGCCACGCCGCTTCCCCTGGCACCGAAGAGCTCGAGCACCTCGAGCTTCTGCAGCACATTCAGAGCCCCGAGACGGAGCCCCACCTGGAGGACGTTCGTCGAGAGGGAGCCCAACGCGCTCCAGTTCCGCGCGAAGGCGCCGTCCTCGAGCGGCGCGTCGCTCGCGCGCTCGAGCTCGAGACCGATCAGGACGGGATCCCGGGTCATCGGTTCACCAGACATCGGAGCCTGCTACTCGAAACCATGGAGAACCACGGAGAAGACGCCAAGAATCATCCACCAAGCCATCGCGAGCGCCCAGAGCAACCTCGAACCCTCGAGACGCGCCACGGACAGCCAGGCGATCAGCGACATCATCATCAGGATCGCAGCGGGGCAGTAGAGAGCCTCGCCCATGGGGAGCTGCGGCTCACCGCAGACCGGTACGAGGAACGACACGGGACCGAGCGCCAAGAAGAAGGCGAACGATGGGGCTTCGTCCGGATCGCAGCCATTCGGATACGGATCCACCTCGAGCTTCCCTCGAACGAAGAGCACCGCGAGGGCCACGAGCACCATCCACACCGGGGCTCCCGCGAAGAGGATTCGCGAGAGTCTCGATTCGAAGGAGCTCTTCGCCTCCGCCCCGGCCTCGTTCTCGGGTTTCGTGACGTCGCTCGTCATCGTGCCCTCGCATCCTCGAAGACCACATCTAGCTCGCCCTCGTCGCGAGCGCCGGAGGTTACGATGGGAGCGGGGCGGGCTACTCCGAAGGGCCGATCTCGCCCCCATTTGACACCCACCCCTCCATCCGTAATTTGGTCTCAAGCCCAACTTTCACGGAGCCCCCCATGAGCATCGCCGTCTACGCCGGCACCTTCGACCCCATCACGCACGGCCACCTCTCGGTCATCCGCCGCGCGGCAGGGCTCTTCGGGCATCTGCGCATCCTCGTGGCGGTGAACCCCGACAAAGGCCCGATGTTCGCGCCGGAGGAGCGCGTGCGGACCATCGCCGGGCTCGTCTCCCGCATGCCCCACGTCTCGGTCGATGCGCACCAGGGCTACGTGGTCGAGTACGCACGGGCGATCGGCGCGCGCTTCCTCGTCCGCGGCATCCGGGGAGCCACGGACGCCGAGTTCGAGACCACCCTCGCGCACGCGAACCGGGCGCTCGCCCCCGAGGTCGAGACGATCCTGCTCCCCGCCGATCCCGCGCTCTCCGGCGTCAGCTCGAGCGAGCTGAAGCGGCGCATCGCGCGCGGCGAGGCGACGGACGACGCCTGCCCTCCCGAGGTGCGGGCGCTCGTCCGGGCGAAGCTCGGTCTCGAGCCCGAGAGCTGACCGACTCAGCCCTTGCCGAGCGTGCGTCGCAGGTTCGCACGCGCCCGAGCCTCGAGGCGCTCGCGGAAGAAGTCGCTGTGGAAGATCCGCTCGCTCGCGAGCATCCGCTCGAGGAAACGGCGGCGGCCGAAGCGGTACACGAGCGAAGGCACCACCGCGCGGTATTCCTCCGCGACCCCTCGCTCGTAGCGATCGTAGTCCTCGTCGCTGCCCCCGAGCACGGCCGTGTCGCAGTCGAGAAACAAGGCTTCGTCCGGCTCGAGGTCCTTCGCGCTCCCGTGCTCGGCCGTGCGCAGGACGAGCCGGCGCACGACCTCCGCGTCCACCGCGAGCCCGTGGCGGAGGATGGCCTCGCAGGCGAGCTCGGCGCTCTTCGCCTCGTTGTCCTTGCGCGAGGCGTCGTACACCGCGTCGTGGAAGAGCGCGGCCACGTAGGCCTCGCGCGGATGCCGAAGGCCGATCGCGGCATGGGCCTCGAGCACGCGCCGCGCGACGTCGAAGGCGTGACCGAGCACGTGGTAGGCGCGCTGCGGCCGCGCGTACGCGTCCGCGAGCTCGCGCACGAGCGCCTCGGGGATCACGAGCCCCTCGGGAGGCTCCGGCAGCGCGAGCGCGCCGCCGCTCACTTCGCCCTCGCGGCGAGGATCAGCCCTCGCGCCATGTTCCGTACAGCCGGCGCCGCGAACCCCTTCGGCAGCGCCTCCGGAGCCGAAGCCGAGAGCCGGAACGCGCCCTCGATCGCCGAGAGCGTCACGGCCGCCATCGAGCGCGCGCCTCGCGAGTCGACCCCCTCGGCCGCGAGCACCGCGCGGAAGAGCTCGCGCAGCGTCTCGAGCCGGGCCTTCGTGACCGTCTCGTAGAGCGTCCGAACCTCCTCGTTCCGCTGCGCCTCCGCTCCGATCGCGACCCAGGCCGCGAGCGCGCGCGGATTGGCGCCGGGACCGAGCGCGAGATGCGCGTCGAGGAACGCCTCGAGCCGGGCCCGGGGATCGCTCCCCGCGTGCACCGAGAGCGCCGAGAACCGTCCGTCGACCTCCGCCACGAGCCGATCGAAGAGCGCGACGAGGATCGCCTGCTTGCTCTCGAAGTGATAGTGGACGAGCCCCGGCGCGAGCCCCGCCACCCGCGCGATCTCCTTCGTGCTCGCGCCCTCGTACCCCGACGTCGCGACGAGCTCGAGCATCGCCTCCACGATGGCCCGACGTCGCTCGGAGGTGTTGGAGGGACGACCCATGCCTCGATTGTTGGTCGCTCGCCCAACCCCGTCAACCCTGCCCGCGTCCCTTCTCCATTTGACACCCCGCCGCGCAGCCGCCCCAATCCCCCCATGAGCACGCCCGCCCCGATCCTCCTCCCCACCGTCACCACCGTCCCGCAGGTCCGCTTCTCCGACACCGACGCGATGGGCCACATCAGCTCGATGTCCTATGCGGCGTGGGCCGAGGTCGGACGCGCGGACTTCTTCGCCGCGACCGGCGATCCGGAGACGCCCTGGTTCGTGCTCGTCCGCCTCGCCCTCGACTTCCACAGCGAAGGACGCTTCGGCGAGGACTTCACCCTCGTGACCCGACCGAAGCGGCTCGGGGGCAAGAGCCTGACGCTCGAGCAGATCGTCTCCGTCGGCGATCGGAAGGTCTGCACCATCGAGGTCGTGCTCGCGGCCTTCGATCCGGAGACCCGGAAATCCCGTGCGGTCTCGCCGGCTTGGAAGCTTCCGGAGGGCTGAGCGGGTGCAGGGATGGCAGGACGGGATGCGCCTGCCTCTTGCCAGTCGGCCGCTCGGCGAGTAATCTCCATTCTGCAATCGATAACTGGCATTTCCTAGCCTGACCGGATGCGTCAGCGCGCGTGGGAATCCGGGGCCGTCGCAGAGAGCCCACCATGACCCTCCTCCAGATCCTCCTCTTCAGCACCGGCGTCTCCGGCGCCCTGATGTTCGGCCTCACGGCCTGGTACCGCACGGACGGCGCGAAGGAGCGCCGCATCCGCGAAGAGCCCGATCGCAAGCTCGCGGGTCCGCGCTTCTGGACGCGGGTGATGCTGAACGGCGCCTTCTCGGGTCTGCTCTCGATCGGCCTGCCGCTCTACTTCGGCTCGAAGCTCTTCTATTCGACCGAGGTCCCGGTCTGGAAGATCCTCGGCCAGGCGGTGCTCGTGCTCGCCGTCTACGACTTCACCTACTACTTCCTGCACCGCTTCCCGTTCCACGAGTGGGAGTTCCTGAAGAAGGTCCACTCGGTGCACCACATGGCGCGCTACCCGCAGGCGGCCGACAGCCTCTACCTGCATCCGCTCGAGAACTTCCTCGGCCTCGCGCTCCTCATGGTCTGCACCTGGGCGTGCGGTCCGATCCACCTCTACGCGTGGGGCATCGTCTTCTTCCTCTACACGCAGCTGAACGTGCTCGTGCACGCCGGCCTCGAGCTCCCCGGGCCCTTCAAGGCCCTGAGCTACATGTCGCGCAAGCACGACAAGCACCATCAGACGATGCGCTCGGGCAACTACGCCTCGATCACGCCGATCCCCGACCTGCTCTTCGGCACGGCGGAGTGAGCCGCTCGCGCGCGGCGATCGTCGCCGCGTCGGCAGGAAATCGAAGCCGATTCCGTGGTAGAGGAGGCGGGTGTCCCCCGTCTTCGACGCCGACGTGCTGGAGATCCCCGCGTCCGTGCGCGCCGAGATGATCGGCCGCTCCTGGCACGACGTTCCGGACTGCCTGCCCTTCTCGGCGCTCCGCCTCCTCTCGCTCCCGTACGTGGGGATGGACGGCGCCGTGCACCGGGGCGAGCTCGTCGTCGCCGCCGACGTCGCGCGCGAGGTCGTCGCGATCTTCGAGCGCCTCTTCGACGCCCGCTTCCCGATCGCGCGCATGGAGCGCGTCGACGTCTTCGACGGAGACGACGATCGCTCGATGGCCGCGAACAACACCTCCGCGTTCAACCACCGCCGCATCGCGGGAGGGACGAAGGTCTCGCACCACGCGCTCGGCGTCGCGATCGACCTCAACCCGAGGTGGAATCCGATGATCCTCGGCGGCGTCGTGCATCCTCCTTCGGCCGTGGACTCGGTCGACCGCGCGATCCGAAGGCCCGGATGGATCGGCCGCCCCGGCGTGGTGGTCGAGACGTTCGAGGCGTTCGGCTGGGAGTGGGGAGGCGACTGGCCGGATCTCCTCGACTACCATCACTTCAGCCGCATCCGCCGGGACGACCTCCCGGGTGTAACGACGACGCCGCCGTGACGTAGGAAGCCCTACGAAAGGAAGCCGCCGCTTGAACTCCCGACCCTTCCTCGCCCTCCTCGCCGGGATCGCGACCGCCTCGGCGGCCGGGCTCGCGATCGCCCAGGGATCCGCTCCGCCCGCCGACGCACCGTCGACGCCGCAGACGGTGCTCGGCCCCGGGCTCTACGTCTTCCAGACGCGGATCACCGCGGCGACCTGTGGCGACGCGGATCGCACGGGGGACGTGACCTCCTACTACGCCGCCATCGACGGCATCCCGGGCAGCCGCCAGATGCGCATGGGCCTCCTGAACTCGCGCTTCTGGCCCTCGTGGACGCTGAACGTGACGGCCAACGACCACGTCGTCGGAGACGCCGACCAAGAGGGCGTCACCGGCCCCCATCGAGGGCACTCGCACTTCGACGTCGGACCGGACAATGGCCGGTTCACCGGACAGGGCACGCGCGAGTACAGCCGACAGGTCGGCACAGAGACCGCGCGCTGCCGGGTGACGTACGATGCGCTGCTGAAGCGCATCGACCGCTGAAGAGGCCGCTGCGCCTCGCGACCGAGGAGATGGGATCGATGAAGAGCGAAGCGAGCGAGACGTTGCGACGGACCCTGATCGCGATGACGATGGCCGCCCTCGGCGCGGCGGCCGGCTGCAAGGGCGACCCCGCGCCGGCGGAGACCCCCGCGCCCACCTCGCAGGCGAGCGCGGGTGGCGAGACGTCGACGAATCGTTCGAGCGCGAGCGATGCGCCGGCCGGCTCCCCCGCCTCGGCCACGACGACCGCTGGCCCGGTCTCGAACGAGACCGCCTGCGGCCACGGCGCCTGCTCCTGAGACGAAGACCGAGGACCGGGAGCCCCGAGCCTCAGTCCGGGATCCACGTCGCGGCGCGCTTCACGAGGACGGCGCCGTGCTCGTCGTCCGTCTCGATCCAGACGTGGTCGCGCGACGTCGCGTGTCGCTTCTCCCAGAGGCGGAGGCGCGCGTTGGCGAGCTGCTCGACGTGGACGAGCTCGTACGTGTCGTCGATCCTCCCGCCCATCCGGTAGTACGTCACGAGGCGGAAGCCGACCGGCGCCTCGGCGAGCATCGTCTCGAGCGCCTCGAGATCCTTGGCGAAGCGCCGCGGGCCGAAGCGGACGGTGGAGTCGATGCGCTCGTCGGGAGGCGAGAGATGCTCGGCGAAGGGGTTGTAGACGTAGGCCCCGTCGTAGTCCGCGAGGTCGATCGCGCCGAGGCCTCCCTTCACGAACTTCACGCGCTCGGCGACGCCGAGACGCACGGCGAGCTGGCGCGCGACGTCGACCAGGGTCTTGCGTCGCTCGAGGCCGACGAAGCGGAGGTCCGAGACGAGCGCGCCGACGAGGCAGACCTTGCCGACGCCGGCGCCCACGTCGACGACGCGACGCGCACCGAGGTCCGCGAGCCAACGCGCGGCGCGCATCGACGCGTCGATCGAGCTGAAATGACGCACGGAGCGTGCCTCGATCGCGGGCGGGAGCAGCGAGTCGAACGCGGCGTCCTCGACGGGGCGCCCCGCGCGCAGCGCCTCGACGAGGCCTTCCACGCGGTCGAGAGCGAGCTCGGGATGTCCACCTTCCGGCATGCGTCGCCTCCTCATCCGATCACGCTCGGCCAATGGTCGCTGAGCCAGCTCCGGATCGCCCGGGAGTCGCGCCACGGAGCCGCCTCGGGATCGATCGGCTCGGAGATCGCGAGGAGGTCGTCGATCCCCTTCTGGACGGTGGCCGCGAAGCCGAGATCGTCGACGACGAGGAGGAGCTCGCTCTCCCAATAGCCCGCCGTGACGTCGAGGTTCGCGCTCCCGACCGCGGTGATCCGACCGTCGGCGAGGAGCAGCTTCGCGTGGACCTCGGGACGCACCTTGCCGAGCGAGGGATCCCAGCCCGGCCGCGCAGGGATCGCGATCTCGTAGGCCTTCGCCCCCGCGATGAGGAGCTCGTCGAGACGGCCACGGATGATCGCGTCGGCGAGGTCGCGGATCGGGAGGCCGGGGAACGGCTTCTCGTCCCCGTACACCGGCCTCACGCGACCGAGGACGAAGCGGAGCCGCACGCCGCGATGCACGGCGCGGAGCAGCGCGGCCCGGAGCTCGAGCTGCAGCGGGAACGCGTGCACGATGTCGATCGAGGAGCGGGCCTCGTCGATCACGGAGAGGTACGCGTCGAGCGTGCAGGCGTCCCGCAGGCCGGAGTGCACGACGACCCGGACCGGCACGTCGCCGGCCGGCTTCGGCGTCTTCAGTCCGAAATCGTGGCCGCCCGCCTCGACCCAGGCGAGACGGAACGACTCGTCGATCGCGCGTACGGCCGGGCCCTCGACGCGGACGGAGGCATCCACCCACGGGACCTCGGTCTGCGGAGACGTCGGCGCGAGCGCGACCTCGTCGAAGCCCGCGTAGTAGGTGTGGCCGAGGTTGCGGCCTCCGACGAGGCCGACGGCTCCGTCGACGGTGATGATCTTGCGGTGGTCGCGTCGCTTGAGCCCGTCGAGCCCCGGCAGGGCCGAGAGCTTGTTCGCCACGAAGACCTGGAGCCCCGGGAGCTTTTCGAGGCGATCGACGAGGGGGTTCACCTGACCGTAGGAGCCGTGGCGGCTCCAGAGCGAGTCGACGAGCACGCGCACCGTGACGCCGCGCTTCGCCGCGCGCGCCAGCGCCTCCTCGAGCGCCCGACCGACCTCGTCGTCCTCGACGATGTACCACTGGCAGTGGACGCGCTCGCGCGCTCCGTCGATGGCCTGGACGAGGCTCTTCCGTGCGACGGCGTTGTCGATCTCGAGCGCGACCGAGTTCCCGGGGACGGCTTCCGTCGCCGTGACGGCGCGGAGACGGCGCTCGAACGGATCCACGCTCGCCGGCGGCTCGACGAAGACGTGCGCCACGTGCTCGGCCGCGAGCTTGAGGTGCTCGGCGTCGAGGACCGCGAAGCCGAGCTCGCGTGCCTTCCCCTCGTCGAAGGGGATCACGGAGTCGACGCGCACCCCTCGGCCACGGAGACGCGCGGCGCATCGGGCGAGGCGGACCGTGCGCGCCTCGCGCGGCACGTCGTCCGTCGGACCTTCCTCGAGGAGATCCCTCCCGTCGACGAGATAGACCTCGAGCTCGGCGAAGCGCAGCCGGAGCTCCGACAGCGCGTGCGTCTCGTCGAGACGCACGGCGACGACGAGACGCTCGGGCTCCGAGAGGCGGGCGCGCGCGCGGGCGACGATCTCCGCCGGATGCGCCGCGTCGACGAGCAGGACGGGGCGCGCCTCGGGGGCGACGAGACGCGTCGAGGTCTCGACCCAGGCGAGGGGATCGGCGGCCGAGTCCTCGCCCCGGACGGGCCTCCCGAGCCCGAGGCTGCCGGCCCCCACGAGCGACGCGGGGATGCGAACGGTCCCTTCGCGGCAGGCGAGCCGACCGACACTGCGTCCGCCGGTCACGGCCTCGATCGCTCCGTCCTCGAGCGGCCTCGGTCCGCCGAGCGCGCTGACGAGCTCGAGGCGCAGGGCCGTCTCCGAGCCGACGACGAGACCGTCGCTCGTCACGAGCTGGCCGCTCCGCTCGGCGAGGGGCACGGGCGGGAGGAGGATCGCGAGCGTCGAGCGCAGGACGAGCCGCTCGGCGCGCCGCGCCACGAGCGAGATCCCGAGATCCGTCGGGACGAGGAGCGCGTCCGCGCGCTCGACGATCGCGGTGACCGGGCCCTCCTGGCCGACGAGGGGCACGTCGCCGCGCTCGAGGGAGAGCGTGGCCTCGGTGCCCGCGAGGCTCTTCAGCGTGCCGAGGCGGCTCGCGAGGCCGGTCTCGGGCTCGGAGAGCGCGAGCAGCTCCACCGACCAGCCGGCCGCGGCGCGATCGCGCAGGAAGGCGCCGAGCGACGCGAGGGAAGCGCCCTTGCCGTCGAAGGGGTGGAGGAAGGTCCGCGGCGGTCGGCCGTCGAGCCCGTCGCCGACGAGGACGACGGGGAGCGCGGAGCGGACGGCGAGGTCGCTCGCCTCGCGCAGTCGCTTGCCGATCGGCTGCGCCGAGGAGAGGAAGACGATCGCGTCGGGCGACCGATCGCGCACGGCCTGGTCGAGCGCACCGTGGGCGTCGTCGAAGGCGACCTCGGTCTCGACGGGGAGCCCGAGGCCCTCGAAGTCCTTCGCGACGGAGGCGCGCGCGCGATCCCCCTCCTCGACCACGCGCTCGATCCGATCGAGATCCATCGGCCCGAGCTGCGCTCCGACCGGCGTCTCGAGGCGGATCAGGATGGCGATGCGCTCGGCGTCGGGGAAGACCGCGAGGCGCGCCGCGCCCGCCGAGGCCACGGGCGTGGTGGCACCGATGTCGACGACGACGAGCGGGCGGCGGAACACGGCGGGAACCTAGGGCGGGCTCAGCCGCCGTAGAAGACCTTCTCGCCGAGATCGCGCATCGCGAGCGTGACGTCGTCCGGACGGCCCTCGACGGGCGCCTTGAGCCCGGCCTCGACGACCTCGGCGACGAAGAGCGTGTGGTCGCCCTTCTTCACGGCCTCGACGACGCGGCACTCGACGTAGGCCGGCGCGTTCTCGAGGATCGGGGCGCCGGTCTTGCCGACGCGGAACGGCTCGCCGGAGATCGTGTTGCCCTCCTTCACGGCGGGCTTGAAGAAGGCGTAGGCGGCCTTGCCCTGATCCTTGCCGAGCACGTTGAGCACGAACGTGCCGGTCTGCTCGATGATCGCGTGCGAGCCCGAATCGGCCTTCACGCCGACGGCGACGAGGGGGGGCTGGAACGAGGCCTGCGTGACCCAGTTCACGGTCGCCGCGGCCACGCTGCCGTCCTTCGCCTCGGCCGTGAGCACGTAGAGGCCGTAGGGGATCATCCGGAGTGACGTCTTCTTCGCTTGCTCGTCCATGGGCGTAATTCCTCTTCGGGAGTCGAAGCGGATCGATGCACGAACGGGGCCCACGCTCAAGGGCGAAGAGGGCTCAGTCCTCGGGGAGCTCACCGACGCGCGTGACGCAGCCGAGGCCGAACGCGAAATCGCGGAGGAGGTTGCCGCCCGCGGACGCGAGCTCGAAAGTGAAGTCGTAGTCGAGCGCGAAACGAGGCCGGAAGAAGTAGTAGCCGCCGACCGTCACGGCGCCGCCGACCACGAGGAGACGCCCCTCGGGACCGTACGCCGTGCCGAGCGTCGGCCCCGCGCCCCAATAGAGCTCGACGCGCCCCGACACCTCGAAGGGCATCTTGAGGTAGGGCTCGAAGCGTCCCATCCGATCCTCGGGACCCGCGACGAACGAGCCTCCGAGCTCGAGGTTCAGCCACTTCCGGATCAGCTCGAGCTCGCCGTAGACCGCCGCGCCGATGTTCCAGCCCCACGGCTTGTCGCCCGGGATCAGGGGATCGCCGAACGAGCCGACCGTCTTGGCGCCGAGGAGGAGACGCAGGGGGAAGGCCTCGGCCCAGCTCTCTTCGTGCGGGGCCTCTCCGGCCTCGGATTCCTCCGCCTCGGGCTCCTCGGCCGCGGGCGCTTCGGCGGCTTCCTGCGCGGAGGCCCGACCGACGAGAAAGCACGAGGCGACGACGAGGTACGTCACCCCCGAGAGCGGAGCCCACCGTCGCCGACGACGGGGCCCGCGGACCTCCGAACCGAGCTCGAACACGTGCGTCAGGGCATACACCATGGGCGCCCTCGGGAACAGCCGAGCCCCTCGGAAGCGGCGATCCGCGGCGGATCCCGACGGTCCCGTGACATCGTCGCAACACGCGGGATCGTCACGGGCGGACGGGGATCCGGATGGGAACATGGACCCGTGCTCGAGCGTTCCAGACCCATGCGCCTTCTCGCACTCATCCCGAGGCCCTCGGACGAGCCGAGCCGCTGGAGCGCGGCGAGGTTCGCCCTGCACCGTTTCCTCACACGGCTCGGGCACGTCGTCTCGTGGGCCGTCGTCACCGACGCGCCCGTCGAGCCCGAGCGCTCCCCGGAGCTCGGCCGGATGCCCCACGTCGCGGCCGCCGCCCCCTACGCCGTCCGCCAGCTCGTGCGCCTCGCGCTGCGGAACAAATCCGAGGCGATCGTCGGTGCCGGCGATCCCACCGTCGACGCGATCGCACGCGGCGCGTGCGCGGCCCTCGGCATCCCCTTCATCGACGAGCTGGTCGACGTCGCCGGCTTCGCGCTCGTGACGGGCTGAGGCTCGGGCCCCGGCGCCGGAGGGCTCAGAGCGGCGCGAGCAGGTCCGCCATGCGTCGCGGATCGACCACGCCCTCGGCCCGCATCGCCGCGTCGGCCTGATCGACGAGATCGGCCCCCGAGCCGTGGCCGACCATCTCGCCGCGCCGACGCCGGGTGGCGGCGGAGAACATGCGCATCGTGCCCTCGTCGAAGAGACGCTGCGCACGATCGAGGTGCGCGAGGGCCTCGTCGTGCCGTCCCCGCCGGCGCTCGAACGAGGCCTCCGCGAGGTGACCGACGCCCGCGACCCAGGGGATCGGCGAGCGCGAGAGGCGTTCCGCATCCTCGCGCGCGAGCGCGAGCAGGCTCTCGTCGCCTCGGGCGAAGGCGAGCCGGGCACGCACGCGCATCCGTAGCCAGTCGGCCTCGTGACGCACGCTCTCGATGCGGAAGATCATCGACTGCTCGACCGCGTCCCAATCGGCCTCGAGGAGGGTCATGGCCTCCTCGAGGTCGCCCGAGTAGAGGCAGGCGTGCACCCGCGCGATCATCGCGTAGTAGCGGTGCATCGGCGCCGGCTCGCCCGGCAGCCGCCCGAGGATGTCGAGCGCCTCGCGGTGCGCGTCCTCGGGCCGATCGAGCACGAGCCATCGGAGGTTCGGCAGGCCCATGCGCAGCATGCACTGCAGGTAGAGGTCGCCGCGCTCCTCGGCGCCCTTCACGAGCTGGGGCGAACGCTCGACGAGCGCGCGGAATTCACCGAGCCGGAAGAGCGTCCAGAGCAGGAAGGCCTCCGTGCTCGCGAGCTCCCAGGCGACTCCGGTGCAGCGGTTGCGGAAGAGATCGAGCGCCTCCTCGAGGGAGGCCCGCGCCGAGACGTTGCGGCCGGAGAGGTAGTCGGCGAGGCCCGAGGCCATCGTCACGAACGCGGTCGCATGCGTCGAGCCCGCGCGCGAGGCGATGCGTCGGGCCGACTCCACGACGCGCTGCGTGCGCTCGTCGTAGGCGATGCCGTTCGCGGCCCAGGCGACGACCTCCGCGCCGAGCGCGCGGGCGAGGCGGATGGGCTCGCCCGCACGGTACGAGAGCACGAGCTGTCGTTTCTGGAACGCGATCGACCGGACCGGGTCGGCGAAGGAGAGGCCCAGGTTCACGGACCAGCAGACGTCGATGCGCGAGAGCTCCTCGGGCGTGATCTGGCTCGAGTCGCGCAGCCCGCGTCGCTCGAAGCGGAAGCGCGCGAAGACGACGAGCAGCATGTTCCAGAGGATCGCGAGCAACGCGCGGAACGGCGTGCGCGGCCAGGTGATCCCGACCGCCTCGAGCAGGCGCTGCGTCGCGCGGACGCCCTCCGTGACCCGGCCGCTGCGGAGGAGCTGGTCCGCGACCAGGCGTCGGAGCTCGATCTGCTCGGCCGCCTGGGCGGACTCCGCGGCGGCCGCGTAGACCTCCGCGGCGTCCTGCCCGCGGCCCGCGTTCGCGAGCGCGTCGCCGAGACGCCGCCTCAGCCGACGAAGCTCGTCGGCCTCGAAGCCGGCGGGGCCGCCGAGCGAGAGCGCGGTGCGATAGAAGTCGGCCGCACGATCGAAGGCGAGGTTCTCGTCCGCGCGCGCCGCCGCGAGGACGGACTGACGCGCGGCCTCGGCGTCCTCGCCCGCACCGAGGAGGTGCGTGAGGACCGACTGCGGATCCGGCTGCCCCGTGCCGACCATCGCCATCGCGAGGCGTCGGTGGACCGCCTTGCGCACGTCGGGATCGAGGCGGTCGACGATCGTCTCGCGCACGCGGTCGTGGAAGGGCTCGAGGTAGAGGTGTCCGTGCGCCCGCGACGTCCGCACGAGCCGCGCCGCGCGCAGGACGTGGAGGGCGTTGGTCGCCTCCGCGCCGCCGATATGGGCCGATTCCTGGATGAATTCGACATCCGTCGGACGCCCCGCGATCGCCGTCACCTCGAGCAGCCGACGCGCGGCCTCGGGGAGGCCGCCGACGGTGCGGTAGAGGACGTCGTCGAGATCGAGCCCCTCCGAGGTCTCGATCTCGCGCGCCTGGATGTAGCCGACGAGCGCCTCGACGAAGAGCGGGCTGCCCCCGGCCTCGTCGGCGATCGCCGTGGCGAGCTCCGACGTCGCCGCGGCGCCGAGGAGGCGCTTGGCGAGCGCCCGCGCGTCGTCGTACGCGAGCGGTTCGACCTCGAGCTCGTGGATCTCCGTGACGTCCGCCGCGCGACGGCCGGCCTCGCGCAGCACGTCGACGATCGGATTGCCGTCGACGGACTCGCTTCGGATGGTGCCGAGCAGGAGGACGGCCGGCGGATCGGGCGCCCGGAAGAGCTCGCCGAAGAGCGCGGCGCTGTCGGCATCGCCCCATTGGAGGTTGTCGACGAGGAGGATCAGGGGCGAGTGCGTGCAGAGCCGCTGGCAGAGCTCGCGGAACGCGGCGAACGCCCGCCGCCTCAGCTCCTGCGGATCCGGCACGTCCTGCTTCGGGAAGGCGGCGATCGCCTCGACCCGGAGGAGCACGGGGAAGATCTTCGCGAGCGCGCGGATGTTCGTCGGGAGCAGCGCCTCGACCTTCTCGCGACGCAGCCCGGCGAGGTGGTGCGAGAGGCCGTCGACGAGGCTGTCGACCGCCTTGAACGGGAGCGTCTCGTGCTCGAAGCAGCGGCCGCGCAGGAGCAGCGCTCCGTCGCGCTCGACGAGGAGCTCGGCCGCTTGCCGCGCGAGCGCGGTCTTCCCGACGCCGGACGAGCCCTTCAGGATCACGGCGGTGGCGAAGCCGCGCCGCGTGCTCTCGAAGGCCTGGGCGATCGCGTCGATCGACTCGTCGCGGCCGACGAGCACGCCGGCCGTCGAGCCGGTGGAGATCCGCTGCTCCTGCACGATCGCCGAGCCGCCGAGCCGCCTCAGCACCTCCTCGCCGCCGGGTCGCTCGAGGGGTTCGCGCGCGAGCAGCGCCATGCAGAGTGACTCGAGATCGCGAGGCACCTCGAAGCCGAGGCTCGACGGACGCGGCGGATCGACCTGCTGCTTGTCGATGAGCACCTGGATGCGGTTGCCCGTGTGGGGCAGCCGACCCGTCAGCACCTCGTAGAGCACGACGCCGACGCTGTACCAATCGCTCGCGGGTCCGAGGTTCGACGAGGTCGCCTGCTCGGGCGACATGTACTCGACGGTGCCGGCGATCACGTCGCGCTCGGTGGCGCGGCTCCCGAGATCGACGACGAGACCGAAGTCGAGGATCACGACGCGGCCGTCGTTCGTGACGAGGATGTTCGACGGCTTGATGTCGCGGTGCAGCTTCCCGACGACGTGGAGCGCGTGGAGCCCTTCGGCGAGCTGACGGAGCGCGCCCCGGAGGCGGTTCCAGTCCGTGACGGGCTCGTGCGCGAGCTTCACGATCCCCGTCGGCATGTCGTGCACGTTCTCGGCGCGCCTCGACTCGATGCCGCTCGCCTCGGTGGGGAGCGAGCGCGCGTAGGTCGAGCCGTGGACGTAGCTCACGAAGTCGACGCCCTCGACGAGCTCCATCGTGAAGAAGCGGAGGTCGCCGTCGACCACGAGCTCGTGGAGGTGGACGAGGTTCGGATGATCGAGCTCGGCGAGCGAACGGAACTCGCGCTTGAAGCGGTAGAGGGAGGCTCCGTCGACCTGGGCCATGGTCTTGAGCGCGACGCGCTGGTTCCGCTCGCGATCGATGACTTCGTAGACGACGCCCATGCCGCCCTGCCCGATCGGGCGCACGATGCCGTAGCGCTCCATCGAGAAGAGCGCCGGATCGCTCGGCGGGCTCACCGGTGCCTGACGTCGTTCCACGCGTCCCCCGCCGTAGAGGGTACCAGGCGGAGGTGCGCGTCCGGAAGCATCGGCGCCTCAGCGCGGAGGACCGGGAGGCTTCCGTCGCATGGGCGGACGGCCGCCCGGTCGGGAGCCGCCCCGCGGGGGCTGCGTCTCGAACGGACGGAAGCGCACGCGCGGATCGCGGGGATCCGGCTGCATCGCGTTCGCCGCGAAGTCGCCCGCGCGGTCGGCGACGATCTCGACGACCGAGCTCTTGTCGCCGACGCGGATCGCACCGACGTCTTCGCGCGTGACGTTGCCGCGACGGCAGACCACGGCGAGGAGGCGGCGGGCGTCGGCGCCGTGCGCGCCGCCCCAGCTCACCTGGAAGGCGACGTAGCCCTGCTCGGCACGCGCGGGGCCGGCGTCGCGGTAGGGACGCTCGGGACCGGAATCCCCACCCTGCGAGCGCACGGGCGCCTGGGGGCGATCCTTGCGTCCGCCGTCGAGGCGGGTGATCGGCTTCGGAGCGCACGGCCCGTCGATGCCGCTCCGCGCGAGGAGCACGGCCACGAGGGTCGCGGGATCGCGGGCCTCGAGGAGGGTGCGTGCGAGCCGCTCGAGCCGGGGCGCGTCGGCCTCGGCGAGCGTCGCGGTCGCGAGGGCGTGGACGGCGCGATGCTCCATCGCGGACTCGATCTGCGCCGGCGTGGGCATCGGGCGGAGATCCGCGTAGATGCCCGCCTGGCGGAGCAGGCGCTCGGCCTTGTTCTTCGCCGCGGGCGGCACGAGCATCACGCTCGTACCCTTCGCGCCCGCGCGGCCGGTGCGTCCGCTGCGATGCGTGAGCGTCTCGCCGCTCCCGGGCAGATCGAAGTGCACGACGAGCGAGACGCCCTGCACGTCGAGCCCGCGGGCCGCGACGTCCGTCGCGACGAGCACGCGGATCGTGCCCGCGCGGAACGCGTCGAGCGTCGCCGTCCGCTCGCGCTGGCTCATCTCGCCCGAGAGGGCGCGCGCCGGGAAGCCCTCGGCCGCGAGCGCCTCGCCGACGCCGGTGGCGTCCACGCGGGTCTTCACGAAGACGAGCGCGCGTGCCTCGCCCTCGGCGAGCAGGAGGTTGATCGTCGCGGCGACGCGCTCGTCGGGGCGCACGATGTGCACGACGTGCGTGATGTCCTCGTTCGGACGCCCCGCCTGGGTGCCGCGCACGAGCAGCGCGTCGCGCTGGTAGCGATCCGCGAGCGAGAGGACCTCGTCCGCGAACGTCGCCGACACGAGGTGCAGCACGCGTTCTTCGCGCACGCGCTTCAGGATCGACTCGAGCTCGTCGCGGAAGCCGAGATCGAGCATCTCGTCCGCCTCGTCGAGCACGACCTCGCGCGCGTCGGCGAGATCGATCGTGCCCCGGTCGAGGTGATCGACGAGGCGGCCGGGCGTTCCGACGAGCACGTCGGGATTGGCGCGGAGCGCGCGGAAATCGCCCGGCAGCGGCGTGCCGCCGGTGACCACCGCCACGCGGAGCGGGATGCCCTCGAAGAGCCACGCGAGCTCGGTGCCGACCTGGTTCGCGAGCTCGCGGGTCGGGGCCACGACGAGGGTGCTCGGCTTCGCCACGCCCTTCTCGCGCGGCGCGCCGGACGCTCCGGCCGCGAGCCGGGCCTTGCCGATCACGAGGCCGACGGCGACCGTCTTGCCCGAGCCCGTCTGCGAGGCGAGGCGGAGGTCCTTCCCGTCGAGGGAGGCATCGAGGACGGCCTTCTGGACGGCCGTGAGCTCCGTGAAGCCACGCGCGACGAGCGCCTCGGCCAAGGGCTCGGGAACGCCTTCGAAGAACGCGGGGGCTTCGGATTCGGATGTCATGGAGGCGCGACTTCCTAGCAGCCTCGAGCGGTGAACGCCCGTCGACCGTCCCGGAACGTGGTCGCCGAGCGACCCCGGATCAGCGCGCGAGCCACCAACCGACGACGATCGCGCCGACGACGCAGAGGCCCATCAGCGCTCCGCGGAGCCAGTCCGGGAGGTCGCCGAGGCCCCGGCGGGCCGGCCGAGGCGCGAGGCTGTCGTCGAGCTCGATCGAGATGTCGAGATCGATGTCGCCGTCGTCGCTCGAGCGGAGGCCGGGATACGAGCGCTCGGCATACGCGGCGAGCCCGGGCTCCGAGGACGTGATCCGCGGGAACGGCGGCGGCGGCGGCAGCGCGAAGCCCGACGTGGACATCGGCGGGCGCGGCGGCAGCGGCGGCGGCAGCGAGGGCGGCATCGGCCGGGGCGGCGGCAGCGAGGACCAGGCCGGCGGCGGATTCGAACGCGACGCGGGCGGCGGCGTCGAGCGCGACGCGGGCGGCGGCGGGTACGAGGAGATCGCGCGGATCGCCGGATTCGAGAGCGACGGGGGCAGCGGATGGTGGCCGCTCGTCGTGCCTGCGGGCGGCGCGGTCGAGCGACGGATGAGATCCGGCACCGGGATGTTGCCGACCTTCGAGTGCTCCATCCACAGCGGGATGTCGAGGGTGTTCGGGTCCATCTGGTCGGAGCCGACCTCGACCCAGTCGAGCGCGCCACGCATGGCGGACGCGCTCTCGTAGCGGCGCGGCGCCTCGGCCGACATGGAGCGACGGACGACGTCGAGGAGGGCGGGCAGATCGGCGTACGACTCGATCGTCTCGAACCCGCCCGGCGGCCGGCCGCTGACCATGTGATGGAGCACGGCCCCGATGGCGTAGAGGTCCGCGGCCCGCGAAGGCGGGCTCCCGGCGAGGAGCTCCGGCGCGCGGTAGTAGCTCATGGCCGGCGCGGCCCCGCTGCTCCGGGGCACGTTCGCCCGAGCTCGCACCTCGAGCACGGTGGGCACGAGGCCGACGCCCACGAGCGTCACGTGCACGTCGCTGCCGCGGTCGTCGACGAGGATGCACTCGGGGCAGAGCTCGCCGTGCACCAGGCCGACGCGATGGGAGGTGCCGATGGCCTCGAGGAGCGCCTCTCCGATGCGGAGCAGCGTGCGCGAGGGCAGCGCCCCCTGCTCCGCCAGCACCTCGGAGAGCAGGCGACCCTGCGGCTGGCGGAACGCCAGGTAGGGCACGCCGTCCTCGAGGCCGTGCCGGACGAGGACGGGGAGACCGCGCGACGTGACCGACGAGAGCCGCTGCGCGAGGCGCTGGAACGCGGCCTCGGCCTTCGACTCGGGCGGACACTCGAAGGGGAGCGCGGCGATGACGAGCGGCCCGAGGTCCGAATCCGCCCGGAAGAACGGGATGGAATGACCCCAGGGCAACATGCCCCGCACTCGGAAGCGCCTCCCGAGTCGGAGCACCACGGTGTCGACGCTCGGGGCGGCCCCCGCCGCCAACATCCGGTCCCCTACCATTCCAGCGAATGTAGCCCAGGGTGAGACACGCGGCGAGGTGGCATGTGCCGAATCGCCCGCCGGCTCCGACATTGTCACGCCGGGTCACCGCTTTGGTCGTCAGGGTCCCGGCCCAGGCCGCTGACGGCGCGGGGCCTCCGCCTCTAGGCTCGTGTTTCCGGCAGGGAAATTCGTCACGGCGCGAGGCGAGGGGCCTCGGCGCGCGTGTACCCTGCCCAAGAGGGGGTGTGGGCATGCTGGACGCGGAAGAAGAGCTCGAGTTCCTCGCGGGGCGCCTCGGCACGGGTCGCTCGCTGCACGAAGAAGCCCTGCGCGAGCCGGTTTCGCGGCTCTGCCAGAGGCCGGCGGAGACGCTGCCGGTCACGGAGCACATCGCCACGGCGATCGAGCGGATGAAGAAGTCCGGGATCGGCTCGCTCGCGGTGGTGGACGCGGAGGGCCTGCTCGTCGGGATCGTGACCGAGCGCGATCTCCTGACGAAGGTCCTCCTCGAGGACGTCGACGTGGCCGCGACCCCGGTCCGGGCGATCATGACCCCCGAGCCCGAGAGCCTCCATCCCGAGGACTCGATGCTGTACCTCATGAACAAGATGCACGTCGGCGGCTTCCGGCACGTGCCGATCGTCGACGACGCGGGGCGTCCGCTCCACGTGCTCAGCATCCGTGACGTCGTGGCCTACGTGCTCGGTCGGTTCGAGCGGGCGGTCGCGAACCTCCCGCCCGACGCCCACGCACACCTGCGCCGCTTCGTGGTCTGAGGGCCGAGGGCCTTCGCCCGCCCCGACGCCGTGCGCCGGGCGGGGCCCGCTCAGATCGGCAGGCGGAGCTCCGGCAGCACGAGGGTCGCGACGCGCGCCACCACGCCTCCGGCCCCGACGAGGCCGAGGAGGGCGGGCAGCCATGCGGGGCTCGGCCCGCCTCGGACCTGCTCGGCCAGGACGCGGAGGCAGGTAACCAGGAACGTGATCCAGGTCACGGACGCGAGACCTTCGGAGGCCTCCGTGAA
Organism: Polyangiales bacterium; assembly: GCA_046351215.1. Classification (GTDB taxonomy): domain Bacteria; phylum Myxococcota_A; class Polyangia; order Polyangiales; family Houyiibacteriaceae; genus JAXLYX01. Next base: position 12,252 of record JAXLYX010000012.1, on the reverse strand, counting down.
CGAGTGGGGGACCTCGTCGCGGAGCGCGAGCGCGACGAAGTAGCCGACCGCGACCAGGAGGAGGCCGGCGTCCGGGCCGCGGGGACGCAGGCGGCGCCCGGAGAGCACGAAGGCCGCGAAGAGGACGGGGAGCGCTCCGCCCAGGACGGCGAGGAGACTGAGGGGGACGTAGACCAGGGACACGCGGCGAAAGGTAGTCCCGATCCCGCGGGATGGGACCCCGGAATCGATCGATCCCGACGGGACGCGAGGCGGGCGGTATCCGGGGCGATCCGTTCTTCCCTTGCCATCGCCATCCCCGTGTGCCAAGTTCCGCCGCCCGTCGTCGGGAACAGGAAAGGTTGATTCGATCGATGGCAGTCGGTGACGCGATTCAGTGCAAGCCCGTCGAGGTCCAGGTCGGAGAGAAGGGCCTGGAGCGCGCGGTCAAGCACCTCAAGCGCAAGATGGCGGCCGAGGGCATCCTCCGGGAGCTCAAGCGGCGTCGTCACTACATGAAGCCCTCGGTGCGCCGTCGGAAGAAGGAAGCCGAGGCCGCCCGTCGTCGTCGCAAGCGCCTCAAGCAGGCCGAGCTCGGCCGCTAGGCGGCCCGGGTCGAGGCATCTTCCTCGTCCCGCATGGTTCCCGACGAACGGATGAGGAATCACGAGCCTACGTGCGAGCGCACGTGGGCTCGTGGCGTTTTCCCCGCGCTGCTCGCGCTCCTTCTCCTCTTGCCCGCGACCGGCTGCAAGAAGCGTCATCGCCGGATGCGGCAGGTGACGACCTCGACCGTCGCCGCGCCCGGCTCGAGCTCGGAGTCCCCCCTCGGCCTCGACCGCCTCGAGTGGGGCGAGCGCCTCTTCTCCGAGTACGGCTGCGTCGCCTGCCACACGATCAGCGGCGAGCGCCTGGTCGGGCCCCCGCTCGACCACCTCGCGGGCCAGTCGCGGACCTTCACGGACGGGAAGACGGCGGCCGCGACCCCCGAGTACCTCCGCGAGAGCCTCGTCGCCCCGAACGCGAAGGTCGTCGCCGGCTATCGCGCCGAGATGCCCTCCTACGCCGACGAGCTCGACGAAGACCAGGTCGGGGCCCTCGTCGATTTCCTCGTCTCCCTGCGGTGAGCCCATGAAGCGCGGCGGACACGGCGGCCCTCCTCGGGGCCCGAAGAAGCATCCCGGGGACGCGCCGAAGCGCCATCCGGCCGACGCGCAGAAGCGCCATCCGGCCGACGCGCAGAAGCGTCGCCCTGGGCCCGGGCCTTCGGCGAAGGCCGGCTCCGCGAACGCGCCCGCCGCGAAGGCGCCCGCCGCGAAGGCGCCCGCCGCGAAGGCGCCGCCCGCGAAGGTGCCTCTCAAGCGGGGAAAGCCCCTGCCGGGCACCTGGCTCCTCACCACGCGGCCCGGGGCGGAGACGGATCTCGTCGACGAGCTCGAGCTCTCGCTCGGCAAGGGACGCGCGCGGATCGTCGGTCCCTCCCTCGTCGAATCGACGGGCGCGCCGACCTTCGAGGACGGCGAGCTCGATCTCACGTTCGCGCGCCAGGGATTCGCCGTCGCCGCCCACGTCGTCGGCGCGGAGGAGACCCTCGGCGCGAGCGTCGCCGAGGCGATCGCTTCCTCGGTGGCCGACGGAGAATTCGCGCTCCTCGTCTGGGTCCCGGACCACGACGCCACGAACCCCCTCGCGCCGCGCGTCGAAGCGCTCGAGGCGGCGATCGCGAGCGCCCTCCCCGAGCCGCTGGCGAAGCGCCGCATCGGCCTGCGCGCGCTCGAGGGACGCGGTGGAACGCTGGTGCAAGTCGCGCTCGTGGCCCCGGGCGAGGCCTACGTCGGCGGGGTCGAGTCCGGCCTCGCGATCTCGCGCGCGCCCGGCGGCCGCGCCCGCATGAAGCTCGGTGCCGACCGCCCTTCGCGCGCCGCGCGCAAGGTCGAGGAGGCGCTCGCATGGCTCGGCGATTCGCCCGGCCCGGGCGAGCTCTGCGTCGATCTCGGCGCGGCGCCCGGCGGATGGACGTGGGTGCTGCTCGAGAAGCGCGCCCACGTGATCGCCGTCGATCCGGCGAAGCTCCGTCCGGATCTCATGCAGCGCAAGGGCCTGCGTCACGTGATGGACAGCGCCTTCACCTTCGTCCCGGACGAGCCCATCGACTGGCTCTTCTGCGACATGGCGTGGCGTCCCCTCGAGGTCGCCCAGCTCCTCGCGAAGTGGGGCAGGCGCCGCTGGGCGCGCACGCTCGTCGCGAACGTGAAGCTGCCCATGAAGAAGAAGGCGGAGATGGTCGAGGAGGTCCGCGCCATCGTCGCCTCCGGAGGATGGACGCGGATAAGGACGCGGCAGCTCTACCACGACCGCGAGGAGATCACGATGACGGCGCGGCTCCCGCGCTGAGCCGCGCGGGGCGCGGGCCCTACGCGTCCTCCGGAAGATCCTTCGGTCGCGTGATCGACACGAGCTCGGCCACGCCGCGACCGAGCACGCGCCAATCGTCCGGCATCACGAGGCGGGCGACGGCGCACGTCGGAAGGAGCTTCCCCTCCGGGGACTTCGGCAGCTCGCGCGCGAGGTGCCGGAGGAGGTTCTCGAGATCGGGGATGTGACCGACGAGCAGGACCGTCTCCGCATCCGCCGGAACGGTCGCGAGGAATTCGAGCAAGGTGCCGAGCGAGGCCTCGTAGAGCCGGTCCTCGAGGACGATCTCCTTCTTCGAGAGCTCGAGCTCGCGGGCGACCTTCGAGGCCGTCTTGCGGGCTCGCCGCGCCGACGACGAGAAGACGAGATCGGGCACGAGCCCCTCCATCCTCAGGAAGCGACCGATGCGCGGGGCGTCCTTCTTGCCCCGCTTCGCGAGCGGTCGCTCGAAGTCGCTCGGGGCGTCGGTGTCCCAAGCGGACTTGGCGTGACGGAGCAGGAGGAGCGTACGGGACATGGAAGGACCTAGGGCGCTTCGGGAGACGTGGGCCCCGCGGGAGCGAAGGGCTCGGGCTTCCACATGCGCACGGCGAGGAGGATCGGCACGATGCCGTACGGCGCATTGAAGGCCCAGAAGACGAGCGGCACGCGCGGTGGCTCGCCGAGCACGTGCTCCCACCACATGAACTCGAAGTAGCCGTGGAGCATCGCGCCGACGTAGAGGAACGCCGGCGTGCGGATCCAGTTCTTCCCCTTCACGAACGCGTAGACGAGCGCGAGGTAGAACGGCCCGTAGACGAAGCCCGAGATCAGCGTGCTGTACCGGGCGAAGTCGTGATCGCCGAGCAGGAAGTCGTCGCCCGCGATCCGGCCGTACCAGAGGTTCGCCCGGCCCCAGAAGCTGGTCTCGTCGAGCAGATCGAGACCGTGCCAGGCGTCCGAGAAGAACGAGGAGAAAGCGAAGAAGGAGAACGCGCAGACGAAGAACCAATCGCGTTTCCGACTCGAGAGTGGGCTCGTACGATCCGCGTCCGCCATCGTTCACCTCCCCGTTTCCGCACCGCGTGTGTACCACGGAGCGCGGAAGCGCGGACGCCCTACGCCGACGGGATCCCGGCCGGAGGCGGCATGGACGGGGGACGCGAGGGCGAGCCCGGAGGTGGGATCAGCGAAGGACGCCCGAAGTAGAGCGCGAGGCGATCGCGCTCGTGGGTCTCCAGCATGATCTTGATCGGCAGGTTGGGCCCGGGGCTCTCGGGGAAGAGCGAGATCACCTTGTGCCCCTGCACGGTCTCCATGAGGATCTCCTCCTTGTCGACGACGAAGCTCCGGAAGCCGTCGAGGTAGCTCGTGCCGAAGCCCTCGGGGATCGGCGTGCGGTAGAGCGCGAAGGCGATCACGGCCGTCGCCGGATCCTTGCCGATGAGGGCCTGCTGGGCGAGCAGGAGCCGGTGGTTCGTGACGCGCACGAGGCACGTCTGGAAGTAGAAGCTCGTGTAGTGCGCCGCACGGTAGGGGAGCTCCGAGAACTTCACGTCGTGGAGCTCGAAGAGCACCTGCTCGCCGGGCAGGAGGCGAACGGTGTCGAGCCGCATGTGGCGGAAGGTCTTGATCGAGTAGGCGACGATCAGACCGCCGAACACGAGCACCGAGAGGAGGACGATCGTGGGGAGCTCCATCGAGGGGCAGTGTAGCCTCGCCGCGCACCTCCGCGCCCCCTCTCGCGCGCCTTCCGGCGGCAGGCGCCGGTAACCAGAATTCTATTTCGGGTACCCGCCGTTCTCCCGCTGCGCTAGGCTCCCGCGCATGGAGCTCGCGACGACCGAACGCCCGACGACCACGCGCGGCGGCCTCCTCGAGGCCGTGCAGGCCGAGAACCCCGCGAAGCGTGCCGTGGAGACGGCGTGGCTCGCCTACACGCCCGTCTGGGGCGCGGTCTCCGGCATCATCATGGCCGGAGGCTTCGGCGAGCGTTGGGGCGACCTCCCGCTCATGGTCTACGGCGTCACGATGATGCTCGGCGCCCTGCTCGCGCCCTACGCGAACATGCCGGCGGAGGAGCGGGCGAAGCCCTTCCTCGAGCGCTCGGCGACGAAGATGAGCGCCGTGGTCGTGCTGCTCTCGTGGGGCCTCAACTACACGCAGACTCCCTTCTTCTGGGAGGTGCTGCACATGCACTACGGGTTCCAGACGACCTGGAACATCGACTCGAATCCGTTCTTCCTCTACTGCCTCACGGTCGCCTACTTCGCGACCTATTCCGTGCTCTGCACGTTCGCGTTCCGAGGGATCCGTCACGGTCTCGCGAACGCGCCCGCCGCCGTGCGGTGGACTGGGTACGCGCTCGCCCCCTTCGCGATGGCCTTCCTCGAGACCGTCCTCAACCAGAACCCCTTCACGACGCGGCTCTTCTGCTACGACGACAACGCGTTCATGCTGACCTTCGGCACGTTCGCCTACGGCGTCGCCTTCGTCTTCGCCATGCCGATCTGGGCGACGACCGACGAGGACGCCGCGAAGCCCTCGAAGCTCCTGCCGGTGATCGCCATGACGCTCGGCGCGCTCTACGCCGACCTCGTCGTCCTCGACACGCTGCAGGCGACGGTGGCGCCGAGCCTGACGCACGTCGAGCCGGGTGCGCGCGGCCTCCGGGACTACGAGGACAGCTGCCTCGTGCCGCCCGGCTCCTGAGCGGGCCGTGGTAGCGTGGAAGCATGCCCGCCTCCTCGCTGCCCGTCGACGAGCTCGTCGCCCGCCTCGATCTCGCTCCGCACCCCGAAGGGGGCTATTTCCGAGAGACCTACCGCGCCGGCCTCGTCGTGCCCGAGAGCGCGCTCCCCTCGACCTTCCGCGGCCCACGCGCGGCCTCGACGTCGATCTACTTCCTCCTGCCGCGGGGGACGTTCTCCGCCCTGCACCGCATCGCGAGCGACGAGGTCTGGCATTTCTACGCGGGCGGAGCGCTCACCGTGCACTGCCTGTCGGAGGACGGGAAGCACGAGCGCCTCCTGCTCGGACGCGATCTCGTCCGCGGCGAGGTCCCGCAGGCGGTCGTGCGCGCGGGGACGTGGTTCGGAGCACGCGTCGAGGGCGAGGGCGAGTTCGCGCTCGTCGGCTGCACCGTCGCACCCGGCTTCGACTTCGCGGACTTCGAGATGGGCACGCGGGACGAGCTCCTCTCGCGCTTCCCCGCGCAGGCCACGCTCGTGCGCGAGCTCACGCGGAGCTGACGCGCTAGGCGACGTCGAGGCTCATCGTGTCGATCGCGCGCGTCGCGCTCCGGATCTCGTCCGGAGCGAGACCGAGGTAGGCGTAGGCCTTGCCGAGCTCCGCCGGTCGGAACGAAGCGATGTCCTGATTGAAGAGTGCGACGGACGAGACGATGAAGCGCACGGTCGAGCTCTCGGAGACGACCGCGATCTTCACCGGCTTGCCCTCGAGCACGTTGGACAGGCGTCGGCGCTGCTCCACCGAGGGACCGCCCCCGTCCGTGATCACGAGCACGCGGAGGTTCGGAGCGTCCGACGGGCGGGCGGCGATCGCCTCCATGCAGGCGTCCCAGTCCGCGTCGAGCGGCGTCTTCCGTCCCTGGCGGAGGACCAGAACGGAATTGAACATTCGGAAATCCAAGGACTTTCTCATCGCGACGCTCCCCCTGCCGACTGCTCGCAGGGCCTCGAACCGCGGGGGGACGGTGCGCGCGTCCACTCGACGCGCGACCGGGGTCTCGGCGCCTCGCGGGCGCCGGCCCACCATGGATCACGCCACGAAGGTAAACGAACCTTGCGTGACTGTATACCTCGACCGAGCTGCGCCGAAGGAGATGACACATTCGTCATCCTTCGGCGCGGCCGATGCCGCTCGATACGCCCATGGGCGGACGACATCGGCCTTTTCGGCACATCCGACGTGGCTCATCCCCCACTCAGGAGTCGTAGGGCGCGAACTTCGCGAAGAAATGCCCGAGGACCTCCGGCATCTCGACGATCCGGTAGCCGCGGCTCGACGAAGCCCCCTCCTTCACGCGTCCCATGATCTCCCCGACGTAGTCCATGTGGGCCCGGTCGTAGACCCGCCGCGGCACGGCGAAGCGCGCGAATTGGAAGACCCGATCCTCGATCTCGCCGGTGCGCGGCGAGACCGTCTTCATCGGGAACGGAGCCGCCCCGATGCGCACGCCGCCCTCGCGGTAGAGGTCGGCGCAGAGCGCGATGCCCGGCAGGCGGTCGGGTGGGAGGTGCGGGTAGACCGAGGCGACGTCGACGAAGACGCCGGAGCCGCCGATCGGCCGACTCACGACGACGCCGGCCTCTTCGAGCCGCTCGCCGAGGTAGGCGACGAGCCCCGTGCGATGCGCGAGGTACGCCTCGTCGATGCCCTCGCGCAGGCCGACGGCGATCGCCTCGAGATCGCGGCGCGCGAGCCCGCCGTAGGTGTAGAAGCCCTCGTAGAGGACGAGCTTCTCCTGGAAGCGCCTCGCGAGCGCGGGATCCCGCGTCGCGAGGAAGCCTCCGATGTTCACGAGCGCGTCCTTCTTCGCGCTCATCCAGCAGCCCTCGCCGTACGAGAGCATCTCGTGGACGATCGAGGCGATCGAGCGGCCTTCGTAGCCGGGCTCGCGTGCCTTGATGAAGTGCGCGTTCTCCGCGAAGCGGCAGGCGTCGAAGAAGACGCGCTTCTCGTAGCGATCGGCCAGCGCCTTCACGGCGCGGATGTTCGCCATCGAGACGGGCGAGGAGCCGGCGAAATTGTTGAGGACGGTGATCACCACGAGACCGACGCGCTCGTGGTGCCGCGCGAGCGCCGCCTCGAGCTTCGCGACATCGAAGTCGCCCTTCCACGGCTCGGACGTCGCGAAGTCGAAGATCCCTTCGCCGACGAGATCGACCGGCGTCGCCCCTCGGTTCACGACGTGCGCACGCGTCGTGTCGAAGTGCGTGTTCGAGAGCACGATCTGCCCCGGCTCGACGAGGAGCTCGAACGCGATGTGCTCGGCCGCGCGTCCTTGGTGCGTCGGGACGACGTGCGGGAAGCCCGTCACCTCGCGCACGGACTCCTCGAAGGCGTGGAAGCTGCGCGAGCGCATGTAGGCCTCGTCGCCGCGCATCAGCGCCGACCACTGGAGGTCGCTCATCGCGCCGCTCCCGCTGTCGGTGACGAGATCGATGTACACGTCGCTCGCGTCGAGCTGCACGGGCGAGTAAGAGGCTCTCTCGAGGATCGCCTCGCGCTCCGCGCGCGGCTTGAGCTCGATCCGCTCGACGACCTTCGTCTTGTAGGGCCCCGCGAGCGTGCGCCGCTGGGCGACGCGCGCGAAGTCCTCGTCCTCGGGAACGTCGAGCGGGGCCTTCGGCCGCTCGGACTTGCGCACGGCCTCCGTGGTCCGCGACGCGGCCGCGACCGCGTGCACGGGAGGCGCCGAGGGCCTCGCGGTGGACGTGGTGCCGAGGCCCTTCGCGAGGCTGGCCTCCGCCGAGGAGCCCGCGACGAGCTCGAAGGGCTTCGCCGCGAGGTAGACGGTGAAGCGCATCGCGCCCGAGCGCTCGCGTCGATAGGAGGTGTAGGCCTGCCGCGCCTTCGAGTGCTCGAGCGGACCCGGCTCGAGCGCCTCCATCGCCGCGCGGTACGCGTCGCTCCGCATGCCGTACGAGTCCATGAAGCGACTCACGCGGCCGACGATGGTGGCGTCGTCGTCGACGTAGAGCGCGATCGGGAGGTGCACCGTCACCGCGAGCGGCGCGTCGTGGCCCTCCACGAAGGAGTAGCAGGTGATGACCGGCTTCTCCTCGAACGGTCCGTCACGCCCCGTCATGCCGCGCAGGAAGGCGGCCGCCTCGCCCGGGCGATGCGCGCCCGAGAGCGAGACCACGCGCTCGAGCTCCGCGCCGGTGATCCCCCGATGCGCCACGTAGACCTTCACGCGCGCGCCGGCCGAACCGGCGAGGTCGAGCGAGAAGTACTTCACCTGATCGAGCTCGGGACCCCGCGGGATGGCAGTCGTGCGCAGGAGCTCCGCCGGCTTCCGCATGCCGAGCCGCTCGAGCGCGCTCCCCACCACCTCGCCCGCGTGCGACGCGCCGCGCGTGGCCGGGTTCAGGTAGAGCTTGAAGTCCGGCGCGTGCCCTCCGCGGAGGCAGCACGCATGCCAGATCGTGAAGGGGGGCGCCGGGTTCTCCGGGCAGAAGAGGTCCTCGACCTGCCGGTAGCGACCGAGATCGACGCCGAAGCGCTGCGCGAGCAGGCGGTTCGTCGCGAGCGCCGCCTCGTGGTTCGAGCCGATGTCCGGCGTCTCGCCCTGGGACTCCGTGAGGATCCGGAGCTCGATCGCGCCTCCCTCCGAGAACGCGATCGAATACTCGTAGGGTGCGTGATCGTCGGCGATGAAGGAGGGATAGACCGGGGTCCGCGGGATCTCCCGCTCGCCCCACGGCTCGAAGAGCGTCTCCTGGCACTCGAGGAAACGCGGGTAGTCGCCGGCGAGCCCGAGAGCGCGGCTCAGACGGCGGAGCTGCAGCGTGGCGATCTCGCTGTAGGTGATCATGACGAACTCCCGCTGCGAGGATCAGAAGATGCCCGGGCCGGGCGTCAGGATCCCGCCCGGATCGTGGCGGAGCTTCTGGCGCGCGAGCTCGAAGTACGAGGGGCCGAGCTGACGGATCCAGTCGCGCTGCGAGAACGGGATCGCCGCGATGTTGTACTTCGAGCCGCCGAGCGAGCGGGCGAGCTCGAAGAGCCGACGGTTGCGATCGAGCATCCGCTGGTTGTAGGCGGCGTCGTAGCCCGGCGCGTTCGCCGACGTGAGGATGTCGAAGAGGAAGCCGGTCTCCTCCCGGGGCACCTTCAGCATCGGCCGGTTCATCTTGCCCGGCGCGATCGGGAACATCAGGAAGAAGCCGACCATGCCCACGTCGACCATCGGATCGATCGTGGGGAGGACCTGCGCGAGGTAGGTCTCGATCTTCGAGCCGGGGACGAAGACGTCGAACCAGGGATGCGCGACTCCGTCCCAGAGACCCATCGAGCGGAAGAGATCGATCGCTCCGTCGACGAAGGTCTGGAAGGCGAAGGTCGGCATCTCCTGCGAGGTCTTGGCCGAGGGATCGAAGTGCAGTCCGCGATAGAGCTGGGCGTCGTCGGGCGCGCTCGGCGGCGTGAAGGCGGACACGCCGTTGATCTCGTAGAGCCAGCGGCCGCCGGTCGGATCGAAGCGGAGGGAGCCCCAGAGGAACTCGAGCTCCTTGCGGGCGATGAGCGTCTTGAAGTCGGCGAAGAAGGTCGCCGAATCCGCGTAGGTCAGGACCGAATACCGGACCATCGGACCGACGGGCGCGAGCTTCACCTTCGCCTTCACGACGATCGCACACTGGCCGAGCCCGGCGAGGACGGCGTCGAAGAGCTCCCGGTTCTGGCATGCGTTGCAGACGAGGTGCTCGCCTCGTCCGTCGACGACCTCGATCTCGAGGACCTGATCGACGAGGGCGCCGTGACGGTAGGCGGACGAGCCGATGCCGCCGACCGAGAGCGTGCCGCCCACGGAGAGCCCCTTGAAGTCCGTGAGCACGGGCGGCGCGAGGTTCTGCTCCATCGTCAGCGCGAGCACGTCCTTCCAGACGGCGCCGCCCTCGACGACCACGTGATCCGCCGTGATCTCGTCGATCGCGTCGAGCGTGGACATGTCGATCGACAGACCTCCGTCGACCTGCGACTGACCGAAGACGGTGTGGCCCTGGCCGCGCGCCGCGACCTTCAGGCCGTTCGCGAGGCAGTAGCGCATCATCTTCTGGATGTCGCGCACGCTGCCGGGACGGAGCACGGCACGGGGCGTCTCGAAGACGAGCCCGCCGACGTCCTGGCCCACCGCCTCGCGCGAGGCCTGGTCGGTGAGCAGCACACCGTCGAGACGAGGAACGGGGAGCGTGCCCGGGGCGTGCGCGCTCGCGCTCGTCACCCAGAGATTCGTCAGCGGATTCAATCCGACGATCGTCCCACCGACCGCGAGCCCTCCGAGAAACCGCCGACGAGATACGTTCTGCTGCATGGATTCCCCCGACGTTTGCAAAGGACCTCACACACGCACAGAGCGTTCGATTTCAGGCGCTCTGGATTTCTACACCTGCGTGCGGAATCCAATCGATGTTCGGAGAAGGTAAGGGCCGCGCCGCAACCAACAAGATCAATTGTCGTGACTTCGCTTCAACGGATTCATTTTGGTGCGCTGCTGTGAACGACTCGCGTCCGATGAACGCGCGGAGGATCCGAGCAGCGTGAGCATCGGCGTGTCTCGGGCGAGGTCGGGGGTTCTGCGCACACTCACCCCGCAGGGTGAAACGCCGACGGATTCGCGATTGGTTCCGCGGACCTGCGCAGCGCGCGCGATCGCTCTGCGGCTCGAGGGGCTTCGCGACGGATTCCAGTGACGCCGTGGAATTCCAGCGACACGACGATCGACGCGCGAGGGGTTATCCTGCGGCGCATGCAGCTCGTCCGCTTTCCGACGGATCCCGACGCCCCTCCGAGGCCCCTTCCCTTCCTCGGGCATCTGCTCCCGCTCATCCAGGATCCGCTCCGGCTCCTGCTCGTGATGGCGCGGACCCGCGGCGACGCGGTGCGCATCCCGTCGGGCCCGCGGACGACCGTGCTCCTCTCGAGCCCGGCGTTCGTGAAGCGCGTGCTCCGCGACGAGCCCGAGCGCTTCTCGAAGATGACGCCGGTCTACAAGGCGATGGGAACGATCCTCGGGAAGGGCATCCTGACGAGCGAGGGCGAGCACTGGCTCGTGCATCGGCGCATCGTCCAGCCCGCCTTCCATCGACAGAAGCTGCTCGGCCACGTGGACGGGATGCGTCGCGCGGCCGAGGCCACGGCGAGCGAGTGGGAACGGGCGGCGCGGAACGGGCGGAACCTCGACGTCTTCGCCGACATGACGGCGCTGACGCTGCAGGTGGTCACCGAGACGCTGCTCGGCTCGCGCGAGAGCGAGGACATGAAGGACCTCGGCTCGGCGACGGATTTCTTCCACCACTACTCGCAGAACGCGCCGCTGCGGCTCGTGCGGATCCCTCTCTCGGTCCCGACGCCGCTGCACCGCAAGCACAAGAGGGCGCTCGAGCTCCTCGATCGGGTGGCCTACCGGCTCATCGACGAGAAGCGGAGCTCCGGCATGCGTGGCACCGACGTTCTCTCGCTCCTCCTCGACGCGCGCTACGAGGACGGGAGCGCGATGCCGCGGCAACAGATCCGCGACGAGGTCCTCACGCTGCTCGCGGCCGGCCACGACACGACGGCGAACGCGCTCTCGTGGACGTTCCACCTCCTCGGGCTGCATCCGGCCGTCACCGAGCGCGTCCGCGAAGAGCTCCGCGAGGTGCTCGGCGATCGTCCCGTGACGGGCGAGGACCTGCCGAACCTCCGGTACCTGCGCTGGGTGCTCTCGGAGAGCATGCGGCTCTACCCACCCGCGTGGGTGACGGCGAGGCTCGCGCTCGAAGACCTCGACTTCGGCGGCGTGCCCGTGAACCGCGGCGACATCGTGATGGTGAGCCCCTACGTGACGCACCGCCGGCCGGACCTCTTCCCGAATCCGGAGGCCTTCCTGCCGGAGCGCTTCGCGAAGGAGGCCGAGCTCCCGCCCTTCGCCTACTTCCCCTTCGGGGGCGGCGCGCACAAATGCATCGGCGATCAGTTCGCGATCCAGGAGGCGCAGATCGTGCTCGCGACACTGCTCCGCCGCTTCGATCTGCACGCGGTGTCCGGGTATCCGGTGGAGCCGGAGCCGCTGATCACGCTGCGGCCGAAGGGGGCGTTGCCGATGCGGGTGCGGGCGCTCGGTTGAGTACGCCTTGGCAGGCACGGCCAGGG
>JAXLYX010000011.1:0-282553 GCA_046351215.1 Polyangiales bacterium | reverse complement strand
CCGTCCACGCGGAGGCCGACGCCGATTGCGGCGCCACGTCCGTCGACGTAGGGTGCGGCCCGGTGAACGAGCCGATTCCGCTCCCCTCCCGCCCGGTCGATCACGTGGCCCTCGCCGCGGAGCGCGCTGCGACGGCGCGTGCCCATCGCGACGGCTCGCAGCGCATCGCGATGGCCCGGCTCGTGGTCTTCTTCGTCGGCCTCGGCACGGTCGGGGCGGCCCTGCGCTCGCCGACGCTGGCGGCGGTCGGCCTGGCCGTGCTCGTGATCTCCGCCTTCGTGGCGCTCGTCGTCGCGCACGGACGCGTGGAGGCGCGGGCGGAGGACGCCGAGGCCCGGCGCGACGTCCATCTCCGCCATGCGGCCCGAGTGGCCTTCGAGCCGATGCCGGGGCCGGCCTACGAGACCGACGGGCTGCCGCCGACGCATCCCTACGCGAGGGATCTCGACCTCGTGGGCCCCGGCTCGCTCGTCGCTCGCTTCGACTGCACCCACACGCGGCGCGGTCACGCGACCCTGGTCCGGATGCTGGCCGCGCCGGCGGACGTGGAGACGATCCGCGCACGTCAGGCGGCCGTCGTCGAGCTCGCCGAGCGCCTTCCGTTCCGCGAGGCGCTCGAGGCGAGCGCCCGCACCCGCAAGGCTCGGCTCGACGACGCGCCCTTCCTCGAATTCACGCGCCGCGCCCCACGCTTCTCGGGCCCGGCCCTCACCGCCCTGCGCTTCGTCCTCCCCGTGACGGTCGTCGCGCTCTACGCCGCCGCGAGCCTCGGACGCGTACCGACGTCGGTGGCCGCGATGGCGCTGGTCGCCGAAGGGCTCGTCGCGCTCGCCGCGACGCGGGCGACCTCGGGGATCTTCTCGCTCGTCTCGGCCCGCCACGGCTACCTCGAGGCCTACGCGGCGATGCTCGAGGCGGTCGAGCAGACCGCCTTCGAGGCCCCGCACCTCGCCTCGCTCCGGGCCCGCGTCCACGCGGGCGAGCGACCTCCGTCGAGCTACATGGCGAGCCTCTCGCGCTGGGCGGGCCTCGCGGAGTTCCGGACGCAATTCCCGCTGCACTTCTTCGTGAACCTCTTCACGCTCTGGGACCTCCACGTGGCCGCCGGCCTCGAGCGCTGGAACCGCGCCGTGGGCGCGGGCCTCGACGAGGCCTTCGAGGCGGTGGGCGAGCTCGAGGCCCTCTCGTCGCTCGCGTGTCTCGCGACCACGGATCCGGGGGCCCGGATGCCCTCGGTCGAAGAGGGCTTCGAGGGCTTCGTCGCGGTCGATCTCGCGCATCCGCTCCTCGCGTCGGACGTCCGGGTGCCGAATTCGCTCGAGCTGCCGGGGCGCGGCGCGGCCCTCCTCGTGACCGGCTCGAACATGGCCGGCAAGAGCACGCTGCTCCGCTCGGTCGGCACGAACCTCGCGCTCGCGCTGGCGGGCGGGCCCGTGATCGCGGCCTCGTTCCGCACCGGCCCGGCGAGGCTGCGCGCGAGCATGCGCGTCGACGACTCCCTCGCCCGCGGAGCCAGCTACTTCCACGCCGAGCTCGAGCGCCTGAAGATGGTCGTCGCCGATCTCGAGGACGGCCCTCCGGTCTTCTTCCTCCTCGACGAGCTCCTCCGCGGGACCAACGCCGAGGCGCGCAGCCGGGGTGCGAAGGCGGTGGTCGAGCACCTCCTCGACCGCGGCGCGCTCGGCCTGGTCGCCACCCACGACCTCGACCTGGCCCGTCTGGAGGAGGAACGGCCCGGACACGTCCGGAACCGCCATTTCACCGACGTGATGGTGGGTGGCGAGATGCGCTTCGATTACATCCTCCGCGAAGGCGTGGTACGCTCGTCCAACGCGTTGCGGCTCCTCTCCCTGGCCGGCATCGCCGTCGCGGACGAGCCTCCTCGCGGTTGACCCCCGCACCGAGCCCGAATGCCGAGTGGCAGGCATACCCTCGAGGAGCTGACGTTGCTCCACCGAATCGTCGACGGCGAGGAGCGCCGCACGACGTGGAGGCGCAGCCTCGCCGATCTCGCTTCGGCCGTGAGCAACCAGCGGCGGACCGTGCCGCTCGAGGGCCTGCCGCCCGGCGAGCTGCTCGTGAGCATGGAGATCGCCCGGAGCCAGAAGCTGCTCGACGACGTCGACTGGCTCTCGGGCCCGGCCGCGGCCGCCGCGCTCTACGAGCTCGCGGCCGCCCTTCCGGGCAGCGAGGTCAAGCGCGACCTCGGCCGCCGCGTCCTGAACCGCCTCCGGAACGGCGATGCCTCGACCTTCGTCGCCGTCGCCACGCAGCTCGCGCTCGGCTCGTCGCGCGCCCTCGGCGGCGCCGGCATCCGCGCCCGGGTGGCCCTCGCCCTCGACCTCCCGATCGGCTCCGGGACGCGCGCGGACTCCCTGGCGCTCGCGCTCATCTCCCGCCGAGAGCTCAGCCGCGAGTGGCTCGTCGTCCCGAGCATGGGCTCGCTCCCCTCCCGCCGCCTGGCGGCCCGCCTGCTCGAACGGGCGGCCCGGGAGGCCGCCCAGCGCGCCGCCGAAGGGGACGACAGCGGCATCCGCATCTTCGAGACCCTCGCCGTGCGCGAGGCGAGCGAACGCCTGCTCGCCGACCGCGAGTCGCTCGTGTGGCGTCACGTCGCGAGCGCGCGCGGCCTGCTCTCCGGAGTGGTCCGCGAGGCCTCGGACGCCATCGATCGTTCGCTCGACCCCACGCTCGGCATCACCGAGTGGCGCCGCGGCGCGGCCTCGCTGGCCGCGAGCATCGCCGTCCGCCCCGAGCGCTCCCTCGAGGCGTGCAAGCGCCTCATCGAGTCGCCCCTACTCAAGAAGGATCCCGGCCTCGCGTCGGCGATCATCCTCGGCCTGCCCCGCGCCGCCGAGAACGATCCGGGCCTCGTCGAGGAGCTGCTCGAGCAGCTCGTGCAGCGGGGCGGTCTCGAGGCGGCCGAGGCGCTCGTCGAGCTGCGGCGCGAGCGCATCGGCTCCGAATTCGGCGCGTGGGCGGCGAAGCGGGCGAAGACGCAGCTGCTCGAGGCGATGGGCGAAGGCGCCCCGGACGACGAGGGCCAGTACGCCCTGATGCAGGCGCTCGTCGTGGAGCTCTCGGGCCTCGAGGAGACCCAGCGGATGCCGACGCTGCGCGACCTCGTGAGCCGTGCGCTCGACGCCTTCGCCGCGCAGGGAGCGAGCGAGGCCTACGCGGCCGCGCAGCAGGTGCTGAACGCCACCGAAGCCCGGATGGGGCTGCTCGAGCGCTGCAAGCTGAGCGAACCGCAGGGCCGCATGAAGGCGTTCGCCGCCCTCCGCGAGATCGACCTCGCGCTCCTCGAGACCGACGCCCTGTCGAACCTCCTCCTGCTCGGCGCGCGGGGCGACGATCCGGGGGAGCTGCTCCGACCCCTGGCCGACCTCTTCCACCGCCTCTCGGAGTGGCTCCTCTCGCACGAGGGCGAGCAGGCCGCGGGCACGGTGGAGCCGGGCCAGCTGACCCTGCGCATGCGCCGCGTGCGCACGCTCCTCCACCTCGTCGACGCCGACGGAGGCGTCGTCGAGGACCGCCACGACCGCCTCCGTCTCCGGCGCCTCCGCACGACCCGCACGCTCCTCCGCCGGGTCTCCGAGGACATCGCCTCGCCGCTGCACCGTGCGCTCACGGCGACCTCCGCGCGCGCCTGCGACGCCATGGTGCGCGAGGAGATCGTCGAGGTCTCCGACGTCCTCGTGACCGCGGGCACGTACCTCGCCACGGCCGGCGATCTCCGGACGATGGCCGAGGCGTCGATGGTCCCCGAGATCAAGACCGCGCTGCACGCCTTCGCCAAGCTCGACGAGGCGGTGGCGACGGCTCCCGATTCGCAGAAGGGCGTGCGCAACTGCCTCGAGGCGGTGGCCGCCCTCGCGAACGACCTCCCGATCGCGACGTCGGCCCGCGTCGAGGCGCTCCGGAGCGCGCTCCTCGCGTACGCGCGGGCCCTCGAGCCCGCCGCCTGGGTCGGCTCGCTGATGGAGCTCGCGGAGCAGAGCAACGAGACGCCGCTCGCCGCCTTCGAGAACGCCGCGAGGACGCTCGCGCAGCTGATCTCGGGCGCGCACCGCAAGCTCGGCGACGACCGTCGGCTCGGCTCGAGCACCCTCGCGCGCAGCATCCGCGATCTCGACCTCGCCCTCGAGCGCGTGATCCGCGGCGGTCAGGCCAGCCTCGGCGGCGCGCTCACGAAGACCGTGACGGCGCTCGAGCGCGAGCTCCCTTCCGCCCTCGCGCTGACCGCGGGGATCGCCCTCACGCGCATCTGCCAGCTACCGCTCGACGCTCCGCGTCGGCCGCAGACCACGCAGATCCCGGCGGCTCCGAAGGAAGCGCCCCTCCCCGCCTGGATGCCGCCGAGCCGGACGCTCGGAGGCTTCTACGTGGTGCGCGCGATCGGCACGGGTGCGGGTGGCACGGTGTTCGTCGCACGGCGGAGCGAGGACCGACACAACGAGCGCGGCGAGCCCCTCGCGCTGAAGGTCCCCGACTACTCCGGCGCCGCGGCCCGCACGCTCTCGGAGAACGAGTTCTTCCAGCTCTTCCGCGAGGAGGCGGGCGCCCTGCTCTCGCTGCCCCAGCATCCGAACATCGCCCGCTTCGTCACCTTCGACGTGGGCGCCCGACCGAAGCCCATCCTGGTGATGGAGCTCGTCGACGGCCCCCACCTCGAGCGCCTGCTCGAGATGGGCGAGATGACGGTCGCGCGAGCCTTCGACCTGCTCGACGGAATCGCCGCGGGCCTCGAGGCGATGCACGCGGTCGGCGTCGGTCATCTCGACGTGAAGCCCTCGAACATCATCGTGCGCGACCCCGACGGTCTCGCGGGCCCCGACCTCCCGGACGCGCCCGTGCTCGTCGACTTCGGTCTCGCCGGCCGCAAGATGCGTCCGGGCTGCGGCACCGCCGAGTACGGCGCGCCGGAGATCTGGGGCCTGCTCGGTCCCGGTCCCCATGCCGCGCCGCCCGCCGACGTGTACGCGTTCGCCTGCCTCGCGTTCGAGCTCCTCACGGGCCGCACGCTCTTCGAGGGGCCGAACGAGGTCACGCTGATCACGCAGCACATCAGCCACGACGGCATGCCCGACGGCGTCGCGGCGCTGGCGAGGGATCCCCGTTGTGCCCGCCTCGCGCAGGTGCTCGGGGCCGCGCTCCGCAGGGATCCGAAGATGCGCGCGTCGATGGCCGCCAGCCGTCAGGCCCTCGCCTCGGTCCGGAACGAGCTCGAGTGGCTCGAGTGGCCTCTCCAGGCGCCGCAGTGAGCCCTCCGTGGCGGACGAGCCCACGCCCCGCGGTCGCCTGATCGGCCTGGACGTCGCCCGCGGGCTCGCGGTCGTGCTGATGATCCAGACGCATGCGTACGACGGCTGGGTCGCGGCGGCCGCGCGCGGCGGCGCGGCGTTCCGGCTGACGCGCTTCCTCGGCACGTTCCCGCTCCCGTCGTTCCTGATGCTGGCCGGGGCGGGCATCGCGCTCCGCGCCGAGGTCGGGATTCGGAAGGGCGAGCCCGCGGCCCAGGTCCGGACGGGCCTCGTCGAGCGCGGCCTCGAGATCCTGATGGTCGGCTACCTCGTCAACGCGATCTACTTCGCGATGGACGGCGGTCCTCCGACGACGACGATCCTGCGGGGAGACGTCCTGCACGCGATCGGCCTCGGGCTCGCGATCGTGGCGGGCTTCGCGATCCGCCCGAGCGCCTCGGACGGCTCGCCGGATCGGCGGAGGCTCGCCCGCGTCGCGGGGCTCGCGGCGCTCGTCTTCGCGCTCGTCTCGATCCCCGCGAACCGCTGGGCCGCGACCCTCCGCGGCCCCGTGCGCTTCGTGGCTGCGCCCTTCGTCGACGTGCCCGGCCTCGCGAAGATGCCCCTCTTCCCCCTCGGGACGTGGCTCGCGCTCGGCGTCGGGCTCTCGCTCGTCCTCTCCGCGCGTCGGGAGGCCGCGAAGGACGACGCGTTCGCCGCCGTCGCCGGTGCGCCACGCACGACGCTCCTCGGCCTCTTCGCGCTCGCCCCGCTCGTCTCCGTCGTCGCCTACGGAGCCATGCTCGCGACCGTCGACGCGCTCGGCGGCCCACTCGATCGGACGCATCCGGCGATCCTCTGGAACCTCGTCGACCTCGGCGCGCGGGCGACGTTCCTCGTGGCTCTCTCCGGCCTCGTCTCGACGCGGCTCCCGGCGTGGGCCCTCGCGCCGCTCGTCCTGCTCGGTCGGAGCTCCCTCGTCGCCTACGCCTTCCACATCCCCTTCTGCTACGGCCGGATCGCGCGTCCGATCGCCCGCTCGCTCGGCATGGGCTCGAGCACCGCGCTCTTCGTCGGGCTCGTCGTCCTCACCTATGGGGTGGTGCGCGCCGAGGAGGCGTGGAAGCAGCGCCGGAGGTCCGCTCCGCCGGCTTCCTGACCGGGCCCGTCGCGGTCGCGGCCGGGCCTTGCTACAAAGCGTCCGTGAACCGAAGCACGGACGAGCTCCTCCGCGCCGCCGAGGCGTGGATCGCCGACGACCCCGATCCCGAGACCCGAGCCGAGCTCGAGGCCCTCGTCGCACGCCGCGCGCTCGACGAGCTCGCCGAGCGCTTCGCGGGAGAGCTCGAATTCGGCACCGCCGGCCTCCGGGGCCTGATGGGTGCGGGCCCGATGCGCATGAATCGCCGGGTCGTGCTCCGCGCGGTGCGGGGTCTCGTCGACTACCTCGCGGCCCACGTCCCCGGCGCGGCGGAGCGCGGCATCGTCCTCGGCTTCGACGCCCGCCGCAACAGCGCGCTCTTCGCGGACGACGCGGTCTCCATCGTCACCGGCGCGGGCTTCCGCGCGCACGTCTTCCGCGAGGCCGCCGCGACGCCGCTCGCGGCCTTCGCCCTCCTCGAGACGGGGGCCGCCGCGGCCTGCGTGCTGACGGCGAGCCACAATCCACCCGCCTACAACGGCCTCAAGGTCTATTGGGGCAACGGCGCGCAGATCATCCCACCGCACGACGCCGGCATCGCCGCCGCCATCGCGCGCGTGGGCTGCGTCGCCGAGCTCCCTCGTCCCACGCGCGCGGAGGCCGAGGCCGCGGGCCTCGTGCGCGAGCTCGGGGACGCGCTCTCGCGGGCCTACCTCGACGGGCTGCGCGCGACGCTCGGACCGACCTCGGCCTCGCCGCTCCGGATCGCCTACACCGCGCTCCACGGCGTCGGCGAGCGCGTCGCGCGGCAGGCGCTCGCGGAAGCGGGCTTCGACGACGTCACGAGCGTGGCCTCGCAGGCCGCGCCCGACGGCGCGTTCCCGACCGTGCGCTTCCCGAATCCCGAGGAGCCGGAAGCCCTCGCCGAGGTCCTCGCGCTCGCCGCGCGCATCGACGCGGACCTCGTCCTCGCGAACGATCCCGACGCCGATCGACTCGCGGTCGCGGCACGCCACGAGGGCGAGCTCGTCGTGCTCGACGGCAACGAGATCGGGTGCCTGCTCGCGCATCGCCTCCTCTCGCAGGGCACGGGGAAGAAGCGCCTCGTGCTCTCGACCGTGGTCAGCTCCCCGATGCTCGGGGCGATCGCCGCGGCGCACGGCGCGCGGTGGGAGCCGACGCTCACGGGCCACAAGTGGATCCACAACCGGGCCATGGAGCTCGAGCGCGAGGGCTACACGACCGTCTTCGGCTACGAGGAAGCCCTCGGCTACGCGGTCGGCACGAGGGTCCGCGACAAGGACGGGATCTCGGCCGCCGTCGCGATCGCCGAGGCCGCCGCGGGCGTGAAGCGCGAGGGGCGCACGCTCGTCGACGAGCTCGACCTCATGGCACGGCGCTACGGCCTCTTCCGCAGCCGCCTGCACACGGAGACCCACGCCGGGACCTCCGGCCTCGAGCGGATCGCCGCCGCCGTCGAGCGCTTCCGTCGCGAGCCGCCGGCCTCGCTCGGCGGCCTCCGCGTCGTCACGCGGAGCGACTACAAGAGCTCGACGCGCACGACGAGCGAGGGCGTCACGTCGCCGATCGACCTCCCGAAGAGCAACGTCCTCGCCTTCGAGCTCGAAGGCGGGCATCGCGTGATGCTCCGCCCGAGCGGCACGGAGCCGAAGCTGAAGGTCTACTTCGACGTCCGCGTCGACGTCGCCGACGGAGAGTCGATCGCCGGGGCGCGCGACCGGGCGGACGCGCTCCTCGGCCGCCTCGTCGACGACGTGAAGGCGCGCCTCGCGAGCGATTGAGCGCTCAGGCCTCGGTGTCGGCCGGCCCGAGACGCTCGATGGCGACGGCCGCGGCCTTGTACGCGGGTTGCCGCGAGTGCGGGTCGAACGCGGGGAACGTGAGGCGGTTGGTCTCGGCGTAGTGCATCGGAACGAAGACCTGCCCCGGCCGCACCACGGTCGTCACGTGCGCCATCGCCTTCATCGAGCCCCGCTGCGAGCGGAGCCGGACCCAGACCCCTGGGCCGATCCCGAGCGTGGCAGCGTCGTCCGGGTGGAGCTCCACGTAGGCTTGCGAGGGAGAGAGGCCCGCGAGCAGCGGCGACTTCGAGCTACGCGTCAGCGTGTGCCATTGGCTCGAGGAGCCGCGGCCCGTGAGGAGGAGGAAGGGATAGGCCTCCGACGTGGCCTCGGGGATGGGGAGCGGCTCCTCGACCAAGAAGCGCGCCTTGCCGTCCGGGTGGAAGAAGCGCCCGTCGCCGAAGAGGCGGCGCTCGTCGTCCTTGCGGATCTCGCGGCCCTCGGGGCACGGCCACTGGACCCCGTTCGCCGCGTCGAGCGTGGCGTAGCCGTCGATGCCCGTGATGTCGCAGGGCTGCCCCCGCGAGAGCTCCGTCAGCAGGCGGAAGGTCGCCTCGGGACTCTCCCAGCGCGCGAACATCGAGCCGCAGCCCCAGGCGTCGGCGAGGAGCTTCACGATGTGGAAGTCCGCGAGCGCCTGCCCCGGGGCCTTCGCCACCCGCTTCACGAGGCCGATCCGCCGCTCGGAGTTGATGAACGTCCCTTCCTTCTCGCCCCAGCCCGCGGCGGGGAGGAGGAGGTCGGCGTGGGCCGCCGTCTCCGTCGTCGAATACATGTCCTGCACGACGAGGAAATCGAGCGAGTCGAGGAGCGCGCGGGCATCGCGTTGGTTCACCCACGAGTGCGCCGTGTTCGTGGCCACGATCCAGAGGGCCTTCATGGAGCCGCGGTGGATCCGCTCGAGGATCTGGTCGTACGTCGCGCTCGGGCGGTCCGGGATCCGCTCCACGTCGATGCCGAGGATCGAGGCAACCTTCGCCCGGTGCTCGGCGTTCTGGAAGTCGTGACCGCCGAGCAGGTTCGTCGTGTTCGAGAAGAGGCGCGACCCCATCGCGTTGCACTGGCCCGTGATCGAGTTCGCGCCCGTTCCCGGGCGTCCGATGTTCCCGGTGAGCAGGGCGAGGTCGATGATCGCCTGGGCGGTCCGCGTCCCCTGGTGGCTCTGGTTCACACCCATGGTCCACCAGAACGAGACGCGCTTGCCCTCGTGGAGGATGCGGGCGAGCCGCTCGATCGTGCCCGCCGGGATCCCCGTCGTCGCAGACACCGACTCCGGCGAGAAACGGGCGACGTGCTTCGCGTACTCCTCGAAGCCGACCGTGTGCGCGTCGACGTAGCCCCGATCGATCCAGCCCTCGCGGACGAGCACGTGACCGAGCGCGTAGAGCAACGCGAGGTCGGTCTTCGGCTGCGGCGCGAGGTGCATCGTCGCCGCCATCGCGGTCTCCGTGCGGCGCGGATCGACCACGACGATCGTGGGATGGTGGGGGTTCCGACGAACCCGCTCCCAGAGGATCGGATGCGCGATGCAAGGGTTCGCGCCCACGAACACGAGCACGTCCGAGGCCTCGAAGTCGGCGTAGGTGTAGGGCGGCGCGTCGAACCCGAAGCTCTGCTTGTACGCAGCGACCGCCGTCGCCATGCACTGGCGCGTGTTTCCGTCGCCGTGCACGAGCCCCATCCCGAACTTCCCGAACGCACCGAGGATCGCGAGCTCCTCGACCGTGATCTGGCCGGTACCGAGGAAGGCCGCCGACTCCGGACCGTGCTTCGCGAGGGTCGCCTTCATGCGGTCGACGAAGATCCCGATCGCCGTCGGCCAGTCGCAGGGCACGAGCTTGCCGCGCTCGTTGCGCCGCATGGGCGTCGTTAGGCGATCCGGCGCCGACAACGGCGCGAGAGCCTCCCATCCCTTCGGGCACGCCATGCCGAGGTTCACCGGATAGTCCACCGTCGGCGTGAGGTTCACGGCCTCGTTCTGCTTGAGGTGCACCTCGAGCGAGCAACCGGTGGCGCAGAAGCCGCAGATCATCGACGTCGTACGGTCGGGAGTCTGCTTCTCGGGGAGCTGTCCGAGCCCGAAGCGGGCCTTCGCCCGCGCGAGCTCGCGCGTCAGCGGTCCCTCGCGGTCGAGCAGGAGCGAGCCGAGCGGATTGGGGCGCCTCGTCTGGGTCATGAGGAGAGTCCTCCAGGCATTCGGGGGGCACGTGCAGCACGGAAGAAGGCGGAGCGCTCGAGCAGCTCGCCGCCGACGAGGAGGGCGAGCGCGAGCCCCGCGAGGATCGGCGCCTCGCCGCGGAGCCGAACGGCGTCGGGGGCGAAGAGGAGCCGCGGGACGGCGAGGCCTCCGAGGAGCGCGAAGGCGTAGCGGAGCCCCGTCTCGTCCCGGAGCGGGCCGACGAGGAGCAGCGCCGTGGCCTTGAGCTCGGTCAGCGTACGGTCGCGCAGGTGGACGAAAGCGACCGCGTCGACGAGGACCCGAGCGACGGTCACGGACGCGAGCAGGCGGACGAGCTTGCCCACGAAGTCCGCCGTCACCGTCGCCGACACGTCGCCGAGCCCGGGCACGAAGAGCGTCGCCGCGAAGAGCACGGTTCCCGTGCCGAGCAGCGCGCTCGTCCCGAAGAACCGCAGGAACGTCCGCGGCAGGCTCCAGAGCTTCTTGTGGGTCACGGCGTAGACCATCACCGAGGTGAAGACGCCGAAGAGCCCGGTCGCGGCGACCGCCTTGCCGAGCAGGGCCGTCGAAGGGAGGAAGCGCACCCACGCGACGCCCCGCGCGAGCGGCGAGAGCAGGAACGCGTTCGCGGCCGCGAGCCCGGCGAACGCCCCGAACGCCAGGATCTCGCGGCTCAGCCACGAGCGCCGGAGGCCGAGGATCGCGCGGAACGCGTACTGCGGACGGCCGAGATGGAAGACGCTGGCCCCGAGGGCGAGCAGGCCGATCGCGAACCCGAAGATCGCATCGAAGGGACGGAGAGCGACCGCGAGCCCATGCGGCAGGAAGGCCGGGAGCAGCTGGTCGACGGCGAAGGCGCCGGCCGAGAGCTGCGTGAGCACGAGCATCACCACGAGCGGTCGGTGCGCGTGCGCGGGCTTGACCGCGAAGTGGTCGGCCGCGAGCACGTTCCGCGGGATCGGACGCTCAGTCCGGTACGACGTCGTCGGCACGGTGATCGCGGGATCCGGCGTCCCGGGCAGGAAGGCCTCGCCCTCGGCGTCACGCACCGCCCTCGCCACGTCGACCACGCGGATCGCGATCGCACCGTTCGGACATCCCTGCACGCAGGCGGGCGCCTCGCCCACCGAGAGACGCCCCTGGCACATGTCGCACTTGCGCACGATGCCCTTCGCCTCGTGGAAGCGAGGGACCTCGTAGGGACACGTGAAGACGCAGTACTGGCAACCGATGCACTGGTCGTCGAGGTGCCGGACGATGCCGGTGACCGGATCCTTCTCGTAGGCGAGCACCGGGCAGCCCGCCATGCACGCGGGATCGACGCAGTGGTGGCAGGCCGTGGTCACGGTCTGCTGGAACGGAGCGATCGGCGAGCCGCCGTGCAGGAGCCCGACCGTCCGGAAGGCCTCGCCTTCGTCGAGGCCGTTCATCGAATGGCAGGCCGTGACGCAGGCCTTGCAGCCCGTGCAGGCGTCGAGGTCGACCTCGAAGCCGTACTGCTGCCCGGGCCCGGGCGGCGTCGCGGGGAGGAGATCCTTGTAGTAGCGCTCGCGGAGGGGGACCTCGTCGTTCTCGTGCTTCTGCGAGAAGCGCTCGACGGCCGTCAGATCCGCCTGGTCGCGGAGCGCCGCCTCGAGCATCGCGAGCGTGAACCGGGTGACTCCCGGCTCTTCGGCCGCGGGCTCGTCGTTCAGGAAACCTGGGAGCGCGGGTTCGAGCGCCGACATGCGGACCTCATTCGGCAGCTGCGACCGAAGCGGAGCAGGCCGCCGATTCGTTCGCGCACGGGCGCTTGCCGAAGAGGGCTGCCGGCGGGAGCTCGACCCAGACCTCGTCGCCGACGAGCTTCGTCGGGAAGGTCTCGATCGCGTAGCCCTCGTCCGAGAGGCAGGCTCCGGTCTCGAGCGCGAAGGTCTTCTTGTGGTGCGGACACGCGACCTTCGGCACGCCCGACGCGTCACCGAGCAGACCGCGGGCGAGGACCTCGTCGCCCGTGTGCGGGCAGGCGTTCTCGGTGGCGAAGAGCGCCCCGGTCGCCGCGACGCGGAAGACCGCGACCGTGCCCTGTCCGTGCGGGATGGCGATGCCCCCGTCCGCCGGGATGTCACGGACGAGGCCGGCCCGGACCCACTCGGTCGTGACCACGGGGAGGCTCCGCCGCGGCGCAGCGGAAGGCGCGTTCTCGACCCAGTCCGCGGGCCGCAGCTGGCCGCGCTGCTCGACGTAGACGATGCGATCCGCCGCGTCGCCCTCGGTCGCGTAGCGGCCGAAGCCCGCCCGCTTCTCCGGGTCGCGCACGACCGAGGCCCACTCGCACTGGTAGGTATCGACGATCGCCTGCATGTCGCGCTCGAGATCCGCCGCGATGCCGAGCGAGTCGTTCACCACCACGTCGCGGAGGTGGTCGATCCCTCCCTCGAGCTTCTCGAGCCACACGGACGTGCGCGTGAGGCGGTCGGCCGTGCGCACGTAGAACATGAGGAAGCGGTCGACGAACCGGAGCGCCGTCTCCTCGTCGAGGTCGGAAGCGAGCAGGTCGGCGTGGCGCGGCTTCGCTCCCCCGTTTCCGCAGACGTAGAGGTTGTAGCCCTTCTCCGTGGCGATGAGCCCGAAGTCCTTGCTCTGCGCCTCGGCGCACTCGCGGACGCAGCCCGAGACCGCGCTCTTCAGCTTGTGCGGCGCCCGGAGCCCCTTGTACCGCTCCTCGACGCGGACCGCGAAGCCGACCGAGTCCTGCACCCCATATCGACACCAGGTCGAGCCGACGCAGCTCTTCACGGTGCGGAGCGCCTTGCCGTAGGCGTGGCCGCTCTCGAAGCCGGCCTCGACGAGCTCCTCCCAGATGTCCGGAAGCTGGTCGACGCGCGCGCCGAAGAGGTCGATGCGCTGGCCTCCCGTGATCTTGGTGTAGAGGCCGTACTTCTTCGCGACCTCGCCGATCACGATGAGCTTCTCGGGCGTGATCTCGCCGCCCGGGATCCGGGGAACCACCGAGTAGAGCCCCTTGCGCTGGATGTTCGCGAGGAAGCGGTCGTTCGTGTCCTGGAGCGTCGCGTGCTCGAGGACCCACTCGTTGTGGATGCTCGCGAGGATCGACGCGACCGTCGGCTTGCAGATCTCGCAGCCGAGGCCGCTGCCGTGGCTCGCGAGGAGCTCCTCGAAGGTGCGGAGGCGCTTCACGCGGACGATCTCGAAGAGCTCGGTGCGCGTGTAGTCGAAGTGCTCGCAGAGGCGCGGCTTCTGCGCGTTGCCCATCGCGGCGAGCTCCGCCTGCAGGATGTCGGTGACGAGGGGGAGACAGCCGCCGCAGCCCGTGCCGGCGGAGGTCGCCTTCTTCACCTCGCCGACGCTCGCGAGACCCTTGTCGCGGATGGCCGAGCAGAGCGCGCCTCGCGTCACGTTGTTGCAGGAGCAGACGCTCTGCTTCGTCGACGGTCCCTTCGACTTGCCTCCCGTGACCTCCATGGCCCCGAAGAGCACGGACTCGGGCGGCTCGGGCAGGGGATCCTTCGTGCGGTAGTGCCCGAGGAGCGTGCCGAAGTCGGAGGCGTCGCCGACGAGGACGGCGCCGAGCACGAGCTTCCCGTCCGCCGAGAGGACGAGCTTCTTGTAGACCCCCTTCACGAGGTCCTGGTAGACGATGCTCCGCACCTCGGGCCCGTCGACGAAGGGATCGCCGACGCTGGCGACGTCGGTCCCGAGGAGCTTGAGACGCGTCGAGAGATCGGCGCCCTCGAAGCGCGCATCCTCCCCGCGGAGCCGACGCGCGAGGACGTCGGCCATGTCGTAGCCGGGAGCCACGAGGCCGTAGACCATGCCCCGATGGCTCGCGCACTCGCCGATGGCGAAGATCGCGGGATCGCTCGTCGCGAGCCCGTCGTCGACGGCGATGCCGCCGCGCTCGCCGAGCGCGAGGCCCGACGCGCGGGCGAGCTCGTCCCGAGGCCGGATGCCGGCGGAGACGACGATCATGTCGGCCGAGAGCACCGTCCCGTCGCCGAGCTCGAGGCCGGTGACGGTCTCCTCCCCGACGACGGACTTCGTCGAGGCGCCGAGGTGGATTCCGATCCCCATGCCGCGGATCGTCCGCTCGAGGAGCTTCGAGCCCCCGTCGTCGAGCTGCCGGGGCAGGAGGCGCGGCGCCATCTCGACGACCTCGCTCGCGAGCCCGAGCGCCTGCACGGCGCGCGCGGCCTCGAGACCGAGCAGACCGCCGCCGATCACGATCGCCTTCTTCGCGGAGACCGCCTGGGCACGGATTCCGTCGAGATCCTCGATCGTCCGGTACACGTGCACGCCGCGGGTGCCGATCCCCGGCAGCGGGGGAACGAAGGGGCTCGAGCCCGTGGCCAGCACCAGGGCGTCGTAGTCGAGGTCGGTCCCGTCCGAGAGCGAGACGGTGCGGGAGTCGCGGTCGACCCCGACCACGCGCACGCCCAGCCGGAGCTCGATGCCGCGCGCCTCGTGGAAGCCGGGCTCGGGGAGCACGAGCGCGTCGCCACCTTTGACGAAGTAGTCCGTGAGGTGCACCCGGTCGTACGCCGCCCGACTCTCCTCCCCCACGAGAATCACGCGGAAGCCGTGCGATGCTCCGTCGGCCGTCAGACGGTCGACGAAGCGGTGACCCACCATGCCGTTGCCGACTACGACGATCGTACGAGGATTGGACGTTTCGCTCATGATCTGCCCCGTGTTCCGGCGGCACGACGTCGGAGCGGGAAGGTCTCCGACGGGCCGCACATGCGCTCCACGAAGAGGAAGATGAGCCATCACGAGCGCTCGACCACGGAAACGTGGACTCGATGACTCCATTTTACCGTTCGGCAATCGAGACGAAACACACCGAGCCGGCGGACCCCTAAAGTGGACTCTGCAGCGCCGCATTGTTTTCCGCGCGGAAACGATCCGGAAACTTGAGCTCGCTAGATCCACGACATGGAATCGACCCAAGCCGTCCGAATCGAGCTCGCGGACTTCCGCACGCGGCCGATGCGCGCCTTCCACACGACCTGGATGGCGTTCTTCGTCTGCTTCTTCTCCTGGTTCGCGGTCGCGCCTCTCATGCCGATCGTCCGCGACCGCTTCGGTCTCACGAAGACCCAGATGGGCAACGCGGTCATCGCGTCCGTGGCCGTGACGATCATCGCCCGCCTGATCGTGGGCCGGATCCTGGACAGGTTCGGCCCCCGCCGGACCTACGCCGCGCTCCTTTTCCTCGGAGCGATCCCCGTCGTCGGCATCGGCCTCGCCGAGACCTATCCCCAATTCCTCGCGGCCCGCCTCGCAGTCGGCTTCATCGGCGCTTCGTTCGTGATCACGCAGTACCACACGTCGGTGATGTTCGCGCCGAACGTGGTCGGGACCGCGAACGCCGTGACCGCCGGCTGGGGCAACCTCGGCGGCGGCGTCACGCAGATCGCGATGCCCCTCGTCCTCGCAGGCCTGGCGAGCCTCGGCATGCCCCACGCAATCGGCTACCGGGTGGCGATGGTGCTGCCCGCGACGCTGCTCGTCGTCATGGGCATCCTCTACCTCCGGAACACGACCGACGTCCCCGAGGGCAATTACCCCGAGGTGAAGAGGGATCCGGGCGCGACGGCGAAGGCGCCCTTCCGCGAGGCGCTCTCCGATCCGCGGGTGCTCGTCCTCGCCATCGCCTACGCGGCCTGCTTCGGCGTGGAGCTCACGATCAACAACGTCGCGGCGACGTATTTCCACGACCACTTCGGCCTCGGGCTCACGGCGGCGGGCATGGTGGCGGGCCTCCACGGCCTCATGAACCTCTTCGCGAGGGCCCTCGGCGGGATCGGCGGCGACCGCGCCGGCATCCGCCACGGCCTCCGCGGACGCGTGCTCTTCCTCGCCGCCATCCTCCTCCTCGAGTCCGTCGCCCTCCTCGGATTCAGCCGGGCCCACCACCTCGGTCCGGCGATCGCGCTCCTCGTCGTCTTCAGCCTCTTCGTGGAGATGGCGTGCGGCGCGACCTTCAGCGTCGTCCCGATGGTGAACCGGAAGGCCCTCGGCTCGGTCTCGGGCGTGGTGGGCGCCGGCGGCAACCTCGGAGCGGTCGCCGCGGGCTTCCTCTTCCGTTCGGAGTCGATCCACGCGACCGACGCCTTCCTCGCCATGGGCGTCTTCGTGCTCGTTGCAGGCCTCCTGGTGCCCTTCGTGGGCTTCAGCGAGGAGGAGGAGGCCGCCGCCCAGGCCGCGCTCGAGCGCAGCTTGAGGGAGCGCGAGGCTCTCGCCGCCGTGCCCGCCGAGTAGGCCGAGACGCACCGCGAACGTCGAGAAGGCCGCGATCCCCCGCGGCCTTCTCTCGTTCCGTCGGAGCGGAATCCCGCGGGAATCGCGCCTTGTTTCGAATGCGCGTCGTGTTCCGCACGACGCGATTTCTCGATTTCGAAACCGCCAGGAAAAGAGACTGGACCACACCTCATTTATGGACTCGACGATACGGAGTCGTCGTTCCGAGCACGAGGGTGGCCGTCATGAAGGATCGTCGCAACCGCTCCAATCGAACTGATGGAGTCCAGTTTCAGTCCCCGAGCCGTCGCCGCTTCCTGAAGGTCGCCGGAGCGGGCGCCGCGGGAGCCATCGCCTCCACGTCGCTGCTCGGCTGCAGCGAGGAGCGCACGCGCGCCGCCGCGCCCGCGCCGTCGACGACGACGGCGTCGACGGGCCCCGAGACGCCGGACCTCCGCTTCGGCATGATCGCGCTCACGGATTGCTCGCCGCTCGTCATCGCTCACGAGAAGGGAATCTTCCGCAAGTACGGCATCAACGCGACCCTGGTGAAGGGCGCGAGCTGGGCCGCCATCCGCGACTCGCTCTCGAACGGCGACATCCAGGCGACGCACATGCTGCTGGGCATGCCGCTCGCGTCGACGATGGGCATCGGCGGCTCGCCGCGCGTCCCCATGATCGCCCCCTGGCAGATCAACCGGAACGGGCAGGGCATCAGCCTCGCCAACGAGTTCAAGGGCAAGGTCTCACGCGATCCCCACGCCCTCACGCCGCTCGTGATGGCGGCCAAGGACGCGGGCTCCCCGATGACCTTCGCCATGACCTTCCCGACGGGCACCCACGCGATGTGGATGCGCTACTTCCTCGGGGCGGGCGGCATCCATCCCGACCGCGACGTGGCCCTCGTCACGATTCCGCCTCCGCAGATGGTCGCGAACATGCGGGTCGGACGCATGAAGGGCTTCTGCGTCGGCGAGCCGTGGAACGCGCGCGCCATCGCGGATCAGATCGGCTTCACGGCGATCACCACGCAGCAGATGTGGGCGGACCATCCGGAGAAAGTCCTGGCCTTCCGCGAGGACTTCGCCCAGCGGAATCCGCGGACCGTCAAGGCGGTCCTGAAGGCCATGTACGAGGCAAGCGTCTGGCTGGACGACATGAGGAACCGCGACGAGCTGGCGAGCATCATCGGCCGCACGACCTACGTGAACTGTGCGCCGGAGCTGATCGCGGGTCGCCTCAAGGGCCAGTACGACTACGGCGACGGTCGCACCGAGCAGGACTCGAAGTACATGATCTTCCACGATCGGGACTGCAACGCGCCCCAGGCGAAGTACGCGAAGTGGTTCCTCTCGCAGTTCCGACGCTGGGGCTTCACCGAGACGGCGCCGGACTACGACGGCATCTCGCGGCGGGTGATGCGCTACGACCTCTACTCCGAGGCGCTTCGCGAGCTGGGCGTGACCCCCGCCGCGCAGAGCGACGCGCCCGAGACGCTCTTCGACGGGAAGACCTTCGATCCGCGCGATCCCGAGGGCTACGCGCGCTCGTTCGACGTCCACGCCCTCAAGGGCGTCTGAGGAGGAAGCCATGGCCACCGCACCGAATCCCTTCGTCCGAGACCGGGTCGAGTCCCTCGTGCTCCCACTCGTCGGCGGCGTCCTCGTCGTCGTCCTCTGGCAGGTCGCGAGCCAGTTCCTCGCCGAACAGCTTCCGTCGCCGCTCGAGACCTGGGAGGCGAGCAAGCTCTACGTGCTGCACCCCTTCGAGAAGCGTGGTGAGCTCGACCAGGGCATCCTCCGGTTCACGGGGTACTCGCTGGTGCGCGTGGCCAAGGGCTACACCCTCGGGCTCGCGATGGCGGTCCCCCTCGGCCTGCTCCTCGGCCTGTCGCGGGTCTTCGCCAAGGCCTTCGATCCGATCGTGCAGATCCTGCGGCCCCTGTCACCGCTCGCCTGGCTCCCCCTCGGCCTCGTCCTCTTCGAGCAGCCCGAACCGGCCGGCCTCTTCACCATCGCCATGTGCTCGATGTGGCCGACGGTGATGAACACGGCCCTCGGCATCCGCTCGATCCCACAGGACTACCTGAACGTCGCGAAGGTCCTGCGCCTCTCGCGGACGAAGACCCTCTTCAAGGTCCTGCTCCCGGCCGCGATGCCGTACATGTTCACGGGCTTCCGGCTCAGCCTCGGCATCGCCTGGCTCGTCATCGTCGCGAGCGAGATGCTCACGGGCTCCCCCGGCGTCGGCGGCTTCCTCTGGCAGGAATACAACAGCCTCGTCTACGAGCACCTGCTGCTCTGCATCCTCACCATCGGCTTCGTCGGTTTCGCGCTCGACCGGCTCATGAGCCTCGCGGAGGGCCGCTTCAAGGCGGCATGAGACCCATGGCCCTCCTCGAGCTCGACAACGTCGGCAAGAGCTTCACCACCGGCAAGACGACCACCGAGGTCCTCCGGGACGTGAGCCTCACCCTCGAAGCCGGCGAGCTGGTCGCGGTCGTCGGCTACTCCGGAGCCGGCAAGACCACTCTCGTCAACCTGGCCGCAGGCCTCCTCTTCCCCGATCGCGGCGAAGTCCGGTTCCAGGGGAAGCGGATCACGGGGCCGAGCCCCGAGCGCGGCGTCGTCTTCCAGAACTACTCGCTGCTTCCGTGGCTCACGGTGCACGAGAACGTGTACCTCGCGGTCGACCAGGTCTTCTCGGACTGGACGAAGAAGAAGAAGGTCGAGCATACGGATCGCTACGTCGCGATGGTCGGCCTCTCGGCCGCTCGCGAGAAGCGCCCCTCCGAGCTCTCGGGCGGCATGCGTCAGCGCGTCTCGCTCGCGCGGGCCCTCGCGATGGAGCCGGAGCTCCTCCTGCTCGACGAGCCGCTCTCGGCGCTCGACGCGCTCACCCGCGGCAACCTCCAGGGCGAGCTCGATCGGATCTGCCGCAGCAGCGGCAAGACGATCCTGCTCATCACCAACGACGTCGACGAGGCGCTCCTCCTCGCGGATCGCATCGTCCCTCTCGGTCGCGGCCCGGCGGCGACGCTCGGCCCCTCGTTCGTCGTCGATCTGCCGGTGCCGCGCGACCGCAAGGCGTTGAACCACGACCCGAGGTTCAAGGAGCTCCGCGGTGCGCTGCTCGGCACCCTCCTCGGCGGAGTGCGCCACGGAGCGTCCGCCCTCCCGAAGACCGCTTCCACGACTCCCGCCCCGGAGGCCACGCCGTGACCGACACACGCTTCCTCGAGATCAGCCAGGTCTCGAAGACCTTCGAGACGAAGAAGGGCCCCCAGACCGTGGTCGAGGGCTTCGATCTCCGCATCGCAGAAGGCGAGTTCGTCAGCGTCGTGGGCCACTCGGGCTGCGGCAAGTCGACGGTCCTCTCGATGGTGGCCGGGCTGGCCTCGCCCACGCACGGCGGCATCGTGCTCGCCGGTCGCGAGGTGACGGAGCCTGGGCCGGATCGAGGCGTCGTCTTCCAGGCGCCCTGCCTGCTCCCGTGGATGACGGCGCTCGAGAACGTCCTGCTCGGCATCGATCAGGTGAAGCCCCGCGCCACGAAGAAGGAGAAGCGCGACATCGCCGCGCACTACCTCGGTCTCGTCGGACTCGGGGAGGCCCTCGACAAGCGGCCCGCCGAGCTCAGCCAGGGCATGCGCCAGCGCGTCGGTCTCGCGCGGGCGTTCGCGCTCGCACCGAAGTGCCTCCTGCTCGACGAGCCGTTCGGCATGCTCGATTCGATCACGCGCATGGAGCTCCAGGAGGTCCTGCTCGGGATCTGGGCGGAGCATCGCATCACCGCCGTGATGGTGACGCACGACGTCGACGAGGCGATCCTGCTCAGCGATCGGGTGGTGCTCATGACGAACGGTCCCCACGCCCACGTCGGCGAGATCGTGTCCGTCCCGTTCGAGCGCCCGCGGGACCGTCACGTCCTGCTCGAGGACT
Organism: Polyangiales bacterium; assembly: GCA_046351215.1. Lineage (GTDB taxonomy): Bacteria > Myxococcota_A > Polyangia > Polyangiales > Houyiibacteriaceae > JAXLYX01. The sequence goes on along the minus strand of JAXLYX010000011.1, from coordinate 261,944 downwards.
CGGCCTTCTACGAGGTCCGCGAACGCCTCATCGGCTTCCTGGAGGGCCAGGGTCACCACGGCCCTCCGCCTTCGACCCCCGGCAACGGCTCGGTGACGCTCCCCGCGTCGCCCGTCGTGGCCGACGCCTAGACGGGCGGCGGGCCGACGCCCCGGCCCGCCGCCTTCGTCACCCTTCCTTCGGCGCGCGATCGCACGCGATCGCGACGGCCCGGTCTTGTCTTCGCTTCGAGCCACCCGTGGCCCCCCCCACCTCCCCACCCACGGAAGCCCATCCCATGATCCGCACCACCACCCGCTCCTCCACCGTCGCGCTCGTCTTCCTGCTCTCGGCTGCACGCGCGAGCGGCCAGGCCCCACCGCCCTCCCCGATCTACGACGCTCCGGCCACGGCTCCCGTGCCGCCGCCGCCACCTCCGACCTCTGGCGCCCCCCAAGACGCGCCACCGCCGACGCCTCCGCCCGCCGTGACGCCGGCGGCCGTCCCGACGCCCGCCGCCGCGGCCGCGGCCCCCGCGGCGCCCGCACCGGGCACGCTCACGGTCGGCGAATTCACGCTCCGTCCCGTGCTGCAGGCGCGCTTCCGCTACGAGGGGCGCGTGAACCCCTACGGCGACGGAGTCCAGCTGCACGACCAGCACTTCATCACCACCCGCGTCCGCGTCGGCCTCGACGCACGCTGGCGCAAGCTCCGCGTCCTCGCGCAGGTGCAGGACGTCCGCAACTTCGGCACCTACCCGGGCTCGGACGACGGCACGAAGCTCGGCCTGCACCAGGGCTTCCTCGAGGTGGGTGACGCACAGACCTACCTCCGGCTCGGTCGGCAGGAGATCTCGTACGGCGACGAGCGCATGATCGGCCCCCTCGACTGGCAGATGGCGGCGCGCTCGTTCGACGGTCTGCGCCTGCACCACACGCGCGGCAAGCTGCAGCTCGACGCCTTCGGCGCCGTCCTCCGCCCTCAGACCCGCTACGTGTACACGCTCCCGGCGACGATGACACAGGCCCAGGTCTGGTCGAAGGGCGACTACCTCGCGACGTTCCAGGCGAGCTACGTCGCGAGCCCGGACTTCGCGCTCGACGCCTACGTCCTCTACCGGCACGACAGCCCGCTCGACACCGCGCCGACGCGCGACCGCGACATCGTCTCGCCCGGCGTGCGCGTGACGGGCAACCTCACGCCGACCTTCGGGTACACCGCCGAAGGCACGATCCAGGGCGGGCGTGTCTACGACAACGCCTTCTTCGCCTACGCCGCGAGCGCGGACCTGCGCTACACGCCACGCTCGACGCTGCGTCCGCTCTTCGGCACCGGCTTCGCCTACGGCTCGGGCTCGGCGAACGCCATCGGCACGGAGAAGGTCGACGGCTTCGAGAACTTCTTCCCGACGAACCACAAGTTCTACGGCTACGCCGACCTCTTCAACCTGCAGAACCTCATCGATGCCCACGTCACGGCGCAGCTGCGCCCCGAGCACACGCCCGTGACCGCGCGCCTCGACGCCTACTACTTCGCCCAGCAGCAGGCCTCGGGCCTCTGGACCAACGCGGGCGGCGGCCGGCTCGGCCAGAACGGCTCCGCCGACAACCGCTCGCTCGGCTCCGAGGTCGATCTGACCTTCGGCTACACGCCGATCCCGCGACTCCTGCTCACCGGCGGCTACAGCATCTTCGTCCCGATGGAGGCGGCCAAGCGGCTCGGCCACGACGAGATCCAGCAGTGGTTCTTCGTCCAGCTGGGCGTCGAGACTCCCTGAAGCCCGGGACCGTGCGATGATGGACCGGCCCTACGGCCGGTCCAGCCTCGCGAAGTCATGCAGCTCACCCTCTTCACCGACTACGCCTTGCGCATGCTCACGTACCTCGCGCTCCGCCCGGAAGACGAGGTGGTGACCATCCAGGAGATCTCCGAGTCGTACAACGTCTCGAGGAACTACCTGCTCAAGGTCGCGAACGACCTCTCGCATCGTGGATACGTCGAGTCGGTGAGAGGTCGGAGCGGCGGGGTGAAGCTCGCCGTCGACCTCCGCAAGGTGCGCCTCGGTGCCTTCGTGCAGGAGCTCGAGCCGGAGCGCGGCGTCCTCGATTGCGTGGGCAAGGACGAGTCCGACTGCCCGGCGCATCCCGCCTGCGTCCTCAGCCGGGTCCTCGGCGAGGCGCAGCAGGCGTTCTACCGCGAGCTCGACCGCTACACGGTCGCCGACCTCGTCGCCGAGCCGAGACGGCTCGCGCCGCTCCTGCAGCTGCGGCTCAAGACGTAGCTCAGCCCTTGATCGAGTCGCCGAGCAGCGTGCGCGAGAGCGCCGCCCATCGGCTCGACTCCGAGCCGTCCGACTCGGCCTGCGCGAGGATCGAGCGCTGACGCACCGTGAGGCGCGCGGGCTCGTCGACGAGCGGCACCTCGAGCATCAGCTGCTGGGCGCGCTTCCTGTACTGCTCGCACATGGCGCGACCGACGAGGACGACGCCCGCGGTGTCGATCGGCGCCTCGTAGTCGTCGGGCAAGCGCACGTAGCGACGGACGAGGTCGAGGTTCGTACCCGCGAGGAACGCGGTCCGACGCAGGTCGCCCATCGTCCGCACGGGCAGGATCTCGCCGCGGTCGAGGTCGACGCGGTGACGCCGGGCGTCGAGCACGACCTCGCGGCGCAGGATGCCGTCGTCGACGTCGAGCACCATCTCCCGCACCGGCTCCTCGAGGCGGATCCGGGTGTGTCCGCGCAGGACGCCGATGGTCTGGGTCAGGCTCGAGACCGCGTTACGCCAGCGGAACTTGTCCGGGCCCCGATCGCGGACGGCACGGAAGGCGAAGCGGTTCTCGCCCCGTTGCTTGTAGTACTCGACGGCGTCGGTGACCCGGGATCCCCACATCGGCCTCTAGCCTCCAGGCTGCCTTGTCGTCTCGAACGCGAGGACCGTCAACAAATCGGCCACTGGCCGGGTCGGTCCATGGCGTGTCGGCTCCGGCCCATGGAAGCGGACGACGGCCGACCCCAGGATGGCCGCGGGAGACGACGGGGCAGGAGCCGCGTCGAGGCGCCGTTCCGTCCGTCGTCCCCGAGCCAGGGGGCACGTGCGTGCGGAGGCGGGACATGGAGCGATGCGAGGAGAGCGGAGCGATCGGAACGGACGGGGAGCGGAGCACCCACGGCGCTCGACGGTGGACCGCGCTCTCCGCGCTCCTGCTCTCGGGGATCCTCGCCGCCTGCGCGAACCCCGTGCGCGCCCAGGGCGGCTCCGACAACCGGCAACGAGCGGCGGACGCCTACGACCGCGGCGTCTCCGCCTACCTGCTCCGTGACTACGCCCAGGCGGCGCGCTGGTTCGATCAGGCGCACCGGCTCGCGCCCTCCCCCATCGCGCTCGGTCAGGCCGTCCGGGCCTACAAGCTCGCCGGGGACGTGCGGCGCTCGGGCTCGCTCGGCCTAAGGTTGCTGCAGCAAGAAGGTCTCACGCCGCAGCTCGCGGAGGTCGGTCGCTCCGCGGTCGCCGACGCGCAGGCCGAGTTCGTCCGGGTCGACGTCGAGTGCACGGCCGGCTGCTCGCTCGCCGTCGACGGCCAGGCGCAGGACGGGATGCACTTCTTCGTGCCGGCGGGTCGTGACGTCACCGTCACGGCCACCTTCGGCCCGGGGCAGACCCAGGATCGCACGGTGCACGGTCAGGCGGGCTCGGTCGTCCAGGTGCTCTTCGCGCCCGCCGAGGCGATGACGCCCACGCCGGAGGCCGACGCTCCCGAGACGCCCGCGGAGGACCCTCGCGATCTCGAGGCGAGCCTCGGCGAGGGAGAGAACCCCTACCGCATCTCGAAGTACCGCTTCTTCTCGCGACCGCGCGCGACGTTCTTCGGCGTGCTGGCGCCCACGCTGATCTCGATCGGCATGGTCACGTGGTCCGGCGTCGACGCGCGGCACTCGCGCCAGGATCTCCACGACGCCGAATCGACCGGGGACCCGACCACCATCGCCGTCGCGCAGAACAACCACGACCGGGACGTGCGACGCACGAAGTGGTTCTCGGTCCAGGCGGGCGCGTTCCTCTTCGCGACCGCGCTCGTCGCCGCCTTCACCGACTGGACCCCGCACGGCGACGGGACGGGCCGCACGCGCGCCGAGGTCGAGGTCTCGCCGCGCGGCGCGAGCGTCGGGCTCGTGCACTCGTTCTGAGGCGCGGGGCGGCCCGCGGGCCCTGCACGCGAGGTCCGGCTCAGGGCCGGAGGAAGAAGGCGAACGCGAAGAAGAAGCCGATCGCGAAGCCGATCGCGAGGCTCACGACGACGAGACCGAACGTCGTGATCGGCTTTCGCCCGGCCGCCGACGGCTTCGCGCGGTCGACGCGGGGCGTCTTGCCCGTCGTGGTCTTCCCACGCGGTCGAGCGAGCGCGGCCGGAGGAGGATCGCTCGTCGAGTCGTCGACGAGGACCTCGCCCGCCGGCGGCGGCAGCGTCATGGGCACACCCGAGCGCGAGAACTTCTTCCCGTCGGAGAGCGACTCGCGCACCTGCCGCGCGATCAGCGTGTCGTCGTAGGGGAGCTGCGGATCCTCGAGGTCCGGCGAGCCCTCGATCTCGACCCGGATGCGTGGGCCGTGGCTCCCGAGCTTGATCTCGTCGCCGTGCCGGAGGACCCATCGTGCGACGCGCGTACCGTTCACCCAGGTGCCGTTCCGGCTCCCGACGTCGATGAGCGTCCAGCGCGCGCCGTCGTGCTCGATCACGGCATGACGCGCCGAGACGTCGAGATCGGCGACCGCATCGAGCGCGAACTCGCTGTCGGGCAGGCGACCGATGCGGACGACGTTGACGTCGAAGCTGGCGACCCTGCCCGCGTGGGCCCCGCTGAGCTGACGCAGGCGGATCACGGGATCGCCTCGGCCGTTCTCGCGGTCACGGCGTGGCGGGCGCGGGCTCGGGCGCCGGCGCCGGTTCCATGGTCGGCGCGGGGGCCGGCGCGGTCGGCGTCGGGGCGGTCGCGTCGGCGGCCATGGTCGACGTCGCGGGCGCGGCCATCGTGGTCGTCGAAGGCGCGGCCGCGGCTCCGGTCGTCGAGGACGCCATCGTCGTGGTCCCGCCGGGCGTGGGCGTCGTGGTCGTCCCCGTGGGAACGGCGGGCGGGGCGGCAGGCGCACGCGGCGGAGGCACGGGCGCCGGCTCTTCCTCGTCCGTCGGCTCGTCGTCGGAGCCCTCCGGCAGCTCGAGCATGACCGTCAGCGGAGAGCCCGCACGCACCATCACCGTGGCGGTCGCGAGCACGTTGTCCTCGCGACGCAGCTCGAGGCGGTAGGAGCCGGGGGGGAGCTCGATGAGCACGTCCTCGTCCGACGTGATGTCGCCGTAGGTCTGGCCGTTCACGAAGAGCTCGCCGCTCGGGGCGTCCGTGCGGACCATGACCTCGACGGGCGGACCCGACGGCTGCAGCGTCGAGGGCGCGTTCACCGGACGGCGAACGTCGGAGCGCGAGGTGTCCTCGGGGGGCTCGAGCCGCCAGGCGACGATGCCGATGCCGATGAGCACGAAGACGACGACGACGACGAACCACCACGGGAACCGCGCGACGGGGAGATCCGGTGCCGGCGCGACGTGCTCCATCGTGCGGCTGCCGGAGCGCTTCACGTCGGAGCCGGGCTTCGGCGCCCCGCTCTTCATGTGCACGTCCCGCGGCTCGCCGGACTCCGCCGCGTGCTCGTCGATCGGCAGCGGGTACTGCTGGTAGGTCGCGGGCGGCGCGTTCTCGGCCGGGAGCAGGCCCTCGCCGCCGAACTCGGCGCAGATGCACGTGATGTTGTCGTGCCCTCCGCCGTTGTTCGCCATCTCGATGAGCTTGGTGCAGCAATCGCGGAGATCCGGCGTGGTGGCGAGCACTTCGCGGATCACCTCCGGATGCACGAGCCCCGACAGGCCGTCCGAGCAGAGCATCAGGCGGTCGCCCTGGCGGAGCTCGAGGAACGTCAGGTCGACGACGACCTTCTCCGTCGTGCCGAGCGCCTGCAGGATGATGTTCGAGTGCTCGAAGGCCTCGGCCTCTTCCTCGGTGAGCTGACCGGCCTCGATGAGCTGGTTCACGAGGCTCTGATCCTTCGAGATCAGGCTGAGCTGGCCATTGCGGAGCACGTAGCAGCGGCTGTCGCCGACCTGGCCGACGAAGAGGACCTTGTCGAGCAGGCCCGCGACCGTGCTGGTCGTGCCCATGCCGCGCCGCGAGCGGTCCATCTTCGCGGCCGAGAAGATCCGGCTGCCGGCCTCCTCGATCGAATGGACGAGGCGGCGTGCGAACGTGTCGCGGTCGGGGTCGGCCTCGCCGGCCCGGAAGAGCTCGTAGAGGGTGTCGACGGCCATCTGGCTCGCGACCTCGCCGGCCGCGGCGCCGCCCATGCCGTCGCAGACCGCGAGGACGATGCCGCGCTTGCCGAGGACGCCCTCGACGATCGCGTCGCTGGCCATGCCGCGCACGTCGGTGCCGAGGTCGGCGACGAGGAAATTGTCCTCGTTGTGCTCGCGCACGAGGCCGACGTCGGTGTGCCCGTAGTAGCGGAAGCGGATCGGGCCCTCGCCGCGCGCGATCGCCTGATCGATCTTGTTCGGCATCGTCGGCTCGTCGATGCCGTTCCCGAACTGCTCGGCCGCGGCCGCGAGGGCGGCCTGCATGTCGGAGCTCGGATTTCCGCCGGTCGGATCCTCTTCGCTCATCGTCCGGCCTGCCCTGCCTGAGCGCTCGCGAGCTCGAAGCGGAAGAGGTGCCTGCCGATCCGGAACAGATCGTTGTGCGAGAGGGGACGTTCACCCTTCATGCGCAGAGACGTTCCGTTCGACGATCCCATGTCCTTCAGCACGAAGCGCCGGCTCCCTCGTTCCACTCGAATCGCCGCGTGGCGACGGGAGAGGAAAGGATCGTCCGTGAACACGACGTCCCCGGTCTCACGCCCCAGCACGGTCTCCGAACGATACAGGTAAATGATGTCCCGGCCTATACCCTCCGTCGTGTACTGAACGAGACGGGCGATCCGGGGCACCTCGGGGGTGCCGAAGACGAAGACGCCGTGGACGGCCGCCGGTCCCACCGGCACCTCGGCGTCCGAGAGGAGCTCGAAGCGGAGGACCTGCTGGCCCACGAGGATCGTGTCGCCGTCGGCGAGCTCGACCGAGTCGCGGATGCGCAGGTAGATGCCGTTGACGCTGTCGAGATCCCGGAGGAAGAAGGCATCCCCACGGCGCCTTATCCGCGCGTGACGCGGCGAGAGGTAGGGGTCGTCCGAGAGCAGGATCTCGCCCTCGGTGCGGCCGATGTCGGTCTGCTCGAGGGTGATCGCGAAGGCCTGCCCGTCCGTTCCGTCCTTCAGGATGCTGACGAGACGGGCGAGCACGGGAGCGGGGGCCGCCCCGACGGCGGCCGGTGCCCCCCCGGGAGCGGGCGCGCCGTAGGGCTCGGGCCCACGGGCCTCGACGGGGATCGTGGACGGGCCGAAGCCGTGCGCGGCCTGCGGGGCGGGGGCCGGTGCGGCCATCGGCGCTGCCTGCGGGGCCATCGGAGCGGCCATCGGCGCGGGTGCCGGAGCGGCCATCGGCGCCCCCTGCGGGCCCATCGGCGCGGGCGCGGCCCCGGGCTTGTCGGCGTAGCGCGCGCCGCAGAACTTGCAGAATTCGGCCCCGACGTCCCCGACCCCGCGGCATCGCCAGCAGAGCGGGCCCCCGATCGCGTTCGACAGACGCTCGGCCACCTCGGCGCCCGCCGAGGCGAGGGGCGAGCTCGCCGGAGGCGGGTTGTACCCCTGCGCGGCGGGCATCATCACCGGGGTCGGAGCGGGGGCTCCGCCTCCATGGACCGGCGAGGGACCGGCGACCGTGGGCGCGTAGGCCGCCGGGCCGGCCGAAGGCGGCGGCGCGGCCGGGGCCGGCCCGAGCCCGGGGAGGGAGTTCCCGCACTGGGTGCAGAACCGCATGTGCGGCGGCTGCTGCGAGCCGCAGCGGCTGCAGAGGTTCGCCGCAGCGGCGGCCGCCGGCGCCGCCTGCGCGGGCGCGAACCGCTGTCCGCACTGCTGACAGAAAAGGCTGCCGCCAGGGTTTTCGTGTCCGCAGCTCGAACAGCGCATCGTCGGACGTGCAGTGGACAACGACCCACGGCGGCTCGTCAAGCGATAGGCGCGGAGGGCCCACCTCGCCTCCCATCCCCGGGCCGGAGACGGGGGCGGCCGGCGGTCATTGCCCCGGGATGATCACGACGCCGAGCTGGATGGCCCCGAGCATGTTGGGCATCGGATCCTGGCCCCGCTCCACCCCGTCGTCGTGGGTCGTGAAGGGCACGACCATGAACGTCCGCAGCTCGAACGAGAAGGTGAAGGCGAGGCTGTCCGTGATCTCCCACTCCACGCCGAAGCCGGCGTCGAGGGCCGCACCGGCCGTCGCGATGCGGAAGAGATCGCCGAGGCCGACGACGCCCGCGCCGTAGATCAGGTAGGGGTGGACCGAGATCTCGGGGAGGAAGAGGTAGCGCCCGGCGAAGCGGATGTCCTGCAGGGTGCTGGCGTCCCAGACGGTCCCGCCTCCGAGGATCCAGAGGTCGTAGCCGAGGCCCAGCGTGAAGCCCGAGGGCCTCCGCCACTCGTAGGTGAAGCCGAGCGCGAAGCCGCCGCCGAGGATGCAGTCGGGCCCGGGCGGGCAGAGCGCCGAATTCGCGAAGGCTCCGACGAGGCCCGCGTTGACCTCGACGACACGCTTCTGGGGGCGCAGCTCGGGCGGTGGAGGGAGCTCCGGGAGGGCCGTTTCGTCCCCTTCCAGGCCCTCGGCCCGAGCAGGGGTCGGAGCCGTCCCGAGGGCGGCCCCGAGCAGCAGGAAGACCCCGAGCACGTGAGAAGTACGCGACATGCGCGGTTTTCGAGGGGCTTTCGTCAACGTTGACACGGTTTCGGAGCTACCTATAGTACGCGCCAATTGAGCCGGAGGGTGAGAGAGCCGTGGAGATCTACCTCGACAAGCGCGCCGTGCGCCAAATCCGCCTGTCCGTCGCCGACGCGATCGAAGAGGGGGACACCGAGACGCTCCGCGAGGACCTGATCGAGGCCTTCTCGGACGAGGACATCGAGGAGATCGAGCGCCGCATCGACAGCGGCGATTTCTACGATTTCATCTCGGAGATCCTCGACGAGTGGTCCGGTGAGGACGCGGAGGAGCTCTTCGAGCTCTTGGAGGCGCAGCTGGCGGAGGTCGACGTCGACCTCAAGTACACCGCGCCCGAAGACGAAGAAGAGGAAGAGGAAGAAGAGGCCGAAGAGGACGACGAGGACGTCGAATTCGAGGTCGAGGGCGGCGGCGAAGAAGACGTCTGACCGCGAAGCCCATCCCGCTTCCACCGAGCGCGCCACCCGCGAGGGTCGGCGCGCTCTTCGTTTCCGTCCCCTGCGAGCGGCTCGCTCAGCGGCCGGCGTCGGGCGTGGTCGACGGAGTCGTCGCACGGCCCGCGTCCGCGGCCTGCTCGCCCTCGGGACGGCGGAGCTCCTCGGGCAGATCGTCCGGGCAGTCGGTCCGCATGCGCGCGATCGCCTGACGGCGCGCGTGGCCGACCTCGAAGTCCGCGACGACGTGCGAGAGATAGCGGCAGCCGCGCCGCGTCTCGTGCGCGTCGAGCCACATCACGCCGGCCTCGTACTGCGCGTCGTCGCGGAGCGTCGAGCGCGGGAAGCGCTCGCCGACGTCGTCGTAGGCGCGCGAGGCGGCGTCGCGATCCGAGAGCTGGTCGCGGTAGATGCGCGCGATGCGGATCTGCGCCTCGGGCATGGTCGGGAGGGTGTAGCTGCCGACGAGGTTCGTCTCCTCGTTGACCGAGACGATCGTCTCGTAGCGCTCGATCGCCGCGCGCGGATTCCCGTCCTCGAGATCCATCTCGGCGAGCTTCATCAGCGCGTTGTCCCAAGAGTGCCCGTAGGGATAGGGATGCTCGGCGACGAGCTTCTCGAGCGTGGCGCGCGCGCCGGCGCGGTCGCCCTTCGCGAGCTGGAGATCGGCCTTCGCGCGGAGGAGATCGTCGCCGGCGCGGGTCGAGCCGACGTCGCCGTAGAGGCGGTCGAGCAGGGCGATGGCGCCGTCGAGATCGCCGCGCGCCTCGTAGTCGTCGACGAGGCGACGGATCGAGATGTTCTCGAGGCCGTCCTCGGGATGCTCGCGGACGACGCGCTCGAAGCCCTGCATCGCGGGCTCGCGCTGGTTCAGGAGCTCGAGGCGGATGCGGGCGGCGTCGTAGATCGCGCGCGCCGTGCGGCGCGAATTCGGCTCGCGGTTGCCCACGCGATCGAGGAGCACGAGGGCCTCGTCGTAGCGGCCGAGCCGCTCGAGCGCCTGCGCCTCCTCGAACTCGGCCTCGTCGCGGTCGACGCGGCGCTCGGCCGTGCGCGCGGCCGTGGCGAAGGCCGTCACGGCCTCCTCGTCGCGGTGGTGCGTGAGGGCGGCCTCGCCCTGTTGCATGGCCGCGATGTGCTCCTCGCCGCGAGGCTGCGAGAGCACGGCCGGGCAGCCGACGAGCAGGAGGAGAGGGAGCAGCGAGAGGAGACGGAGACGACGCACGGGCTTCTCGGGGGGCCATCGCCGCTTCGGGGACGGTCCCCAGCGGCCCGGGGAGGATACCGGACGACGGGACTTCCGTCTGCACCTACGTGGCGAGAGGTGGGAGAACCCTGCGGACTTCGTCGAACTCGTTTGACACCCCCCTCCCCCTTTGCTAGGAAAGCGGCCCCTCCAAAGGGGGTTGCCGGCTTAGCTCAGCTGGTAGAGCAACGGTTTCGTAAACCGTAGGTCGCGGGTTCAAGTCCCGCAGCTGGCTCCAGAAAAGGCCCCGGAATCGAAAAGGTTCCGGGGCCTTTGGCATTCCGTCTCCCGAGCGGAGAGGAAGATTCGTGGGAGGAGCCGCGCCCGCTCCGCTGCGAGCTCGCGCAGCGTCGCCCACCGCTCCGCCATCGCCTCCGACCATGTCCCTGGCCGCCCCGATCCGCGGCTGGTACACGCACGCGATGGCAGCTTCCGACGACTCCCGTCCCATGACGCCCCAAGAGCACATCGCCGCCCAGAAGAAGCGTCGGCAAGCGCTCGAGGCGGCCTTCGAGAGCGCCGAGGCCATCGACATCCTCGGGGTCGTGGCGGCCTCCGGTTCCTCGGGCAGCCGTTTCGGCGGCATGGAGGACTGGTGCCTCGGGAGCACGCTCGAGGTGTGGCGGGTCGAGGGCGGCGAGCTCGAGACCGCTCCGCTGAGGTTGGAGCGCTACATGCCCGAGCACGAGCTCGAGGCGTGGAGGGCTCGTCTACGCCCTTACGCCATCGTGCGCGTGCGCGCGCGCCTCGTGCGGGATCCCCTGTTCCGTTGGCCGCACGCGCGACTCGAATCCGTGTCCACCGAAGCGGTCGCGGATCCCGAGCTCGAGGCCCATGCCACGCGTCTCCAAGCGCCCGTGGTCTTCGAGGATCCCGAGCTCGGGCGGTTCGAGCTCCAGCGAGCGATCCGATGGTTCGCGGGGAACGCCGACTGGCTCGGACCGCGCGCACGCCTGACGCTCCGGGGAACGGAGCTCGAAGAGGTTCGAGCCGCAGCGGACCACGCGAGACGCCTCCGAGCGTCCTGGCACGAGTGGGTCGAGCGACTCACGCAGGCCGCCGCGCGTGAGCTCCTGTCGGTGAAGAACGCCCACTGGCTCGAGGACGACGAGGAACCGATGTCCGAGGCAGCGTTCCGCGCCTGCATGACCCCCGAATCGCTCGGTGTCGAAGCCGACGGATCCTTCAACGTCTTCTTCGACGACGGCGGGATCTTCGCGGGCCACGCCATCGTCGTCTACGCGGACCTCGCGAAGGGACCCACGCGCGTGAACCTCTACGGTTGAGGCCCCGCGCGTCGCACCGCTACCGGTAGAGCCCCTCGAAGCCCCAACGCCCGAGGAGCCCCCGCCCGCTCAGTACCCCGACCCCATATAAGCCCCGAGCGACAACGCATTCGCGTTGCTCGAAGCCGCATTGCTGCCCGAGCACGTCGTGGGCGCGGTCCCCGTCGAGCTCGAACGCAGATCGAGCTTGCCGCCGATGATGCTCTGCACCGTCGGCCACTGGCTGTTCTGCCCGAGCTCGCACATCGCGTTCTGCATCGCTTCCTGGAACGAGCCGGCCTCGATCGAGCCGCCCTTCGTGCCCCAGTAGACGAAGCCGGCGAGCAGGGTCGGATCCTGCACTCCGGTGATCGACTCGGGCGGGTTCGGGCGATCGGTGACGAGCTGGAAGCCGCCGGTGGTCTTCGCCGCGACGTGGAGGCGGAGCTTCACTCCGTAGAGCACGAGCGGGATCGTCGCATCGCAGTCCTGCGTCTGGCCTCCGGCGCAGCTCACGCCGGCGTTCACCGTGCAGCTCGGGACCGTGTTGACGCGGATGTTCACGGAGACCGGATTCCAGCCGCCGAGCACCGAGGTGACGCCGCCCTTCATCGCCGTCACCGTCTCGGCGTTCAGCGTCGGCGTCGCGCCGCCCGAGCCCGCGAAGAGCTGCACGGTCACGCAGCCGTCCGTCAGCGTGTGGTTCCAGTGCTGGAGCACCACGCGCACGACGAGCGAGGGGCTCGCGCCTTCGAGCGAGGACTGCAGCGAGCCGGAGATGTCGACGCCGAGCGCCGCTGCGGCCGAGCCGACAGCCGCGAGCTGGTTGTCGACGTTGTTCGCCGTCGAGGTCGAAGACGCCTTCGTGTCCCGCATGAAGCAGCCGTCGGCGGACGAGACGCTCGTCGTCTCGAGACCGTCGACGTCGAGGCCGTCCACCACCGTCAGGCTCGCGCCGGACGGGAGCTGCAGACGGTTCACGAGGAACTCCACGTCCGGCTGGCTCATGTCGTCGGTCACCGGATCCGTCGTGACGGAGCAGCCGTCGAGGACCGGGCCCACGCCTCCACCGTCGGTGGTCGACGGGGGCGGGCTGTCGTCGCACGCGACGAGGCCGGTGACGAGGATCGAGCAGAGCGACGCGAGGAGCAGCAAGCGATTCGTGAGCATGGGGAGGCTCCTATGACGAAAGAAAGCGACGCGGACAAGGTTACAAGCTCCAATTGCCACTGCCCAACGCCAACAGGGTGCTCGGACCGGGGCGCATGAGGGGAGAGGTCGCCTGCCCCGAAAGGGCGAGGCGCGAGCCAGAGCGTGTTCACCGGACCGGCCGCATTCCGTCTGGCGCTTGAGCCCCCTCCGCTCGGGCGATACGTTGGGCCCAGAGGAGATCTCCATGCATCGTCGCTCGCTTCTCGCTTTCTCTTGCGTGCTCGGCCTCGCGTCCGCCCTCGGCTGCGGCGGCGATTCGGGGAGCTCCGATCCCGGCACCGATCCGAGCGTCGGCCCGCTCGCGGGCAATCCGGACGGTCATTGCACCGTCCCGACGGAGGCGAAGGCCGCCGACACCTCGAGCCCGACGCACGTCGTCGGCGACGGAACGCCCGCGAGCTGCACGAGCGCCGCGGTCGTGCAGGCGGTCGCCCAGGGAGGGATCATCACCTTCGACTGCGGCCCCGACCCCGTGAAGATCACGCTCACGGAGACGGCGAAGATCTTCAACGACGCGCCCTCGCCCATCGTCATCGACGGCGGCGGCAAGGTCACGCTGAGCGGAGCCGGCGCGCGTCGCATCCTCTACATGAACACCTGTGATATGGCGCAGCACTGGACCACGTCGCATTGCGACAACCAGGCCACGCCGGTGCTCGTCGTGCAGAACCTCACGTTCGTCGACGGGAGCGCGACCGGAGACACGGGCCTCACGGGCGGCGGCGGCGCGATCTTCGTCCGCGGCGGTCGCTTCAAGCTCGTGAACACCCGCTTCTTCAACAACCAGACGGATGCGCTCGGCTCCGACGTCGGCGGAGGCGCGATCCGCGTCTTCGACCAGTACGACGACCAGCCGGTCTACGTCGTGAACAGCACCTTCGGCGGCACCGGCCTCGGGAACTTCGGCGCGAACGGCGGTGCGCTCTCGAGCATCGGCGTGTCGTGGCAGATCCTGAACAGCTGGTTCCAGGAGAACCAGGCGATCGGTCATGGCGCGAACGACGGGCTCGGCGGCAACGGCGGCGCGATCTACAACGACGGGAACACGTTCACGACGACGGTCTGCGGGACGCGGATGCTCGACAACACCGCCAACGAGGGCGGCGGCGCGATCTTCTACGTCAGCAACGATCGCTCGGGACACCTGAACGTCCTCGACTCGGTGCTCACGCACAACCCGAGCCTGAAGTTCGAGACGAACGGCTATCCGGGCATCTTCGTGCTCGCCTCGGGCAATCCGAACACGAGCGGCTCGACGCTCACGCCGTGACGTTCGTTTCCGCGCTCAGCGCGAGAACGAGCGGGGCTTGAAGCGAGGCGGACGCTTCTCGAGGTTCGCGCGGACGGCCTCGCGCGCGTTGCCCCCGGCGAGGAGCCTCGCCTGGATCAGCGTCTCGGCCGCGAGCGCGTCGTCCTCGCTCGCGAGCCACGTGCGGTGGAAGAGCACCTTCGTCGCCGCGACCGAGTCCGGCGAGCGCGTACGGATCGTCGCGACGAGGGCCTCGGCCGCCGCGAGCGGATCGTCGACCACCTCGGTGACGAGGCCGAGCTCCTTCGCCTTCCGCGCGTCGAAGACCTCGCCCGTCATCGTCAGCTTCATCGCGACGTCCATGGGCAGGAGCTCGCGCAGCGTGATCGTGCCGCTCATGTCCGGCACGAGGCCCCACTTCGCCTCCATGATCGAGAGCTCGCAATCCGGCGTCGCGAAGCGGAAGTCGGCGCCGAGCGCGATCTGGAGGCCGCCCCCGAAGCAGGAGCCGTGCAGCACGGCGATCACGGGGACGGGCAGGCGACGGAAGCAGAGCGCCGCCTCCTGGAAGAGGTTCGAGGCCCCCGGGCGGGGCTTCGCGAAGGCACGCGCGAGACGCACCGGCGTCTTCGTGAACGAGGGGAAGTCGAGCCCCGAGCAGAAGGCCTTGCCCTCGCCGCGAAGGACGACGGCGCGGAGGGAGGCGTCGCGGCCGATCCGCTCGGCCGCGTCGACGAGGCCGACGAGCATGTCCCAGTCGAGGGCGTTGCGCTTGTCCGCCCGGTCGAGCGTGACGTAGGCGACATCGTCGCGGATCTCGAGGCGCACGCGTTCGGTCATGGGTCTCTCCTCGGTCGAGCGCGGATGGGCCCCGGGCCGACGACCGTTCGCCTCCGTCCTGGGGTCGCGCACCGGCCCCGGGGAAGGGATCTCGTCGAGGTCGGCCCGGCGTGGTACCGAGGGGACATGCGTCGCCTCCTCGTCCCGTCGATCGTCGCCCTCTTGGCCTCTGCCCCGTCGTCCGTCGCCGAGGCCGAGGTCGCGGCCGTGGAGCCCGCTGCAGGGGCCCCGGTCCCCCCGAGCCCGGCCCCAGCGGCGCCCGCGCAGGCCGGCCCCGTCGTCGTCACCGAGCCCGGGCCCTACGCGGTCCCGCCGCCGCCCGGCTACCCGACGACGTACGCGGCGCCGCAGCCGCCCTTCGTGTACACGCCCTCGGGCTGGGTGGCCGTCGATCCCGCGGCGACCTCGGCGATGCTCGATCGGGCGGACCGCGGGCTCGCGATCGAGCGGACGGGCATCGTCGTCGGCGCGGTCGGCATGGTGGCGCAGGTCTTCGGCTACGCGTTCCTGCTCACGTCGACGACCTGCGGCACGACCGACTGCATCATCACCGACCCCTCGCGCTACGACGCGGCCAGCGCGGTGGTGGGCATCGGGTACGCGCTCGGCACGGGCGGCCTCGTCGCGGGCGGCTCGGGCGCCCTGATGGCCTCGAACCAGCTCCGGCTCCTCGGTGTCCCGAACCACCGTCGCGGGCTCGCGATCGCCTCGCTCGTGCTCGGCTTCTTCCCGTTCCACCTGCCCGCGTTCATCATGGAGACGGTGCACCTGAGCCGCACGCGCGCGATCGTCCGCGACCTCCGGCTCACGGTGCAGCCACGCGTGAGCTACGGCCTCTTGCCCATGACGAACCCGGAGACGCGGACGTTCGGGACCCGCTTCGTGCTGCGCTTCTGAGCGTTCAGCGACGCCCGTCGCGACCGACGCTCGCTTCGTCGCAGAGGCGCGCCAGGATCTCCGGCCCTAGGTAGGGGCCGATCTCGGCGAGCGCGGCGCCGACGAGGCGTGAGCGCGTGTGCAGCTCCGTCTCCCGCAGGAGGAGCGTCCACGGATCGTCGAAGGGTCGCTGCGAACGGGAAGCGAGCTCGAGATGGAGGCCCGCCGTCGTCGCGAGCTGGAGCGTCGTCCACGGACGCGCGGCCTGCGTCGCGCCGCTCTCCTCGAGCCGACCGTCGTCGAAGGGCGCCGAGAGCAGGGTCTCGACGAAGAGCCGCGCGACCTGCGGCGGAACGCGGAGCCTCGAGGTCGCCTCGTGGACCCTCCGATCGACGCCGACGACGGTGAAGACGGCGTCGCCGTGGAATCCACCGTCGGTCGAGCGCAGCAGGGACGCGTGGGTCTCCATCGAGAGGACCTCGCCGAGGCCGATCCAGCCGCGCCCGATCGAGAGGGCGTCGATCGCGTCGGCGTCGAGCACGGTGCCGAGCGTCTTCCGTCGCGCGGGCGGACGAGGTCCGATCCCTTCCCTCCCGGCGAGCGCGTGCACCTCGTCCTCGGTCATCTCGAGCACGAACGCGATCACGGGCACGCGGACGCCCTCGCGGTACGCCTCGAGCGCCTCGGCCTCGTGAGGCAGGAGCACCGAACGTGAACCGCCGTCGTCGCCGCGTCGGACCATCGTCATCGTCACCCCGCGAGGTGACCCTCCGAGGGCCACTGTAGCGCCATCCGAGCCGGGCCGGACGAGGAAGCGATCCTCGCGATTCCCTCGCCCGCCCGGCGCGGAGATTTGCTAGGCTTCCCTTCGGCTCCCGATCCACGTCCGTGGAGGGTTCGTCATGGGCGACGACACCGAGAGCCGACACGCCATCCTCGCCTTCATCGCCGCGATTGGAGGCCGAGCCACGCTGGGCGACCTGGTCCCCGACGCCACCGTCGACGATCGGGAGCTCCTCCGCCGCGAGCTCACCACCCTGTCGGAGGAGGGCCTCCTCGAGGTTCCCTACGGACCGCTCGAGACCGGGCTGCGCGAGGCGCGCCTCGCCTGGCTCCGCCGCTACCGGCCGGGGCAGGGAGACGAGCAGGTCTACGAGCTCACGTCGCGCGGCCGCCACGCGGCCCGCGAGCTCGGTCCGGGAATCCCGGCACCGAGGACCGCCGAGCGGGGCTGAACGCCGCTCGTCGGATGACGAGCGGCGAGCGACGACGCGCGTCTCAGAACGAGCGACACGTGAGGGTGAAGTCCATCACGGTCTCGCGGCCGTTCGAGCCGCCGTACGTGATGTTCAGCGTGTGCGCGTCCCGCGACTCCGAGTCGACGTGGCAGCTCGTCGAGGCGCCGGTGATCGTCTCGCCGGCCGGCGTTCCCGTCCGCGTGCAGCGGATCGAACGCTCCGCCGAGCGCCCCGCGCGGCCGCCCGCCATCGCCTGGGGGCTCGTCACCTTGCAGGCGAAGGGTCCGAAGGGCTGCGGGATGTCCCACTCGCCGCTCGACGGGAGCGTGTAGACGCGTCGGCCGGTCTCGGCGCTCGAGGTGACCTCGATCTCCCAGACGATCGAGGTGGCGGCCGCCTGCGCGGCCTGGGTCGAAGGCTGCGAGGTCCGCTGGGCGTGCGCCGCACCGAGCGCGGAGAGGACGACGAGGACGAACGTGCCCGCCGGCAAGACGCGACGACGATCCATGGAGCTACCCCCTGTTCCGAGTGGCCCCCATCCTACGCCGATCCGCGGCTCTTCCGATACGGCTCCGAGAGCCCGAGCAGGTAGCGGCGCAGGATGGGCCGGAGGGGGAGGAGGAGCGGGGTGAGGAAGCGGACCCGTCCGAGGATCTCGCCGCGGATGTCGTCGAATGAATGGCGCTGGAATTCGAGGATGCGCTGGGATTCGGACGTATCCATCCAGCAGGTGTTGTAGGCCTCGTCGCCGAACGCCTCGCGCGGGAAGCGGTCGAGCCCCATCGCCTGGCAGGCCACCTCGAACATGTCGCCGTTGGTGACCTGGCAGCGCTTGCCGCCTCCGAGCAGGAGCACCTTGCGGTGCGCCTCGGGCCGCTCGACCGCGCGGACCGTCGCGAGCGCGACGTCGGTCGCGTGCACGAGCTCCATCGGCGAGTCGGGCGCGATCTCGAACATCATGCGGAACACGTCGGGATCGGCGGCGCTCTGGTTCCCCTCGGCCATCACGCCGATGCGGAAGAGCACCCAGGGGAGCTTCGCCTCGCGGAGGATCGCCTCGCACTCGATCTTGTGCGCGGTGTAGTGGTCCGTCGCCACGACCGGGCTCTCGGCGGTCACGAGCGGCGAGCCCGCGGGGTGAGGGCCGAAGATCGCGAACGAGGACGCGAAGACGAAGGGCCCCGGCACGCCGGCCTCCTCCGCCATCCGGACCATCCGTCGCGTGCCCTCGACGTTCACGCGGCGCGCGACCTCGGGGATCTTCTCGCTCGTCGGCGGCATCAGCGCCGCGCCGTGCACGATCGCGTCGACCCCGGCGACCGCCTTCCGCACGTCGTCGTCCCGGGTGACGTCGCCGTAGACGACCTCGACCGCTTTCGGGAAGCGGAGGGCGAGCAGGCGGTTCTTCCGCGTCGGGAGGTCGAACGCCCGCACGCGGTAGCCGTGCGCGACGAAGGCCTCGACGGTCTTCTGCCCGAGGTTCCCGAAGGCCCCGGTGACGAGAACGAGCTTCGACATGGGGCCCGAAGCTACCACAAGGAAACCCGGGGAAAATCCGTTACGAAGGCTTTCGGCGAGGACCTCTCGCTGTGTAGGATGCCGCCACGGAGGAATCCCGATGCGTGGCACGATGATGGACTTTCCGCTGACCCTGACCTCGATCCTCGATCGAGCGAAGCAGCTCTACCCGAAGAACGAGATCGTCTCGCGCAGGCCCGACAAGAGCCTGCACCGCTACACGTACGCGGACTTCCACCGGCGCGCGAAGGCGCTCGCCTCGGCCCTGCACGAGCTCGGCGTGCGACCGGGCGATCGCGTCGGCACGCTGATGTGGAACCACCACGTCCACCTCGAGGCGTACTTCGGCATCCCCTGCGCGGGCGCCGTGCTGCACACGCTGAACCTGCGCCTGCACCCCGACGACATCGCGTACATCGTGAACCACGCCGGGGATCGCTTCGTGATCGTCGACGACGTGCTCCTGCCGCTCTGGGACAAGGTCCGTCCCCACGTGCGCGTCGAGAAGGTCATCGTCGTCTCCTGGTCCGGCGCGACGATCGCCGACGGAGACCTCGCCTACGAAGAGCTGCTCGCCCTCGCCCGCCACGACTACCACTTCCCGAAGCTCGACGAGAACGCGGCGATGGGCATGTGCTACACGTCCGGCACGACGGGCAAGCCGAAGGGCGTCGTCTACTCGCATCGCGCGATCGTGCTCCACAGCTTCGCCGCGATCGCGGTCGACGGGCTCGCGCTCGGCGGCGGCGATGTCGTTCTCCCAGTCGTGCCCCAGTTCCACGCGAACGCGTGGGGCATCCCCTTCGCCGCGACGATGGTCGGCGCGAAGCAGGTCTTCCCGGGGCCGCACCTCGACGCGGACAACCTGCTCGACCTCTTCGAATCGGAGCAGGTCACGATGGCGGCCGGTGTCCCGACGGTCTGGCTCGCGATCCTCCAGGCGCTCGACAAGCATCCCGGTGGCCGCAAGCTCGTGAAGGGCATGCGCATGGTCGTCGGAGGCTCGGCCGCGCCGGAGGCGATGATCCGCGCCTTCGACAAGCACGGCCTCTACGTCGTCCACGCGTGGGGCATGACGGAGACGAGCCCGCTCGGGACGATCTCGAACGTGAAGGCGACGCTCGCCGACGCCGACGACGACGTGAAGTACGCGGCGCGCGCCAAGCAGGGCGTGCCGGCTCCCTTCGTCGAGATCCGCGCGATCGGCGACGAGGGCCCGGTCGCGTGGGACGGCATCACGCCGGGCGAGCTCCAGGTCCGCGGCCCGTGGGTCGCGGCGAGCTACTTCGCGCTCGAGGACACGGGCGATCGCTGGAGCGACGACGGCTGGTTCCGCACGGGCGACGTCGTCACGATCGATCCCGAGGGCTACGTGAAGATCACCGATCGCACGAAGGACCTCATCAAGTCCGGCGGCGAGTGGATCAGCTCGGTGGACCTCGAGAACGCCCTCATGGGCCATCCGGCGGTGAAGGAAGCGGCCGTCGTGGCCGTGCCCCATCCGAAGTGGACCGAGCGCCCCCTCGCCTGCATCGTGCTCCGCGACGGGGCGAGCGCGAGCAAGGCCGACCTGAGCGCCTTCCTCGAGACGAAGGTCGCGAAGTGGTGGCTCCCGGACGACTACGTCTACCTCGACGAGATCCCGCGCACGTCGACGGGCAAGTTCCTGAAGGCCGCCCTCCGCGAGCGCTTCAAGGATCACGTCCTGCCGACCGTCTGAGCCCGTGCCCCGGTCCGGGACCGTCCCGGACCGGGGATGCATCGCGCAAGGGCCTGCGCGATGTGGTCTTTCTGCACGCCCCCGATTGCCTTACATTGCGCGGCAGATGCTGTTCCCGCGCCGTAACCCTACCCTCCTCCTGCTCGTCCTCTTCGCCGTCATCGTCCCGTTCAGCGGTTGCGACGACGGCAGCTCGACGAGCGGCCCCAAGACCAACGCCACCCCCGAGGAGCTCTTCCCCGACGGCTGTGATCCGATCTCGCCGGACTTCTGCGGGCTGCCCTTCCCGTCGAACATCTGGACGGTCGCCGATTCGACGACGCCGACGGGCCTGCGGGTCCACCTGCACGACACGATGCCGCAGCCCCAGCGGAGCGACGACTCGTACGTCGACCTCTCGGCCCTGCGCTTCAGCGACGGCTTCTCGCCGGGCTCCGAGATCCTGGCCTTCTTCCCGAACGTCGCCCTCGACGGAACCGCGCCGGTCACGGATCCCGCCGCGAGCCTCGCCGCCGACTCGAAGACGGTGCTCATCGACGCCGAGACCGGCGAGCACATCCCGCATTGGGTGGAGCTCGACATGCGGGCCGCCGACGACACG
This sequence comes from Polyangiales bacterium, assembly GCA_046351215.1. Classification (GTDB taxonomy): domain Bacteria; phylum Myxococcota_A; class Polyangia; order Polyangiales; family Houyiibacteriaceae; genus JAXLYX01. The sequence continues at coordinate 240,856 of JAXLYX010000011.1, read as the reverse complement.
GCGCGCGACCTCCTGATCCGCCCTGCCGTCCGCCTCGAGGACTCGACGCGCTACATCGTCGCGATCCGCGGCCTCGTCGACACCACGGGCGCGACCATCGCGCCGAGCCCGGCGTTCAAGGCCCTCCGCGACGGGAAGTCGTTCAACCATCCCTCGATCGGCGGCCGCCGCGCTCTCTACGCCGACATCTTCACCCGGCTCGCGAGCGCGGGCGTCGCCAAGGGCGACCTCCAGCTCGCCTGGGACTTCACGACCGCGAGCCGCGAGAACAACACGCAGCGCATGGTGAAGATCCGCGACCTCGCGCTCGCGGCCCTCGCAGGCAATCCCGCTCAGGTCTCGATCACGAGCATGCAGGACAACGTCGACGCGAACATCGCGCGGCGCATCGAGGGCACCATCCACGTGCCCCTCTTCCTCGACGATCCGGGCCCCGGCGGTCGCCTCGTGCTCGACGCGAACGGCGTGCCCATGCAGAACGGCTACGCGGACTATCCCTTCCTGCTCGAGATCCCGGTCTCGGCCGTGAGCAGCACGGCGACCGCGACGCCGAAGCCGGTGCTCCAGTACGGCCACGGCCTCTTCGGCTCGCGGTACGAGATCGACGACGCGAACTTCCGCACCTTCGCCAACCAGTTCGGCTACGTGATGCTCACGATGGACTGGCTCGGCATGAGCAACGCCGACTACGGCAAGCTCGGCACCATCGTGAACGCAGGCGAGCTCTCGCAGTTCGAGACCGTGGCCGACCGCGGCCAGCAGGCGATGCTGAACAACATCCTCGTGCTCGACGCCGTCCTGCGGACGCTCTCGAGCGACTCGCGCACGATGGTGAACCCCGGGCAGCCGACGATCCAGACGACGGATCCGCGCTTCTACGGCCAGTCGCTCGGCGGCATCTACGGCAGCACGTACCTCACGCTCTCGCCGATCATCACCCGCGGCGTGCTCCTCGTGCCGGGCCAGGCGATGACCTTCATCATGCCGCGCAGCAACGCGTACGACAGCTTCAAGGTGCTGCTGACCGGCACCTTCTACGACGACCGGCGCCTGCCGCTCGTGCTCGACCTCATCCAGATGCTCTGGGACCGCGTCGAGCCGACGGGATACACGAAGTACATGCGGACGGCCGAGATCCCGGGGACGATCCCGCACGAGGTCCTGATCATGGACACGATCGGCGACCAGACGGTCTCGACCCTCGGAGCCCAGATCATGGCGCGGGCGATCGACATCCCCCTCGTCGGCGAGCAGGCCCGTCCCGTCTTCGGGCTGGACGCGACCCCGAGCCCGCACACCGGCTCGGGCTTCGTGGAATTCAACTTCGGGCCGACGGAGAGCACGATCAACGTACCGAGCCGCGCGCCCGGCAACCCGCACTCGAAGCTGAGCCAGCAGGGCTCCCCGGTCGCACGTCAGATGGCGGCCGACTTCCTGTCGACGGGGGTCATCACCAACCTCTGCAGCGGCCCCTGCGACCCTTTCTGAGCCTTCGGGCGACGGAACGACGGACGGCCGGCTCGCCCGAAGGCGCGCCGGCCGTTTCCACTTCCCCCCTCCCTTCCGGGCTCGGGGCTCAGCGGCTCTCGACGGCCGAGGTCGGCGACGAGGGAGCGTGCGCATCCGCCTGAGCGCTCGGTCGGGTCACGACGAGCCAGGCGGTGGCAGCGACGAGCGCGAGCAGCGGAATCGTCGCCAGGAGGTGCGAGCGAAGATCGAGACGGCGATCCTCGAGGTCCGGGTGGTGGGCGTCCATCCCCCCTTTTGACGGTTCGCGGCACACCCCGTCAAGAACGGCACCGGTGTAGGTGTGCGGAATCGATCCGCGATCGGAGACAGATCGTGACACCCGTCGATCGCGGCGACTCGCGCTTGTCACACACGAGGGGCTTGCGACACCCTTCGGGGTGAATCCCGCCGCGCTCAGCGCGGATAGCCCGTGATGTCCCGGATCGCCTCGTAGAGCGGCTGCAGCCTGCCGTACATGGGTCGGTAGACGCGACGGAAGAGCTGGTCGTAGATCCGCGTGGCTTCGGGCCTCGGCGTGAAGCTGTCGCCCGTGCGCGTCATCTTCGCGACGGCCGCATCGAAGCCCGGATGCAGCCCGAGGCCGACGGCGACGCACATCGACGCGCCGAGCGCCGAGGTCTCGTACGTATGCGGCCGCTCGGCGACGAGCCCGAACACGTCCGCCGTGATCTGCATGGCCTCCGCGCTCTGCGAGCCACCGCCCGAGATGCGCAGGCGGTGCATGCGCACGCCCGCGCGCTTCTCGATGCGCTCGGCTCCGTCTCGCAGGCCGTAGGCGAGGCCTTCGAGGATCGCACGGTAGACGTGCGCCCGCGTGTGCACGTCGCCGAAGCCGATGATGGCTCCCTTCGCCTCGCGCCCGGGCTGGCGGATGCCGGGGGTCCAATACGGCTGGAGCACGAGGCCCATGGAGCCCGCGGGGACGTCGGCGATCATCTCGTCGAAGAGGGCTTCCGCCGGCACACCGCGCTTCTCGGCCTCGATCACCTCGGCCGCGCCGAACTGCTGCTTGAACCACTCGACCATCCAGAACCCACGCTGGACCTGGACCTCGGTGTTGTAGGAGTCCGGGACGGCGGCCGGGTACGGAGGGATCAGCGGCACGGGCTCGACGTAGCGCCGGTTCGCGGCGTTGATGGTCGCCGTGGTGCCGTAGCTGATGCAGCCGACGTCGGGCTCGACGCAGCCGGAGCCGAGCACTTCGCAGGCCTTGTCGGCGCCGGCGGCGATCACCGGCGTGCCCTCGACGAGCCCGGTCGCGAGCGACGCTTCGCGCGTGACCGCTCCGATCCGCTGTCCGGGCTTCACGAGGTCGGGCAGCTGCTCGCGCCGGACCGCCATCGCGTGCCACTTCCAGTCCCGCGGGCGACACCACTCGAGCCGCTTGTAGTCGAAGGGGAGGTAGCCGACCTGGCAGCCGACCGAGTCGGCGAAGCGACCCGTCAGCTTGAACGTGTGGTAGCCCGAGAGCAGCAGGAGCTTGTGCGTCCTCGCCCAGAGCTCGGGCTCGTTCTTCGCGATCCAATTGCACTCGGCCTGACGGCGCAGGTAGTCGATCGTCCCTGCCTCGCCGATCACGGTGAAGAGCGCGGGCCACGGAGCGGGCATCGGCGCGAGCCCCTCGGCCTCGCGTTGGTCGAGCCACGAGAGCGCGGGGCGGAGCGGCTTGCCCTCGCGATCGACGGCGATGATCGTGCCGCGCTGCGTGGTGACGCCGACGCCCGCGACGAGCGAGGGATCGATGCCGCTCTCGGCCCAGAGCGCGCGGAGCGCCTTGCACGCCGACTCCCAGAAGTAGTCCGCGTGCTGCTCGGCGTAGCCGGGTCGATCGGAGAAATACGGCTCGATCGAGACCTTGCTCCTCGCGACGAGATTCCCTTCGGCATCGAAGAGGATCGCACGCACGCTCTGCGTGCCGTTGTCGAGCGCGAGGAGGTACCCACCTGCCGTCATGCGCGGGTCCGGGCGGGGAGCGAGTAGAAGTCGCGGATGATGCCCTGGTAGCGCTCCCACTCCTTCCGCCAGGTGGCGTCGTCCCAGCGGAGCTCCTCCTGGCAGATGGCGCGCAGCCGCGCCTCGTGGGCCGCTCCGCCCTTCGGGAGCAGGTTGCCGAGGCGCGTGCGTCGGAGCAGGAGATCGTCGAGGTGCACGACCTGCTCGGCGCGCGCGCCGAAGCGCAGCTCCGCCCACGTCGTGTCGGTGTCCTCGATGGGCACGAGCTCGCCTTCCTTCGCCGCGCCGACGAGATCGCGGAAGAGGAAGCCGAAGCGGCCGAGCAGACGCCCTCGCACCTCCGCGGGGAGCTCCTTGCCGGACGAGGTGTCGGCGGCCCGGAAGACGTGGCCTCCCGTGTCCTTCGCATCGAGGGAGGGGACGTGGCGTGCGCAGGCCGCGAGGACGTCGAGCGCGATGAGGCGGAAGGTCGTGAGCTTGCCGCCCGTGACCGTGACGAGGCCGTGATCGTCCCAGACGACGTGATCGCGACGCTCCTGCGAGGGATCGAGGCCCTTGCCCGACGCGACGACGGGGCGGATGCCGGACCACGAGGAGATCACGTCGGTGGCCGCGAGATGGGCCTTCGGGAACTGGGCGTTCGCTCCGCGGAGGAGGTAGTCGACCTCCTTCTCGGAGATGCTCGCTTCGACGTCGAGCTCCTCGCGGTGGTCGAGATCGGTCGTCCCGACGACCGTGCGTCCTTCCCACGGGAAGATGAAGACGGGACGCTTGTCGTCGGCGTGTTGGAAGACGATGGCCTCCGCGACCGGCAGGCGTTCCGACGCGAAGACGAGATGGCTGCCCCGCAGCGGCCGGACCTTCGACTCGCCCGTGATCTCCTTGCGGAGCCGGTCGGCCCAGGCGCCCGTCGCGTTCACGACGCAGGCGGCCTTCACCGAGTACTCCTTGCCCGTCTCGCGATCCTCGACGACGCAGCCGCGCACCGACTTCGCGTCGCGCACGATGCGCGAGACCTTCGCGTAGTTGATGGCCACGCCACCGTCGGCGAGCGCCTCGTCGAGGACGCGGAGCACGAGGCGCGCGTCGTCGACGATCGAGTCCGTGTAGCGCGTGGAGCCGACGAGGTCCCGACCGTCGAAGCCGGGGAACGTGCGCAGCACCTCGTCGCGATCGACGAAGCGATGGTCCTTGATGCCGGCGAGGAAATCGTAGACGGCGCAGAGGATGCCGAAGCTCGTCGGCCCGGGGAACTTCCCCTTCCGATGGCCGAACCAATAGCCCATGCGCTCGATGAGGAACGGCGCCTCGCGCAGCAGCCGCTCGCGCTCGTGGAGCGCGTCCCGCGTCAGCTTGATGTCGCCCTGGGCGATGTAGCGGAGCCCTCCGTGGACCATCTTCGAGCTGCGGCTCGACGTGCCCCAGGCGTAGTCCCGTTGCTCGACGAGGAGCACGCGGAGGCCGCGGCGAGCCGCCTCCCGCAGCACGCCGATGCCCGTGATGCCTCCGCCGATGACGACGAGATCCCAATGGGTTCCCTCGAGCGTTCCGAGGAGGGTCTTGCGGTCGCGAGTCGAGTGCACTTTGTCCTCCGAGGGATCAGGGGCGGAGCAGCTTGCCTGGATTCATGCGCTGGTCCGGATCGAAGTGGCGCACCATCGCGCGCAGCGTCTCCATGCCGAGCTCGCCCTTCTCGTGCACGAGGTAGGGCGCGTGGTCGATGCCCACGCCGTGCTGATGGCTGATCGTGCCGTGGTTCGCGACGATGGCCTTCGACGCCGCCGTCTTGATGCGACGCCAGCGCTCGTAGGTCGCCTCGTACGTCGGCGCGTTCCGGAAGATGTACGTCGTGTAGCAGCTCGAGCCCTGCGGGTAGACGTGCGAGAGGTGGGTGAACACGTGCACCTTCTCGCCCTCGTCCTCGAGCGCGTGACGGATCGCGGCCTCGACCTGGTCGACCATCCCCGGGACGTTCGGCCAATCCGTCGCCGTCTCGAGCGTGTCGACGGCGTAGCCTTCTTCCCAGAGCCCGTGCCGGAGGTACGGCGAGCGGAAGCGGTTCTCCTCCCACTTCTTGCCGAGCACCGTGCCGGTCGGGACCCCGTCGTAGCGCGTGCAGAGCGCGAGCATCTCGCGCACCGCGTAGTCGACCTGCGAGCGCGAGCCGGTCGCGCCGAACGTGAGCATGACCTTGCCCTCCTCCGCGCCGCGGATCGAGAGGTAGGTCTCGAGCAGGCGGATCGCGGTCTTGTGCCCCGCGATGATGAGCTGCGTGCGCGTCTCGATCGCGTTCGAGAGGCGAACCATGGAGAGCGGCAGCTTCCTCTGCGCGGCTTCGCGAACGCAGTCCATGCCGGCCTGCCAGGAGGGCATGAAGACGACCTGGAAGGTCTCCTTCTCGAACCTCCGCGTGACGCGGACCTTCACCTCCGTGAGCACGCCCATGCGCCCCTCGGAGCCGAGGATCGTCTCGCGGAGATCGGGACCGGCGCTCGAGGCCGGGAACGTCGGCAGCTCGAGACGCCCGCGCGGGGTCTCGACGGTGCCGCCGGCGAACATCTGCTCGATGCGCCCGTAGCGCAACGACTGCTGACCGCTCGAACGGCTCGCGACCCAGCCGCCGACCGTGCTGAGCTCGAACGACTGGGGGAAGTGCCCGAGCGTGTAGCCGTGCTGCGCGAGCTGCTCCTCGAGCGCCGGCCCCTGCGTGCCGGCCCCGAACGTGGCGATCTGGCTCTGCCGGTCGAGGTGGAGCAGGCGGTTCATCCGCGCGAGCGAGAGCGTCAGCACGGGCTTCTCGCTCGCCTCCGGGTTGATGTGCCCGGCGACGGAGGTCCCGCCCCCGTAGGGGATGACCACCACGTCCTCCTCCTTCGCCCACTCGAGCAGCGAGCGGACCTCGTCGCTCGTCGTCGGCGAGGCGACTCCGTCCGGGAAGAAGCCGAACTCGCCGCTCCGCATCGCGAGCCAGTCCGGGAAGCTCTGGCCCCGGGCGTGGCGCACGCGGACCTCGGCATCGGTCGAGACGAGCGGATGCTCGGGCAACCGCGACGGCGGCACCTTCGCGATCACGTCGGCGAGCTTCGCGTCCCGGAGCGGCGTCGCCTTGCCGAGGGTCCCCTCGAGGAAGGCCCTCGCCTCGGGCTTGAGCTCCATGTGGTTCGCCTCGTCGCCCCAACCATTCCAGCGTCGCATGGATACCCCTCGCACAGACGTGCGCCCCGGAGGACGCGTGGCCACGGATCGTGCCGGTCCGCCGGGGTCGATGTCACGCCCCACGTGGGGTCGGCGGGGCGGCCCGACAAGAATCGTGACCGGCCGGTCGGCCGATTTCGTCCCACGTTTCCGCGGGGGAGCGCACCCCCCGCCGAACCTCTCGGAATTGCTTGAAAGTCCGCCCGCTCTGGCTCAAAACCCCCAGCCGAGGAGGCGATGGAAGACCCCGCCCTGACCGGCTGGATCCTCGACGAGGAATCCTATCGACGCACCGTGGAATGGGCCCGCGCCCTGCGGTTCTATTTCCGCCCCTCGTTCGAGGGCTTCGAGGTCTTCCGACGCCCCGGCGGCCTCTTGGTGGCGGCCAACCACGGCCTCTTCGCGATGGAGGCTCCGAGCCTCTTGCTCGGCGTCTGGGACGCCTCGGGACGGGCGATCCGCGGCCTCGGCGACCGCGTGCTCTACGCGACGGAGCTCCAGCGCAAGATCCTCGGACCGACCGGCGGCGTCGAGGGCACTCCCGAGAACGCGCATCTCCTGCTGACGCGCGGCGAGATCTGCTACGTGTGCCCGGGAGGCGCGCGCGAGGCCCTCGCGAGCGCGAAGGATCGCTACAAGCTCTTCTGGGAGGGCCACGACGGCTTCGTGCGGTGTGCGATCCGCGCGGGGGCGCCGATCGTTCCGATGGCGGTGATCGGCATCGACGAGATCTACCGCCAGGTGCTCGACGCGCAGGCGGTGCGCGACACCCACCTCGGCGTGGCCATCCGCGCGCTGCTCGGCGAGAAGTACGTCGTGCCGCTCTACGTCGGCCTCGGGCCCCTGCCCCTGCCGATGAAGCTGCGCTTCCTCGCGGGCGAGCCGATCGAAGTGCCGGCGGATCCCTCGAAGGCGGAGGATCCGGCCGTCGTCGCCGAGCTCCACGCGAAGACCGTCGCCGCCGTCGAGGCCCTGATCGCGAAGGGGCTCGCCGATCGGGAGCGCGAGGACCGAGGGCTCGAGCCCGGCCTCGAGCGTCTCGTCACGCGTCTCTCGCGCCTGATCGCGGGGTGAGCACGCGCCGCTAGCGCGTGTCGAAGATCGCGAAGCGTCTCCCGATCCCGTCGAAGACGGACTCGGGCTCGCCCGTGCGGCCCAGGCCGTGCACGAAGGCCCGGAGCACCGCGTCGCGTCGGGACGGATCGGTCGGCAGCTCGATCACGATCTGCGTCGTGACCGCATGCTGGGCATCGGCCTCGATGACCTCGCCGATCTCGACGCGCATCGCGCCCGCCGAGCGCGCCGCACGGCAGGCGGCGACGACGAGCTCCGTCGACGAGCCGCGCGTCGAGTGCCCGAAGCGCGAGAGCCAGGCCTCGGCCGGCTCGCTCGGATGCGTCGGCGAGTCGAGGAGCCGAGCGGCCCGGGCATCCGGATCCCCGACGGCGCTGCCGATCGCGCCGCCGACGTCCGCGATCGAGCGCCCCGACCTCAGCTGGTTCACGACGAACGCGAGGGCGATGCAGACGACGAGCCAGACGATGCGACCGCTCACGCTCCACCTCGGAGCCGACGGATCACGTCGAGGAGGACGCCGATCCCGGTCGTGAAGGCCCAGAAGGCGAAGCCGTCGCGCACGATCCCGCCGTAGCCGGCCGCGCCCTGGAGCACCGAGCCGCGCCGGAGCAAGCCGACTCCGAGGAGGGCGAGGCCGAGGATGAACAGGCCGAGACCGATGCCGAGCTGCCTCGAGTCGAGGTCGGCCGCCGGCTTCGAGGACGCGACCGGGGAGCGGAGCGCGGCGCCGGGCGCAGGAGGAGCGCCGAGCGGCGCCGGGGGCCGCGTCGAGGGACGGCGCGGTGCGACGACCACGACCGGATCGGGACCGGCGCCCGAAGCGGGCGGTCGCCAGTCCGAGCTCGGGGCGAAGGCGCCTGCGACGGAGTCGGGGTTGCTGTCGACGTCGAGCCGGGCGAGGTGCGACTCGTGGATGGCGCGCGGGACCGCGGGCGCACGGGGCACCTGAACGTCGGTCTTCGCGGCGGGCGGGGCGGGCAGCGAGGAGAGCGGCTCGTGGTCCTGCCCGACGTCGAGCCCGGCGCCTGCGATCGCATCCGCCGAGAGGTCCTTCGCGGCGGGCTTCGGAGGGGCCTCGACCGGCGCCGTGGCCGCACGCGCACGCGGCCGCGCGAGGTGCACCTCGACGTGCGCGCCGATCCCCTCGAGGGCGGCCTTCATCCGATCGGCCTCGTCCCGCGAGACGCCGTGCTTGACGACGTGGGGGAGCGCGGCGAGGAGCTGCTCGGCGCGGTCGGCGCCGACGCCGAACACGCGCACGAGCCCCTGTACCGCCGAGCCGCGGCCACCGTCGAAGCTGACGAGCCAGACGTCGTAGCGATCGTCCATCCGCCCTCCGTCTACTCCAAACGACCGGCGAATGGAAGCGTCGCCGAGGACCTCACGAAGGCGATTGCGGGGTGCCGATTCCGCGCCGCGCGGAGAGAAGGGCGAGCCGCGGCCTCTCGCCCTTCGTCGCGAGCTCGCCGAGGCACTCGGGGGAGCCCCGCTCGAGCTGCCGGCAGGTCGACGGCCGACGCTCGTAGACCGTGCAGACGAACGTGCCCGCCTTCCCGTCGACACGGAGCGCCGCGCAGCGCCCCTCGACCGTCCGGAGGTAGCAGCGGTTGCCGACGAAATGCGTGAGCGACTCGGCGTCCTCGCCGAGTCGCTCGTGATCGTCGCCCGTCACTCGGACGTACGTGGGCAGGGAGGAGAAGCAGCAGGTCCCGCACTCGAGGCAGGAAGGGAGCGACTCCTCCGCTGGCACGGTCAGGGCGTGGGCGCGGGGGCCGCGGCCGGCTCGGCCGGCGGACGCGCGCCCGCGGGCAGCTCGCCCGTCAGCGAGTTGAGGAAGGCGACGATCGACCGGACCTGGTCGGCCGTGAGCTCGCGACCGAGCTGGTAGCGCCCCATCACGCGCACGACGTCGTCGAGCGTCTGCTGGGAGCCGTCGTGGAGATACGGCGAGGAGAGCGCGACGTTGCGGAGCGTCGGCACCTTGAAGCGGTAGCGATCGTTCTCGTCGTGCGTGACGTTGAAGCGTCCGTAGTCGGCCTGGGTCACGTTGCCCCGCGCGGCGAAGTAGTCCCGGACGACGCCCATCTTCTGGTACATCGAGCCGCCGACGTTCGCGCCCTGATGGCAGCTCGGGCAGCCGACCTGCTTGAAGGTCTCGTAGCCCTGACGCTCGGCCTCGGTGATCGCCGCCCGCTCGCCGCGGAGGTAACGGTCGAAGCGCGACGGAGTGAGCAGGGAGCGCTCGTACTCGGCGATCGCGTCGGCGATGTTGTTCTGCGTCACGCCGTCCGTGTAGAGGGCCGCGAACTCCGTGCGGTAGCCCTCGTCGCCGGAGAGGCGCTCGATGACCTGCTCCCAGGTCGCGCCCATCTCGATCGGGTTGGTGACCGGGCCCTTCGCCTGCTCGACGAGGTTCGCGGCGCGGCCGTCCCAGAACTGGACGAAGTTGAGCGCGGCGTTGAGCACGGTCGGCGCGTTGATCGGGCCCACCTGGCCGCGGATGCCGACGGACGTGCGACGCTCCTCGGCGCCTCCGTGGTCGAGGGAGTGGCAGGTCACGCAGGCGACGGTGTTGTCGCCCGAGAGCTGCTTGTCGTGGAAGAGCCGGCGACCGAGCAGCACCTTGCGCTCGTTGGTCGCGATCTCCGGGAGCGGCTCGAGCGGCTCGCGCGCAGGCGCCGCCGGTGCCGCCGGAGCCGAGGAGCTCGCCGAGGTCGAAGGCGCGCTCCGCTCACGCTCGTTGCCACAACCCAGGCCGGCCAGGGCGGCCGCTCCGAAGAGGGAAGTCGCGATCAGGATCCGTGTCTTCGTTCGCATCGTTCGAGCTCCTCGTCCCCGCTCGCCTCACGCCTTCGGCGCGAAGCTGTTGCAGGTACCGTTCGGGTTCACGTTGCCGAGATTGAGCTGACAGCCGCCACACGCCGCGGTGTTCGTGCCGCCCTGCCAGAAGTTGCACTTCGAGCACGCCTTCGCGGGATCGGTCGTGGCCTCGACGTAGCCGAGCGCCGTGCGCTGCTGCGTCTGCTCCGGCGTCGCATTGCTGCAGTCGAGGGCCGCACCCTCACCGCCACCGCCGCACGCCGCGAGCGTCTGGCCCGCGCCGAGGACGACGAGGCCGAGGACCATGCCCTTGCCGATCAGTTCGCGCCGCGTGAGCTTGTTGCCTTCAGTCATGGGTCTCTCCTTCGGGGATTCTCGATCCCGACGGGGTTGTCGGGATCCTCGCGATCGGCGGTGTAGGGTCATTCCAGCACACCGCGTGCCAGGCGGAGCATTGCGAATTTCCGCGTGGCCGCCAAGAACGTACGCACCGCTCGGCCGGTGTCACCGACATGTCGTCGGCCAGGCACCGAATTGCCGGTGCACCTTCGACGCTGGCTTGGGGACTGCTACGTTGCCTGCCCGCCATGTCGGAGCCCCCGAGCCGAGATGCCCCCACGAACGCCTGGGATCCGGGCTTCGGGCGGAGGAGCCCGTGGCTCGCGCCGTCCCTCCGCGTGTTCGGGGCCCTCGAGCACGAGACGACGTGGCCCGCGGTCGACCGCTACACCGAGCTCGTGGAGAGCCGCCGGCAGGCGTTCGCACCGGAGGTCCGCCCCGTTCGCTTTGTGGTGCAAGCACCGAAGCCGCGGCGTCGTGCCCCGGGTCCGGTCGATCGCGATGCGCTCTACGACGTACGCATCACGATGCACGACGAGGTGCCGAGCCGCCCCGAGAATCCGCACGATTTCTGGAACGCCGTCGCGTGGGCGCTCTTCCCGCGGAGCAAGCGCGCGATCCACGCACGCCAGTACCGCGCCCTCGTCGCCTGGCTCCCGGAGGATGCGCGTACGATCCCGGGCAAGCGCACCCGCGAGCAGGACGCCCTCACCATCCTCGACGAGGGCGGCGTGCTCGTCGCGGCCGCGGACGCCGCCGCCCGCGCCATCGCCGAGGGCGACTTCGAGACGGCGGTGGCGGCCGCGATCGCGCGCGGCGAGGCGCGCCTCGTGATCCTCGGCCACGCCGTGCTCGAGCACCTGCAGCGCGGAGCGCCGCCGGTCCAGGCGCTCGCCCACGTCGTCTCCCTCGGCCCGGCGCTGCCGGAAGACGAAGACGCGCTCTTCGACGCGATCGATCGCGCCCTCTCGCGCGACGTCGCAGACGAGACGCTCTTCCGCGAGCCGAGCGCCCACGGCAGCGTGCTCGTGTCGGCGGACGGCACGGCGAGCCCGGGCCCGGGCCCGTCCGAGCGCTAGCTCACTTCGCCTCGTCCTTGGGCGGCGTCCACGCCGTCGCCACGAGGTGGCCCTCGTCGAGGCCGAGCCAGATGCGGAGCTGCGTGACCAGGAACTCCTGGCCCTGCTTCGACGAGAGGTCGACGCGGTACGTGTTGATGTACCGCACGCTCTCCTTCAGCCACTGCTCCCAGGCCTCGGCCGAGACCTTCTCGAAGATCTCCTGCCCGAGCGCGTTCGGGAACGGGGGTTTCGCGAGGCCCGGGAGGTCCTGCTTCAGCTTCACGCAGTGGACGATGCGGTTGGGATCGGCGGCAGCCATGGTGTTCTCGGTCGGGTTCGTGGGACCCTAGCAGCAGCTTCGCAAGGGCGGAAGCGCCGGCCTCGGGGCCCGTGACGTGGATCAGGGAGCAGCCAACGTCGAGGGCATGACGTCCGCGATCTGCGTGATGCCGAGCACGTAGCCGTCGTTCGAGCGGGGCTGGTAGCTGCCCACCCAGAGGCGGTAGGTGCCCTTCGGGAAGGCGCCGGTGACGACCGGGTTGCGGCCTTCCGTGTCGTCGTCGCAGACGAAGGAGCCGTCGGGTCGGTGCACGAGGAGCACGGTGTCTCCCTCGGAGCGGACCATGAGACACAGGCTCGGCGAGTCCCCTCCGAGCTCCAGGATGTGATCGGGCTGCGGGGTCACGAAGCCGCGGCAGCCGACGCCGAGCGGGCCGAGATCGACCTCCCCTCCCGAGGTGCCCTGCACCGTGCGCGGATCGGGGGTGAAACCAGGGGCGAGCGCGATCGTGCCGAAGTTGCTCGCGGTCCCGTCGGTGGCGAGCGAGCCGGCCCCGTTGCCGAGCGGCAGGCCGGCGGCCGTGGTGTCGGCGAGCTCCGAGAAGCCCATCACGTACGGAGACTGCTGACCCGCCTGGTAGCTGCCGACCCAGATGCGGTAGGTGCCCTGGGCGCCCCCGAGCTCGACGATCGGATTGCGGCCTTCGGCGTCGTCGCTGCACGAATAGCCCCCGCCCGGCGCCTGCACGACGAGGGTGACGTCGGCCTCGCCGGCGTTCACGAGGATGCGGAGGCGCTGGAAGGCGGTCGTCGCCACGAGCACGTGGTCCGGCTTCTGCGTGACGAAGCCGCGGCAGTCGCCCTGGAACGTCCGCGCGTCGATGTCGCCCCCGGAGGTGCCCCGCTCGACGTGGGGATCGGGCTGGAAGCCGGTCGCCAGCGTGACCGTGCCGAAATTCGAGTCGATCGTCGGCGTGACGGTGGGCTGGCCAGGTTGCCCCGACGGCGTCGTCGCGGCCGCGGGCCGCGCGTTCGGCGCGACCACGCCGGGCGGGGGAGGCGGCGGAGGCGGCGGCTCGCCGCAGGCCGACAGGAGCACGGAAGCGAGGAGCCAGGGCGACGCGCGACGAACCATCGGGACCTACCGGAGGAGGGAGAAGAGCCGCTGGAGCATCTCGTACGTCAGCCCCCAGACGACGCGGCCGCCGACATCGTACCCCGGGAGCACGAGATCGAGACCGTCCCTTCGATACGGGAGCGTCGTCGCGTTCTCTCCGCGCAGCATCGGCGCGAGCGGGGCCCAGACGACCTCGGCGACCTCGGCGTTCGGAGCGAGCTCGGGCTCCTCCTCGAGGGCGAAGACGTAGGGACGGATCACCATGCCGGTCCTTCGCCCACGGGCGATGGCCTCGATCTCGTCGAGCATGCCGAGGAGCCGCGCGTGCCGGCCGAGGTCGAGGCCGAGCTCCTCGAGGGTCTCGCGGCGGGCCGTGTCGAGCAGGTCGGGATCGCTCGGATCGTGCCGGCCTCCCGGGAAGGCCATGTGACCGGACCACGGGTCGCGCGGATGCTCCGCACGCCGGATGAGAAGCACCTCGGGCTCCCCACGGGCCGCGCGGAGGATCGCGGCCACCGCCGCCTGACGCGTGTCCTCGGCGCGACCGAGCAGCGACGGGGGCTTCCGTCCGAGCCTGTCGGCGATGTCCTCGAGCCCGACGCGGGTCATGCCGCACGGGTAGTACCGGGCGGAGGCTCCGTCAATGGTGGGATGGCCCCCTCCGGGACGGGGTGCTAGGTTCGCCGCCCGATTCCGTGGCCCTCGGGCCCTGGGAGGCTCGTCGTGACCGTCTCCGTCGACACCCTGAAGCAAGGGCTCTCGCTCACCCTCGACCACTCCGATCTCGACGCGCTCGGGACGAAGTACGAGGGCAAGGTCCGGGACAATTACTCGACGAAGGACGGCCGCCGCATCCTCGTCGTCACCGACCGCATCAGTGCCTTCGATCGCGTGCTCGGCACCCTCCCCTTCAAGGGCCAGGTGCTGAACCAGATCGCGGCGTGGTGGTTCGCGGAGACGAAGTCGATCGTCCCGAACCACGTGCTCGACGTGCCCGATCCCAACGTGATGATCGGCGTCGAGTGCGAGCCGCTGCCGGTCGAGATGGTCGTGCGCGCCTACCTGACCGGCGTGACCTCGACGAGCATCTGGACGCACTACGAGCGGGGCGAGCGCGTCTTCTGCGGACACCGGCTCCCCGAGGGCCTGCGCAAGCACGAGAAGCTCCCCGAGCCGATCCTCACGCCGAGCACGAAGGCCGAGAAGGGAGACCACGACGTCTCCGCCTCGCGCGAGGAGATCCTCGCGATGGGCAAGATCTCGGCGCGCGACTTCGACGAGGCGGCCGCCTACGCGATGGCGCTCTTCCGCCACGGCCAGGAGGTCTGCGCGAAGCGAGGCCTGATCCTCGTCGACACGAAGTACGAGTTCGGCAAGACGAAGGACGGCCGCATCGTCGTCATCGACGAGATCCACACGCCGGACTCCTCGCGCTACTGGTACTCGAGCACGTACGGCGAGCGCTTCGAGTCGGGTGCGAACCCGGAGTCGTTCGACAAGGAGTACGTCCGCCGCTTCCTCGCGGACATCGGCTACAAGGGCGACGGCCCGGTGCCGACGATCCCCGACGACGTCCGCGTCGAGGCCGCGCGCCGGTACATCGAGGCCTGCGACGTGATCCGCGGGACGCCCTTCGTGCCGAACCTCGAGACGCCGCTCCCGCGCATCCACCGGAATCTCGGCCTCTGACGGTCGCGAACGACGTGGCGGTCGCCGAGGCCGCAGCGCTCGCGCGCGAGCTCGGGCTCGCCTCCGAGCCGCGCGTGCTCGCCGACCGGAGCCACCTCGTCGTCGCGCTCGAGCCCCACGCCGTGGTGGCCCGCATCGCCATGGCGACCTCGCTCGCGCGCGTCGGGCTCGCGTGGCTGCGGCGCGAGGTCGAGGTCTCGCGTTTCCTGGCCGAGGCCGGCGCCTTCGTCACCACCCCGACGACCGCGATCCCCGCGGGCCCCTTCGAGCGGGCAGGCCTCGTGATCTCGTTCTGGACGCGGGAGACGCTCGAGGGCGAGCTCGAGCCCGACGAGGTGGGCCGCCGGCTCGCCGACGTCCACCGACGCCTGCGGGCCTACCCCCACGACCGCCTGCCTACGTGGGGAGCCTGGGATGAGGCCCGCTCGGTCAAGGAGCGCGCGCGGACGAGCGGCGTGATGACGCGGGACGAGCTCGCGAGGCTCGAGCGCGCATGGGAGCGCGGCGAGCGCATCGTCGCGTCGGCGCGCTCGCGCACCGCCTCCTTCCAGGCCGTCCACGGCGACGCGCACCTCGGCAACGTGCTCTCGACCTCGCGGGGCGCGGTCCTCACGGATTGGGAGGACGCGTTCCTCGGCCCGGTCGAGTGGGATCTGGCGACGTTCGTCTCCCGCGCGCGGACGTTCGGCGAGGAGAACGCCTTCGTCGAGGCCGCGATGCGGGCCTACGACGGGGACGCCGATGCCGCGCTCGTGGAAGAGCTCGTGCTCGTGCGCAATCTCCAGGTCATCCCCTGGCTCGCCGCGTTCGGGGAGCGTCAGCCCGAGGTGCTCGAGCGCATGCGTGCGCGCCTCGCTCGGTTGCCCTGAGGTCGGACGCCCCGGGACCCGGAGGTCTCGGGGCGTCGTCGCCGGGCTTCCTCGGCGCTCAGGCCTCCGCCGAAGGCGTGTGGGCCCCGACGTAGAAGCCCGCGATCACGTCGGCGTACTTGTCGTTGATGACGTTGCGCCGGAGCTTCATCGTCGCCGTCAGCTCCCCGCCGTCGACGCTGAACTCGTGCGGGAAGATCTCGAACTTCTTGATGGTCTGGTAGCGCGCGACCTTCGCGTTGCAGACCTTCTCGATCTGCTCCTCGACGTACTTGCGCACCTTCTTCTGCTGGCTGACCTCGGCGATGTTGCCCTCGGGCACACCGGCCTTCTTGCAGAGCTCCGAGACCGTCTCCGGGCTCAGCGTGACGAGGGCGCAGAGGTAGGGCTGCCGGTCGCCGACGACGACCACGTGGCCGAGCCCCGGGATCGACTTGATGTAGTTCTCGAGCTCGACCGGCGCGACGTTCTTGCCGCCGGCGGTGATGATGAGCTCCTTGATGCGGCCCGTGATCACGAGGTTCCCCTCGTCGTCGAAGGCGCCGAGGTCGCCGGACTTGAGCCAGCCGTCCTCGGTGTAGAGCTCCTTCGACTCGTTCGGGAGGTGGAAGTAGCCGCTCGTGTTGTTCGCGCCGCGCATCTGGATCTCGCCCTCCTTGGAGATGCGGACCTCGACGCCGGGGAGCGGGCGACCGACCGTGCCGAAGCGGGGCTTCCTGCGGTCGGTGATCGTCGCGACGCCGCTCGTCTCCGAGAGCCCGTAGGCCTCGTAGATCGTGATGCCGAGCGAGGCGAAGAACTCCTGCGTGCTCGGCGCGATCGGAGCCGAGCCCGTGATCGCGATCTCGAGGCGATCGAGGCCGAGGGCCTGCTTCACCTTGTCGACCACGAGCTTGCGCGCGATGCGCCGCGAGGTCGGCATGTACGCGGGGTTCTCGGTCTCGACCTGCTCGCGGAAGCAGGCGAGCTCGGTGCGCATGCACCAATCGGCGAGCTTCGCCTTCACGCCGGTCGCCTGGCCGAGCTTGCCCCGGAGCGCCATCTCGAACTTCTCCCAGACGCGCGGGACGCCGAGGAAGACGGTGGGACGCACGTCGACGAGGTAATCGCGGATCTGCTGCAGATCCGGGCAGAAATACACCTCGCCGCCGGTCATCAGGCTGCAGACGTTCGTGAGGAGCTGCTCGGCCTGGTGGCAGAGCGGGAGGTAGCTGATGCAGTGGTACCGACCGTCCTGCTTCATCTCGGGATACATGCCGAGGACGGCGTGCCCGATCATCAGCTGACCGGCGTGGGTGATCTGGACGCCCTTCGGCGTGCCCGTCGTGCCCGACGTGTAGATGAGGATGCAGGTCTCGTCGCCGGTGAGGGCCGCCATGCGCCGCTCGATCTCGAGATCGTCCTCGGCGCGGCCGAGCGCGACGACCTCGTCGAAGGACTTGATGCGCGGATCGTCCTTCGCCTGGGGAACGGCGTCGAACGTGAGGATCGCGCCGAGCCTCGGGAAGAGGCCTTCCTTCTCGGCCTCGAGGAGCTTCGCGAGGTTCTTCTCGTCGTCGCAGACGAGGATCTTCGCGTCCGCGTTGCGCACGATGAAGGCCGCCTGCTCCTTCGTGTTCGTGACGTAGATCGGCGCCGGGACGCCGTGCGCCGCCTGCGTTCCGAACTGGTACTCGACCCAGCGGGGATCGTTGGCGCCCATGAACGCGACGCACTCGCCCGGCTCGTGACCGAGCGCGATCAGCGCCTTGCCGATGGCGCGGACGTTCTGCCAGTACTCGGCCCACGTGACCGCGTACCAGCGTCCGCTCTTCTTTCCGTGGAGCGCCGTGCGGCTCGGTTTGACCTGCGCCCAGTGCTCGATCTGATGGACAAGCGTCCTCGGCCCCGTACCCGTCTTCATGGCGCGGGACCATGGCATGGCCCATCCCGGCGGTCGAGGGGGGATGCCTCTCGCCCCGAGCCTCCGCGGGGGCTCAGTTCGGCTGCCGGAACACCCAGGACTTCGTGACCTCGACGAGGTCCCCGGCCGGGACCCCGGAGGCCTCCGACAGCGCCGCGACCGGGTCGAAGGCCTGGGCGACCTCGAGGGTCTCGTGACGGACGACGACCGAGAGGTCCCAGGACTTCTCGGCCGCGGCATCCGCCGGGACCCCGACCGAGGCGTCCAGCGTTCCCCGCAGCGCCTCGGCGAGGGCCGAGGCGAAGCGAGCGCGCGACTCGGGGCTCGCGTGGGTCGGCTTGAGCTTGAAGAGAACGATCCGTTCGATCATGGCCCGGGGAGGCTACGCCACCGCGCGGCCTCCGTCGACGACGGCCGCGGAACTCGCCCCTCGACCCCTGGGGCCCGGAGTGGTACCCCCCGTCGGTCGATGGAGTCGGCAGGTCAGGTCTTCCAGACGGTCTTCTACGTCGCGATGGTGCTCGCCCTCGGGTACTTCGCGCACAAGGTCGTGTGGTTCCTGCAGTTCCGGAAGATCCAGCGACGCATGGTCGAGCGCGCCCTCGAGCGGCTCCGCGAGACGACCGAGACCGTGCTCATCCGTTGGGATCGAGCCGCGGACTCGTCGTGGTCGGAGGCCACCGGCGGTCGGGGCGGCGACTCCCCCGTCGCCTACGTCGAGGCGCGGGAGCGGGAGCTCGCCGGCCTCCTCGAGTCGATCCGGGCGAGCCGCCGCGCGGTGAAGCCCCTCTTCGTGCGCATGCTCTCGGGCGAGGAGCAGCCTTCGCCCGACTTCACCGTCGACGTGCTGACGGTCGCTCGGCCCCGGGGCCAGGCGATCCACGTGACCATCCGACCCGAGTTCCGTCCGCTCGGCTTGCCGAGACCTCCCGAATCCGATCTGTTCCGGCTCGAGGTCCGCTCGCGCTACGGCCTCGTGAGGCGCCTGCTCGCCTTCCTCCTCGGACCGGCCGACGTGGTCTACAGCTCGGCGCACGTCGCCAGAATGTCGCAGAACGCGGCGGTCCCGGCCTCCGTGCTCTTCCGGCGCGTCTCGCTGCTCGTGCTCGTCGTCGCCGCGATCGCCTTCGACATCGCCTTCCGCATCCGCCCGAAGCTGATCGCCCTCTCGGAGCGGGTGATCGCGCATCGCCTCGACGTGCACGGCCCGGGCCCCGTGGTCGACTTCGTCAACGCGAACATCCACACGCTGATCGGCTTCGCCCTCTGGCTCGGCGGCTACGGCCTCATCTACACCATCCTCTTCCTCTACCTCTTCCTCCGGTCGCGGCGGAACCTGCGGCTGCTCCGGAACACCGAGAAGAGCGCGCCGCAGCAGATGCAGGCCATCCTCGAGCACCATCGCCAGCAGCTGGTCGAGTGGGCGGCCGACTACGCGCGCTCGCTCGACGAGGCCACGGACATCACCGTGCTGCAGGCCGACATGCTGGTGCAGCGCGCGATGGACCGCATGCGGCGGAGACTCGCGAGCCCGGAGCTGCTCTCGCTGGCCCAGCGGATCGCCCACGCGTTCTTCCTGAAGCTGCCCGAGTCGAGCACCGCGCTCGCCGACGTCGCGACGCAGCACGAGCACTCGCTCGCCCACCGGCTCTGGCCGCGCGAGCGCGAGATGCGCTACCAGGTCGAGATCGCGAAGTACCGCACCGCGTGGCGCTACCTCGAGATGACGACGAACGACCTCCGCGGCCATCGCCCCGATCCGTTCACCGCCACGGAGCTCTGGCGCAACCTCGTCGCCTATGCGCGGATGTTCCCGGAGATCGTGGCGTCGGACGTGGCCGCCACCCTCGAGGCGGTCCGGGACGAGACGTTCCGTCGCCTCGTGAAGGAGACCGAGGTGGATCTCGCGGAGCTCGATCACCGCCTCCGCGAGCTCGCGGAGGGGCTCGAGCACACGGTGGGCGCGGCGCCCGCGCTCGTCGCGAGCCGCATCCAGCTCACGGACGAGTCGATCGAGGCCGACGCCGCACGCTTCGCCGCCGACGTCCTGCGCCTGCGCGAAGAGGCGCGTCTCGAGGCGATGGCCTTCGAGATCTGAGATCGGGCCGTTTCAGCGAGCGACGGGCTCGCGACGCGGCGCGAAGCCGAGCCACCAACCGACCTCGAGGGCCATGCGGCCGTACACCAGGAGCTCGTAGCGCTTGCCGACGGCGAGGAAGGCGAGCAGCGCCGTCGGCTCCGTGGCCGCGAGGGCGTAGACGAGCAGCGGCCCGAGGAGGACGGCCACGAGGCCGAGGCCGACCACCCAATCGGGCAAGGTCCGCCGGCACGCCCAGGTCGCGAGAGCCACTCCCAGGGTGCGCACGAGGGCCGCCACCCACCCGAATTCCGCGGGCCCGAACCGGGCGACGAGGAGGCCCGGAACGACCGCCAGGGCCGGGATCCATCCCACGGGGGAGACGCGCCCCTCCCGGATGCCCGAGAGCCCCCCTGCTCCGTCGTCGACGTCGGTCATCGGCGGACGCTAGCACGCGGCCGGGTCGCTTCCCTCGGGCCCCGTCTGCCCTCGGGCCCCGGAACCTGCTAGAAGCGCCGCCATGCGTTACTCCCAGGCCTTCCTCCCCTCGCTCCGCGAGGTCCCCAAGGACGCGACGACCCCCTCGCACATCCTCCTGCTCCGCGGAGGCTACGTGCGCATGGTCGGCGCCGGCATCTACGAGATGCTGCCGCTCGGCTTCCGCGTCCTCGAGCGCATCACGAGCATCGTCCGCACCGAGATGAACCGGGCGGGCGCGCAGGAGGTCCTGATGCCGGCGATCCTCCCGGCCGAGTACTTCCAGGAGACGGGCCGCTGGGAGACGTTCGGCGACACGCTGCTCCGTCTCAAGGACCGCCGCGGGAACGACTACCACCTCGGGCCGACGCACGAGGAGATCATCACCGACATGGTGCGGCGGGACGTGAAGAGCTACCGCCAGCTCCCGCTGAACCTCTACCAGATCCAGACGAAGTTCCGCGACGAGCCGCGTCCCCGCGCGGGCCTGCTCCGCTGCCGCGAGTTCACGATGAAGGACGCGTACTCCTTCGACGTCGACGAGGCCGGCGCGCTCCACAGCTACGCGACGATGCGCGAGGCCTACCACCGCATCTTCAAGCGCGTCGGGCTCGACTACCGCGTCGTCCAGGCGGACTCGGGCGCGATGGGCGGCTCGACGAGCGCGGAATTCCAGGTGCTCGCGCAGACGGGCGAGGACGCGATCGTGACCTGCGTCGCCTGCGACTACGCGGCGAACGTCGAGGCGGCGGAGACCCAGTGGCCCGAGCCGAACGCGATCGCCTCGCGCTCGGACACGCCGATCGCGAAGGTGAAGACGCCCGGCAAGGGCGGCATCGACGACGTCGTCGCCTTCCTCGGCGGCGACGCCAGCGCGAAGAAGATGCTGAAGTGCATCCTCTACACCGCCGGCGACGAGACCGTGATGGCCGTCGTGCGCGGCGACCGCGAGGTGAACGAGATCAAGCTCGCGAAGCTCCTCGGGGTGCGCGAGCTCTTCCTCGCCTCCGAGGCCGACGTGCGTGCCGCCACCGGCGCCGCCATCGGCTACGCCGGCCCCGTCGGCTTCGGGCGGAAGATCATCGTCGATCCGGAGGCGACGCTCGTCGTCGACGCGATCACGGGCGCGAACGAGACCGATCACCACATCACGGGCGTGAACTTCGGCCGCGACTTCGTCGGCGAGGTCGCGCCGATCCGCCAGGTCGTCGCGGGCGACTCCTGCCCGAAGTGCGGTGCGGATCTCGAAGCGTACCGCGGCATCGAGGGTGGCCACATCTTCGTCCTCGGCACGCACTACAGCGCGAAGATGGGCGCCCACTTCCTCGACGAGAAGGGCGAGCAGCGCACGATGGTGATGGGCTGCTACGGCATCGGCGTCTCGCGCCTGATGGCGACCGCGATCGAGCAGCACCACGACGAGAACGGCATCAAGTGGCCGATGTCGATCGCGCCCTACCACGTCATCGTCGTGCCGCTCGGCAAGGACGAGGCGCTGGTCTCGGCGGCGACGAAGCTCTACGACGAGCTCCGCGCGCTCGGAGTCGACACGCTGCTCGACGATCGGAACGAGCGTCCCGGCGTGAAGTTCAAGGACGCCGACCTGCTCGGCATCCCGCTGCGCATCGTCGTCGGCGGCCGCGGCCTCGCCGAGGGCAAGCTCGAGCTGAAGAAGCGCACCGAGACGGAGTCGCACAACATCCCCGTGGAAGGCGCCGCGGCGCACGTCCGCGACCTCGTGGTCTCCCTCGGCGGCCGGCTGGTCCCCGACCTCGTCTGAGCGCACGCCCCCTCGTGGCGAGCACGGGAGGCGCGCGGGAGACCGCGCGCCTTCGTCGTTCCGTCAGAGCGGGAGCACGAGGCCCATCTGAAGGACCATCTGGTTCTGCGAGAGCCTCCACTTCGTGTCGCCGCTCCCCTTCGCGAACGCCTGGTGGTGCTCGTAGCCGAGCTCGAGCATGAGCCCGAAGCCGTGGCTGAAGTACACGCCGAGGCCGCCGAGCACCCCGACGTGCAGGCCGGGATTCGCGCGGGAGACCCCGAAGAGGTCGAGCGCGTCCTGATCGTCGGAGCGGAAGAGGTGCATGCTCGCGCCGATCGGCACGGAGAGCCGGGGCTCGAGCGCGATCTTGCCGAGGTCGAAGTCGAACGCGAGCGTCGGCACGACGCCGAGGTCGAACCAGGTGCGACGCGCATCCGTCTGCTGATCCTGGTACCGCCAGACCCCGAGGTTCGTCCCGAGCAGGAAGCAGCTGACGATCGGCTGCTCGTAGCGGAGGCCGAAGAGGGCGGTGGGATCGAGGTCGGCGCTACCGGAGAGCGAGCCGCCGCCCGAGCCGTGGACCTCGATGGTGCTCTGGCCGGCGAAGGCACCGCCTCCGTACACGACCCCGCGCGCGTGGGGGTCGAGGAAGACCCGCTGGGCCGAGACCGGCGACGGGGCGAACGCGAAGGCGAAGAGGACGAGGGCGAAGGAACGGAGCATGGGTGGAGACAAGCACGGAGGAGACGTGCGCGCCCGGCTCCGTATTCGACGACCCTCGAAACGACGGCCCGGGTCTCCTCCGAGCGACCGTCGCGGAAGACCCTCCCCGATCGTGGACATGCCGCACCGAATTCGGAACCTTCGCGAAGGAGGCGGGAATAACCAGCAATTTGCGCGTCGCGGGCCCTTTCCCCAGGATGAGGGGAAGTGTCCCTTCTCCTACGCGCCGGCAGCTCGGGCCTCGTCGTGGCCACCCTCCTCCTCTCGTCGCCGAAGGCTTCGGCGCTCGAGGGCGCACCCCTCTGCGCGACCGAGTCGAGCGTACGCGCGGCGATCGAATGCGATCCGGCGCTGGCGCGCCCGACGGCCGCCTACGACGCGACCGGGCTCGCGAACGACGCCCTGCTCCCGACCGCCTTCCGCTTCGTCGAGGCCGGCGAGCACGGGAAGGCGCGCATCGTGCTCCGGGAAGCGGCTCGGCGTTTCCCGCGCATCGCGGATCACCTCGCGACGCTCGAGGGCGAGGTCGCGCTCCGCGAGGGGCATCCCGCGGAGGCACGGAACCTCTTCCAGAGCGCCCTCGAGAGCGAGAGCCCGCAGGTCCGGCTGCTCGCGCGCACGGGCATGGTCCGGGCGATGCTCGAGACCGACGACGAGCGCGGTCCGGCCGCGCTCCGAGACCTCCTCGAGGACTATCCGGAGCTCCCCGGCGCGATCGAGCTCGAGATGACCCAGGCGCGCGCGTTCGAGCGACGCGGCGCGAAGGCCGAGGCCGCCGCGATCTACCGCCGCGTGGATCTCGAGTTCCCGGGCTCGGAGCTCGCGAACGAGGCGCGGACGCGGATCGAGGCCCTGCGCAACGGCGGCACGGACGTGCCGAGCTACACGCTCGACGAGCGCATCGCGCGCGCCTCGCGCCTCGTGCAGACCGGTCCCACCGATCACGCCGGGCGCGAGGTCGATGCCCTGCTCGACGACGCCGCCCTCGACGAGGGCGAGCGCCGCACGGTCCTCCGTCTCGCCGTGCGCGTGGCGCGCGTCGAGGGACGCTTCGAGGACGTCGAGCGCTACGAGCAGGAGATCCGCGGCGAGCCGCGCGCCTCGCGCACGCCGCGCGTCACGCTGACGCCCGAGGCACGCCGACGCGCGGCGCTCGGCGAGTTCCGACGCCTCGCACGCGGTCGCACCGTCGCGCGCCTGCACCCCGACAAGATGGCCGACGCGGCTCGCATCGCCGCCGACGCGGGCCTCGCCGAGGAGCTGGCCGCCGTCGTCGAGCGGGCGGCGACGGCCGAGCTGGCCGACGAGGTCCGCTTCGCCGTCGCGATGATCGCGGCGGGCTCCGCCTCGGACGAGGGCGTGCTCCGGATCCTCGGACGCGTCATCAACGCGCCCGGAGAGCTCGGCAGCGCGGCGCGCTACCACCAGGCGCGCACGCTCGAGCGCCTCGGCCGTCTCGAGGAGGCGGAGGCCGCCTTCGCGCGGGCCGAGAGCCAGGATCGCTCGCGCGGCGGCTACTACGCGATGTGGGCCGAGCAGCGCGCGAAGGCCGTCCACGCCGAGCTCGCGCGTCGCACGGCCGAGGGGGCCGCGACGGCTCCTGTAGCGACCGCCGCGCCGACCGTCACGCCGCCCGCGACGAACGCCGCGTCGAGCGTCGACGCGGGCGTGGACGCGTCCACGGGACGCCGCGCTCCGGCCCACGCGCACCGGCGTGGGGCGCTCGAGCTCGCGACGCCGTCGACGCGCACGAGTCCGCTCCCGTCGCCTTCCCCGACCTCGCTCGCCGATCGCCTCGCGCCGCTCGCGTCGACCTACGCGGAGGCCTATCCGTGGATCGGACGCGCCGAGGATCTCCTCCGCCTCGGCGATGCCGAACGGGCGACGAACGAGCTCTACGAGGTCCTCGTCGCCGCGCGGGCCGCGTCCGGACGCGCGACCCATCGAGCGGGGCTCGAGGCCATCGCGCGCGGACGCTCGCGCGCCGAGCCGGCCTCGCGCAGCCACGACCGGCGTCGTCGCCACACGCCGCTCGCGACCGAGGCCAAGAACCTCCTCGCGGACGTGGCCGCCGAGCTCGGCGACCACGGGACGGCGATCGCCTTCGACGGCGAGCACCACGCGGACGACCGGCCCCGCCCCTACGAGGCCGAGGTCGAGGCCGCGGCACGCCAGTACGGGGTCGATCCGAACCTCGTGTACGCCGTGATGCGCGTCGAGAGCGTGTACCAGCCGCGGGTCGTCTCCTACGCGGGCGCGATCGGCCTGCTCCAGATCATGCCGCGCACGGGCAGCCTCATCGCCCACCAGCTCGGCCGCGTCGACTTCACGACGGCGGACCTGCTCGAGCCACGGACGAACATCGAGTTCGGCGCCTGGTATCTCGCTTCGCTGATCCGGCGTTTCGACGGGCGCATCCCGCTCGCCATCGCCTCGTACAACGGCGGCCCCCACAACGTCCGCACGTGGATCGAGGAGAACGGCCCGTCGATGCCGCTCGACGCCTTCCTCGAGCGCATCCCCTTCGACCAGACGCATCGCTACGTGCGCCGCGTCCTCACGCACTACGCGGCGTACCGTGCGCAGAAGGGGCTCGACATGGTCGACCTCCCGCTGACGCTGCCGCGACGGGCGGAGGACTCGGTCGGGTTCTGACTCAGCCCGAGGCGCCCTCCGCGAGCGGCCGTTCGATGTTCGCCTCCTCGAACGTGCGGACCTCGCGGAGCACGGCGATCGCCGACTTCACGAGGCCGACGCCGAGCACCGCGCCCGAGCCCTCGCCGAGACGCATGCCGAGCTCGAAGAGCGGCACGAGCCCGAGCGCCTCGAGCACGAGGCCGTGCGCGCGCTCGGCGCTCTGGTGCGCGGCGAGCAGGTGGGCGCGGAGGCCCGGGTTCCTTCGCACCGCGACGAGCGCGGCGGCGCCCGTGATGAAGCCGTCGAGCACGACGAGCGCCCGTCGCTCGGCGGCCTCCTCGATGGCGCCCACCATGGCGGCGATCTCGAAGCCCCCGAGACGCGCGAGCACCTCGGTGGGGTCGTCGCTCGCGTGGAGCGCGAGCCCGCGCCGCACGGCGTCGATCTTGCGCTCGAGCGTGCGATCGCCGACCCCGGTGCCCCGACCGACGACCTCTTCCGCGGGCAGGCCGAGCAGGGCGCCGACGATCGCCGCCGACGCGGTGGTGTTCCCGATGCCCATCTCGCCGAGCGCGATCACGTCGGCTCGATCGATCGAGGCCACGGCGGCCCGTCCGGCCGCGATGGCGGCCTCGACCTCCGCACGCGTCATCGCCGGTCCCTCGACGAAGCTCCGCGTGCCGCGGCGCACCTTCGCGTGCACGAGCCCGGTCGCATCCCCGAAGTCGTGGTCGACGCCGACGTCGACGACGCGGACCGCGACGCCGTGCTGCCGCGCGAGCGCGTTCACGACCGCGCCGCCCGCGAGGTATTGGTAGACCATCTTCGCGGTGGTTTCGGGGAGGTAGGCGCTCACGCCCTCCTTCGTGATCCCGTGGTCGCCCGCGAAGAGCAGGAGCGTCGGCCGCTCGCAGACCGGATGCTCCGTGCCCTGCAGCCCCGCGACGAGCAGACCGACATCCTCGAGGCGCCCGAGGCTGCCCTTCGGCTTCGTGAGCTCGTCGTTGCGCCTTCGGGCCGCGTCGGGAGGGACGATCGGGAGGGCTTCGGCATCCGGAGCCTTCGCCGGCCGCTCGCCGAACGCGACCTCGCCGGGCACGACGGGGGCCTTCTCACCCCAGCGATCGCGGAAGACGAGCTCGTCCACGGGCCGTCGCCTCGCCCAGCCGACGGACTCGAGCATCGGCGTCTCGGGGAAGTCGACCGGATAGCCGAGCGTCAGGTACGCGACGATGAGGACGTGCTCGGGGATCCCGAGGAGCGCTCGTACGGCCGCGGGCTCCATCAGGCTCATCCAGCCCACGCCGACGCCCTCGGCCCGGGCCGCGAGCCAGAGGTTCTCGACGGCGAGGCAGGTGCTGTAGACGTCGGTCTCGGGCATCGTGAAGCGGCCGAGGACGTGCGTCCCTCCGCGCGTCGGATCGCAGGTGACGACGAGGTTCAACGGAGCGTCGAGGATTCCTTGGAGCTTCAACGATTGGTAGGCGCGCCGACGGTCGTCCTCCCAGACCTCGGCGGCGCGCTCGTTCACCTCGCGGAAGTGCGCGTACACGCGCTCGCGGATCGCCCGGTCCTCGACGAGGAGGAAGCTCCAGGGCTGCATGAAGCCGACCGAGGGCGCGTGGTGCGCGGCCACGAGGATCCGCGCGAGGACGTCCTCGGGCACGGGATCGGGGCGGTAGTTCCGGATGTCCCGCCGCTCGAAGATCGCCCGGTAGACGCCTCGGACCTCCTCGTCGCGGAGCCGGAAGCGGTCGGTCATGGGGCCTTCGCTTGCCACCCTCCCGGGGGAGGGCGCAAGGCGGCGGGCCCCGTGCCATGCTCCGGGCCATGGAGGCGGCGGCGGACGTGCTCGTGGTCGGCGGCGGCGTCGTGGGGCTCGCCTGCGCGGCGGCCCTCGCCCGGGAGGGCCGCTCCGTCGCCCTCGTCGAGCGCCACGCGGGCCCCGGGCGCGAGACCTCGAGCCGGAACAGCGGCGTCGTCCACGCCGGCCTCTACTACCCTCCGGGCTCTCGGAAGGCCCTCCTCTGCGCCGAGGGCCGCGAGCGGCTCTACGCCCGCTGCGAGGCGCTCGGGATCCCCCACCGCCGCACGGGCAAGCTCGTCGTCGCGACGAACGAGCGCGAGCGAGGGTCGCTCGAGTCGATCGCCGAGCGCGCCCGGGCGAACGGGGCGGGCGCGATCCACCTGATCGACGCGAAGGAGCTCGCCGCACGCGAGCCCCTGCTGCGCTCGGTCGCGGCGCTCGTCTCCCCCGAGTCCGGCATCGTCGACGCGCACTCGCTCGTCGCGAGCCTCGCTTCGGAGTGCCGCTCGCTCGGCGTGGCCCTCGCCTTCCGGACGACGCTCGAGGCCCTCTCGCGGTCGACGTCGGGCTGGCGCGCCGAGGTCGTCGACCCCGATGCGCGCCGCACGACGCTCGAGGCCGAGGTCGTCGTCGATTCCGCGGGGCTCGAATGCGACCGCGTCGCGAGCCTCGCCGGCCTCGACGTCGACGCGCTCGGCGTGCGCATCGCGCCGTGCAAGGGCGACTACTTCGCCCTCCACGAGAGCGCGCCGCGACCGACCACGCCACTGGTCTATCCCGTCCCCGATGGCCCGGGCCTCGGCATCCATCTCACGACCGACCTCGCGGGCCAGCGACTCGCCGGGCCGGACGCCACCTACGTCGACGCACCGAGCTACGAGGTCGACGAGGGCAAGCGGAGCGTCTTCGCCGAGAGCATCCGCCGCTACCTGCCCGGGCTCCGCGACGAGCACCTCGCGCCGGCCTACGCCGGGGTGCGGCCGAAGCTCGCCGGAGGCTCGGGCCTCGGGAAGGACTTCGTCGTCGAGGAATGCAGCCCGCACGGCGCCCCCGGCTTCGTCCTGCTCGCCGGGATCGAGTCCCCGGGGCTGACGGCGAGCCTGGCCCTCGGGGCGCGGGTTGCGGAGATCGTCCGGGGGAGACAGATCACCCGGTCCTGAGAGAGGAAAGAATGCGCCACAAGCTCGTCATCATCGGTAGCGGCCCGGCGGCCCACACGGCCGCGATCTACGCCGCGCGCGCGAACCTCGAGCCCGTGCTCTTCGAGGGCTTCATGGCCGGCGGCATCGCGGCCGGCGGACAGCTCACGACCACGACCGAGGTCGAGAACTTCCCGGGCTTCCCGGAGGGCATCATGGGCCCCGAGCTCACGGATCGCTTCCGCGCCCAGAGCACCCGCTTCGGCACCGTGATCCACACGGAGACGATCGAGCGCGTCGACTTCTCGAAGCGCCCCTTCAAGCTCTGGACGGACTCGCAGGAGATCGAGGCGGACGCCGTGATCATCGCGACCGGCGCGACGGCGAAGCGCCTCGACGTGCCCGGCACGCTCGACGGACAGCTCTGGCAGCGCGGCGTCTCGGCGTGCGCGGTCTGCGACGGCGCCCTTCCCGTGTTCCGCAACCGTCCGCTCGCCGTCATCGGCGGCGGCGACTCGGCGATCGAAGAGGCGACCTACCTGACGAAGTTCGGCTCGAAGGTCTACCTCGTCCATCGCCGCGACGAGCTCCGCGCGTCGAAGGTCATGCAGGATCGCGCGAAGAACAACCCGAAGATCGAGTTCCTCTGGTCGCACGTCGTCGCCGAGGCGAAGGGCGGCGAGGGCCTCGAGACGATCCGCGTGAAGGACCTCAAGACCGGCGCCGAGCGCGACCTCGAGTGCGCGGGCCTCTTCTTCGCCATCGGTCACCAGCCGAACACCGGCTTCCTCGGGGGCCAGGTGGAGCTCGACGAGGACGGCTACGTGAAGACGAAGCCGGGCTCGACCCTGACGAACGTCCCCGGCGTCTTCGCGGCGGGCGACGTGCAGGACAAGCGCTACCGCCAGGCGATCACGGCGGCGGGCTCGGGCTGCATGGCCGCGCTCGACGCCGAGCACTTCCTCTCCTCGCACTGAGCGACGGGAAGAGTCCCGCGAGGCCGGCCCCGACGGGTCGGCCTCGTGCGTTCCGTCAGCTCGTCTTCGAGCGCGCGATCGGGGCGACCTTCGCCTTCGTGGCCCGGAGGTAGTCCGCGGGCGCGAGGACGAGCTGCGCCCCGCGCATCCCCGCGCTCACGGCGACGACGTCGAAGAGCTCCATCGTCTCGTCGACGACGACGGGATAGTCCTTCTTGCAGGCGAGGGCCGTAACGCCGCCACGGATGTAGCCGGTGAGCGGCTGCACTTCCTTGAGCGCGACCGTATCGACCGAGCGGTCCCCCGTCGCGCGCGAGAGGGCCTTGAGGTCGAGCTCGGCGTCGCCGGGGACGACGGCGAGCACGATGCCGTGCCGGTCCCCTCGGGCGACCAGGGTCTTCCAGACCTGCTCCGCCGGCATCCCCACCTTCCGGGCCACGGTCTCGGCGGAGAGGTCGTCCGGGTCGACCTCGTAGGTCCGGATCTCGAAAGGAATTCCGAGCTTCTCGAGGATCCGCGCGGCGTTCGTCTTCGTCGTCACGGCCGCGAGCGTAGCGCAGGCGGAGGCGTGGGCGGGCGGGCGTTGCTTCGGGGGCCGGGCATGTTATTGATAATGGAAATCAACTTCGATTTCCCATGCGCCTCACCCACCGTACCACGCCCATCGCCCTCCTCTCCCTCCTCCTCGTGCTCGTCAGCGCCTGCGGCAGCCCCTCGGGAGGGGTCGACCGCCGCGCGATCCTGGGGGAGCTCGTGAACACCGTCTTCGTGCCGACGACCGCGAGCCTCGCCACGAAGACGAGCTCGTTCGACTCCGCGGTCACGGCCTTCTGCGCCGCGCCCGACACGACGAAGCTCGGCGACGCACGCACCGCCTGGCGCACGGCCCGCGAGGAGTACATGCGCGCCGAGGCCTTCGGCTTCGGCCCTTGGATGACGTTGAACGTGCGAGCGTCGCTCGACTTCCCCATCGTCACGACGGATATCGACGCTCTGCTCGCCGACACCGCGACGACGATCGACGCTTCGACCGTCGGCCTGCTCGCCGGCGGCAAGGGCTTCCTCGCGGCGGAGTACCTGATGTTCCCGGGAGGAGACGACGCGGCCGTCGTCGCGCTCTTCACGGATGTCTCCGCGGGCCCGCGCCGCTGCGCCTACCTCACCACGGTCTCGGCCCTGATGAAGAGCAAGGCCACCGAGCTCGCCACCGCATGGTCCCCGACGGGCGGCAACTACGGCAACGAGCTCCTCACCGCCGGACAGGGCGGGACGGCGTACACGAACCTCTCGGGCGCCGTCACCGAGGTCGTGCACCAGATGTGGGCGGTGATGCACGAGGCGGCCGACGTGCGCCTCGGACGCCCGCTCGGCCTCGTGAACTCGGTCCCCACGACCTCGCCCGACGGTACGCTCGCCGAGGCCTACCGCAGCGGCCAGAGCCTGCGCGATCTGAAGGCGAACCTCGACGGTCTCGAGAGCGTGTACTACGGCCGCTACGGCTCGGTCGACATGCGCGGCATCCAGGACATGATCCTCGACCGCAGCGCCGCCGAGGACGCCCTCTTCGTCGGGAAGCTCGCCGCGGCGCGCGCCGCGCTCGACGCGATCCCCGAGACGCTCTCGACCTCGGTCACCTCGCAGACCGCGCTCGTGATGGCGGCCTTCGACGCGCTGAAGCAGGTGCAGACCGAGCTCGCGACGAGCTTCGGCTCCCTGCTCGGGCTCTCCGACGCGATGTGGACGGACAATGACTGAACGCCTCCGCGAGAAGCTCGGCGAGCAGGTCGACGCGGCCTCGCTCGTCGCGTTCCGCGTGATCTTCGGGCTCGCCGCGATCGTGGCGGCCGTGCGCTTCTGGCAGATGGGCTGGATCGACACCTACCTCGTCGACCCGCCGAACCACCTCCACTACGCCGGCTTCGAGTGGGTCCGCCCGCTCTCGTCGACGGGCATGCACCTCGTCTTCGCGGGCCTCGTCGTCGCGGCGGCCTGCATCGCCCTCGGCCTCTTCTATCGCCTCGCGGTGCTCGCGTACTTCCTGCTCTTCACGTACGCGGAGCTGATCGATCAGGCCCTCTACCTGAACCACTACTACGCGGTCAGCCTGATCGCGTTCGCGATGCTCTTCCTGCCCCTCGCGGAGACGGGCTCGCTCGACGCGCTGCGCCGCGGCGTGCGCGGCATCGGGACGGCGCCGAAGTGGGCTCTCTACCTCGTGCGCACCGAGCTCGGCCTCGTCTACTTCTTCGCCGGCGTCGCGAAGCTGAAGGCCGACTGGCTCCTCCATGCCGAGCCGCTCCGCACCTGGCTGCTCGCTCGAACCGATTTCCCCGTCCTCGGGCCCTTCTTCCAGTACGCGTTCGTCGCGTTCGCGATGTGCTGGGCCGGGACGCTCTTCGACCTCACGGTCCCCTTCTTCCTCTCGATCCGTCGGACGCGGCCCTTCGCCTACGCGGCCGTGGTCGGCTTCCACGCGATCACGGGGCTCCTCTTCAACATCGGCCTCTTCCCGCTGCTGATGATCGTGTACACGCTCGTCTTCTTCGAGCCGGACTGGCCGCGCCGCGCGCTCGCGCGAGTCGGCCTCGTGCTCCGTCAGGCGGCGCCCACGACGTCGACGCTGGGGCCGCGGATGCCGCGAGCCGGCTTCGCGGCCGCGAGCGTGTTCGTGCTGCTCCAGGTCGCGATCCCGCTGCGGCACTACGCGATGCCGGGCGACGTGCTCTGGACGTACGAGGGCTTCAACTTCGCCTGGCACGTGATGATCGCGGAGAAGGGGGCCCAGGTGGACCTCCTCGCCGTCGATCGCGAGACCGGCGCGGTGACCCTCGTGCCGCCCTGCGACCACTACACCCGGCTCCAGGTCCACGTGCTGGCGGAGAACCCGGAGCTCATCGTCCAGTTCGCGCACGTCGTCGCGGACGACTTCCGTCGGCGAGGGCACGACGTCGCGATCTACGCGCGCTCGTACGCCTCGCTGAACGGTCGACCGATGCAGGAGCTCGTCGCGGGCGACGTGGATCTCACGACGATCCACGCGTGGACGCCGGCTTCGCGCTACGTCCGCCCGCTCGGCTACCAGGCTCCGGCCCCCCGACCGTTCCTCGCCGTGGCGCATTGAGCCCACGGCCATCCGGCCCCCTTCCTTCGTCGATCGAGGTTCCCGTGCGCACCGTCTCCTCCCTCCGCTCGCGTCTCTCCTTCCTCGTCCCGCCCATCGCCGTCGGCCTCGCGCTCGCCGGCTGCGACGACGGCTCCTCGTCCGGCTACCGACCCTTCGACTCGCTGAACCAGACCGAGGTCCACGCGTGGATCACGGCCTACGAGACGATGAAGGACAAGGGCGAGGCCGCGATCGCTCCCGGGGCCGACATCCACACGCTCTACACCGACATCGCCGGCGTCTACACGAACTCCGGGCTCCAGGCGGAGATCGTCGAGCGGACGGATCCCCACGCCTACGATCCGATCGCCGCCACGTTCGGTCAGTACGTCGATCGCCAGATCACGCGCGCGATCCTGATGGCCCACGCGGCGTCCGGACCGACCGCGACGAGCGACCTCGAGTACGCGGAAGAGACGATCGACAAGCTGCTCCAGGTCTTCTTCTACGTCTCGCTCTCGTACGAGCTCGACGAGCGGAGCCGCGGCGGCGTCGACGAGGCCTTCGCGTGGTACGGCCTCCCCGCGGCCGGCAAGGGGCAGCGTGCGCTCGCGGCGACCGCGCAGAAGCGCGAGACCGCGTACACGATCACGATCAACGGCGAGGTCGAGCAGGCCTTCCTCGACGCCCGCGCCGCGATGGCGGCGGGAACGAACGCGACGACGCCCACGCTGGCGATCCCCGACGCGGCCTACGACGCCGCGTCCGAGGCGATCGACCACCAGGGCCTCCGCATCCTCGCGTACTCCGTGAAGAGCTACCTCGAGCAGCTCCGCGACGCGCCGACCACCGATCCCGATGTGCACCTGCTCGAGGCGCGCGCGTTCTGGTTCGGGCTCGCTCCGTACGCGACCTCGGTCGCCCCGAGCGCGGCCACCGCGCTCGACGCCCTCCTCTACCCGGCCGGAAAGCCCGCGGTCGACGGCCCCGGCGTGCACTTCGTCGCGGGCCTCGCCGAGGTCCGCTCCGGTGCCCGGGTCATCGACGCGGCCGCCGCCCTCGCACAGCTCGACGCGGTGCTCGTCGCCCTCGGCGAGTGAGACGCGCGGCGCGGTCTCACGAAGGTCGCGCGAGCCCGGCCTTGTTCCGCGCCTTGCGCGCGAACGCCCGGATCGCGTCGGCGGCGACCGCGGCCGGCAGGTCGTCGACGTCGACGACGACGCGCTCGTAGGCGTCGTGGTGCAGCTCGATGACGATCGCCTTGTCGGGGTTGCGCACGTCGTAGAAGCGCTCGCGCCCGTCGGGCAGGGTCTCCGAGCCCACGATCAATCGGCCGGGGACGTAGGTGCCGTGGAAGCGGCCCGTCGTCTCGAGAGGGAACTCCCCTCCCCACGGACGCGCGTCGCGCACGTGGAGCAGGCTCGCATGCACCTTCCGATGCATCGCCAGCAGGCGGTCCCAGGTGGAGAGCTCGATGTGGAGCTCGGACAGATCGCCCGTGATCGCGAGGCGCGCCATGACATCCCCCTTTTCCCCTGGAAGAAGCGTCGATCCCCAGGGGAACGATGTCATCCCGCGGACGCGGACGGAAAGGCGGAGGCCCCGCCTCCCGTCCGAGGACGGGAGCGACGGGGCCCCTTCACACCTTGGGTGTGTGGCTCGCGCTCAGTCGTGGACGCGGACCTGGAGGCGCTGGGAAGTCACCGCCGGCGCGACCTTCGACCAGAACAGGAACGAGTCGCGGAGCGGCTTGTCCCCGTCGGCCCAGAAGAGGTCCCACGTGATCAGGTCGTCCGACGTGTCGTTGTCCACGAGGGTGGGATCCGAGAGGCCGCCCGCCTTCCGGTAGTGCGCGGCATCGGAGGTCGTCTGATTGTAGTAGACGTGGCCGTCCTCCTGGATGAAGACGCCCACGGTGCTGCCCGACCAGGCGACCCGGTAGCCTTGGATGCGGCCGTAGCTCGGGAGATCGATGAACGACGGCGCCGTGCCGAGCGCGGGCACGGAGGCGATCGCCCCGCCCAGCGTGAAGCTGCGCGTGGCGAGCTGACTGACCGTCGACGGAGCACCGACGGCCTCCTGCCAGAAGACGTGGAGACGCTTGCCGACGACGTAGGGCTGGATGCCCGACGTGGACTGCTGCGAGTCGCTCGTCGCGGTCGACGAGACCTGGGTCGTCGCGGTTCCGTCCCAGACGTAGAGGCGGACGGCACGGTAGGCGCCCATGACGGTCGCATCGCCGACGTTGTTGTCGTTCGAGTTGAAGAACGTCCAGACCTCGCCGGCCGGAGCGCCGCTGTCGACGAGCGTGGCGTCGAAGTCACCGAGGTTCCAGCCGCCCGGATTGGGCGACGTGTCGTGCGAACCGATGCCCGCGGCCGTATTCGGAAAGGGAACGAGAGCTTCGTTCACGCTCGCGTGGACGAGCGTCGCGGTCGGCGCCGTGCTCGCGTCCGCGCCCGGCACGATGTCGAGCCCCGTCACGAAGAGGCGATTCTGGTTGGGCACGGTGCCCATACCCGCCCGATCGTTGAACTGCGTGTACCGGAACCAGACGCGGTTCGGATTCGTCTGCCAGAGCGACGCCGTCGTGTTCGGCCCGCCCCAGGTCGCCGCGAGACCATTGACGAGGCCGGTCTGGAATTCGACGTTGGCCACGTTGGCCTGAGTGGTTCCCGTCGAGGGCGGAGGGTTCACCACGGAGCCGGTGGACTCGAGGGCCGGGGCCTTGACCGGAGCCGCCAGCACCGAGGAGGCGAGGGCCGAGCTCGGTCGGTTGGTCTGGATGACCTGCGCGTAGACGACGAGGTTGCGATGGGGCTCGCGGATCGTCGCGTTCGAGTCGTTCGCGTCGGTCGCGTCCGTGATCGACTGCGAGAAGAGCACGCTGATCGCGCCACCGTTCTTGAGGACCCGCGATTCCACGGAATTGACCGATCCGTCGGTCCCGTCCCGCGCGGGCAGCCCGTCGCTGTCCATGTCACCGGCGCTGCCGGGCGCACCCGCGAGGATGGTGCCCTTGAAGTTGTCGATCTCGGCGATCGCACGGGTCGTGCCGCCGACGTCGACCTGGGCGGCCATCAGGTCGACGTCCGACGCGCGGCTGCCGTTGGCGCCGCTCGAGAAGCCCCGCTCGCCGAGGAGGACGTAGAGCCCGCCGACGCCGTGGTCCGGACCGTAGACGTGGC
Source organism: Polyangiales bacterium (assembly GCA_046351215.1). Lineage (GTDB taxonomy): Bacteria > Myxococcota_A > Polyangia > Polyangiales > Houyiibacteriaceae > JAXLYX01. The sequence continues at coordinate 205,134 of JAXLYX010000011.1, read as the reverse complement.
TGGCGTCGGTGATGCCCGTGAAGTCGTCGTCGGCCGTCGGATCGGAGCCGAGATTGATGCTGGTCACGCCTGCGCCCGCCGCGAAGACCGAGGCGGTGACGAGACGGTCGTTGCCGCGCTCGGCCTCCCAGAGGGCGAAGCCGTTGTGGACGACGAGCGCCGAGTCGCCGAGCATCTCGTCGTTCGCCTGGGTGCCCACGGCGGGAACGAGGAGGCCGTCCGTCGCGCCGGCCTGCGGCACGATGGCATTGCCCTGCTGCCCGAGGTCGAAGGCGACCGTGAACCAGCGGGACTCGACGAAGGTCGTGCCCACCGAGGGCGACTTGCGGAAGGCGATGTTCACGAACGACGTCGGATCGCCGGAGAGGGTCAGACCGTTGCCGTCGAACGCGTGGGTTCCGTGGAGCGAGTCGGAGACGAAGCCGACGGCCTCCACGGACGCGTCGCCCTCGGGCGAGGTGAGCACGTGGTCGAAGTCCACGACCGTCGCGAGACGGTTGAAACCGTGCGCGATCGTGCCCTGCGCGGCCTTGGTCGCGACCGAGCGATCGAAGTAGGTGGCGTACGCGCGCCTGTTGGCGTCGCGGTCCGCAGAGGCCGGATCGTCGCTGTCCTGGCCGACGTAGGTGATGATCGCGTCACCGTCGCGGCCCTTGCCGTTCGACGTGGCCGTGCTGTCGGCCCCGCGGTAGGCGGACGTCTCGAGGAACAGGACCTTCACGCTCTGACGGGCGTTGCTCGGATTCTCGTTGTCGCCGAGGATCTCGACCGGCGGACTGAACGTGGACCCGTTCCACCAGCTGGCCATGAGCTGGAAGTGGCCGGACGAGGCGTCCTGCTCCTGGAAGATGACGATCGCGTCGTCGTTCGAGACGTTGCGGAACACCTGAACGCTGCCGGCGGTCGTCGACGAGCGGCTGTTCGAGAAGGCCCGGAGGTCGTCGCCGAGGAAGCCCTCGTCGACCGACGTGCCCGGGAACTCGCTGGGCAGCAGGACCGAAAGCCCGTTGCCGCCGTCGTCACCACAGCCAGCCGCGGCGAGCGCGCCGGCGAGCGTGACCGTCGAGACGGCCCTCGTCCAAGGGAAGTGGAGTCTCATCGTTATCGTCCTTGTTCAAGCCCCCCCCGGGACAGGCCTCCCCCATCGGCTGCCCCCCCGGAGACGGCTGCGATGGTCGCCATATAGGCACCCACCGCAAGCTTGCAGGGATACGGGTGCGAAACCCGGATCTTCCTAGGTTGTCGCCGGGTGCGGACAATTTGATGAAACGCATCGCGGCGCAAGTCGGCTTTTGTGGTTCAAGGCACACATATGGGCGACTACGCCCGCGCAAGAAATGTACTGCGGAGCCAGCTTTTCTCGAGGGCCGTGGGTTCCGGACGGATCGTCTCGGCCGTCCACGTCGCGACGCGGCGGGCCCACGGGGCCCGGCCGCTGGAGACGTCCTTACGCCCGGCTCAGAAAGCGGTCACGGTCACGGGCACCTTCGTGTCCGTCGTCTTGCCATCGCCCAGCTGACGGTCGGCATCGAGGCCCCAGCATCGTCCCGTTCCGTCGGTCAGGATGGCGCAGGTATGACTCCCTCCGGCGCCGATCGCCGCGACCGTCGAGAGTCCCGAAACCGCGACGGGCGTGCTGGAGTTGGTGCTCGTCGACCCGTCTCCGAGCCGGCCGCACGTGAACGAGCTTCCGCACTGGTTGGCTCCCCAGCAACGAGCCGTCCCGTTCGAAAGGATCACGCAGGCGTGGCTCGCTCCGACGGAGAGCGCGGTCGCCGCAGTCACGCCCGTCACGCCCAGGGGGGTCGCCGAGCCGCTCGATGGCGTGCCGCCCGTGCCCAGCTGACCGTTCCAGTTGCCGCCCCAGCATTGGACGCCACCGCCTCCGAGGAGCGCGCAGGTGAAGTCCGTGCCGGCGCCAATCGAGACGGCGCCCGAGACGCCACTCACCGCGGCCGGCACGAGCCCGAAGCTGGCGCCCCAGCAGCTCACCGTGCCGTCCTGGAGCAGCGCGCACGTGGACGAGTCTCCTGCGGCGACCATTCGAACCCCGGACAGTCCCGAGACGGCTACTGGCGTACTGGAGGGCTCCTTGGAGCCCGTACCGAGCTGCCCGTCGAGGTTGTCCCCCCAGCATCGCGCCGTGCCGTCGGCTAGCACCGCACAGGTATGGGAAGCCCCCGCGGCGATGCTCGTGGCCGTCGAGATGCCCGAGACGGCGACCGGCTTGTAGCCGATCGACGAGCCTCCACTGCCGAGCTGTCCATCGGAGTCGCGGCCCCAACACCAAATGGCGCCGCTCGACAGCAAGCCGCAAGCGTGCGCGCCGCCGGCCGCGATCGCGGTCACGCTCGCCAGCCCGTACACGGGATCCCCGGAGTTGAACGCACCGAGCTGGTCGGCCGAGTTGTCGCCGAAGCATCGCACGGTGCCGTCGGCCATCAGGGCGCACGTGAAGGCATCGCCAGCGGCGATCTGCCGAGGACCGCACGTCGGTGTGGTCGACCACGATCCGTTCGCCTGACACTGCGACGTCAACGGGCCGTTCCGCGCGCAGCCCTCGTTGCACACGAACGACACGCTACCCGGGAACGCGACGGTCGTCGCCGATACGGCGCCGTACGCTGGCGCGGGCGCGCCGGTGCAGACGATCGGATCGCAGATCGGCGGTGACGCGCTCCAGCTGCCGTTGGCGAGACACTGCGCGTACGACGCGCCGTTGCGCATGTACCCCGCGTCGCATGCGAAGCTCACGAGGTTCGGATACGGAATGCTCGTCGCGGTGACGCTACCGTGGAGGGGAGCCGTGGCCCCCGTACAGACGACGGGGTCGCACGTCGGTGCAGGAGCACTGAAGCTCCCGTCCGCGAGGCATTGCGCGTACGACGCGCCGTTGCGCACGTATCCGCTGTCGCACGCGTAGGTGATCGAGCTCGGGTACGAGGCGCTGGTGGCCGAGACCATGCCGTTGCCGGGAGCGGTCGCCCCCGAGCAGGTCACCGGCGTGGCGCAGGTCGGACCCGAGAAACCGGAGCCGGCCGCGCACGTGCACGAGAACGAGCTCGAGGCCTCGGCACACGTACCCCCGTTCGAACACGGAATCGGCGTGCACGGCGACGAAGGAACCTCGCAGGTCGGTTCGGTTCCCGACCAGGTTCCGTCGACGAGACAGGTCCGGGTGCTCGATCCTCCGTTGCCGACGAGCACGTACCCGCTGCCGCAGGCGTACGAGACCACGCCGAGCGGCGACGCGGACGTCGCGGAGACCGAGCCATGCGCCGGATTCGCGAGGCCGCTGCAGACGACGGGCGCGTCGCAGTTCTTGCCGGTCCACCCCGGATCGCAGGCGCCGCACGAGTACGTGTTCCCCACGGGCGTGCAGGCGGTGCCGTGCACACAACGCGACGGGGCACAGGGGTTCGAGCAAGTCTGGCCGTCTCCGCTGTAGCCGACGTCGCAGTCGCACAGGAAGCCACTGCCGGCGCCGGCGCAGGACGCATGGGCGCCGCAGGCCGCGGTCGAGCCGCACTCGCCCGACGGAACGCAGCGATCGACGAACCAGCCTTCTCCTTCGGGACACTCTCCTGCGAGCGTGGCGGAATCGACGCGCGCGTCGACGCACGCGCCTGCGATGCACGTTCCGTCGGCCGGACACACCGTCGAGCGACAGTCGTCCTCGAGCACGAGCCGCGCCACGAGGGCACGCCCCGCGACGAACGTGGCGATCAATCGGGCCGACGCGACGATCTGACCATCGGCGTCGAGCGCCGTGGCCTCCACACGGAAGGCGCGCGTCGCGTCGCCGTCGCGTGGAGCGATCGTGAGGTGCATCGGCAGCGCCGCCATCGGCAGATCCCCTCCGCCCTCGCCGACCGTGTACGTCCGGTCCTCGCGGACGGTCGAGACGTCGCCGACCCCGGCACCGCCGGAGACGACCACGTGCAAGCGAGCGGATGCCGCCCGCACCCCCGCCTCGGCCTCGACCCGAACGGTCGTCCGTGTCGAGGGCAGACCGCCGTCCTCGCGGCACGAGGTCGATGCCACGGCGCCGAGGACGCACGCGGCCATGGCGAGAGCGCGGAGCGAAGCGACGGCCCGTCGCCGAGAGGAGAGGCTCGAACGATTCATCGGAACCCTCGCCGCGCGTAGATGACACCGTTCCCCGAGCTGCCCGCCGAGTCGCTCCCGCCCCCCGCTCGAGTCACGGCGATGGGCACGGCGACCGCGGCCGCCACACCGACGCCGACGAGCGTCCACAGCCACCAGCGCTTGCGAAGCGGCACGGCGCCGGGGCGGTCGGACTCGGATCGATTCGTCGAGCGCGGACTCGAAGCCTCGGCCTCGCCCGCGGAAGCACGGGCGACGGACTCGGGCCCCGGCACGACGGCGACCGATTCCGGAAACTGCACCGCGAGGCGTGTCGTCCGCCCAGGGACCGCTTCGAACGCCCGGGTCCACCGACGGCCGTCGGCGGCGACAACGCTCGCCTCGTGCGTCCCGGGCCCCACGAGCAGCCTCGCCTCGTCGTCCCGAGCGGGCTCGAGACCGTCGAGGCGCACGCTCGCGTCCGCAGGCAATCCTTCGAGCTCGACGCGTCCGAGGAAGACCTCGGTGCGAGCGAGGAGCGCTTGGGTCTCCCGGCGCTGGGACGCGGTCAGGGCCCGCGTCCGCGACGCCAACGCGCCTCGGAGGGCAACCCATGCGCCCGGATAGTCGCGGAGCTCGAACGCCGCCATGCCCATGCCCCGCAGCGTGCGGGCGTTCGGGCTCAGGGCATGTGCACGCTCGAAGAGCGCACGGGCCTCGGCGAAGCGGTTGGCGTTGAACTCCTCCACCGCGCTCTGGACGAGGTCGTCGTAGTCCGCGACGGAGGACTCCGAGGCTGCGGGTGCCGTCGCCGCGGAACGCTGGGCGTGCGCGACGGTCGGAACGGATGCGAGTGCGAGCAAGCCGACCGCGGCTCGGACACGGGCCCTGTGCGTGATCATGGGTTCCCCTCGGCGCCCCCGACTCCCCGAGCCCGGCGGCCGCGTGGCCATGGCACGTCGGCCCGATGTAGGCAAGAGGAACACAACACAACGAGAAGGATTGGCTGCGAGGAAGGTCGCGGCTACTTGCGTTTCCGGCGAACCAATCGACTCGCAGGCACATCCGGCCCCGCCGGCCTCTTCGGCCCCTCCCCCCGCCGCACGAGCTTGCGCCAGAGGAACACCATCGCCCCCACGACGATCGCCCCGACGAAGACGTCCTGCCAGCTCATGCGCCGAACCCGAGGAGCAGGCCGACCTGGTAGACGAGGAGCGAGGCGACGTAGGCGAGCACGCTCATGTAGCCGACCATGAGGCCGGCCCAACGCCAGGAGCCGGACTCGCGCTTCACGACCGCGATGGTGCTCATGCACTGCGCCGCGAGCACGAAGAAGACCATGAGCGACGCGCCGACGAGCGGGGTGAAGAGCGGGCTCCCGTCGGGCCTCCGCGCCTCGCGGAGCGCGTCGCGGAGCGGCCGGCTCTCCTGATCGGCGTCCTCGATGCCGAAGACGACACCGAGCGTCGAGACGAAGACCTCGCGCGCCGCGAACGCGCCGAGGATGCCGATGCCGATGCGCCAGTCGAAGCCGAGCGGCGCGATCACGGGCTCGAGCGTGCGACCGAATCGACCGAGCGCGCTCGTCTCGAGGAGGTGCTGCGCCTCGTGGGCGTCGATCGCCGAGAGGGCCTCGTCGCGCGCCGGTCCTTCCGCCACGCTCGCCGTGACCTGGGTCCGTTCCGCCTCGAAGCGCGCCACCGCGCGCTCGTCGCGCGGGTAGGAGAGCAGCGCCCAGAGCACGATCGTGCACGCCAGGATCAGCGTGCCGGCCTCCGTCAGGAAGCTCTTCACCCGCTCCCAGACCGCCCTTCCGACGTTGCGCGCGACGGGCATGCGGTAGGGCGGGAGCTCGAGCACGAAGGTCGGGCGCGGGCCGCGGAGGACGGTGCGCCGGAGGATCGCCGCGGCCGCGAGGGTCGCGCCGACCGAGAGCGCGTACATGGAGAGCAGCGCGATCGAGCCCGTGGAGAACACGCCCAGGATGCGGCGCTGGACGGGGAAGACCGTGGCGATCACCAGCACGTACACCGGTAGGCGCGCGCTGCACGACATCAGCGGAAGGGCCAGCATCGTGACGAGCCGGTCCTTGCGGCTCTCGATCGTGCGCGTCGAGAGGACCGCCGGCACGGCGCAGGCGAAGCCCGAGAGCAACGGCACGAAGGCCTTGCCGTGCAGGCCGACGCCCGCCATCAGCCGATCGATGACGAAGGCCACTCGCGCCAGGTAGCCCGAGTCCTCGAGGAGGGTGACGAAGAGGAAGAGCAGCGCGATCTGCGGAACGAAGACGATCACGTTCCCGACGCCCGCGACGATGCCCTCGACGACGAGATCGCGGAGCGGGCCCGCGGGCAGGGCCCCGATCAGGAGCTCCTGCACCCACGCGATTCCGCCCTCGATGAGCGTGATCAACGGATCGGCCCACGAGAAGAGCGACTGGAAGACCACGAGCATGACGAGGGCGAAGACGACGAGGCCGGCGACGGGATGCGTGAGGACGCGGTCGACGCGATCCGTCATGCGGACCTTCGCCTTCTCCGGGCGGCGCACGGAGCGGGCGACGACGTCGTCGACGAAGCGGTAGCGCGCGGCGATGAGCGCGTGATCCGGATCGATCCCGAGCGCGTCGAGGCGCGCGCGCTCGGTCGCGACGACGGAGCGGATCGTGTCGTCGATCCCGTGGAGCTCGTCGTCGCCGAGCGAGAGGAAGCAGAAGAGGGCCCACGCACGCGCGAGCGTCGAGCCCGCCGGGACGAGCTTCCCCTCGACGACCCGGGCGATCGCGTCGAACGAGGCGGCGAGCTCCGCGTCGAACGTGGGTGCGGGGCGGGCCGTGGCCTGGTGCTCCCCCTCGAGCGCGCGCGCGACCGCGGCGCGGAGCTCGGCCAGGCCCTCGCCGCGCGAGGCGACGATGGGCACGACGGGAACGCCGAGGCTCGCGGCGAGCACGGAGACGTCGATCTCCACCCCGGCCTCGCGAGCCTCGTCCATCATGTTGAGCGCGAGGACCACGGGCAGGCGGGTCTCGAGGATCTGGGTCGCGAGGTAGAGCCCACGGCCGAGCGTCGTGGCGTCGGCGACGACGACCACCGCATCGGCCTCGTGGCCGCCGCGTCCGAGGATCGCGTCGATCGCGACCTCTTCCTCCGGCGAGCGCGCCGTGAGGCTGTACGTCCCCGGGACGTCGACGAGCTCCACTTCGCGTCCCCCGGGCAGCGAGAGCGTGCCGCTCCGTCGATCCACCGTCACGCCGGGATAGTTGCCCACGCGGGCGCGGCTCCCCGTCAGCGCGTTGAAGAGGGTCGTCTTGCCGCTGTTGGGATTGCCGGCGATCAGGATGAGGGGGGGGCGCTCGGCGCCCGTGGTGCGCGCCTCGGTCATCGGGCGAACGCGACCTCTCGGACCGCGACGAGGCGCGCCTCCTCCCGCCGCACGGAGAGGTGGTAGTCGCGCAGCCGGAGCTCGAGGGGATCGCCCATCGGCGCCACCCGGACGACCTCGACGGCCGTCCCCGGAAGGAGACCGAGCTCCATGAGGCGTCGGGCGACGGGACGGGCGTTCCCGAGAGCGGAGATGACGGCTCGCGCTCCGACGGGGAGGTCCCCGAGGGAGGAGGGGGTCGAGGGCATGGCTTACTGATAATGATTTTCAGGAAGGAGGCAATGCGACGAGGTCGGGAGGCGTCGCCGGAAGCGAGGGACGTCGCCATGGCGTTTCCGGGGAACGGATGTCGGCGCGCTTCGGTATCCTCGTGGCGATGATCCGTTTCAGCGAAGACCCACAGATCGCCGAGCGCCAGATGCGGGCGATCATCTTCTACCTCACGACCTTCGGCTACATCGACGGGGACTTCGACAGCTCCGAGAAGGACTACGTGCGCGAGTACATCCGGAAGCTCGTCGCCACACGCGTGGCGCACGGGATGCCGGACGCGGATCCCACGCTGCGCGCCGAGCTCGAGGGGCGCTTCACGACCCACTTCCACGAGGTCTTCGAGGAGATCGACTCGGAGGTCCGCGAGCTCTTCCACGAGGCCGTGTCGAGCGACGAGGATCAGGACGCGTTCGTCCACGCGAAGCTCAAGCTCCGCTGCTTCGAGTTCTTCCAGTCGTTCGACCGCGCGAACCAGGAAGCGCTGCTCGACGCGATGGAGAACCTCATCGAGGCCGACGGGCAGGTCCATCCGGCGGAGCGCAAGTTCCGGAACGAGCTGCTCTCGCTCTTCGAGTCCGATCTCGGCGTCGAGATGGTGGACGACAACGAGCCGGATCCCGCCGTGCACATCGCGGAGCCCACGCAGCTCCCGGAGGTCCGTGCGTCGCATCCGTTCTTCGATCAGTTCGAGTACCACTACTCGGCGGATCCGGAGCGCATCCGTCAGCAGGTCCAGGCCGACCTCGAGCTCATCGCGCGCGTGACCGAGCTGCTCGAGGCGCAGAAGTCGAAGGGCGCGGGCAAGCTGATCGGCAGGAAGACGGTCCAGGAATTCGCGGGCGAAGAGCCCTTCCTCGACGAGCACGTCTGGATCCATCCCGCGAAGGCGGGCCCGGGCTACGAGCTCACGGTGCTCGGCGACCTGCACGGCTGCTACTCGGTGCTGAAGGGCGCGGTGATGCAGTCCGGATTCTTCGAGAAGGTGAACGCCTACCGGAAGGATCCGACGTCCGTGCCGAAGCCGATGCTCGTCCTGCTCGGCGACTACATCGACCGGGGCCTCTTCAGCCTGAACGGCGTGCTCCGCACGGTGATGCAGTTCTTCGTGACCGCACCCGAGCACGTCGTCGTGCTGCGCGGGAACCACGAGTACTACGTCGAGTACCAGGGCCAGATCTACGGAGGCGTCAAGCCCGCGGAGTCGATCAACACGCTGAAGCCGCTCCTCCCGATCGACGTCTTCCGTCAGTACCGCACCCTCTTCGAAGCGCTCCCGAACGTCCTCGTCTTCGATCAGGTCTTCTTCGTCCACGCGGGCATCCCGCGCGATCGACTGCTCAAGGAGCGCTGGAGGGATCTCGCGACGCTGAACGATCCCGAGGTCCGCTTCCAGATGATGTGGAGCGACCCGAGCTCGGCCGACGTGATCCCCGCTGCCCTCCAGGAGCAGAGCGCCCGCTTCCCCTTCGGCAGGCTGCAGGCCACCGCGTTCCTGCGCCGCATGGGCTGCCACACGCTCGTCCGAGGCCACGAGAAGGTGAATTCGGGCTTCGTGACGAACTACAAGGACGACCAGATCTCGCTGATGACGCTCTTCTCGGCCGGAGGCGAGGACAACGGCGACCTCCCGTCGGATTCGAGCTACCGGTCGGTGACGCCCAAGGCGCTGACGATCACCTGGAAGGACGGGGTGATGAAGTTCACCCCTTGGAACGTGGACTATCGGACTTATAACGACCCGGCGTTCAACGCGTTCTTCAAGGCTCCGCCCGAGATCGAGCATCGCTCGTAGGGCCCACCGGAAACGAGACAGGCATGGCCACGATCACGCTCAAGGGGAATCCGATCCACACGAACGGCGAGCTGCCGGCCGTCGGCACGAAGGCTCCGGCGTTCGCGCTCGTCGACAACGCGCTCGGCGAGAAGACGCTCGCCGACTTCGCGGGCAAGAAGAAGATCCTCACGATCAACCCGAGCTACGACACCGCCGTCTGCCAGGCGGCCGCGCGGAAGTTCAACGAGAAGGCGGCCTCCGTGCCGAACGCGGTCGTGCTCGTCGTGAGCAGCGACCTCCCCTTCGCGCAGAAGCGCTTCTGCACCACGGAGGGCATCGAGGGCGTCGTCTCGCTCTCGAGCTTCCGCTCGGGCTTCCCGAAGGACTACGGTCTGCTCATCCAGGACGGCCCGCTCCGCGGCCTCACGGCGCGAGCGGTCGTCGTCCTCGACGAGAACGACACCGTCGTCCACGCGCAGCTGGTGCCCGAGATCGCGCAGGAGCCCGACTACGACGCCGCCCTCGCCGCGGCGAAGTGAGGCTCGCCGGATCAAGGAAGGGCACCCGGGACCGACGGTCCGGGGTGCCCTCTCCCGCATCCGAGCCGGCCTACGCGGCCGCCTCCCGGCTCACTTGCCGACGACGCGCTTGGCCTCGGCGACCACGCGGGCCGCGGTGATCCCGAAGCGCTCGTAGAGCACCTCGGCCGGGGCCGACGCACCGAAATGGTCGAGGGTCACGAAGCCGCCCTTGCGGCCCACGTAGCGCTCCCAGCCGTTGCGAACGCCCGCCTCGACGACGACGCGCGCGTCGATGGCGTCGGGGAGCACCGACTCGCGGTAGGCCTCGTCCTGCGCGTCGAAGATCTCGGTCGACGGCATGCTGACCACGCGAGCGCGGATGCCCTGCTTCGCGAGCTCCGCCCGCGCCTCGAGCGCGAGCTGGACCTCGCTGCCCGTGCCGATGAGGATGACCTCGGCCGCGCCACCCTCCGCTTCCGCGAGGACGTAGCCACCACGACGCGCGCCCTCGGCGGGAGCGACCTGCGTGCGGTCGAGCGTCGGCACGTTCTGGCGGGTGAGGACGAGGGCCGCGGGGCCCTTCTGCTCCATCGCGACCTTCCAGCACTCGCGCGTCTCGTTCGCGTCCGCCGGGCGGAGCACGACGAAGTTCGGCATCGCCCGGAGCGTCGAGAGCTGCTCGATCGGCTGGTGCGTGGGGCCGTCCTCGCCGAGGCCGATCGAGTCGTGCGTGAAGACGTAGCGCGTCGGGATGTCCTGGAGCGCCGCGAGGCGGAGCGCCGGACGCATGTAGTCGCTGAAGATCAGGAAGGTCGCGCCGAAGGGGACCACCCCGCCGTGCAGGGCCATGCCGTTGACGGCGGCGCCCATGCCGTGCTCGCGGATGCCCCAAGCGACGTTGCGGGGCACGCCGTCGACCTCGGGGAGGAAGGCGGGGAAGCCGTCGAGGTTCGTGAGGTTCGAGCAGGCGAGATCCGCCGAGCCGCCGACGAGGTAGGGGACCTTCTTGGCGAGGGCGTTCAGGACGGTGTGCCCGGCCTTGCGCGTGGCGACGCCCTTCGGGTCCGCGGGGAACTCGGGGAGACCCTGGTCCCAACCGGCCGGCAGCCGGCCCTGGAGCGAATCGCGGAGCTCCGCGGCGTCGGCCGGATGAGCCTTGGCATAGGCCTCGAGCTTGGCCTCCCAGGCGGCCACGAGTGCCTCGCCGGCCGCCCGGAGCGCGGCCGCCCTGGCGGGCACCTCGGCCGGCACGTGGAAGGCCTCCTCGGGCCATCCCATGACCTTCTTCGTCGCCGCGATCTCGCCGGCGCCGAGCGGCGAGCCGTGCGCGCCCGAGGTGTCCTTCTTGTTCGGCGCGGGATACGCGATGACGGTCTTCACGCGGATGAAGCTCGGACGCGGATCCTTCTTCGCGGCCTCGGCGGCCGCGACGATCGCGTCGAGGTCCTCGCCGTCGTCGACGCTCTGGACGTGCCAGCCGCACGCGGCGTAGCGGGCGAGGACGTCCTCCGTCATCGAGAGCTCGGTGCGCCCGTCGATCGTGATGTTGTTGTCGTCCCAGAAGACGATCAGCTTGCCGAGGCGGAGGCGTCCCGCAATCGACGCGCCCTCGGCCGCCACGCCCTCCATGACGTCGCCATCGGACGCGATGACCCAGGTGAGGTGATCGAAGAGCTCGTGACCCGGCTTGTTGAAGCGGCGCGCGAGGTAGTGCTCGGCCATCGCCATGCCGACGGCGGTCGCGATGCCGGAGCCGAGCGGACCGGTCGTGATCTCGACGCCCGGCGTGTGCCCGTACTCGGGATGGCCCGGCGTCTTGCTACCCCACTGCCGGAAGCTCTTGAGCTCGTCGAGCGGGAGGTCGTACCCGCTCACGTGCAGGAGCGCGTACTGGAGCATCGAGGCGTGGCCGCAGGAGAGCACGAAGCGATCGCGATCGGCCCAGTCGGGGCGCGAGGGCGCGTGCTTGCGCAGCTTCGAGAAGATCGCCCAGCCGAGCGGCGCGAGGGCCATCGGAGTTCCCGGATGCCCGGAGTTCGCGGCCTGGACCGCGTCCATCGAGAGCCCTCGGATGGTGTTCACGACGACCGAATCGAGCGCCTTTTCCTGGGACATTCCTCGTACCTCGGGGGATGGGGGCGGCGCCGGATCTAGCAGGGACGCCGCGGGACCGCCATGGGGCGAGACCACTTTCGGCACACCCGGAAACGACGAAGGCCCCGGGGGTCACCCCGGGGCCGTCCTGGTCTTCGGAGGGCGTCGTCGCTCAGCGGAAGTGATACGACATGCCGAGCGAGACGATGGTCATGCCCGACTGGATGCGGCCGCTGTTGACGATGGTCGGCGGACCCGCGATCGAGGGCGAGGCGATGGTCTGGTAGACGCCGTAGCCGTCGGCGCCACCGCCGGGAACACCGGTCGCGCACGAGGTGCCGTCCGCCGCGATCTGGGGACAGGCCGCGAGCGAGTTCTGGGTGACGGTCTGCTGGAAGTAGTGCGCCGCCGCGAACGAGAGGTCGGTCCGGCCGACGCGGACGAGGAAGCCCGTGTGGAGGCCGACGCGCTGGAACGGCTGGAAGTCGAGCTGGGCGTAGCCCTTCTGGACGCCGTTGGTCTCGTACGAGAAGCCGCCGCTCCAGGCGAACCGGCCCGGGATGATGTTGTAGTCGCCGCCGAGACGGGCCGTGAACTGGTTCTTCCAGTTGTGGCGGAGCGGCGCGGGGACGGGGGGCACGCCGGCGGTGACGCCGGGGGCGATCGTCAGCTGCGGCCAGGGGCTCTCGGGCGTCGGGACGTCACCGCCGTTGTGGAGGCGGATGTTGAACTGGTCGACGCGCGAGTTCAGCTCGTAGCCGAGGTCGAGCTCGAGGTCCCAACGGTTGTTCTCGAGCGAGTCGTTGAACCGGCGGACGCGGGTGACCGAGTCCGGCAGGGCGCGTGCGTAGCGGAAGGCGAGGCCCATCTGGAAGGGCTGCTTGCTCTTCATCTGCGCGCCGTTGACCGTGAGGTTCGGCTGATCGCCCGGCAGGTAGTTCGACGGATCGACGTTGTACATGCCCTGCAGGGTCACGTCGCCCGACGCGTCGATGTCGCCCTGGTACGTGAAGAAGCCGGCGATGTCGAAACCGTCGACCGGCGTCGCCTGGAACGAGGCCGTCGCGCGCGGGACGAACCAGTCGGAGGCGTGGATCTTCGTGTAGATGTCGTAGGGCAGCTGCTCGCCCGCGTAGGGCTGGGTGAATTTCGTGAAGCTGACCTGCGAGATGCCGGGGGCGAAGGCGGCGCCGATGCGGAAGCGCGGATGCACCGCGTAGCCGATCGAGAACTGCGGATAGACGATCAGCAGGTTCGCGGTGATCAGCATGTAGCGGCTCGACGCCGGCAGGTAGCCGAGCGGCGAGACGCCGGCGGGAGCCGCCACCGTGCCGGCGCGGCCGTCCTTCACGCTGCCGTATTGGCTGAAGCCGGGGGCCGTCGGCGCGACGAGGCCGAAGCCGACGCCGAGCTTGTCGTTGATGCGCCACGAGAGCGCCACCTCGGGCACCGGGCTCACCGTCTGGCCGTTGCAGACCTGCGAGAAGCTGGTGTTCTCGTAGTCCCGCGTCGTGCCGTAGATGCTCTGCGTGTTCACGTCGGCGAGGAACACGCGCGTGTCGACGCCCGTCGTCGGATCGTTCGTGTACGTACCGTCGCGATCGAAACAGACCCGGTTGAAGAGGCCCGCCACGCTGACGTGGAGCTGGAGCCCCTGCACCGGACCCGCGAGGTTCGCCGGGTTGAGCATCACCGCCATCGGGTCGTTCGCGCTCGCCACGAACGCGCCACCGCGCGCGATCCCGCGCGTGCCGGCACCCGCGTACTCGAAGCCGCCGGCGTGCGCCACGCCCGGGGCCAGGGTCGAGGCCACGAGCCCCAGAAGAAGAGCCAGTCTCGTTCGGACCACCTGTCGCATTCGATTCCCCGTCGCTTGCGCCCGTAAGAAGGGCTGTCGCGTTTGTAACCGAATTCGAGTTCAGTTTGGTGCGCAAAAACGGTCGTTCGGCCGATCTCCCCGAACGGGGACGGCGAGCGCTGACAATTGTCAGCCCCCGCCCCCCCCCGGGAGGTCGGCGCCGGGCAGGAGGGCGGGCGCACGTAGCTCAGCCGTCGGCGAATTCGCTGCCGCCGTACTCGCCGTACATCTCGCCCTCGGCGAGGTTGTCGAAGCGCGTGAACTCGTGGAAGAACTTCACGCGGGCGGTCCCGGTCGGACCCGCACGCTGCTTGCCGATGATGATCTCGGCGACGCCCTTCTCCGGGGTCTCGCGGTTGTAGACCTCGTCGCGGTAGACGAACCAGATCGTGTCGGCGTCCTGCTCGATGGCGCCCGACTCGCGCAGGTCCGAGAGCTGCGGACGCTTGTCCTTGCCGGCCCGCGTCTCGACCGAGCGGTTCAGCTGGGAGAGCGCGATGATCGGGAGCGAGAGCTCCTTCGCGAGCGCCTTCAGGTTCCGCGAGATCTCGCTGATCTCCTGCTCGCGCGAGTCGTTGCGCGAGCCCGAGCGCATGAGCTGGAGGTAGTCGATGACGATCAGCGAGAGGCCGTGCTCGGCCCGGATGCGGCGGGCCTTCGAGCGGAGCTCGATCAGCGAGATCGCCGGCGTGTCGTCGATGAAGATCGGCATCTCGGCGAGCGCGCCCGCGGCCTGCGCGAGCTTCGGCCAGTCGTCGCGGACGAGCTGCCCCTTGCGGAGGCGGGAGCTGTCGACGCGGCCCTCGGACGAGAGCATGCGCTGGACGAGCTGCTCCTTCGGCATCTCGAGCGAGAAGACGGCGACGGGGCTGTACTTGCCGTCGGTCTTCGTCATGCACGCGTTGACCGCGACGTTCATCGCGAACGAGGTCTTTCCCATGCCGGGACGGCCCGCGATGATGATCAGGTCGCCGGGGTGCATGCCGGCCGTCATCTCGTCGACTTTCAGGAAGCCCGTCGGCAGGCCCGTGATCGTGCCGCCCCGCTCGGCCGTCTTCTGGATCTGCTCGAACGCCCGCATGACGACGTCGCGGACGTGCTCGTACGGATTCTTCGCTCGCTCCTTGGCGACGTTGAAGACCGTGGACTCGGCATGATCGAGGAACTGCTCGACCTCGCCGTACTCGCCGTAGCCGCTCGCCGCGATCTCGTGGCAAGCGGTGATGAGGCGCCGCACGACCGACTTCTCGCGGACGATCTTGGCGTGTGCCTCGATGTTCGCGACGGTCGGGATCGTGTTCGTCAGCGAGAGGAGGTACTCGTCGCCGCCGACGATCGCGAGCTTGCCCGTGTGCACGAGCTCCTCGCGGAGCGTGACGTGATCGACGGGCTGGCTCCGGCGGAAGAGCGAGAGCATCGCCTCGTAGATCCGACCGTTCGCCTCGCTGTAGAAGTCCTCGGGCGAGAGGATCTCGAGCACGGTGTTGATCGCGTCGTTCTCGAGCAGGGCGCCGCCGAGCACCGCGCGCTCGGCGTCGAGTGCGTTCGGAGGCACGCGCAGGCCGTCGACCACCGGGGCAGGCGCCTTCTTCTCCTTCTTCCTCTCGAAGCCCTGCGCCATCGACGTCCTGCCAAACGAAACGGGGACCGAGCATACACCCGGTCCCCGTTCGATTCACCCCGCGCGAGCGGGATCCGGCTCAAGCCGCGGTCTTGACCTCGACCTTGATCTTCGCCGTGACGCCGCCGAGCAGCCGGACGCCGATCTCGTAGGTGCCGACGGTCTTGATCGCCTCGTCCGGGAGGACGAGCTTCTTCTTGTCGATGTCGTAGCCCTTGACCTTGAGGCCATCGGCGATGTCGCCCGCGGTGACCGAACCGAAGAGACGGCCCTCTTCGCCGACCTCCTTGGCGATCATCACGACGACCTTCTTGAGCTTCTCCGCGATCTCTTCCTGCTCGGAGCGGACCTTCGCAGCGCGACGCAGGGCAGCCTGCTTCTCGTGCTCGATCTGCTTGATGTTCCCACGCGTCGCGAGCTGCGCGAAGCCGCGGGGGAGCAGGTAGTTGCGGGCGTAGCCCGGACGGACGCGGACGAGCTCGCCCGACCGACCGAGATTCTCGACGTCCTGCTTCAGGACGACCTGAACGTGGCTCGCCATGTTCTCCTCACTTCACCGCGGTGTAGGGAAGCAGAGCGATGGTGCGCGCGCGCTTCACCGCCTGGGTGAGCTCACGCTGCTGCTTCGCCGAGAGACCACTGATGCGACGCGGCACGATCTTGCCGCGCTCGGTGATGAAGTACTTGAGCTGCTGCGGGTCCTTGTAGTCGAACACGAAGTCCGGCTCCGCGGTGAAACCCGGCGCGCGCTTCTTGCCACCACGACGGCGGCGGAGACCGAGGGGATCCCCGTCGCGACCACGGCCCTCGTCGAAGGAGGCGCCATCCCTGTCATCGAAATCGTTCATCTGTGCACCTCTCAGTCGTCGCTGCCCGTGTCTTCACCCGCGTCCGCAGGCTCCTCGGCCTCGAGGTCGTCGAAGCCCTCGTCCTCGGGGGACGACGGGCCACGGCGACGCTCCTCGCCCTCGACCGGGACGAGGCCGAGCCGCTGCGCGGCGTCGAGCTCCGGCTCTTCCTCGGTGCTCGCCTCGATCGGGAGGAACTTCACTTCCTCCGGATCGACCACGACGTTCGCCAGGTCGAGGCTGCCCTCGTTGACGATCGTCTGGTAGCGGATGACCGAGTCGAAGAGACGCAGGTTGCGCTCGACCTCGGCGACGAGGTCGTTGTAGCCCACGTACTTCACGAGGATGAAGATGCCGCGGGTCAGCTTCGCGATCGGATAGGCGAGCTTGCGCTTGCCCCAGTTGTCGACCTTCGTGACCTTGCCGCCGAGACGCTCGACGACCTCGGGAATGCGGCCGGCGATCTTCGCCGCCTCTTCCGGATCGACGTTCGGCTTCAGGATGTAGATGGTCTCGTATTCGCGGGCCCACTTCTTGGTCGCCGCGGCGCTTGCAATGGCCAAAGTCTTCCTCCTGGACGTGAGGCCCCGGCAACGTGCCGGAGCGAGGAAAGGGAGCGGCGGTATACCAGAAATCGGCGCGCGGACAAGGGCGGGAGCACGCGTTCCACGCCCAGGAAGGCCGAAACCAGGGAAGCGCCGCGGGATCCGGCGTGAATTCGGGAGGTTCCGGACGGGCGCCCGGATCCGGCCGCGGCTCACGCCTTCTGGTTGTGCTTGTTCATGGCCGGCCCGACCCCGTCACGCACGATCGCCTCGAGCGCGTCGCAGGCCCGGTCGAGGAAGTCGGGGAGCTCGGCACGCTCGGCCGCCGGGAAGTCGCCGAGGACGTAGCTCTCGGTGCTCCCCTTCGGCGGACGCCCGATGCCCATGCGGATGCGTACGAAGTCCTGCCCGCAGTGCTGGATCAGCGACTTCAGGCCGTTGTGCCCGGCGGCGCCTCCGCCGACCTTGATGCGCACCGTCCCGTACGGGAGGTCGAGCTCGTCGTGGACGCAGATCACGCGCCCCGGCTCGACCCGGAAGAACGCCATCGCGGGCTGCACGGACTCGCCGCTCAGGTTCATGTAGGTGAGCGGCTCGAGGAGCACGACGTCGTGCGGGCCGACGGCGGCCTTGGTGAAGCGGCCCTTGAACTTGTCCTTGAAGGGAGCCGCGCCGAAGCGATCGGCGAAGCGCTCCACCACGAGGAAGCCGAGGTTGTGCCGGTTCTGCGCGTACTTGGGCCCGGGGTTGCCGAGGCCAGCGACGAGGAACATGGACCCTCCGGAAATGCGAGAGGCCGAGCGGGCGGATTCGCACGCTCGGCCTCGTCACGACGCCTCGTCAGAGGCTCACTTCTTGGCCGGAGCCGCGGCAGCCGCCGGGGCCGCGCCCTCTTCCGGCTTCGGAGCCCGCTCCTCGAACACGTGGGCGAGCGTCTGCTGCGGACGCAGCGTGACGACCACGCCCTCGGGGAGCTGGAGGTCCTGGACGGCGATGTGGCCGCCGAGGTCGAGCGCCGAGACGTCGACCTCGATCTTGGTCGGGATGCGCTCCGGCGTGCAGCGCACCGGGAGGGTGCGGTAGGTGACGCCGAGCTTGCCGCCCTTCTGGACGCCGACCGCGCGACCCTTCGTCGCGAACGGCACCACGGCCTCGACCTGCTGGTCGAGCGACACGCGGTAGAAGTCGACGTGGATCGGCTCGCGGCTCACGGGATCGACCGCGACCTCGCGGACCATGGCGTGCTCCGAGCGTCCACCGAACTGGACGTCGAGGAGGACGTTCCGCCCCTTCTCGCCCGTGAGGGCCTTCTTGATGTCCTTGGGGGAGACCGTCAGCGGCGTCGGCTCGATGCCCTGACCGTACAGAACGGCCGGGATCTTGCCCTCGTTACGCAGCCGGCGGGCGGGCCCCTTTCCGCGCTCCTTGCGGACCTCAGCCTGCACCGTCGTCGTTGCCATGTTCCTCGCTCCTTACTGAATCAGACGAACAGCGAGCTCACCGAGTCGCTGTGGTGGATGCGCTTGATCGTCTCGCCGAGGAGGCGAGCGACCGAGAGCACCCGGAACTTGCCGGAGGCCTGCGCCGCGGCGCTCAGCGGGATGGTGTCGGTCACGAGCACCTCCTCGAGCGGCGAGTTGATGATCCGCTCGACCGCCGGGCCGCTGAGGACCGGATGGGTCGCGGCCGCGAGCACACGCTTCGCGCCGCGCTCCGCGAGGGCGCGGGCGGCGTTCGTCAGCGTGCCGGCCGTGTCGATCATGTCGTCGAGGATCACGCACTCGCGGCCGGCGACGTCGCCGATCACGTGCATGACCTCGGAGACGTTCGCCTTCTCGCGGCGCTTGTCGACGATGGCGAGGTCCGCGCTGATGCGCTTCGCGTAGGCGCGCGTGCGCTCGACGCCGCCGGCGTCCGGCGAGACGAAGACGGGCGGCTCGGCGAAGCGGGGCGCGAGGTGCTCGAGGAAGACCGGCATCGCGTAGAGGTGATCGAAGGGCACGTTGAAGAAGCCCTGGATCTGCCCCGCGTGGAGGTCGACGGCGACGACGCGGTTCACGCCGGACGCGCTGAGGAGGTCCGCCACGAGGCGCGCGGTGATCGGCGTGCGCGGCGCGACCTTGCGGTCCTGGCGCGCGTAGCCGTAGTAGGGAAGGACCGCCGTGATGGAGCCGGCCGAGGCGCGCTTGAGCGCGTCGACCATGACGAGGAGCTCCATGAGGTGATCGTTCACCGGGGCGCTCGTCGGCTGGATCACGTAGACGTCGACGCCGCGGACGTTCTCCTGGATCTCGGCGAACACCTCGCCGTCCGAGAAGCGCGAGGTCTTGCTCCGGCCGAGCGGCATCTCGAGGTAGGCCGCGATGGCCTCGGCGAGGGGACGGTTGGCGCTACCCGAGAAGATGCAGGTCGACTTGAACATCCACCGCCTCCTTGCCACGTTGCGGCGACTTCCCCGGTTGGCCGGAGACCCGGCCCGAACGGAGGCTGCGAGGTAGCAGCCGCCCCCCCGAGTGTCAATCCAAAGGCCGGGCGCGAAGCCCGGCGGAGCGCCTTCCGAGCCGTGTCCGAATCCCGCCCCATCCGGCGTGAAGCGCCCCGCCTGGCCTTCGTCGACGACGCACGAGGAATCGCCGTCGTCCTCATGATCCTCTGGCACACGGTCGACGGCTGGATCCGCCCGGCGCTGAAGAGCGGGCCGGGCTTCGACACGCTCCGCGTCTTCGGCGGGACCGCCGCCCCCATGTTCGTCGCCCTGGCGGGCGCCTCGGCGACGATGAAGGCCTGCGCCGACCATGCGAAGGGGCTTCCGGCCGCACGGACGACGCGCGATCAGATCGCGCGCGGTCTGCACGTCATGGTCACCGGCTACGCGCTGCGGGTCTTCATGTGGCTCGTCGATGGCGCCGCCATCCGACACTTCCGGCTCGCGCCGGCCTACGTACCGATCGTCTTGGGCATCGGCTTCGTGCTGCGTGGCCTCGAGCTCGTGCCGCGCAGCGAGCGACGCGCCCTGCCCTACGTGGGCCTCGGCGCGGTCTCGTACGCCGGCGGCCTCGTGCTCCTCTCCGGCCTCGACCCCGGCGAGGTGCACCGTCTCCTCCGGGTCGACGTCCTCACGACGATCGGCGCCTCGCTCGCGATCGTCGCCGGTCTCGACGCCCTCGTCGGCCTCTCGCGCCGTCCGGTGCTCGGGCTCGCCCTCGGTTTCGTGGTCGCCCTGGGGACCGAGACGATGGAGAGGACGATGCCGGGAGCGCTGCCGATTCCCGTCGCGGCGCTCCTGTCGAAATGGGGCACGCCGCTCGGTCAGGACATCTCCCGCTTCCCGCTCTTCCCCTGGCTCGGCTATGCGCTCGTGGGCTCGGCGGTCGGCGGGATCTGGTTCCGCGGCGCCGTCGCCGGACGCGCCATGGAGACCATGCTCGCGGTGCTGGTCGTCGGCGGTGCGGTGGCCGCGCTCTACAACCTGCACGTGACGTCGAGCCTCGTCGCGAAGTGGTCGGCGCTGCAGAAGCCGCTCTTCATGCTGCACAAGATCGGCTTCGGGCTCGTCTTCACCGGTCTCGTCTCGGTGGTCTCCGAGCTCCTCGATCGCCATCCGTTCCAGGAGCTCGGCAAGACCTCGATGCTGATCTACTGGGTCCACCTCGAGCTCGCGTACGGAATGTCCGGCAAGCCGTTCGTGCGCATGCTCGGCTACGGCGGGTGGGCGATCGGCTTCGTCGTGCTGACGCTCCTCATGATGTGGGCGGCCCACCTCCGCACCCATCCCCCCGCGATGCTGGACGGGCTCGGCCGCCGCTTGATGGGCGAGGCCCCGCCTCGGAAATCCGCGTGAAACACGCCGACGGATCGCGCCGCGCGTCGTGGTTGGCGTCGCGTCCCGGATCGGGTAAGAACTCGCGCCTTCCCCGAGATCGAGCGCAGTACGGCGTAAGTCTCTCCCGCACATCGAAGACGGGTTCCGTGGCGGGTTGTGGCCGCTCGCCTGTCTGGTGTACACCTATCGACCGCCGAGTGAATCCATGCCTCGCACCGTCACGCTGATCACCGACCAGCCCGGCTTCGCGAATGCGTGGCAGCCCCACCTCGGCGTCCACGGTCTCGAAGCGATCGTCCGTGGACCCGAGGAGCTGGCGGATGCCGCCAGCCGGAGCGTGGCGGTCGTCCTCCACGCCGCGACGCAGGCGTACGACGAGGACGAGCTCCTCTCGGCCGTCGGATTCGTCCGGGCGGCCGGGCTGCTCGCGGTCGTCCACGTCGCGCCCGCCGGGCCGCTCGTCCAGGTCGACGACGTGATCCACGAGATGTGCTCGGGTCTCGTCGCCCGCGCCGAGGACGACGTGCGCCGGATCGCCGCCGCGCTCGCGCGTCGCGTCGACCAGGCGCGGAGCCGCAGGTTCGAGTTCGTCTCCGTCTCGCCGCGCGACGGCGAGATCCTCGCGATCCTCGGGGACGGCCGTTCGGTGCTCGTTCGCCGGCCGCTCGGCGACGCCGACGATCTCGGCGACGTCGTCGGCATCGAGCTCAGCGGCGACGCGACCTCGGCGACGCTCACGCTCCGTGGCGGATCGACCGTCGTGCTCTCGTCGGGCGACGTCGTGCCGAGCGAGATCCCGGCCATCCACAGCGTGAACCAGATGCCGATCGACGGGACGCGGCTCGGGCAGCGGCTGCGCGAGCTGCGGCTCGAGGCGGGCCTCACCCAGGCCGAGCTCGCACGCCGGACGGGCATCCACCGCCCGAACATCGCGCGCGTCGAGGCCGGTCGTCACACTCCGTCGCTCGAGACGCTCGCTCGTCTCGCGAGCGCGATCGGCGTGCCGACGACCCGCGTGCTCTCCGGCGACTGAGTCGCGCCGCGGAGGCCGACTCCGTCGGAGCGATCCCATGGAGCGCGAACGCCGGGTGGCACGGCCGCCCGGACGACCGCACCGGGCTCACTTCGGCGCGCGCGAAGCCTTCTCGACGTGGCCCGAGGTGCCGAAGCGCTTCGCGAGCACGGCCGCCACGTCGCGCAGCGAGAGCTTGCGGAGCAGGAGCCCGACCATCGCGTGGTAGAGGACGTCGGCGCCTTCGGAAGCCACCCGCTCGTCCGTCTCCTCGGCGATCGCGCGCGAGAGCTCGTCGGCCTCCTCGCGCAGCTTCTCGCCGATCTTCGGTGCGCCCTTCTCGAGCAGCGACCGCGTGTAGCTCTTCTCCGCGGAGGACGAAGCCCGAGCGGCCAGCGTCTCCTCGAGGCGGACGAGGGTCGGCTGACCGAGGAGGCCCTCCGCGTCGGCATCGAGGCGGCGGTAGAAGCAGGTGCGCGCGCCGGTGTGGCAGCTCGGGCCGCGCGGATCGACGAGGTAGAGGAGCGCGTCCCCGTCGCAGTCGGCCCAGACCTCGTCGACGCGGATCGTGTTCCCGCTCGTCTCGCCCTTGCGCCAGAGGGCCTTTCGCGAGCGGCTGTAGAAGTAGGCATCGCCGCTCGCGAGCGTCTTCTCGACGGCCTCGCGGTCGGCGTGCGCGACCATCCGTACGTCTCCCGTGAGTCGGTCTTGCACCACCACCGTCACGAGACCGGCGGCATCCCACTTGAGTTCGTCGAGCGACATCGGAGCGGACGTACGCGAAGGCGGGGCGGTCGGCAACCCTCGACGGAGGGCTGCCTCCCTACACGCGGATCAGGGCCCGGAACGTGTTCGAGCGCTCCTCCTGCATCTGCAGGACGAGCTGCCGCTGACGAGCCGCCCGCTCCGCCTCGCGATCGGCCTCGCTCGCCGCATCCTTCCGCGCGTCTCCGGCCGTGCTCTCCTCGAGGGCCGCGCGAGCCTTCGAGACGTCCGCCTCGGAGGCCCGGTGATCGAAGATCGACTTCGCGAGCCCACCGACCGAGCTGGTACTGGCGAGGCCACGCCCGAGGAACGCGAGCGCGGAGCGTTCCCCGCCGGGCTCGCCGCGTGCGTCGTCCGTAGCGCCCTCGGAGGCGGACGCCGCAGCGCCGAGGGAGACGAGCTGCCCCGCCGCCCCCGCGATGCCCGTGACCGAGGCGACCATCGAGCCGCGGAAGGTCTCGCGCGCCGCGCGTTCCATCGCGGCGATCCTCCCCTCCGCCGCGTGTCGCTCCACCTGCCGCGCGCGCGAGGCCACGCCCCTCGCTTCGTCCGAGCTCTGCTCGAGCGCCGCCTGGGCCTCGAGGAGACAGGTCTCCGCGCTGCTCCCGGCCACGGCGACCGTCGGGTCGAAATAGGCCCCTCCCTGGTTCCCACCTGGAATCCGCATGACTCAAGACCTCCCCCCGGCGAGCGCGCCGAGCATCGCCTCGCGGGTTCCGTTGCGTACGTCCACCACGTCGGCCGCGTAGCGCGCGACCCGCTCGGCGTGTCCCATCGCGGCCCGGAGGGCGTCGGCGAGCTCGTCGATCGCGTCGTGCGCGGCGTCGAGACGCACTCCCTCCCGCTCCGCAGCCACCTGCCCGGAAGCGGCTCGACGTTCGAAGACGGCCCCCGCGGCTCCGCGCGCTCCGTCGAGGAGGCCCGTCACCCCCTCGACCACCGACCGCGCCGTGCGGGCGACCTCGGCCACCGTACGGGTCGCATCCGCGGCGCCTCGCGCCGCCGCGACCGCACCGGGGGCCGAGGCGATGCCCGCCCCCGACGAGAGGGCGGCGCCCGCGAGCTGGCAGGCGAAGCCCACCCACCGCGCCTTGGAAGGCTCGAGGCCGAGCTTCTCGGCGGCCTTCTCGAAGGCCGGCGCACCGAGCGCGAGCACGATCCCCGCGATCGCGATCCCGGCGGCCGCACCACCCGTGCATGCGGCGGCCGCGACACCGGCGACGGCGAGGACCGCCTTGAGGAGCTTTCGCACCCATTTCGGCGCGTGGCCGGCGGCCCTACGCGCGCGTCGCGCGGCCCGAGCGGCCCGTGCCCTCGCCTCGGCGCGCTGGGCTGCCGCCTGGGTCGCGTCGAGCTGCGCGTCCTCGATGCGCCCCTCGAGGCCCTGGCGGCTGCGGCTTGCGAGAGCCTGCTCGAGGGCCGCGAGGAGTAGCTCCGAAGACGACGCCTGGAGCAGCAGACCGGAGAGAGCCTCGAGCGCGCGATCGGCGCTCGCCGGTTCGCGAGGCGCGACGAGGGGCTCGGCACCGTCCGCGGCGGTCGCGCCGTCCGCGGCGAGGCCGGAGTCCGTCCCGAAGCGGGCGAGGAGCGCGAGCGGATCGACGACGGGGAGCGAGCCGAGGCGCGCGAGGGCATCGCGGACCGCGGGGCTCGGACGCGCGGCTCCATGGCGGACGCTCTCGGGCGCCTCTTCGCCCGGGGCGGAGAGCGCGGCGTGCGCCTCGACCTCCTGGGCATGGGACGCCGGGGAACGGTGGGTGGAGACCTCGATCCTCATGCGGCCCCCTTCGCGCGTCGAGCGTCGGGCTCGTGCGCTTCCTCGGGATCGAACGGGGTCTCGAGGTCGAAGAGCTCGTCGTCCTCCCAGGGCTCGTCGTCGAGCACGTCGTCGTCCCAGGGCTCGTCGTCGAGGTGGCGCGCGCCCCTCCTCCCAGCAAGCACGGAGGGGGTGGGCCGCGGCAAGGCATCGGCGACCCGGCCCTCCGGCGCCACCGGTCGGACGATGCGGAGCCAGGCCTCGATCGAGCGACGGACGTCGGGGTCGGGTCCGCCCGGTCGGGCGAGGAGGTCCTCGAGGGCGCGCGTGGTGGTCTCGGGCTCCGCGAGGAGCCGGATCCAGGCGTGGATGGAGTCGAGCGTCATGTCACCGCCCCACGTTGGCGACGAGGGACTTCTGCACCTCGTTCAGGCTGCGGAGCAGGTTGCTCGCGAGCTCGAGCAGCTGCCCCCGACGATGGAGGAGGTCCTGCAGAGCGAGCTGTCGCATCTCCTGACGCCCCTCGAGGCTCTTGCGCTGCGTGTCGAGGGCGTCGATGCGGCTCGCGAGACTGTCCTGCGAGACGGTCGTGCCGAGCCCGAGGCCGAGCTGGCTCGCGAGCTCCGCCGCCGAGCGGACCTCGGTTCCGACGTGGACCTCGAGGGTCGCGAGCTCGAGCTGCTTGCCGGCTTCGGTCGTCTTCTGTTGGACGGCCTCGCGGATCGACTGGAGCGCGCTCTGCTGTCGCGAGAGCGCGTCCATCGAGTCGAGGTCGCGCTGCATGGACGTCTGCACGTCCCGGATGCGCTCGTCCGTCGATCGGACCTGCCTTCCGGTCTCGTCGATCAGCCTCTGCGCGTCGAGGCCGCCGTCGGGCGACGCCTGGCCGAGCGCCGTGGAGAGGGCCGACGCGGCTTCGGCGACCTCGGCCCCGTGCCCGGTCGGGGCGGTCTCGACGGCTCCCATCGGGATGCGTGCGCCGCCCGTGCCGGCGACTTGGACCGGCAGGCTCATGCGCGCCTCCAATGCCCGGGGGCGGCCGCGGTGGAGAACCGCGAGCGCTCGGACGGGGAGCCGAGGCGCGGGGCGAGGGCGACGAGGAGACGGGCGGCGAGCGGCGCGGCCTCCGAGTCCGACGAGCCGACCTCCGCGAGGGAATGGCGAGCCCTCGCATCCTGACGTTCGAGCTCGCGCTCCGCGGCGCGCAGCCGATCGCGAACGCGCGCGCTCGGGGGTTTCGATCCTGGCATGGGTACCTCCATGCCGGTTCCTCGGTCCCCGCCCCCTCCGGTTGCGCCGGGGCTCGCGAATCCCGCGCGGAAACGCGGAAGGCCGGCCCCGCGACGCGCGGTGACCGGCCCTCGTCGGCGGCCGGACCGTGGTCCGGCGGCGCCCCCCGTCTAGGCGAAGATCTGATCGAGCTCGGCGCCGATGCGGTCTTCCTTCACGCGGCGCGCCAGGGCGACTTCCCGGACCACGAGCTGGCGGGCCTGCTCGAGCAGACGGCGCTCGCCGAACGAGAGCTCCTTCTCCGACCGGAGGCGCGAGAGGTCGCGGAGGACCTTGGCCACCTCGATGAGGGAGCCGCTCTTCAGCATCTCCGTGTACTCGCGATACCGGCGGTTCCACGGCTGGCTGGTGACCGCGTACTCGCGCTCCTTGAGCGTCGCGACCACCGCTTCGGCGTCGCGCTTCGAGATGATGTTCCGAAGGCCGGCTCGCACCGTCCCGTCGGTCGGCACCATCACGGTCATCCCGGACTCCACGATCTTGATGATGTAGAAGTGCTTGGCGTGACCGGCGATGCGGCGCTCTTCGATGGCGACGACTTCGCCGACTCCGTGCGCGGGATGCACGGTCTTGTCCCCGACGTTGTACTTCATGCCCACTCCCTCATCGTCCCGTGCGATTCCGGCACGCCCCTCGCGTGCCCGTTCCGCCGGCCCCCGTGTCGCGGTGCAGAGGTCGGAGAGGAAGACCGCGAGCGTGACCCGCCGCGCCCCTCCTCGATGCATGCATTCTACTGCCGACGGCCTCCCGTAGCAACCCGCCAGAGCCCGAGTTTTTCGTGACTTTTCCGATAGTTGCGGAATTCTTCACCGCGACGGGGGCTCGGAGGCCCCGATCGTCCGGAGATCCGCCACGAGGACGTCACGGAGGCCCTGGGCGAGCGCGTCCGCGGACAGGGATAGCTCGACCCGACCGGATCCAGCATCGGCATGGGTGGTCAACGTCGGGAGTGCCGCTCGCATTCCGAAGAGGTCCCCGAGATCGCTGAGGGCCAGGTCGCGGACGAAGGTGCCGAGGTTCGCGTCGGCTCCGGGGGGGAGCTCCCCCAGGACGGTGACGACGAGGCGCAGGCGATCGGCGCCATCGGCGCGGAGCGAGCCTCCGAGGGCTCGATGCCGAGCGAGGAGCAGGGCGAGGCCCCCCTGCTCGACGGGCAGATCGAGAGGCGTCGGGGCGAGCACCGCGAGCGGCGCCTCCCCGTGGGTCGCGAGCAGCGCTCGGCCGTCGTCCGTGCCGAGCAGGGACGGCCCCGCCCGTCGGCCGGACCACCGGGCCAAGAGCTCGACCATCGGCCCGCCGTTCTCGCCCCCGAGCGCGACGACCCGATCCGCGAGCGCGACGGCCTCCATGCGCTCGGCCCCACGGAAGCCCACGCGGCGGACGTAGGGCACGTCGGTCTCGAGCTCGACGGTGTTCATCCCGGCGCCGAGCGAGCGCACGGCCGAGCGGGCGTCGAGGGTGCGGCCCTCGACGATCACGAGGTAGCCCGGCTCGTAGGCGACGAAGGCGAAGCGCTCGACGACCCCGGGCTCGATCCCGAGGCGCCGGCCCACGGCCGCACGGAGCGCGTCGTCGAACACCGCATCGACGACCCGAGCCGTGGCGGGCTCGCTGCGGAGGCGATCGGCGTGGCCGAGGACGACGAAGGTCGCGCCGGGAGGGAGCGCCTCGACGAAATCGCGCGCGTGCGCAGGAGCCTCGGAGCGGTGCCGCGCTCCACATCCTGAAACGACCGACGCCGCGACCCATGCGAGGAGGGTCGCGGCGACGAGCCCGTGCCGCCGGGATGCCAGCATCCGGGGCCGGCTCAGTTGCGAGCGGCCTTCGTGCCGTTCGCCTTCGGCTTCGCCTTGGCTTCGTCCTCGGAGGCCTCGGCGGGCGCGGCCGCCGCCGCGTCTCCGCGCGCGACGCCGTTCTTCTCGAGGATCAGGCCTTCGACCTCCGCGAGGATCTTGGGGTTCTCCTCGAGGTACTGACGGGCGTTGTCACGCCCCTGGCCCATCCGCTCGCCCTTGTACGAGTACCAGGCGCCGGACTTCTCGACGACGTTCAGGTTGGCGGCGAGGTCGAGGACGTCGCCGCTGCGGCTGATGCCCTTGCCGAAGAGGATGTCGAACTCGCACTCGCGGAACGGGGGCGCGAGCTTGTTCTTCACGACCTTCACCTTCACGCGGTTGCCGATCGCTTCCTCGCCGACCTTGATGCTGCCGATGCGGCGGATGTCGAGGCGCTGGGAGGCGTAGAACTTGAGCGCGTTGCCGCCCGTCGTCGTCTCGGGGCTGCCGAACATCACACCGATCTTCATGCGGATCTGGTTGATGAAGAAGACGGTGCAATTCGACTTCTGGATGTTGCCCGTGAGCTTGCGGAGCGCCTGGCTCATGAGGCGCGCCTGGAGGCCGACGTGGCTGTCGCCCATCTCGCCCTCGATCTCGGCCTTGGGCACGAGCGCCGCGACCGAGTCGACGACGACGACGTCGACGGCGCCGCTCCGGACGAGGGTGTCGGCGATCTCGAGGGCCTGCTCGCCGTGGTCCGGCTGGCTGACGAGGAGCTCGTCGACGTTGACGCCCAGCTTGCGCGCGTAGCTCGGGTCGAGCGCGTGCTCGGCGTCGATGAAGGCCGCCACGCCGCCACGGCGCTGGCATTCGGCGATGGCGTGGAGCGTGAGGGTCGTCTTGCCGCTCGACTCCGGGCCGTAGATCTCGACGATCCGTCCGCCGGGATAGCCGCCGATGCCGAGCGCGAGGTCGAGGGAGATCGAGCCCGTCGGGAGCACGGACACGGCTCCGCCGAGCTTCCCATCGCCCAGGCGCATGATGGAACCCTTGCCGTACGCCTTCTCGATGGTGCCCAACGCGAGCGCGAGCGCCTTCTCCTTGTTCGGATCGATCGTCATCCAGACCTCCTGAACGGACGTTTAGTCCATGGCCCCCGAAGGAGCAAGAGGGGATCGGACGAAGACGACGAGGGGGCCTTCAGCCGAGCTCGTGGCCGAGGGCGGCGCGCCGGAGCATCCGGAGGGCGTAGTAGGCCGCAAGCTTCCGGATTCGCTCGCGATCTCCGGGGAAGAGCTGGTGCCGCGTCTCCGTCTCCCCTCCCCGGCGATGGAGGGCGAAGAAGACGGTCCCGACCGGCTTCTGGTCCGATCCGCCTTCGGGTCCGGCGATCCCGGTGATGGCCACGGAGAGGTCGGCGTCCGACATCCGGATCGCCCCGCGGGCCATCTCGGCCGCGACCTCGGCGCTGACGGAGCCGTGGGCCCGGAGGGTGTCCTGGGATACCCCGAGCACCTGGCTCTTCGACGAATTCGCGTAGGTCACGGCGTCGAAGAGGACGTAGTCCGAGCTGCCGGGGACGCTCGTCAGCATCGCGCCGACGAGACCGCCGGTGCACGATTCGGCGAGCGCGATCGTGAGACCGCGGTTGCGGAGGGCCCGGCCGACGGCCGCGGGGAAGCTGTCCTCCCGATGGTCCCCGTAGACCGCCTCGCCGAGTCGGGATTTCACGACGTCGGCGACCCGGCGCGCCAGGTCCTCGGCCTCGCTCTCGGAGGTCGCACGGGCGTGGACCTTCACCTCGACCTCGGGGAAGGTCGCGCGATACCCGATCGTGATGCCGGGATGGGCGCCCTCGATGTCCGCGAGCCGCATCTGGATCTCGGACTCGGGCAGACCGACCGTCCGCAGGTGGATCTGATGGCTGTCGCGGGGGGCGAGGCCGGCGATCGCGGGCACGACGCTCTCGTCGAACATCGCCTTCATCTCGAAGGGGACGCCCGGCAGGAAGAAGAAACGGGTGCCGCGGAGCTCGAAGGTGAAGCCCGGGGCGCTCCCCACCGGGTTCGGGATCACCGAGGCGCCCTCGGGGAAATCGGCCTGCTTCTCGTTGGCCATGTTCATCGTGCGGCCGAGGGCCTCGAAGCGCCGCCGGATGCGCTCGAGCGAGGCCGCGTCCCTCACGAGGCCCACGCCGAGGGCCTTGGCGGCCGCGGCGGCCGTGAGGTCGTCGGTGGTCGGCCCGAGGCCGCCCGTGCAGACGACGACCTTCACGCGGGAGGCGAAGCGGTCGATGGCCGCGGCGATCCTCGCTTCGTCGTCGTCGACGGTCAGGCCCTCGACGACCTCGAAGCCGAGCTGGGTCAGCTGTTCGGAGAGGAACGAGGCGTTGGTGTTGACGAGCTCG
Source organism: Polyangiales bacterium (assembly GCA_046351215.1). GTDB lineage: Bacteria > Myxococcota_A > Polyangia > Polyangiales > Houyiibacteriaceae > JAXLYX01. The sequence continues at coordinate 175,302 of JAXLYX010000011.1, read as the reverse complement.
CCTCGCGTGAGCTCGGTACCCGTGGAGAGGACGGCAGCCGTCATGGGGGCCGGCGATCATGCGGCCCCCGGGTAGCGCGGGTCAACAGCCCCGGGCCCCGAAACGGCGTGTTGCGCGCTCCGCCCCGATGGCCCAGGGCAGAGGGCATGGAGGTCCTGGTCCTCGCCGTCTTCGCCTTCCTGGCCGGCTTCGTCGACTCCGTGGTGGGCGGGGGGGGTCTCGTCCAGATCCCCGCCCTCCTCTTCGTCCTCCCGACCGCCGCCCCGGCGACGGTCTTCGGCACGAACAAGGTGGCCTCCATGGCGGGGACCTCCTTCGCGGTCGCCCGCTACACCCGCAGCATCGAGATTCCCTGGGACATCCTCGGTCCTTCGACCGTCGCGGCGTTCCTCGGCTCCTTCGGCGGCGCCCAATGCGTCCGCTTCGCGGATCCGGCGATCTTCCGTCCGCTCGTGCTCGGCCTGCTCTTCGGCGTCTTCGTCTACACCCTGGCGAAGAAGGACCTCGGGCGGTCCTCGGGCGCGCGCGGGAGCCCCGCCGCGCGCGTGGCGCTCGGGATCGCGATCGGCGGCGGCATCGGCTTCTACGACGGCTTCTTCGGTCCCGGCACCGGCAGCTTCCTCGTCTTCCTCTTCGCGAGCGTGCTCGGCCTCGACTTCCTCGTCGCCGCGGCGAGCGCGAAGGTGGTGAACCTCGCGACCAACGTCGCGGCGGTCGGCGTCTTCGCCTGGGCCGGGACGATCCGTTGGGACCTCGCCCTGCCGATGGCGGTCTGCAACGTCCTCGGCTCGGTCCTCGGGACCCGGCTCGCCCTCTCGAAGGGCACGCCCTTCATCCGCGTGCTCTTCCTGGTCGTGGTGGGAGGCCTCCTGCTCCGTCTCGGCTACGACACCTTCGTCGCCCCCCGCTGAGGTCGGGGCCCCCGGGAATCGAGACCGCGCTCGCGCGTTGTCGACTGGGCGACCGTGCTCCGTGTTCCTTCGGGCCGGCCGCCGTGGTAGGAGCCCCACCCATGTCGACGAAGCGCTCGATCCTCCTCCCGTGGGTCGTCGCCGCCCTCGCCTCCATCGGAGGCACGGCGCGCGCCGATCACCACGAAGCCCCCGCCGCGACAGCCCCCGCCGCGACGGCCCCCGCCGCGACGGCCCCGACATCGCCCCTCGACTCGCTGCCGATCCTCCGCGAGACCCTGCCGAACGGCCTCCGGGTGGTGATGAGCCCGGATCGCACGGTGCCGACCGTGGCGCTGACGGTCTACTACGACGTCGGCTCGCGCAACGAGGTCCGGGGTCGGTCGGGCTTCGCCCACCTCTTCGAGCACATGATGTTCCAGGGCTCGGCCAACGTCGGGAAAGGCGAGCACTTCCAGCTCGTCGGCAACCGCGGCGGCTCGCTCAACGGGACGACGAGCGAGGACCGGACGAACTACTTCGAGACGCTCCCCTCGAACGAGCTCGCGCTCGGTCTCTGGCTCGAGGCCGACCGGATGAAGTCGCTCGCGGTGACCGCCGAGAACTTCGAGAACCAGCGCCAGACCGTGATGGAGGAGCGTAGGCAGCGGATCGACAACCAGCCCTACGTGCCGAGCTTCCTGCGCATCGACGAGCTCGCCTACGGCGACTATTTCCCGTACGCGCACTCGACGATCGGCGACATGCAGGATCTCGTGAACGCGCCGCTCTCGGCCGTGCAGGAGTTCTTCCGCACGTACTACGCGCCGAACAACGCCGTCATCAGCCTGGCGGGAGACTTCGATCCGGCCGAGGCGATGACGATGATCCGGCGCTACTTCGCGGACATCCCGCGGCGCGACGTGCCCGCGTTCACCGACGTCGCGATGACGCCGCAGACGGCCGAGCGGAGCGAGACCATGCTCGATCCGAACGCGAGCCTGCCGGCCTTCCACGTCGCCTACCACATCCCGCCGAACGGCGAGCCGGACCACTACGCGATCGAGATGCTCGCGCTCGTGCTCGCGGACGGGGACTCCTCGAGGCTCTACCAGGAGCTCGTGAAGACCCGCGAGATCTGCGCCCAGATCTACCTCGGCACGCAGGACCGCCGCGGGCCCGACATCTTCAGCTTCTTCGCCGTGATGTCGGCCGGTCACGAGCCCCGGGAGGCGCGTGACGTGCTCTACCGACAGCTCGAGGACATCGCGCGGAACGGAGTCACGGAGCGCGAGCTCGAGAAGGCACGGAACCGCGCGCGGGCGAGCTTCGTCTTCGGCATCGAGTCGAACCTCTCGCGCTCCCAGCGTCTCGGCGAGCACGAGCTCTACTTCGGCGACGCCAACCGGATCCGCGGCGAGCTCGATCGCTACCTCGCCGTCACGCGCGACGACATCCGGCGCGTGGCGGGTCAGTACTTCCACGCCACGAACCGCACCGTCCTCGACGTGATGCCGCCGCCCGCCCGAGGAGCCGCCGAATGACGCACCGCCTCTTCCGCTCCCGCGCGCTCGCGGGCCTCGTCCTCTCCTCGATCACCCTCGGGGCCTGCGGAGGTCACGAGACGACGATCCCGGAGATCCCGCCCCTCGAGACCGGCTCCGCCGGCGGAGAGGCCACGCCTGCGCCGGTCCCGGCGCGCGAGTCGCCGCCCCCGTCGGCGACGCCGCGCGACGTGGCCTTCCCGCCCGTCGCCCGGAGCACGGTCGGCCAGGGCCTCGAGCTCGACGTGGTCGAGCAGCACCAGCTCCCGCTCGTCTACCTCTCCCTCGTCGTGCGGAGCGGGGCCGAGACCGATCCGGCCGAGCTCCCGGGGCTCTCCTCGTTCGTCGCGGCGATGCTGAAGGAGGGCACGCGCCGGCTCTCGAGCGCGGCGCTCGCCGAGGAGATCGACTTCCTCGGTGCGCAGTTCGACACGAGCGCCGATCCAGAAAACGTCGTCGTCACGTTCCGCGTGGTACGGCCCCAGTTCGAGCGGGCCATGCAGCTCCTCTCGGAGATCGCGACCCAGCCCGCGTTCTCGCAGGTGGAGCTCGACAAGCTGAAGCGCCGCGAGCGCGATCGGCTCGAGCTCGTCTCGCAGGAGCCCGATTGGCTCGCCGAGCGCGCGTACCACGCGGCGCTCTACGGCTCGCACCCCTACGCGCGTACCGACACGACGCCGGCCGCGGTCGACCGGATCTCCCGGAACGACCTCGTGCGCTGGCACCGGACGCACTTCGTGCCGAGCAACGCCTACCTCGTCGTGGTCGGCGACGTGACGGCCGCCGAGGCGGCGCGCGTGACCGGCTCGGTGCTCGGCGGCTGGCGAGGCCGTCCCGTCGCCGCGCAGACCCCCCCGTCGCCTCCGACGCGGACGACGCGCGAGGTGCTCATCGTCGACCGACCGGGCTCGGTCCAGTCGCTGATCCAGATCGGCAACCTCGCGATGCCCCGGAACGACGATCAGTGGGTCCCGATGCTCGTCGCGAACCAGGTCCTCGGAGGCTCGGCCGCGTCGCGCCTCTTCATGGACCTCCGCGAGCGTCGCAGCCTCACGTACGGCGCCTACAGCAGCGTCGACGAGTACGTGCAGGTCGCCCCGTTCACGGCGTCGGCGTCGGTCCGGACCGAGGTGACGACGCAGGCGATCGGCGCCTTCTTCGAGCACCTCGGGAGGATCACGAGCGAGGCGCCCTCGGCCGAGGAGCTCGCGAACGCCGAGCGCTATCTCTCGGATTCCTTCCCGCTGCGGATCGCGACGACCGCCTCGATCGCCACCCGCATCTCGGAGCTCCGGGAATTCGGCCTGCCCGACGACTACTGGGACACGTACCGGAGCCGGATCGGCCAGGTCACGGCGGACCAGGCGCTCGCGGCGGCTCGGGCCCACATCCATCCGGATACGGCCCTGGTCCTGGTCGTGGGCGAGGCCTCGCGCTTCGAGGACGAGCTCCGTGCGTACGGCCCCGTGACCGTCGTGGACGCCGAGGGAGCCGTCCTTCGGCGACTCGACGCGACGACGACGAGTCCGTCCGCACCGATCTCTGGATCCCCGGCGACCGAGTGATAGCCTCGGGGCGCGAGAGGCCCCTCCCGGAAAGGCAAGACCATGTGCGGAATCGTCGGCTACGTCGGTGACAAGAGCGCGGCGCCCATCCTGATCGACGGGCTCCGGCGGCTCGAATACCGCGGCTACGATTCCGCCGGTCTCGCCGTCCACGTCGACGGGCGCATCGAGATCGTCCGCGCCGAGGGCAAGCTCCGGAACCTCGAGACGGCCCTCGTGAAGAAGCCGCTCGAGGGCCGGGTGGGCATCGGTCACACGCGCTGGGCGACCCACGGTCGTCCTTCGGAGATCAACGCCCACCCGCACGTCGCCGGCCCCGTGGCCGTCGTGCACAACGGCATCATCGAGAACCACTCGGTGCTGCGCCGGCAGCTCGAAGCCGAGGGCGTGCGCTTCGCGAGCGACACCGACACCGAGATCGTGGCGCACCTCGTCCACGCCGAGGTGCGGGCGGGCCGCGACCTCGCGAGCGCCGTGCGGAACGCGCTCGCCAAGGTCCACGGGGCCTACGCGATCGCCGTCGTCTCCCAGACCGAGCCCCAGCGTGTCGTCGTCGCCCGCCACGCGTCCCCGCTCGTCGTCGGCGTGGGCGAGGGCGAGACGTTCTGCGCGAGCGACGTGCCGGCGCTCCTGCCCTACACCCGCGACATGATCTTCCTCGAGGACGGGGAGATGGCGGTCCTCGAGGCCTCGAACGTCCGCCTCGAGACGCTCGACGGCCGCTCCGTCGAGCGCGCGCCGAAGCGCATCGACTGGTCGCCCGCCATGGCGGAGAAGGCGGGCTACAAGCACTTCATGCTCAAGGAGATCTTCGAGCAGCCGCGCGCCATCGAGGACACCCTGCGCGGCCGGCTCGATCGCGCCGAGGGCGACATCCACGGGCACGAGATCGGGCTCACCGAGGCCGACGCGAAGGCGGTGAAGCGCATCGTGCTCCTGGCCTGCGGCACGAGCCATCACTCGACGATCGCCGGCCGTTACCTGATCGAGCGGATCGCCCGCGTGCCGGCAGTGACCGAGCTCGCGAGCGAATTCCGCGGGCGGGACGCCGTCGTCGGCGAGGGCGACCTCGTGGTCGCCGTCAGCCAGTCGGGCGAGACGCTCGACACCCTCGTCGCCGCCAAGGAGGCGAAGGCGAAGGGAGCGAAGGTCCTCGCGATCGCGAACGTCATCGGCAGCGCGATCCCGCGCATGGCCGACGCCACCTTCTACACGCATGCTGGCCCCGAGATCGGCGTCGCCTCGACGAAGTGCTTCACGACCCAGCTCGCGAACCTGCTGATGCTGGCGATCTGGCTCGGTCGGCGGCGTGGGACGCTCTCGCTCTCCGAGGGCACGCGTCTCGTCGACGGGCTCGCGCGCATCCCGCAGCTCATGCAGGAGAGCCTCGGCGGCACGCGCCAGCTGGTCCAGAGCATCGCCAAGCGCACGATGGAGGCACGCGACGTGCTCTTCCTCGGGCGAGGCCTCTCCTACCCGATCGCGCTCGAGGGCGCGCTCAAGCTGAAGGAGATCTCCTACGTGCACGCCGAGGGCTACGCCGCCGGCGAGATGAAGCACGGCCCGATCGCCCTGATCGACTCCCACGTGCCCGTGATCGTGCTGCTCCCGAAGGACAGCCACTACGAGCGCTCCTTCTCGAACCTGCAGGAGGCGAAGGCACGCGAAGGGCGCGTGATCGCCATCGCGAGCTACGGGGACGAGGACGCGCGCGGGGCGAGCGACGACGTCGTGGAGATCCCGAGCGTCGACGAGGAGCTCACGCCCTTCCTCACGGTCCTGCCGCTGCAGCTCTTCTCGTACTACGTGGCCGACACGAAGGGCACGGACGTCGACCAGCCGCGCAACCTCGCGAAGACCGTCACGGTGGAGTGAGCACCGCGTCCCCGCCGGGCGCACCACGGAAAAGGGCTGCCGGTTTCCCGGCAGCCCTTCGTCGTTCCGTCGTGTCCGCCGGGCTCAGCCGCAGCGACCACCGAGCAGGCCCGAGCGGAGACCCGGGTTGGGCGGACGGCGTCCGATGAAGAGCGAGAAGACCGCGCGGCCGAAGTCGGCGCCCTCGATCGTGCCCTTCACCTGGTTGTTCACGCGGAACTCCGTGCCGGTGCCCGGAACGTACGTGAAGGTCATGGTCTGGCCCTCGCGCATGTCGGTGACCCAGCCGATCAGGCGATCGATCTGCGCCCGCGGCGTGCCCGGCGAGTTGTGCTGGAAGCCCTCGCGGAAGGCCTCCTCGATCTTCGCCTTCTCCACCTCGCGCACGAAGTGCAGGACGATGCGCTTCTTCGTGTCGGAGCCGAGGATCGCGTTCGCGTCGCGCGAGGTCTGCTCGACGTAGAGCGCGGCGACGTAGACGTTCACCTGGAGCATCGTCGCTTCGCGGATGCCGAGGCCGTTCAGGTGGAGCGTCGTGCCGCCCACGTCGACGGTCTCCGGCGCGTTGACGCTCTCGCAGCGACGCGCCAGCGCGGGTGCGGTCACGGCCGTCGTCAGGAACATGGCGGCTGCGATCACGGAAATCAGCTTCTTCATTTCGGTCTCCCCGGTTCGTTTCGTGCGCCCCGAACCCCATCCGCGGCGCCGGGTCATGCGTCGATACGTACTACGATGTGCGACGAAATCACTAGCCCGGACATTCAATTGACGTCACGAGTCGTAAGGTCCGGACCCTTGGCCCGGTAGCCCCCCTCTGCTACCCCTCGGTCGATGTTCGACGGGCAGAAGGTCGCCGTGGTCGTCCCAGCGTACCGCGAGGCGCTCTTGATCGGCCGCATGCTGGCCGGCGTGCCGGCCTTCGTCGACCGCATCTTCGTCGTCGACGACGCGAGCGACGACGCGACGGGCGAGGTGGCCCTCGCCGTGCCGGACCCCCGGATCACCCTCGTGCGCCATCCCGTGAATCAGGGCGTCGGCGCGGCGATCGCGACGGGCTACGCGGCCGCGTTCGAGGCGGGCGCCGACGTCGCGGTCGTGATGGCCGGCGACGGGCAGATGGACCCGGAGGATCTCCCCGCCCTGCTCGCGCCGATCACCCACGGCCGGGCGGACTACGCGAAGGGCAACCGGCTCGCCTGGCCGGGCGCCGCGGGCCGGATGCCCCTCGCCCGCTTCGTCGGCAACCACGTGCTCTCCGTCCTGACGGCCCTGGCGACCGGCCTCGCGATCCAGGACTCCCAGTGCGGATACACCGCGCTCTCGCGTCGGGCCGCGGAGGTCCTGCCCCTCGGCTCCCTCTGGGCGCGCTACGGCTACCCGAACGACCTCCTCGGCCAGGCGGCGGCCCTCGGCCTGCGCGTCGTCGACGTGCCGGTCCGCCCGGTCTACGGGGAGGAGAAGAGCGGGATCGGTCTGCGCCACGCGCTCTTCGTGATCCCCTTCGTGCTCCTCCGCGTGCTCTTCCGGCGGTTCGCGTCACGGCTCGGCCTCGCGCCGGCCCCGGAGCCCGAGGCGGCTCGCCTTCCCGGCGCGGAATGAGGATCGGCCTCGTCACGACGAGCTATCCGACGTCGCACGGGGACCCGTCGGGCTCGTTCGTCGAGGGGTTCGCCCGAGCGCTCGCGGCGCGTGGCCATCGGCTCGACGTGCTCGCCCCGGAGCCGAAGGCCGTCGTGTCCCCCCGCGCCGAGCGAGGCGTCCGGCTGCACCACGTTCCCTACGTGAGGCCGCGCGCCTGGGCCGAGACCTTCTACGGGGACGGGGTCCCCGACAACGTGAGGCGCACCCCGCGGGCCTGGCCGGGCCTCTTGACGGGACCGCTCGCCCTCGGCCTCGCCCTCGGCGCGCGCCGCGGCCGCTTCGACGCGCTCGTGAGCCATTGGGGGCTGCCGTGCGGCCTCCTCGCTTCGACGCTCGCGGAGGGCCGCCCTCACCTCGCCGTGCTCCACTCGGCCGACGTCCACCTGATCGAGCGTCTGCCCGTGGGCCCTGCGCTCGCGCGGGGGATCGTCGCCGGCGCGAGCGCGCTCTGGTTCGTCTCGGACGCCCATCGCAGGCGCTTCGAGGACGTGCTCGGGAGCCCGCCCGACCGGCCCGTCCACGTCGGTCCCATGGGGTTCACCCGAGCCGCGGAGCACGACCGGCGCCTCGCCCGCGAAGCCCTCGGGGTCGACGGCTTCGTCGTCGCCTCCGTCGGCCGCCTCGTGCCGGTGAAGGGGATCGACGTCGCCGTCGACGCCGTCGCGACCGTCGGGGCGGCAACCCTCGTGGTCGCGGGGGACGGTCCCTCGCGCGGCCCGCTCGAAGCGCGCGCACGCGGCACGCGCACCCGCTTCCTCGGACGCGTCGGGCCCGAGGAACGCGACCGGCTGCTGGCGGCGGCGGACGCCTTCGTGCTCCCGTCGCGGGTGCTCGCGAGCGGCCGGAGCGAAGGCCTGCCGGTCGCCCTGCTCGAGGCGATGGCGGCGGGGCTCCCCATCGTGGCGAGCGAGGTCGGAGGCGTCGGCGAGCTCGTCCGCCACGGCGTCGACGGCCTCCTGGTGCCTCCCGATCGCCCCGATCGGCTCGCCGACGCGCTCTCCCGGCTCGCGTCGGACGAAGGGCTACGCACGTCGCTCGGCCGGTCGGCGCGCGAGCGCGCGGCGCCGTTCGCCTGGCCCGCGCTCGCGCAGCGCGCGGAGTCGCTCCTCGACGGAGGAGCTCAGGGCCGGACGCGACGCGTGCCGCGAGGCGGCGTGTAGCGGAAGCGGCTCGCCGGCACCTGACGGTTGAACTGCGGACGCTGGAAGTCGAAGCGGTTGCGGTTGCCGGCGGCGTCGACGATGAGCACGCGGCGCAGCACGCCCGCGCGACGCCCTTGCTCGGTGACGACCTGCACGAAGAAGAGCAGACGGTCGTAGTGCGGGCTCGCCTGGCGCGGCCGCAGCTCGAGCACGTATCCGCCGGGGAAGCCCTCGCGCTGCGGATCGAGCAGGCGGACGGTGAAGTCGCGATCGAGCCTCCCCGTGCCCATGAGGAAACCGAAGGCGGCGGGAAGCTGGTCCGACTGGACAGGGCGCTCGATCAGCTGCCCCGCGCTCTCCCCCTCGTCGGGCGGCTGGTAGATCTGGAGCGTCCGACCGTCGCAGACGAAGACCTGGCCGTTCGGCTGCGCGTAGTCGAAGCGCATCATGCCCGGCTTCTTGAAGACCACGCGCCCGTTCGCGCGCTCCGTGCGGTTGTAGATCTTCGTGAACTGCGTCTGGTGGAACTCGGCCTCGAAGGTCGTCGTCTGGTCGTAGAACGACTGCACGAGCCCCACCACGGCGGCCGCGTCGAGCGGCGCCTCGGCGGCCTGGGCGCGCGCATCGGTCGTGCGCCCCCCGAGCACGAGCCCGAAGACCGCGAGAACGAGACTGCCGACGAAGGCTCCGTACCATGCACGCATCGAGGTCATCCTTCCCCACCGAGGGAGTGTCCCCCGTGAAACGGCCAGGGGGTCGGGAGTATTCACCCGGCGGCGCGCGCCGCAACCGAGCGCCACTTCACCCCACGAGGCGACTTCCGGAGCCGCACGGCCGAGCCTATGCTCCGAGGTTGGAACAGAAGCTTCGCTTGGTCGTTGCACCCAGGTCCCCGCTCGTCTCCCCGGGAGGTTCTATGCCGAAGACGTCACGGTCCGTCACGGAGCGCGCTCGCCTCGAACAGAAGCACGCACAGCTGTCCGCCAAGGTCACGGAGCTCGACGCGAAAAGAGCGCTGACAGCGTCCGAGGAGTTCGAGCTCGCGCAGCTGAAGAAGGCGAAGCTGCAGATGAAAGACGCGCTGAACCAGCTGGCCGAGGACTGACGGAACGGTCGACGGAAAGCGGACGCCCGGGAGGGACCTCCCGGGCGTTTCGCGTTTCGAGGGCTCAGGGCGTCGCGGGCTCGGCCGGCGGCTCGGACGCGGCCGGCGACGCGGCGGCGGGCGGCGCGGCGGAAGCCGGGGCCGCGTGGTGGGTCATCTCGGTCGGGACGAGCTCCGCGTAGGTCCGCTCGAGCGTCTCCTGCTCGGCCTGCGTGAGATGGTCCTGGCCCCGCGTCACCTGCCGGGCGAGCGCGAGGTGGTGCAGCGCCTCGTCGCGGTGGCCGACGTGGTACTCGGACATGCCGCGCAGGTAGTAGTACCGGCCCTCGAGGTGCGCATCCATCTCGCCGACGTGGGTGTCGAGCAGGTCGAGCCACGCGTCCGCGTCCGCATAGCGCCCCTCTTCGTACGCCTGCTGCGCGTGATCCACGCGGTGCTCGTAGTAGTGGCAGCCCGAGAGCAGGGCGAGGAGGCAGACGATGGCCGGTGCGCGAGACATCGGCGGCAGCATACCGGAAGGCGAGCGGGGAATGGAACGTCGGCCTCGCACCGTCCGGCTTCATCCGAAGACGCGGATGGTGCGACCGACGGAAAGCCGAAAGGCCGCACGAGCATCGCTCGAACGGCCGATCGGGACAGGGAAGACGGGAACCAGGACACCCGGCGTCACGAGCCGGGAAGAATCGACTCGGGGGAAGCGTCTCAATACCTAGCGAAGCGAAGCAAGAAGAGGGTGGCAGCCCTCGGAAGCAAGCGAAGCGAACGTGGAAGGAAGCGGATCTCGAAGCGGAAGGAAGCGGCTGGGGCCAGGGGCCCCGGGTGCCGAAAGCCAAGTCGGTCGAGGATCCCCGACGCGCAGGTATGCCGGGCAAGCTCGCTGCGCGTCGGGGGGTAAGTAAGCTGACAGACGTCATTGCAGCGGCCGTGCCAAGTCGTCAGCCCGACGCACCGCCGGCCCTTCGAATCTGTCATCCGCTGGAATTCACGATGGAATCGCGTCCCCGACGGTGGGTGTCGCGGCGCCACGGTGGGCTCCGCACCGGGTCGGGTCGGACATTCCTGTCATAGCGACGGCCGTCGCTCGCTCGGTCCCCGGTCCGGAAACAGGCCGGACATCGCGAAATCCTCAAGGATTCCGGGGCGAATCGGGGCTCGGGGGCGGTGTGCACGGCATGTCACAGCCGTCCGACCCCGTCAGAGCAGCTCGAGGTCCTCGTCGCCGAGCTCTTCCTCGACGTGGGTGCCCGAGAGCACCAGGCGGGTGTCCATCATCCGCTCGTCGCCGAGCGTCTCGACGTAGGCGCGGATCTCCGGGATGGCCGCCACGAGCCGCTGGAAGAGCTCTCGGGCGAGGAAGAGGACGGTGCAGGCGGTCGCGGCCGTCACGGACGCGGTCGTCGGCCCCTCGAGCACGAGCGAGATCTCGCCGAACACGTCGCCGGGCTTGAGCGTCGCGAGCAGCACCTTCTGGTCCCCGTCGCGCTTCCAGACGTCGACCTCGCCCGAGAGCAGGACGAAGAGGCCCTGCCCCGGCTCGCCCTCGCGGATCAGGTCGGACCCCGGGGGGACGTCGTGTGCGACGAATCGCCGCGCGAGGTCGAGGCGCTGCGTCCGGTCGAGGGGCTGGAAGAAGCGCGAGGTGGCGAGGAGGTTGTGGAGCAGACGCTCGCGGGTGAACTTGTCGAGGGCGACCGCGAGGACGCCGACGCTGTCGGCGGCGGCGACCAACGCGGAGCGGTCGAATTCGAGCACGTCCGCGTCGGTCTCGGCGGCGACGGTCGCGGTGCGGGGCTGCGCCGAGACGAGCGCCATCTCGCCGAAGAGAGCGCCGGCGTGCAGCGTCGCCAGGGCGTGGGCCTGCCCGGTGCCGTCGACGCGGGTGACGCCGACCGCTCCGCGGGCGACGACGTAGAAGGCGTGGCCCGGGTCCCCCTGTTGGATCACGACGTCTGCGGGCCGCAGGCGCACGAGCTTCATCGCCGACAAGACGGCCGCGAACGCATCCGGAGGGAGCTCGCTGAAGAGCGGGATCGGCGGGAGGACGGCGGGATAGGCCGCGATTCCGTCGAGGCTCGTGGCGATCGAGGTCGCGGCCGAGACCAGGTCGTCGAGCGAGGCGGGCGCGTGGAGCCGGAGGTCGGGCGGCAGGGGCGCAGCCGGATCGCCGAGCGAGAGACGAGCGCCGCGGCCGAGGCGCGCCGAGCCGGCCGCGTAGAGCGGCGCGAGCTGGCCGAGCAGGCGACCGAGCTCGGGCTCGAGCGCCTCGAGGATCTTCAGGGCGACGAGCGCGTAGAGCGGGTAGCCGGCGTTCGCCGCATGCCGCGCGAGCACGGTGTAGACGGTCGCCGCCTCCTGCACGCGGCCGAGCGCGAGGAGCGCGTCCCCGACGCGGAGGCGCTGATCGAGCCCCGTCGGCTGGAGCCGGCAGAGCGCGGCGTACACGTGCAGCGCGGTGGCGTGGTCGCCCTCGTAGAGCTTCTGATCGGCGAAGGCGCGGAGGTCGGCGACGGTCCTCATGGCGCGACGGTAGCGGAAACCCCGGCCCCGGCGAAAGGCGGCCGTGACGGCTCAGCGCGCGACGACCCGCGGCCAGGCCGCGAGCAGGACGACGACGCAGCGATGCCCCTCGGCATCTTCGGCGACGCCGTAGCCACCGTCGGTGAACCGTCGGTCGACGAGCGTCATCAAGTGGCTCGGGCTGTCCTCGAGGGCGACCACGGCCTCGGCCTCCGTGTCGGCGCGTCCGACGGTCTCGCCGACGACGCGGGCCGAGAGCCCGCGGCGACGCAGGCGCTGCTCCGGATCCTCGCCGCTCGCCAGGCGATGACCGACGCGTCCGGCGGCGCAGACCCTCCGTGCGTGGGCCTCGGCCTCGGCCGACATCACGCGGTTCGGACGGAGCGCCCCCGCGCCGTGCCGCGCACGCAGCGCGTCGACGGCCCCGCGCAGGTCGAAGGACGAGCCGGGGCTCGGCCGACGGGTCCGCTCGTGCGGGGCCTCGGCCCTTCCCCCGATGCGGAGCGACGCGATCGGCTTCGGCCCCGAGCGACCTTCCGCGACCAGCTGGACGTGGATCGGCTCCTCGAGCCCGTCCGGGATCGGCGCCCCCTCCGTGAGGACGTCGACGTCGACGGGGACGCGCACGAAGTCGCCGTGGTCGCCGCGGAAGACGAGATGCGGATCGCGGAAGCCGGGCGCGACCGTGACGGCGACGCGCGGCGGAGAGCCCTCGACGAGCCGTAGCGAGCCGCCGAGGCTCGCGGCCACGAGGATGCGGATCGACTCCGACTCGGCCTCGCCGCAGACGAGCGGCGCGTCGTTCCGCTGCGCGAGCCGCTCGAGCCAGCGGGCCGCGGCCTCGTCGTCGCCCGGGCGCGTGGCGAGGGCATGGGCCGACGTCGCGTTCGAGCCAACGCGGCGCACGACGGCATCGATCCGGGCCGGATCGTCGTGCCCTCCGTCGACGAGCAGCTCGGTCGCCGCCTCCGTCAGGGCCGGATCCGGCGTGCAGTCGAGCGCGCCCACCGCGCTCGGCACGAGCCAGGCCGCGAGCGCGACGAGGACGAAGACCATGCGAGGAGCATGGCGGAAACCCCGTCGCACCGTCGAGATCACGACCGGTAGTCGGCGTTGATCTTCACGTACTCGTGGCCGAAGTCGCAGGTGAAATAGTGGCCGCGGCCCTTGCCGCGTCCGAGCACGACCTCGATGCGGTACTCGGGGAGCTTCATCACGGCGTTCGCCTTCGCCTCGGTCGGCCCGTCCATGCACGGCAGGCCCTTGGTGAAGACCGTCACGTCGCCGATGCGCACCTCGGCTCTCGAAGGATCGAAGTCGACGCCGGCGCGCCCGGCGGCGCCGAGGATGCGTCCCCAATTCGGATCGCAGCCGTGGAGCGCGGTCTTCACGAGGGGGGAGGTCGCGATCGTCCGGGCCACCTGCACGGCCTCCGCGTCCTTGCGGGTGCCCGAGACCTCGATGCGGACGAGGTGCTCGGCGCCCTCGCCGTCCGAGACGATCATCTTCCCGAGATCCTCGAGGACCTGCCGGAGCGCCTCGCCGAACGCGCGCGAGGCCTTGTCCTCGCCCTTCAGCGTCGAGCCGCCGGCCGCGCCGGAAGCCATCGCGACGATGGTGTCGTTCGTGCTCGTGTCGCCGTCGACCGAGATGCGGTTGAAGGTCACCTCGACCGCATCGCGCAGCGCCTTCTTGAGGAAGCCGCGGGAGACGGGGGCATCCGTGACGACGTAGCCGAGCGTGGTCGCCATGTTGGGATGGATCATGCCGGCGCCCTTCGCGATGCCGAGCACGGTGTAGGTCCGTCGACCCGCCTCCACCGTCCGGTGCGAGACCTTGCGGCCGCGGTCGGTCGTGAGGATCGCGTCGGAGAAGTCGAGGGCCGCGTCCTCGGAGAGCGCGGCGGCGAGCTTCTCGGCGTTGCCGACGATCTTCTGGGCCGGGAGCACGACGCCGATGACGCCCGTCGACGACGGGGCGACGAGCGACTCGTCGAGGCCGAGGGCCTTCGCGACCGCCGCCGTCGCCTCGAGCGCCGCCTTCATGCCGGCCTTGCCGGTCGCGGCGTTCGCGCAGCCGGCGTTCACGAGCACGGCCTGGAGCTTGCCGCCCTTCACGCGCTCGGCCGTGATCTCGCACGGCGCCGCGCGCACGAGGTTCTTCGTGAGCACGGCGGCCGCGGCGCAGGGCTCGTCGGCCACGATCAGCCCGACGTCGCGCGCGCCGGCCTTCTTCTTGATGCCACAGGGGAGGCCCGCGAAGCGGAAGCCCCGGACCTTCGGGAGGGTCGTCTCGCTCATGCTCTTCGTTCAGCGGTTGCTCGCGAGGTCCTGGTCCTCGCGGTAGTGGCAGTTCTTGTACTTCTTGCCGCTGCCGCAGTGGCACGGGTCGTTGCGGCCGAGCTTCGGGCCCTCGCGCTTCACCTGGGGCGCGGGGGCGGCGGCGGCCGCGGGGCCGGAGACGCTCGCGCGCTGCGGAGCCGGCGCGGAGGCCCGTCCGGCCTGCATCGCCTGCTGGGCCGCCGCTCGGATCGCCTGCTGGGCGTGGGCCGCGGCCGCGGCACGTGCCGCCTGCTCGGCCGCCGCGACGAGCTGCGCGTCGTCGTCCTCGAAGTTCGTGTGCTCGTCGTGCTCGCGCTTCTCGATCTGCGCTCGGCGCTCCGCCTCGAGGCGCTCGAGATCCTCCTCGCGCGCACGCTCGACCGTGAAGAGGGCCTTGGTGACCGAGCTCTTCACGTTCGTGATCATGATGCGGAAGAGGTCGTAGCCCTCGCGCTTGAACTCCTTCTTCGGATCCTTCTGACCGAAGGAGCGGAGGTAGATGCCGTCGCGGAGGTGCTCCATCGACTGCAGGTGCTCGATCCACTGACGGTCGATCTCCTGCAGGTAGAAGTTGCGGAAGAGGCGGAGGAAGTTCTCGGCGCCGAGCTCCTTCTCCTTGCGCGCGAGGACGTTCTCGGAGTCCTGGAAGAGCTTCTTGGCGATGAGCTCGGCGTCGAAGACCTTCCCGAAGTCGCCCGCCTTCATCACGAACTGCTTCTCGAAGGCCGCGGCGAGACCGGGGACGTCCCAGTCCTCCCAATGCTTCTGCGGCGGGCAGTGCTTCTCGACGAGCTCGCCGACCATCTCGTCGACGAGCTCGAGCATCCGCTCCTGCTGCTCGGTCAGCGACATGCCGACCTCGTGCTTCACCTGCTCGAGGAGCTTCTGGGGATCCTTCGCGACCTTGCGGAGGTCGAGGACACAGCCGAACCACGTGTAGAGATCGCGCTCGAGGGCCGGCGTGCGGATCTCCCCGAGGCGGTCGATCGGCGTCGCGAGGGCGCGATCGCGGAACGCGACGATCTCCTCGGCGCTCGCGCCGAAGGGCGGCGGCTCGACGGCGCCGTGGACCTTCACCATCTGCTCGAGGATCGGCGCGACGTGCGCGGCGAGCTTCTCGTCGACCGACGTGACGAGGGGCTTCGGCTGGATGCCCTTCTTGCGCTCGGCGTCCGTCGGGACGGTACGGTACTGACCGCAGAGCACCTGGCGCCGGAGCGTGTAGATGCTCTTGCGCTGCTCGTTCATCACGTCGTCGAATTCGAGGACGTTCTTGCGGTAGTCGAAGTTCCGCTCCTCGACCTTCTTCTGCGCGTTCTCGACCGCCCGCGTGACCATCTCGTGCTCGATGGGCATGTCGTCGCCGGCGCCCAGCATGCGCAGCGTCTGCTGCATGCGATCGCCCGCGAAGAGGCGCATGAGGGGATCCTCGATCGAGAGGTAGAAGCGGCTCTCGCCCGGATCGCCCTGACGGCCCGCGCGGCCGCGGAGCTGGTTGTCGATCCGGCGCGACTCGTGGCGCTCGGTGCCGACGATGCGGAGGCCGCCGAGCTCGCGCACGCGCTTGCCCTCCTCGCGGCAGATCTCGGCGTAGCGCTTCTCGGCCTCCTTCAGGGCGGCGTCGAACGCGGCGGGATCCTGCTTCACCTCGGGAGGCGCGGTGTCGTTCACCTCCATCTTGGCGAGCATCTCGGGGTTGCCGCCGAGCAGGATGTCGGTGCCGCGGCCGGCCATGTTCGTGGCGACCGTGACCATGCCGATGCGGCCGGCCTGGGCGACGACGTAGGCCTCGCGCTCGTGCTGCTTCGCGTTCAGGACGTTGTGCGGCACGCCCTCGCGATCGAGGAGGCGCGAGAGCGCCTCGGACTTCTCGACGCTCGTGGTGCCGACGAGGACGGGCTGCCCCTTCTGGTGGGCCTCCTTGATCTCCTGCGCGACGGCGACGAACTTGCCCTTCTCCGTCATGTAGACGAGGTCGTCGTGATCCTTGCGGACGACGGAACGGTTCGTCGGGATCTGCACGACGTCGAGCGAGTAGATCTGGTGGAACTCGGTCGCCTCGGTGTCCGCCGTACCGGTCATGCCGGAGAGCTTCTTGTAGAGGCGGAAGAGGTTCTGGAAGGAGATCGTCGCGAGCGTGATCGTCTCTTCCTGGATGGGCACGTGCTCCTTGGCCTCGACGGCCTGGTGCAGGCCGTCGGACCAGCGGCGGCCCGGCAGGATGCGTCCGGTCGACTGGTCGATGATCAGGATCTTCTCGTCGCGGACCGCGTACTCGACGTCACGGCGGTAGAGCGAGTGGGCCCGGAGACACTGGTGCAGGATGTGCAGCGTCTCGAGGTTCACGGGGTCGTAGAGGTTCACGCTGGCCGAGCCGCGGAACGCTCCCTCCACGTGGAGCAGGCCGAGCTCGTGGAGCATCTGCTCCGCGGCCTCGACGCCGCGCTCCGTGAGCGTGACGCTGTGGGCCTTCTCGTCGACCTCGTAGTGCTCGTCGCGGCGGAGGCGCGGAACGAGGGCGTTGATGTGCTTGTACTTCTCGCTCGCCGAGTCGCCGGGGCCGCTGATGATGAGCGGCGTGCGCGCCTCGTCGATGAGGATGGAGTCCACCTCGTCCACGATCGCGAAGTGCAGGTCGCGCTGCACGTACTCGTGGATGCTGAACTTCATGTTGTCGCGGAGGTAGTCGAAGCCGATCTCGTTGTTCTGGCCGTACGTGATGTCGCACGCGTAGGCCCGCTTCTTCTGGTCGTTCCGCTGTCCGGGGGCGACGATGCCGGTGCTCATGCCGAGGTGGCCGTAGAGCTTGCCCATCCACTCGGCGTCGCGGCGGGCGAGGTAGTCGTTCACCGTGACGACGTGGACGCCCTTGCCCTCGAGCGCGTTGAGGTAGCAGGGGAGCGTCGCGAC
Organism: Polyangiales bacterium; assembly: GCA_046351215.1. Classification (GTDB taxonomy): domain Bacteria; phylum Myxococcota_A; class Polyangia; order Polyangiales; family Houyiibacteriaceae; genus JAXLYX01. The sequence goes on along the minus strand of JAXLYX010000011.1, from coordinate 157,792 downwards.
GAGGGTCTTGCCCTCGCCCGTCTTCATCTCGGCGATCTTGCCCTGGTGGAGCACCATGCCGCCGATGAGCTGCACGTCGTAGTGGCGCATGCCGAGCACGCGCCGACCGGCCTCGCGGACGGAGGCGAAGGCCGGGACCAGGAGGTCGTCGAGCGAGGCGCCGTTGTCGAGCTGGGTGCGGAAGTCGGCCGTCTTGGCGCGGAGCGCGTCGTCCGAGAGCTTCTTGTACGACTCCTCGAGGGCGTTGATGGCTTCGACCTTCGGCCGGAGGCGGCGCACCTCGCGCTCGTGCTTGCTGCCGAAGATCTTCTTGAGGGCCCAGTCGAACATGCAGGAAAGCTCCGGGGGTACCGTGAAACCCCGGCACGATAAGACCTGGATCCCCCCCACGCAACGGCCCAGACCGACGAAATTCCGAGGACCTACACGAGCCCGCGCGAGAGCACGAGGACGGCCGCGACCGCGAAGCCGAAGAGCACGAGGAGCCCCGCCAGGAGGGCCGTCCGCGTGAGGCTCCGGCGACGGGCCTCCGAGTCCGCGTCGGGGACCTCGGCCTCGCGGAGGAGCGCGATCGCCTCGTCGCGCGATCTCAGGCCGCGCCGGACGACGACGGCCGAGGAAACGAGGCCGAGCAGGAGGATCACCGCCGCCACGGCTTCGCGCGCGCGGCTGCGGACGCGCACCGTGCCGAAGCTCTCCTGCACGGCGGCGCTCGTCGTCGGGGGCAGCGGCGCGACGCGCGCTTCCGCGAAGGAGGTGAGGAAGCGTGCGACGTCCGCGGCCGCGGTGTCGGGCACGGGCGAGCCGTCCGCCACGTGGCGCGCGAAGGGATCGGGGAGCTCCGAGAGGGGCTCGTTCGCGAGACGGACGAGCGCGTCCCCCGCCCCGGGCGGCGAGACGAGCACGTGCGCCTCCGCGCTGCCGTCGACGGCGACGGCGTCGCGTCGCACCTGGAGCCGGTAGAGCCCGGGCCCGAGCGCGAGCGGGAGGGGTGCTCCCCTCGCCGCGTCGGCGCGCGGGAGCGCCACGGTCGCGATCCACGAGCCGTCGCGGATCACGTCGATCTCGACGGCCGAGGCGCCCTCGAGCGAGTCGACGCGCACGGTCGGCCGCGCGGGCGCCTCGAGCAGCGGCGGACCGACGTCCGCCACGAGCCCGCCCATCGCGATCGGGAGGCCGACCTCGCGTCGCGCCACCTCCACGCCGCCCCGGAGGGCCACGACGACCGCCACCGGCTCGGGCCCGTGCACGATGGCGTCGAATCCCACGATCCCCGAGGTCTCGCGCGGGCTGGTCGCGGGGCCGCGGACCTCGAGCGGGCCGCTCGTCTCGAGGCGGATCGCGGCGGCGGGCTCCCCCACCCAGACGAGGAGGCGGCAGGGCAGCTCCGGGACGCACACGCCGCCCCGCACGCGGAGATCGAGCTCGGAAGGGGCCGCGGCGTCCCCCGCGCGCTGCACGGCTCCGAGGCCCGGGACGGCGTCGACCGTCGTCCGGACGCGGGTGCGCACCGGCTCGGGCGCGTCCGGGAGGTCGACGGGCCGGAGGACGGTCGCCGCGCCATGGGCTTCGTCCGTGTGGGCCTCGAGCCGGAGCGGGCCTCGGGCCGAGGCGGGAACGCGCAGGTGGCCGAGCCGACCGAGGACCGGCGAGCGCACGAGGTCGACGCGATCGAGCGTCGCCCCGGTCGCGTCTCGCAGGAGGACGCGCACCTTCGCATCGACGGGCTCGGGTCCCTCGGGTCGTCCCATGCCGCGGAACACGAACGCATGCACGGGCAGCGTCGCTCCACGGACCGCGCTCGTCGGCGAGAGGAGCTGTAGGTCGTAGTCCGGTCCCGATCGTTCGAACGCCAACATGCCGATGAAGAGGACGGCGACGATCACGGGGACCACGACGCGCACCGTCCATTCGGCGAGACGCTCTCGCACGGAGCCGGGCTCCGGGGCCTCGGGTGATTCGGGGGGTGTGGACAAGACCGCCATGGTAGCCTACGAACGTCGGTTCCGACCCGGGCGAGGCACATGGGGAACACCACATCATCCGCGGGCATCCAGGGTCTTCGCGACCGCCTGAACGCCTACATGGACGACAAGGGCCTCCGCTCGACCGCGCAGCGACGCCTCGTCACCGAGGTCTTCTTCCGGAGCACGGGCCACCTCTCCATCGAGGACCTGCTCGCCAAGGTGCGCGACGAGGATCCGAAGGTCGGCTACGCGACGGTCTACCGCACGCTGAAGCTGCTCAAGGAATGCGGGATCGCGTTCGAGCGGCACTTCGGCGACGGAGTGTCGCGCTACGAGATCGCGCTCGAGCACGACCACCACGACCACCTCATCTGCGTCGAGTGCTCGACGATCGTCGAGTTCGAGGACGAGGAGATCGAGGCTCTGCAGGAGGCGCGGGCGACGAAGCACGGCTTCGTGCTCCTCCGCCACAAACACGAGCTCTACGGGCTCTGCCCGGCGTGCCAGGCGAAGCGTCGCTCGTAGCTCAGCCCCGAGCGTCGGCGATGGCCTGACGCGCGGCCTCGAAATCGGCCGGGCCCTGCACGCTGATCGCCTTCGCGCGATCGGTGATGCGGCCGACGAGGCCGGTGAGCACCTTGCCGGGCCCGACCTCGACGAAGAGGGTCACCCCGTCGTCGACCATACGGAGCACGCTCTGCTCCCACTTCACGGCGCGGCTGACCTGGCGCACGAGGGCGTCGCGGGCGCGAGCGGCCTCGCCGACGGGCTCGGCGTCGACGTTCACGTAGACCGGCACCGAGGGATCGCGGAACGAGACCGCGGCGAGGTCGGGGGCGAGGCGCTCCTCGGCCGGCCGCATGAGGCTCGAGTGGAAGGGCGCGCTCACGGGAAGAGGCATCGGGCGCGCCCCCTTCGCCTTCAGCGCGTCGCAGGCGACCTTCACCGGACCGGCGGCCCCGGCGATGACGATCTGGCCCGGGCCGTTGTAGTTCACGGCCTCGACCACGCCCTCGGTCTCGCGGCAGACCTCCTCGACGAGCGCGTTCTCCGCCTTGAGGATGGCCGCCATCGCGCCCTCGCCGACGGGCACGGCCTCCTGCATGTAGGTGCCGCGCTTGCGGACGAGCCGGACGGCGTCCTCGAACGAGAAGGTCCCGGCCGCGACGTGGGCCGAGTACTCCCCGAGGCTGTGACCCGCGACCACGTCGAAGGGGGCGTCGAGCGCACGGAGGAGCGCGATCGAGACCGTGACGATCGCCGGCTGGGTGTTCGCCGTGAGCTTCAGCGCGTCCTCGGGTCCCTCGAAGCAGAGCCCCGACAGCGACTCCCCGAGCGCGCGGTCGGCGGCCTCGAAGGCCGCGCGCGCGACGTCCGACGCGTCGTGGGCGTCCTTGCCCATCCCGACCTTCTGGCTCCCCTGACCCGGAAATACGAAAGCGACCTTGCCCATCCTGCCGTCCGTCCTGTCGCGGCCTCCTCTCCCCCCCAGGGGAGACCGGGCGCGACGGTGCTCGTGTTGTCCGTTCACTGGCGATGCCAGCGCACCCTGCATTACCATCAACCCGTGGCCGAGCCATCCGACCTGATCGTCGTCGAGCCGAATGGACAGCTCTCCGTTTCAGGCCGCGCCTACGAGCGCCGCCTGCGGGAACGTTCCGGCAAGTATCAGATCGCCCTCGACCTCCCGGGCGTGCTGCTGCTGCGCAGCGCCCCAGGAGAGAGAGGACGAGGCACACGGCCGCTCATGGCCGGCGAGATCGTCAACCGGATGACGGTCATGGAGATGATCGGCATCCTCGCGCAGACGAACTGGCGCGGCGATCTCCACATCGTCTCGCCCGAGGGGCATCGCGTGATGCAGGTCGACCAGGGCGCGCTGAAGTACGCGGGCAGCGACGCGGACGGCGAGCAGCTCGGCGAGGTCATGGTGCGGAGCGGCGCGCTGACCCGCACGCAGTTCGATCAGATCATGGCCTCGATGCGCGTCGACCAGCGCTTCGGCGAGGCCTGCGTGGAATCCGGGGCCGTCGATCAGCAGAAGCTCTTCGAGCAGCTGCAGCGCCAGGCCGAGACGATCTTCTTCGGCGCGCTGCTCGCGGCCGAGGGGACCTACGCCTTCGTGCTTCCGGACGAGCAGACGGCCGATCCGCGGCCGTGGACGGTGCATCTCGCGATCCAGGGCCTCCTCATGGAGGGCGTGCAGCGCATCGACGAGATGGCGCTCTTCCGCGACAAGATCCCGCACAGCCAGATGTGCCCCGTCAAGATCGCCGACGGGCACGACAAGAAGATCGACGACAACGGCAAGAAGGTCCTCGCGATCTGCGACGGCACGAAGACCATCGAGGAGATCGCGCGGGTGACGGGCCTCGGCGAGTTCCTCACGACGAAGGCCGTCTACCACCTGCTCCAGGCCAAGTGCGTGAACCTGCGCAGCGCGCCGAAGATCGACCCCGATCAGGTGCGCATGCTCGTCGGGAAGTTCAACGACGTCCTGCAGGACATCTTCGTCGCGGTCGCCACGTACGGCGGCCTCGCGCAGACGCGGGCCACGCTCGAGGCCTGGATCGTCGGCTCCGGCTACGCGCCCTACTTCGGCGAGGGCGTCGACGACTTCGGCGCGATCGACGCGGAGCACGTCGTCGCGGCGCTCGGCCACATCGAGTCGGACGAGCCGCTCGAGGGCCTGCACCAGGCGCTGCACGAGCTCGCGGCCTTCGCGCTCTTCAGCGCGACGACCACCCTCCCCCGCGATCAGGAGCTCGCCCTCGCGCGGGACGTGAACGCGCGGCTCAAGGCGATCCGCATCGACTGAGGCGGGCGATCCCGCCCACCGCGGAGCACCGGAGCCCACCCGCGCCGCGGCGCCTCGGGGTACGGCTCCGATTGACAGCGGTCCCGGCCGGCCTTACCGATGCGGGCCTGGAGGCCGTGACCATGATCGAGGCGAACGTCGTCGAAGAGCGCATCCGTACCGGCGTCGAAGGCGTCACGCACGTCTCGATCGAGGATCTCACGGGCACGAAGGACCACTACCAGGCGGTCGTCGTCGCGAGCGCGTTCGCCGGCAAGAACCGGGTGCAGCAGCACCAGTTGGTCTACCGCGCGCTCGGCGAGCTCATGGCGGGCCCGGTCCACGCGCTCGCGCTCCAGACGTTCACCCCGGAAGCCTGGGCCGAGAAGAGCCGCTGAGAGAGGGAGCACCATGGACGAGGCACTCAAGACGCGCATCGAAGGCATCCTCGCGGAGAAGCCCGTGGTGCTCTTCATGAAGGGCACGAAGGCCTTCCCGCAGTGCGGCTTCTCGGCGACCGTCGTCGAGATCCTCCGTCGCGCCGGCGTGAAGGACTTCGCGACCGTGAACATCCTCGAGGATCCCGCGCTCCGGCAGGGGATGAAGGACTTCACGAACTGGCCGACGTTCCCGCAGCTCTACGTCCGCGGCGAATTCGTCGGCGGCTGCGACATCGTCCGCGACCTCTTCGAGTCGGGCGAGCTCGCGAAGGTGCTCGAAGGCCTCACCGCCTGAGCAGCTTCTCCCGGGCGACGTCGGAGTCCGGATCGCGCGCGAGCGCCTGCTCGTAGGCCTCGCGCGCAGCCGTTCCGTCGCCCTGCCGCTCGGCGAGCAGGCCGAGGTTCAGGAAGGGGTTCGGATCGAGGGGATCGAGATCCGCGGCCCGCTCGAGCTCCTCGCGCGCCGCGTCCGTGCGTCCCTGGTGCATCAGCGCCGCGCCGAGCCCGTTGTGCGCCGCGCCGAGCGTCGGCATGCGCGCGATCGCCTCGCGGTAGGCCGCCTCGGCGCCCGGGAGATCGGCGGAGGCGACGAGCACGTTGCCGAGCTTCAGCCAGGCGAGGGGATCGCTCTCGCCGCGCGCGATCGCCTGCCGGTAGGCCTCGATGGCGCCCGGGAGATCGCCGCGGGCCCGTCTCACGTCCCCGAGCGCGACGTGGGGCGCGGGATCGCCGGCGTCGAGCTCGGCCGCCCGGGCGCAGTCGGCCTCCGCCGCCTCGAGCCGACCGAGACCGGCGATGGCGAGGCATTTCCCGAGCCAGGCCTGCGGATCGGCCGGAGAGAGGGCGAGGGCGCGCTCGAAGGCGGCGAGGGAGCCCGCGAGATCGCCCCTTCGACCGACGGCCCGCCCGAGGTTGATGAAGGCGGCGACGTCCCGCTGGTTCCGCCCGATCGCCTCGCGGAACTGCGCCTCGGCGTCGTCGAAGCGGCGGACGAGCTCGAGCGCCAGGCCGAGACGGTCGTGCGAGACCGAGGCCTCGCCGGCCTTCGCGACGAGCCGCTCGAGCAGGGCCACGGCCGCCGGCCCATCGCCCCGGTCGATCGCGAGGTCTCCGGCGAGCAGGAGGGCCCTCGGATGCGTTCCATCCAACGCGAGGGCGCGCTCGACATCGACGCGAGCACGTTCCGGGTTGTGCATCGCGCGATGGATCGCCGCCGAGAGCACCCAGAGCTCCGGGCTCTCGTTGCCGAGGCGGTGCCGAGCCGCGTCGAGCTCGCTGCGCGCGCGGACGTAGTCGCCCCGCTGGTAGTGCTCGAGCGCCTGCGCGTAGTGACGCGCGCCGGCAAGAGCTGCATCTCGATGCCATGAAAGCGCCTCGGCCCGCTCGAGCAGGGACACCGCCGTCCCCGCCTGGATGCGGTCGAGGCCCGGGGCTTCGACGAGATCGGCTCCGAGTCGTTCCTGCGCCGAACGGATGAGCTCCGAGGCCCGTGCTTCCCGCTGCCGGACGAAGACGAGGCTCGCCACGGCGATCCCCGCGGCGACGATCAGGGTGAGCAGGAGGGCGCGCCGTTGCATGGCTGGCCTTTGGCCACGCAGGGCCGGAGGTGTCAAATTCGGAGCTTCGAGGTCCTCCACCCCCTTTTCGTTGGCCGAACTGTCTGGCTTGATTCGCCTTGGCAACCCACATGACGACCGAGTCGGGCATCCTCCAACGCACCATCCGCCTCCGGGACAAGTACGAGCTCGTCGAGCTCGCGGGCTCGGGGGGCATGGCGGAGGTCTTCCGGAGCTACACGCACGGGGCCTCGGGCTTCCGTCGCACGGTCGCCATCAAGCGGATCGTCGAGGACCTCTCGCACAACCCCGAGTTCGTCGCGATGTTCGTCGAGGAGGCGCGCGTCGTCGCCGACCTCGTGCATCCGAACATCGTGCAGGTGCACGACTTCGATCAGGACGAGCGCGGTCGCTACTACCTGGTGATGGAGTGGGTCGAGGGCCTGAACCTCGCGGATTGGGCGCGTGCGTACCGCAACGCCGAGCGTCCGACGCCCTGGCCGCTGGTCGCCGCGATCGGCATCGAGGTGCTGAAGGGCCTCGCGGCCGCGCACGAGCGGCACGACCACCAGGGCCAGCACGTCCCCATCTTCCATCGCGACGTCACGCCCCACAACATCCTGCTCAGCACCACGGGCGTCGTGAAGCTCGCCGACTTCGGGCTCGCGCGCGCGATGGATCGGGCGCGGATCACCGAGCCGCACATCCTCAAGGGCAAGCTCAGCTACGTCGCGCCCGAGCTCGTCTCCGGGAACGATCCGACGATGCAGAGCGATCTCTTCGGCGTCGGCATCGTGCTCTGGGAGGCGCTCGTCGGCGAGAAGCTCTTCCAGGGAGAGGGACCGCTCGAGGTCCTGACGAAGGTGCGCGAGGCGCGCGTGCCTCCGCTCGCCGAACGCCGCCCGGATCTTCCGGCGGACCTCGTCCGCGTCGTGCACGGCTCGCTCGCGAAGATGGCCCACGACCGCCCGCGCAACGCACGCGCGATGGCGCGTTCGCTCGCGAACATCCTCCGTGTGACGCCGGCCTCGACCTCGCCCGACGTGCTCGGCCGCAGCGTCGCCGAGGCGCGCTCGGTGCTCGAGGAGCAGAAGCGCCAGGGACGCGACTCGCACGCGATCGACGAGGGCGACTACCTCAGCGCGGACGACGCGCGCCTCTCGGAGGTCGGGAGGGGCTGAGCCGTGTGCGGTCGGTATTCGGCCGTCTTCGACGCGGCGGAGCTCGCCTCCGAGCTCGAGGCCACGCTCGCCGTCGAGGCGCTGCCGCGTCACGCGAACCTCGCTCCGAGCATGCTCGCGCCGATGCTCGTCGCGCGGCCCGAGCGGCGCATCGGCCTCGCCTCGTTCGGCCTCGTGCCGCCGTGGGCGGACCGCGTGACCGACGCCGGGACGCCGAAGCGCTTCGTCAACGCACGCGCCGAGACGCTCGCGACGACGCGCTCCTTCCGCGCCGCGGCCGAGCGGCGCCGCTGCCTGCTCCCGGCGGACGGCTTCTACGAGTGGAAGAAGGAGGGCCGGAAGAAGCAGCCCTATTACCTCCACGCGAAGGACGGCCATCTCCTCACGTTCGCGGGCATCTACGAGGTCGGGCACGAGGCGGGCCATGCCGCGAAGAAGCCGAGCTTCGCGATCGTCACGCGGCCCGCGCTCGGCTTCGTCGAGACGATCCACGATCGGATGCCGCTCGTGATCCCTCCCGCGCTTCGCGACGCCTGGCTCTCGGCCGAGGACCACGACGCCGCGGCGCTCGTCGCGAAGCTGCTCCCGCTCCCCGCCGTCGAGCTCGAGGGCTGGCCCGTCTCGCCGCGCCTCAACGATCCGCGCGTCGACGATCCCTCGCTGCGCGAGCCGATCCCTTTCGAATGAAGCCCGGCCCGCCGAGATCGCGTAGAACGCCCCCATGAGTCGTTCCCTCCCCTGCCCCTGTGGACGCGGACTCCCCTACGACGCGTGCTGCGGCCGCTACCACGCCGGCGGAGAGCCCCCCGACGTCGAGTCGCTGATGCGCTCGCGCTACGCGGCCTTCGTGAAGAAGGACGTCGACTACCTCGTCCGCACGCTCCACGCGGACCACGAGGATCGCGCGAAGGGCGAGGCCGCGCTCCGCGCCGCATTGAAGCGCCACTTCACGGCGGGCCTCGCCTACCGACGGCTCGAGGTCCTCGACGTCGAGGGCGAGGGCCCCGACGGTCTCGCGCGCGTGCTCTTCGTCGCCCGCATCGCGCACCGTGGCAAGGACGCCTCCTTCGCCGAGCTCTCGACCTTCGCGCACGACGGCGTGGGATGGCGCTACCTCGCCGGAAGGACGCTCCCGGTCACGGAGGTCCCGGAAGGGACGACGATCGCGGCGCTCGAGGGTCGGAGCGGCTCGCGCCCGGGGTGATGTCGGAGCCACGGGGCGCCGGGATAGACTCGTCGCCATGGCTGCTCCCTCGTCCGACCTCTCCGCGCGTGCGCGCCGAGCGCTCGCCGCCGTCTCGCTCTCGGCCCTCGGCCTGCTCGCCGCCTGCGGCGATTCGTCGTCGCCCTCGGTGCCCCTCGACGCTTCGAGCCCCTGGCCGAAGTTCCGCGCGAACGCCGTGCAGGACGGGCGAGGACGGATCCACGCGCGAAGGAACGACGCGCTCTCTCCCTGGGTCTTCCAGACGGGCAAGGGCATCTTCAGCTCGCCCGTCGTCGGCGCCGACGAGACCGTCTACCTCGGTTCGGCCGACCGCACGTTCTACGCGCTCCGTCCCGACGGAACCGAGCGCTGGCACTTCCAGACGGGCGAGATCATCGACTCGGCGGGCCTGCTCGACGATCGGGGGCACGTCTACTTCGGCTCGGGCGACGGACACGTCTACGCGCTCGACGCCGCGAGCGGCTCGATGCTCTGGGCGTTCCAGGCGGACGATCCCGCGACGACGGGCGCGTACATCCGCTGGTTCGAGGGCAACGTCGCGATCCTCCCGGACGGAACGCTCGTCGCCCCGAACGACGACTTCCGCATCTTCGGGATCGATCGCGACACGGGCACGAAGCTCTGGGGCTTCGAGACGAAGGACCAGACCTGGTCGTCGCCCGCCGTCGACGCGGCGACGGGCACGCTCTACATCGGGAACAACAACGCGGTCTCGCTCCTCGGCGACAACATCTTCGCGATCCATCCGGACGGGAGCCTCTCGTTCAGCGCGGTGGCCGAGGGGACGATCGCCGCGAGCCCCGTGCTGATGAAGGACCACGGCTCGTTCGTGCTCGGCGGCTTCGACGGCTACGTGCGCGCCTACGCGACGGGGGGCGATTCGCCGGGCGGAGTCGCCTGGGAATTCCCGACGCGCGACCACGTCTACGCGAGCGCGGCGCGCCTGCCCGACGGAGCGCTCGTCGTGCCCTCGGCCGACGGGACGATCTACGCGCTCGAGGCCTCGACGGGCGCGGTCCGCTGGGCCTTCGACACGCACGATCCGATCCGCTCGTCGCCAGCCGTCGATGCCGACGGACACGTCTACGTCGGCGGCGGCGACGGGAAGCTCTACGTGCTCGAGCCGGACGGGACGCTGCGGTGGCGCATGCAGCTCGTCACGGGCGAGCGGAACGACGTGAACAGCTCCCCCGCGCTCGGCCGGAACGGCGTGTACGTCGGCGCCGAGAGCGGCGAGATCTTCTTCGTCCCCTACGACTACTGCCTCGGAACGGCCGGCATGGCGGACGCGCGCTGCGAGGGAAGCTCCGTCGGCGAGGGGCTCCCCGCGAACGGGGCGAGCATCGTCTACACCTCGCAGGTCGGCGGGCTCGTCGACGTGCCGCCGACGACGATCGATCCGAATCAGGCGATGGCCTTCACGCTCATCGTCCGCGAGAGCGGCGACACGGCGCTCGCGCTGATCGACGACACGCAGCTCGCGGTGGACGTCACGCCGAACGTGCCGCACACGGTGCGCGTCTCGGCCGATCGGCACTTCCTGATCGTCGTCCCCGAATCGCCCTTCGTCGCCGGCGGGGACTCGAAGGTGCACCTGCGGATCCACGGTCCCTACCTCGAGAATCCGACGCGCTCGGGGCTGCGTTTCTCGGGCGGAACGCCCGCGGGGACGTTCGACACCACCTTCGACTTCGCGCTCTCGGCGCCGCGCACGAGCAGCCTGCCCTACGCGATCCCGACGAACGTGGGGACGGATCCGAGCGGCGTCTTCGAGCTGTACCGGCTCGCCGCGCCGCTGCCGACGATCCTCCCGAGCTACAACCAGATCGGCTTCGACTCGATCCACTGGCTCGCGGGCATGGTCGAGGGCAACGGCAACCGCGCCATCGCCTGGATCGTGGGCGCGACGCTCGATGCGTCGAACCACACGGTGATCGATCCGACGTCGAAGGCGATGTTCCCCGTCGTGGCGACCTACCAGGACGGCTTCCTCACGCTCGAGAACAAGGACTCGTTCGCGCTCGAGGCCTTCACCTTCCCGATCTCGTTCGAGCGCTTCCGGCTCTCGACGCGCGTCGATGCGCTCGGCGATGCGCAAGTGACCCCGTCGATCTACGTGACGACGAAGTGCAATCTGATCCCGTTCTACGGGCAGTTCCTTCGGCAGCTCGGATACTGCAATCCGACGACCGACGACTTCTCCGTCTTCGGCGCGGCCCTCTTGCGGCACCACGACACGGGGCTCGCGCAGGTGCCGGCGGGGGTCGGGAGCGTGGCGTTCGCGGCGAGCGCGAACGCGGTCACGGCGACGATCACCGGCGGCACGCTGACGAAGGCCGATCACCTCTTCGCCGTGCTGCTCGTCGATGCGACGACGGGCGAGCCGGTGTCGCTGGCGTACGGGACGAAGACGACGGTGACGACCGACGGGGGCGGGCACGCGACGAGCGTCGCCGTCGACACGACGGGGGCGACGCTGCCGGTGGCGATGCGGGCCTATCTGATGGTCGATACCGTGCCGGTGGCGCGCGGGATGGTGCCCTGAGGGTCCCTCAGACCCTCTCGAGCACCGCCGCCGCGCCGATGCCGCCGGCGGCGCAGATGCCGAGGACGGCGAGCTCCTTGCCAGATTGGTGGAGCTCGTTCGCCATCGTCGTGACCATGCGGGCGCCGGTCGCGCCGAAGGGATGGCCGAGCGAAACCGAGCCGCCGTGGATGTTGAGCTTCGCGGGATCGGGCGCGCCGACGGCCTTGTCGACGCCGATGCGCTCCTTCGCGAACTGGTCGCTGTCCATCGCTCGGAGGACGCAGAGGACCTGCGCGGCGAAGGCCTCGTGGATGTCGACGAGGTCGACGTCGCGGAGGGAGACGCCGGCGCGCGCGCAGGCGCGGGGCATCGCGATCGCGGGGCCGATGAGGAGCTGATCGGCGGGATCGATCGAGACGTAGGACCAGCTGCGGAAGGCCGCGAGCGGGACGAGGCCGAGGGCGCGGGCCTTCGACTCCTCCATGATCAGCACGGCGGCGGCGCCGTCGGTCAGGGTGCTCGCGTTGCCGGCCGTGACGGTGCCGTTCTCGGCGAAGGCGGGCGCGAGGCGGGCGAGGCGCTCCATCGAGGTGTCGCCGCGGACGATGGTGTCGCGCTCGACGCGCTGTCCGTTGACCTCGACGGGCGTGACCTCGGGCGAGAAGCGACCGGATTGGATCGCGGCCGCGGCGCGCTGGTGCGAGCGGAGGGCGAAGCGATCCTGATCCTCGCGCGTGACGCCCCAATGCTTCGCCATGCGCTCGGCGGACTGGCCCATGACCTCGCCCGTGGTGCGCTCGGCGATCTCGGGCTTCTTCGGGATGAGGTCCGAGAGCGGCATGAGCTGAGCGAGGACGGCGAGCGCCTCCTGCGGCTTCTTCACCTTGCCGAAGGCGAAGGGAGCGAGCGCGTGGACGAGCTTCTGCGGGAGCGCGAGGGGCGCGTTGCTCGTCGAGTCGGAGCCGCCGGCGATGATCACGTCGGCCTCGCCGCGCTCGATGGCGGCGGCGGCGAGCGTCACGGCCTGGAGACCGGAGGCGCAGGCGCGGGTGCAGGTCATGCCCTCGGCGGTCTCGGGGAGGCCGATGTCGAGCGCGACCTCGCGCGCGATGTTCGGCGCGAAGGTCGGGAGGATGACGCCGCCCCAGACGACGGAGTCGATCTCGCGACGATCGATGCCCGTGCGCTCGAGCAGGCCGCGCGTCGCGGCGACGGCGAGGGCGATCGAGTCGAGCTCCAGGAATTCGCCGAAGGCGCGCACGAAGGGCGTGCGCACGCCGCCGATGATCACCGCGCGCCGCTTGCCGGGGCGGGTCCATTCCGAAGCCGAGGGACGCATGCCCACGTAGCCCGCCGTCGCGCCCGAGGTGGTCTTGCCGCTCTTCGCCATGGTCCCCACTCCTCGCGCCGGAGGCTTCATCGCGGCGCCAGGGAACGTTCTTGAGGCGAACGCGGGGGGCGACAAGGCGAAGTGGGCGTTTCGGCCTGGAATTCGTGGTTTTTCCGCCCTTCGGGTGAAGGCCGCACATGGTGCGGCCCCCAAACGAAAACGGCGAACCGCCCGAAGACGATCCGCCGCCCTGCACGACTCCGCCCACCGACGCCGGTGACGGAGCCCTTCGCGCCCTTCAGCGCTCCATGATCGCCACGACGCCCTGGCCGCCCGCGGCGCAGATGGAGATGAGGCCGCGGCCGCTCCCCTTCTGCTCGAGGATCTTGGCGAGGGTCGCGACGATGCGGCCGCCGGTCGCGGCGAAGGGATGACCCGCCGCGAGCGAGGAGCCCTTCACGTTGAGCTTCGCGCGGTCGATCGAGCCGAGCGGCGCGTCGCGGCCGAGACGCTCCTTGCAGAACTTCGGATCCTCCCAGGCCTTGAGCGTGCAGAGCACCTGCGCCGCGAACGCCTCGTGGATCTCGTAGAAGTCGAAGTCCTGGAGCTTGAGGCCCGCGCGGTCGAGCATGCGGGGCACGGCGTAGGCCGGCGCCATGAGCAGGCCTTCCTTCTTCGGGCCCGCGAAGTCGACGGCCGCGACCTCGCCGAACGTGAGGTACGCGCGGACCGGCAGGCCCTTCTTCTTCGCCCACTCCTCGCTCGCGAGGAGCACGGTGGACGCGCCGTCCGTGAGGTTCGTGCTGTTCGCCGCCGTGAGCGTGCCCTTGCCGCTCTTCTTGTCGAAGGCCGGCTTCAGCGTCGCGAGCTTCTCGAGCGTCGTGTCGGGGCGGAGGACGCCGTCCTTCAGCACGCCCTTGAACGGCGTCATGAGGTCGGTGAAGAAGCCCTCTTCGTACGCCTTCGCGAGCTTCTGATGGCTCTCGTACGTGAGCTTGTCCTGCTCCTCGCGCGGGATGCCCCACTCCTGGGCCATGATCTCGCAGTGCTCGCCCATCGACATGCCCGTGCGGGGCTCGCCGTTGGTCGGGATGAGCGGGACGATGTCCTTCGGACGCAGGTCCTTGAGCGCGAGCAGGCGCTCCTGCGCGTTCTTCGCGCGGTTGATGCGGAGGAGGATCTTGCGGAGCCCCTCGCCGACGCCGATCGGCGCGTCCGAGGTGGTGTCCGTGCCGCCCGCGATGCCGCACTCGATCTGGCCGAGCGCGATCTTGTTCGCGACGAGGATCGCGGCCTCGAGGCCCGTGCCGCAGGCCTGCTGGATGTCGTAGGCCGAGGTCTCGGGCGCGAGGCCGCTGTCGAGCACCGACTCGCGCGTGAGGTTGAAGTCGCGCGAGTGCTTGATGACCGCGCCCGCGACGACCTCGCCGAGGCGCTCGCCGCGCAGGTTGTAGCGGTCGACGAGACCCGTCAGCGCGGCGGTCAGCATCTCCTGGTTGCTGGCCTCGCTGTACGACGAATTCGACCGGACGAAGGGAAGGCGGTTGCCTCCGATGACGGCGACCTTGCGCACCTGAGTCATGGCTCGTGCTTCCTTGCGGGGGTGGGACCTCACCGCCCCGGCAGGGGTCGGTGGGTGTAGGGACGTCGAAGCCTAGGGCCGACGCCTTCCGCGGGGAAGCCGGAAGGGTGAATCCGCGTCACGAAGACGCGCGCGGTCACCCAGGGATCCGGCCGGGCGGCCGGAAATCACTCCCCGACGGGGCCGAGCAGCCCCCGGACGGGGTCGCGGGACTGCCGGGGCGAGCCGTCGAGCGAGCGGATGTCCGACTGGGAGAGGTCGACCCGCGGCGCGAAGACCGCCTGGTGGAAGGCGTCGACGGCGCGCTGCGCGAACGCCGTCTCGTCCTCGCCCGCGCGCGCCGTCACCTCGCCGCAGCCGAGCGACTCGCGCGAGGGGCCGTAGAGGCAGGCCCGCGCCGTGCGCCGGCTCGCCTGCACCTCGAGGCGGAGCGACGAGCCGTCGGTGTCGAGGCGGGGGGAGCGCTCGAGGGCATCGCCGATCGTCTCGGCCACGCTGCCCCGGCCGACGACGAGGCGGACGGGGAGCGCGAGCCCGAGGCGGCGGAAGACCGTCGGATCGTTGCCGAGGGCCGCGAGCAGGGCCTCGGTGGCGGGCTTGCCGGCCTCGAGGCGCGCCGCGGCGAGCACGCCCTGCACGCGGGCGACGAGCGCGGCCTCGGCGCGCGGGAGCTTCTCGATCGCGCGGCGGGCCGAGCGCTCGGCGCGCTCCGGATCGCCCTCGGCGAGCCAGGCCTCGGCCTCCATCGCGTCGTAGTAGCCCGCGCCGAGCTCGCGCCGATCGCTGCGTCGGGCGCGCACGAGCGCCGCGCGGAAGGTGCCGGGACCGAGGATCGTCGCGAGGTCGGAGACGAGGAAGGGCGGTGTCACACCGCTCTTCGCCGTGCCGAGGCGGAGCAGGCCGACGAGCTTGTCGCCTTCGGCGAGACGGGTGACGACCTCGCGTCCGCTGCGGAAGGCCTCGGCGCGGAGGAGCACGGAGCGCCCCCAGGCGACGAGCCGCTGGTACCAGGGCTTCGCGCAGGCCTTCTCCACGACCGACTCCGCGACCGAGAGTCGCGCGGCCCGATCGAGCATCGCGACGACCGCGCGGTCCTGGTCGGGGTCGCGGCTGTTGTGGCTCCGACGATCGGGAGAGACGAGCGCGCGATCGGTGATCCGCAGCGCGTCCTCGGGGCGGCCGACGAGGAGGAAGAGCTCGGCGAGCACGCGCCGGCCCTCGTTCCGATCGGAGTCGCGCATGTTCGCGGGACGGCGGGCGCGGTACTCGGGCACGCGACGGAGGGCGTCGACCGCCTCCGGGACGCGGGCCTCGCGGAGGTAGAGCTCGCCGAGCTCGAGCCAGGGATTGCCGTAGCCGATGTCGTCGAGCTCCGTCGCCTCGAGCAGGAAGCGCTCCGATTCCTCGAGGCGGAACTCCGTGCGCGCGGACTCGGCGAAGTTCGTCAGATCGACCACGGCCGGGCCGCCGCGGCTGCGCCCGTACTCGAGGGCCTGGCGGCAGGCCTCGTAGCTCCGTCCGTCCTCGCCGGCCTCGAACTCGATCGCGCAGAGCGCGTTCAGCGCGATCTCGATCTGCATCGGATCGTTCGTCGCGAGGCCGAGGTTCGCGACGCGGCGCGCCTCCTCCGTGCGCCCGACCTTCATCAGCGACCAGGCGCGCTCGGCGATCTGCTCGGGCTGGTAGCGCTCGTTGTAGCGATCGAGCGTCGCGAGCCGCTCCTCGTGCATCCCGAGCTCGGCCTGCAGCGAGGCCGTCTCGAGGAGCATCCGGGCATGCCAGAGCCAGGGCGAGCCGGGACGCGGCGGGTCTCCGTAGCGCGAGGCGAAGAGGCGCGTGGCGAGGCGCTCCTCGTGATAGGCGACCGGGAAATTGGCCTCGCCGTAGTGCTGCGCGAGCGCGAGGACGTGGTGCCCGAGGTAGCTGTCGGGATGGCGGCGCACGATCTTCGTCGCGAGCTCGCGCGCCTTCACGAAGTTCTCCTCGGTCGCGTAGCGGAAGGCGAGGAGCTCGTCGGCCGTTCCCTCGCCGCCGACCGAGGCCGCCGCGAAATCGTCCTGGGCGCGCACGACGAGGCCGATCGACAGCAGCGCCGACCCGAGCACGCAGAGGACGATCCGGAGCGGCCTTCCGATCATGCGCGCGACCTCCCGAGGCTCGCACGCGCGAGCCGCTCGAGCTGACGCGCGAGCGCGTCGCGGATCGGCGCCTCGACGTCGTCGACGCCCGGACGCACCTCGAGGCGATGCTTGAAGACGGGAACGGCGAGCGCCTCGACGTCCTCGGGGCCGACGTAGTCGCGGCCGTGGAGCACGGCCCGCGCCTGGAGCGCCGGGAGCAGCAGGACCAAGGAACGCGTCGACGCGCCCTGGGCGACGCGCGAGTCGGCGCGGAGATCGCGCGCGAGATCGACGAGCGCCTCGCGCACGACGGGGGCGACCGCGACGCGCTCGCGGACCGCGCGACGCGCCTCGAGCAGCTCGCCTCGCTTCACCTTCGGGAGATCGCGGGCGAGCGAGAGGCTCGTCGCCGGATAGCTCGCGAGCACGTCGAGCTCGGCGTCGCGGGCGATGTGCTTCATCTCGATCTTGAAGAGGAAGCGATCGAGCTGCGGCGTCGGCAGCGGGTAGGTGCCGGCGAGGTCGAGCGGGTTCTGCGTGGCGATCACGAAGAAGAGCTCGTCGAGCGGATGGGAGACGTTGTCGGCCGTGACCTGCTTCTCGGCCATCGCCTCGAGCATCGCGGCCTGGACCTTCGGCGAAGTGCGGTTGATCTCGTCGGCGAGCACGACGTGCGCGAAGATCGGGCCCGGGCGGAAGACGAATTCGTGCGAGCCGATGTCGAGGACGTTGGTGCCCGTGATGTCGCTCGGCAGGAGGTCCGGCGTGAACTGGATGCGCCGGAACGCGGCGATGCCCGGGGCGACATCCGTCGGATCGAGCGACTCGCCGAGCGCCCGCGCGAGCGTGGTCTTGCCGGAGCCGGGGTAGTCCTCGAGGAGGACGTGTCCGTCGGCGACGAGGGCGATGACCACGAGCTCGATCACCTCGTCGCGTCCGCGGACGGCGGCCGCGAGGCGATGGCGGACGCGCGTGAGCACGTGGTGGGCGGCGGAGAGGGCGTCGGTCTCGTTCGTGGGTTCGGACATGGTGCTTCCAGCGCTAGCGCGAGAGGAGGAAGGAGAAGGGATTCGCGAGGCCGAGGAGCCTCCGCCAGAGGGGCTTCGCGGCCGCGAGCTCGTTCGGCAGCGTGCGGGCGTTCGAGCGCAGCGCCTCGACGCGCGTCGGCGCGACGCGGCTCCCGAAGGCGGCTCCGACGTGCACCGCCGTCACGTCGGCGAAGGACGGTGCGACGGCGAGGACGCGGCGGGCGAACGCCTCGCGGCTCTCGCCCCGTGCCCGGCGGAGGCCGAGCTCGGAGAGGCGATCGAGATCCGCGCGGTAGCGGAGCCTCGGATAGGCATGCGCGTTCGCGAGGCGGGGCGCCACACGCCGCGCGAGCTTCACGACGTAGAGCAGGAGGAGCAGCAGCGGGAGCGCGATCCCGAGCGTGGTGCGCGCGGCCGCGAGGAAGGCTCGGAGGAGGCGCGCGAGATCCGGCCGGACGAGGCCCGGAGCGTCCGGCGGCACCGGGTTCTCGCCGCGGGCGAATTCGCCGAGCAGGCGCTGCAGATCGCGATCGACCGGCTCCTCGCTCGGATCGAGCGAGCGCTGCGGATAGACGTCGGCGACGACCCAGCCGTAGCCCTGGAAATAGACCTCGGGCCAGGCGTGGGCCATGCGGTCGGTGAGCACGAGCGCCGAGCCTCCCTGGCGCGAGGCCGCGTCGACGGCGTAGCCGGTGGCGACGCGCGCGGGCAGCCCGAGCGAGCGCATCAGGTACACGCCCGCGTGCGCGAAGTGCACGCAGTAGCCGGTCTTGTCGCCGAAGAGGAAATGGCCCGCGGGATCGGGGGCATCGGAGTGCCGGCTCCGCAGGCTGTAGATGCCCTCGCGGCCGAGCCACGAGACCACGGCGGCGACGCGCGCGATCGGCTCCTCCGCGAGCTCGGGCGGGAGCATCTCGTCGACGATCCGATGCGCGAGCTCGGCGTAGCGCGGATCCGAGGGCAGCTCCGTGTACGCCTGCCACGTCTCCGAATCCCACGCGGGATTGCCCGGAGGCTGTCCGAGCAGATCGGGGAGGTCCGAGACGAGCGAGCGGCTCGTCACCTCGTACGTGCGCCGGAAGCGCGCCGGATCCGGGTTCGGGGCGGGACGCAGGCGCACGGGCGATTCGAGGCCGAAGGGCCGCGTGTGGTCGGCGAGGAGCGCGACCGTCGTCGAGAGCTCCCGGCGCGCGGGGCTCGCGGGCGGGGCCTCCGGCACGTCGACGGGGCCGACGGGGAAGCCGCCGGAGACGTCCTCGTCGATGCCGGGCCCGAAGCCGCTCACGAGCTTGCGGCCGTTGTAGTGGGAGAACGCGCCCTGCCGGAAGTAGTAGACGCCGGCCGGGGGGACGTACTCGTCGTGGAAGATCACCACCGCGATCGGCGCGGGGCTGCCGCGCGAGCTCGAGTCGTCGCGGAAGTCGAGATCCTCGGTGTTCCGACGATCGTTGCCCTGACCCCGACCCTGTCCGCGGCCCCCGCCCCCGCCTCCCTGGCCCTGCTCGGGCCGCAGGCCGACGCCCCCCGCGGGAGGCGGCGGCGTCGGCAGGCCTCCGCGACGGGCGACGAGGAGCAGGAGCGAGAGGAGCGCGAGCGCCGCGACGACGTGGAGCACGGTGCGGCCGAGGCTCCGCTCGCGCAGGAGGAGGAGCGCGACGAGGACGGAGGCGGCGCCGCCGATCGCGAGGAAGAGGATCACCGGATCGCCGCCCGTCGCGAGGATGGGATCGGCGAGCTCGAACGGGCGGTTGATCGCGCCGTTCCGATGCCCTGCCACGAGCGACGCCGCCGCGAACGCGACGCCGAGGACCTCGAGCACGGCGAAGACGCGGCGGCGGGTCGTGAGCGCGCGGAGGGTCGCGACGACGACGAAGGCGCCGAGACCGAAGACGAGGGCGTCCCCGAGCACGACGGCGTTCTCGGGGCCGAGGGCCTCCGGCACCGTGCCGTAGTCGGTGACGAGCTTCTCGAGCACGCGCGCGAGCCCGAGCCCCGCGAGGCCCACGAAGGGGAGGACGAACGAGCGCACGCGCGTGCGCGCGACGGCCGGCCCGACGAGGGCCCCCGCCGCGCCGCCGAGCGCGGCGATCGTCGCGATCGAGGCGAGCGCGAGGGGGAAGACGAAGAGCGCGGCGGCCACCGCGTGCACGAGCACGGGGAGCAGCGGCGTCGGCTCGTCGGACGCGTCGCGGCGCATCGCGCTCATGCCGCCCTCCCCGCGAGGGCGACGAGCGTGGCGGTGGGCGTGCCCGCGGCGGCGAGCAGGCGGCCCGAGCCACGGTCGACGACGAGGACCTCGGCGCGCGCGGCGACCAGGGCCTCGCGCACGCGGAGGAGCGAGGCGAGCGCCTCGCCGTGTCGCGCGGGCGGCGCGAGGAAGAGCCGGCGCACGAGGCTCCCACGCTCCTCGGGCACGAGGCCGTCGACGCCGATCACGACGCGCACCGGTGCCCTGCGCGCACGCGCCACCTCGAGCACGGCGTCGAGGAAGGGTCCCGGACGCGCCGGGACGAAGAGCACGACCGTCGCAGGGCCTTCGCGATCCGCATCCTCGAGGAAACGCCGGAGCCCCGCGCCCCCTTCCACCCGGGCCGAAGCCGAGCGGACGAGGAGGTCGACGACCTCCGGCGGCGTTCGGACCGCGCCGGCCGTTCCGTCGGCGCCGAAGATCCAGTCGGCGCCGAAGGCCTGCGACTCGACGGCCGCGCGCGCGGCGCCGGCCGAGGCCTCGTCGCCCTCTCCCGCGACGAAATAGGCCACGACCCGGCGCGACGGGGCGATCGCCCTCTCGGGCACGCGCACCACGAGCTTGCCCGTTCGTGCGTAGGCCTTCCAATGGATGAGGCGCGCGGGATCGCCCGGCGCGTAGCGGCGGAGATCCATGCGATCGCCCTCGTCGACGCCGAGGGGATGCGAATAGGCGTCCCCCGACGAGAGCGAGCGGAGCGTGGGAAGGCTCTTCAGGCCTCCGACGTGCGGAACCGCGCGCAGGCCCGAACGATCGACGAGGCGGAGAGTGACGCGCGCGAGGCCGAAGACGTCCGAGACCGAGAGCGTGCGGACGATCGCCTCGTGCTCGCCGCGCGAAGACACGCGAAGCGACTCGACGAGGCGGCCGCGTCGCGCGAGGTAGCGGGTCTCGACGCCGCCGGGCGAGACGACGGTCAGGCGTACGCCGATCAACGGAACGAAGCGCAGCGAGGGCGCATCGAAGCCCGAGTCGACGAAGCGCGCGGTCTCGAGCCCGAGGCGCTCGCGGACGGGGGGCCGACGGAATCGGTAGGCGAGCGCGGAGGACGCGAGCACGACGAGGACGGTCGCGACCACGAGCAGGCCCAAGGCGCCGTAGCCGAGCGCGAGGAGGACCAGGTCGAGCTGCGCGAACGCGTAGCGGCGTAGGGCGACGG
The DNA here is from genome assembly GCA_046351215.1 of Polyangiales bacterium. Taxonomy (GTDB): domain Bacteria; phylum Myxococcota_A; class Polyangia; order Polyangiales; family Houyiibacteriaceae; genus JAXLYX01. Next base: position 136,632 of record JAXLYX010000011.1, on the reverse strand, counting down.
TCGCGACGGCGGCGAGCGCGAGACCGAGCGGCGTGATCGGGAAGAGCTCGCCCGTGCGGACGGCCACCCCCCGCACGCGCCGGAGTGCCCTCGCTCGGCGATCCCCTTCCCGCATCCGTCCGGCCATGGTGCCACGCCCGAAAGGGGCCGCAAGCTACGCGCCGCCCTCGATTCCCCGCACGACCAGGCGGAAGCGCTCGCCCTGGCGCTCCACCTCGCAGGTCGCGTCGAAGGCCGTCGAGAGGTGGGCGGAGGTCAGGACCTCCTCCTTCGGCCCGCAAGCGACGACCCGCCCCCGCCGGAGCAGGAGCGCATGCGTGACGAAGGCGGGGATCTCCTCGACGTGGTGCGTCACGTAGAGGAGCGTCGGGGCGTCCTCCGAGGTGCAGACCCGACGGACATCCTCGAGGAAGCGCTCGCGGGCCACGGGATCGAGCCCGTCGCAGGGCTCGTCGAGGACGAGGAGCTCCGGCTTCCGCACGAGGGCGCGGGCGATCATCACGCGCTGCTTCTGCCCCTGCGAGAGCAGGCCGTAGGGCTTGTCCGCGTAGGCCTCGGCGGAGACGGCGCGGAGCGCCACGAGGGCCTTCGCGCGGTCCGCGTCCGTGTACTCGCGCCAATGCCCGACGAGCGCGTAGAGCCCCGAGGCGGCGACGTCGATCGCCCGTTCGTGCCGCGGGAGCCATTGGTACATCGAGGCGCCGACGACGCCGAGGCGCCGCTTCACCGCGTTCATGTCGCAGCGGCCGTACTCCTCGCCGAGCACCCGCACCCGGCCGCGGCTCGGCCATTCGTAGGCCGAGACGATCGAGAGGAGCGAGCTCTTCCCCGAGCCGTTCGCGCCGAGCAGGGCCCAGTGCTCCCCCCTCGCGATCGTCCAGTCGATGCCTTCGAGGATGACCTGGTCGTCGCGGACGAAGGACTCGATCGAGAGGTCCAGGATGGGGGCGGGGACGTCGGGCACGGGCCGAAGATAGCAAGGGGCGGCCCCCCGGCGACCCCCGCCGGGGCGAGAAAGATCCCGCCGACCTGCTACGCTCGGGGACGTCGATGGATCCGATCGAGGCCGAGATCCTGGCCGCCAACGAGGCCTTCTACCGGGCGTTCCGCGAGCGGAACGTCGCGGCGATGCGCGCGATCTGGTCGACCGGGGCGCCGGTCGCCTGCCTCCACCCGGGCATGGCGGCGATCCACGGCCGAGATGCGGTCCTCCGGAGCTTCCAGGGGATCCTCGGCCATCCGAACGCGCCGAAGCTCGTCGCGACGGAGGCCCGCGTGCAGCAGCTCGGCGAGGCCGCCTTCGTCATCTGCTACGAGGGCGAGGAAGGCCAGGCGGCGCGCCTCGTCGCCACGAACGTCTTCGTGCTCGAGGAAGGCAAGTGGCGGATGGTCCATCACCAGGCGGGTCCGCTCGGGCCCGGCGCCGCGCCGAAGAAGGCGCCCGAGCCGAAGAAGGATCCCGAGGATCCGCATCGGATCAACTGAGGCCGCATGGAGGAAGCGGACGAGACGCTCGGCCGGGAGGCCCCGACGCCGCGCCTCTTCGCGGGCTCGTTCCTGCGCGTCTTCGTGGCGAGCTTCGTCGCGCATCTCGCGATCTTCGTCCACCTCCACCTGCCCGAGCTCCTCCACACGCTCGGCGCGAACGAGACGGCGATCGGGACGACGTCGGCGGCCTTCTCGCTCGCGGCGATCCTCTCGCGTCCGATCGTCGGCACCCTCCTCGACCGCCGCGGTCGCCGCCTCGTCCTCCTCGCCGGAGGCGCGATGCACGTCGTCGCCTCGGGGCTCTACGCGACGGTGCACGCGATGGGGCCGTGGGTGCTCGCCGTGCGCGCCTTCCACGGCATCGCGGCGGGCTTCCTCTTCTCCGCGGTGTTCACGGTGGCCTCCGACGTCGTACCGGACGAGCGCCGCACCGAGGCGGTCGCCGTCTTCGGCATCTCCGGCATCCTGCCGATGAGCCTCGGCGCCCTGCTCGGCGACCGCCTGCTCGCGATCGGCGACTACCGCCTCGTCTGCCTCGTCTCGGCCGGGCTCGCGCTCGTCTCGTTCGCGCTCTCCCTCGGCATCCCCGAGAGCCGACCGGCCGAGGCGAGCGGCGGCGCCTCGCGCTTCCGCGACGCCCTCCTCGCCCCCTCGTTGCCTCTGCTCTGGCTCGTCGGGATCCTCTTCGCGACCGGGCTCGCCTCCTATTTCGTCTTCGTGAAGAGCTTCGCGCTCGCGGCGCACCTCGGCGACGTCTCGACGTTCTTCACGCCCTACGCGCTCACGGCGATCGCCGTGCGCCTCTTCGGGAGCTCGATGCCGGAGCGCGTCGGTCTCGAGCGCACGCTCCCTCCCGCGATCGCGATCCTCGCGGTCGGCCTCTTCGCCCTCTCGACGGCGCACGGGGCGACGGGCCTCCGGATCGCGGGCGCCTTCTGCGGCGCGGGCCACGGCTTCGCGTTCCCGGTGCTCATGGCGCTCTTCGTGAAGCGCAGCGGCCCCGCGATCCGCGGCTCGGTGATCTCGCTCTACACCGCGATCGTCGACGTCGCAGCCGTCGTCGCGGGCCCCTTCCTCGGCGCGCTCGCCGACGCCACCGACCATCGCGTGCTCTTCCGCACGGCAGGGGCGTGCGCCGTGGCGAGCGTGCTCCTCTTCGTCGGCTTCGACCGACGCCCCCCGTCGCACGACGTGGGCTAGGAGCGGTCTCGCTCCCTCCGCCCGGCCCCCTCCGACGGAGTCTCGACGAGCTCGGCCTCCTCGACCTCGACGCGGACCTTCGGGCTCGGCGTCACGATCGGCTCGGCAGGCCGCGGGGCCCCGAAGCCCTGCGCCGGCTTCGCGCCGAAGCCCTGCGCCGGCTTCGCGCCGAAGCCCTGCGCCGGCTGCGCCCCGAAGCCCTGCGCCGGCTTCGAGGGACGCTCGCGCTCGAGCACGTCGGCCGCGGTCCGGAGGACGGCCCCGAGCCCCGCCTGGGCGGCCTCGCCGAGCTCGCGGGCCGAGCGCTCGAGCTCCTGCTTGCGTCGCTTCTTCTCGAGCTTGCGCCGGAAGCGGAGGCGATCGACGCGGGCCCACGGGAGCGACGAGAGCGCGTGGAAGAAGAGCCCGATGCCCCAGGCGAAGAGGATCGGGAAGGCGAAGCGCCGGAGCGCGAGCAGGAAGCCGAGGTTGATCATCGCGTACACGAAGAGGTGCACGCCGAAGGCCGAGCGACGGCGACGCGTGAGGCGCGCCTCCTCGTCGGCGACGAGCTTGTCCTCGCGGACCTCGGCGATCGCCGCGTCGAGGGACGCGGGATCGATGCCGACCTCCCGGGCCACCTCGCGGAGCTCGTCCGTCGTGAGGCCCTCCTTCCGCTCGCGGCGGTGCAGGGCCTTCGAGAGGATGGCCTCGACCTCCTCGGCGTCGTGCAGCTCGCTCGGATCGCGGTCCGCCATGGTCCCCATGGTAGCGAGAACCGGGCGTCCTGTCGGTCCGCTCCGTCCCGGACCGACGTTGCTCCCCCCCGGGGGGTCGAGTAGCCTGCCGCGCGATGACGATCCGGGACCTCGGCTACCGGCCGTACGAAGGCGAGCGGATGCCGCCGACGAACAACGTCCGTGTGCTCCTCCGCTACGGGCTCGTGCGCGCGTGGGGCTCGCTCCTCGTGAAGCTCGCGGTCTTCCTCGGGATCCTGCCGGCGGCGGGATTCGTGCTGATCTCCGTGGTGACCACGTTGACCGCCCGGGCGCAGGGGGCGCCGGTCGAGACCTTCCTCGACGCCCCGAAGCTCCTCAAGAGCCTGATGATGATCCAGGTCTGGGTCTTCGTCTTCCCGGCGACGATCGGCGCGGGCGCGTCCTCCATCGCGGAAGACCTCGCCCAGCGGGCGTTCCAGTTCTACTTCGCGAAGCCCGTCACCCCGTCGCAGTACCTGGCGGGCCGCATGGGAGCGGTCGCGCTCGTCGCCTTCGCGCTCGTGCTCGTGCCGGCGCTCCTGCTCTCGGCGGCGCTCGTGGCGCTCGGCGGCAGGGAGCTGCTCGCCGAGCGTCTCGGCCTCGTGCTGCCCGCGCTGATCGAGTGCGTGCTGGTGGCCGTCGTGATGGGGACGGCGTCGGTCGGCGTCTCCTCGGTGGGCAAGAGCCGCGCGCTCACCGCCAGCGCCTGGATCCTGCTCTTCCTCGTGCCCTACGTCGTGTCGGTCCTGGTCTTCCAGATCGGCCACGTGCCCTGGCTCCAGCTCGCGTCCATCCCCGCGCTGCTCGAGGTCGTCAACGACGCGCTCTTCAAGCAGCCGGAGCCCGGCGATCTCAGCTGGGCCCACGCGCTCCCGATGCTCGGCATCTTCACCGTGCTCTCGACGACGTTCGCCTACCACCGGCTGACGCGCGCGGAGGTGATCGCATGAGCGACTCGAGCTCCGCCTTCGTCCGCACCGTCCGGCTCACGAAATGGTACGGGAAGGTGACCGCCCTCCAGGACGTGTCCCTCCATCTCGAGCCCGGCGTCTGGGGCCTGCTCGGTCCCAACGGCTCCGGGAAGAGCTCGTTCCTCGGCCTCGTCGCCGGACAGCTCCGGCCGAGCCTCGGCGAGGTCAGCGTCTGCGGCGAGAAGCCCTTCGGCAACCCTCGCGCGCTCCGGCGCGTCGGCCTCTGCCCGGAAGCCGACGCGATGTACGACGACCTCACGGCGCACGAATTCGTCACGTCGATGGCCGAGCTCTCGGGCTACGGGCGACGCGAGGCGAAGGATCGCGCGGCCGTCGCGCTCGAGTCCTTCGGTCTCGCGAAAGCGATGGACCGCCGCATCGGCGGCTACAGCCGAGGCATGCGCCAGCGGGCGAAGCTCGCGCAGAGCGTCGTGCACGACCCCGACGTTCTCCTGCTCGACGAGCCGCTCACGGGCACGGATCCCACCTCGCGCGCCGTCATCCTCGAGCAGGTGAAGAAGCGCGCCGAGGCCGGCGCCGTGGTGATCTTCTCGACGCACGTCCTGCACGAGGTCGAATCGCTCACGGACCGCGTGCTCCTCATCGCCCGCGGTCAGCTGGTCGCGCAGGGCGAGGTGCACGAGATCCGCTCGATGCTCGAGGAGCATCCGCACCACGTCCGCGTCGAATGCGATCGGCCGCGCGAGCTCGCGAAGCATCTCGTCGATCTCGAGGGCGTGGTCGGTGTGACGTTCCCGGCCGACGGGGCCGTCGAGGTGCTGACGAACGATCCGGACCGCACGTACGCGCGCGTCGGCGAGGCGCTCCTCGAGGGGGGCTTCCGCCTCGGCTCGATCACGAGCCCGGACGCCACGCTGGAAGCGCTCTTCCACTACCTCGTCGAGCGCGGCTCCCACGGGGCCGGCACCGGCTCGGACGCGCAGGTCGGCCGGGCGCGCGCGCTCGCCTCCCGGCCCGATGCCTCGAAGACGACCGACGGAGGCCCCCGATGACGACGCTCGCGGTTCCCTCGTTCGCGAGCTCGCTCGCGGCGGTCGCGCGGCTCTCGATGCTGCGGACGCTCCGGAGCAAGAAGCTCCGCCTCGCGCTCGTCGGCGTCGCCCTCGTCGTCGGCGGCACCCTCGCCGCCCGCTACCTCGGCGACGGCACGGCGGCCGAGGAGACGTTCGAGAAGGGCCTCGCGACCGGCTTCTTCTCGTTCCTCGTCTTCCTCGTGCCCTTCCTCTTCCACTCGGGCTCGATCGCCGAGGAGGTCGAGGGGCGCACGTTCCCCTTCCTCGCCGGGCGGCCCACGGGTCGGTTCGCGATCACCTTCGGGAAGTACCTCGCCTCGACGGCGCTCACGGCGGGCCTGCTCGCGGCCGGCCTGGCCGTGCTCTGGCTCGGCTGCTTCGCGACCACGCCGTCGGCCCTCGGGAGCACGGCGCCCCTCTTCGGGCGGTCCCTGCTCTCCCTGCTCCTGCTCTCGTCGGCCTACGGCGGCATCTGCCTCTTCTGGGGCGCGGCCGCGCCCGACGCCGGTGGCATCGTCGCGATCGTCCACCTCGGCGCGATCGAATACGTCGGCTCGGCGCTCCCGCTCGCGTTCCGGCTGATCTCGCTGAACCACCACGCGACCGAGGTCGCGGGCCTCGAGCGCGGAGGGATGATGGCGACCTCCGTCCCCACGATCCCGCTCGCGGCCTCCGGCGGGCTGCTCGCCGTCGCGACCGTGGCCGCGGTCGGCATCGCGGCCGCCGTCGTCCAGGTCAGCGAATACCGCTTCTCGAAGTCCTGAAGCCGCCGCGAGCCGACATGCGGATCGAAGCGCACTCCGACGTCTCCCTCGCGAAGCTCCGCGGCTACGAGCTCGCGCGGCATGCGGTGGGGCGCTTCGACGGGGGACGCACCTTCGTCGTGGCCCAGGGCATGGGCCTACCCCGCACGCACGCCTTCGCGACGGGCGCGCTCGTCGACGGCTTCGCGGAAGGGCTCTCGAAGGCCGGACCCGCGCGCGGCCGCGACCGGCTGCGGAAAGCCCTCGGCTCCGCCAAGGAGACGCTCCTCGTGCGTGCGCAGGGCCTCATCGAGCGCGACGTCCCGGACGTCGCCTTCGTCGCGGTGGTCTTCGACGGCGGCGAGCTCGCGGTCGCCTCGGCCGGGCCGTGCCGGGCCTACGTGACCCGCCGCTCGACCTCGGAGCGGCTCACCCCGGCCGACGAGCCCGAGACGGGGCTGCTCGCGGGACCGATCTTCGAGACCACGTTCTCGCTCGAGCCCTCCGATCTCGTCTTCGCCGGGAGCGTGAGCGCGTTCTCGACGCAGGCTGTCGCCCGCGTCGCCTCCGTGCTCCGTCAGGACCCCGAGGCGCCACCCTCGGTCCTCGCGACGCTGCTCACGGAGCCGGCGGGCGACGCCGGGGTGGGCGCCGCCGTGGTGGTGCTCCGCGCGAGCTGAGCCCTCCGCTCGCGAAGCGCGCTCAGCGGCAGCCGGCGGCTCCGGCGCAATCCGGATCCCTGCAGCCCGGCAGTCCGTCGCAGTCCGTGTCGAGCGCGATCCGGAACCGGAAGCAAGCGATCTCGCGCGGGCGGCAGAGGGCGCAGAGCCCGACCCCCCGGCAGTCCGGATCGACGCAATCGACCTGGCCGTCGCAGTCGTTGTCGACGAAGTCGAGGCAAGCCTCGGAGGCCCCCGGATTCACGCCCGCGTTCGTGTCGTTGCAATCGTCGCCGCCGCAGGTCCCGTCGGAGTATCCATCGGAGTCGCGGTCCCGGATCTCCGTCACGCACATGCCGGCCGCATCGCTGCAGGAGTCCACGGTGCATGCGTTCCCGTCGTCGCAGGTCGGCACCATCGTGCTCAGGCATCCGGCCGAGGGATCGCAGACCTCGGCGCCGTCGCAGTAGAGGCCGTCGTTGCAGAAGGCGTCGTTCGGGCGGTAGGTGCAGCGATCCGCCATCTCGTCGCAACCGTCGACGGTGCAGTCGAGGCCGTCGTCGCAGACGACCGGAGTCGCGGGCTCGCAGGCGCCGGAGACGCATCGCTCGATTCCGTCGCAGAAGAGGCCGTCGTCGCAGGTGGCGTCGGTGGCACAGGGCTTCGCCTTGCAGCCGACGGCGGGATCGCAGATCTCGGCCGTCCCGCAGAGGGTCGAGTCCGGGGTGGAGACGCAGAGCCCGGTCGCGTCGTCGCAGGACTCGGCGGTGCAGGCGATCGCGTCGCTGGGACAGCTCACGGGCGTCCCCGCGTGGCACATCCCGCCGCTGCAGGTCTCGACGCCGTTGCACGGCAGGCCGTCGTCGCAATCGCTCGGGCCGAGGCAGCCGGTCATGCCTCCATCGGACGCCCCGCCATCGGACGCACCGCCATCGGAGCCCGCATCGAACGACCCGCCGTCGAACCGACCACCGTCGCCGGTGCCGCCGTCCGGGATCGCACCGTCGCCCCCACCCCCGTCCCGGGCACCGCCATCGAGGGGATGCACCGTCCGGTCGATCGGGAGCTCGGAGACGCCACAGGCCGAAACGGCCACCAGGAGGGGGAGCAGAAGGAGGGTCGGGACGAGCGGACGGCGAAGCATTCGGATTTCCCGGGCAAAAAGGGGAGCTCCGAAAGTCTATCGGAGCCGTGCACGAAGTTCACGTTCCCGACAGGCGAGGGTCCCGGGCCGCCGCGCGCCCCCTGGAATAAGTGGCTCCCCCGGGCGTTCCTTCCGCGCCGGATTGGGGCAACCCCGCGAATTTGCAGGGGGTGTTCTTGACTCGGCGCCGGGCGGCAGCACAGGATGCGCCCCCCGAATCGAGCCACGGCTCGCACGCGAGGCTTCCATCGATGAGCAACGTGATGATCGAGGCACGGGACCTGACGAAGTCGTACGGTCCGGTGCATGCCCTCAAGGGGGCGAGTTTCGAGGTGCACAAAGGTGAGGTGCTCGGCTTCCTCGGCCCCAACGGGGCAGGGAAGACGACCACGATGAAGATCCTCACCTGCTTCATCTCGCCGACCAGCGGAACGGCCAAGATCGGCGGCTGCGACGTCTGGGAGGATCCCATCGGCGTCCGCCGCGCGATCGGCTACCTGCCCGAGAGCACGCCGCTCTACACCGAGATGCTCGTCACCGAGTACCTCGAGTTCATGGGCAAGATGCGCGGCTTGAAGGGCAACGAGCTCGGCAAGCACGTCAAGAAGGCGATCGACGAGACGAACCTCGGGGACAAGCGCGGCAGCGAGATCCGTGCGCTCTCGAAGGGCTACCGTCAGCGCGTCGGCCTCGCCCAGGCGCTGATCCACGAGCCGCCGGTCCTGATCCTCGACGAGCCGATGAGCGGCCTCGACCCGAACCAGGCGGCCGACATCCGCGACCTGATCAAGCAGATCGGCGAGGAGCGGACGGTCATCCTCTCGACGCACAACCTCGCCGAGGTGCAGGTCGCCTGCAAGCGCGTCCTCATCGTCGCCGGCGGACGCATCGTCGCGAACGACACGCCCGAGGAGCTCGCGGCGCGTGCCGGCAAGGCGGCCTTCATGGCGACGATCACCGCGCCGAGCGGCTCGACGAGCGAAGCTCGAGCGAAGTTCGCGGCCATCGCCGGCGCCGGCCTCGTGCGCGAGCACGCGGGCGACGCGGAAGGCGAGCTCGTCCTCGAGATCACGCCCAAGGGCGACGACGACCTCCGCGCCCCGATCTTCCGCTGCGCCGTCGACAACGGCTACCAGCTGCTCGGTCTCGAGAAGCGCGGCGTCGACCTCGAGGCGATCTTCCGCGAGCTCACGACCAACGCCTCGTCGAAGGAGGCGAAGTGATCATGCACAACACGTTGACGATCGCGGGACGCCAGTTCCGCAGCTACTTCAACGGCCCGGTGGCGTACATCGTGCTCTCCCTGGTCATGTTCGTCCTGGGGTTCTTCTTCTGGAAGACCTTCTTCCTCTTCGGTCGGGCGACGGCTCGGGAGATGTTCACCTACCTCTCGATGATCCTGACCTTCGCGGTGCCGGCCCTCACGATGGGCCTGCTCGCCGAGGAGAAGCGCACGGGTACCATCGAGCTCCTCATCACGATGCCGGTGCGTGACGCCGAGGTCGTGGTCGGGAAGTTCCTCGGCGTGCTGGGGCTCTTCGGCGTCCTGCTCCTGCTCACGCTCCCCTACCCGATCTGCATCTCGCAGCTCGGCAATCCGGACCCCGGGCCCGTGGCGGCCGGCTACTTCGGCATCCTGCTCGAAGGAGCCGCCCTCCTCGCCATCGGCCTGATGGTCTCGAGCTGGACCGACAACCAGCTCGTCGCTCTCTTCGTCACGCTCGCCATCACGACGACCTTCTTCCTGCTCGACAAGGTGCTGCAGCTCCTCCCCGTGTCGGCAGCCGCCGTCCTCGAGTGGCTCTCGTTCGACTACCACGTGAACAGCATGACCCGCGGGGTGATCGACCTCCGCGACGTCGTTTTCTTCGTTTCGATCACGGGTTTCTCGCTCGCGCTGGCCTTCCGCGCGCTCGAGAGCCGTCGGTGGAGGTGAGCCGTGGCGATGAACCAGAAGACCCGCGCGGCCAGCGAATCGATCGGCTTCCTCCTCCTCGTGGGAGGCATCCTCGTCGTCCTCAACGTGATCGCGGCGAACTTCCCGCTCGGTCGCTTCGACCTCACCCGCAACGAGGCGTTCTCGCTCTCGCGCGGCAGCCGTCACGTGGCCTCGAGCCTGCGTGATCGGATGGAGATCACGGCCTACTTCTCCGAGAACCTCCCGCCCCCGTTCAACGCGACCGAGCGCTACGTCCGCGACATCCTCTCGGAGTACCAGGCGGCGTCGAACGGCAAGATCCGAGTGCGCTTCGTGAACCCGGACACCGACGAGAAGCGTCGGCAGGCCGAGGACGCGGGCGTGCAGAAGGTCGGCCAGCAGGTCGTCCAGAACGACTCGGTGAGCGTGGTCGAAGGCTACCGCGGCCTCGCCATCACCTACCTCGGCGAGACCCAGGCGATCCCCGTCATCGCGGGCAACGAGGGCCTCGAGTACGAGATCACGATGCTCATGAAGCGCATGACCGGCGAGAAGCTGAAGGTCGGCGTGCTCACGGGCCATCAGGGTCCGAGCCTCGCGCAGGGCCTCGCGTCCCTCCGACGCGCGCTTCCGACCTACGAGCTCGTCGACGTCGACGCGAACCAGCCGATCGACGGCAGCCTCCGCGCCCTCCTGATCGTCGGCCCCGAGACGGCGGTCACCGAGGCCGAGCTCCGGAACATCGACAAGTTCGTGATGGAAGGGCATTCGCTCGGCATCTTCGGCGGCGGCATCAAGCTCGCGCTCGAGGCCGCGCCGGCGGCCCAGCCGGTCGACTCGGGACTGAACCGCCTGATCGAGCGCTGGGGCGTGCACCTGAACAGCGACGTCGTGCTCGACGCGCGCTGCACGCGCATCCCGCGCCCGGGCCCGATGGGCATGCGCACGGTGGTGCTGTACCCGCCGATGCCCGTGCTCGTCTTCGACGATGCGCAGATGGACCATCCGGCGATCTCGCACATCCCGAACGCGGTCTTCCCCTTCACCTCGTCGCTCCGCACGACGCAGGCACCGAGCGGCGCGCGCGTGAAGGTCGTCGGCTCCTCGTCGGATCAGTCGTGGTCGCAGACCGGCGAGTCGATCAACCTCGACGTCCAGCAGTGGCAGCCGACCGCGCAGGTCGGGCCCTTCCCGCTCATCGTGGCGATCGAAGGTCGTCTGCCCTCCGCCTTCGCCTCGCAGGCGTCGGGCGAGGGGCAAGCGGCTCCCGCCGGACCTTCGCAGGCCGCGCGTGACGTTCGCGTCCTCGTCGCCGGCACCAGCGCGCTCGCACGGGACGAATTCCTGCCGCAGGCGGATCAGGTCCCCGAGCAGCAGCTCGCGGCCCTGCTCGCGCTGCCGCTGAATCTCGTCGACTGGCTCGCGAACGACGCCGATCTCATCGCCGTGCGCTCGAAGAACGTCGACGATCCGGCGCTCGACGTGCCGAGCTCGGTCACGCTCGCCGAGACCGAGGCGATCTCGGCCGCCGAAGGCCAGGACCGCGCCGGCGTCGAGCGCGCGCTCGCCCGCCGCACCCAGGCGCTCGAGGCCTGGGAGCGCAAGAAGATGGGCTACCGCAACGCGAACATGGTGGGCATTCCGGTCTTGGTCGCGGTCTTCGGCCTCCTCCGCTGGCGCTCGCGTCAGCGGAAGAAGGAAAGCCTCGCAGCCTGATCACGAGGAGCTCCGACGATGGACTGGCAGAAGAATCGATTGGTTGTCGCAGCGGCGCTCTTCGCGGCGCTCCTCGGCGGCACCGTCTTCCTCCTGAAGAAGCGTGATGCGGACACCGACACGGCCCCCGCGGCCGAGCGGAGCCCGCTCCCGACCGTCTCGCGTGACGCGATCGCCGAGGTCTCGATCACGCGGCCGGGTCAGCCGGCGATCCGCCTCGTGAAGCAGGGCGCGGTCTTCCGCGTCGCCGCTCCCGTCGAGGCCGCGGCCGACGCGACGGCGGTCGACGCCGTGCTCGAGAAGCTCACGACGCTCGAGTTCGTCACCGTGGCGGCGACGAACACCTCGAACCACGCCGTGCTCGAGGTCGACGACCTGCACGCGATCCACGTCGTGGCGAAGGGCGCGGGCGGCAACGCGCTCGTCGACCTGCGCATCGGCGCCTACCGCGGCGGCAACACGATGATCCGCGTGAACGGCGCGAACGACGTGCTCGCGGTCCGCGGCTCGATCAAGTACGCGTTCAACAAGGAGGTCCGCGAGTTCCGCGACCGGACCATCCTCGACACGGACGCGAGCGACGTGCGCGCCGTCTCCTTCGTCAGCGATCAGGGCACCTTCCGCTTCGAGCGCAACGCCAGCGACGAGTGGGTGCAGGCCGCGGGCGAGCGACCGATCGAGCGCTTCAGCGCCTCGAAGGTCGACGGGATCGTCTCGGCGGTCTCGCGTCTCCGGGCCTCGGACTTCGCGGCGCCCGTCGCGGAGACCGGCCTCGCGGCGCCGCGCTCGACGATCACCCTCGCGATCCGCCACGCGGCGGCCGAGGACGGAGGCACGCCGACGAACGAGGAGGTCGTGCTCACGCTCGGCGCCGAGCTCGGCGGCGGGAACACCGATGCCTACGTGGGCAAGCGCGGCACGGACGTCGTGTTCACGGTCTCGGGCTACATGGTGGAGCGGCTCCGGCCCGCGCTCGCCGCGTTCCAGGCGGACCTCCCGCCCCCCGACGGCGGCGCGCCCGAGGCTCCGCCCGCGATGCCCCCGAGCGGCGGAGGAGAGCCGCTGCAGCTGCCGCCCGAGCTGATGCAGCAGCTCATGCAGCAGGCCACCCAGATGGGCGGCCATCCGTGACGACGAACGAAGCCCGGGGGAGACCCCGGGCTTCTTCGCTCCGTCGAGCCGCTCAGCTCCCGCCGAGCTTGAACCCGGCCCAGGCGAGCTGCGCCCAGCCCGCGAGCAGGAAGAGGCCGCCGATCGGAGTGATCGCGCCGAGGCCGCGGATGCCGGTCAGCGTCATGACGTAGAGGCTGCCCGAGAAGATCGTCATCCCGGCGACGAAGCACCAGCCCGCCGGGCCCGCGGGGCCGCCTCCGGCCTTGCCGACGATCACGGCGGCGAGACCGAGCGCCAGCGCATGCGTGAGGTGGTAGTGAGCGGCGGTCTCCCACCAGGCGAGGCGCTGCGCGCCGTCGACCAGGGGCTCGAGCTTCTTCTTGAGCCCGTGGGCCCCGAACGCGCCGAGGGCGACCGCGAGGAAGCCCATCGCACCGGACAGAGTGAGCAGGATGCGTTCCATGCCCCGACCATGACCAACGCCCGCGCTCCGGTCGAGCACCTCGGCCCACACAGCCCGCGTTTCGAATGGATGTCACGAGCCATTTCGCGCGAGCCGGTACTGGCCGTCCCCCGGGGCCGGGAGTAAGGTCGGGCCGACGTGCGAGCCAAGAGAGGGCGAGCCCACCCCCCCTCCCCACGACTCGACGCCGGGTGAAGAACCATGAGCGGCGATTTCGGCGTGAACCAGGGCCTCGTGGAGGAGATGTTCCTCCGCTGGGCAGCGAACCCCTCCTCCGTCGACGAGAGCTGGCGGCGGTACTTCGACGGACTCCCGCCGAACGACTATCCGAGCCTCACGAGCGCGGGCACGATCCTCGCGCCCGTCGCGAATCGCGGCTCCGTCCTCGACTTCGAGGACGTCGACGCGGGGAACGCCCCGAGCGTCGGCCTCTACTCGCTCCCGCCCACGTCCGAGAGCCTTCCCCTCCCGGAGCGCCGCGCCGGCGACCGTCGGGGAGCCGCCATCGACCGTCGCTCGCTCGCCCCCTCGAGCGAGCTGCAGGCCGCGACCGAGCTCCAGGCGCGCCTCTCGGCCCTCGTGAACGCCTACCGCGTCCGCGGCCACCTCTTCGCCGATCTCGATCCCCTCGGCCTCGCGCGCAAGCCCGAGCCCGAGCTCACGCTCGAACGCTACGGTCTCGCGCACGTCCCGCTCGACACGCCCTTCGCCGCCGGCGACGTGCTCGGCGTCCCGCAGGCGACGCTCGGCGAGATCCTCGAGCGTCTGAACTCGACCTACACGCGCTCCATCGGCGTCGAGTACACGTTCCTCGACGACGGCGAAGCGCGGAAGTGGCTGCAGACCGCGATGGAGTCGACGGGCAACCGCATCGATCTCTCGCAGGACAAGCAGCTGCGCGTCCTCACGAAGCTCACGGACGCCGAGATCTTCGAGCAGTTCCTCCACACGAAGTTCATCGGTGCGAAGCGCTTCTCGCTCGAGGGTGGCGAGAGCGTCATCCCGCTCCTCGACCTGCTCACCGAGCGCGCCGCCGAGGAAGGCGTCGAGGAGATCGTCATCGGCATGGCCCACCGCGGCCGCCTGAACGTGATGGTCAACATCCTCGGGATGGACGTCCGGCAGATCTTCACCGGCTTCGTCGACAACCACCCCGAGGACTACATGGGCCGCGGCGACGTGAAGTACCACCTCGGGTACTCGATCGACCGACCGACCGCGTGCGGACGTCCCGTCCACATGACGCTGACGTTCAACCCGAGCCACCTCGAGTGGGTGAACCCGGTCGTCGAGGGCCGCGTCCGCGCGAAGCAGGATCGCAAGCACGACCTCGAGCGCCGCACCGTCCTGCCGCTGCTCGTGCACGGCGACGCCGCGTTCGTCGGTCAGGGCATCGTCGCCGAGACGCTGAACCTCTCGCAGCTCAAGGCGTACAAGACGGGCGGCACCGTCCACGTCGTCATCAACAACCAGATCGGCTTCACGACGAACCCCGAGGACAGCCGCTCGACCGAGTACTGCACGGACATCACGCGCATGCTCCGCTGCCCCGTGTTCCACGTGAACGGCGAGGATCCGGAGGCCGTCGTGCAGACGGTCCGCCTGGCCGTCGAGTACCGCCAGCGCTTCGGCGCGGACGTCGTCATCGACCTCTATTGCTACCGCAAGTACGGCCACAACGAGGGCGACGAGCCGCGCTTCACCCAACCGGTGATGTACGCGACGATCGACAGGAAGCGCTCGGTCCGCGAGGTCTACATCGACAGGCTCGTGCAGACGGGCAAGACGACGGTCGAGCAGGCGAAGCAGATCGAGGAGGACCGCAAGGCCTACCTCGAGCAGATGCTCGACGAGGCGAAGACGGGCGCGTTCAGCCTCGAGGTCCCCGCGATGCAGGGCGTCTGGCAGGACTACCGCGGCGGCCTCGACATCGACACGCCGAAGGTCTTCACCGGCTACCCGAAGGAGAAGCTCCAGGAGCTCCTCGGCAAGATCGTCACGCTCCCCGAGGGCTTCACTCCGCATCCGCGCGTGAAGCGCTTCGTGCTCGACAAGCAGAAGGAGATCCTCGACAAGGACGAGCCCCTCGACTGGGGCACGGCGGAGAACCTCGCGTTCGCGACCCTCCTCGTCGACGGTCACCGGAGCCGACTCACGGGCCAGGACGTCCGCCGCGGCACGTTCAGCCACCGCCATGCCGTCGTCTTCGACGTGAACACGGGCAAGCCCCACTGCAGGCTCGCCGGCCTCACTCCGGACCAGGCGAAGATCGAGATCTACGACAGCCCGCTCTCCGAGGCCGGCGTCGTCGGCTTCGAATGGGGCTACTCGCTCGACACGCCCGACGCCCTCGTCGTCTGGGAGGCGCAGTTCGGCGACTTCGTGAACACGTCGCAGGTCATCATCGACCAGTTCATCTCGTCGTCCGAGGACAAGTGGCACCGCCTCTCGGCCCTCGTGATGCTCCTGCCGCACGGCTTCGAGGGCGCGGGCCCCGAGCACTCGAGCGCGCGCCTCGAGCGCTTCCTCCAGCTCTGCGCGGAGGACAACTTCCAGGTCGTGAACTGCACGACGCCGGCGCAGATCTTCCACGTGTTGCGTCGGCAGGTCGTGCGGCCCTACCGCAAGCCGCTCGTCGTCATGACGCCGAAGAGCCTGCTGCGTCACCACCGCGCGGTCAGCAAGCTCGACGAGCTCGCGAACGGCACGTTCCAGCGCATCATCGCGGACGATCCCGCGATCGACCCGACCAAGGTGAAGCGCATCGTGATGTGCTCGGGCAAGGTCTACTACGACCTGCTCGAGCGCCGCGAGGCCACGCAGGCGAACCACGTCGCCCTGATCCGGCTCGAGCAGCTCTATCCGCTCCGGCCGCAGGAGATCGTCGACACGCTCGCCCCCTACGCGGCCGGCACCGACCTCGTCTGGGCCCAGGAAGAGCCCTGGAACATGGGCGCGTGGTTCTTCATCCGCGCGCGCATCCCCGACATCCTCGGCGACCGCTTCACGCTCCGCTGCGTCGCGCGCCCCGAGAGCGCGAGCCCGGCCACCGGCTCGAACGCGGCGCACAAGCTCGAGCAGAAGATGCTCGTCGACGAGGTCTTCGAGGGCTGACGTGATCTCGTTCCCGCGTCTCACCTCGTTCACGAAGGGCTTCATCGGCCTGCTGGTCGTGGCGTTCTTCGTCGAGGTGATCGCCGAGGGCTACCTGGGCGTGCCGATCTCGGATGCGCTCTCGCTCCACGTCGGCTCGCTCTCGGTGCTCACGCCCGCGCAGGTGGCGCTGCACTGGCTCGTCTGCCCGCCCCAGGCGCTGATGCCGCGCTTCCTCGACGTGGTCTTCGCGTGGTGGGCGATCCCGCCGTACGAGGCACAGCGCGGCACGAAGGAGACCGTGCTCGTCATGGTCGCCGGCGTCCTCGTCTCGGCCGCCCTCGGCCTGCTCGTCGGGGTCCCGCTCGCGGCTCCGCTGCTCTGGAACGGCGCCTCGGGCATCTACCTCGCGGTGATGGGCGCCCAGACGTTCCGGCATCGCGACCAGGCGCTGCTCGTCTTCGGGCAGTTCCCGACCACGGGGCGGAAGCTCCTCGGGATCCTCGCGGGGCTCGTCGTCGTCATGGCGCTGACCACGCTCTCGGTCCCGGGTTTCCTCGTCGCCTCGGCCACCGGCCTCGGCGCGCTCGCCGGCGGCGTCCTCGTCGTCCTCGCGCGGAGCCCGAGGCCCGGGGGGGGCTCCTCGGGCGGCGGACGTTCCTCGGGGCCCTCGCTCCGGGTCGTCCGCGGGGGCAAGGCGGAAGAGCGCGTCCTCCACTGAGCGTGGTCGGACGGCGTTCGCCACCCTATCCTTCCGGGATGCCTCACCGCTCCGCGACGCCCGGCGTCCTCTCCCGCCGTTCCGTCCTCCTCGCGTCGCTCGCGGTCGTGCTCTCGGCGACGGCCCCCGCCCGGGCCGACGTCGGCAGCGTCCGAGCCGCGGTGGTCTACGGAACGGACGGCCGCGCGGACGTCTACGAAGAGGCGGATCCGGCCCTCCGGGCGGTCGCGGCGGCGTCGACCCTGGCGGTCGTGCCCCTTCCGCACGTGGTGCCGGCGAGCGCGGGGACCTACCAGCTCGACGGGCCGCCGCTCGGGACCACGTTCGGGCTCTGCGCCGAGCAACGCTTCGTCGAGCAGCCGGTCGCGGCCGTCTGCTCGGCGACGCTGATCGACGACGACCTGGTCCTCACCGCCGGCCACTGCATCCACCCGATCCTCGCGACGAACCCGCAGGATCGGGCGCTCCGCTGCGACACCCTCGCCTTCGTGTTCGACGACTCCTACGTGGCGGCCGGGCAGCTCTCGCCGATCGGGAACGACGACGTGTACCACTGCCGGCGCGTGGTCCTGAAGCGGCACGACAGCGTCGACTACGCGATCGTGCAGCTCGACCGCGCCGTCACGGGCCACGCGCCCGCGGCCATCTCCTCGCTCCAGCTCCCGCTCTCCATCGGCACGCCGCTCGCGGTGATCGGCCACGGCTCCGGCCTCCCGACGAAGATCGGGACGGGCGGGTCGCTGACGCACACGGCCCACGTCGGCGACGACTACCTCGTCGCCTCGACCGACACGTTCGGGGGCGACTCGGGGGCCGGGGTCTTCGATGCGTCGAGCCAGCTGCTCGGCGTGCTGATCGAGGGACTCGAGGACTACGTCACCGATCCCTCGCGGGGCTGCGACGTCGTGAACGTGCTTCCCGAGAGCGAGGGCTCCGAGTCGATCCTCTTCGTCGGACGTCCCCTCGCGGATCTCTGCCAGGACCTCGCGTATCCGAGCGCGCGCCTCTGCGGGCGTGCGCCTTCCTGCGGCGACGGGCAGTGCACGGCGGGGGAGCCGAGCGCGTGCGCGGCCGATTGCTCCGGGGAGATCTGCGGCAACGGCTATTGCGTCGCCTCGGCCGGGGAGACCGCCTCGAGCTGCGAGTTCGACTGCAATCCGAGCGGCGCCACGAGCCCGGGCGCGAAGAGCCGGGGCTGCGCGATCGCCGTGGGGGCCGAGCCCGGTCCTCGCTCCGGCCCCGGGATCCCGTTCGCCCTCGCGGCCTTCGCGGTGCTCCGCTTCCTCGCGCGCCGCCGCAGGAAATGACACGCTCCCGGCCATGCGACGTCCCGTGGCCATGCCCCCGACGCTCCCTCGCACCTCCCTCTTCGTTCTCGCCCTCGTGCTCGCGAGCTGCGACGCCTGCGAGGAGCCCGATCACCGGGTCCCGTACCGAGCCGGCGAGCCGGCGACGATCTCGGCGCCCGGAACGCCTTCGGGCGCCCCGACGACGACGCCCGGGTTCACGTCGGTGCGCTCGGTCCGCGTGGCTCCCGGTACGACCGAGCTCGTCCTGGACGGGCAGAAGCTCGCGTACGGCGGCTTCGAGATCGTCGCGACGCTGACCTCGGACTTCGACCGCGACGGTGACGCCGACCTCCTCGTGTTGCTCGGCTCGCAGACCGAGCAGGCCATCGGGTTCGCGCGTCGCGACGGCCGGGCGTTCGTACAGACCTTGCTCACGCGCACGATGCGCCGTCCGGACTGCGAGGACGGCCCCTTCGAGGCCCGCACGCTCTCGCCCGACCTCGCCGTCGTCGAGCGCACGACGATCTGCGCGGGCTCGGAGGAGCGCGAGCTCCTCCCGATGCTCACGCATCCGGAGCCGCAGCCGACCGACGGCGTCCGCGTGTTCGCGGCCACCGCGGACACGCCATGGGTCGAGCGCGCGAGCCTCGAGGCCGGCGCGGAGGACGTCGACGGCGACGGGACGAGCGATCTCGTCGTGACCGTGAAGGTCGTCCCGCGCGGTCTCCCCGAGACCCATACGAAGCTCGTCTGGCCGAACCTTCCGTCGGGCCTCGCGCTCGATCGGAGCGAGCCGGGCAAGACGCTCCTCGCGATGACGCGCGACGCGCGGCGATTCCTCGGCCAGCGGCCGGCGCGCGCGGCCGAGCGCAGCGGTCAGGCGCTCGCGCTCGCTTCGGCGATCTGCCGCGAGCACGGGGTCGCCGTCGTCGGGACCCAGGTCGCACGCGGCCTTCCCTGCGGCGCCATCCCTTCGCTCGGTCGGCTCCTCGCCATCCGCGTCGCGGCGCTCCTCGGTCGGGGCTCGCTCGCGGAGGCGCACGAGGCCCTCCGCACGGCGAATGCGCTCGGGATCCGCATCGACGCCGACAACCTCCGCCTCGTCACCGACGCGATCGCCGCGACGAGCGCGGCCCCGGCGGTGACGTGGACGTCCTACGGCGAGATCACGCCCGGCAACCTCCGTTCCGACGCGGCGACGCTGCTCTCCTTCGAGGCGGACGATGCGCTCGTCGTCCGGGGGCCCGCGGCGACGCGCTTCAAGGTCGGCGACCCCTCGTTCCACGAGCCCGCACCCGACGTCCTCGCGCCGATCGTCGATCCCACGGGAGCCCGCTCGGCCATCGACGTCCGGACAGGCTGCCGAGGCGACGTCGTCTCGCTCGGCGGACCCGACGGTCGCGCTTCGGGGGCGAGCCTCGGGCTCTCGCAGGTCGCTCCCTTCGATCCCGCGATCCCGTGCGAGGCCGGGACGGCGCGCGGCGGCGATCCGGGCGGCCGCTACACCTTGCTCGGCTGGACCACCGACGGAGTCGTCGTCGCGCTCGGAGGGAAGCTCTTCGTGGCCCCGCTCGACGCGAGCTCCCATCCCACGGGCCCTCTCGTCGAGCGCGCGCCCGGCGCGCTCGGCGGCGAGTCGCGCGGAGGCTCCATCACGCCGGACGGGCGGAGCTACGCGCTCTCGCTCGAGCACGCGGTCGTGGTCCGCGAGGCGGAGGGACGCTTCGTGCTGCTGCGCGGCGAGCCCTGGATGAGCGGGGACGGCCCCGTGCGGGCGCTCGCGCTCGCGCCCTCCGGAAGGACGCTCGCGCTCGTCCGGGGGCGTACGCTCTGGATCGGGACGTGGTGATCGGGAAGCACGCATCGCCTCCGTTCCAGGCGGTCCTGGTGACCGCTCTCCTCCTCGCCTGCGGCTCGCTCGGGGTCGGGGTCGGCTGCTCGAAGGCCCGGGGTCGCGCCGAGGGCCCCTGCATCCGCGACCGCGACTGCGCGCGCGGGCGCCACTGCGTCGACGCCCGCTGCGCCACCGAGGCCGAGCTCGCCGCCCTGCGCTCCGGGCGCGAGCCGAGGCTCGAGGCCTCCGCGACTCCCTTGCAGTACCAAGGAAGTGCGAGCCGCGACGGGCGCTCCCCCTTCGCCGGACCGATCACCGAGCCGTCCGAGCGCTGGGTCCATCGCACGGGCGCGCGCATCGTCGCCGCCCCGATCGTGCGGCCCGACGGTCGGGTGCTCGTCGCGTCCACGGACGGGGTGCTCGTCGAGCTCGACGCCTCGGGGCGGGAGAGGCGGAGGTTCACGCTCGATGCCCCGATCCACGCGACGCCCGCCATCGATCGCGACGGGACCGTGTGGCTGGCCTCGCGCGACGGGACGCTCGTGGCGCTCGGTCCCGACTTCCGCGCCCGCGTGCGCGCGCACGTCGACGGCCCCGTCGACGGCGCGTTGCTCGTCGACGAGGAGGGCTCGGTCTACGTCCCCGGGCGGGGCCTCTTCGTCTTCGACCTCGCCGGCCGCCCCCGCTATACCGTCACCCGCGCCGTGCCGCTCCGCGGCTGCGCGTCCCTGCATCCGGACGGTCACGTGCTCTTCGCAACCCCCGAGGGAACCCTCGTGGCCTGGACCCGCGGAGGCGAAATCGCTTGGGAAACGGCGGTCGAAGCCGGGGTCGACGGCTGCCCGGCGATCGGCACCGACGGGACCGTCGCGGTGGGCAACGACCTCGGCCACGTGCTCGTCCTCGATTCGCATGGCATGATTCGCGCCGAGGTCGAGACCCAGGGAGACGTCCGAGCGACGCCCGCCCTGTCTCCCGACGGGACGATCGTCGTGGGTTCCCACGACGGAATCGTGCGAGGCATCTCCCCCACGGGCGAGATCCGCTTCACCCACGAGACCCGCGGCGCCGTACACGGCCCCGCGTGCCTCGATCGCGACGGCCGCATCTACGTCGGCAGCCGCGACGACGGCCTCCATGCCCTCGATGCGCGAGGGCAGCCGCTCTTCTTCCATTCCATCGGCGCCGACGTAGACGTCGCGCCGGCCCTCGGTCCCGACGGTACGCTCTACGTGGCGGCCGAAGACGGGGCCCTCCACGCACTCCGATAGAAACAGACCGAATGAGATCCATCGATACCAACGACATCCTCGACGTGCTCCGCGAGCGCGCCCCGCGCGCCCTCCACGTCGCCGAGATCGCCTCGCGCCTCGGCCTCCCCAAGCAGGAGAAGGATCGCGTGAGCGCCGCCCTCGACCGCATGGTCGAAGAGGGCTCCGCCACCGAGATGCCCGGCAACCGCTACCGACTCCCGAAGGGCAAGCGCCCGCTTCCCGTGCCCCCTCCGCCCGAGCGGACGAAGACCGATCGACCGAAGAAGTCCCACGTCGTCGAGCCGAGGCCGCGAGGCCGGGCCGACGGCCCGCGTTCCTCCGCACCGGGCGCAGGCCGCGTCGGCGGCGGCGACCGCTTCGCCGGCGGCGACCGCTCCTCCGCACCGCGCAGCTTCCAGGGTCGCGGCCAGGGCGACGACCGCTTCGGCGCGCCCCGGATGCAGCCCCTCGTGATGGTGCGCGGTGTGCTCACGCTCCACCCCCGCGGCTTCGCCTTCGTCGCGGCCGACGACGGCGGCCCGGACGTCTTCGTCCCCGAGCCCTACGTCGGCGCCGCGCTGCACGGCGATCGCGTCGAGGTCGACGCGCGCCCCTCGGCACGTGGACGCGAGGGCGCCGTGATCGGCATCCTCGCGCGTCGCGATCCGCGCATCACCGGCAGCCTGCGTCACGACCACGGCCGCTGGAACTTCTTCCCGGACGATCCGCGCCTCCGCGCGCCGATGCACGTCCAGGGCGAGATCCCGGCCGCCGCGAAGCAGGGCGACGCGGTCGTCGCCGAGCTCGTCGTCTTCCCGCAGCGCGTCGAGGACCGTGCGACCGTCGTCGTGAAGGAGCACCTCGGCGTGCAGGGCCTCACGGCCGTCGAGGTCACGAAGATCAAGATCCGCGAGGGCGTGGTCGAGGAGTTCCCCGAGCCCGTGCGCCTCGAGGCGAAGCGCGTGCCGGCGAGCGTCTCCGACGAAGAGGCGGCCTCGCGGACGGATCTCCGTGACGTCGGCCTCGTCACGATCGATCCCGACGATGCCCGCGACCACGACGACGCCCTCTGGGGCGAGCGCACGGAGCGCGGCTTCCGCCTGCTCATCGCGATCGCCGACGTGAGCGCCTACGTGCGCGAGGGCACGGCGATCGACGCCGAGGCGATGGCGCGCTGCACCTCGATCTACCTGCCGGATCGGGCGATCCCGATGCTGCCGCCCGAGATCTCCTCGAACATCGCCTCGCTCGTGCCGAACAAGGATCGGCTCTGCCTGGCGGTCGAGGTCGAGCTCTCGAAGCACGGCGACATCCGCTCCTACAAGTTCGTCGAGGGCGTGATGCGCTCGCGCGCGCGGCTCACCTACGGGAGCGCGGCCCGCGCCCTCGGCCTCACGAAGGAAGGCACCAAGCAGAAGGAGGCCGACAAGCACCTCCCGACGCTCGAGGCCCTGCTCGAGGCCTCGCGCGTGCTCCGGAAGAAGCGCCTCGCGCGCGGAGCGCTCGACTTCGACCTCCCCGAGGCGAAGGTGAAGCTCGATCGCGAGAGCGGCGAGCCCGTCGACGTCGAGCGTTCGCGCAAGGATCCCGGCGTCCGCGAGGCCTACCGCCTCGTCGAGGAGATGATGCTCCTCGCGAACGAGATCGTCGCCGCCGATCTCACGGAGCGCGGCGTGCCCGCCATCTACCGCGTGCACGGCCGTCCGGACGACAAGAAGATCCAGATCTTCTGCGAGCTCGCCCATTCGATGGGCCACGACCTCGATCCGGAGGACGCGAGCGATCCGAAGATCCTCGCGGGCTTCCTCTCGCACATCGAGGAGAGCCCCGAGGCGCCCGTGCTCCGCTACCTGCTGCTCCGCTCGATGCAGCAGGCGAGCTACGACGTGAACCCCGACATCGGCCATTTCGGCCTCGCGGCCCGGGACTACCTCCACTTCACCTCGCCGATCCGGCGCTACCCCGATCTCGCGGTCCATCGCGTGGTCCGCAAGGTCGTGCGCGGCGAGGCGATCGACGGAGCGATGCTCTGGCCGCGGCTGCGGATGATGGCGGCCGAGTCGAGCCGTCTCGAGCGGCGCGCGATGTCGGTCGAGCGCGACGTCGTGAAGCTCTACGCGGCGATCCTGATGCGCGAGCGCGTCGGCGACGTCTTCGACGCGTCGATCTCGGCGGTCGAGAGCCACGGCTTCCACGTCACGCTCGACGCTCCGTTCGTCGAGTGCTGGGTTCCGCTCGAGGAGCTCCCGCACGATCGCTACGAGCTCGACGACCTCGGGCTCCGGCTCACGTCGTGGAGCGGGCATTCGTACGGCCTCGGCGACCGGATCCGCGTGCGCATCCGCAACGTCGGGCTCGAGCGCCGCGAGGTGGTGGCGGTGCCGGAGTTCGGCGAGAGCGTCGAGGGCCTCTCCGAGGCCCGCGGACCGGCGCGGAGGAAGCGGAGCCGCGCGCCAGGCGAGGCCGGCCGCGAGCGCGGCCACGACACGAGGGGCCCCTCGCGCGAGGAGCAGACCTCCCGCCGTGGGCGCCATCAGGACGAGGCGCGGGATCGCGAGCGTCGGGCACCTCGTGCCCAGGCCGCGGGCGGTCCCGAGCGCACTTCGTCGCGTGGGGGCGCGAGCGAGGCCCCGAGGGCCAGGAAGCCGGACCGCGGTCAGGCCCCGACGCCGAAGGGCGGCCCGAAGAAGGGCGGAGCGAAGGGCGCGACGAAGTCGGCGAGGTCGAAGAAGCGCTGAGCCGGCTGCTCCGGGGCCACTGCGGCGAACGCGGTGGCCTCGGGGTCTTCAGGGGATGAAGCCCTGATAGACCTCGTAGTTGAGCCAGTTCGCGAAGAGGATCCACGCGTGCGACCGCCAGCGCACGATCGGCGGCATCGCCGGATCGTCGTCGGGGTAGTAGTTGCACGGCACGGCGGGGTTCAGCCCACGCGCGAGGTCGCGCCGGTACTCGCGATCGAGCGTCTCCGGATCGTATTCCGCGTGGTTGAAGCTGTAGAGCCGACGGCGCTGCCGGTCGTGCACGAGGTAGAGACCCGCGCCCGGCGATTCGGCCAGGATGTCGAGCACCGGGACCTTCTGGACGTCCTCCCGCTTCACCTCGGTGTAGCGGCTCACGGGCACCCAGAACTCGTCGTCGATGCCGCGGCAGACCGGCGCCTTGTACGGCGAGATCAGCTTGTGCTTGTAGACGCCCGAGTACTTCGCCGGCAGGCGGTGCTTCGGGATGCCGTGGAAGTGGTGGAGCGCGGCCTGCGCGCCCCAGCAGATGAAGAGGCAGGCGTGGACGTTGCTGCGGCTCCACTCGAGGATCGAGACGAGCTCGGGCCAGTAGTCGACGTCCGTGAAGGGCATCGTCTCGACCGGCGCACCGGTGACGATCAGGCCGTCGAAGCGGCGGTCCTTCACCTGGTCGAAGGTCTTGTAGAACTGGAGCAGGTGCTCCTCGGACGTGTTCGTCGCCTTGTGCGTCGCCGTCTGCAGCAGCGTGAGCTCGACCTGCAGCGGCGAGTTCGCGAGCAGGCGCGCGATCTGCGTCTCCGTCTCGACCTTCGTCGGCATCAGGTTGAGCAGGCAGACCTGGAGCGCACGGATGTCCTGCCGCAGCGCCTCGCTCCGCGGGAGCAGGAAGATGCCCTCGTTCTCGAGAGCGCGGATGGCAGGGAGATCGTCCTGGATGATGATCGGCATGGCGGACGGTTCGGAGCATGCCTCGACCCGGGGTCGCGGTCGATCGTAGGGACGGGGGCCTCGACGGAAAGGGGCGCAGGGCGGGCGCACCCCGGCCTACACCGAGGACGGATGACAGGAGGTCTCCGCTCGGGGATGCTCGCCGCATGGCACGCACGAAGAAGACCCCGCCCGCCCTCCCGATCCCCGAGCTCCTGCGCAAGAAGCGCGACGGCGGCGAGCTCACGGGAGACGAGATCCGCTCCCTCGTGAACGGCTTCGTCGAGGGCAGCGTCGCGGACTACCAGATGTCCGCGCTCGCCATGGCCGTCTTCTTCCGCGGGATGAGCCGGAGCGAGACCGTCGCCCTCACGCTCGCGATGCGGGACAGCGGCGACGTCGTGCCCCGCGGCGCGTTCGGGGGCCCCGCCATCGACAAGCACTCGACCGGGGGCGTCGGGGACAAGGTCTCGATCTGCCTCGCGCCACTCGTGGGCGCGTGCGGGCTCAAGGTGCCGATGATCAGCGGCCGCGGACTCGGCCACACCGGCGGCACGGTGGACAAGCTGGAAGCGATCCCCGGCTTCTCGACCAAGGTCGAGGGCAAGCGCTTCGTCGCGCAGACGAAGAAGCTCGGCGTCTGTCTCGCGGGCCAGAGCGCGAGCCTCGCTCCCGCGGACCGCGGGCTCTACGCGCTCCGCGACGTGACGGCGACGGTCGAGTCGATCCCGCTCATCACGGCGAGCATCCTCTCGAAGAAGCTCGCCGAGGGGCTCGACGGCCTCGTGCTCGACGTGAAGGTGGGCCGCGGCGCGTTCATGAAGACGGAGAAGGACGCGGTCGCCCTCGCGGAGTCGCTCGTGGCCGTGGGCACGAGCGCGGGCACGCGCGTCTCCGCCCTGCTCACCCGCATGGACGTTCCGCTCGGCCGGACGATCGGGAACGCGATCGAGACGCGGGAGGCGATCGAGCTGCTCCACGGCCGGTCGCCGGACGATCTCCTCGAGTGCACGCTCGCGCTCGGCGTGGAGATGCTGAAGCTCGCCGGCCTCGAGAAGAACGAGGGGCGCGCGCGGGCGAGCCTCTCCGCCGCGATCGCGGACGGCTCCGCGCGACGGCTGCTCGCGAAGGTCGTCGGTGCGCAGGGGGGAGATCCGCGCGTCGTCGAGGAGCCGGACCGGCTGCCCTCGGCCCCCGCGAAGGTCCTCGTGCCGGCCCCGTCCTCGGGCGTCGTCGTGGACATCGACGCGATGGAGCTCGCGCTCTCGTCGATGGCGCTCGGCGCCGGACGCGTCCGGACGACGGATCCGGTCGATCCCTCGGTCGGCCTGGTGATCCGGGCGCAGGTCGGCGAGCGGGTGGAAGCAGGAGCGCCCCTCGCGGAGCTCCACTGCCGGAGCCGCGCCGAGGGCAGGGCCGTCGCGGCGCGGGTGGCGGCCGCCTTCCGCCTGGGTCGCAAGGCGAAGGACGCCGCCCCCCTCGTGCTCCGACGGATCGACGGGAAGTCCGTCGGTCGGGGGTAGCCTCCGGATCCGAGGACGGGCGGGGGACGCCGGGAGCGTGTAACGTCCGTCCGCGGTCCACGTAGGTGGGAGTGGACCGGGGCAGCGGACTCCTTGCTGCTGCGACCAATTTCGATCTGGAGAGACGACCGATGAACACGACCCTCAAGCAGACCCTCGTGACGATGGCAACGGCCGCGCTCGGCTTCGCCGCCGGCTGCGGCCACGGCTCCGACAACCCGTCCGGCACCCAGGCCGCGTCGGGAGGCGAGACCTCGACCGCCCAGGGCCAGGGTGGCTGCCACGCGGGCGGCTGCCACGCGGGCGGCTGCCAGGGCCAGGCGCAGCCTGCCCAGGGCGGCTCCACGGGCGCCGGCAGCTGCGGCGGCCACAACACCTGCGGCGCCGCCACGACCGGAGGCTCGACGTCGGGCGGCACGACCTCCGGCACGACGACGACCCCCTGAGGCTCGGGGCGCCGGGTGCACCGGCGACCGGAAGCGAGGCGCGCATGCGGACCGGCATAGAGGGCGTCGGGCTCGGGCTGCGGATGGAGATCGCGGACGCCCTCCTCGGCAGCGAGGAGGGGCTCGTCGACTTCGTCGAGATCCATCCCGAGAACTACGTGCGACGCGGAGGGCCCTACGCGCGCCTGCTCGAGCGGGCGCGGCGCAGGTTCCCGATCGTGACGCACGGGCTCGCGATGTCCTTCGGCTCGGTGGAGCCGTTCGACCCGGCCTACCTCGCGGACCTCGATGCCTTCCTCCGCGAGGTCGGCACTCCGTTCCACAGCGACCACGCGTGCTTCGGGAGCCTCGGAGGCCACTTCGCCCACGACCTCTTGCCGATCCCCTTCGATCGCGAGAGCCGGGACACGGTGGTCGCGCGCGTCCGCGAGGCCGAGGCCGCGCTCTCGGTGCCCGTCGCGGTCGAGAACGTGAGCTACTACGTACCGCAGGGCACGGACCCCCTCGACGAGGCGCGCTTCCTCGTCGACGTGCTCGAGCGGACCTCCGCGGGCCTGCTCCTCGACGTGAACAACGTCGTCGTGAACGCGCGCAACCACGGCTTCGATCCGGCGCGATGGCTCGACCTCGTGCCGGCGGAGCGCGTCTTCCAGATCCACGTGGCGGGCCACTTCGTCCGCTCGGACGGGCTCCGGATCGACACGCACGGGGAGGCGATCCCGGACGAGGTGTACGAGGCGCTCGCCTACGTGCTCCGGCGCATCGGCCCGCGTCCCATCCTCCTCGAGCGCGATCAGGGCTTCCCGTCGTTCGACGCCCTCGCCGACGAGCTCCGGCAGCTCCGGCGCCTCCACGACGAGGCCACGAGGGTCGCCGCATGAGCCTCGGAGCCCATCAGGCGAAGGTGCTCGAGCACCTCCTCCGCGTGCCGCGCGACTCCGCGCGCGACGCATCGCTCCATCCGCGCTGGGACCTCTACCGCGACATGGTGCGAGCGCGCCTGCTCGACCTCGCGAGGGGAGCCTACCCTCGGACGCGACGCACGGTCGGCGACGCCGTGTTCGACGAGGTCTTCGAGGAGGCGCTTTCGACCGCACCTCCGACCACGCCGTATTTCTGGCGCGTCGCGAGCGGGCTCGGACCTTCGCTCGAGGAGGCGCTCGCGCGCCGCGGGGTCGAGCCCTTCGTGCTCGAGCTGCTCCGGCTCGAGCGCGCTCGCTGGACGGTGAAGCACGAGCCCGTGGGCTCGTTGCCCGAGCTCCGCGACTTCGTCTTCGAGGCCGTGCCCGTGATCGAGCCCACGGTCCGCGTCCTCGAGGTCGCGCATTCCGTCGAGGAGGAATTCGAGACGCGTCCGCCCGCGAGGCGCGCGACCCTCGCCGTGCACGCGAAGCGGAGCACCGGCGAGGTCTCGGTCTTCGTGCTCAACGAGTCGGGCGCCGCTCTCCTCGCGGCCTTCGTCGAAGGGGAGGGAACGGCGGCCGAGCGTGCGCTCGCCGTGGCGCGTGCGCGGGGCTCGCGCATCGACGAGGGCTGGCTCGAGTCGCTCGGCACGCTCCTCGCGGGCCTCGTCGAGGCGGAGATCCTGCTCGGCTCTCGTGCGTGATCGCCGGAGGGCCCCGCGTGGTAGGTTCCGCGGGTGTCGGAAGCGGGACTCGAACCGAGCAGTGAATGGGCCGAGCGGCTGCTCGTCGTGCTCGCGGTCGTCCCGGCGACGGCCGTCCTCGCCCTCGCCGTGCACGACGCGATCGCCGCGGTCCACGGCTCCTCGTCGTACGTCGCCCTCGGCAGCGCGCCGCGATCGATGACGGGCCTCGCGGGCGTCGCGCTTCTCGGCTTCCTCTCCCCCCTCCTCGCGGTCCGCCACGTCCGCTCCGATCGGCCGCTGCGGGCGCCCGTCGCCTGCCTGCTCGCCTCGGCGCCCTTCCTCGTCGCGCTCGGGACGAGCCGCCTGCTCGCGATGGCGCCCCGGCGTGCATCCCCCGAGATCTCGACCTCGTACGCGGAGGCGCTCTCGCTCGCGTTCGACTCGGCGCCTCGGCACGCCGTGCTCTCCGTCGGGAGCGCGAGCACCCTCGCCTGTCTCTTCGCGATCGCGCTCGCGACCCTCCTCGAACGCCTGCCCGTCGTCCGGGCTCGCGCGAACCTCCGCGTGCAGGCGCTCGCCTGGCTCGGGGCGAGCGTCCTCGTCGCCGTCGCGATCGCCCTGCCCTACGTGCAGGCGACCCACGACCTCGGAGCGTTCGGGGCCGACTCGGCCCCCTCCCTGCTCCCCGGCCCCACTTCGCTCGCGTCGCTCGCTCTCGCCCTCGCGACGGTGATCCCCTCGCTCGTCGTGCTCTTCGCGGATCGCGAGGACTCCGGCCTCGAGGCGCGGCGCGCACTCCTCGCCTCGCTCCTCTTCGCCTGTCCCACCGCCCTCGCGACCGGGGTCGAGCACCTGCTCGCGAGCATGCCCCTCGCTCCGACCGAGCCCGCCCTCCGCGCGGCCGATCTCGTGCTGCTCTTCCAGATCCTGCCGGGTCTCGGCCTCGCGCTCGGGGTCCTCGCCACCCTCCTCGTGGTCGCGGGGATCCGGAAGCACGGGCTCCGCTTCACCGATCTCGCCTGGCTCGCGCCGATCGCGGCCTACGCGGTCCTCGCCGCCCTCTCGCTCCGCGAGGGGCTCGGAGGCTGGACCTTCTTCGCCGACCGCTGAGCGGTGCACGTGCACGTGCACGGTCTCGTGAACGGCCTTCGTGCCCGTGAACGACGAAGGGCGCTCCGAGGAGCGCCCTTCATCCGTTCACCGAGCCGAGCTCAGTACTCTTCGCTCGCGGCCGCGTACGACTCGCTCTCTCCACGGTCCATCGAGCGACGCTCGCGACGCGGGATGTCCGCGCCCATGTCCTCGACGACCATCTGGAGCTTCTTGTAGGCGCCGAGACCGGTACCGGCGGGGAGGAGACGTCCCATGATGACGTTCTCCTTGAGACCGCGGAGCTCGTCGACCTTGCCGGCGATCGCCGCTTCCGTGAGGACCTTGGTGGTCTCCTGGAAGGACGAGGCCGAGATGAACGAGTCGGTCGAGAGCGAGGCCTTCGTGATGCCGAGGAGGAGCGGCTCGGCGACGGCGGGCTGACCGCCGCGCGCGATGACGCGCTCGTTCTCGCGCTCGAACACTGCCTTCTCGACCTGCTCGTCCGGCAGGAACATCGTGTCGCCCGACTCGCGGATCCGCACGCGGCGGAGCATCTGACGGACGATGACCTCGATGTGCTTGTCGTTGATGCCGACGCCCTGGAGTCGATAGACCTGCTGGATCTCGTTGACCAACCAGGCCGCGAGCTCCTTCTCGCCCTTCACCTTCAGGATGTCGTGCGGGTTGGCGGGACCGTCCATGAGCGGCTCGCCGGCACGCACGTGGTCGTTCTCCTTCACCGTGAGGTGCTTGCCCTTCGGGATCAGGTACTCCTTCGGCTCGCCGACCTCGGGGCTGACCACGACCTTGCGCTTGCCCTTGGTGTCCTTGCCGAAGTGAACCGTGCCGTCGATCTCGGAGATGATGGCGTGGTCCTTGGGCTTGCGGGCCTCGAAGAGCTCCGCGACGCGCGGGAGACCACCGGTGATGTCCTTGGTCTTCGTCGTCTCGCGGGGGATCTTCGCGATGATCTCGCCGGCCTCGACCGCCTGACCGTCCGAGGGGACGATGTTGGCGCCGACCGGGAGGAAGTAGCGGGCCACGTTCTCGCCGACGCCCGTCTTCAGGGTCTCGTTCGAGTCCGGGTCCTTGATGCTGATGCGCGGACGCGCCGAGGGATCGCGCGACTCGATGACGACGCGGCGCGAGAGACCGGTCACCTCGTCGAGCTTCTCCTCCATCGTCACGCCGTCGATGACGTCGCCGTACTTCACGACGCCGGCGACCTCGGTGAGGATGGGGATCGCGTACGGGTCCCACTCCGCGAGGAGCTGGGCGGGCTGGACGTGCTGGCCGTCCTTCACCTTGAGGTAGGCGCCGTAGACGAGGTTGTAGCTCTCGCGCTCGCGGCCCGACTCGTCGACGATCTTCACGAGGCCGTGGCGGTTCATCACCACCACTTCGCCGTTCTTCTTCGTGACGGTCTTGGTTCCCTCGAAGCGGACGATGCCTTCCGCGCGGTTCTCGATCGAGGACTGCTCGATCTTGCCGCGGGCGGCCGCACCACCGATGTGGAAGGTACGCATCGTGAGCTGCGTGCCGGGCTCGCCGATGGACTGGGCGGCGATGATGCCGACCGACTCACCGATGTTCACCCGGTAGCCACGAGCGAGGTCGCGGCCGTAGCACTGCGCGCAGATGCCGCGGCGTGTCTGGCAGGTGAGACCCGAGCGGATGAGCACGCGCTCGATGCCCGCAGCCTCGACCTTGTCCACCGACGCCTCGTCGAGCTCGGAGTTCGCGGCGATGATGACCTCGCCGTTCACCGGATCGACGATGTCCTCGAGGGCCACGCGGCCGAGGATGCGCTCGCCGAGCTTGGCGACGACCTCGCCGCCCTCCTCGAGCTTGCCCACCCAGATGCCGTCGAGCGTGCGGCAGTCGAACTCCGTGACCACGGCGTCCTGCGCGACGTCGACGAGACGACGCGTGAGGTAGCCGGAGTTCGCGGTCTTGAGAGCCGTGTCGGCGAGACCCTTACGGGCGCCGTGCGTCGAGATGAAGTACTCGAGAACCGACAGACCCTCGCGGAAGTTGGCCTTGATCGGGTTCTCGATGATCTCGCCGCTCGGCTTGGCCATGAGACCACGCATACCGGCGAGCTGACGGATCTGCTGGGTCGAGCCGCGGGCGCCCGAGTCGGCCATCATGAAGATGGAGTTGAAGCTCGGGAGACGGTGCTTCTCGTTGGTCTCGGGGTCGACGACCTCTTCGGTGCCGATCGATTCCATGAGGTCGCGCGAGATCTGGTCCGCAGCCTCGGCCCAGATGTCGACGACCTTGTTGTAGCGCTCGCCGTCCGTGATCAGACCTTCCTGGTACTGCTCGACGACGGTCTGCACGTCTTCCTGGGCACGCTCGAGCACCGTCTTCTTCGACGGCGGGATGAGCATGTCCTCCATGCAGATCGAGATACCAGCGCGAGCCGCCATCTCGAAGCCGAGGCTGCGCAGCCGGTCGGCGAGGAGGACGGTCGACTTGTTCTGGCTCTTCCGGTAGCACTGGTCGATCAGCGACGACAGGGCCTTCTTGTCGAGGACCTTGTTCACGTGCGTGAAGTCGAGGGGCTCGGGGAGCACCTCGGCGACGAGCACGCGACCGACGGTCGTGTCGAAGAGACGGCCGTTGTGGCGGAGCTTGATCTTGGTGTGGAGGCCGGCCTCGCCCGAGTCGTAGGCCATCCGGACCTCGTCCGGGCTCGAGAAGATGCCGCGGAAGTCTCCGCGCTTCTCGGCGCCGTCGCGATAGCGGCCCTTACCGAAGGGCTTCTCGCGGGTCATGTAGTAGAGGCCGAGGACGATGTCCTGGGTCGGGTTGATGATCGGCTTGCCGTTCGCGGGCGAGAGGATGTTGTTCGTGCTCATCATGAGCACGCGCGCCTCCATCTGCGCCTCGATCGAGAGCGGCACGTGGACCGCCATCTGGTCGCCGTCGAAGTCGGCGTTGAACGCGGTGCAGACCAGGGGGTGGAGCCGGATGGCCTTGCCCTCGATCAGCACGGGCTCGAACGCCTGGATGCCGAGACGGTGGAGCGTGGGAGCACGATTCAGCATCACCGGATGCTCGGTGATGACCTCCTCGAGGATGTCCCAGACCTCCGGCTTCTCCTTCTCGACGAGCTTCTTCGCGCTCTTGATCGTCGTGACGTAGCCGCGCTCTTCGAGCTTGTTGTAGATGAACGGCTTGAAGAGCTCGAGCGCCATCTTCTTCGGAAGACCGCACTGGTGCAGGCGGAGGTTCGGGCCGACGACGATGACCGAGCGGCCCGAGTAGTCGACGCGCTTGCCGAGCAGGTTCTGACGGAACCGGCCCTGCTTGCCCTTCAGCATGTCCGAGAGCGACTTCAGCGGGCGCTTGTTCGGACCGGTGATGGTCTTGCCGCGGCGGCCGTTGTCGAAGAGGGCGTCGACCGCCTCCTGGAGCATCCGGCGCTCGTTCCGGATGATGATCTCCGGAGCGTTGAGCTCGATCAGGCGCTTCAGGCGGTTGTTGCGGTTGATGACGCGACGGTAGAGGTCGTTGAGATCCGACGTCGCGAAGCGGCCGCCGTCGAGCGGGACGAGGGGACGGAGGTCCGGCGGGAGCACCGGGATGACCGTCAGCATCATCCACTCGGGACGGTTGCCCGACTCCTTGAAGGCCTCGACGACCTTCAGGCGCTTGGCGAGCTTCTTGCGCTTGGCCTCGCTCGACGCCTCCGCGAGCTCCGTGCGGAGCTGCTCGGCGAGCGCGTGCACGTCGACCTCGCGGAGCATCTCGAGGATCGCCTCGCCGCCCATGCCGGCCTCGAAGGCCTCGTCGCCGTACTCGTCGAGGAGCTCCTGGTAGCGCTCCTCGCTGAGGATCTCGCCCGCCTGGAGCGGGGTCTCCCGCGGATCGAGGACGACGTAGCTCTCGCAGTAGAGCACGCGCTCGAGGTCCTTGAGCGAGATGTCGAGGATCGCACCGATGCGGCTCGGGAGGCTCTTCAGGAACCAGATGTGCGCGACCGGCGTGGCCAGCGTGATGTGGCCGAGCCGCTCACGACGCACCTTGCTCTGGATGACCTCGACGCCGCACTTCTCGCAGACGATCCCGCGGTGCTTCATGCGCTTGTACTTGCCGCAATTGCACTCGTAGTCCTTCACGGGACCGAAGATCTTCGCGCAGAAGAGACCGTCACGCTCGGGCTTGAACGTACGGTAGTTGATGGTCTCGGGCTTCTTGACCTCGCCGTGCGACCACTCGCGGATCTTCTCGGGGGAAGCGAGCGAGATCCGGATCGCGGAGAACGAGAGGGGATCCTTGGGCTTTTCGAAGAAGCTGAAGATATCCTTCATTTCACTCTTCCTCCGCCGCGAGCGCGTCGTCGCTCTTCTTGCCGAACGAGTCGGTCTCCACGAGCTCGACGTTCAGGCACAGGGCCTGAAGCTCTTTCATCAACACGTTGAAGCTCTCGGGCAGACCGGCGTCGAGCTGGTACTCGCCCTTCACGATCGACTCGTACATGCGGGTACGACCCTGCACGTCGTCCGACTTGACGGTCAGGAACTCCTGGAGCGCGTAGGCGGCGCCGTACGCTTCCATCGCCCAGACCTCCATCTCGCCGAGACGCTGACCACCGAACTGGGCCTTGCCGCCGAGCGGCTGCTGGGTGACCAGCGAGTAGGGGCCGATGCTCCGGGCGTGGATCTTGTCGTCGACGAGGTGGTGGAGCTTGAGCATGTACATCACGCCCACCGTGACGTCCTCCTGGAAGGCGTCACCGGTACGGCCGTCGTACAGCACCGTCTGACCGTTCGCGGGAACGTTCGCGGTCGACAGGAGGTCGCGGATCTCCTCTTCGGTCGCGCCGTCGAAGACGGGCGAGGCGAGGAAGAGGCCGCGCTTGAAGCGCTTCACGAGCTCCGGGATCTCGGCGTCCGGCAGCTTCGCGATGAGGTCGCGACCCGGGCCGGTCTTCCAGATCTTGAGCATGTGCTGGCGGAGCTGCTCGTTCGACAGCTTCTTCGACTCGAGCATGTCGTTGAGCTGGCGACCGAGGAGGTTGCCCGCCCAGCCGAAGTGGGCCTCGAGGATCTGGCCCACGTTCATGCGCGAGGGAACGCCGAGCGGGTTCAGGACGATGTCGACCGGCGTGCCGTCCGGGAGGTACGGGAGGTCCTCCTCGGGCAGGATGCGGCTGACGACGCCCTTGTTGCCGTGGCGGCCGGCCATCTTGTCGCCGACCTGGAGCTTGCGCTTGATGGCGAGGTAGACCTTCACCATCTTGATCACGCCCGGCGGGAGCTCGTCGCCCTTGCCGAGCTTGTCGATCTTCTCCTGGAAGAGCGTCTCGACGGCCTTCACCTGCTCGTCGAGCTCGACGACGATGGCGTCGATCTGCTCCTTGCTCTTCTCGACCTCGATGTGGCCCCAGTACTTGCGGGCGATCGGATCGAGCTCGGCCTCGGTGATCTTCACGCCCTTGTTCAGGAGCACCTTGCCCTTGTCGTCGACGAGCTTGCCCGACGTCGTGTTCTTGAGCAGGTAGTTCCGGATACGGGCGTAGGCGGCATCGCGGAGGATCTTGATCTCGTCCGCCATGTCCTTCTCGAGCTTCGCCCGCTCGGCATCCTCGATCTGACGAGCGCGCTCGTCCTTCTCGGTGCCCTTGCGCGCGAAGACGCGAGCGTCGATCACGATGCCGCCGATTCCCGGCGGGACGCGGAGCGAGGTGTCGCGGACGTCGCCGGCCTTCTCGCCGAAGATCGCGCGGAGGAGCTTCTCCTCCGGCGAGAGCTGGGTCTCGCCCTTCGGCGTGATCTTGCCGACGAGGATGTCGCCCGAGCGGACCTCGGCGCCGATGCGGATGATGCCGGACTCGTCGAGGTCCTTGAGGGCTTCCTCGCCGACGTTCGGGATGTCCTTCGTGATCTCTTCCTTGCCGAGCTTCGTGTCGCGGGCGACGCACTCGAACTCCTCGATGTGGATCGAGGTGTAGACGTCGTCCTTGGCGATGCGCTCGGAGATGAGGATCGAGTCCTCGAAGTTGTAGCCCATCCACGGCATGAACGCGCAGATGACGTTCTGGCCGAGCGCGAGCTCGCCCATGTCGCAGGACGGTCCGTCCGCGATCACGTCTCCGGCCTTCACGTAGTCGCCGGGGCGGACGACGGGGCGCTGGTTGTAGCAGGTGCTCTGGTTCGACCGCTGGAACTTGAGCAGTCGGTAGATGTCCGGGAAGACGCCGCCGCCGCCCTCGGACTTCACGACGATGCGCGTCGCGTCGACCGACTCGACGATGCCGTCACGCTTGGCGACGATGCAGACGCCGGAGTCGCGCGCCACGCGGTCCTCGATGCCCGTGCCGACGATCGGCGCGGCCGAGCGGACGCAGGGCACCGCCTGACGCTGCATGTTCGAGCCCATGAGGGCGCGGTTCGCGTCGTCGTGCTCGAGGAAGGGGATGAGCGAGGCGGCGACCGAGACGAGCTGGTTCGGGCTCACGTCCATGAGCGTGACCTGCTCGGGCGGCACCATCATGAACTCGCCGTTGAACCGCGCCGAGATCAGCGTCCCGCCGAGCTGGCCGGTCTTCGGGTCGATCTGGGCGTTCGCCTGGGCGATGTAGTGGCCCTCTTCCTCGAGGGCGCTGAACCACCGCACCTCGGTCTGCTCGACCTTGGCCTCGACCACGCGGCGGTACGGCGTCTCGACGAAGCCGTACTCGTTCACGCGGGCGTACGTCGAGAGCGACGCGATGAGGCCGATGTTCGGACCTTCCGGCGTCTCGATCGGGCAGATACGACCGTAGTGCGTCGTGTGGACGTCGCGGACCTCGAAGCCCGCGCGCTCGCGCGTGAGACCACCCGGACCGAGGGCGGAGAGACGACGCTTGTGCGTGACCTCCGACAGCGGGTTCGTCTGGTCCATGAACTGCGAGAGCTGGCTCGAGCCGAAGTACTCCTTCACCACCGCGGAGACGGGCTTCGCGTTGATGAGGTCGTGCGGCATGAGCGTCTCGATTTCCTGAGACATGCTCATGCGCTCCTTGATGGCGCGCTCCATGCGGACCAGACCGATGCGGTACTGGTTCTCCATCAGCTCGCCGACCGCGCGGACGCGGCGGTTGCCGAGGTGGTCGATGTCGTCGACCGAGCCGCGGCCGTTCTTGAGCTCGATGAGGTGGCGGACGGTCTCGAGGATGTCCGTGTTCGTGAGGACCGTGTGGTTCAGGTCCGGACGCTCCTCGCCCTCCTTGTAGAACTTGTAGTTCAGCTTCAGCCGGCCGACCTGCGAGAGGTCGTAGCGCTCCGGGTTGAAGAAGAGGTTGTTGAAGAGCGTGCGCGCGGTCTCGAGCGTCGGGGGATCGCCCGGACGGAGACGGCGGTAGATCTCGAGGATCGCCTCGTCCTGCGTCTGGACCTTGTCGGCGATGAGGGTGTCGCGGAGGTACGAGCCGACGTTCAGGCCGTCGATGAAGAGGACCTTGAACTGGTGGATGCCCGCGTTGCGGAGCGCCTCGAGCTTCGCCTCGGTGACGTCCTCGTTCACGCCGAGCAGGATCTCGCCGGTCTCCTCGTCGACGACGTCCTCGGCGCTGACCTTGCCGAGCAGGTCCGGGAGATCGATGGGGAGCTGCTCGAGGTTCGCCGCCTTGAGCTTGCGGATCGCCGCCTTCGTGAACTTGCGGTTCTTGCGGACGATGACCTCGCCCTCGACCTTGATGTCGCGCGTCGCGCGCTGGCCGTTGAGGAGGTCGTACTCGATCGACTTCGCGTACGAGGTCTTCCCGACGAGGAAGATGGTCTCGGTGCTGTAGAAGTACTTGAGGAGGTCGTGCGTCGAGAAGCCGAGGGCCTTCAGGAGCACGGACGCGTGCATCTTCCGGCGACGGTCGATGCGGACGTAGATCAGGTCCTTCGGGTCGAACTCGAAGTCGAGCCACGAGCCGCGGTACGGGATGATCCGCGCCTGGTAGAGGAGCTTGCCCGACGAGTGGGTCTTGCCCTTGTCGTGATCGAAGAAGACGCCGGGGCTGCGGTGCAGCTGCGAGACGACGACGCGCTCGGTACCGTTGATGATGAAGGTACCGTTCTCCGTCATCAGCGGGATCTCGCCGAAGTAGACCTCCTGCTCCTTGATGTCGCGGACGGTCTTCTCGGCACCCTCGACGGAGGTGTCGTAGATGATGAGCTGGATCGTGACCTTGATCGGCGCCGCGTAGGTCATGCCACGCTGGCGGCACTCCTCGACGTCGTACTTCGGCCGCTCGAGGGTGTACCCCACGAAGACGAGCTCGCTCGTCCCGTTGAAGTCACGGATCGGGAAGACGCTCTTGAAGACGCCCTGGAGCCCGATGTCCTCGCGCTCGTGCGCCGGGACGTTCGACTGGAGGAACTTGTCGTAGGACCTCTTCTGGATGTCGATCAGATTCGGGATCTGAAGGAAACGCTCGATCTTTCCGAAGCTGTGGCGCATTCGGAAGTTCGTCTGGATCGTCGCCACCATTCTCGAGACTCCTGGACCGGGCGGGCCCGCCCGTCACGCGGTTCCTAACACAAGACCACGGATAAGACTGCGAAAGCGCAAGACAGTAGCGGCGCAGGGTCGATCGCACCCTACGCCGCCATGCGGAGATGAGTCACCGCTACAATTCGGGGACGGTCCCCAGAAGGGTACCGACCCGGGCTCGACCGGGCGCCTGAACGTACCTCGCCCCGAAGGCGGCGCAAGTCGCGCCGCCCCGGGGGGGTGCGGAGGGCCGGACGAGCCCGAAGATCACTTGATGGTGACCTTCGCGCCAGCCGCCTCGAGCTTCTTCTTGATGTCCTCGGCCTCGGCCTTCGAGACGGCTTCCTTGACCATCTTCGGGGCCGCCTCGACGAACGCCTTCGCGTCGGCGAGACCGAGGCTCGTGACCTCGCGGATCGCCTTGATGACGTCGATCTTCTTCGCGCCGGCGTCGGTCAGCTCGACGTCGAACTCGGTCTTCTCCTCGGCCGGGGCCGCCGGGCCCGTCGGAGCCGCCGCCACGGCAACCGCCGCCGGAGCCGCCGAGACGCCCCACTTCTCCTCGAGGGCCTTCACGAGCTGGGCCACGTCCATCACGTTCCAGCTGCTGAGCTCCGCAACCATCTGCTCAACGTTCATGTTCGCCATCTGACTTCTCCGCTCTCACTGCCCGTGCGCTGCACGGACACCTGGTAAAACTTTGTTTTGATCTGTCGGGGGTTGGGTATCGGGGGCAGCTTCTTCAGCCGCCCTCCTGCTTGCGCTTGTAGGCGTCGAGCACGAGCGCCAGGTTCTGACCCGGCGCGTTGAGGAGACGCACGAGCGACTCCGCCGGAGCCATGAGCTGGGCGAGCAGCTGGGCGCGGATCTCGTCCTTGCCGGGGATCGCGGCCAGGTCTTCCTCGGCCTTCGGACCGACGAACACCGTGGACTCGACCACGCCCGCCTTGACGAGCACCTTGCCCTGAGCATCGCCTTCCTTGCGGAACGCCTTGATGATCTTGGCGGCCGCCGAGGGATCCTCGTAGCTCCACGCGATGCCGGTCTGGCCCTTGAGCTGACCGGTGAACGCCTTGTTGTCCGCGAGCGAGGTTCCCTCGATCGCCTTCAGCACGACGTTGTTCTTGACGACCTTGTACTCGACGCCGGCGGCGCGGAAACGCGCGCGCAGGTCGGTGATGGTCCCCACGCTCACGCCCGAGAAATCGACGAGGACCGTCGACACCGCTCGGCTGAAGCGGTCCCGAACCTCGCCCGACTGGGCTACCTTCTGGTCGCGACTGAGGCCCATGTCACACCTCGACCGTGAAGGAGAGCGGATCGACCCGGATGCCCGGGCCCATCGTGGAGCTCACCGTGATGCTCTTGAGATAGGTGCCCTTGGCCGCGGACGGCTTGGCCTTCACGAGAGCACCGACGAGCGCCTTGATGTTCTCGGCGAGCTTGCCCGTCTCGAACGAACGCTTGCCGACCGGGGCGTGGACGATACCGGCCTTCTCGACGCGGAACTCCACCTTGCCGGCCTTCGCCTCGCGGACCGCCTTGGCGACCTCGAAGGTCACGGTACCGACCTTGGGGTTCGGCATGAGACCACGGGGACCGAGCACACGACCGAGACGGCCGACCTGACCCATCATGTCGGGGGTCGCGATCACCGTGTCGAAATCGAGCCAGCCTTCCGTGACCTTCGCCACCAGGTCGTCCGCGCCCACGAAATCCGCACCGGCTTCCGTGGCCTCGTTGGCCTTGTCGCCCTTCGCGAACACCAGGACTCGGTTCACCTTGCCGATGCCGTGCGGCATCACCACAGCGCCACGGACCATCTGGTCCGCGTGCTTCGGGTTGACGCCCAGTCGAACCGCGACGTCGACGGTCTCGTCGAACTTCGCGAAGGACACCTCCTTGAGTAGGGAGACGGCCTCTTCGAGGGCGTAACGCCGGCTGCGGTCGGGCTTCTCTTGCGCAGCCCTACGCTTTCTTCCGGACTTCATCCAACCTCCTAGCGGTACCTTCGGAGCGAGCTCCTCGGGTCACCTCCCACCGTACCTGGGTGGTGCAGGGATCCCGGTGGGACGAGCCCACCGTGGAAAGTCAGTCGATCACGTCGACGCCCATCGAACGGGCGGTGCCCGCGATGGACTTCATGCAGGCCTCGATCGAGCCGGCATTCGTGTCCTTGATCTTGATCTCGGCCAGCTTGCGGAGCTGCGCCTGCGAGATCTTGCCGATCTTGTCCTTGTTCGGACGCTTCGAGCCCGTGCCGCCCTTGCCGGTCATGCGGAGGCCGAGCTCCTGCTTGACCAGGATCGAGGCCGGCGGGGTCTTCGTGATGAACGTGAACGTGCGGTCCGAGTAGACCGTGATCACGACCGGGATGATGAGCCCCTCGTCCTTCGCCGTGCGGGCGTTGAACTCTTTGCAGAAGCCCATGATGTTGACACCGTGCTGACCGAGCGCGGGGCCGACCGGCGGCGAGGGGTTCGCCTTCCCGGCGGGGAGCTGGAGCTTGACGTAGCCAGTGACCTTCTTCATGACCGCATACCTCGGAAATCAGACGGTCTTCTCGACCTGCACGTAGTCGAGCTCGACCGGTGTCGCTCGACCGAAGATCGAAACGAGAACGCGAACCTTCTGCTTGTCGGGCTTGACCTCTTCGATCGTGCCCGTGAAGTTCGCGAAAGGACCGTCCGTGACGCGAACGTGATCGCCCTGTTCGAACACGACGCGGGGCTTCGGCTTGGCCGTGCCCTCCGCGACCTGCTGGGCGATCGCCTGGATCTCGCGCTCGGGGACGACCGTCGGCTGGCTGCCGCCGACGAAACCGGAGACCTTCGGCGTGTCCTTGATGAGATGCCAGACGTTCTCCGTCATCTCGAGCTGGACGAACACGTAGCCCGGATAGAAGTTCCGCGAGCTGACGCGCTTCTTGCCGCCGCGGTTCTCCTGGACGCTCTCCTTCGGGATCAGGATCTCGCCGAGGTGACGCTCCAAGCCCCCCTGCTTGAACCGCTCCAAGAGCGACTCGCGCACCCGGTTCTCGTACCCGGAATAGGCTTGGATGACGTACCACTTCATGGTCATGGGACGGTTTCCCCTCGTCTCGACCTGGTCTTCCTCAGACCCCGTAGATGAAATCCGTCAGCTTCGACCAGGAGAGGTCGAAGAGGCCGAGGATGACCGCGGCGATCAAGGAGACGACGAGCACCACGACGGTGTGGGACCAGGCCTCCTGGCGCGTCGGCCAGTCGACCTTGGAGAGCTCGTCGGCGACGTCGTGGGCGAACTTGTGCACGTTCGGCCGGCGATACGACACGAACGCCCCGACCACCGCGAGGAGCGCGGCCACCGGGGTGACGATGTTCGGATTCGGCTCGTCGAACAGGTCCCACAGGCCGTACACGGCCTTGTCGAGGACCCAGAACACCATGACCGCCGCGCCGATGAACGCGAACTGGACGTACCGCTCCACTCCGAGCTGGGCTGCGGCGGGCGCGGAAGCTTCCTGGTTCTCTTCGGCGATGGTGCTCATGGTGGTTCCGCGGAGAGTCTCGAGGGAGGTGGCAGGCCAGGAGGGATTCGAACCCCCAACCCGCTGATTTGGAATCAGCTGCTCTACCGTTGGAGCTACTGGCCTAGACGGTCGTCCCTACTTCGACTCCCGATGAATCGTGTGCTTCTTGCAGGTGGGGCAGAACTTCTTGAGCGCGAGACGCTCGTTCTGCCCCGCCTGCCTGGCCTTCGTGGTCTGGTAGTTGCGGGATTGGCACTCGTCGCAGACGAGCGCAACCCGAACCCGCTCGGCCACTAGCCCAGGATCTTCGTGATGATGCCGGCGCCGACCGTGCGGCCGCCCTCGCGGATGGCGAAGCGCTGCTTCTCCTCCACGGGGACCGGCGTGATCAGCGTGACGGTCATGTTCACGTTGTCGCCCGGCATGACCATCTTCACGTCCTCGGGGAGCGTGATGGTGCCGGTGACGTCCGTCGTACGCATGTAGAACTGCGGGCGATAGTTGGTCACGAACGGCTTGTGACGGCCGCCCTCCTCCTTCTTGAGGACGTAGACCTCGCCGTTGAACTTCGTGTGGCACTTCAGGGTGCCGGGGGCCGCGAGGACCTGACCGCGCTCGACGTCTTCCTTCGCGATGCCGCGGAGGAGGCAGCCGACGTTGTCACCCGCCTGGCCCTCGTCGAGGAGCTTGCGGAACATCTCGACGCCCGTGATGGTCGTCTTGCGCGTGTCCACGAAGCCGAGGATCTCGACCTCGTCGCCGGGGTGGATCTTGCCGCGCTCGATGCGGCCCGTGACGACCGTGCCGCGGCCCTTGATCGAGAACACGTCCTCGACGGCCATCAGGAACGGACGGTCGACCTCGCGCACCGGCTCCGGGATGTAGGCGTCGACCTGCGCCATGAGCTCCTTGATGGAGTTCACGCCGAACTCGATGCCCTGCAGGCCCTGGAGGGCCGAGCCACGCACGACCGGCGCGTTGTCGCCGTCGTACTGGTACTTCGAGAGGAGCTCGCGGACTTCCATCTCGACGAGGTCGATGAGGTCCTTGTCGTCGACCGCGTCGCACTTGTTGAGGAAGACGACGATCTTGGGCACGCCGACCTGGCGCGCGAGGAGCACGTGCTCCTTCGTCTGCGGCATCGGGCCGTCGAGCGCCGAGACCACGAGGATCGCGCCGTCCATCTGCGCGGCGCCCGTGATCATGTT
The DNA here is from genome assembly GCA_046351215.1 of Polyangiales bacterium. GTDB lineage: Bacteria > Myxococcota_A > Polyangia > Polyangiales > Houyiibacteriaceae > JAXLYX01. The sequence goes on along the minus strand of JAXLYX010000011.1, from coordinate 93,745 downwards.
CTTCACGTAGTCGGCGTGGCCCGGGCAGTCGACGTGCGCGTAGTGACGGTTGTCCGTCTGGTACTCGACGTGCGAGGTCGCGATCGTGACGGTCTTCGTCTCGTCACGGACCGTGCCGCCCTTCGCGATGTCGTGATAGGAGATCGCGTTTCCGCCATGGGTATCCGCCATCACCTTCGTGATCGCGGCGGTGAGCGTCGTCTTGCCGTGATCGATGTGACCGATCGTGCCCACGTTCACGTGGGGCTTCGTGCGTACGAACTTTTCCTTGGCCATGGGGCGATCCCTATCCGTTGTTGTTCAAACAGAGCCCAGGATGAGAATTGAACTCACGACCTCCCCCTTACCAAGGGGGTGCTCTACCCCTGAGCTACCTGGGCAACCGACCTAATCGTCGGAGCGGGCGACCGGGCTCGAACCGGCGACATTCAGCTTGGAAGGCTGACGCTCTACCAACTGAGCTACACCCGCGTGTTTTTCGCCCCCGCCCTTGCGGGCGGGAACGGGAGTTGGTGGAGGGTGGTGGGTTCGAACCACCGTAGGCAAGAGCCGGCAGATTTACAGTCTGCTCCCTTTGACCACTCGGGCAACCCTCCGAGAACACTACGAAAACTAACAAAGAATGAGCTGGCGAAGGGACTCGAACCCGCAACCGCCGGTTTACAAAACCGGTGCTCTACCGATTGAGCTACGCCAGCATGACGGCGCTCCTTCGCACCGCCATCCCCGTTGATGACTCGCGGATAGACGAAACCATCCTGCGAGCCCGCGGGGGCGCCTTATGTACGAGGGGATCCGAACCCTGTCAAGGATGATCTCACCCGCCACCCGGCCCCGCGCCCGCTCGGGCGGTGGACGGGAGCCCCTCGGGCCCGTCGGGCTGGGCGGATAGCCGCTCCCGGGCGTGCTCGAGGTCGGTCCGGATGCGATCGGTCCACTCGCTCGGGACGCCGTTCCGCTCGATGAGGAGCAGCGCCATCTCCCAATAGCGGATCGAGTGCCGGATGAGCGGCTTGGCCAAGCGGGCCAGGGCGAGGCGGTACTCGGCGGCGAAGCGTTCGGGATCGGCGATCGAGGCGGGATCGCGGGGCGGCGGAGGGGGCGCGGCCATGATGGCCTCCCAGAAGTCCTCGTAGAGGCCACCGATCCGATAGCCGGCCGCGGCCGCCTGCTCGGGGACGCGGAAGCGGATCGTGTCGAAGTAGAGCCGCTGGGCCTCGAGCACGCGGTCGGCCCGCCGCTCGAGGACGGCCCGCTGGTCGGTGACCTCGCCCGCGGGTACGACGATCCCGTGGGCCTCGACGCGGTAGGTCTCGGCGAGGACGAACGTGGCGAGGGCCGCGAAGTCGTCCCGCGCGACCGGCGCGCTCTCGGGCCGCGTCCGGAAATAGCGGAGCGCGCCTTCGGCCTCGCGGCGGGCTTCCTCCCAGCGACCGGCGCCGAGCAGGGCCTCGGCACGGCGCGCGAGGGCCTCCATGCGCTCGTCGGGGTCGAGGTCGCGGAGGGCGAGGAGCCGATCGGCGGACGCGAGCGCCGCGTCGAAGCGCTCGAGCCGCACCTCGATGGCCGCGAGCTGGAAGAGCGCGTGGCGGACGTCCCGGGCATCGCCCCCCTGCACGAGCAGGCGCTCGTAGAGCGGCGCCGCGTCCGGCAACCTTCCCGCCTGCTGGAAACAGAGGGCCGCGTTGTAGAGCGACGCGGAGACGTAGCGGCTCGCGGGGAACTCGTCGACGACCCTCAGGTAGGCCGCGCGCGCGGCGTCGCAATCGGCGCGGCGTCCGGCCTCGAGACCTCGCTGGAAGAGCGTCTCGGCATCGACGGCCTCGAACTCGTACCCTCCGCCCTCGGGGCGCGCGGTGATGCGCAGCTCCTCGAGAGCGACCACGTCCGGCGTGCGGCCGTGGGCCTGCCGGCCCGCGCAGGCCGAGGACGCGATCGCCAGGAAGAGAACGAGGAGCGGGCGCGTAGGTAGTTCCACGAGGTGTCCGACAGCCGGGGCGAGGGGAAGTTCCGGCGAGGCTCGCACGACGAGCGTAACAGGGCACGGGGTGGTGTGACGCGTAACAGGGGAGCGTAACGGGGGTCGCCCCCTGTTACGCTCCCCGCTGTTACACACGAAAACCCAATAATTTCGCAAAAATCCACTTGGCACGGCAGGTGCATGGATGTCTCTCGAACGAGAGAGGATGCAAATGCCGACCGAGGAACGAACCTACCTCCGACCGACCGACCTGACCGAGCGCGAGCTCGTCGCGCGCATGCTGGAGCGCGACGACCTGGCCTGGAGGGAGTTCCATCGCAGGTACGACCGCCTGGTGTTCCGGTGCATCCACAAGGTCACCGTGCGCTTCCGGAGCGTGCTCGGCAGCGAGGACGTCCGCGAGATCTACTCGCAGTTCCTCGTGAACCTGACGGCCCGGGACATGCACCGCCTGCGGGCCTTCGCGCCGGAGCGGGGCAACAAGCTCGGCTCGTGGATCGGGATGCTGGCGACGAACGCGGCGTGGGACCACCTGCGCGCGCTCTCCCGGCAGCCGGTCTGCACCGAGCTCGTCGACGAGCTCCCGCGCGAGAGCACGTACACGGATCCGCACTCGGCGCTCGAGCAGAAGCAGGACTGGGATCTCGTGAACGGCCTCCTCCGCGGCTTCTCCGAGAAGGATCGGGACTTCGTGCGCCTCTTCTACGTGGACGGCCTCACGCCCGAGCAGGTCGCCGAGGAGATGGAGATCTCGGTGAAGACGGTCTACTCGAAGAAGCACAAGATCCGGTGCCGGCTCGAGGGCGTGCTCTCGGAGCGCCGCCTCACGGCCTGACGGCTCGGACGTCCGGCGCCGCGCCGAGGGGGCGGCGCGCCGGACGTGCCCCGGACGGCGGGATGCTAGGCTCGCCCGATGCTCGGAGCCGCCGCGATCGTCGTCGCCTACGTCCTCGGTGCGATCACGTTCGGCCCCCTCGTGGCGCACGCCCGCGGCGTCGATCTCCGGGCGCACGGTAGCGGCAACATCGGCGCGACGAACGTCGGCCGCGTGCTGGGCAAGCGCACCGGACGCATGGTGCTCCTGCTCGACGCGCTCAAGGGGACCCTCGCCGTGGTGCTCGCGCGAGCGCTCGGAGCGAGCGACGCGATCGTCGGTGCGGCCGCCGCGGCCGCGGTGCTCGGCCATTGCTTCCCGATCTTCCTGCGGTTCCGAGGCGGCAAGGGCGCGGCCACGGCGCTCGGCGTGACCATGCCGCTCGATCCCTTCGCGGCCGTGGCGGGCGGCCTCGGGTACGTGCTCCTGAAACGCGGCACCGGGCTCGCGAGCGCGGGCTCGCTGACGGGCGTCGCCTCGGCGCTCGCGACGGGCTACGTGCTGCACGGCGCGAGCCCCTCGGTGTTCGCGCTCCTCGCCGTCGCGGCGATCGTCGTGCTGCGTCATCGCGAGAACATCCGTCGCCTCGCGCGCGGGGAAGAGCTCCCGTCGTGAGGCGCGTGCTCGCGTTCGCGCTGCTCCTCGTGTCCGCGTGCGCCCACGCGCGCCCGGTGCTCCCGCCGCCTCCGCCGCCTCGCGCGGAGCTGAGGGAGGCCGCGGGGCTCTCGTTCGCGGTGGTTCCGCTCGAGACCGAAGGCCTCGTCCGCGTCGCCGTCTACGTCGCGGCCGGTGCGCGCGATGCGGACGTCCCCGGCACCGCGACCGTGGCCGCCCTGCTCGCCGCGGAGGCCACCTCGGACGCGACGCGGGCCTTCGTCACGACCGACACCACCGAGCTCGCGACGGTCGTCGAGGCCGACGCGCTCGATCGTGCGCTCGAGGCCTCGATCGAGGGCCTCGCGCCCCGTCGTCCGACCGACGAAGCGTTCGAGCGCGCCCTCGACGCCCTGCGGTCGCGGCGCATCGCCGCGGCGCGCGACTCGCTGCGCGCCGCCGAGCTCGGCGCGGTGCAGGCCCTCGTGGGCCTCCCGACGGAGGCGCTCGACCCTCTCGGACGGCCCGAGGACCCGCTGCCCGACGCGGACGACGTGCGCTCGTTGCTCGAGGCGCGGTACGTACGCCAGCACCTGCGCGTCGTGATCACCGGGGACGTCGACGAGCGGGAGGCCGCGGCGGCGATCGAGCGGCTCGCGACGCGCGTCGCCTCGGGCGCCGGACCCGCCGAGCCGAGCCGCGACCGCGCGGAGGCTCGGAGCGCCTCGGCCGAGCTCGGCAGCCGCGAGATCGCGACGCTCGCGATCCTGCTCCCGGGAGAGCCGAGAGGAAGCCGCTTCGCCGAGCGCCTGCGCGCGCTGGTCGGTCCTCCGGACCACGGGCGCTTCGCGTTCTCTTCCCTCCCGACGCGCGACGGACTCGTGGTGCTCGCGCAGGCCGCGGACGTGGAGGATCCCTTCGCGGAGCTCGAACGGCTCGCGAACGCCGCGGCGATCGCCGGAGCCTCTCCTCGCACGGGATCCCCGGCGCCGCCGGACGCGATCGCCGCGGCCCGCGAGCTCGGCCTCGGCCTCGGCTCGGACACCCGGGGGGACGCGAGGCATTCGGCGCACGTCGTGACCCGTGGCCCTAGGACGCGGCCGACGAGCGACCGCGCTCCGGAGGCCGTGCTCGAAGCCGCCACGGAGCGGGTGGCGAGCGCGCTCGCCCGGGGCCTCGCCGAGGCGCGCCCGCAGGTGGGCGGAGCGATCGACGAGACGCATGCGGACGCGCGGATCGGCCGCGGCGCGATCGTGCGCGTGCGTCGCGCCGCCCGAGCGCGATCCGTCGGCCTCGCGATCCGCTTCCACGCGCCCGATCTCGTCGACGAGCGGGCCGCGCACGGGACGAAGGCCGTGCTCGCCCGTGCCCTCTCGCGCGCGTGTTCGTCCACCCTCGAGCTCGAGCCCTTCGCCGATGCCGAGGGCTTCGGCGTCACCGCGCGCGGAACGCCCGACGAGTGGCTCGAGGCCGCCCACGCGTTCCTCCCCTGCGTGCTCGGGCACGAGCTCGGGGAGACGGCGTACGACGAGGCGATCCGCGACGTCCTCGCCGAGCTGCGCCGAGCGCCCTTCGCCGACGACCTCGCCGACCTCGCGCGCGCACTCTCGCCCGAGCTCGCATCGTCGCTCGCGCCTCTCGGATCGCGCGCGGGGCTCGGCCGGCTCGACACGACGTCGCTGCGGCTCGCGCTGCACGCGGCCCGAACCGCCGAGCACGTCCGTGTCGCCGTCGTGGGTGACGTGGAGCCCCGTGCGGTCGTCGAGGGACTCGGGCCACACCTCGGGTCACTGCACGAGGGCGAGGGGCTCGAGCCGGCACGCGCGCTCGAGCTCCCGGAGCTGGTCGCCGCGCAGACGGCGGCGCCCTTCCCCCTCGTGCTCGTCGTCGCGCGTACGGAGGCGCGACCCGCCCTGCCGGCGCTCGGACGCGGCCTCGCGACGCGGGTCTCGACCCTCCTCGCCGGGCTCGGGGCCGAGGTGCTCGAGAGCCGCGGCGACGCACGTGGGGACGAGGCGATCGCGGCCGTGCTCGTCCGCGTCGACGAAGCCGCCCTCGAGCGGATGCCCGAGGCGCTCGCGCGTGGGCTCGCCGACGCCGGCGCGCTCGAGACGACGACGCACGCGACCGTCGACGCCGACCGCCTCGCGATGGCCGATCCGGCCGCCGCCGCGCGTGCCGACGCCCGCTCCGGCACCGACCGGACGAGCCGGCCGGGCGCCCCGGGCGCGATCTCGCTGAGCCTGGTCGTGGGCCGCGATCAGCCTCTGGGCGGAGCGGCGGTCGGACGCGAGGCGGAGCCTGCGGAAGAAGACCCGGACGCGCGTTGACGGGCCACGGGAGCGCGTGCTAACCCCTCCGCAGAATGAATCCTCATTCAGTTCGCGCGAGGACCGGCGGATGAGCGGCGCGGAGGCGGGCGAGACGCAGGGAAAGCGGCGCGGCCGACGCGCGGCGCCCACCGGCGACAAGCGGGAGCGGATCCTCCGCTCGGCGATCCGCGTCTTCGCGCGCAAGGGCTTCTACGCGACGCGCGTGAGCGAGATCGCGAAGTCGGCGGGCGTCGCCGACGGCACGATCTACCTCTACTTCAAGAACAAGGACGACGTCCTCGTCTCGATCTTCGAGGATCGGATCGGCAAGCTCCTCGTCGCGTTGCGCGAAGAGTCGGAGAAGGGCGGCACGGCCGCCGAGCGCATCGGTCGGATCATCGAGCTGCAGCTCGGGCTCCTCGAAGGGCGTCGCGACCTCGCCGAGGTCATCACCGTGAACCTGCGGCAGTCGTCCCGGCTCCTGAAGCAGTACGGCGCGCCGCTCTTCAACCAGTACCTCGACTTCCTCGCCGGCGTGATCGCCGAGGGGCAGCGCAGCGGCGAGCTCCGCGACGACGTGAGCCCGCGCATCGCGGCGCGCTCGCTCTGGGGCGCCCTCGATGGCCTGGCCCTGACCTGGACGCTCGCCGATGGCGAGCCTGCGACCCTGCGGCGGGCCGCCCGAGAGTTCGGCTCGATGTTCCTCGAGGGGCTGAGACGCCGCGCCTGACCCCGATTTCCCGGGGATTTACCAATGCTTGCCTGCGCGCTTGACACCATTCGCGCCGGCTCCTAGATCGCAAGGCCATTTCGGAGCAGCAGAACTCGAAGTTTCTGCAGAGACGGAGGAGAGGGTGAAGATCCTGGTCCCCATCAAGCGCGTTGCCGACCCCGACAACGCCAACAAGGTGAAGGTCAACGGAGCTCAGGTCACGACCGAGGGCCTCGAGTGGAAGATGAATCCGTTCGACGAGTGGGCCCTCGAGGCCGCGCTCCGTCTCACGGAGGACGGTGCGAGCAAGGCGCGCAAGGGCGAGGTCGTCCTCGTCTCGGTGGGACCGAAGGATGCTTCGCAGACCATCCGTCAGGGCCTCGCGATGGGTGCCGAGCGCGGCATCCTGATCGAGGGTGACGACAACGCGCTCGACGGCGCGATCGTCGCCGCCGCCCTCGCGAAGGTCGTCGAGCAGGAGAAGCCCGACCTCGTCGTCATGGGCAAGCAGGCGGTCGACGGCGACAACAACGTCGTCGGCACCTTCCTGGCCGAGCACCTCGGCTGGCCGATGGCGAACTACGCGACGAAGATCTCGACGGCCGACGACGGCAAGAACCTCGTCGTCGTCCGCGAGACCGACGCCGGCGCCGCGACCGTGAAGATCGCCGGCCCCGCCGTCGTGACGTGCTCGGACCGCATCCTCCACCCGCACGCGGTGAAGAACGGCGTCACGCCGGCCGACTTCGCGTACCCGGAGGCCGAGGGCGGCCGCTACGCGTCGCTCAAGGGCATCATGGCGGCGAAGAAGAAGCCGATCGCCGAGACGACGCTCTCGGGCCTCGGCGTCGCGCAGGGCAAGACGGTCTCGTACGTGAAGTTCGAGCTGCCGCCCGCGCGCTCGGGCAGCACCACGTTCGTCGAGAGCGTGGACGACCTCGTCAACAAGCTGAAGAACGTCGCCAAGGTCATCTGACCGCGCAGTCACAGGAAGGAAGCGAACCATGACGAATGTTCTCGTCGTTGCTGAGCTGCTCGAGGGGAAGGCGCGCAAGACCACCCTCTCGGCGATCACCGCTGCGCGTCAGATCACGGGTGCCACGGGCGGCGCGTTCGACATCCTCGCCATCGGCGAGGGTTCGGCGAACGCGGCGGCCGAGCTCGCCGGCTTCGGTGCCCGCAAGGTGCTGAAGGCGGAGATCGCGGGCGGCTACGTCTGCGAGAAGTACGCGCCGACCGTCGCGGCCGTCGCGAAGAACGGCTACTCGGTCGTCGTCGCGACCGCGAGCGCCTACGGCAAGGACCTCCTCCCGCGCGTCGCCGCGAAGATCGGCGCCGGCGTGGCGTCGGACGTCTCCGGCATCTCGGCCGAGGGCGGCAAGGTCGTCTACAAGCGCCCGATGTACGCGGGCAACGTCTTCGGCTCGCTCACGGTCGACACCGCGGTGGCGGTCGTGACGGCGCGGCAGACGGCGTTCGAGGCGGCGGCTGCGAGCGGTGGCTCGAGCCCGGCCGAGGACGTCGCGGTCGCGGCCGACGCCGTCGCGTCGCGCGTCGAGTTCGTGAGCCTCGAGGTCGTGAAGAGCGAGCGTCCGGATCTGGCGGAGGCCCAGGTGGTCGTCGCCGGTGGCCGTTCGCTCAAGAGCGCGGAGAACTTCAAGGGCATCCTCGAGCCGCTCGTCGACACGCTCGGCGCCGCCCTCGGCGCCTCGCGCGCCGCGTGCGACGCGGGCTACGTCTCGGCCGACCTCCAGGTCGGTCAGACCGGCAAGGTCGTCGCGCCGAAGCTCTACATCGCGGTCGGCATCTCGGGCGCCATCCAGCACCTCGCCGGCATGAAGGGCTCCAAGACGATCGTCGCGATCAACAAGGACAAGGAAGCGCCGATCGCCCAGGTGGCCGACTACTTCCTCGTCGCCGACCTCTTCGAGGCCGTCCCCGCGCTGACGAACGCCGTGAAGGCGGTCAAGGCCGGCGGCTGAGCCGCGAAGCCCTCGGGCTCCGGGCGAAGGGGACGTCTTCGGACGTCCCCTTCGTCGTTCCGTCCCGCCGTGGTACGAAGCGGGTGGCCATGCGCAGCAGGGCTCCCGCCTCGATCCTCGTCCTCTCGCTCTCGGCGCTCGTCTCCCTCGCGAACGCGCAGCCGGACGCATCGGGCTCGTATCGGGCGAGCGCCCTCGCGGTCCAGACCGACGTCCGCGAATGGCCGACGAGCTGCGGGCCGCTGCCGGCGCTCCCCCAGGGGGGTGGGGGCCCGGTCGAGGTGCGTCGCGAAGGCGGCCAGCTCGTGTTCTCGGGGGCCTTCCGCGGCCGCACGACCGACTGCTTCTGGCCGGATCGCGACGTCGACAGCGTCTCCACGTCCCACGAGCCGACGCGATTCACGACCATCTGCCGGAGCTCGGAGGCCAACGCGACACGCACCGCGGTCCGCGTGGTCGTGGAGACGGAGGTCGATGCGATCGCCTTCCGCTCGTCGGCCACCCTCGAACGGGAGGTGGCGGGTCGCCGCTGCGTGGCCGGCGTGACGGCTGTCCGCTCGCTCGTCCGCACGGGGGCCGCGAGGCCGGAGCCGGGCGCGGGCTCGGCCGCGGCGCCCACCGGCGAATCCCACGCCTGCAGCCCAGGCGCGCCCGTGTCCCTGCGGGTCCGCGGCCCCGGTCGGCCCCTCGCGCCGGGCGAGCGCTTCTGCCCCGTCCTCGAGGCGGCCGACGCGAGCGGCTGCCCCGTCCCGGACGTCGCCGCCACCGTCTCCGTCGCCGTGCCGCGCGGGCGGACGGCCTCGTTCTCGGGGGGCTGCTTCACGAGCTCGCCGAGCGCGGCCGAGTCCGAGGGCCACTACCGGCTCGACGCGCGGCACGGTGCCCTCTCCTCCTCGGCCGAGATCGTCGTCGCCGCGACCGATCTCTCGGACATCACGGCCGTCACCGTCCGCGACCGGCCGCGGCGGACGGCCACGACGGCCGAAGCCGGGAGCGCCTCCGGGATGGAGGCCCGAGCCGTCCCCCGGAGCCGCAAGGTGAGGATCGCGGCTTTCGTGGCGGTGGGGAGCTTCCTCCTGCTCGGCACCGCCGCGGTCCTGGTCCTCCGGAGAAAGCGCCGGACCGCCCAAGGCGGAGCCGGTCCCGGACGTCGATGAGCCAGTGGTCGAGAGATCCCGGAACACGTAGTTGATCCACGAAAGCACACCGCTTTATCATCTCTCGCCGCCCGGGAGACGTACCCGGACGCCCACCCCATCGAACCTGCGATAGGACCGACGAAGATGAAGATCGTCTGTGATAGCTGCGGAGCGAAGTACTCCATCGCCGACGAGAAGGTCGCCGGCAAAGTCTTCAAGATCCGCTGCAAGAAGTGCTCGGAAGTCATCGTCGTGCGTGGCGATCAGAATCCGTACGAGGACGACGAGTCCACGCGCGTGTTCGACTACGGCGGCGAGGCCGTCTGGCACGTCGTGGTCGATGGCGAGCAGCAGGGTCCTTTCGCGCCGCTCCAGATCGGCGGACTGATCTCCGACGGGAAGATCGACTGGGACGCCTACGTCTGGAAGGAAGGCTTCGACGGCTGGAAGGCCCTCCGCGAGGTGACGGAGCTCTCGAACGCGATCGGCGGTCCCGGTGGCGCCGAGGACGCTGCGCCGGTCGACGCCAACGATCTCTTCGCGAGCACCGACAGCGAGCCCGAGATGCCCGCGGCCGCGCCGGCCAAGGCCGAGCCGAAGGCGGCCGCTGCGGCCAAGCCGGCGGGCGGTGATCTCTTCGCGACGTCGAGCAAGAGCTCGAGCCCCTTCGATGCCGGCGGAGACGACGACGGCCTCGTGGCTTCGACGCCCTCGCCGCGCGTGTCGGCGCAGCAGGCCATGACGGGCCAGCGCAACGAGAACTCGGTCCTCTTCTCGCTCTCGAACCTCCAGGCGCTCGCCACCGGTCCGAGCAAGCCCGCATCGGCGGCTCCGGCGCCCTCGGCCCCGCTCGCGGCCGCCGCTCCGGCTCCGGCTCCGGCCAAGCCGGCCGGCCATGCGACGGGCGAGGCCTCGGGCCTCATCGACATCCGCGCGCTCGCGTCGGCAGCGAACACGGTCTCGGCGCCGAAGCCCGCGGCCCGTGCGGGCGGCGTGGACGACCTCCTCTCGATCGGCGGCGCTTCGCCCCTGACGTCGGGCCTCGGAGCGCCGGTGCTCGCGCCGGCCGTGGCGCCCGAGCCCGAGAAGAAGTCGAATGTCGGCATGATGGTCGGCATCGGCGCGGGCGTCCTCGCCCTCATCGGCGTCGCGATCACGCTCTTCATCGTGCTCAACCGCGAGCCGCCCCAGCCCCAGGTCGTCGAGCGCGTGGTCGTCCAGACCGAGCCGGGTGCGACCGCGGCGGCGCCTGCAGCGGCCGGGTCGGCGAACGGCACGGCTGCCGCGGCGGGCGGCGAGCCCCAGGCGGCGGCTCCGGCGGCCGGCTCGACGCCCTCGAGCAGCACCTCGAGCTCGTCGCGCTCGGCGCGCGAGACCGGCTCGATGACCACGGCCACGTCGATGACCACGGCCGCGGCCACCGCGGGCAGCAGCTCGATGGCCGAGGCGGCGGCCCCCGCGACGGCGCCCGCGTCGAGCACGATGAGCTCGGGCGGCAACCTCGATCTCGACGCGCTCCTGAACATGGCGGTCGCGATGAACGCTCCGGCGGAGTCGGCGATGGCGGCCGACTCGAGCCTCCCGGAGACCCCCTCGCGTGACTCGGTCCGTGCGGCCCTCTCGGGCGTCTCGGGCGAGGTCCGCGCCTGCGGCGCCGGCGAGCACGGCGTCGCCCCGGTGGCCGTCACCTTCCGGAGCAACGGCTCGGTCTCGAGCGCGAACGTCGGCGGTCAGTTCGCCGGCACCCCGGTCGGCTCGTGCATCGCGCGCGCGGTCCGCGGCGCCCACGTCCCGCCCTTCCGGAACCCCACGTTCAACGTGAGCTTCCCCTACAGCCTCTGAGCCGGTCCCGGTTCACGCAGACGTGGACGCCCCGCACGGCCTTGCCGGCGGGGCGTTCGCGCTCCGTCCCTCGCCGAGGCGCACGGAAGCCCGGACGTCGTGCCGAGCGCCTCGCGGGGCCCGGCTCCGCTCAGATGGGGCGCGGCTTCTTGCTCGCCTTCGCGAGCGCGGCTCGCTCCCGGAGCAGCCGCGAGATCGCGACGGCGATGAACGACCACGCGAAGATGAGCAGCGTGATGCCGAGCGCACCGACCGGCCGCGGCCTCGGGAGCTCGCCTTCGGGCGGCATGGGGACGTCGACCGTGATCGCGAGGGAGTGGGCGCGGCGGGTCGGAGCGTCCTTGCCGAACGCCAGCGTGCGCACGATCGACGTCGGCAGATCGGTCGGACCGGAGGCCACGAGCCGCACCCGGTCGCGCACCTGGAACGCGACGTCGGTGCGCTCGATCGTCTCCTGGCGCATCTCGTCCGTGACCCAGAGCGTGTGCTGCCCGGGCGGCACGCGGACGCGCCCCACGACCTCCACCGTGCCCGGCTGCGCGCGGATGACCCCGATCGGGTCCATGAAGGGCTCGCCCCAGTCGACGCGCGTGAAATGGCCGTCGAGCCGGGCGGGGAGCTCGCGGCGCACGTCGTCGAGGAAGGTGCCGAGGAAGGCGTCGGCCTCGCGCCTCGAGACCTCGCCGTCGTGGTCCGAATCCGCGCGGCGCGAGATGCGGAGGAACTCCTCGGCGCCGAGCGAGAGCGAGACGACGAGGCGCGCGCCGTTCTCGCCGACGTCGAGCTTGAGGTAGCGCTCCGATCGAGCGACCACGTGGCCCGAGTGGGCGGCGACCCGGGACGCGCCTCCCGCGAGCGCGAGGAGGAGCCCCACCGCCGTCACGAACCGAGACACGCCGCCCTTCCTCACCGTCGCCTCACTTGCTCTCGACGAGCGACTCGAGGAATCGGACGCCGGTCGAGATGCCGAAGCCCGTGCCTCCCTTCGGGTTCTTGCCGAAGGAGCGGTCGAGGAAGGCCGGTCCGGCGATGTCGAGGTGCGCCCACTTCGTCTTGCCGATGAATTCGCGCAGGAAGAGCGCCGCGGTGATCGCGCCGCCGTGCGGTCCCCCGGTGTGCTTCAGGTCGGCGATGTCGCTGTCGAGCTGCGCGCGGAGCTCCTCGTCGAGCGGAAGGCGCCAGAGGCCCTCGCCTTCGTGCTCCGCCGCCGCGAGGTAGCGCTTGGCGAGCTCGTCATCGTTGGCGAAGAAGCCGGCCCGGTAGGGCCCGAGCGCGACCATGCACGCGCCCGTGAGCGTCGCGTGGTCGACCAGGTAGTCGGGCTCGAGCGTCTTGGCCCACGAGAGCACGTCCGCGAGGACGAGGCGTCCCTCGGCGTCGGTGTTGATGATCTCGACGGTCTTGCCCTCGAGGCTCGTGAAGACGTCGCCGGGGCGGTAGGCCTCGCTGCCCGTCATGTTCTCGGTGGCACCGACGACGGCGTGCACCTCGACGGGGATCCCGAGACGCGCCGCGGCGAAGACGATGCCGAGCGTCGTCGCGGCGCCGGCCATGTCGCACTTCATCGTGATCATCGACGCGGCCGGCTTGAGGCAGAGGCCGCCGGAGTCGAAGGTCAGCCCCTTGCCCACGAAGACCACGCGCTTCTTGGCGCGGGCGGGCTTGTAGGCCACGTGCACGAGCCGCGGCTCGATCGCGCTCCCGCGGTTCACCGCGAGGAAGAGCTCCATCTTCGCCTTCTCGATGCGCTTCTGGTTCCAGACGTGGCACTCGAGGCCGAGCCTCTTCGCCTCGCGCTGCGCGGCCTCGGCGAGGGCCACGGGATGCATGTCGTTGGGCGGCGCGTTCACGAGGTCACGCGCGAAATTCACGCTCGCCGCGAGGTGCTCGCCGCGCGCGAGCGCGTGCTTCAGCGCCGTCGACTTCTCCTTCACGAGGAGCTCGACGGTCTCGACCCTGTGCTTCGGCTTCCGGTCGCCGGTCTTGTAGGCGACGTAGCGGTACGAGCCACCGAGCGCGCCCTCGGTCGCGAGCCGCACGGCGTCGGCCGAGGACTCGGCGAGGAGGAGGGCGACGCGCTTGTGGGCCTTCGCCGTCTGGACCGCGCGGAGCGCCGTCGTGCGGGCGTCCTCGGTCTTCTCCTTGCCCGCGCCGAGGCCGACGAGGACCACCTGACCGGCCGCGAGCTTGCCCGCGCCCGGGATCTTCAGCACCTGTCCGTCGGCCCCCGTGAAGGCCTCCGCGCGGAGGAGCTTCTCGAGCTTCCCGGCGCCGAGCGCCGCGTCGAGAGCCGCGAGGACGTGCCCCTTCTCGATCTTGGCGGTGCGCACACCGATCGCGAGGAGATCGGCGGAGGTGGTGGTCAACGTGTCGGTGGAGAGAACGATCTTCATCGAGGAACCTCGGCGTCCCTCCGCGACGGGGCGGAGCGGAGCCCCGCGAGGTTGCCACCTCGCCGCGCCCACGTCGAGAACCGAGGAACGGCGTCCGCCCGGCGGAATCGGGCGCTTCCGGCGATGCATCGCCGCGAGGGGCGCGATCCCCCGAGCCCGGGTCCGGGCGCGCCCGATGCAATCGTTCCGCGGAGCTCACGGAGGAGCTCCATGAACCGGATCGTCCGAACCCTCGTCCCCGTCCTCTTCGCCCTTCGCCTCGCCGCCGTGGCCCATCCGGCCGCCGCCCAGGCCCCCTCCCCGCCCACGGTCGTCGACGTGAACTCGGCGACCCTCGAGGAGCTCGTCCGACTGCCCGGCATCGGCGAGACCCGCGCCCGCGCGATCCTCGAGACGCGCGCACGACGCCCCTTCCGGAGGCTCCAGGACCTGATGCGCGTGCCCGGGATCGGGCGGAAGACGCTCGAGCGGCTCGCCCCCCACCTCACCATCGGGGCGCCCCCGCCGAGGACGCGATGAGCCCGCTCCGTGCGCGAGCGGAGGGAATCGTCGCCGAGGACGCTCCGGCATCGTCCGTGGGCTATGCTCGCCGGATGACGGTCGCCGGCAAGGTCACGATCCGGCGCGCGACGCGCGCGGATCGATCGACGCTCCTCGAGCTCCACCGGGCCCTCTACGTCACGCATCGGGACCGCATCGTCCCGGAGGAGCGCCTGCCGCTCATCGCGTACCGCAATTTCGACGCCGTGCTCCGCGAGGACGTCGACTCGATGCTCGCGAATCCCGACGTCGTCTTCCTCGTGGCGGAAGTCGGAGGTGCAATCGTCGGCTACGTGACGGGACACGTCGAGAACGACGCCCGACGCGTGCTGCCGAAGAAGGGCGTGATCGAGGACTGGTACGTCGAGGAGTCGACGCGCGGGCTCGGGGTGGGCAAGACCCTGCTCGCGACCGCCGAGGACATCTTCCGTCGCGTCGGCTGCCTGGTGATCGAGTCCGCGACCTGGCCGACCAACGAGGGTGCGCGCCGGGCGCACGAGGCGCTCGGGTTCCAGGAGATCCAGATCGTCTACCGGAAGCGGATCGACTCGACGGGCGCGTGAGGCGGGCTCAGGTGTCGGCGACGAGCCGATCGGGCCCGGGCCGGCCCTCCACCGTCCAGACGAGGCGGGACGAGGGCAGGACCTCCTCGAGCGGAGCAGGACCGTAGGGAGTGGACGTTCCTCGGCGGGTCGAGACTTCACCGCGGCGGGCGTCGCGGAGGAGACGTGCGCTCGTCGGGAGCCGGACGAGCACGGATGCTCCGAAGGCGAGGACCGTGAGCCCCCACACGGCCGCCTCGCTGGGCGGCGTGGAGCCTACGAACGAGAGAAGGGACGCGAAGGGAGCGAGCTCGTGCACCGTCATCGCCGCGCCCACCGAGGCGACCGCGCTGCGTCGGAGCTCTCGCACCGAGATCCGGCGGACTTCGCGGCGCTCGTCGTCCGTCAGCGATCGGGCCCCGCGTCCCGCGCCGTTCGCGGCATCCGCTCGGGCCGCGTCCCCGATCCGAGGAGCGCTCGGCGGCACGGCGACTTCGACGCTCGGGAGATCGACGAGCTCACCCAGGGCGTGGCCATCCAACGCGACGACGAAGCGGGAGAGTGGAAGGACGGCCACGCGGACGCGACGACCCGCGTCGAGCCCCATCGTCGACGCGTGCTCCGGCAGCGTGCCTGCGAGGGCGTCTGGGATGCGTCCTTCCGCGATGGCGAGCACGCCCGCCTCCAGATCGACGATCGCACGCCCCAGCCTCGTGCCGTGTCTCGGGTGCTCGAGGAAGCGGGCGAGGAACGTGCCGACGCCGATCATCAGCCAAGTGGCAGCCGCGAGCACCAGGAGAGCCGTCGCAGCGTCCGAGGGCGAGCGCGACTCGAGGTAGGCGCCGGCGCCGCCGAGCGAGAGGCCGATCACGAGCACGGCCCGCGAGAGGCGGGTGGCCGGGAAGAGGACCTCGACCAGCCCTCCACCTGCGGCCACCGCGCCGAGGGCGACGAAGACCCCGGTGGCGATCGCCCATCCGAGCTCGGCCCCGGCCGCGAGCTCCCGCGCGCACGCGGCGAGCGCGCCCGCGACGGCGACGTACCCGACGGTCCACCGGCCGAGGTGCGAGAGCTTCGAGGCGACGTAACGGGCACGCGTGGGCTCGAGGAGCGCGTCGCGGTCCACGGGGTCGAGGCGCTCGGTGCCCACGATCGGCAGGCCGAGGACGTAGAGCGCTCGCCCCGGCTCGACCCCGGGCACCATCGGCCGCCCCACGTCAGCCGAGCGGTCCGTCGCGCAGCACCTCGAGCAGGGGCTCGATCGCGCGCTGCTTCAGCTTGAAGCCCACGCGGTTGGCGACGACGACGGAGGAGATGTCGCAGATGAGCTCGAAGGGCTCGAGGCCGTTCTGGCGGAGCGTCTCGCCGGTCTCGACGAGATCGACGATGACGTCCGCGAGGCCCGTGAGGGGCGCGAGCTCGACCGACCCCTGCACGTAGATGAGCTCGATCGGCAGGCCCGACGCGCGGAAGTGCCGCGTCGCGATGTTCGGGAACTTCGTCGCGACGCGGATCGAGCGCCCGAGCGTCGGCGGAATGCCCTCGCCCGCCCGACCGCAGACCATCATCCGGCACTTGCCGATGCCGAGGTCGAGGGGGGCGAAGAGGTCGTACTCGCGCTCCAGGAGCACGTCGCGGCCGACGATGCCGAGGTCGGCGGCGCCGTACTCGACGTAGGTCGGCACGTCGTCCGGCTTGAGCAGCAGGAAGCGCACGCCGTACTTCGGATCCTCGCGGATCAGCTGCCGGTTGTCCTCGAGCAGCACCGAGCCGTCGATGCCCGCCTTCGCGAGCCGGGGCACGAGCTGCTTGAGCACGCGCCCCTTGGGCACGGCGACGACGAGGCCGGCGCCGGCCTCAGGCGTTGCCGGGGACGCGTTCGATCGTGGCGCCGACGCCCGCGAGCTTCTTCTCGATGTGCTCATATCCCCGGTCGATGTGGTAGACGCGGAGGACCTCGGTGATGCCGTCCGCGATGAGGCCTGCGATGACGAGCGAGGCGCTCGCACGGAGGTCGGTCGCCATGACCTGCGCCCCCTGCATGCGCTCGACGCCGGTGACGGTCGCCGTGCGGCCGTGCACCTCGATGCTCGCGCCCATGCGGTTGAGCTCGGGCACGTGCATGAAACGATTCTCGAAGATCGTCTCCGTGATGACGCTGGTCCCGCGCGCCCGACACATCAGCACCATGAACTGGGCCTGCATGTCGGTGGGGAAGCCGGGATGCGGCTGCGTCGTCACGTCGACCGGGCGGATCGGGTCGTGGCCCACGACGCGCACGCCCGAGCCCTCGCGCTCGATGGTGACCCCGGCCCGGCGCATCTTCGCGGCGAGGGCCTCGAGGTGATCGAACGTCACTCCGTCGAGGAAGACGTTCCCGAAGGTCGCGGCCGCCGCGACCATGTACGTGCCGGCCTCGATCCGGTCCGGGATGATCGCGTGATCCACCGGATGGAGCTCGTCCACGCCCTCGATCACGATGACGTCGGTGCCGGCGCCGTTGATGTTCGCGCCCATCTTGTTGAGGACGCGGGCGAGCTCCTCGACCTCGGGCTCGCGGGCCGCGTTGACGAGCGTCGTGCGGCCCTTCGCGAGGGCGGCCGCCGCCATCAGGTTCTCGGTGCCCGTGACGGTCGGGATGTCGAAGCAGATCTCGGCGGCCTTGAGGCGGCCGGCCGGCACGTCGACGTGCACGTAGCCGTGCTTGAGCTCGATGTTCGCGCCCATCGCCTCGAGCCCCTTGAGGTGCTGATCGATGGGTCGCGCGCCGATCGCGCAGCCTCCGGGGAGCGACACGCTGGCCTTGCCGTAGCGCGCGACGAGCGGGCCGAGCACGAGCACGGACGCTCGCATCTGCTTCACGAGGTCGTACGGGGCGTAGGGCTCGCCGACGGGGCGGCTCGTGATCGAGACGACCCCGTCCTCGAACTTGCCCGAGAGGCCCATGCGCTCGAGCAGGGCGATGGTCGTGTGGATGTCGCGGAGGTCGGGGACCGAGCGGAAGGTGTGGTCGCCGTCGGCGAGCAGCGCCGCGCAGAGGATCGGCAGCGCCGCGTTCTTCGCGCCGCTGATGCGCACGGTGCCGTGCAGGGGCTTTCCGCCGACGATCCGGATGTTGTCCACGGCCCGCCTGTTACTCCAGGGCCGCAGGCGCCGCAAGCCCTACCCGCCCGCCCCACCGCGCCGGACCTCGGCGGGTGCACGGGCCTTCAGCGGCTGAAATGGATGTCGAGCCCGGGATCCCGGGTCTCCGCGGGGGCCATGTTCGACGGGGCCCCCGAGCGCCGGGAGGGCGCGCGGCGCGGGGCCGGGGAGGCCTCGGCGGGAGCGACCTCGGACGGGGGAGCGGCCACGGGCGGGGGCGCGGCCGCGGGCGGCAGCGGCCGGAGCTCGACGAACGCCTGGGTCGGCGGGGCATCCCGGAACACGATGGACCGGGGCTCGTAGCCCGGCGCCGAGATCGCGAGGAGGTGCTCCCGACCGTCGCGCGGCACGGGACGGTCGACGCGGCCGCGGCCCACGACGACACCGTCGAGCTCGACGAGCGCGTCCGCCGGCCTCACGCCCAGCGTGAGGCGCAGCTCGGTCGGGGCCGACGCGGCGGTCGGCGCGGTGCCCCGGCCCGACGCGAGGAGCGCCCCGACGGCCGAGACGCCGACGAGGGCGCCGGCGACGACGTAGACGGCGAGGCGGGGCCGGCCCTTCGGCGAGGCGGGCTCGGTCGTCGCGAGCCCCTCGGCGAAGTCGAGGGTCGGCGCGTCCGGCGGTGTGACGCGGACGAGCTCCGACTTGACCCTCACCCCGGAGGTGGTCCTCGGCTTCGGCGTGAGACCGGGGTCCGAGGCTTCCGCGTAGCGGGCCGTCGCGGCGGAGGCGGGATCGAAGTCGAGCTCGTAGTCGACGAGCGACGCCACCTTCGAGACGTGGTCCGAGACGAAATCGCGCTCGTGGACGAGCCGCACGCGCTCGCTCGCGAAGGGGAGCAGCGCGCGCCCGAAGGCCTCGGTGGCCTGGAAGCGATCCCGGACGTTGCGCGCCATCGCTCGGTGCACGACGGCCTCGAGCTCGGGCGAGACGTCGGGCCGGAGCTCGCGCACCGGACGGAATTCGCCGCGATCGATCTGCTGCATCAAACCGAGCAGCGAGGGCGAGTCGTAGGGCAACGTCGCCGTGAGGCATTGGTAGAGGAGGATGCCGAGGGCGTACTGGTCCGTGCGGCCGTCGAGATCCCGCGAGCCGCGGGCCTGCTCGGGCGACATGTAGTGGGGCGTCCCGGTGACGGTGTGCACCTGGGCGAGCCCCTCCGCCTGCAGGCCGCCTTCGAGATCCTTCGAGATGCCGAAGTCGACGAGCTTGGGGAGGACGGCGCCGTGCGCGTCGCGTGCGAGGATGATGTTCTCGGGCTTGATGTCGCGATGGACGATGCCCTGGCGGTGCACCGCCGCGAGCCCCGCCGCGATGGGGACCAGGATGTCGACCGCCGTCCCCTGCTCGAGCGCACCGACGCGCGTGATGCAGCGCGCGAGGTTCTCGCCCTCGAGGAACTCCATCACGAGGTACGGCACGCCGTTCTCGATACCCACGTCGGAGATGTCGACGACGTTGGGATGACGGATGCGCGCGACGGTCTCGGCCTCGCGCAGGAAACGCGCGCAGGCTCCCTCGGACTGCCCGAGGTTCGCGTGCAGGGTCTTCAGCGCGACACGCTTGCGGAGCAACGTATGGGTCGCCTCGAAGACGCTGCCCATACCGCCGACGCCGATGCAGCGGAGGATCTCGTAGCGACCGAACGAGCTGCCGGCCCGGAGCACGTCCGGTGCATCGTCGTCCTTCGCCCGCGGATCCGCTGCGGCCACTCGTTCCTCCCGCACGGAAGGATAGCCCGGACTCCGCTCCGGTCACAACGGAACGGTCGGCGTCGATTCCCGCACGGAGAGCGCGGGATCAGAAGCGCAGCCCGAGGCTCGCGAGGAAGGTTCGTCCCGGCTGGGGCATCGTCGTCGACTGGAACGTGGGATCGGTCGGAAGGGCGTAGGGCCAGCCGAAGACGTTGTAGACGCCGAATGCGTAGTCCAGGCCCCATCGGGACACCTCGCCCGAGAGCACGACGTCGCCGACCACGGCGGTGGGCGTCTGTGCGTTGGTGTCGACGTTGATGCGACGCGGAGCCTCGAGCGTGAGCCGGACCGCGAGGCGCAGGCCCGTCGGGCCGAGAGGCGCGATGCCGCGGAACGAGGCGAACTGGCGCGGGGCGTTCGGCACGCGGCGGTTGCCCCCGCCGTACGACGCGTCGACGTAGCTCGCGAGCAGGTAGCCGTACATCGCGGACACCATCCACCCGGCCCGGAACTCGCGCTTCGCCTCGACGTCGCCGCCGAGCGTGTACACGGGGCTGCCGCCGTTCCGGTAGTAGAAGGGCGCATCGGGATCGCCGGGAGCCGTGCTCGCGGTCTCGATGAAGTCCTTCGCGTACTGGGTGTGGACGGCCCCGAGGAGCGACCAGCCGTCGCCGAAGCGATGCGTGTACTCGAGCTCCGCCGACCAGACGATCTCCGGCTTCAGCTGGTTGCCGTCGTAGTCGCTGGCGACCTGCGTGGCGCCGCCGTCGTTGTAGTAGAGCTCGTAGATGCTCGGCGCGCGGAACGCCCGACCGCCCATGAGCTTGAGCACGTCGTTCGAGGTGGGCCGGAAGAGGATCACGACGCGCGGATTCACCGTCGCACCGAACGTGCTCCACGCGTCGAGGCGCGCCCCCGCCGAGAGGGTGAACGCGCGACCGGGCGCCCACTCGACGAGCGCGTATCCCGCGTAGATCTGGTAGGGGTGGTTCGAGGAGAGGTAGGTGTCCGACGTCGTCCCGTCGTCGGAGGTGCCGCGGAGGTAGGCGCGCGTGTCGACCTGGACCTCGCCGCCCGCCGAGAGCCGCAGCGACTCGACGAGCTGCGCGACGACCCGCGCCTCGACCCCGAACCACGTGCCCTGGTAGGTCTCGTCGACGACCGACTCCCCGCCCGTCGAGTCCGCGTAGACGTAGGTGCCGCCGAAGCGGTAGAGGTTCGCGAACGCGCGCGTGTAGAGACGCACCTTCTCGCTCAGCGCGGGCTCGTAGCGGGCCTCGAAGAGCGCTCGCTGATCGACGAGCGCGGGCCGCGGATCGTCGATCACCGAGCCGTAGGCGCCGTTCGGCGTCTTCTGGTCCCGGTACGTGTAGAACGCCTGGAGCCGGAAGTCTCCGAGCTCGAGGCGGAGGTTGCCCGTCGCGGCATCGAAGTGGTTCACGCCGTTCGCGAGGGTCGGCGTCGGGACCGTGGGCACCGACATGGGCTGTCCGCTCGAATGAGCGCCCGATGCCGAGATCGCGAGCCTTCCGCGTTCGCCGAGGCGGACGTCGACCGCGCCGCGCGCGCGCGCCGTGTTCGTGTCGTTCGCGGCGATGCGAACCTCGCCTCCGGTGCGATCGGGCGAGGCATGGGGAATCAGGTTCACGACGCCCGTGACGGCGCCCGTGCCGTAGAGCACGGAGCCGGGGCCGCGCACGAGCTCGATGCGCTCGACGTCCCCGAGATCGACGCGTCCGTCGTAGCCGGTGTAGGCCTGCCAGACGATGTTGTCGTTCAGCGTGGCGCCGTCCGTGAGCACGAGCATGCGGTTCGAGTAGTCGCTCGGCTGACCGAGCCCTCGGATCGCGATGTTCGAATAGGCGCCGTCGTACGAGAGCGCGAGCCCCCGCTGGCCTCTCAAGGCCTCGTAGATCGTCGGGTACCGGAAGGCCTCGAGCTCCTGCACGGAGACGACCGAGACCGACGCCGGGGCGTCGTCGATCGTCTGGGCCATGCGCGAAGCCGTCGTGACCTGACGGGTCGGAACGAGGAGCACGTCCCGGAGATCCGCCTGCGTGTCCTCGCGGACGACCACCTCGCGTTCGACGGGCTCGAAGCCGCGGAGCGAGATCCTCACCCTCCGCGTGCCGACCGGGACGTTCGGGACGACGACGGGAGTGAAGCCCATGGCGACGCCGTCGACCTCGACGAGCGCGTCGCTCTCCGCGGCCGTCACGACGATGGAGCCCGTGAGCGACGAGGCGTCCACGCGCACGGTGGAGACCTGCCGGGCCTCGACGTGCACCTGTCGGGGCGCCGCTCGGAAGCCCGGACGCTCGAAGAAGAGCACGTGGTCCCCGGGCGGGAGATCGAGGCGGCAGGGCGCCGTGCAGGCGGGCTCCGCGTCCTCGGCGTCGACGCGCACGGCGGTCGGCCCGTCGGCCTCGACCGCCACCGTGCCGACGATGCGTCGCAGCTCGAAGGCGAGCGGAACGACGCTCCCGCGGGCGGCCTCGATGCCCTCGGCGACGATCTCCTCGTAGCCGTCGAGGTGCACGAGCACCCGGTAGCTGCCCGCCGGGACCGCGATGCGCGAAGGCGTCGTGGCGACCGAGCCGAGGTCGCGACGGTCGAGGAAGACGGTGGCGCCCGCGGGCGTCGTGCGGACGTCGAGGATCGCGACCTCGCGCTCGATCGTCCGGAGCGCGTCCTCGATCTGGGTGCGCACGGCCGGATCGCTCTCGCCTTCGAGGGAGTCCTGGTACCAGCGATACGCCTCGGGGAACTGGGAGAGGCGGAGGAAGGTGCGCGCGACGTTGAACCGCACGTGGCGGTTCGGCGAGAGCCGGTTCGAGGCGAGGAAGTATGCGAGCGCGGCGCGATAATCGCCTGCCTGGTAGCGCTCGGCGCCGAGGCGGAAGTTCACCTCGGCCTCGTCGGCCACGCCGTCCGCCCAGGCCACGTCGGGACGCGACGCGGCGAGCAGCGCGGCGAGGAAGAGCGGGACGAAGCGCGAGGAGAGGATCGATCGGAAGGGCATGCGTCGCCGGGCGAGCCCGAGCGCCGACCGACCGTCTCGGTCCGACCCTCCTCGCCCCTCGCGCTACATCCCACGAGACCGCCCGGAGGATCAACGGGCGAGGGACGCCCCGCGGACGGACCTCAGGGGCGCGATTGGCGCGGCCGCACCCCTCGGCCCGCGCGCGTGAACTCCGGCGGCGGGCGCCGAGGCGGCTCGGTCACGGCCGGACCCCGCCAATCGGCGACCTCGGGGCCGACGTCGATGCGCACCGGATTCGCGAGGAGCGCGCGCATCGGCTTCTTCTCGATGCGGGCGGGCCTCTCCACGTCGGCCCAGACGAACGAGTCGGCGCTCGGGGCGCGGACCTCGAAGTGCCGGTCGAGGGGCTGGCCCGCGGCGAGGGTGAGCCTCTGCACGGGCTCGCGTCCGAGGTAGAGCGAGAAGACGCCGCCGTCGGGCGCGTCCACGCGCACGTGGACGTCGAGCCTCGCGCCGGACGTGGTCCGGAGGATCTCGCCGGAGACGCGATCGCCGACGGTCAGCTCGATCGACGGCCCGTCGGTGACGTAGAGCCTGCCCGTGCGGGCGGCTTCGAAGATGCACGCCGCGAGGGGCTCCTTCGGACGCCCGCCCTCGTCGACCTCGCACAGGACCACGTTGCGCGGCTCGCCGAGCTCGGTGCCCCCGAACTCGTGGAAGTCGCTCCCGCCGACCGCCGGCACGTAGATCGAACGTTCGAGCAGCGAGACCCACTGGTCGACGAGCGAGGCCGTGCGGAGCGGATAGGTCCCGTTCCAGACCTCGACCGCGTCGATCGCATCGCCGGCGCCGCCCCTCCGGATCACGTCCTGCTGCATGAAATATCGGGGATCGACGAAGTTCCCCGGGATCCACCAGCCCGGATGCGCCAGCACGACGAGCGCCCCGCGCTCGTGCACGTAGTCGCCGAGCTGGCGCATCGTCATCGTGCGCTCGTCGAGCGAGCGACGCAGGCCGATGGCGTCGAGGAATCGCCACGTGAGCGCGTGCCCGTACGTCCCGCCGATCTCGGCTCCGACGATCACCGAGAGCGGGCCTTCGTAGGTCGCGACGTCCTGACCGGCCGAGCTCGAGCCGTGATCGGTGATCATCACGGCGTCGAGCCCGACGCGCTCCGCGAGCGCGAGCACGTCGGGCACGGGATGGCGGGCGTCGTGCGAATAGGCCGTGTGGACGTGGCCGTCGAAGGAGAAGCCACGGAAGGTCCGCGAGCTCGTGCGCACGTCGAGCGGGCGGAAGCGGCGCGCCGGATAGCGCCGCTCGTTCGGGATCGTCGCCCCCACGGGCCTCGGGCGACGCGCCGACGCCCCCTCGGCCGCCGGGGTGGCGGCCGCGCGGAACGCACCCGCGGTGGAGAGCACCGCGAGGGTCAGCACGAAGGCGAAGCCGGAAAAACGCGAGGACATCGATGCCCGGCAGGATAAGCCACGGTCCGGCCCCTGTCCCGCCGAGGCGGGCGCCCCTCGTCCCCGGCCCCGGGGCACTCAGTGGCCGGGCCGACGCTTCTTGGCCTTCTCCTGGGCCTTCCGGCCGCGCGCCGCGAGCAGGGGCCCGATCCGCGCCACGACCTCGGGCAGGGTGTTCGCGGCCCGCGCGACGAGACCCCGGCTCTTCGGGAGCGTGACCTCGAGGGGTCGGTGGACGAGGACGTCCTCGAAGATCGTGGCCGCGATCTCCTCGACCGTGAGGGGACGGGCGCCGGAGAACGTCATGGCCGCGTCCGGATAGTCCACCTGGAGGTCGAGCATCGGCGTCTGCACGGCGTCGGGCATCACCACGGTCACGGCCACGCCGGTTCCCGCGAGCTCCTGCGCCGCGGCGAGCGAGACGCCTCGCACCGCGAACTTGGAGCAGCTGTAGAGCGAGAGCCCGGGAACGGGCGCGAGGGAGGCGAGAGAGCCGATGTTCACGATGTGGCCGCGGCCCTGTCGCACGAAGAGCGAGCCGGCGGCGCGCATGCCGTGGATCACGCCCTTCACGTTGATGTCGAGGTGGCGGTCGACGTCCTCGGGCGTCGCGTCGACGACGCGCCCCGGATGGAGGTAGCCCGCCACGTTGAGCAGCACCGTCAGGCCTCCGAAGACCCGCACCGCTTCGTCGACCGCCTCGGACCAGGCCTCGGGCGAGCGCACGTCGAGAGGACGCGTGCGGATGCGCTGGGCGCTCCAGCCATCCTCGCGCGCCGCACGCTCGAGGCCCTCGGTCGAGACGTCGGTCGCGAGCACGCGGTCGCCGCGACGATCGAGGGCTCCGACGAGGTGGCGACCGATGCCGCTGGCGGCTCCGGTCACGAGGAAGACGGCAGGACGGTCCTTGGCCATGCTGCGAGCCTAGCAGAGGGACAGAGGCCCCCACCAAGACGGGCTCTGCGTTCGGCGCCGCCGCGCGTCGGCGGCTACGCGAGGAAGAGGCCGAGGAGGAACAGCGCGAAGCCGGCGACGAACGCGGAGGCGTGGCGCACGGCCGCGTGACGGACGACGCGGTCCTCGGCGTCGAGCCCGCGCTGCACGAAGAGGAAGGCCGCGGCCACCCAGGTCGCGAAGCCGGCGAGCGCGACGAGCACGCCGGGCACGCGGTAGGCCGGCGCCCGCTCGAGCAGCGTACGCTGGGCGGACGCGATCTCGCCCGGCGAGCGGTGCCCCTCGATCGGTGGAGGGGGCTCGAGGGCCACGAGGCGGGCGATCTCGCCGTTCGCGGCCTCGAGCTCGCGGCGGTGCGGGGTGAAGAAGCTGCGGGACGAGACGATGCCGGCTCGGATGCTGCGCTCGGCGGCGAGCGCGAGCGCGCGATCGCCGCGACGCTCGGCGTCGACGGCGATGTGCCGCAGCTTCTCGATCGCCTCCCCCGATCCGGGCGAGAGAGGGACGTACCAGCGGAGCGCGCGGCGATAGCAGTCGACCGCGACCTCGGCATCTCCGCGAGCGAGGGCCCTGTCCCCGAGCTCGAGCTCCTCGGAGCACGAGTAGACGACGCGGAACACGATCACCAACGCGACCGCGACGGCGAGGGCGGCGATGGTTCCCGCCCGGAGCCCGGGCTCGTCGGCGTCGCTCGTCACACGAAGTCCCGGCGTCGGAGCACGAGGCTCGCCACGACGAGGAGCACGGCGCTGTAGAAGACCGCGTAGCCGAGGGAGGTCGCGACGTAGGTCGTCGGGCCTCCGTAGTCCGTGCTCCCGACGAGGAGCGTGTGTCGGCCCGGCACGAAGAGGTCGAAGTTCGGCACGACCCACGCGATCGCGGCGAGGAGCTTCTTCACCTCGACGGGGAGCGTACGGCCGGGCATGCGGATCATGGCGTCGGCCGAGCGTCCGACGAGCCAGACGCCGATGCTGAGCAGCCCCGTCAGGAAGGGGGTCGAGAACGACGAGAAGAAGAGCGCGAGCGCGGTCAGGACGACGAGCTCGCCGACCGTCAGGGCGAGATAGGCGAGGACGGGAGCGAGCTCCGCGTCGGTGCGCGAGGCGACCACGAACGCCGCCACGAAGGCGAGCAACGACCACGGGGGGACGATCGCCGTCCGATCCGGCGCGAAGTACGCGCCGACGAGCGCGGCCGTCACCGTCAGCAGCGCGAGCACCCCGACCGTCGTCACCGGTGCACCCGCCTGGAGCGCCATCACCCAGAGCTGGATCGTGCCCATGATCGCGACGAAGACGATGCCCGTCAGCGCGATGCCGAAGAACTTCCCGAGCAGGAATTCCTCGCGGTGGATGGGCTTCGGGAGGATGACGTAGAGCGTCTTGCGCTCGATCTCCTTGTAGAGCAGCGAGGAGCCGAGGAAGACCGCGACCATCACGCTGAAGAGCGAGATCGACGCGAGGCCGATGTCCGCGACCACGCGCTCCTCCTGGTTCAAGGAGAGCTGGCCGAGCGCGAGCGTGAAGAAGAGCACGGCCGTCGCGCACGCCACGACGCCGTACAGCACGCGGTCCCGGACCGCCTCTCGGAACGTGTTCAGCGCGATGGCGTAGATGCGACCCAACATGGGAACCTCAGGGAGCGACGGGTGTGGGCCCTTCGGGCTCCGCGGCCTCGGGCCGAGCGATCCACGCTCGACCCGCCACGTAGTGGGAGAGGCCGTCGAGGAAGCCGACGTAGAGCCCGATCGCGAAGAGCAGCCCCAGGAAGACGACGAGGCGGCGGCCCTGATCGCGGAGGCCGGCCCCGAAGCGCTCCACGCAGGCCGTGAAGCCCTGGAAGGCGTGGAGGCAGAGGGAGCCGAGGCCGACGACGTAGAGACCGACGAAGAACGGCCGGGAGAGCTCGTGCCGCAGACGCTCGTAGAGAGCGGCCGACGAGATCCCTTCGAGGGCGGCCGCGAGGGGCGAGTGCCGCAGCAGGTGCACCGCGACGAAGACCGCCGACACGGCCGCGGTCGTCCACTGGAGCGTGCGATGGCCCGGATGGCCGAAGGGGCCCGCATCCCCGCGCTCCGCGCGGAGCGCCGCCCGGAGCCCGAGGGCGCCGTGGGCGAGGAGGACCGCGATCGCGGCGCCCACGAGGGCCACGTGCCCGGCGGAGGGCCGACCGAGCGCCGCCACGAACGCGGCCCGCCCCGAGGAGCCGAGGTTCAGGTACCAGACGTCGAGCAGGAGCAGGAGGACTCCCGCGACGAGCCCGACGAGCGCGACGAGACGATCCGGCTTGGCGCGCAGCTCCGTATTCACGACGCATTGGTACCCGCGAAACGCGTCCCCGGTCAACCGAACGAGGGTGGAGAGCGGCGGGGTCCGTGGCTCCGACGCTTGGCCGTTCGGCATGCGCCGGGCATGCTCGCGGCCCATGGCCGGTCCCGCGAGCCGACTCCCCGTTCCGCCACCGGCGTACGTCTTCGCCGCCGCGTCGGGGCTCGCGCTCGCCTTCGCGGCGGCCCCCTTCGACCTCCCCGTCCTGGCCTTCGCCTCGGCGCCCTTCTTCCAGCGCGCCATCGAGTTACGCGCGGGCACGTCGCGGGCGCCCTGGCACGGCGTGCGGGTCGGCCTGGTCGCCGGCGTCGCCGTCCACCTCGTCGCCTTCTACTGGGCCGTCCCCCTCTTCACCGTGAACGTGCACCTCGCGTGGCCGCTGGCCGTCCTCCTCGCGGCGGCGCTCTGGATCGCGCAATCGCTGCCGTTCGTGGTCGCGGGGGCGCTCGCGGACGGTCTCGCCTCGCTCGGCATCCGCCCCTTCGCGATCGTCCCGATCGCCCTCGTCGTGGCCTTCTCGCGTGCGTGGATGCTCTTCCCGTTCCGCCCATCGAGCCCGCTCGTGGAGCTCCTGCCGTGGGTCCAGCTCGCCGACGTCGGCGGGGGCCCGCTCCTCGACCTCGCCCTCGGACTCTCCGGCTGCGCCCTGCTCGAGGGATGGCGCGTGCGCTCGCGCGCGCTCGTCGCCCTCGGCCTCGGCGCCTGCCTCGGCCCCCTCGCGTACGGCCTCCCCCGCCTCGAGGCGATCCGCGAGGCGAGCCGGCATGCCCCGACGACGCGGGTCGCGGTCGTCCAGCCGAGCGTCCTCCAAGGCCTGAAATTCGACGCCTCGCGCGCGGCCGAGCAGCTCGGGGCCCTCCGTCGCATGACCGCCGAGGTCGAGCGCGAGCGCCCCGACTTCGTCGTGTGGCCCGAGACTTCGTACCCCTACATGCTCTCGCGTCGGGCGAGGCGCGATCCGAGCGGGCGCTTCGGGCTCCGGACGACGGGCGAGGTCCACGCTCCGATCCTCTTCGGCACGCTCGCCTGGGGACGTGGCTGCGACCACCGGAACTCCGTGGCGGCGATGGACTCGGAAGGGCGGATCGTCGGCTGGGCGGACAAAGTGCATCCGCTGCCCTTCAGCGAGCGGATTCCGCTCTGGGAGCACCTCCCCTTCCTGCACGGCTTCGCCCCCTGCCCCGGCTACGTCACGGGCCAAGGCGCCCAGGTCGTCGCCTTCGAAGGTCGGCGCATCGGCGTCCTGAACTGCTACGAGGACATCCTCGACGCCTACGTGCGCGAGGTCGGGGCCGCCCGGATCGACTTCCTCGTCAACGTCACGAACGACGCCTGGTTCCTCGACACGAGCGAGCCCCATCTCCACCACATGGCGGCGCGTCTGCGGGCGGTCGAGACGCGCCGCGAGCTCGTTCGCGCCGTGAACACGGGGGTCTCCGGGCACATCGACGCCACGGGCGCGCGGCGGATCGAGACCGCCACCTTCGTGCCGCGGACCTTCGTCGCGGAGGTCCGCTCCCTCGACGTGGAGACGGTGTGGGTGCGCCACGGCGACCTCCTCACCCCGGCACTCGAGGGGCTCCTCCTCGCCCTGATCGGGCTCGCGTGGACGAGGCGGACAGGCGGCACCCGACGCCGGTAGGATGGCGCCCGGCCCCTCGGGGCGCTCCCGTTGCGGTCTCGTGGCACGGGCCTACTTGGGGGAAGTGGTGGCCGACAGCGATCAGGGGGCGGTCGTCCGGGACCGGATGCGGAGCACGTTCCAGCGCATCGTGTCCGAGGGTCTGCTCGTCCGTCCCGGCGAAGGCAAGCGCACCGCCCTCCTCTTCACGTTCCTCCTCTTCGCGTCGGCCATCTTCGTGATGGGACGCACGGTGCGCGACACGCTCTTCCTGAGCCGCTACTCGCTCGCCGCGCTGCCCTGGATGTTCGTGTTCTACGGGATCGCGTCGGCGATCACGGCGACGCTCTACTCCAAGGTGGCGGATCGCCTCGCACGCGATCGCACCATCATCGGCTGGTGCGTCCTCGGCATCGGCTCCTACGTCGCCACGTGGGCGTGCGTGCGCCTCGAGGCGGCGTGGATCTACCCCGTCTTCTACGTCTGGGCCGAGGTCTTCGCGAACCTCCTGATCTCGCAGTTCTGGACGCTCGCCAACGATCTCCACGACGCCCGGTCGGCGAAGCGGCTCTTCGGCACCATCGGCGCGGCGCGGATGCTGGGCATCATCCTCGTCGGCCTCGGGACGGGCGCCATCGTCCGCCTGATCGGCACCCCGCAGCTCCTCTTCGTGCTCGCCACGATGGCGGCCGTCGTCGCGGTGCACGCCTTCGTGCTCGGCAAGGAGCCGCGCCCCGTCACCGCTCCGAAGCTCGCGGGTCGCGCGCGGAAGCCGCGCACGCCGCCCTCGCTCCTCCGCGATCGCTACCTGTGGGCGCTCAGCGCGATGTTCCTGCTCACGTTCTCGGCGCTCACCGTCGGCGACTACCAGTTCAAGGCCGTCGCCCGCGCCACCTACCGGGAGGACGCCCTCGCGCAGTTCTTCAGCTTCTTCTACGCGGCGACGGGGATCGTCTCGTTCCTCTTCCAGGTCTTCGTCACGCCCCGCCTGCTCTCGCGCTTCGGCGTCGGCCTCGGGATGAGCGTGATGCCCACGGTCTTCGGCGCCGCCAGCGCGATGCTCCTCGGCGTCCCGACGCTGCCGATCGCGACGGTGATGAAGTTCGCCGACAACGGCTTCCAGTACTCGATCCACGAGACGACGGTGCAGGCGCTCTACGTGCCGTTCGCGGCCGACGTGAAGGTGCGCACCCGAGCGTTCCTCGACGCGGGCGTGAAGCCCCTCGCGTATGGTGTCGGCGGCCTCCTGCTCCTCGCGTTCGCGTCGCGCCTCGGCCCGATCCACCTGTCCTACGTGAGCGTGGTCTTCGTGCTCGGCTGGATCGCCGCCATCCCGCTCGTCCGCAAGCTCTACCTCTGGAAGCTCGCCAGCACCCTGCGCGCCGGCGGGCTCGCCGCGCTCGGCGACGAGCCCATCGTCGACGCCGGCGGAAAGGCGGTGCTCGTCGCCGCGCTGGAGTCGGCGGACCCGCGCGTGGTGCTGGCGGCCCTCGACGAGCTCGGAGCGTCGGGCGAGCCGAGCGTGCTCGCGGCCCTCGAGCGGCTCGCGAGCCATCCGGACGCCGTGATCCGGGTCGCCGCCCTCTCGCGTCTCGCCCCGCACGCGCGAGCCACGCGATCGCCCTCGGACGACGAGGCCATCTCTCGCGCGCTCCACGACCCCGTCCCCGAGGTCCGCGCGGCCGCGGCCGAGGCGCACGCCGAGGTCCACGAAGACGAGGCGATCGACACCCTCGTGCCGCTCCTCGACGATCCCGAGCGCGTGGTCCGCACGAGCGCGATGGCGGGGCTGCTCTCGCACGGTGGCTTCGAGGGCGCGATGGTGGCGGGGAGCCGGCTCTCGGTCCTCTCGGCCTCGAACCTCCCCGAGGATCGCTGCGACGCCGCCCAGGCCCTCGGCGCCCTCGGTCGGTCGGGAGCCAAGCGGCTGCGGGCGCTCCTCGAGGATCCAGACCGTCGCGTGCGGCTCGCCGCGGTCGAGTCGGCGCGCGATGTCGCCGATCCTCGCCTCGTCCCCGACCTCCTGCGACTGCTCGCCGATCCGGCCGCGCGGAACGGTGCGAGCGCGGCGCTCTCGGCCGTCGGCAACCCCGCCCTCGAGCCGCTCGCCGCGCTCCTCGCCGCGCCGGAGACGGACCGCGACGTCCGGCTCGCCATCCCCCGCGTGCTCCGCGGGATCCGGACGCGCGAGAGCTACGCGACGCTGAAGGCCTCGATCCGCGATCCCGACTCGCACCTCCGCCTGCGCATCTACGCCGCGATGTCACGGCTGCGCGAGTCGCTCGAGGGCCCGCCCGAGCCCCTCGCCGACGTGCGTGCCCTGCTCGAGCGGGAGATCGCCGAGACGCTGCACGTCGTCGCCAGCTGGCAGCGCGCCAAGACCGAGCTCGCCTCGCCGCTCCTCGACGAGGCGGTCGACTTCCGCGCGCTCCGGGGTCTCCGGCGCGTGCTTCGGATCCTCGAGCTGCGCTACCCGCCCGAGCCCATCCGCCTCGTCCGCGAGCGCATCGAGATCCCGGCGCGACGCGCCAACGCCCTCGAGGTCCTCGACACCACGCTCGAGCCCTCGCTGCGTCCCGTCGTGATGCCCTTCTTCGACGACGTCCCCGTCGACGAGAAGCTCGCGCGCGCGAAGCTGCCGCCCGCGCCTTCCACCGCCGATTTCGTGCGCGAGCAGTGCCGGCACCCGAACCCCTACGTGGTGGCCATCCTGCTCGACGCGCTCGGGCGCCACCGACACGTGCTCGTCCGCACCGAGGCGCCGCCACTCGTCGTCCATCGGGATCCGCTCGTCCGCGAGGCCGCGCTCGTCGCGCTCGCGGCGACCGCCCCCGAGCTCGCCGCGGACGCCGCCACCTCGCTCGCCGCCGACCCCGACGCGACCGTGGCCCGGCGCGCACGCGCCACGCTCGCCGAATCCCGACACCCGCCCATCACGGAGGGACCGATGTACTCCACGGTCGAGAAGCTCCTCGTGCTCCGCACCGCGCCGATGTTCGAGAAGCTGCGAGGCGAGGACCTCGCACCCCTGGCACGCGTCTCCGAGCTCGAGACGTACGGCCCAGAGGACACGATCTTCGAGGAGGGGGACATGGGCGACGCGCTCTACGTCGTCGTGCGCGGCAAGGTCGAGATCCGGCACGCCGGGGAGCGTCTCGCCTCGCTCGGCGCGGGCGAGGCGTTCGGCGAGATGGCGGTGCTCGACGCGTCGCCCCGCAGCGCCACGGCGGTCGCCGTCGAGCCCACGGAGGTCCTCCGGATCGGCAGCGAGGAATTCTACGAGGTCCTCCACGAGCAGGTGGAGATCGCCGAAGGCGTCATCCGGATGCTCAGCCGCCGCCTCCGCGAGGCCAACCAGAACGTCGACACCGACAAGCACTGAGACGGAGGATCCCGTGCGCGTCTGCCCCAAGTGCCATCTCGAGTACCACGAAGACGAAGAGACGTGCATCGTCGACGGAGCGAAGCTCGAGGAGTCGGCCGACCCGAGGGTCGGACACCTCGTCGGCGGCCGTTACTTCCTCGAGAAGGCGATCGGCGAAGGCGGCATGGCGACGGTCTACCGCGCCCACCACACGCTGATCGAGCGCCCCCTCGCGGTGAAGATCCTCCACAAGCACCTCTCGCACGACGACACGCTCCGCGAGCGGTTCCGACGCGAGGCGAAGAGCGCGGCCACGATCGCCCACGAGAACGTCATCGAGATCTACGACTTCGGCGAGACCGAGGACGGGTGTCCGTTCCTCGTGATGGAGCTGCTCGACGGCAAGCCCCTCAGCAAGCTCGTCGAGCAGGGACCGATCCCGATCGCCCTCGCCGTCGAGCTCGCGACGCAGATGGCGCGTGGACTCGCACGCGCCCACGACCTCGGCATCGTGCACCGCGACCTGAAGCCCGAGAACGCCTTCGTCTCGAAGCGCGCGGACGGCGCGTGGCACGCCAAGCTCGTCGACTTCGGCATCGCGAGGTCGAAGAAGGAGGCCAGGCTCACGGCGGTCGGCTCGCTGATCGGCACGCCGCAGTACCTCGCGCCGGAGCGCATCAAGGGCGTCGAGAGCGGAGCGCCGAGCGACCTCTACTCCTTCGGCGTGATGCTCTTCGAGATGGTCACGGGCCGTCCTCCGTTCGTGTCGAAGGACCTGCCCGGCTACCTCGTCGCGCACATGGAGCAGGCGCCGCCCAAGGCCTCCTCCCTGGTGAAGGAATGCCCGTCGGCGCTCGACGAGCTGATCGACAGCCTACTCGCGAAGGATCCCGCCGCGCGCCCGGTCGACGCGCATGCGGTCGTCCGGGCGCTCGAGACCGTCGCGCGGGAAGGCGCCCCGGTGCCCTCGCCGGAGGAGGCGGAGGCCGCCGCCGCGGGGGCGGTCACCCCGCCGGCCGAGCCGCGCCCGGTGCATTCGCTCCCGCCGGTCACGCTCGAGCGCTGGGAGCGACGGGCCCTCGTGTTCCAGCACATGCTCCGTCGCGCGTTCCCGGAGACGACGCCGCCCCCGGAGCTCGCGGGACTCGTCGAAGACGTCCGCTCGATCCTCGAGCAGCTCGCCGCCCTCCGGGACCAGCGCGTCACGCACCAGCGCGAGCTCGATCGGCTCGAGGCGGAGTCGAGGGACGCGCGCGAGCGCCTCGGCCACGCCGTCCACGAGCTCGGCGCGGACCTCTCGATCGCGCGCGCGGAGCTCCGCCAGGCACAGGAGCTCGTGGCGGCGAAGGAGCTCGAGGTGAAGGACCTCGAATTCCAGATCGAGGTCCTGCGCAAGAAGTCCGGAGAGACG
The DNA here is from genome assembly GCA_046351215.1 of Polyangiales bacterium. Classification (GTDB taxonomy): domain Bacteria; phylum Myxococcota_A; class Polyangia; order Polyangiales; family Houyiibacteriaceae; genus JAXLYX01. The sequence goes on along the minus strand of JAXLYX010000011.1, from coordinate 59,870 downwards.
GAGGCGGAGACGGACGCGCGGCGCGGCCACGCGGACGCCTCCCTGAAGCAGACGGGCGACGAGCTCGAGGCGCTCCAGAAGACCCTGGGCGAGCGGTCGCGCGCGTTCGTGACGGCGATGCGGGCCATCCCGGCCGTCGCGCCGCTCGTCGAAGAGCTCGAAGAAGGTCGGGAGTGACGAAGGCCCGACGGAAGCATTAGCCTGGTCGTGGACCAGAGAGCGAAGGGGAAGCCAGCCATGTTCGAATCCGCCGAGATCGGCCACAAGATCGACAAGGCCACCTGGAAGAAGGAGGCACCGAAGCTGCGCGAGGCGCTGCTCGACGCTCAGTACGATCTGAAGGAGGCCGCGAAGTTCCCGGTCGTCATCCTGATCAGCGGCGTGGACGGCGCCGGCAAGGGCGAGACGGTCAACCTCCTCAACGAATGGATGGATCCACGCCTCGTCATCACGCGCGCGTTCTCGGCTCCGAGCGACGAGGAGAGCGAGCGTCCGTGGATGTACCGCTTCTGGCGGGCACTGCCGCCGAAGGGTCGCATCGGCATCTTCTTCGGGTCCTGGTACACGGCGCCGATCGTCGATCGCGTCATGGGCAACACGAAGACGGCGCAGCTCGACCAGTCGATCGAGCAGATCAACCGCTTCGAGAAGATGCTCGCCGACGAGGGCGCGCTGCTGCTCAAGTTCTGGTTCCACCTCTCGAAGGAGCAGCAGGAGAAGCGCTTCAAGGCCCTGCAGAAGGATCCGAAGACGCGTTGGCGCGTCTCGGAGCAGGATTGGAAGAACTTCCAGCACTACGACAAGTTCCGGAAGTGGTCCGAGCACACGCTGCGCGAGACGAGCACGGGCGAGGCCCCCTGGGTGGTCGTGGAAGGCAAGGATCCCGAGTACCGCGGGCTCACCGTGGGCACCCAGATCCTGAAGGGCATCCGCGCGCGTCTCGACCGCAAGGAGAAGACCACGAAGCTCCCGGACGCGGCCCCGCTGCTCCCGCCGATCGACGGCGTGCAGATCATCGACCGGCTCGACCTCGGGCAGAGCCTGACGAAGAAGAAGTACGAGAAGGAGCTCGAGGAGTGGCAGGGCAAGCTGAACATGCTGTTCCGCGAGCCGAAGCTGAAGAAGCACGCCGTCGTCGCCGTCTTCGAGGGCAACGACGCAGCCGGCAAGGGCGGTGCGATCCGTCGCGTCACCGCCGCGCTCGACGCGCGCCAGTACGACATCGTCCCCGTCGCCGCGCCCTCCGAGGACGAGCGTGCACAGCCGTACCTCTGGCGCTTCTGGCGGCAGCTCCCCCGCAAAGGCCGCATGACGATCTTCGACCGCTCGTGGTACGGCCGCGTGCTGGTCGAGCGCGTCGAGGGCTTCTGCAGCGAGTACGACTGGATGCGCGCCTACTCGGAGATCAACGACTTCGAGGAGCAGATGGTGAAGAACGGCGTCGTCGTCGTGAAGTTCTGGCTGGCGACGAGCGCGGAGGAGCAGCTCCGGCGCTTCAAGGAGCGCGAGAAGGTCGGCTACAAGCGCTTCAAGATCACCGAAGAGGACTGGCGCAACCGCGAGAAGTGGGACCTCTACAAGCGCGCCGTGAGCGACATGGTCGATCGGACGAGCACGGAGATCGCTCCTTGGACGCTGGTCGAGGCCAACGACAAGTACCACGCGCGCATCAAGGTGCTGCGCACGCTCGCGAAGGCCGTCGAGAACGTGCTCTGAGTCGGGGTCGCCCCTCGCACGGGCGGTGCACGGTGGCGCTCAGGAGCCGGGATCCGTAGGATCCCGGCTCGATGCGTCTCCTCGTCTGCCCGCGCTGCGGCGCCCCGCTCCCGACGCCCACACCGGGCGGCGCGCTCGTGACCTGCCTCTTCTGCGGGGCCTCGACCTCGCTCTCGACCGGCACGGCGACGGCCGCACCGAGCGGAGACGAGCATCCCTCGGGCCTCCCCGCGTCGGCGCGGGCCGCCTTCTGCCAGGCGCTCGCAGCGGAGCTGACGAACGGGGTCGAGCCTCGCGACGCCCTCGTCCGAGCGGCTCGGGCGCACCTCGGCAAGCTCGGCGAGTCCGACGCCATGGCGCGCGTCGCCCTCGCGCTCGCTGCCGAATTCGAGAAGGAGAGCGGCGCTCTCATCACACGCGAGGCCATGGCGATGTCCCGCCTCGCCGAAGGCTACTTCGGGGTCGTCGAGACGCTCCGCACCTCGGAGCGAGCCGAGCTGAACCTCCCGTTCCTCACGGCCACCTCGGACGGGCCGAAGCACTTCGTCCGCACGCTGACGGCGGCCTCGATCGCCGAGCTCGCGTCGCGCGAGCCCACGGACGCACCTGCGCCGAAGAAGAAGCGCGGGTTCTGGCCCTTCTCCTGAGCCTCCGCGTCAGCGCCGCATGCCGAGCAGGATGAGGGGCTCGTCCGAGACCGAGAGCTCGATCGTGCTGCCGATGTCGACCGCCTGGGTCTTGTTGTGCCCGTCGAGGAAGAGCATGCCCTCGCGGATCTTGCTCTTCACCACGAGCACCTCGCTCGGCGAGACGAGCCCTCGGGTGCGCCGATAGCGCATGCCGATGCCGTGGTAGGGCTCCCGGACGACGTACTGCAGCTTGCGCGAGCGCACGGGGAGCACCTTGCCGCCCGCGGAATGCTGGGCCGCCGTCGAGCCGGCCGCGGGACCGACCCAGAGCCCGCTCGAGAGCTGCTCCTCCTCCACGCCGCGGTGGCCGATCACGTACCGGGTCGAGGAGGCCGGGCACTCGTGGCAGAAGAGGACGTCGTTCAGGATCCGCTTCGAGATGACGCGTCCGTCGACGACCACCCGCATGCGCGTGAGCACGGTGCGCTCGAGGCGACCTTCGAGCGCGTGCCCGAGCAGATCGGCGACCGCGGTGCCGGGTCCGGCGCAGAAGTAGCCGACGCTCGTGATCGGCGCGCTGTTGATCGCGACCATCGGGGTGTGGGGCCCGACCATGTGCGAGGTCCAGAGCAGCGTCCCGTCCCCTCCGAGCGTGACCACGAGGTCCCAGTGGTCGTCCGGCTTCGGATCGTGGTGGTGCTCGAAGACGGCGCGCACCCGCATGCCGTGGAGCGCCTTGCGCGCACGCTCGATCGTGTCCCGATGCGCGTCGTGGGCCTCGCGGAGGTGCGCGACCGTCACGTCGCCGCGGCGCAGGAGCTTCGCGACGCGCTCGTTCTTCCGTCCGCCGTAGCGCTCGTAGGTGGAGCGCTTGTAGACGACGAGCACGCGGGGAGCGTCCTTGGGGAGGCGAGCGCCGGTCATCGAGTCCCTCTCGCGCGAGCGAAGCGCAGGAGTCCGAGCTCCGTCTTCGCGTCCGCGATCTCTCCACGCTCGCACGCGGCGAGCGCTTCGGACAAGGGAATCATGGCGATCTCCGCCCGCTCCTCGGTCGGCGTCCCGTCCTCGGTCGGGAGGCCGCGGAGCGACGGCTCCACGCGGGCCGCGAGGAAATGCACCTTCTCGGCGATCACCCCGGGCGAGAGGAACACGGGGGCCCCGAGCGCCTCGAACGCCTCGGGCTCGAGGGAGAAGCCGGTCTCCTCGAGGACCTCGCGCGACGCGCAGCGGCGGAGGCCCACGTCGCCGACCTCGTCGTGCTCGACCAGACCCGCGGGCAGCTCCCAGAGCACCTCGCCATGCGCGTGCGGGAGCGGGAGCGGACGCCCCGCGCGGAACGCGAGCGGCGGCCGGAGCGCCGAGCGGAGGAGCACGAAGGGCTCGTCCGGCCCGGGCGCGGAGAGCAGGACGCAGACCGCGTCCAGCGCCTCGCGTTCGACCACGTCGTACGCGTAGGAGGCCGAGCGCGCGCCGTCCGCGTAGCGATTCTCGAGCCGGAGGCGCCGGAGCGTGAGGAAGCCCTCGTCGAGCCGCGATCGCCCGGTCGCGTCCTCGACGAGCGCGACCCCGATCCCGGGCAAGGGGGGCAGCCGGTCCCTCACGGAGCGCTCTCCGACCCGGGCGTGAAGACGAGCGAGACCGCCGGAGCGAACACCAGGGCGTTCCCGTGGGCGAAGAGGAATTGGGTCTCGAGGCCGGCGGTCAGCGAGAGGGCCGCGGTGAGCCGGAACGAGAGATGCGCCGCGGCGTCGACGAAGGCCCCGACGGCGAGCCCGGCGTCGGTCGCTCCGAACCACGGCCCGCCCCGTACGCGGAGGTCGTAGCCGACCGTGTGGCGCCGCTCGGCGACGCCGAGCGAGAGACCGAACGGCACGTACGTACGCGCGTCGGCATCGGAGCCGCCGCCGAGGAAGCCGATGCCCGCCACGAGCCCGAGCCGGGCGAGCCCCAGCGTCTGCCAGGCGTCGACCGTGAACCGGGCTCCGTAGGCCCGCCCACCGCCGAGCGCCTCGGAGCGGAAGAGCACCGCCGCCGAGGCCGCCGTCTCCGGCTGCCACTCGGCACGTGCGGTCCCGGCGCCCGAGACGCCCGCCGCGAGCAGCATCGCAGCGGCGAGTCGGATCACGAGGTCGGGATCTTCTTCGCGTCGGCCAGGAACTGGGCCAGCCCCGCGTCCGTCAGCGGATGCTTGAGCAGCTGGTGGATGACCTTGTGAGGCATGGTCCCGCAATGCGCGCCGACGAGGGCCGCCTGCACCACGTGCACCGGATGACGGATGCTCGCCGCCAGCACCTGGGTCGGCAGATCGTAGTTCTGGTAGATCGTGACGAGCTGCTCGATCAGCTCCATGCCGTCCCCGCTGATGTCGTCGATGCGACCGATGAACGGGCTGATGTAGGTCGCTCCGGCCTTCGCCGCGAGGAGGCCCTGCGTCGGGCTGAAGCAGAGGGTGACGTTCGTCTTGATGCCCTCCGACGAGAACGTGCGCACGGCCTTGATGCCGTCCGCGATGAGCGGGACCTTCACGACGATGTTCGGGTGCATCTTCGCGAGCTCGCGGCCCTCGCGGACGATGCCCTCGTAGTCCGTGGCGATGACTTCCGCGCTGATCGGACCGTCGACGATCTCGCAGATGTCGCGGACGACGTCCTTCATCGGACGGCCGGTCTTGGCGATCAGGGAGGGGTTCGTGGTCACGCCGTCGACGAGGCCCATGGCCGCCGCGTCGCGGATCTCGCCGAGGTCGGCGGTGTCGATGAAGATCTTCATGGGCCGGAGTGTGGTCGTGGGGTGTCGGGCGGGTCAAGCGAGGCCGGGCGCCTCCTCGGGCGCCTCCTGGGGCGACCGCGTCACCGGCCCATCGTCGCCGTCAGGCGGTAGCCGGCCCGGTTCCCCTGTCCCCCGTCCCGGACCACGACGACGTAATATCCGGGCTCGACGAAGCGCCCGAGCCGCTCGACCTTCTCCTCCTCCCGCGAGCTGCCGAGGAGGTCGGCGCGGATCGAGCGCAGCTCGAGGTCGAGGTCCTGCCGATCGGCCGCGCGGCCGCTGCCGTCGATCCGGAGCTCGAGCTCGAGCCAGCCCCGCACGGGGATCTCGAGCCGGTACGACCGGACGGCGTCGAGGCCGTTCTGGGGGCGGGCCGGACCGCCGCTCGGGGCCGGCTCGGTGAGCCCGTCGATCTTGCCCGCGACCGGCGCCCCGAGGGCGAGGGCGAGGGGCCAGGGCACCTCGCCCGCGGGCGGCAGGAGGCCGGCCGGATGGCCGCCCCGGCCGAGCATGTCCGCGAGCGCGGGCCGACCGACGATCCCCCGCTCGACCAGGTAGGTCAGGAAGGTGGCGAGGCAGGGATAGGCCCCGGGCGTCCGGCCGAGGTCGATCATGGCGCGCATCAGGTCGGCCGGCGCGAGGGCGACCCCGTCGTCGTCGCGATCGGGGAGGCCCGGGCTCCCGTCGGAGAGGTCCCAGAGCACCTCCATCACGGTCGACTCCGAGCCGATGCCGATCGGACCGCTCTCTCGGCGCTCGAGGTCGCGGTCGACGCGCAGCTGCCCGCGGGGCTCCATGCCGATCGTGTCGCGGTACCGCGGCGAGCCCAGCACCACGCCGGCGAACCAGGTGGCACGCCCCTCCTCCCAGGAGAGACCGGGATCGATCAGCGTCCCGCCGGGGTGATCGCCTCCCATCGACGAGTCGGAAGAGAGCCGGTCGAAGACGAAATGCCCGACCTCGTGCAGGACGATCGGCTCGTCGTGCTCGTCGGTGTCCGTCGTCTCCCGCGCGCCGCGCTCGCCGCCCATGAGCTCGAGCGAGAAGCGCCCCGAGCCCTCCGGGCGCTCGCCGTGGTAGTAGCTCCACGTGCTCGTCACGCCGCGCGCCCAGTACGCGTAGAGCGGCGGCAGGGGCGCGCCCGTCCATTCGTGGACCGCCAGCGCGCCCCTCAGCATCGTGTCGAGCAGGTGGAGCGCGCCGCCTTCCCCGTCGGGCGAAGCGTCGAGCGCGAGCACGTCGAGCGTGGTCGCGTCCGTCGCGAGCGGACGCTCGAGGACGTGGGTGCCGCGTCCTCGGCCGTCCGGGCTGACCGAGAGCTCGTAGCCGTCGACGCTCGCCTCCGACAGGATGCGCACCCGCGCGACGTCGGCGGGAACGTCCACCCGGTAGGCGCCCTCCCCGTCGCTCCGACCGCGCGCCCGCTCGACGCCCTGCGCGTCGACGAAGACGAGCGTGACGTAGCGCGCGGGTCGCGTCTCGATCGCGGTGGAGACGCCGGTCGGAGTCGCGCTCCGGGCCTCGTAGCGCACGTGCCCGGAGAGCGCGCGGGAGGGTCCGAGCGCCGTCGTCGGGGCCACGACACGCGGAGGGCTCGCTGCACAGGCCGAGACGAGCACCGCCAGGGAAACCGAGGCGAGGAAGCGCACGTCCGCAGCCTATCAGGCGCGGGGCGCGCCCGGCGAAGGATCCGCTCAGCGCGGCGCCGCGTCGACGCCCTCGGTGGCATCGGGCAGCCCGGCGTCGAGCCCCTCGCCCTCGAGCCAGAGCGACTTCGCGCCGCCGTCGATCTTCGAACGGTCGAAGTGGACGACCGCTTCGCAGCCGGCCGTCACGAGGAGGAACGCGAGGAGGGCGGAACGCATGGAGGCCTCAGAAGCGCAGACGCGCGTGAACGCCCCCGCCGCTCGGCGAGGCCGTGGGGGTGATCGTGACGGCGGGCTCCTCGGCGCCACCGTCGGTCCGGAAGAAGAGGATGATCGACGTCACGGCCGAGACCGCCGCCGCACCGAGGCAGACGTCCGCCGCGAGCGAGAGCCGCTCGCCCCGATCGGCCGTCGCCGCGCTCGGCTCGGCATCGAACTCGCCTTCCTTCTTCATCGCGGAGAATCCGAGCGCGGTGCCCGTGACGAGGAAGGCCGCGGACGTGATCGCGGTGGAGAGCACGGCCGGCGTGATGCGATGCGGTCGACGCGAATCGAGGGGCTCGGCGGGAGGCGGCGGAGGAGGAGGCGGGGGCGGCGGGGGCGGCGGGGGCGGCAAGGCCTCGAGCGTCGCGTTCACCGGTCGCACCGACGCGTAGCGCACCTCGAGCGTGCCCTCCATCGGCTCGTGCCCCTCGAGCTCGACACGCACCGCGTGCGTGCCGGCCGCGACCTCGACGTCGGCCGGCGACGTACGGCCCGTGTCGACGCCGTCGACGGAGATGTGCGCTCCCTCGGGGACCGTCACGATCCGGAGGATGCCCGGAGACGCCCGGAGCTCCTCGACCCGACGTTGCACGGCCTCGGCGTCCGGCGAGCTGCCGGCCACGCGGAGGTAGCGGTTGTAGACGTCGACCGCTTCCGGCCCGTAGCCCTGGCGCAGCCGGGCCTCCGCGATCGCGATGAGCGTGGTCGGGTTCGGCACGGCCTGGTAGGCGCGGATGAACGAGGCCTCCGCGTCCGCGTAGCGCCCCTCCTGGTAGAGCCGCTCGCCTTCCTCGTACGCCGTCTCGGCGAGCTGCGCGGGCGTGGCGGCGGGCGCCTCGGCCACGGCCGGAGCCGCCTGGGCCTCGACGGCGGAGGCGGGCTCGTCCGCCCGAGCGGGGGAGGTGGAGAGGACGACCGCGACGACGAGCGGTGCGTGGGGGAGGATCGCGCGAAGACGCTTCATGACGGCCTGGATCGGCCCTGGAATAAGGGCCGCCGCGCGGACGGTCAACGGCGGGACGTCGATCGTCGGACGGAGGTCACTCGGCCGTCACCGGCTCGTCACTCGCGACGCCGTCCCTCGCGCCGATTCCACCACGCCTCGACGAAGGCCTCGATCCGGGCGAGCGAGTCGCGGAGCCCCTCGGTCACGCTCTCGAGCCCGGCGACCGCGTCGTAGGAGGCCCGACAGAGCGGCCCGCGTGCGTCCTCGTGCTGCTCGGCGTGGGTCTCGAGCTCGGCGCGGAGCGTGTCGAGCTCGCGCGTCACGACGTCGATGCGCTCGACGAGCCCGACGACGGCCGCGTCGGCCGCGAGGTCGTTCGTGCTTCCCGCGAGCTCGGCGAGCCGCCGTTCGTTCGCCGCCTCGAGCGCTCCCTTCACCGTGGAGAGCTCGCGCGCGCGATCGTCCGCACGACGGCCGAGCTCGGCCCGGTAGCGGCGGGCGTTCGCATCCATCGCATCGAGCTCCGCCTGGATGCTCTCGGTGCGCTCGAGGTCTCGGACGAGGCTTTCGTAGAGACCGCTCGCCCGGGCCCGCTCGCGGGCGATCTCCGCCGGGAGCGGCGCCTCGAGCTCGATGTCGTCGAGAGCGTCCCGGAGCGCCTCGAACCGCCGGCGCCACCGCCTTCCTCCGATGAGCCCGTCGACGTAGGACGCCGAGAGCGTGGAGTCGACTCCCCCTTCCTTCGCCGCGTCCCGTGCGATCGACAGCGTGTCCCGCGGGGCGCGCGGAATGCTCGGACGCGCGGAGCCCCGGTCGGGCCCGCCGGGCCGGACCAGATCGACGTCGGTGTCGGCCGCCTCGACGCGCGTCGCGGGCTCCGTGTCGGAAGGGCTCGGCGCGCCCATCGCCCCCCACGAGTCGTCGCTCCCGAGCCGCTCGCGGACGCGCTCGAGCTCGTCGAGGAAGTGGTGTGCATCGCGGAAACGCTGGTCGGGGTTCTTCGCCAGCGCGCGGAGCACGAGCTCCTCGACCGCGGGCTCCACCCGGGGATTGCGTCGGCTCGGCGGGATCGGCGGCTCGACGACGTGCTTCACGAGCAGATCACCTGGGAACTCGTAATCGAACGGCAAGACCCCGGTCACCATCTCGTACATCAGCACGCCGAGCGAGTAGAGGTCGGCGCGTCCGTCGAGCTTCGCGCTCTGGACGTACTCCGGCGCGATGTAGCCCGGGGTGCCGAAGAGCTGCTGGCTGCCCGTCAGCGACGGAGCGTCGGTGATCTTCGCGATGCCGAAGTCGAGCACCTTCACGAGCTCGCGCCCCGCTTCCGGCACGAGCAGGACGTTCTCCGGCTTCAGATCGCGATGGATCACGCCCATCTCGTGGGCGCGCGAGAGGGCGCTCGCGATCTGGGCGGCGATGTCGAGCATCCGGCGCGAGTCGAAGGGCGCCTCGGCGAGGTGATCGAGGAGCGACTCGCCGGGCACGTACTCCATGACGAGGTAGACGACGCCGTCCTCGGTCTCGCCGACGTCCGTGATCTCGACGATGTTCGGATGGTGGATGCGGTTCACCGCCCGCGCCTCGCGGAGGAACCGATCGCGCTGCACCGGATCGCGTGCGAGCTCGGGCCGCAGCGTCTTGACCGCGACGAGCCGATCGATGAGCACGTGCCGCGCGAGGTAGACGGACGCCATGCCGCCCGCGCCGACGCGCTGGAGGATCCGGTAGCGACCTCCGATCGTGGTGCCGATGCGTGCGTCGAGCCCGCTGCGGACGCCCGCCGGATCGCAGGACGGACACCGCCCCGCGCTCGAGAGGACCTGACCGCATCGAGTGCAGACGCCTTGGATCACACCCACGAAACTACCCTCGATCGAAGGTCGATACACGGGAGAAAGCGGAGGGACCGCGGATCGGCACGGCCGTCTCGGTCACACGGGCGAATTCCGGTCGAGCGGCCGTCGACCGCGAACGGACGTTCGCATCGCCGGTCGGCGACTCAGCCCCCGTCGCCCGCGTCGGTCGCGGCGTCGCTCGAGCCGGCATCCGAGCCCGCGTCCGAGCCGGACACGACGGGAACGGGGCACTGCTTGTGGCAGACGCCGAACGCGCCCCCGGTGAGGCTGCTCTCGCCCTCCGCCGGACAACACACGTAGCCGCTGCGGCAGTTCGAATCCTGCCGACACGTGTCGCCGCCTCGTCCGTAGCAGCCGCCGACGGAGACGAGCCCGACGAGCGTGGCGAGGGTGCGGAGCGCGATCGAGCTTCGGAGGATCCCCATGTGCATCTCCCGGTCGACCGGGACGGCCGACGGCGGCGGCGAGCTTAGCAGGGGGGAACGCGGAGTCACGGCCCCCCCGGACCGGCGTCGTAGGCGCAACGGAAGCCGAGGTCGGGCGCATGGCCGGTCTCGGGCACGGGCACGCGATGGGTGACCCGGAGCGAGAGGGGCGAGGTCCGCCACGAGCCCCCGCGGACGACGCGCTCCCCGCCCGTGTCGGGGCCGCGCGGGTCGACGAGGGAGTCGTCGAGGTAGCCGCCGGGGGCATAGCGATCGGCGGTCCATTCCCAGACGTTTCCCGCCGCGTCGTCGAGGCCGTGCGGGCTCCGGCCGTCCGGGAAGGAGCCGACGGGAGCCGCGTAGCGGTAGCCGTCGACTCCGTCCGAGTGCTCCCCGAGCCGTCCGTGGTTGGCGAGGCGATCGTCGTAGGCGGCGCCCCACGGGAAGGTCCTCGTCCCGTCGTCGCCGCGCGCCGCCCGCTCCCACTCGGCCTCGGTGGGCAGCCTCCCTCCGACGAACGCGCAGTACGCCTCGGCGTCGGCGAAGGTGACCCCGGCGACGGGCAGGCGAGCCCCGAACACGCGCGGATCCGACTCGGCGACGCGCGGCGGCCTGCACCGCCCCGCGCGGACGCAGCGCCCATAGGCGCCGTGCGTCACCTCGGTCCGATCGATGGCGTACGCACGGACCCAGACGGCGCGCTTGGGCGTCTCGTCGACGAAGGCGTCCTCGCGGCACGCGAGCTCCCCACCGTGCTCGGAGAAGACCTCGATGCACAGGGCGACGGCGCGGCCGAGATCCACGGAGTCGCTGCCGCGCACGAACTCCCCGGCCGGAACGTGGACCACGTCGGAGGCGAGCCTCACGGCCTGCTCGGCACGCGCGGGCGCGAGGAGCACGAGCCAAGCGACCGGGAGGAGCGCCCTCTTCACGCCGCCGCCCCCGACGCCTCGCGGCGACGCAGCCGGGCGAAGAGCGCGACGGCGACCGCGAGCGACAGCAAGGCGATGGCGTCCGAGGTCGAGACGGGCCCGAGCACGAAGCCGCGATCGTCGTCCCCGCGGAAGCGCTCGGTCCCGAGGCGGACGAGCGCGTAGAGCCCCACGTAGAGGATCGCGCGACGCCCGTCGCCGACGCGACGCGGCGGAACGAGGATCAGGAGCCCGGCGAGCACGAGCAGCGCGAAGGCCTCGTAGAGCTGGACGGGATGCCGGGCCACGAACGCATCCGGAGCCGCCGCCATCGGATCGACGAAGCGCACGGCCCAGGGGAGGTCGCAAGGGCGCCCGTAGCAGCATCCCGCGAGGAAACAGCCGATCCGGCCGAGCGCGTGCGCGAGCGGGACGGCGGGGATCGCCACGTCGACGAGCCGGGGGAACGAGGCCCCGAGGGGACGCGCCGCGGCCGCGAGCGCGAGCGTCCCGACGATCGGCGCGCCGTAGAAGACGAGGCCCCCGCGCGCGAACGCGGTCGCGAAGGAGCCGGTCTCGAGCGTGACGACGAGCAGCTGCAGGGCGTAGGCGCCCGCGAGGCCACTGCCGGCCACGATGCCCGCGCCGGCGATCGCGTCCCCGAGCTCCATCCCGTCGCGAGCCGCGGCCCGGACGCCGACCAGGCCGCCGACCAGCATGGCGAGCGCCATCATCGCGCCGTAGCTGGCGATCGGCCGCTCGTGCCCCGCGACGGAGAGGACGAAGAGGATCGGATGCACGTCAGCGGCCCTGGGGCGGCGCCATCCGCTGCACCGGCGGAGGCGGGAAGGCGGGCGGCGGTGCCCGGTCGTTCGAGGGGGGCACGGGGACGACGGTGCGGGTCACGCCCGCGTCGTCGATCGCGGCGGGGGCGGGCGCCGAGCCGGCGGGAGGGGGTTTGACCGGCGCCGTCGGATCGACGGGCTCGGGCTTTCCGGCGTCGACGTCCCCGTCCGGGGGCAAGGTCACGCCCGCATCGGGATCGATCACGAAGCGGAGCCCGCCGTCTCCCTCGAGCTCCTCTGTGAGCGAGGTGAACGCGAGGTTGCAGGCGCCGCAGGTGAAACCCACCACGAGGGCGGGGATCAGCGCGAATCCGCTCGCGACGAGGCCCGCGACCGGGAGGCCGGTGCCCTCGCCGTCCGCGTTGGCGCGGGAATAACCGAGCCCTCCGAGGACGAGCCCCACGATGGCGAGCATCACGGCCGCGCCGGACGCCACGAGGCCGAGATAGGGCACGCCGACGAAGACCATGCCGCCGCAGGTGGCGACGAGGGACGCGAGGCCGAGGAGGAGCGAAGCCAGACCCATGGCAGGAGGCTTCTCCCGTCGGACGGCGGGGGTCAAGCGCCGTCGGGGGGGGCCTGCGCTCGACCGCCGGGCCCGAAGGGCTACACTGCCGCCCCCATGACCGAGCCCGCGAAAGGTCGGAAGAAGAAGCCCAAGCGCCCCGTCTCCACGGAGACGCCGCGCGCGGGACGCTGTGCGATCGTCGGGCGTCCGAACGTCGGCAAGAGCACGCTGATGAACGCGCTGCTCGGCCAGAAGCTCGTGATCGCGACCTCGAAGCCGGGCACGACGCGCTCGTCCGTGCTCGCGGTCTACGCGAGCGACGAGCCGCCGACGCAGATCGCGTTCATCGACACGCCGGGCATGCACCGGCCGAAGAGCGCGCTCGGCGAGGTCCTCGTCGAGCAGGCGAAGCTCGGCCTCTCGGACGCCGACGTCGTCGTCTTCCTCGTCGAGGCGCCGAGCGATCGCAACCTCGAGAGCGAGCGCGAGAAGGAGCGCAAGGTCTCGAAGGGCATGAGCGACGCCGACCGCGAGGTCCTCGCGCTCGTGAAGGAGTCGAAGCGCCCCACCGTCCTCGCGATCAACAAGGTCGATCGCCTCAAGGACAAGCGCTTCCTCCTGCCGTTCATCGAGCTCCTCCAGAAGGAGCACGACTTCGTCGCCGTGCTCCCGATCTCGGCGCAGCGGGGCACGAACCTCGACTCGCTGATCGGCGAGGTCCGCGGGCACCTCCCCGAGGGCATGCTCTACGACGAGTCCTTCTTCACCGACCGTCCGGAGCGGTTCTTCGTCGCGGAGCTCATCCGCGAGGCCGCGATGCGCGGCACCTTCGACGAGGTCCCGCACGGCCTCGCCTGCGTCATCGATCAGTACATCGAGAAGCCGGGCTCGGTGCGCATCGCCGCGACCCTGATCGTCGAGAAGGAATCGCACAAGTCGATCGTCATCGGCGCGCAGGGGGCCAAGATCAAGCAGATCGGCACCGAGGCGCGCCAGGAGATCGAGCGCTTCCTCGAACAGAAGGTCTTCCTCGAGCTCTGGGTCAAGGTCCAGCCCGGGTGGACCTCGAATCCCGTGCACGCGCGTCGGCTCGTGAACGAAGTGGAGCAGTCTTGAGCCGCCACGAACCCATGCCGCTGCCCGCGGGCGCGTCCGGAGCGCGACCGCTCGTCGCGATCGTCGGCCGCCCCAACGTGGGCAAGAGCACCCTCTTCAACCGTCTCTCGGGCACGCGCCTCGCGATCGTCGAGGACCGTCCCGGCGTGACCCGCGATCGGCACTACGCCGACGCCTGGGCGCTCGGCCGCGAATACGTCCTCATCGACACCGGCGGCTTCGATCCCGAGAGCGACGACCCCATGCAGCAGGGCATCGCCCAGCAGGTGAAGCTCGCGCTCTCGGAGTGCGACGTCGTCGTCTGCGTGCTCGACGGGACGAGCGATCCGGTCCCCGCCGATCGCGAGGCCGTGAAGCTCCTCCGCGCGGCCGGCAAGCCCGTGATCTACGTCGCGAACAAGGCGGACTCGCAGAAGGCCGCGCTCGGGAGCGTCGGCCACTACGAGCTCGGCATCGACTCGCTGATCCCGATCTCGGCCCTGCACGGCCGCGGCCTCGGCGACCTCGAGGAGGCGATCGCGCGATCGCTCCCCGAGGCGTCGGGCGTCGAGTCGATCGACCTCGAGATCCCGCGCGTCGCCATCGTCGGCAGGCCGAACGCGGGCAAGTCCTCGCTCGTGAACCGCTTCCTCGGCGAGGAGCGGCAGCTCGTCGACAACCGCCCGGGCACGACGGTCGACAGCATCGACTCGCTCTTCGAGCGGGGCGAGACGCGCCTCGTGCTCATCGACACGGCCGGCATGCGCCGTCAGCGCTCGGTCGGCAAGGAAGGCATGGAGGCGCTCAGCGTCTACCAGGCCATCCGCGCCATGGAACGGAGCGACCTCGTCGTCCTCGTGATCGACGCCGCGAGCGGGCCCGCCGAGCAGGACGCGAAGATCGCGGGCCTCGCCGTCGAGCGTGGCCGCGCCCTCGTGATCGCGCTCAACAAGGCGGACCTCGTCGACGACGCCACGATGAAGCGGACGATGGACCGCACGCGCGAGATCCTCGCCTTCTGCACGTGGGCGCCGCTCGTCACCATGAGCGCGAAGACCGGCAAGGGCACGAACGTCCTGCTCTCGCGCGTCAACGACGCCGTCGCGGAGCACAGGAAGCGCATCACGACCTCGGAGATGAACCGCTTCTTCGAAGAGGTCCTCGCCCGGCACCCGCCTCCCACGATGCACGGCCGCGAGACGCGGCTCTACTACGTAACGCAGGCGCTCGTTCGCCCGCCGACCTTCGCCGTCGTGACGAACGAGCCGGAGGGCGTGCACTTCAGCTACCAGCGCTACGTCGTGAACCAGATCCGCGAGCGCTTCGGCTTCCGGGGCACGCCGATCCGCGTCCGCTACCGCAAGAAGTCGCGGAAGAAGCGCGGCGCGCCCGGTGCCGCGAACAAGGCCCAGGGTCACGAGGCCGAGGAGTCCTTCGATCCGTCCGAGGACTTCGACTTCGACGACGAATGAGCCTCACATCGGCCGCACGTGGATCGTGTGGCGACCGCGGCTCGGCACGGTGACCGAGAGGATCTCCGTCGCGTCGTCGAACGTGTAGGAGAAGCTCGCGGCCGGATCCGACGACTCCACGACGAAGCCGCCCGGATAGTGGCGACGCTTCGGCACGTAGATCTCGGTCGGCCCCGTGACGCCCTTCTTCGAGTCGAAGACGAGCTCGAAGACGCGCGTCGTGCGGTCGTAGGAGAACGAGACCGGCTGCCCGGCGACCGCGCGCGGGTACGGACGGACGATGAGGTCCGAGTTCGGGTTCTCGACGTAGGTGATCGCGCCGCTGACCGGATCGACGTTCCGCGCGGTGAAGGCCCAGCCGCCGACGCCCGGATCCCAGCTCCAGTACGCCCAGCCCGCCATCAGCGAGTCGGCCATGGCGTGGACGTCGTCCATGTACTGGGTCGCGCCGGGGAAGCCCTGATCGAAGCCCCACTCGCCGATCACGAGGGGCGTGCCGAGCGCGAGCATCTCCTCGCGACGACGCGCCTCGAAGCGCATCGTCGCGTCGTTGCCCGGCGCGTACATGCTCGTCGCCTCGTACGCGATCGAATAGAAGTGCGGCGCGAGCACCAGGCGATCGTCCCCGGTGCGCGGATCGTCCAGCTTCGGCAGGTACGAGGGCGAGCCGTCGCCCGGCGTGCCGTAGCGGGGCTCGAAGAAGATGTACGTGTCCGGATCGACCGAGCGGATCGCGTCGATGCAGCGCTGGTAGAAGGGCGCGAGCTTCTGCGTGTCGAACGCCGTGTACTGGTCGCGGTAGAGCTCTTCGAGCGAGCCGACGTCGTAGCCCCAGGCGCTGCCCGGATGCGGCTCGTTGATGAGGTCGTAGCCGATCACCGCGGGATGGTCGCGGAAGCGCTCGGCGAGCACCTTCCAGGCGTTCGTGTAGTGGTCCTGGAGGTCGGCGTGGGCCCCCTGGTCGTACGCCCAGAAGTTGTCGAAGGCGCGCACGACGGCCGGCTGGTTGTAGTTCGCCGACCAGACCGGGTAGCAGGGCTCCATCGCGATCCCGTCGCTGCGGATGGCCCAGTCGGGGAAGCCGTTCCCGCAGGTGGAGATCGAGTAGACGTCCTGGTGCATGTCGACGAGGACGTGGATGCCGTGCGCCGCGAACCAGTCGAGGCGTGTCTGGATACGGTCGAGGTAGGCGGTGTCGATGACCCCGGGCGTCGGCTCGAGGCCGTCCCAGGACACGAGGTAGCGGACGAAGTTGAAGCCCCAGCGCTCGGCCAGGGCGGCCGCGTCGGCCTCCTCGAACTGGGCCGGCACCCGGAGGGGGGTCGTCTTCGCGCTGCTCGCGACGTTCACGCCGTGGAGAATCAACGCGCGCCCCTGATCGTCCGTCAGGAATCGCTGGGTGGGCGCCGCCGTGCCCGACGAATCGTCGCAAGCGGGGGCGGCCAGGGACAGGAACAGGAGCGGGGCGAGGAATCGACGGTTCATGGGAGCTCGATGGCCGCAGGATACCAAAAACCGAACCTGAAATCATGTTCTGCCGGGGGCTGCACGAAGCGCTCGCCGGCCAGCCCGACTTTCCGGCATCATGGGGCGTCGCCGGGGGCACCTGGGCCGACGACACGGGGCGTTCGCCTCGTCACGGGACGACGCCAAGGGGGACGCACATGAGGAAGCTCGCCACGCTCGGATTGGCCACCGTGCTCGCGCTCGGTCCGCTCGGCTCGACGGCTTCGGCCCGTCGATGCAGCGGCGTGACCGCGCCGGACCACGTCGAGGTCGAGGGGACCCGCCTCCAGCTGAACGGCATGGGCATCCGCGAGGCCTCGATCTTCCAGGTGAACGTCTACGTCGCGGCGCTCTACCTCGAGAACCGCACGGACGACGCGGAGGTCGTGGCGACTTCCGAGCAGAAGAAGGTCCTCCACCTCTACTTCGTCCGGAACGTCACGCGTCAGGACATCGTGAACGCGTACGAGGAGGGCTTCCGGATCAACGCCGGCACCGAGCAGCTCGGCCTGCAGCGCGAGATCGAGCAGCTCTCGGGCTGGATGAAGGATCTCGGCGCGGGCGAGTCGATGATCTACACGTACGTGCCGGGACGCGGTCTCACCGTCGAGGTCGACGACGAGATCATGGGCACGATCGAGAACCCCGCGTTCGCGCGCGCTTTCTTCCGCCTCTTCGTGGGCCGCGAGCCGCCCAACACCGGCCTCAAGGCGGGTCTGCTCGGCGGACGCTGCCGCTGATCAACCGACCGTGACCGGCAGTCGCCGGCGTCGCTCGCGGAGCTCGACGTTCCCGAGCTGGCCGCACGCGGCCATCACGCTGCGGCCCTTCGTGATGCGCCGCCGCACGGGCAGGCCCTCGTCGCGGAGCCAGTCGATGAAGCGGACGATCTCGTCCTCGGTCGGCGCACGCGTCAGCGGGGCGTTGCCCGGGTTGTACGGGATCACGTTCACGAGCACGCGCGGGATCGGCCCGCAGAAGCGCGCCACGCCCGCGGCGTCCTCGCGCGAGTCGTTGATCCCCGGCATGAGGCAGTAGTTCACGCCGAGCACGAAATTGGGCCTCGGCTGATACGAAGCGAAGAGCGCCTGCAGGCGCGCGAGCGGCGTCTTCCGGTTGATCGGCATGACCTCGCTCCGCTTCGCGTCGTCGGGCGAGTTCAGGCTGAACGAGAGGTTCACCCGCTTGTAGCCCTGCGCCATGAAGCGCTCGAGCCCCTCGACGTGGCCTACGGAGCAGACGGTGAAACGCTCCTGGGGCATCTGCATGCCGGCGCCGTCGTTGCAGACCGAGATGGTGCGGAAGACGGCGTCGGCGTTGTCGAGGGCCTCGCCCATGCCCATGAAGACGACGTTCTTCACGTCCCAGCCGAGCACGTGCCGGGCCACGAGCAGCTCGGAGACGATCTCGGCCGCCGTCATGTGGCGGAGCAGTCCCATGCGCCCCGTCTCGCAGAAGGTGCAGCCCATCTTGCAGCCGACCTGGCTCGAGACGCAGAGCGTGTGACGACCGCGCCCCATGGGGATGAGCACGCACTCGCATTCGTAGCCGTCGGCGAGGCGGAGCACGGCCTTCGCCGTCGTTCCGAGGTCGCCCTCCTCCTCGACCACGCGGACGACCTCGGGGAAGACGAGGCGGAAGTGCTTCCGCCACTCGGCCGAGGCCCGCGCCCCGAGACCGAGCGCCTCGGGCTCGAAGCGCCCCTCGCGGACGACCTGCTTGTGCACGCGCAGCGCCGCGCCGGCGCCGGCCTCGAGACGGGCGCGGGCCGCGGCGACGAGCTCGGTGCTCGTGAGCGATTGCAGGTCGAGGGGCTCCATGGGCCCGCAAAGGTGGTCCGGGGCGAGCCGGCCGACAAGCGCGCCCTCCGTGGACGCGGACGGCCGGCGCCGGCGCGGGCCTCAGGGCGGCGGAGAGAGCAGGAAATGGGCGTTCGCGGCCGCGACGGGCTTGCTCGGATCGTCCTGGTACGCGAGCACCCGGACGTTCGCGACGCGGCGCCCGTGACGCGTCACCGTGGCCCGCGCGAACGTATCCGTCATGCGGCCCGTCCGGAGGTACTCCACCGTGATGTTGACCGTCTTCGGGACGGCGACCGAGTCCCCGACCGAGAGCAGCTTGCAGACCGCCGTCAGCTCGAGCAGCGCCCCGAGGGTGCCGCCGTGGAGCGCCTGCACCTTCGCGTTGCCGACGAGGTGGTCCGCGTAGCTCATCTTGCCGATGAGATCGCTTCCGTCGCGCATGACGGTGAAGCCGAGGAAGCGGGCGTAGGGAATCGCCTCGAGCAGCGGGTCGAAATCCCCCGTCGTCCGGGCGTGGTCGAGCCGTTCGCGCAGGTTCACTTCGCCTCCTTCACGTGCGAGGGGCTGCCCGGCTCGAAGACCACGAAGGAGCCGGCGGCCGCGGCCACCGGATCGTTCGGATCGCCGTCGTGGGCGGACGCCCGGACGAAGGCGACGTGGTGCGTGACGCGGTAGCAGATCGCCTCGCAGCTCACGGTCTGGCCGGGCTTCGCGGGACGCAGGTAGTCGATCCGGAGGTCGAGCGTCGCGACGCGACGGACCTCCCGGAGCTTCGTGAGCACGGCGCCGCCGCACGTCGAGTCGATGAGCGTGGTGATCACCCCGCCGTGCATGACGCCCGTCGAGGGATTGCCGACCAGCTTCTCCTGGTACGGCAGCTCCATCACGACGCGTCCGGGCTCGTAGTCGGAGATGCGCAGACCGAGCGCGACGTTGTGGGGCACTCCGTCGACGAAATAGCGTTGCGCCTTCTCGAGGGGCATCCGGGTGCGTTCCGTCATCGTCGCGTCCTATCACGCGAGCCGCATCGCCGCATGGCGGTGCCCGGTGCCGAGTCAGCGGTAGCGCTGGATCACGTGGAAGCCGAACGGCGTCTCGACGACGTCGCTCACCGCGCCGACCTCGAGCGCGAACGCGGCGCGCTCGAAGGCCGGGACCATCGCGCCCCGTCCGAACGGCCCGAGATCGCCGCCCCGATCCGCCGCGCCCGGCTCGTCGGAGTACTGCCCCGCGAGCTCGGCGAAACGCTCCGGCTGGGCGCGGGCCTCGTCGCGCACCTGCTCGGCGAGCGCGAGCGCTTCGTCCCGCGAACGGGTGACGCCTTCGACGGCGCGCCGTGCCTCGACGAAGGAGATGAGCACGTGGCGGGCCCAGATCTCGGTCGGACCGACGACGGGATCCTCTTCGCGGGCGACGATGTAGAAGCCCCGGGGCGTCTCGACGGCCCGGCTGCGCTCGCCGACGGCGAGCTCGAACGCGGCGTCGACGACGACCGGCGGCAGGCGCGAATCGCCGTGGCGCACCGCGAGCGCCCCCGAGGGCACGTCGCTGTACTCGCTCACGATCTCGCGGAAGCTCTGACCCGGCTGCCGCGCGAGGCCGGCGAGCATCACGGCGCGCGCCTCGGCCTGGTCCCGCGTGCGGGTGATCTCTTCCGGGGCGCCCTCGGCTCCCTGGTACGTGACGACGGCCACCCGGAGGGCGATCACCTCGGGAGTCGGAGGCCGCGCCGTGACCTCGATCATCGGCAGGTCGGGCGGACGCACGGTCGTCGCCACGGTGTGGGTGCAGCCCGTCAGGAACGCCGAGAGGCCGAGGGCCCACGTGAGGAGGAGGCGACGCATCGCGGCTGACCTAGCAAACCCCCGGGGGTCCCGTCCAATGGTCAGAGGGTCGAGGGCGGACGGCCGCCGCCGATCAGGGCGTCGAGACGACCCGGGTCGAAGCCCGTGAGGACCGTTCCGCGGAAGTCGATCACGGGGATGCTCGAGCCGTCGATGCCGGCCGCGCGCGCCTTCGCCAGCATCTCCTCGCGCGCTCCCGGCTCCCGCTCGATGTCCTTCTCGACGAAGGGCACGCCCCGGCTGCGGAAGAAGGCCTCGGCGGAGCGGCAGGCGCCGCACCACGAGGCGCCGTACACGATCACGTCGCCCGTCGCCGCGGCGGCGGCCTCGGCCGGCGCGTCGCCCGCGCCGGCCCCTTCGGCCGCCTCGTCCCGGGGAGCGCCCGCGGCCCCCCCGAAAGAGGCCTCGAAGTCCGCCCGGGGCATGGTCCGGACCCGGTACGTCCCGTCCGGCCCCGGAGACCGCAGGTCGGCGACGTAGACCATTGCGGGGTCGAGCCGCCGCTCCGGAGGCAGGGTGAGCGAGTCGACCCGCACCCGCGCCCGGGCGCCCGCGGGGACGTCCGCGAGGCGCTCCACCGGATGGAAGCCCTCGGCATCGCCGTACACGAAGAGCAGCCCCTCGGCGCCGTCGCGGACCACGAAGGGAGCCCCCGCGGCCTCCTCCGTGCCCGTGGCGGCCCCCTCCCCTCGGGGCGACCGGGAGCAGGCGGCCACGAGGACCAGGATCGAAGCGAGGACGAGCGGAAGACGAGGCACGACACCAGGGAAACCGCGGCCGGGGGCTCTTTGTTCCCCGGAGCTCACCGGCCGCCCTCGTAGCGGGAGCGGAGCCGACCGATCCCGTCGACGCAGCCGGACACGCCGCGCTGGGCGACGAGGGCCGCGGCGTTCGCCTCGGTCAGCATCCGCTCGAGCGCCCTTCCCTCCTCGGCCGAGCGCGAAGCAGCCGGCGTGGCCGCGTAGCGATCGAAGCGCTCCCGCGCGTCGTCCGAGAGCTGCCGCGCGCGCACGAAGGCCCCGTAGACCTGCGTGCAGCGGTCGCGCACCGTCCGGACCTCCGCATCGCGCACGACCACCCGCGAGAGCTCGCCGACCCGCTGCTCCATCGTCTCGGGCGACGCCGTACGGACCGCGTCGTAGCGCGCGATCACGAGCATCGCCTCGTTGCGGGCGTCGCGTCGGCTCGACTCGACGCATCCGGACGCGAGCACGAGCGAGAGGGCGGCGAGGACGGGACCGATGCGCACGCCTGGACGCTAGCAGACGCGTCGGACGTCCGCGAACCGCGACGCCTGCTACGGTGCGC
The DNA here is from genome assembly GCA_046351215.1 of Polyangiales bacterium. GTDB lineage: Bacteria > Myxococcota_A > Polyangia > Polyangiales > Houyiibacteriaceae > JAXLYX01. The sequence continues at coordinate 38,325 of JAXLYX010000011.1, read as the reverse complement.
CCATGGAGCGGGTTCATCGCATCTTCCTCATGCCGGGCTTCTTCGGATTCGGCCGGCTCGCGGGATACGACTACTTCGGGCACGTCTCGCGCGGGCTCGCCTCCCGCCTCGACGAGCGCGGGATCCGCTTCTCCATCGAGGTCGTTCCCTGCCCGCCGACGGCCTCGATCCGCCGGCGCGCGCGCTTCGTCGCCGAGACGATCCTCGCCGCGAAGCACGGTCCGGACGATCCGATCCACCTCGTCGGCCATTCGACGGGCGGGCTCGACGCACGGATGGTGGCGAGCCCGACCACCGATCTCGGACCGCTCGAGGGCCTCGCCGAGGCACGGGCGCGGATCGCGAGCGTGGTGTCGATCAGCACGCCCCACCACGGGACGCCGCTCGCGCAGTTCTTCGCGACCGTCAGCGGCACGCGCCTGCTCTACGCGCTCTCGCTGCTCACCGTCACGACGCTGAGCGTCGGCGGACCGCCGCTGACGGCGGCGACCGCCCTCCTCTCGAGCCTCAAGGGTCTCGACGACGCGCTCGGACTCGACGTCGGGCTCTTCGACGAGTCGATCGCGCTCATCCTGCGCTTCCTCGGCGATCGCGGACGCGGCGAGGTCCGCGACTGGCTCGAGCGCGTGCGCACCGACCAGGGGGCGCTCCTCCAGCTCACGCCCGAGGCGATGGACGTGTTCAACGCCGGCGTCGTCGACGCGGGCGCGGTCCGCTACGGCTCGATCGTGAACTCGTCGCCGCCGCCCGGCGCGATCCGGCTCGCTACGCGAATGCGCAAGCCCTTCGACGCCCTCTCGAGCGCGATCTACGCGACGATCTACGCCGTGACCGCGGCCGCGCACGAGACCTATCCCTACCCCGCGCCCGGCGAGGGAGCGCTCTCCGTCCTCGAGGGCTACCTCGGCCGCGACGTCACGGAGCGCTTCAACGACGGAGTCGTGCCCACGCTCTCGATGGTGCACGGCACGGTGATCTGGGCCGGCCCCGCCGATCACCTCGACGTCGTCGGGCATTTCCACGGCGGCCCGATGGGTCCGGGCCACACCGACTGGCTCGCGAGCGGCGCGCGCTTCACGCGGCCCCAGTTCGACGAGATGCTCGATCGCCTCGCCCGCTTCCTCGTCGCGGACGGAACCAAGGGCTGAGGTCAGCGGAGGATCGAGACCGCCGCCGCGAGCCGTACGCCCTCGTCCGCATCGACGAGGAGGGCGGCCAACGCCGCGGTCTCCGCATCCCCGACGAGCGCCCGCGCGGCCGCGGCCCGGAGCGTCGGGTCGGTCGCACCGAGGCGCGCTCGCAAGAGCGTCGTCGCCTCGGCTCGACCCGCACTGCGGAGGAGCGCCGCGGCCTCGATGCCATCGACGGTCTCGAGCGAGGCGAGCGGCGCGAGGGCCGCCACCGCGAGCTCGTGGGTCGCCGCAACGCGCAGGAGCCTCGCGGCGAGCGCGACGCGCACGACGACCACGGTCTCCGCGCCGAGGCGCGCCTCGAGCCCGAGGGAGGGCTCCGGAACGAGCCCCTCGGGGAGCGCGTTCACGAGCGAGGCGCGGATCGAGGGTCGCTCCGACGCGAGCCACGCGGGGAGGCGCGCGAGCAGCGCGGCACGGACGTCGTCCGAGCGCGCGCCGGACGCGGCCCGCACGACGGAGAGCGCGCGCTCGTCGAGCGAGGTCGGGAGCGCGTCGAGGCGCGCGACGACCGCGGCCGGCGGGAGCGCCGCGACGACGGCAGCGATGCAGCCACCGAACGCCGACGCATCCGTCTCGTCCGCGAGGAAGGCGAGGACCCGCTCGGCGGAGGCGGGGTCGCGCACGACGGCGCGGCAAGCCGCGGCGCGGACGCCCGGAGAGGGATCCCGGCGCGCGATCTCGAAGAGCCGCTCCGCGTCGCCCCCGAGCGATCGCCCGACGAGCGCGCCAGCGGCCGCACGGCGCACGTCCGGAGAGGTGCGCTCGAGGAGGACGACGAGCCGCTGGGTGTCGACCTCGTCGCCGAGCACGGAGAGGGCGCGCGCGAGCCGCACGTCGTCGTCGCTCGCGAGGTCGGGAGCGAGCGCCTGCCGCGGCCCCCGCCGTCCTCGGGATGCGAGCGCGACGCGTGCCCGCGAGGCGAGGTCGGCGTCGTCCGCGGTCGCGAGACGCTCGAGACGCGCCTCGCCGACGGAGCCGAGCTGGGCGAACGCCGCGAACGCGCGATCCCGCGAGCGCGCGTCTCCCGCTCGCGCGGCCGCCTCGAGCGTGGCGAGCGCGACCCGACGACGCGCTTCGTCACGCTCGGCCGCATCGCCCTGCTCGATGCGCGCGAGGGCGCTCGCGACGGTCCCCCCGCGGTCGAGGTCGCGCTCCACCGCGTCGGCGAGGGGCGCCCCGCAGCCGGTGAGCAGCAAGAGCGCGAGGAGGGGGATTCGGACGGGAGCTCGGCGCACGGTCCCGGGAGCATGCCACGACCCGCCCGCGGCGAGGGGCCCGAGCCGAGGCCGTGGAGCCGCTCAGTACCAGCCGAGCGTCATCATCAGACCGAAGTCGTAGATGTTCCCGCCGAACGAGTAGTTCTTCGCCTCGACGTACTGCTGGGGCATCAGGTTCGCGCGGAAGAAGACGTCGATCGACGCGTTCACGTTGGGGAGACCGGACTCGCGCGTCGGCTCCTCGCCCGCCGGCGTGACGCGCTCGTTGGCCGTGGCCTCGGGCTCGGCGTTGTTCGCGAGAGCCTGATCGACGAGGGAGGGCGAACGGCCCGTGCTCGGGTTGGCGTTCGGGGTCGCCGCCGCTCCGCTCGGAGACCGCGCCGTGCTCGCCGTCGCCGACGCGCCCGCGGGACGGGCGGCGCTCGCGTTCGCGGAGGAGGCGGCCTGGGCCTGCGCGGGCGCCGTGTCCGGAGCCGGGGTCTCCGTGCCCTCGCGCCGTGCCGACGTCGTGCTCGGCTCCTCGTTGTCCTCGGGATGGTTCGGCCGTCGACCGAAGAAATAGCCGCCGCCGAGGGTGATGCTGTGCACCGCCCCGTCGAGGAGATTCACGTTCGAGGAGTTCGGGAGGTTCACGCCCGACGAACGGAAGCCGTAGCCGCCGCGGACCGCGACCCGCTCGTCGAAGAGGCGGAGCTCCCCGCCGACGCGCAGCGCCCAGACGTCCTTCCAGCCCGGATTGTCCACGGTCGGGAAGCCGATCTGGCTCGTCACGCCCTGCCCGTTGTCCGCCGGCGTGACGTTGAGGAAGGGATAGGCCGTGCCGTTGAGGCTGCCCCAGCCGTACCAGGTGACGTCGGCCGTGACCGTGAGATCGCGCACGGGATCCGCGCTCATGCCGATCGCGAGCTGCCGCGGCGAGTACCAGCCGATCGACTCGATCTGGAGGGGGATCGGCACGGTGAGGCCGACGAGCGTCGCCTCGATGTTCGCGGGGGTGTCGAGGTTGTGGTAGAGGGGCCCGCGATAGGTGATGCCGAAGCGGATCGAATCGATCGGCGCCACCAGCACGCCGACGTAGGGCGCGCCCGTCGGGATGAGATCCCAGCGGATGTTCACGTCGAGTGGCTGGAGCACGCCCGGCATGCCGGGGATCTCCTGCGCGACCGGGACCTTCGCCGTGAAGCCGAGCGCGCTGTTCACGAGGATCGAGCCGCCGAAGCCGAAGGCGAACTGCCGGATCGGCCGGTAGGCGAAGCCGATGCCGACCGAGAGCTGCTCGAGGCTCTCGCCGTACATCACGTACTGCGGCCGCGGGTTCGGCGTGCTCTGGTCGAGCGTCATCGGGTTCTGCAGACCGACGCCGAAGGAGATGCCGGCCGCGAGGTTGAACGGCAGCTTCAGGCAGGCGCCGGCCGTCACGCGGGTCTGGTTGCGGAGCGGCTTCGGATCCTCGACGGGCGCGTTCGGACCGCGCCGCGTGAAGCCGAGGTCGTAGACGGTCTGGCGGATGTCGACGCCGACCATGTTGTCGCGACAGAACGCGAGCGCGCCGGGGTTGTAGTACGCGGCGGTGTAGTCACCGGGCAACGCCGTGCCCGCGCCACCCATCGCGTTCGTACGCGCGGAGACGCCCTGCAGATCCTCCGGCGTGTTGGCCTCCGCGATCTCGGGCGTGCCTGCACCGAGCACGACGAGCGTCGCCACGAAGGCCGCGTTCCTCAGCGTCGAACGAATCATGGACAACCGTCATCCCCTGGCCGAGGCTCGCACCTCGCCGTCCGTTTCCCCACCCACGCGGTGGCACGAGCCTCCCGCGCGCCCCGGACGGTGCTGCGGGATCCGCCGCGGCCCCCCGAGGAAATCACACCTCGGGGCGGCCGTGCGAGACGATCTTCAAGGCGCGGCCGTCGTCGTCGGCTCGTCCGGCGCGATGGTGCCGACGAGCCGCCAGATGGCGCCGATGCCGTTCTGCGGGTCGTTCAGGAAGTCGACCACGCTCGTGACGGTCGACTCGAGGCGCGCGGCCGTGATCACCTGGCTCGACGCCATGCACATGTTCGTCGAGTCGATCTCGGCGACGTCGCCGAACGTGCTCGCGAAGGTCGAGATCGGGGCCTCCATGCTGGCGAGCGGACCCGGGTTCACCATGTTCCGCACGATCTGCAGGATCGCGCCCGAGGTGTCGGCCTGGAGGAGGTCGTCGACCGTCACGAGGAGGTCGCGCGCGTCGGTCGTGTTCTGCGAGCTCACGCCCTCGAGCCAGTGCACGACGTTCGACATGTCCGTACCCGCCACGTCGCTCGAGAGCACCGAGGCGGCGATCTGCAGCAGCGAGCCGTAGACCTCCTGATCCGGATGCGTCGGGTTGCCGCGGAGGAACGAGACCAGCCAGTCCTCGAGCGGCGCCGCGTTCGGCGAGCGCGTGAGCTGGGCGAGCACGCGGACGACGGTCGCGAAGTTGCGGCCGGTCAGCATCGACACGCCGCGCGTCTCGAGCTCGTTCATGTAGCAGGTGTACTGGGCCGTCGAGAGGCTCGCGGCATCGTGCGCCGCCTGGAGGACCACCGCGAGGAGCAGCCGGAGGTTCGGATTCGCGAGCTTCCTCGCGCTCCCGGTGCCGGTCGTGCGCGTGAGGTAGCCCGTGACGAAGTTCAGCATGTGCGTGAGCTTCGGCCCGGCCGAGGCCGTGTTGAGCCGCGTGACGAGGGTCTTCAGGACCTTCAGCGTCTCGATGCCGAGCGAGGTGTTCGAGACCGCGCCCTGGCGGGTCGTGACGGTCCCCGTCGTGACGACGCGGGAGAGCGTGTCGATGATCAGGTCGACGGCCGTCTCGTTCGGCGTCCCCGTCGGCATCGTGTAGAGGATGTCGAGGGTCTGGAGCACCTTGTCGACGGCGCCGACCGCGATCATCGAGTGCAGGGGCGGCTCGATGCGGCGGAACACGCTCACCGTCGACGCGCTCGCGTCCTCGTCGAGGCGCAGGTCCTGGGCGACGAACTTGAAGATGTCGACCAGCGTGCGGAGCTGGCCCTGGTCGGCGAAGACCTTGGCGAGCGGGAGGATCCAGTCGAGACCGCCGCTCTGCGCGAGCGCCGTGAGGGCCGGCAGGTGGTTCGACGTCTGTTGAGCCGCCGCGCTCGAGCAGCCGAAGCCCTCGAGCGCGAGCTTGATCGTGCCGCTGCCGAGCAGGGGGATGTTGTTGAGGCCGTTGACCAGGTCGATGATGATCGTGACGGTGCTCGGCGTCATGTGCGAGAGCGCGTCGACGAGCACCTGCGAGACCGTTCCCGGCTGCACACCGGGGATGAGCGCCGTGATCAGGTTGTAGGCGATGTTGCGCAGGTTCACGCCGGCCCAGCTCGAGTCCGGACCGATGTAGCCGCAGTCGGCGTAGTCGAAGAGCTCGATGAGCCGCTCGAGGTCGCTGCGGTTGTCGCCCGCGCCGAGGTTGCAGTTCGCCGAGTTGTTGCCGCTGCAGCGGGGCTGCGAGTAGTCGACGGTTCCCGAGATGCCCTTGTGGACGACCAGCGCGTCGAGCTCGCCCGGGATCGTGTACTTGTTGGCGCCCAGGTTGTAGAGGAGGTCGACCAGCAGACGCGGCGTCGACTGACCCGTCGTGTTGCTGACGGTGAAGATCTTGCCGATGAGCGGCATCAGCCCGATGCTGGTGTCGATGAGCGCGGTGTCCGTGAGCGAGAGCGTCGACGCCTGGAGCGCCTTCACCACGTCGCCGAGGGCCACGAGGAGCTGCTCGGACTTCGTCGGATTGTTCGAGAGCAGGACCTGGACGACGTCGACGAGGTCGAGCATCCGGTCGTACTTCGCGATCTCGGCGATCAGGAAGAAGATGTCGGCGATCGGGTGGTTCGTGCCCGGGTAGTAGCGGCAGGTCGTCGTGCCGTCGTTGCAGGTCGCCGGATTGCCGAGGACGGCGGCGGCGATCGGCGGCAGGTCGCGATGGACGTCCGCCGCGAGGAGATCCGCGCCGAGCTGCAGGGCGAACGAGGTCGCGGTGCGCTTCGCGTCGTAGTAGTCGTAGAGGAGGCCGCCGTGGGCGTTGAGCGCCCGGCCCTGCGCGTCGCGCGAGCCGCTCGTGCCGAGGAACGGGATGTCGATGACCGCGCCGGTCGCGTCGATCGGCTCGCCGTTCGCGTTGACGTCGGCGGCGCCGTCGTTGTTCGCATCGACGAAGGGCGTGGCGAGCTTGCCGGTGGAGGCGTCGACGAGGACGCGCGGGTTGCCGTTCTTGTCGGGGCGCACCATCCACGCGGGCGCGCCGAGGTGGTAGGCCGGATCGTCGACGAAGCCGGTCGTGCGGAGGAGCGTGTCCTGGACGTTCCGGAGGGCGATGCCCGTGCACATCGAGGGCGCGCTCGGCTGCAGGCCGCTCGCCGCGATGCTCATCAGGTCGTCCATCACGTAGTCGACGCCGTCGTTCTCCTGCGCGAGCAGCGTGAGGGCGTGGAGCTTGTCGGTGATGGTCGTGTCGGTGAGGACGGCACGGACCATGTCGAACGCCATCGTGCTCTCGAGGAGCGTGCGCGCGTTCGCGAGGTTCGCGAGCGAATGGATGGTCGTCCGGTTCTTGTCGAACGAATCGCTGATGAGCAGCGCGAGCGCCTGCGCGATCTTGTCGACCAGGTGCGGGAGCTTGCCATTGTCGACCTGCGGCATGATCGTGCCGCCGAGCAGATCCGGGACGTCGTTCTGGATGTCCTGCGCGATCGCGTAGTCGAACGAGGTGACGAAGTCCTCGTGGTGCGTGTCGAGCGCGGCGACGTACTCGGCCGGACAGTCGCCCGAGGCCTGGAGGTTCTGGCGCAGGATGCGGAAGACGAGCTCGCCGAGGCTCGGCCTCTGGCTCGCCGGCGCCCGATGCTGCTTCGGCGTCGCCGCGTTGCAGCCGGCCGTCGAGATGGCCGCCACGGTCAAGAGCACGACCACGAGCCCGCGCGTGGCGAAGCTCCGATTCCAAGCATGAAGCGCACTCAGAGACTGCATCGTCCGTCTCCCACCCGCCGTCCCGCGGGGCTCCCGTACGTCCGGTCGATCACCGACGGAACCCCTGTACCGGTTCGGTACATCGGTTCCGTCTTCGACTTATAAAGGCATAAGCCGACTACGATCAATACCTACGTGAGCGCTGATGTACGAATCAGTCCCAGCCGGGGGACAGGATCCGAGAGCAGCTGCATTCCATTGGAATCTGGTCGCTTTTCGCAGAATGTGGCATATTGGGCCACACGGGTCGCAGCGACCGAAATGTGTATCAGAATGCTACATCCGCCCCGAAGATCAGCTCGGCGCCCATCGAGAAGTCCCGGTACAGGACGTAGAGCTCGGGGTTCACGTAGAGGCCGAGATGGCGGTTGAGACGGTAGCCGACGACGGCGCCGAGCTCGGTGCCGCCGAGCCCGGTCTTGATCCAGGGGCGGTCGATCGACTCGCCGGGGTTGGTCGGCTCCTGGGATGGCCGGAGCTGCACCTGACCGGTCGACATGGCGAGGTACATGTTCGCGTGGAAGCCGCTCGGGCGGGGCGCGACGAACTGGTAGTGCAGCCGGAACTGGAGCAGGAAATGGCTCAGGGTTCCGGGCCCCGCGGCGATCTGGTAGCGCATGCCGACCGAGATCCCGACCTTCTCCGACACCCAGTAGCCGATGTAGAGGCGAGGCGCGTAGATCGGCAGGAAGCCGTTGGTCGTGACGCGAACGCAGTACTCGCCCGCCGGCGCGCCGCAGCCGTTCTTGCCCGAGGCGTAGAAGGAGTCGTCGACCGTCGGGAGGTTCGTCTGCGGATCGACCGGCGGAGGGCTGACGGAAGGGAGCGAGGCCGCGGTCATGCCGTCGGCGGCGTAGCCGGCGCCGACGCCGATCCCCGCCTGCACGTAGAAGCGGGGCGCGCTCTCGCCAGCGGGAGCGGCCGCGGGCGGCGGGGCCTCGGGCTCCTCCGCGACGGCGTCTCCACAGCCGGGCGTCCCGGGGGCGCAGGCGACCGCCGCGCAGCTCTCGGGCGGCGCGCGTCCCGGGAGGGCCGGGGCGGGCCGGCTCCGACGCGTGACGATCGGCACTTCGACAGGTCGATCCTCCGATCCCAGGCGTCCGACGACGTTGCCGTTCGGAGCGAACGCGAGCGCGTAGTAGGCGATCGACGGCGCGACCACGTCCTCGCAGGGGAGCTCCGCGCCGAATCCCTCGACGAGGGGGCTCATCGCCATCTCGCGGAACTGACGCATCGCCGCGCCGCGATAGCGGATCACCATGCGCGAGACCCGCTCGCCCTCCGGGATCTCGACGAAGACGGGCACGGGCGTGCGGACGAGCTGCTGCTCGGGCGGCGTGTGGAGGAGGGGCCCCGAGGTCGGGACCGCGCTCCCGCCTCTCGGAGGCGGCGTCGCCGCGGGCGCGCTGCCCCGCGCGTTCTCGAAGACCGTCACGATCTCGGGCGTGCGGTTCTCTCGCTCGAGCTCGATCGAGGGATCCTCCGCGAGCGCACGACGGAACGCTTCGAGGCCGGCCGCGCGATCCTGCGAGCCGCCGATCGCGACGATGCCGAGGTGGAGGTGGATGCGCGCGACGTCCGTGCCGTGCATGCCGGAGCGCTCGGCCGTCGAGCGCGCCTGCTCGAGCAGCTGGTTCGCGCGATCGATCTCGAGCTCCGCGTAGGCCTGCATCGCCTGCGTGTCGAGCTGACGCACCCGGTTCTGGTTGGCGTCCGCGAACGCCGTCGAGACGACGGAGAGCATCGCGAGGCCGAAGGCCCATCCGGCGCGGAGGCGAGGTCGCATGTTCGTGACCGAATCTTCGATCGACCGGCCATCCGCTGTCACGAGCTTCCTTCCCCACCCCCTGACGAGCCGTCGTGTCCCATGCCAGGGTTGGTGGGACTGGCTCGCTCGGTTACCTTCCTGCCCAAAGGTACGAGAACGTATGTCGCTGTCCGAGATCATGGCGCCCCACCTGATCCTCCTCGTGGTCGGGGTCTTCTTCGCGTTCCTCGTCTTCAACGCCTACCAGCCCCTGCGGCCGACGGTCTCGACCGGAGTGGTCTTCTTCTTCGCGGGATGGCTGACGGCCGAGCTCGCGCTGCACCACCTCGCGGCGCAGGTGCTGGCGACGCTCGCGCTCGTCTCCTACGGCGCGCTCGACGAGTGGCCCGGCTGGATCGGCCTGACGTTCAGCGTCGGCTCGTGGGCCGCGCTCCTGAAGCTGCACGAAGGTAGCCTCCTCGCGGGTAGCGAGGTCTCGGCCGTCGTCGCCGCACATCGCGCGACGGGTGACGGCGCCGAGCCGCCGTTCGAGAAGGTGCGCTTCCTCGAGGTCGCGCTGCCCTTCGCGATGCGTCGCCCCGACGTGAAGCGCCACACGGGCATCGTCCACCACGACGGCGAGGGCCACACGCTCCACGTCGACGTCTACCACCGCCACGACAAGCCGACGAACGCGCCGGTGCTCGTCTACGTGCACGGCGGCGGCTGGTCGATCGGCTTCAAGCAGTACCAGGGCCTGCCGATCCTCTACCGCCTCGCGAGCGAAGGCTGGGTCTGCATCAGTGTCGACTACCGGCTCTCGCCCATCGCGACCTTCCCCGATCACATCGTCGACGTGAAGCGCGGCATCGCGTGGGCGAAGAAGCACGCGCGCGAGTACGGAGGCGATACGAGCTTCGTCGCCGTCTGCGGCAACTCGGCCGGAGGCCACCTCGCCGCCCTCGCGGCGCTCACGCACGACGAGCCCCGCCTCGCGCCGGGGTTCGAGGAGGAGGACGTGCGCGTCGACGCCTGCGTGGCCCTCTACGGCGTCTACGACTGGACCAACCGGCACAAGCACTGGCCCGGCCTCGGTCTCGTGCCCTACCTCGAGTCCGTCGTCGTGAAGAAGAAGATCGAAGAGGCCCCCGAGCTCTTCGCCCTCGCCTCGCCCCTCGATCAGGTCCGGAAGGACGCCCCGCCCTTCTTCGTGATCCACGGCAACCGCGACTCGCTGGTCCCCGTCAACGAGAGCCGGCGCTTCGTCGAGAAGCTCCGCGAGACGAGCGAGAACCCGGTGCTCTACGCCGAGGTGAAGGGCGCCCAGCACGCCTTCGACATCTTCCACTCGGTCCGGGGTCGCTACATCGTGAACGCGATCTCGGAGTTCCTCCGCCTGACCTACGCCGAGTCCCGGCCGGTCGACGAAGGCGAATCGCAGGCCGCCGAGTAACGTTTCCGGCCGATCGGCCGACGATGGGCCCGAGACGGTTCGCCGCCCCCGCGGCAGCCCTGGAGGCCCCCTCATGCGCTCGATCTGGATTCCCAAGTACGGCAGCCCCGACGTCCTCGAGGTCCGGGAGACCCCGGACCCCACGCCGAAGGAGGGCGAGGTCCGCGTCCGCGTCCGCGCCTCCGGCCTGAACTTCGCCGAGGTCATGGCGCGGAAGGGGATGTACCCGGACGCCCCGAAGCTCCCCTTCGTCGCCGGTTACGAGGTCGCGGGGACGATCGACGCCGTGGGCCCGGGCGTCGACGCCTCCCTCGTCGGCAAGCGGGTCGCGGCGCTCGTCCGTTTCGGAGGCCACGCGGACGTCGTCTGCGTGCCGGAGCGCCAGGCGTTCCCGATGCCCGACGCGATGAGCTTCGAGGAGGGCGCCGCGCTGCCGGTCAACTACCTCACGGCCTATCACATGCTCTTCCAGGTCTTCCGCGTGAAGACGGGCGACCGGATCCTCGTGCACATGGCGGCGGGCGGCGTGGGGACGGCCGCGCTCCAGCTCGCCCGCACCGTGCCGGGCGTCGAGACGTTCGGGACGGCCTCGGCGTCGAAGCACGCCTACGCGCGCGAGCACGGCTGCGACCATCCCATCGACTACCGGACGCAGGACTACGTGGCCGAGGTGAAGCGCCTGACGAACGGCCGCGGCGTCGACGCGGTCTTCGACGCGCTCGGCGGCGCGGATTGGCGGAAGGGCTACGAGATCCTCCGGCCCTCGGGGCAGCTCGTCACCTTCGGCTGGGCGAACATGAGCTCGGGCGAGACGCGCTCGATCCTCACGGTCGTGACGCAGGCGCTGAAGCTCACGCGCTTCTCGCCGCTCGAGCTGATGAACGACAACAAGGGCGTCGCCGGCGTGAACATGGGCCACCTCTGGGGCGAGGTGGAGATGCTCCGCCATCAGGGAGAGACGCTGATGGACCTCTACCGCGAGGGAAAGATCCGGCCGCACGTCGATCGCGTCTTCCCCTTCGCCGAGGCCGCGGCCGCGCACCGGCACCTCGAGCAGGCGAAGAACCTCGGCAAGGTCGTGCTCGTGCCGTGACGGTTGCGGGAGCGCGGCGATCGACGCATCGTCGGCCCCGATGCTCCCGCGCCCGCTCGCGCTCGTCGTCGCCGTCTCCGTCGGCCTCTCGCTCGGCCTCGTCGCCGCCTGCGGCTCGAAGGGCGGGGGCCGCGACGCGGGCACGTCGCACGCCTCGAGCGGGGCGCGCACCGACGACGCCGAGGCCCGCCTCGCGCGCGACTATCCGTGGCACGCGCTCGTGCGGGCGAAGCAGCTGCGCCTCAAGGAACGGCCCGATCGGCGCTCCGAGGACGTGGGCTACATCCGTCGCGGCACGCGGATCCGGGCGAAGCCCGAGGTGCACCGCGGCCCCGGCTGCAGCGAGGGCTGGTTCGAGCTCCCGCCGAGGGGTTTCGCGTGCAGGGGCACCGATCTCCTCGTCGGCGAGTCGCCTCCCGAGCCCGACTTCCCGATGCCAGCGCCCGTGGTCGAGGGGCCCCTGCCCTACGACTATTTCTTCGTCGCGCGCGCCTTCTCGCCGGCCTTCCATCGCGTGCCGACGGATGCCGAGCTCGCGTCGACGCTCGCCTACGCGCGGCGGGTGCGCTTCTTCACGGAGGAGGAGCCGGAGCGCCTCGCGCGCTTCCTCGCGGGCGAGATCCGCGACGAGCCGACGAAGCCCGAGGTGCTCTTCGAGCTCCTGCCGCGCGGGAGCTACGTCTCGAGCCCGCACGAGGAGCGCGCGGCCGACGCCCGTTGGGTGCGCACGGTGCAGGGGCGCGTGCTGATCGCGGCGCACCTCGAGGCCCGGCGGGGCTCGAGCTTCGAGGGCTTCCGGATCGCCGCTGCGACCGACCTCCCGATCGTGCTCGTGAACCGTCCGGCGCAGCTCCTCGTCGTCTCGCGCGACGACGCCGGCCACGTGACCTACGCGGAGGATCCCGAGCGCGCGGTGACGCGCTACCAGCGGATCACGGAGTACGGCGGGAGGCAGCGCCTCGGCGACTTCGTGGTGCATCGGATCGGCGCGGATCGATACCTCAAGGAGTGGTTCGTCTCGGTGATCGATCGCGTGACGCCCGACTTCGAGGTCGGGGCCGACGAGGCCTGGATCCACGTCGATCTCTCGGAGCAGACGCTCGTGCTCTACCGGGGCACGACGCCGGTCTTCGGCACGCTGGTCTCCACGGGCGCCCCCGGTCACGAGACGCCGGTCGGGCACTTCCGCATCGAGCGGAAGTTCGTCGGCATGACGATGGACGACGTCGGCGAGGAAGGCGGGAGCGACGCCTACCGCATCGAGGACGTGCCGCACACGCAGTACTTCCGCGACTCGGTCGCGATCCACGGCGCTTTCTGGCACGACCGCTTCGGCACGCCCCGCTCGCACGGGTGCGTGAACGCGTCGCCGCGGGATGCGGCCTTCCTCTTCGACGCGACCTCGCCGCCGCTGCCGCCGGGATGGCATGGGGTGCCGAGCGCGCATGCGCCGGAGGCGGCGACGCGGGTGTGGGTGACGCGGTGATCGGGCTTTACGGAAGGGTCGACCTCGACCATCGTGGGCGGCGATGATCCGCCTCTGCTTCGTCTGTCTCGGCAACATCTGCCGCTCCCCCACGGCGGAGGGCATCTTCCGCGGCCTCGTCGCCTCGCGCGGCCTCGCAGGCGCCTTCACGATCGACAGCGCCGGCACGGGCGATTGGCACGTAGGCGAGCCACCGGATCCGCGCACCGTCGAGACGGCGAAGCGCCACGGGCTCGCGCTCGACCATCGCGCGCGGCAATTCCGGTACCCGGACTACGCCCGCTTCGACTACGTCCTCGCGATGGACCGCGCGAACCTGCGGGCCCTCGAGTCGATGGTGCGCCATCCTTCGGAGCAGCAAAAGCTCTCCCTCCTCCGGGACCACGACCCGGCTTCGGCGAAAGGCTCCGACGTGCCCGATCCCTACTACGGAGGCCCCGACGGTTTCGAGGCCACGTTCGCGATCTGCCGCGCGGCCTGCGAGGCGCTGCTCGACGAGCTCGTCCGGGAGCACGGTCTCGCGTGATCGACGAAGCCCTCGAAGCGCTCCTCGGGAGCCGGGTCGTCGAACGTCGCCCGATGCTCGGCGGCGACATCCACGAGGCCTTCGCCGTGCGGCTCGCCGACGGACGCGAGGTCTTCGTGAAGACGAGCGCCGACGCGCCGACCGACATGTTCCGGAAGGAAGCGCTCGGCCTCGAATTCCTCCGGCGCACGGGCGCGATCCGCATCCCCACCGTGCTCGGCGTCTCGGAGTCGCCTCCCTTCCTCGCGCTCGAGCTCGTGCGCCGCTGCGCCGCGACGCCTTCGTACGACGAGACCTTCGGCCGAGCGCTCGCGACGATGCACGCGCATCGCGCGCCCTCCTTCGGCCTCGACCACGACAACTACATCGGACGGCTTCCGCAGCCGAACGCCCCGACCGCCGACTGGCCGAGCTTCTACGCCGAGCGACGGCTCCTGCCGCAGATCGAGAAGGCCTCCTCGCTGCTCGGGAAGGAGGTCCGGCGAACGCTCGATCGGGTCGTCGAGCGCCTCCCCTCGCTCGTCGGCCCGAGCGAGCCACCGTCCTGCCTCCACGGGGATCTCTGGAGCGGCAACGTGCTCTCCGACGAGCACGGGCACCCCGTGCTGATCGATCCCGCGGTGTACGGCGGCCATCGCGAGGTCGACCTCGCGATGCTCCGCCTCTTCGGCAGCCCGGGCGAAGTGTTCTTCGCCGCCTACGACGAGGTGCTCCCGCGCGCCCCGGGCCACGAGGCCCGCGAGCCGCTCTACCAGCTCTACCCCCTGCTCGTGCACGTGAACCTCTTCGGCCGGGGCTACGTGGGCCGCCTGGAGGACGCGGCGCACGCCGCCCTCGGGGCCGGCTGACGCGGCTTGTGGGGACGAGGGCTTCGCCCTAGGTTCGGCCCATGAAGCGGGCCATCCTCGTCGTCGACCACGGGAGCCGTCGTCCCGAGGCCAACGAGCAGCTGCTCGAGGTGGCCCGGCTCGTCGAGGCACAGGGAGGCCCGGACCTCGTCGTCCGGCACGCCCACATGGAGCTCGCGCCCCCGACGATCGCCGAGGGCTTCGAGGCCTGCGTCGAGGCGGGGGCGACGTTCGTCGTCGTCCATCCCTACATGCTCTCGCCGGGACGGCATGCGATGGAGGACATCCCGCGCCACGTCGCCGAGGCCGCGGCCCGGTTCCCCCACGTCCGCTACGTGGTCAGCGCCCCCCTCGGCGTCCATCCGGCGCTCGCCGAGGTCGTCCTCGCGCGCTGCGAAGGGCTGCTCCCGCGGGGCTGAGCCCGCGCCGCCGGAAGGGCCCCGAAGCATGCGGGAGAGCCTTCCCCGGATGCGCCATCCGACTACACTGCGCGCCATGCGTCGTCTCGCCCTCGCCCTTCCGTTCCTTCTCCTCGCCGCCTGCGGTGGCCGCGGCTCGTCGTGCCCGCCGATCGACCAGGACGCCCTCGCCGACCAGGTCGCCGACCGCGTCATCGAGCGGCTCCGCCGCGCCGCCGAGGAGCAGTACCAGGCCGACGAGGCGGCCGCGCGAGCCGCCGCCGAGGAAGAGGCGACGCGACGCGTGCGCGTCCCGGTCGAGGGCGCGCCCGGCATCGGGACCGAGTCCCCGCTCGTCACCCTGGTCGTCTTCAGCGATTTCCAGTGCCCGTTCTGCTCGCGCCTCGAGCCGACGCTCGCGCAGCTCCTCCGCGACTACCGCGAGGACGTCCGCATCTACTTCCGCCACTACCCGCTCCCGTTCCACGAGCACGCGCGCGACGCCGCCGAGGCCGCGATCGAGGCGGGCATCCAGGGCGGCGACGCGGCGTTCTTCCGCTACCACGATGCGCTCTTCGAGCATCAGAACGCGCTCGAGACGGAGGACCTCGTCCGCTACGCGGTCGAGCTCGGCCTCGACGGCGAGCGGATGCGCCGCGCGCTCGTGACCCACGCCCACGCCGCGCGGGTCGACGCCGATCTCGCGGAGGGCCGCGACGCCGGCGTGCAGGGCACGCCCGCCACGTTCGTGAACGGCCGTCTCGTCTCGGGTGCGCAGCCCTACGACGCCTTCGCCGAGGTCATCGACCAGGAGCTCGCGACCGCGCGCGCGATGGTCGAGGGCGGCGTGCCCCGCGACCAGGTCTACACGACGCTGATGCAGGCCGCGGCCGCCGGGGCCGCGCCCGAAGCCGAAGCCGAGGACGAAGAGGAAGCCGAGCCCGCCGCGGATCGCGTCTACGAGATCCCCGTCCCGCGCGACGCTCCGCGTCGTGGAGGCAACCGCGCTCGCGTCGTGGTGCAGGTCTTCTCCGACTTCCAATGCCCCTTCTGCGCGCGCGTCGTGCCGACGCTCGATCGCCTCGAGGAGGAGTTCGGCGACCGCATCCAGATCGTCTTCCGCCAGTACCCGCTGCCCTTCCACGACCACGCGCACCTCGCGGCCGAGGCCGCGATGGAGGTGCGTGCGCAGGGCGGCGATCGCGCGTTCTGGACCTACCACGACCGCCTCTTCCAGAACCAGGGCGCGCTCGAGACCGACGACCTCGTGCGCTACGCGGAGGGCCTCCGGGGCGTCGACGGGCGCCGCCTGCGTCGCGCCCTCGAGCAGGGCACGCGGCGCGCGGCGGTGGACGCCGAGATCGAAGCGGGCCGCGCCGTCTCGGGCGGCTTCGGCACCCCGACCTCGTTCGTGAACGGACGCATGGTCAGCGGCGCGCAGCCCTACGAGGTCTTCCAGGCGGCCGTGCAGGCGGCCCTCGCCGGCTCGAACTGAGATGCGCTCGCGGCTCTCGAACGCCCTCGCCTTCGCCTCGCTCGTGATGCTCGCCGCCGTCGGCGTGGTCTCGGCCGACGCGGGCATCCCCGCGCACAACGACGCACGACTCCGCGAGCCGCCGCCGCGCCCGCCGATCGGCGACGCCGAGGACAAGGCGCGTAGGCTCTTCGAGGCGATCAAGCGCGACGCTCCGGACTCGATCCTCGACTTCTTCCTGCCGCGCGACGCGTTCGCGCGCATCAAGGCCATCGCGGAGCCGAACCGCCGTTACGACGTGCTGCTCCGCGCCTTCGTCGAGGACATCCACGAGCTGCACCAGGGCCTGCCGAACCTCGACCGGGCGACCTACGAGCGGCTCGAGCTCGTGCGGCGCGGCGGATGGGTCACGGTCGGCGAAGAGGGCAACCGCCTCCCGTACTGGGTCTCCCGCCACTCGCTCCTGCACTACCGGGTCGACGGCCGTCCCCGGAGCTTCGAGGTGCGAGTCCTCATCACCTGGGACGACCACTGGTACGTCACGCACCTGAACGAGTTCCACTGATCGCCCGAAGGCGACGATCCGTTCGATCGGCACGCGCGTAGTCCCCTCCGGAGGGAAGACGCCGATGCACACGACCGAGGATCGACTCTCGCAGCAGGTGACCGACGACATGCTGGCCGCGGCGGTCGCCGCGACCCGCGTGCTCTCGCTCGACGGCAGCTCCGTCCGGCTCCGGGACGCATGGGGGGGCAGGACGGTCGTGCACGTCTTCGTCCGTCAGTTCGGCTGCCTCTTCTGCCACGAGATGGTCGCCTCGCTCATCGAGCTCGCGCCCCGCGTGGTCGCCCGGAAGGGCCACGTCGTCGTCGTCGGCTCCGGCAGCGTCGAGCAGGCGGCCCGCTTCGCCACGGCGAAGGGACTGCCCCGCGAGGGCGTCTCGCTCTTCACCGATCCCGGCCGGGAATCGTTCGAGCGCGCGGGGCTCGCGCGCACGTGGACCGGCACCTTCCTCGAGAAGGACGCCCGGCGCGCCTTCGTCCGGGCGCGGGAAGAGGGCTTCAAGATCACGGGCGTCGCCGGGGACGTCCCGCAGCTCGGCGGGGCGATGGTCGTGAAGCCGCCCGCCCGGCTCGCCTACCTCCACCGCTCGCGCTTCGCGGGGGACCATCCGGACCTCGAGGCCGTGCTCGCCGCCGTCGGCTGAGCCACTTGGCCGCCTCGGCCATCCAACTGGCACCCAAGGCGTCCAAAAACAGGGGCAACGCCCCCTCGCCCCGCGGCTCGAAACGTGGTTTCCTTCTGCCGACGTCATGCCGCCGTCGACTCCGGACCTCTCGCGCCCCCCGGCGCGTTCGCGCACGGCGGAAGAGCGTCCGCAATTGATCGCGCTCTTCCCGCTGGGCACGGCGGTCCATGCCCTCGCGCCGGGCTCGAAGGTGACGGTCGGCCGCGACTCCCGCTGCGATCTGGTCATCGACCATCCCTCGGTCTCCCGGATGCATGCGGCGGTCCACGGAGGCCCTCCGGTCGAGGTCGAGGACCTCGGGAGCACGAACGGTACCCGCGTCGACGGCTTCCGCATCGAGTCGAGCGAGCCGAGCCATCTCGAGCGCGGCGACGTCATCACCATCGGCTCGGCCGTCCTCGTCGTGACCACCACGGCCGAGAAGGAGTCCGTGCCCCTCCGCAGGTCCGAGGCGACCGAGCCGCACGGCCGCGAGATCGCGCTCGTCATCGAGGACGAGGTGATGGTCGAGCTCCATCGCATGGTGGAGCTCGTCGCCAAGACGGGCCTCCCGATCCTCCTCGTGGGCGAGCAGGGGGTCGGCCGCGGCATCGTCGCGGACACGATCCATCGCCGCTCGGATCGGGCCGTGGGGCCCTTCGTGCGCGTCGATTGCGCGACCGTCACGGAGAGCGAGCTCTTCGGCTACGCGCGCGGCGCGTTCCCCGGAGCGACCTCTTCGCGCCCCGGTCTCCTCGAGGAGGCGAGCGGAGGCACGGTCTTCCTCGCGGGCATCGAGCAGCTCTCGCCCGCGACCCAGGTGAAGCTCGCCGACGCGCTCGCGCAGCGCGCGGTCACGCGCCTCGGTGACCTCGAGCGCTACCCCATCGACGTCCGCGTCGTGAGCTCGACCCACGAGGACCTCCCGGAGCTCGTGCAAGCGAGCGCCTTCCATCCCGGTCTCGCCTTCCGTCTGACGGCGGTCCGGCTGACCGTGCCGCCGCTGCGGGCGCGGCCGCGCGAGATCGAGCCGCTCGCCCGGCTCTTCGTCGAAGCGGCCTGTCGCCGCGAGGGACGCGCGCCGCTCGCCATCTCCGAAGAGGCGCTCGCGCTCCTCCGGCGCCACGACTTCCCCGGGAACCTCCCCGAGCTCCGGGCCGCGCTCGATCGCGCCGTCCAGCTGACCACGGGCGAGACCATCCGCGTCGCCCATCTCTTCCCGCTCGGCTCGCTCGACGAGGAATCGACGCTCGCCGCGAGCAAGCGCGCCGAGGCCGGAGCCCCGCTCGGCGCGGGCGGCGACGTCGAGACCGACCTCAAGCACGCGGCGCGGCGAGCGGCCGCCTCCGTCGAGCGGCAGCGCATCGCCGAGGCGATGGACGCGTGCGGCGGCAACCAGACCAAGGCGGCGGCGATGCTCGGCATCTCGCGCCGCACGCTGGTCACGCGGCTCGCCGAGTACGGCTTCCCGAGGCCCCGACAGAAGCGGACGACCGAGGACTGAGGGCGCTACGGCGCGGGCCGGAAGGCGAGGCCTTCCTGACGCGCCCGGCCGTCACGGCAAGCGGGGGACGTTGCGGCCCGGCGGCCGCCGTCCCACCCTTCGCGCCGGTCCTCCATGTCCCACGACGACGACTCCCCCCGCCTCTCGCGCGACGACAAGCGCCGCCTGCGCAACCGCGAGGTCCGTTCCTCCGAATCCCTCGCCAAGGCCCTGCTCGAGGCGAAGCCGGCGGTGGTGGCGCGTCTTCCGCTCTCGGACGAGCTCGCGAAGGCGATCGCGGACCTGCGGGCGATGGTCACGCACAAGGAGCGCCCCCGCCAGATCCGCTACGTGCACCGCCTGCTCCGCGAGGCGGACACCGACGCGATCGCCAAGGCGCTCGAGGAGGCCAAGTCGGGAGGCGGGGCCGAGGCCCGGTTCCGTCTGCTCGAGCGCTGGCGCGAGCGGCTCCTCGTGGAGGGCGACGACGCCGTGCAGGACTACGTGGAGCAGTACCCGGCCGCGGATCGCTCGACGCTGCGGGCGCTCGTGCGCAAGGCCCAGAAGGCCGAGAGCGAGAACGAGGCCGCCCACGCGAAGCGCGAGCTCTACGCGCGTCTGCGCGAGGCGATGGAAGCCGACCCCGCTAACGACGAAGGATGAGGTCGGCGCCGCGCTCGGCGACGACGATCGTCGGCGCGAGCGTGTTCGCTCCCGGCATGCGCGGCAACACCGACGCGTCGACGACGCGGAGCCCGTCGACGCCGCGCACGCGGAGGCGGGGGTCGACGACGGAGTCCTCGCCCGCGCCCATGGCGCAAGTGGCGACGGGATGGAACACGGTCGTCGCACGGCGACGCACGTCGGCTTCGATCGCCTCGTCGCTCGTACCCGACGGCACGAGGCGCTCGGCGACGAGACCGCGGAAGGCTTCGTCCGCGAGGATCGCGTGCGCGAGCCGGAGCCCCTCGACGTGCGCACGCAGGTCGTCGGGCTCCGCGAGGTAGGCCGGATCGATGCGCGGCGGAGCCACGGGATCGGCCGAGGCGAGCTCGACGCGCCCTCGGCTCCGGGGCCGGAGCGGACAGACCATGATCGTGGCCGTGAGCCCCTCGTCGTAGGCGTTCGTTCCGTCCGGACGCGGCTCGGGCGCGGGCCAGGCGGAGAAGTAGAGCTGCAGATCGGGGCGTCGCGCCTCCCGCAAGGACACGAAGGCGGCCGCGGGGACGTGGTTGTCCGCGTAGGGCGAGCCGCGGACGATCGTCTCGGGGACGCTGCGGCTCGCGCGGCCGAGGTGCATGCGCGCGGCCGACGGATGCGTCGCGCGCACGCTCGCGTAGGAGTAGAGATGGTCCTCGAGGTTGCGGCCGACCGCGCGGAGCGGCGCCTTGCAGGCGATGCCCAGAGCGGAGAGCGCGTCGGGATCGCCGAGGCCCGAGCGGAGGAGGATCGCCGGCGAGCCGATCGAGCCGGCGGCGAGGACGATCTCGCGCTCGGCCCCGAGCACGCGGACGCCGTCGCGGGCGAGCACGCGGAGGCCGCGCGCCCTCCGCCCTTCGAAGAGCACGCGATCGACGAGGGTCGAGTCGAATACGTGGAGGTTCGAACGCCTTCGAGCGGGGTCGAGGTAGCCGTCGACGACCCCCGCGCGCTCGCCCCCGCGCTGCGTGAGGTCGTGGAGCCCGGCGCCCGCCTGCTCGGGGCGGTTCAGATCGGCCCAGGCGGGCACGCGCCCGAGGCGCGCCGAGGCCTCGACGAACGCTCGCTCGAGGGGCGTCGCCGCGCGCGGGCGTTCGATGCGGACGGAGCCGCCCTCGGCGTGACGGCGGACCTCTCGGCCCTCGCGGTCCTCGGCGCGGAGGAAGCACGGGAAGACATCGTCCCAGCCCCATCCCTCGCAGCCGGCATCACGGTAGCCGTCCCAGTCGGAGCGATGCCCGCGGACCCAGAGGAGCGCGTTGATCGAGGCGGAGCCTCCGAGACCGCGGCCTCGCGGATAGGGGATGCGCCTGCCGTCGAGGCCCGCCTGCGGCTCGGTGGCGTAGCCCCAGTCGAACGCGGTGCCCGCGAGGAGCGGATAGAGCGCGGGGGCGCGGACGAGATCGCCTTCGATCGGGCCGCCGGCCTCGACGAGCGCGACACGGACGTGCGGATCCTCGGAGAGGCGGGAGGCGAGCACGACGCCCGCCGCTCCGCCGCCCGCGATCACGTAGTCGAAGACCTCGTCCACGGCGGCCCCCGACGCCACGCGGGCGTCAGTCCTCCATCGGCGCGAGCTCTTCGCCGGAGAGCACGAAGAAGGCTTCGCCGTAGGTCTTGAGGAGCTCGAGCGCCTTGTCCATGTCCTCGTAGGAGTGGCCGCGCGTGATGTTCACGCGCAGGCGCTCCTCGCCCTTCTTCACGCCCGGATACGTGATCGGCACCATCATCACGCCGCTCTCGAGCAGGGCGATGTGCATGAAGAGCGCCTTCCGCTCGTCCTTGCACATCACGGGCATGATGTGGGTGTTCGAGTCGCCGAGGTCGAAGCCGATGTCGAGGAGGTTCTTCCGCATGTACGCGGCCTTCTCGTGCAGCTCGGCGACGAGGCCCTCGCCGTCCGCCTCGAGCATGTCGAGGATGGTCGAGGCCGCCGCGACGATCGGCGCCGGCAGCGTCGCGCTGAAGAGGAAGGAGCGCGCCGTGTGCTTCACGTGATCGACGACGTCCTTCGTCCCGAGGAGGATGCCGCCGATGCCGCCGAAGCTCTTCGAGAAGGTGCTGACGACGACGGGGACCTTGCCGTAGAGCGAGTACTTCTCGAGGATGCCGCGGCCGCCCCGGCCGAGCGTGCCGGTGCCGTGGGCGTCGTCGCAGACGAGCACGGTGTTCTCGTGCTTCTCCGCGACCGCCACCATCTCCTGGATGTTCGCCTCGTCTCCGTCGAGCGAGTAGATGCCCTCGAAGAGGACCATCGCGTTCTTCCGCTCGCGGGTGCGCAGCACGCGGTCGAGCGACTTGGCGCTGTTGTGGTTGAAGAAGCGGACCTCGGGCTGACGCCCGGGGGTGCCGGCGGAGAGGAAGGTCCCGTCGAGGATGCAGGCGTGCGAGAGGTTGTCGAGGACGAGCGTCGTGTCCTTGTCGGCGAACGCCATGATCGTCCCGACCATCGCCTGGTAGCCGGTCGTGAAGAGCAGGCAGCTCTCGAAGCCGAACCAGCTCGCGAGGCGCTCCTCGAGCTCGACGTGCATCGTCGTCGTCGCCTGCACGCGCGAGGACGAGAGACCGCAGGCGAACTTGTCGACCGCGAGCTTCGCGGCCTCCTTCACCTTCGGATGGTTCGTCAGGCCGAGGTAGTCGTTGGAGCTGAAATTGACGATCGGCTGGCCGCCGATGGTCGTGTGCAGCCCGCCGACCTCGAAGGGCTTGAAGTAGGGATAGACCTGCTTCTCCTGGGCCTCGCGGATGCGCTGGAGCTCGATCTTCGCCTTCTCGTTCAACCAATCCATCGATGTCTCCCGGAAGGCGGCCTCAAGCGGCAGCCACCACCACCGCACTGACGTTGCCGTAGAGCCCCACGGCGAGGACGAGGGCGACCTTCGGGGCGGATGCGCCCTCGACGAGGCCGCGGACCCAGCCGACCGCCGAGGCGAGACCGAACGCGCCCGACGCGCCGAAGGTCTCGCCGACGAAGCGCTTCGGCTCGAACGTCGGCACGTCGCGGCCGAGGACGCGGGCGAGCCCCTCGCGCTCGGCCTCGTCGAAGATCGCGCGACCGCTCGCGGCGGAGACGACCCCCTCGACCGCCTCGGCCGAGAGCCCGGCATCGGCGAGCGCGTCGCGGACCGCGCGCTCGACCGCGGTGGCCGAGCCGAGCACGAGCGCGACCTCGTCGTCCGGCGCCTCGAAGGCCGACCCGTAGCCGAGCACGCGGGCGAGCGGAGCCGCTCCCCGTGCCCGAGCCGCGTCGAGCGGCTCGATCACCGCATAGGCCGCGCCCTCGCCGATCGCGAGCTCTCCCTCGGCGCAGCCCGCGAGTCGAAGGCCCAGACAGAGCGGCTCCGAGAGGACCTCGCCGCCTCCGACGACGAAGGCCTTCGCGCGGCCGCTCGCGAGGTGGATCGAGGCATGGAGGACGGCGTCGAGCGAGCCCGCGTTGCCGTCGACCAGCGTGGTGTTGGGCGCGCGGAGGTCCTCCCAGATGCTCACGTAGCCGGCCGGCGCGTTGATCACCGTGTTCGGGAAGCGCGTGGGATTGAGGTACCGGGGATGCTCGAGCTCGGCGACGCGGTTCAGCTCGGTGATCTCGTCGAGCGAGCCGTACGCGGTCGCCGAGCAGACGCCCACGACCTCGGGCCCGAGCGCGACGAACGCACCGTCCTTCTTGAGACCGGCGTCCTCGAGCGCGACCTTCGCCGCGACGATCATCATCTTCGTGAGACGATCGAAATTGCGATGGCCCTTCGCGCCGAGGTGCTCGGACGGATCGAAGGAGGCGGCCTCGGCGAGGCGGAGGCCCACGGCCGACTCGACCGGGACGACCGTCGGGGCGCTCGCGAACGCCCGCTCGCGCGCGGCCTCGGGATCGCGCAGCGCGGCTTCGAACGAGGCACGTCCGGTGCCGTGGGGTCCGACCGAGCCGAGCCCGGTGATCGCGAGCGGCTTCATGCCTGCACCTCGGAAGGCGGCGGGAGCACGCCCGGCTTCGCGAAGATCACGGCCGCGTCGTAGCCGCCGAACGCGAGGCTGTTGTTCAGCACGACGTCCGACTTCGCCCGACGGGGCGCGTTCGCGACCACGTCGAGATCGCAGGCGGGATCCGGCGTCTCGTAGTGGATCGTCGGCGGCTGGATCCCGTGGAGGATGGTGCCGATGCAGGCTGCTGCCTCGAGCGCGCTGGCGGCGCCCATGCAGTGCCCGATCATGCTCTTCACGCTCGTGACGCTCGGCCGGTGCGTTCCGAAGAGCTGGTTCAGCACCATCGCCTCGACCTGATCGTTCGCTGGCGTCGCCGTACCGTGGGCGTTCACGTGATCGACCTGGCTCGGCTCGAGCCCGCTGCGGACGATCGCCTCGCGCAGCACGTGGAGGCTCCCCGCGCCCTCGGGATGGGGCCGCGTGATGTGGTAGGCGTCGCAGGCGAGGCCGTAGCCGCCGACCTCGGCGAGGGGCGTCGCTCCGCGCCGCACGAGGCTCGCCTCGGACTCGAGCACGAGGACTCCGGCGCCTTCGCCGACGAGGAGCCCGCGACGGTTCAGGTCGAAGGGCTGCACCTTCTCGGGCGCCATCGCACCGAGCCGGACGAAGCCCGCGTACTGGAGCTTCTCGATCACCTCGGTCGCACCCGAGATCACGACGTCCGCGCGTCCCGTCCGGATGAGATCGGAGGCGAAGCCGATCGCGTAGTTGCCCGCGGCGCAGGCGGCCGGGAGCGCATGGACGAGGCCGCGCGCACCGAACGCGCGCGCGACGTGGATCGGCAGGAGCGTCGTGCCGTAGCTCGCGATCGCGTTCTTCTCGACGGCGTCGAGGCCGCGGTGGATCCACGCGTTCTCGAGCCGACCGAGGAGGTTGGCCTCGCCCATGGTCGTCCCGAGGACGACCGAGGTGCGGGGCCCCGCGAGGGCTTCGGGCGAGAGCCCCGCGTGCGCCACGGCCATGCGGGCCGCGGCGAGCGCGAACTGCGAGCAGCGACCGCTGCGCTCGGCCTCGGCGGCCGAGAGGTGATCGTGCGGCCGGAAATCGCGCACCTCGCAGGCGCGCGTGCGATCGAGGCCGGCGGTGTCGAAGCCCGCGACCTCCGCGGCCGCGTCCCGTCCGTCGACGAGCGCGCGCCAGTACGTGTCGAACCCGTGACCGAGCGGGCTCACGACCCCGACACCCGTGACGAAGACTCGTGACATCGCGCGGGTTAATAGATGCCTCCACCCTGCGTGGCAAGGCAGAGACCACGTCGCTTTCCGAGCCGATCGGCCGGTTTGTGGCGCGTGCGAGGAAGTCGGCCTGCCCGACGACGGATCGGCATAGGGGCCCGGGGAAATCCCCCGGGACCCCTGCCACACCACCGGACATGCGGGTCCGCATCCGGCGGTTCGGAGAGTTGAGGTTACTCGGCCAGCCTCGGGATCCCGAGCTGGTCGAAGTAGCGGGTGGGGAAGGCGACGTGGATGAGCTGGGCGGAGTTCTTCCACCAGCGACGCCGGTTGCTGGCGACCCGCGTGGCTCCGAGCTCGGAGAGCCCCCGGGCCCGCAGCTCGCGGTAGATCGTCGGACCGTGGCGCCAGTGCTTGAGGTGCAACGCCCGTATCCGGTGCCGGATCCACTTGTCGAGCTCGCGGAAGATCTTGGGGGTATCGGCGAGGCGGAAGTAGCTCTTCCATCCCGTCAGGTACGACCGTAGGTCCTGCGCGACTCGTTCGATGCTCTGGCTCCGGGTCCGGCGCGTGATCTCCCGCACGCGATCCTTCATCGCCGTCAGGGCCTTGGGCGCGACCCGCCGCTTCACCTCGCCCCCTCGCGCGCTCCAGAAGGAGTACCCGAGCAGCTTTCGGTTCTGCGGCCGGTCCACCGCGCTCTTGGCTTCGTTCACTCGGAGTCGGAGGTTCGCGTAGAGCCGCCGCAGCAGCCCCATCACGCGTTCGCCCGCGCGTCGCGACCGCACGTACACGTTGCAGTCGTCGGCGTACCGCACGAACGCGTGTCCGCGTTTCTCGAGCTCCTTGTCGACCTCGTCCAAGAGCACGTTCGCGAGCAGCGGCGAGAGCGGTCCGCCTTGCGGCGTCCCCTCGCGTCGCTCCATCACGACCCCGTTCGCCATCATCCCGGCTTCGAGATAGCGGCGAATCAACCCGAGCAGCCTCTTGTCCTCGATCCGCCTCGCAAGCCTTCCCATCAACACGTCGTGGTTCACGCGGTCGAAGAACTTCTCCAGATCCACGTCCACCACGAAGCGACGGCCTTCGTTCACGTACCGCTGCGCTTGCACGACCGCGTCGTGGGCGCTTCGTCCGGGTCGGAAGCCGTAGCTGTGCTGCGAGAAGGTCGGGTCGAACCGAGGTCCGAGCACCTGCAGGATGGCTTGTTGGATGAACCGATCGACGACGGTCGGGATGCCGAGCTCTCGTACCCCACCGCCGCTCTTCGGGATCGCGTGCCTTCGCACCGGCGACGGCTGGTACGTGCCCGCGAGCAGTTGCTCGCGGAGCGCGGGCCAGTGCGTCTTCAGGTGCTCCGGCAGCTCATCCACCGTCATCCCGTCGATGCCGGCGCTGCCCTTGTTCTTCCTCACCCGTTTCAGCGCGGCCTTCAGGTTCGCGCGTTCGCACACGCATTCCATCAGGTCGCTCGCTCCCGAGCGCTCGTTTCCGTGCGTCGCCGTCCGCGCTTCCGCGCTCCGTGGAGCCGTCGGGGTTTCGCCCCTGTCTCTCCACGGGAGCTCGAGTTGCCTCGTCATCTGCGGCCGTTTGCCTCCGAGACGCACGCTCGTTTCGCTCTCCTCTCCGTTCGACCCTTCGTCTCGATCGCTCGTGACTACTACGGTCTCGGCTGACTTCTCGCTCCGCTTTCGCGTGGCCCTTTCAGGCCCGAAGCGAGATCTCCCCAGGTAAGAACGCGACCCTTCCCCGCACGACCGCCCGATCTACGTCGCCAGAGCCTAGACCATCGGAGCTTCGCGGTTCGTTGCCCGCTCGCCCCGCTCGGCGCCGCCTCGTATCGGGTTCTTGTCCATCGGCCCGCGGTTTCGCTCCCCGCTTCCTCCCCACGGTCGGTCGCCCTTCCGCAGTTGCGGTTCGCTTCGATCGGGATGGTCTCCTCTCGGCGGGACTTGCACCCGCAAGGTCGCGCCCATGCTGGGCGCACAACGGCGAAGGGCCCCGGGGATGCCCGGAGCCCTTCGTCGAGAGGGGGCCCCTCACGGAGCCCGCGGCCTCACTGGTTGTTCACGATCCGGAACTCGACGCGGCGGTTGGCCTCGTACTCGGCCTCGGTCGTCGCGTTCGGGTAGATCGGCTGGTTCGGACCGAAGCCCTGCGCCGTGAGGCGCGTACGGGCCACGCGACCGCGGCGGATGAGGTACTGCATGACCGAGTTCGCACGACGCTGCGAGAGAGCGAGGTTGCGCTGCGCGTTGCCGCGCGAGTCGGTGTGGCCCTCGATCCGGATCATCTGGATCTCGGGGTGCGCGTTCAGGACGGCCGCCACGTTGTCGAGGAGCGCGTTCGAGCGGCGATCGATGATGTGGCTGTTGGTCCGGAAGTAGACCTTCTCGAGGATCTCGAGGCGGTCACCCTGGATGACGACCAGCTGCTGCTGCGCGCAGCCGTGGTTCTCGGGCGGGCCGGGCTCGTCCGGGCAGTTGTCCGCACGGTCGGGCACGGTGTCGCTGTCGCGATCGGTGTCGGGGCAGCCACGGTTCTCGATCACGCCGGCCTGGAGCGGGCAGCGATCCTCGAGGTCGACGACGCCGTCACCGTCGTTGTCGAGCTCGGGGCAGCCGTCCTGGTCCTCGTAGCCGTCGAGGTCCTCGGGCTCCATCGGGCAGCGATCGTCGACGTCGAGCACGCGATCCGAGTCGTTGTCCGGATCCGGGCAGCCGTCCTCGTCCTGGTAGTTGTCGCGGTCCTCGGGGACCTCGGGGCACTGGTCGACCTCGTTGAGGATGCCGTCGCCGTCGTTGTCGGTCGGCGTCGGGACCAGGGGCGGCTCCTCGTGCACGGGCTCGGCGCGCTCGTGCTGGATGAGCTCGAACGAGCCGTTCACGCCGAGGAAGAGCGCGGCGTTGTACTGGTTGTCGTCGGGCACCCACGAGCGGCCCTGGCCGTTGAAGGCGATGAGGCCGCGGAGGAAGACGCCGATCTGCACGGGGCGGGCGACCGACCACTCGTAGCCGATCGCGCCGTCCAGACCGAACTGGTTGCTCGCGAACTTCATGAAGTCGAGGTGGCCGTCGATCCAGAGGTTGCCGCGGCGGTTGCCGCCTTCCTCGTTGTGGTAGCCACGCTGGTCGTTCAGGAGGCGGAGCCGACCGCCGAGGCCGACGAGACCCATCGTCACGCCCGACGGGTTGTTCGACATGGTGTCGGGGTTGTAGGTGATCGTCTCGAAGAACCGACCGCCGCCGCCGATGAGCTCGAGCGCGAAGGGACCGGCGATCTCGTAGTCGAGGCCGATGAAACCGGCGATGCCCCACATCGAGGTGTGGTCGTTGTGACCTGGCGGGGCGAGGTAGCTCGCGACGGGCGCACCGGCACCGAGCTCGACGTGGAGGTTCAATCGGCCACTCTCGGCGCGGGCGCTCGGCGTGCCGGCGACCAGGGCGAGAAGACACGAGACGAGGAGTACCTCCGCACAGCGAAGGGCTCGGGACACGGCAGTCTTCATGGGCGCAAGAGTTCGCCTGTTTCCGCACCCGAGGTCAAGTCCCGTGTTGCCGCCCTATCGGCGAATTACCGACCGCGTGGCCTGTTTTCTTGTGAGTTCGCGGACTTGACACGCCGTCCACCCCCCCCTCATAACGCGCCCACCATGACCGCCGACCCCTCGACGACCCTGGTCTCCGCCCTCGCCGCCCTCCCCCGAGGGGAGGATCGGGGCTTCCGGTTCATCGGCCGCGACCGCCAAGAGCGCTACTACCCCTACGAGGCCCTCGAGGCCGAAGCGTACCGGCGGGCACGTCACCTGGTGGCGATGGGTCTCGGCAAGGGCGATCGCCTGGCCCTCGTGATCCCGGAGCCGCACGAATTCGTCCTCACGTTCTTCGCGGCCTCGGTCGCCGGCATCGTGCCCGTGCCGATCTTCCCGCGGGCGAGCTTCAAGAACGTCGAGGGCTACGTCGAGACGCTCGCGCACATCCTCGAGACCGCTCGCTCGCGCGTCGTCCTCTGCATGGACGGCAACCGCGAGGTCGTCGAGCTCGTGCGCGAGCGCGTCGCCGGCCTCGAGCGCATCGTCACCGTCGAGCACGCCTTCGAGAGCGAGGCGCCGGACTTCGCGCGTCCGACCCTCACGCCGGACGACCTCTGCTTCCTCCAGTTCACCTCGGGGAGCACGAGCAAGCCGAAGGGCGTGATGGTCACGCACCGGAACCTCGTCGCGAACGCGCGGGCCTTCCTCGGCCCCGCCGGTCTCGACCGGAACGACCAGGACGTCGGCGTGAGCTGGCTCCCGCTCTTCCACGACATGGGGCTCATCGGCTTCATCCTCGGCACCGTGGTCTGCGACATCCCCGTCGTGATCCTGCCGACCGAGAGCTTCGCGCGCAGCCCCGGCCTCTGGCTCGAGACGATCACGAAGTACCGCGGCACGATCACGTACGCGCCGAACTTCGCGTACCAGCTCGTCACGAAGCGCGTGAAGGACAAGGACCTCGCATCGCTCGACCTCTCGTCGCTCCGCGTCGCGGGCTGCGGCGCCGAGCCGATCCGCGCGCAGACGCTCCACGACTTCGCGGTGAAGTTCGCCCCCGCGGGCTTCCAGGCCACCGCGCTCCTGCCGAGCTACGGCATGGCCGAGAGCACGCTCGCGATCACCTTCCATCCGCGCGGCACGCCGATGCTCGTCGATCGCGTCGACGCCGACGCGATGCGCGAGGGTCGTGCGACGCCGGCGGGCGCCGGCACGAAGACCGTGCTCGAGATCGTCGGCTGCGGCCGTCCCTTCCCGGGCCACGAGCTCGCGGTCGTCGACGAGGACGGCAAGCCGCTCGGGGAGCGCCGCGTCGGTCAGGTGGTCACGAAGGGTCCGAGCGTGACCGCGGGCTACTTCGAGAACGAGGAAGCCACGCGCGAGTGCTTCAAGGAGGGCTGGCTCTACACCGGCGACCTCGGCTACCTCGCGGAGGGCGAGCTCTTCATCTGCGGTCGCGTGAAGGATCTGATCATCATCCGCGGCGCCAACCACTACCCGCAGGACATCGAGTGGGTCGTCGGCGACATCGAGGGCGTGCGACGCGGCAACGTGGTCGCCTTCTCGGTGATGAAGGACGGCACGGAGGAGCTCGTCATCGCGGCCGAGTGCGGCTCGCAGGACGCCCCCGCCCTGCGCGAGGCGATTCCCGCGAAGGTGGTCGAGGAGTTCGCCCTGACCCCGTCGCACGTCGCCCTGGTCCCGGTCGGCGCGCTGCCCAAGACGTCGAGCGGCAAGGCCCAGCGCCGCCGTTCGAAGGCGATGTTCGAGAGCGGGGAGCTCGCCGAGCACCCGTGACGCGCGGACGGGCTTTCCGTGAGCCCGCGAAACGTGCTACGTCGCCACGATTCGGAGCAGGACGATGTCGGACAAGCTGAAAGAAGAGCTGCGCAACATCATCTCGGAAGTGGCCGAGGTCGACGAGGTCCCGGACGACGTGCCGTTCAAGGACCTCGGCATCGACAGCATGATGGCCATCGAGATCGTCGCGGAGGTCGAGCGCACCTACAAGCTCGAGATCCCCGAGGCCGAGCTCAAGGACATCATCCACCTGAACTCGGTGTACGAGAAGGTGAAGTCCAAGCTCGCGAGCTGAGCTCTCCGGGGGGAGAGCCGTGCGTCAGTACGGCCAGTGCCGCCCCTTCGGGGCGAGCGGCCGGACGATCGCCCGGAGCTCGGGGGGGAGCCGCTCGTCGAGGATCCGATGGACCTCGTCGGGCGCGTAGAGCTGGCTGAAGTGCATGAGCACGAGGTGCTCGTTGCGGAACGGCGGCGCCGCCTCGAGGAGATCGTCGAGGTGGACGTGGCAGCCCTGCCGCGCGGCGTCCCTCGACTTCCGGCCGTCGAGGAACGTGCACTCGAGCACGAGGACCCGGCTGTCGAGCACGGAGGGGCTCGTCTCGAGGACGCGCGCGAGCGTGTCGGTCGCGTAGGCGAGCTCGAGCTGCTCGAGCTCGTCGAAGAGGTCTTCGCCGCGCTTGCGACGCCTCCCGATCTCGTCGCCGGGCAGACCGACGAACTCGGGCCGCAGCTTCTGGATGCGCCGGAAGAACTGGTAGCCGAGCGAGGGCACGGGGTGATGAGTCTTGAAGGCCCGGACGAAGAGGCCCTTGCCCACCTCCGCCACGTCTCCCGGCTCGAGCGGCACGAGCTCCACGGAGAGGTCGTAGCGCTGCAGCTTCGTCAGGCCCTCGAGGACCTCGGTCAGGGTCTCCGCGATCGCGGCCGGCAGATAGACCTTCGGCCGCGGCTTGCCGACGAGCCCGCGGATCCCGAGCAGCCCGCCGAGGCCGCCGACGTGATCGGCATGGGCATGGCTGAGGAAGACGTGGTCGTAGCCGGCGAAGCGCCGGATCGGGATTCCGGCGTCGAGGACGACGCCGAGCTCCGGCACGGCGAGGGACGTGTAGACCCCGCCGAGCGAGACGCCCTGCACCGTGTAGGGCCCGGCCTTCACCTGGACGAGCAAGCTCAACCCTTCGGGCCGCCGAAGATCTTGGAGCCCGGCGGCACGGAACGCGTCAGCCAGACGTTCGCGCCGACGACGGAGCCCGCTCCGATCACGGTGTCCCCGCCGAGGATCGTCGCCCCGGCGTAGACCGTGACCCCGTCCTCGAGCGTCGGATGCCGCTTCGTCGCGCGGGCCTTCTCGACCTCGCCCTCGGGGATGCTGAGCGCTCCGAGCGTGACGTGCTGGTAGAGCTTCACGTGCGCGCCGAGGTGCGCCGTCTCGCCGATGACGACCCCCGTGCCGTGGTCGACGAAGAAGGCCTCGCCGATCGTCGCGCCCGGATGGATGTCGATGCCGGTCTCGGAATGGGCGTACTCGGTCCAGATGCGCGGGATCATCGGCACGCCGAGCTTCCAGAGCTCGTGCGCGAGGCGATACGCGGTCATGGCCTGGACGCTCGGGTAGCTGAAGACGACCTCTTCGAGGCTCTTCGCCGCCGGATCGCCGTGGTAGGCGGCGAGAACGTCGGAGTTCACGAGCCGACGAAGCTCGGGCAGCTTGTCGAAGAAGCGGAGGACCACGTCCTCGCAGAACCCCGGTGGGCAGGGAGGGCGCCGGCCGACCTCGACGTCGTACGCGAGGGCGCGCTTGATCTGCTCGACGAGGATCTCCTCGGCCGGACCGAGGTGCTCCGCGATCGCCTCTCGGAGGTTCGAGGGCGAGAGGTCGCGCGTGCTGTAGAAGCCGAGCAGGAGCACGGGGCGGAGATGACGGAGCGCCTCGCAGACCGCCCGCTTGTTCGGGAGGGCGACACTGCGGAGGTTGTTGATCTCCATCGGGCCGTCGTAGCTCTCGACGACACGATCGATCACCTTCGCGAGATCCTCGGTGCGCGTGAGGCGGGTCGACATCGACTGCGTTCTACCACGGCCCCACGAGGGGTCGCACGTCGCCGGCGGTCCGCACGAGGCGTTCAGGAGGAAGGACGGTCGTCGAGCCAGCCGCGCTCCCGGTAGAACGCGAGCGCATCGCGGAGCGACTCGGCGAGGGGCCGAGGGCGGAAGCCGAGCTCCCTCTCCGCCTTCGCATGCGAGACGATCCGATTCGACACGCTGGCGCGCAGGACGCCCGGCGTGAAGAGCGGCTTCGTGCCCGTGAGCCGGGCCTTCGCCAGCGACAGCGGGAGGCTCGCCCAGCCCACCCAGAGCGGCAGGACGAGGCGGGGGACGGGGACCCCCGTGAGCTCGGAGAAGACCTTGGTGAACGACCGCATGTCGTGGACCTCCCCGGTCAGGAGGTAACGCTCTCCCGCGCGCCCCTTCTCCGCGGCCGCCCAGAGGCCCTCGGCGACGTCCCGGACGTCGACGTAGTCGCTGACCACCTCCATCAACGCGGGCAGCCGTCGGTGATGGAGGTCGATCAGCGCGCGACCGATCATCGAGGGCTCGAAGTCGAGCGGTCCGACGAGCGAGCCCGGGCTCGCGATCACCGCGTCGAGACCCTCGTCGCGGACGAGGTCGTGGACCAGCTTCTCGGCCTCGGCCTTGGCGCGGTGGTAGTCGCAGGGCTCGTCGAGGGCGAGCGGCCGCGACTCGTCGAGCGGCTGGTCGAGCGGCTCGCGGACGAGCGCATGGTGGGAGGAGCAATGAACGAGACGGAGGCTCCGGACGAGGCAGGCCTCGGCCACGAGGCGGGTGCCCTCGACGTTGACCGCCCGGATCGAGCCGTCCCGATCGCGGTCGAGATCGACCTTCGCGGCGAGGTGGAAGACCCGGTCGGCGCCGTCGACGAGGCGCTTCACGGCGCCGGCATCGAGCACCGTCCCGTGCACGAGCTCGACCTCGAGCCCCTCGAGCGAAGGTGGGCAGCCATCCGACATCTCGAGGACCCGGACCTCGTGCCCCTTGGCGAGGAGCGCCCGCACGAGCGCGTTCCCGAGCCTCCCACCGCCACCCGTGACTGCGACCTTCATCCGGCCTCCGAGGGAAGTCGGTTATAACACCGCTCCTCATGACCGCGCCCAGCTACGTGATGCCGAACCCGCCCTCGAAGCCCCTGTCCGAGCGGAAGTCGGATTGGTTCTTCGTGCTCGTCTTCGCCACCTTCGCCTCCACCTCGTTCATGTGGGACGCGACGGTCGCGCTCGGGATCCCGCTCGAGCACGATTCCGGGTACTGGCCGGCGCGCATGCTCGCGGACCACTACGTCTACATGGATCCCCTGCTCGCCGCGAACCCCGCGTGGTTCCGGGTGCTGATGATCGCCTCGGCCTTCGTGTGGGGCCCCTTCTACGTCGTGCTCTCCTACGCCTTCGCGAAGGGGAAGAACTGGATCCGGATCCCGGCGATCATGTACGGCTCGGCGCTGACGTTCGGCATGGCGATCATCCTCGGCGAGGAATTCTTCGGCACGCTCCGGACGCCCCATCCGCTCGACTTCCTGGCGTTCAACCTGCCCTACAAGCTGGTGCCGATCGCCCTGATCGTCCGCATGCGCAAGCCGTTCCCGTTCAGCTGAGGTCCGTCCCGCGCAGCACGGCGAGCGGAGACCGATCCTCCTCGACGATCGAGCGCACGAAGTCGGGCGCGGGGTCTCCGACGCGCCGGAAGCGGATCCTCCGCGTGCGCGGATCCTCGACGGCGTCGAGCACGCCCTCCTCGACGAGGAGGCAGGCGAGGCCGTAGAGATGGCTGCTCGTCGACATCGGCTCCGCACGCGGATGCTCGATGCGCGCGCCGACGTC
Organism: Polyangiales bacterium; assembly: GCA_046351215.1. Classification (GTDB taxonomy): domain Bacteria; phylum Myxococcota_A; class Polyangia; order Polyangiales; family Houyiibacteriaceae; genus JAXLYX01. The sequence continues at coordinate 4,100 of JAXLYX010000011.1, read as the reverse complement.
GACGATCGCGAAGTCGCTCGCGAGCCCCGGATCGTCGAGCACCTTCGTCACGAAGCCCTCGTAGATCGCCTCGAAGTACTCGACCACGCCCCGCCACCACGCGAGCGGCTCGACGACCGCGAGACGCCCGTGCGGGGGCACGATCACGCGCACGTCGTGGGTCTCGAAGAAGCGGCGGAGCCGGCCGAGGGAGACCAGGTACGCCTCGACGGCGCGCGAGTACTTGGAGTCGATCACCGTCAGCGGCGGCACGACGAAGCGATAGGACGACGTGTCCCCGGGCACGCCGCCGGTGAGGATCGTGTCCCCCGGCACCGCGACGCCCGTCGCCTCGTCGAGGTAGACGACGCAGTCGGAGGCGTGGCCCGGGACGTGGAGCGCGAGGATGCCCGCGGGAAGCGCGCCGCGGTCGACGAAGCGGAGGGCGCTCCGCGGGATGCGCCGGTACCGGTCGAGCCACGGCGTCCGGAGCTGCTTCGGCAAGAGGTCCTCGCCGTAGAGCTCGTCGAAGCGCGTCGTCGACCGATGCGAGCGTACGACCATGATGTCGAAGCTCTCGTCGAGGAAGGCGAGCGCGGGGCTCGTGATCAGCCGATGGCCCGACGAGTGCAGGTAGACCGGCGCGCGTCCGCCCTGCTCGCGACCGAGCCGGGAGAGGAATTCGGCGGCGCCCGCGTGATCGCCGTGCGTGTGCGTGCAGAGGATCGCATCGAGGCGGGACACGCCGACGGCCGCGAGCGCCGCTTCGGTCTCGCGCACGCTCTCGTCGTTGCCGGCGCTCGTCTCGAAGAGGCAGGTGCGTCCGTCGCGCCGAACGAGGACCGGCTGGACGTACTTCGGCGCCGGATAGCCGCTCCTCACCGCGAGCACCGTGACCGTCTTCTCGAGACCGAGGCGCGCGAGCGCGTCGGGGATCGGCTCCATGCCCTCGTGGATCACGACGCCTCCTTCCGGTACCGGTCGCGGAGCTCCCGCACGTAGAGCTTCCCTGCCGTCGTGCGCGGCAGGCGTTCCTCGAAGGCGATCCGGCGCGGCACCTTGAAGCCGGCGAGCGAGCCGCGCGCGAACGCGACGAGCTCGGCCTCGAGCGCCGCGGAGGCCTGGTGCTCCGGCACGAGCTCGACGACGGCCATCACCGTCTCGCCCCACTCCGCATCCGGCATGCCGAAGACCGCGACGTCCGCGACGGCGGGATGCGCCGAGAGCACGCGCTCGACCTCGGCCGGGTAGATGTTCACGCCTCCCGAGAGGATCAGGTTCGAGCGGCGATCGGAGAGGTAGACGTAGCCGTCCTCGTCGACGTGCCCGAGATCGCCCACGGTGAAGACGCCGGGCACGGGAAAGCTCCTCGCCGTCTTCTCCGGATCGCGATGGTATTCGAAGGCGTCGGGGAACTGGCGATGGCGACAGCAGAGCGTCCCGATCTCGTTCGGGGGCAGCTTCGCTCCCGCCTCGTCGATCGCGAAGACCTCGAACGTCGGCACGCCGCGACCGACCGTGCCGGGGCGCTCGAGCCATTCGGTGCTCGAGACCAGGGTGTAGATACCGCCCTCCGTCGCGCCCCAGTACTCCGTGAGCACGGGTCCCCACCACGCGATCATCGCGCGCTTCACGTCGAGCGCGATCGGCGCCGCCCCGTGGAGCACGAGCGCGAGCGAGGACACGTCGGCCGCGCGGCGCTCCTCTTCCGGGAGTCGGAGCAGACGCACGAACATCGTCGGCACGAAGTGCGCGTGCCGGATCCGATGCGCAGCGATCGCCTGCAAGGCGGCCCGCTCGTCCCAACGCGGCATGAGATGGAGCGGCGCTCCGTTCAGGAGGTCGTAGATCGCGAAGAGCAGCGGTGCCGCGTGGTACATCGGGCCGGTGAGCAGGTGCGGGCCGCTCCCGTCGAGCCCGAAGGCCTTCCCGCCCGCGCGATGGCTCGCGATCGCGGCCTCGAGCGTCGGCGCCTTCCGTCGCTTCACGCCCTTCGGCCGGCCACTCGTGCCGCTCGTGTAGATCATCGTGGCGCCGGGCACGGCGCCCCCGTCGAGCTCGCCCTCGGGCTCCGAGCGCACGAGCGCCTCGAGCTCGACGACGTCGAGGACCCGCGCGCGGTTGCCCGACGGGATCCGATCGCGCGTCCCGTCGCCGACGACGAGGAGCTTCGCGCCCGAGTCGTCGAGCACGTAGGCGATCTCCTCCTCGGCGAGATGCCAGTTGATCGGGGTGAGCCAGACGCCGGCCGCGATCGCGGCGAGCACGAGCTCGGCGAAGGCGACCTCGTTGTGGAGGTAGAGGGCCGCGTGATCCCCGGCCTCGAGACCGAGCTTGCGGAGCACCGAGACGAGACGCGGCAGCCGGGACTCGAGCTCGGCGAAGGAACGGCTCCGGGTCCCGTCGTCGAGGGCGACGGCCGAAGGATCGGCGACGTGGTCGAAGAGGCGCATGCGGCTCGCTCTGCCTTGACCCGGCCAAGTTGGCACGGTTCACTCCCTGCCGCATTCGGAGGCAGGCATGTCCGAGACCCATCCCCACGTCGCCGTCGCCGCACGACTGACCGATCGACTCCTCGCGGGCGACGCGGACGGCGTGGCCGAGGTCTACGCCGACGACTTCGTCGTCTGGCGGAATTTCGACGGAAAGGAGCTCGGCAAGGCCCAGGCCGTGAAGGTCGTGCGTTTCCTCGTCTCGAAGGTGAAGGAGCTTCGTTACGAGAACGTCCGGGTCCTGCCGACACCGGAAGGGTTCGTCCAGCAGCACGCCCTCGTCGGGATCGCGCCGAGCGGCGTCCCGGTCCGAGCGGAGGCCTGCCTGGTGGCGAAGGTGAGGGACGGCCGCATCGTCCGTCTCGACGAGTACATCGACTCGGCGCAGCTCGCGCCGCTCATGGGGTGAAGATGTCCCGCACGACCGTGATCGAGGAGACGCGCGGCTTCGTCCGCATCCTGCGGATGAACCGTCCGCAGGCGAAGAACGCCTTCAACAACCAGATGTACAACGAGCTCGCCGACGCGATCGGCGAGGCCGCCGCGACGCGCGACGTGCGCGTGCTGCTCCTCACGGGAACGGGCGATTCGTACTCGGCGGGTCAGGACCTCTCCGAGATGTCGAAGCTCGCGCCCACGGATGGCTCGCCCGTCGGCTTCGAGCGGCTGCTCGACGCGCTCGTCGCATGCGACAAGCCGATCGTCGCCGCCGTCAACGGCCTCGCCGTGGGCATCGGCATGACGATGCTGCCCCACGTCGACCTCGTGTACTTCGCGAAGACCGCGAAGCTCCGCTGCCCCTTCGCCCCGCTCGGCGTCACGCCGGAGGCCGCCTCGAGCCTCACGCTCCCGCGCATCTTCGGCTACCAGAAGGCGGCGGAGTTCCTCTTCACCGGTCGGTGGATGCCGGCGGACGAGGCGGTCGCGCTCGGGCTCGGGCTCGCCGTCGTCGAGCCGGACGCCCTGCTCGACACCGCGCTCGCGAAGGCGACCGAGCTCGCCGCGATGCCGCCGAAGGCGATCCAGGCGATGAAGCGCCTGCTCCGCCACACCGACGTTCCGTCGATCAAGGACATCCGGAAGCTCGAGAACGACACGCTCTTCGCGCGCATCGGGACGCCCGAGAACAACGAGGCGATCCGCGCCTTCTTCGAGAAGCGCGCGCCCGACTTCACGAACCTGCCGGACGAATGAGCGGGCCCTCGAAGAAAGGGCCCCGGCTCGACGTCTCGGGAGAGAAGCCGGCGCTCGCGCACAACCCTTTCGCGAAGCTCGCGGGGCTCGCCGTGCCGGAAGGCCCCGAGCCCGTCCCGGCGACGGCCGATGCGCCGCGCGTGGAGCCCGAGAAGAAGACGAAGCTCGGCCGGGTGATCCTGCGCCGCGAGACGAAGAACCGCGGCGGCAAGCCCGTCGTCGTCGTCACGGGCTTCGGCAGCAGCTCGCCGCTCGACGCGGAGGCCGTCGAGGCCCTGGCGAAGGAGCTGAAGCGCGCGCTCGCCGTGGGCGGCACGGTCGAGGCCCGCGGCGACGAGCACGTGATCGTGATCCAGGGCGACCAGCCCGCGCGCGTGGCGGAGCTGCTCCGCAAGCGCGGCTTCGTGGTCGGCGGCGTCACGAGCTGAGGACGGA
>JAXLYX010000010.1:0-284145 GCA_046351215.1 Polyangiales bacterium | reverse complement strand
CGTCAGCTCGTACCAGTACAGGCTCTCGTCGGCCCAGTCCTCGAGGACGTGGACGCGCGCGCGGTCGACCGGATCGTCGGGGAAGATCGAGGGGCTCGGGAAGCGCTTCTCGAGCTCGCGCACGATGTCGGTCGAGTCGACGACGATGCGATCCTCGAAGCGCAGGGCCGGCACCTTGCCCGTCGGCGTGACGTCCGAGAGGAAGGGGAGGCGCGTGAGCGGCACCTCGACGATCTCGTACGGCACCTTCTTCCAGTGGAGGACGCGGCGGACCTTGTCGCAGAAGGGCGAGATCTCGAACTGGTAGAGCGTGATCACGGCATCGTCTCCTCAGGTCGCGGGAGCGACCTCGACGTCGGTGGCGGGCTCTCCGCCCGTGCCCAGGCGACGGTACACCACCGTCACGACACTCGCCTGGAGCAGGATGAAGAGGGCGTAGAGCAGCTGGACCTCGAGCATCTTCGTCTGCACGTCGCCGGCGAAGCTCAGCGCGACGATCGCGAACGCGAGCGGGCTGTTCTGGATGCCGGTCTCGAGCGAGACGGCGCGCCGCTGCGCGACGGGGAGTCGGAACGCGCGGCCCGCGAGATCGCCGAAGAGCATCCCGGCGGCCCCGAGGAGGATCGCGGCGGCGTAGATCGACGGTGGGATGGTCCCGAGAAGGTGCGAGTTGCGGCTCACCGAGATCGAGATCAGCGCGACCAGCACCGCGATGCCCGCCGCGCTCCCGACCTTCTCCGCCGTCACGGCGAAGCCTTCGCCGAAGCGGTGGCGCAGGCCCACGCCGAGCCCGACGGGCAGGAGGAGAACGACCAGCGTCTTCACGATCTCGCCGTAGGGGATGAGCACCTCGGCCGTCGTGAACGGGCGCGCGAAGAGGTAGAGCGCGATGGGCATGGCCACGACGCCGACGAGCTTCGAGGCGGCCGTCATCGACAGGCTGAGCGCCACGTCGGCCTTCGACAGATGCGCGAAGAGGTTGCTCGTCGTGCCGCCGGGGCAGGCTCCCATGATCACGAGCCCGATGGCGGCCTCGTTGGGGAGCGCGAGCGCTCGCGCCAGGGCGAACGCCGAGAGCGGCATGAGCACGAACTGCGACGCGAGGCCGATGAGGAAGGCCTTCGGGTGCCGCAGCACTTCGCGGAAGCGGGCGAGCGTGAGCGTCGTCCCCATCCCGAACATCAGGACGAGGAGGAGGATGCCGATCAGACTCGTTTCGACGCGGGTGAGCATGGAGCGTCGCTAGCATCCCCGCGCGAGGCGGCAAGCGCGTCCCCGGTGGGACGCGCTCGCCCTCGTGGGGTCAGCGGTAGCCGCCGCCGCCGTAGCCGCCGCGGCCGCCGCCGCCGCCGCCGCCGTAGCCGCCGCGGTCACCGCGGTCGCCGCGGTCGCCGCGGTCACGCCCGCCGCGGCCACCACCGCCGCCGCCGCCGAAGCCGCCGCGGCCACCACCGCCGCCGCCGCCGCCGAAGCCGCCGCCGCCGCCGCCGCGGGGCTTCCGCTCCTCGGCCTCGTTCACGCGCAGGGGACGACCGTCGAGGATCGCCCCGTCCATCTTCGCGATCGCGTCCTGCGCGGCCTGCTCGGTCGCCATGGTCACGAACGCGAAGCCACGCGGGCGGCCGGTCTCGCGATCGGACGGCAGGTGGACGTCACGGACCTCTCCGATCTCGGAGAAGGCGGCCTGGACGGTTTCCTGGGTGGTCTGGAACGAAAGGTTTCCAACGTAGAGGCGAGTACCCATGACACGTGTCTTTCGCGGCTCCGGGATCCGAACAGCTTCTCGGGCCATCCATCCGACGAAGCCGCGGGGGTTCGAACGGGGCTCGCGCTCGGCGAATCGTCTCGCCTCGCGCACGCTGCGTCGTCTGTCTTCAGAGCGAGCCGCGGTCTCGTACAGAGAAAGCGTCGAACCGGAACCAGTGACGTATCGTGAGAACCCGGAGGCTAGCCCAATCGCGTCCGGATTGCACGTAGAGGAGGATGGGCCTGCGGATTCCGTCCATGCTCGGGGACATTCGCCGCCCTCGGGGGCTCGCCAGGCCTCAGGTCGAGCCCTGGGGCATCGGCCGATCGTCGTAGGGACGGCCGAACATCGCGCCCGAGAGGCCGCGGGCCATCGCCCGCGCCCGCTGCTTCAGCGCGTCGGCGAGGGACTCCGCGAAGACCTCGTCCGTCGTCGCGTCGAAGAGCGACAGCCAACGCTCGAAATGCTCGGGGCGCGCGTCCTCGAGCCCGCGATGGGTTCCCGGCGGATCGCCGTCGAAGCTGCCCTCGCGGAGCATCACCGACGACCAGAACGAGACCATCTTCGCGAGATGGGGCTCCCATCGGTCGCGAAGGCGCGCTTCGAAGATCGGCCCGAGGACCTCGTCCGCGCGCACGCGATCGTAGAAGGCGTGCACGAGCGTCGCGATCCCTTCCTTGTCCAGGACACGCGCCCGTGCACCGACGGTGCGCGGCGTGATCCACCGCGCGCCGCTCCCATCGGTTCGCGCGACGCGGTAGCTGTCGCCTCCCCAGCGGTTGTTCGCCCGGCCGACGACGTGGAGGAGCTCTCCCTCGATCCAAAGGCGATCCCCTTGCTCATAGCGAACGAGCGGCACGCGGCCTCCATTTATGGTAGATTAGATGCCAGTTTAGGCCCGTCCTGCTTCCGCGCAATCGGACTTGCCGAACGGCCCACCGCATCCGTACATCCTTTCGTGGATTCGCGGGCGTTCCTCGAGCATCTCCCGGACGCGCTCCTCGTCGTGGAGACGAGCGGCGCCATCCTCTACGCCAACGGTCGTGCCGACTCGATGTTCGGCTACGAGCCCGGCGCGCTCGTCGGCAGGCCGATCGAGGATCTGATGCCCGTCGGAGGGCGAGGCCGGCACGCCGTCCTCCGCGAGGGCTTCCACGCCTCGCCCCAGCGGCGACCGATGGCGCAGCAACGGAACCTGCGCGGGCTCCGGCTCGACGGCACCGAGTTCCCCGTCGAGATCAGCCTGAGCCCCGTCGTGCACGAGGGACGCGAGTGCGTGCTGACGATCGTCCGCGACGTGACGCTGCACCGCACGATCGAGCAGGCCGCGCGGCTCGCGCGCGTCGCCGTCGAGGCCGCCGCGAACGGGATCGCGATCACCGATCCGCAGGGCTCGTTCGTCTGGGTGAATCCCGCGTTCACCGAGCTCACCGGCTACACCCTCGACGAGGTCGTCGGGCGCTCGCCGCGGATCCTCAAGTCGGGCCACCACGACGAGACCTTCTACCGCACGCTCTGGACGCGCGTGCTCGCCGGGGAGGTCTGGCGCGGCGAGACGGTCAACCGGCGCAAGGACGGCTCGATCTACGTCGAGGAGCAGACGATCGCGCCCGTCCGCGACGAGGACGGGAAGGTCACCCACTTCGTCGCGATCAAGCAGGACGTGACGGCGCGGAGGCAGGCGGAGGACGCCGCACGGCGTCGCATCCGCGAGCTCGAGCTCTTCGACACCCTCGCGCGGCTCGGAACCGAGGCCACGTCCGCCGCGGAGCTGCTCGAACAGGCGGCGCCGCTGGTCCGCGAGGCGCTCGGTCTCGTCTCGGTGCGCATCGCGCCGAGGCTGCGGACGAGCGGGGCCCAGGGCGAGCTCGCCACGGTGATCACGGCGCGGACGATGGACATCCCGCTCCGTGTCGGCGATCGGACGATCGCCCTGCTCGAGGCCGTCTTCCCCACCGACTACGAGCACCGCGAGGAGCGCGAGCGCGTGCTCGTGACCGTCGCGGGGCAGCTCGCCACGGCGGCCGAGCGTGCGCGACTCTTCGCGGAGCTCGAGCGTCAGGCCCAGACCGACGGGCTCACGGGCGTGTACAACCGCCGCGGGCTCTTCGATCGCCTCGACCGCGAGGTCGATCGGGCGAAGCGCTACGGCCGGCCCCTCTCCGTGCTGCTGCTCGACGTCGATCACTTCAAGAAGATCAACGACACGCACGGGCACGCGGTCGGGGACGAGGTCCTCCGGGAGCTCGGCCATCGCATCTCGGCGGGCTTGCGGCGAAGCGACTTCGTCGGTCGCTACGGCGGCGAGGAATTCGTGATGGTGCTCCCGGAGACGGAGCGCAACGGCGCCGCCGAGCTCGGCGAGCGCGTCCGGTCGGCGATCGCGAAGACTCCGTTCGCCACCGAGGTGGGCGAGCTTCGGGTCACGATCAGCGCGGGCGTCGCGTCGATCTCGGACGCCTCGCCCGACGTCGACGTGATGCTGAAGCGGGCCGACGACGCGCTCTACGCGGCGAAGCGCTCGGGGCGCGACCGCATCTACGTCGCGGAGACCGAGCGATCCCCTCGGCCGCTCTTCGAGCCCGTCCGCTTCCGGACGCGAGGCGACGACGAGCCGTCCTGACGCGGCTCAGCCCGCGCCCGGCGCGAGCGCTTCGTCGACGAAACGCACGAGGGCCTCCGGTCGGGAGGCGACGCGATCCGCATCGGCGAGCGCGTCGTGGAGGCTCTCGTCGATGCCCCACGTGACCCCGATGGCGACCATCGCGGCATTCCTCGCCGTGCGGACGTCGAGGACGCTGTCGCCGACGAGCCAGCTCGACGCGGCGTGCACCCCGAGCTGCTCGAGGACGAGGCGGGCGCCGGCGGGATCGGGCTTCTGCGGCCGACCCGCGACGAGGCCGACGAGGGTCCGGAAGCGCTCCCGGCCGAAGCGCGCCTCGACGATGCGACGGGCGTTGCGCTCGCTCTTGTTCGTGAGCACCGCGAGGGGCAACCCGCGGGCCGCGAGTCCCTCGAGCATCTCGGGGACCCCGGGGAGCGGCGGCGACGTCTCGATCATCGTGCGCTCGTAGTGCGCGAGGTAGGTCTCGGCATACGTCTCGATCCGCGCCGGCTCCGTCTCGCCGGTCAGCGTGGCGAGGAGGGGGCGCAGGCCCATCGAGAGGGCGACGCGCAACACCTCCGGCGCGGGCTCGGGGAAGCCGAACGTCGAGAGCGTGTGGCGCACCGAGGCCGCGATGCCCGCGTGCGAGTCGACGAGCGTTCCGTCGAGGTCGAAGACGAGGGCCGCGGGGCTCGGCAGGGACACGGACGTCGTCGGCGTCATGGCGAGCGCCGCTTCTTCCGGGGCGCCGGGCCCGCACCCGGAGCGTCGTCCCGGGCGCCGAGCGTCGCGCCTCGCTTCGCCGCGCCGAAGAGGAGGACGTCGATCGCCTGCCCGAGGTAGCGCTCGTCGAGCGTGGGATCGTCCGGATCGAGGCCGAGCACCTGGCAGACGAACGCGCGGTTGTCGAACCAGTACTGGACGGTGGCCGCGCCCATGACGAGGAAGAGCTTCCGATCGACCTCGGTGCGGAGGAAGCCGCGCGACTGGGCCTCGCTCGTCCACGACTCGAGCTTGCGCCAGATCTCCTCCTCGCCTCCGAGCGGGGCCCCGTCGCCCTCGAGCTTCGCCCAGCTCGCGAGCCGCGCGAGCTCGGGATGCTCGCGGAGGAAGCGGAAGTAGCCGAGGATCGTGCTCGCGACGACGTCGAGGTCGACGGCGCCCTCGCCGAGCTCCGCCTCTTGCATGGCGCGGAAGCGCTCGGTGTAGCGTCGCTTCACCGCTTCGTAGAGCGCCGCCTTCGTCCCGAAGTGGTGGTGCAGGAGGGCCTGCGAGGTGGACGCGCCCTCCGCGAGCGCACGCATCGAGGTGCCGGCGAAGCCGTTCTCGGCGAAGAGGCGCTCGGCGACGTCGAGGATCTGGTTCCTCGTCGCCTCGGCGCGGGCCTCGGGCAGGCTCTTCTCGCGTCGGCGAGGGGGCTTCGTCTCGTCCATCGGGGCGCGGAGCATAGCGGATTTGCCGGCCTCGACCCCGGCTGCTAGGTTTGGCTGACCGATCGATCAGTCAATGACCGTTCGATCGGTTCGAGGCCCGCCGGGCCGAGGGGGAGGGAGCCATGACCGAGACCCGAGAGACCGAAGGAACCGAGACCCGCATCTGGGGCAAGGGCGGGGGCTGGTTCCGCACCTGGGGCTTCCCCCTGGTGCTCCTGCTCGTCTGCCCCCCGCTGACGGTGATCCTCTGGATGATCACCGTGCACTTCGACGGCTCGGTCGCCGCGTTCGCGACCGGCATCACGGCGGAGCGCTTCGTCGCCCTCCTCCCCGCGCCCTCGCTCGCGGCCTTCGGCATCTTCGCCGTCTGGGCGCTCTTCCAGCTCGTCCTGCTCCTCGTCCTTCCCGGCAAGGAGCACCTCGGACCGGTGACGCCGATGGGCAACCGCCCCCGCTACAAGGACAACGGCGTCCTCGCCTTCGTCGTGACGCACGTCGCCTGGTACCTCGCCGCGTACCAGCTCCACCTCTTCTCGCCGACGATCGTCTACGATCACTTCGGCTCGCTCGTCGTCACGCTCGTGCTCTTCGCGCTCGTCTTCTGCCTCTTCCTCTACGCGAAGGGCGTGCTCGCGCCGTCGTCCACCGACGCGTCGCGCAGCGGCAACCCGATCTGGGACTACTACTGGGGCGTCGAGCTCCATCCGACGCTCTTCGGCACGAGCCTCAAGCAGTGGTTCAACTGCCGCATCTCGATGATGGGCTGGAGCATCATCCTGCTCTCGTTCCTCGCCAAGCAGGCGGAGCTCGAAGGCCACGTCTCGAACTCGATGTGGATCTCCGTGCTCCTGCAGGTCGTCTACATCTTCAAGTTCTTCGTCTGGGAGACGGGCTACTTCAACTCCCTCGACATCATGCACGACCGCTTCGGCTTCTACATCGCGTGGGGCGTCACGGCGTGGCTCCCGGTCGTCTACACGCTCGTCGGGCTCTTCCTCGTCGAGCATCCCTACGAGCTCCCCACGGCGTACGCGGCCTTCGTGCTCGTCCTCGGGCTCGGCTCGATCTGGATGAACTACGCGGCGGACGCGCAGCGGCAGAAGGTCCGTGCGACCGACGGAAAGGCGAAGGTCTGGGGCCGCGAGCCGGAGCTGATCCGCGCGAAGTACGAGACGGGCGACGGCCAGGTCCGCGAGAGCCTCCTCCTGCTCTCGGGGTTCTGGGGCGTGTCCCGCCACTTCCACTACGTGCCCGAGCTCCTGCTCTCGCTCGCGTGGACGCTGCCGGCCGGCGGCTCCTTCGTGCTGCCGTACTTCTACGTCGTCTACCTGACCATCCTGCTCTTCGACCGCGCGCGTCGCGACGAGGTCCGGTGCAGCCAGAAGTACGGCGAGTACTGGAAGCAGTACTGCGAGCGGGTCCGCTACCGCATCGTCCCCTTCGCGTACTGAGCCGGGGGCGCGCGCCGCAGGGTCATTCCGCCGCGGTCGGCATCGCCGGCTTGCGGCGGGGCTCGGCGAGCCCGAACTCCGCGTGGTAGTCGGCGAAGCGCTCGGCGAGACGGTCGGGCGAGAGGCCGAAGTCCTCGGGCGCGTAGACGTGCGCGCCGTGCGCGTCCTTCGGATGACGCAGCGACTCGGCGCGCACCGCCGCCTCGACCTCCTTCGTGAAGTCGAGCCCGAGCGTGCCGTAGACCTTCGCCACCGTCTCGACGGGCTCCCGCGAGAGGTCGTTGGTCCGGACGTCGGCGATGCGCGCCTGCGAGAGCTTCCTGCGGCTCGCGAGGCCGCGACGCATGCCCACTTCGTAGAACTCCTCCCAGAACGCGCCGTGCGCGCGGAGGTCGAGGTGGTCGACGAACTTCGACGTCGTCATCGCGGACAGGCTGCAGTTCGAGGGCAGCGCCTTGCGGACGTCGCGATGGGTCTGGACGAGCAGCGCGTCCGGATAGACCGAGACCAGGGCGTCGAGCGCCCAGAGATGGAACGGACACTTCAGCGTCCAGCGCTTCCTCGGCGCCGCGAGCGAGAGGATCTGGAGCTGCAGCTTGTGATCCTCGTAGACCGGCCGGAGGTCCTCCTCGAGCAGCGAGAAGGCGTAGTCGTGCGCGTGGTAGGTGTTGAAGAGCGTCGTGGACACGCCCGAGTTCTCGAAGAGGAAGAAGCACTCCTCGGGACCGCCGACCTCGACCCAGTGCGCGGCCGCCTGCTCGGGCACGACGAAGCGGTTCGCCTGCATCAGGAACGCGGTGGCGGCCTTGCGCAGGGACTCGTCGCGGCGCGGGTCCGAGACGAAGGGCGTCGGGAACGAGAGCTCCCACGTGCGCGGCGAGCGATGGGCCGGATCGGCCGAGAGCAGGTTGTGGAGGAGCGTCGTGCCCGTCCGGTACCAGCCGAAGATCACGAGCGGCGCCTCGATGGGCACCTCGCGGACCTCCGGATGCTTCTTCACGAAGGCCACCTTGAGCAGGTGGTTCGAGAACTTCGACTGGAGGTAGATCCGCGTCGACACCCGGCCCCACGGGCTCAGGCGCGGGTTGCGTTCGACGGCCTCCGCGGCCCGGCGGAAGCGGGCGACGGTGGCCTCGTCGCCCCAGTCGTCGAGACGGGTGACCCTCTCGGCCACCCGGGCGAAGGTCTCGAACGAGACGTCGGGCACGTCGCCCCCGAGCGGCTCGAGGAGCCGGTTCAGGGCCTTGATCGGAGCCGTCGGCTCGGGGCGCAGGGTCGTGCGGAGGGCCATGGGATTGCCGTGTAACGTACGTTAGGTCGGGGGGCGAGCCGGCTCGAGCCCGGGGCTCGAAATGTATCGACTCGGATACGCGCGATCGTAGGCGCGGCTCGCGGGCACCCTAGGGTCGTTTCCGTCGCGCTCGCGTTTCGACGCTCCGCTTGGGACACTCTTCATCGACGACCGTCGGGGCGTATGAAGGGAAGTCCGGCGGGGATGACCGCCGGCGGGCCCCTTTCCGCGGGCCGCGAGGCCAGGTTCGATGAGCCAGACAGAGAACGAGGACATGATGACCCGTCCCGCGCGGGCGGCGACCAAGGCCGAGCTCCCCGGGTTCGAGGCCGAGCTCGCGCACGAGCTCGCGGCCGACCTCGACACCCGCCTCGCTCCGTTGCGCAGCGTCGGCATGGGGGGCATGGGCGAGGTGACGGAGGTCGACGACCGGGCGCTCCATCGCCGCGTCGCGATGAAGACCCTGCACGTCGATCAGCAGGAGGACGCCCGTCGCCGTCGGATGTTCGTCCGCGAGGCGCGCATCACGGGCCAGCTCGAGCATCCGAACATCGTCCCCGTCCACGAGCTCGGCATGGACCCGACCGGCCGGCTCTACTTCACGATGACCTACGTCGAGGGCCGGACCCTGGACGACATCCTCGCGAAGCGCCCCGACGAGCCGCTCGGGCATTCCGAGCTCCTGAACCTCGTCGACATCGTCGTCCGCGTCTGCGATGCGCTCGCCTACGCCCACGCCCGCGGCATCGTCCACTGCGACGTGAAGACCGCGAACGTGATGGTGGGCGACTACGGGCAGGTCTATCTCGTGGACTGGGGCATCGCCCAGACGATCCGCGGCGAGGACGCGCCCATCGGACCGCGCCGCGTGCACGACGGGCTCACCTCGGATCCCATCGATCGGGAGGCCGTGATCCTCGGCACCGCCTGCACCATGGCGCCCGAGCAGGCTCGCGGCGACGTCGATCGCATCGACGGACGCACGGACGTCTTCGCCGTCGGCGCGATGCTCTACCAGATCCTCACGGGCGAGCCGCCCTACGTGGCCGACAACCTCGCCGCGCGCGTCTTCCGAGCGGCCACAGGCCAGTACCGCCCCGTCGAGGACTCTCCGCGCGGACGCTCGGCGCCGCCCGAGCTCGTCCGGATCCTCCGCAAGGCGATGAGCATCGACGCCGCGGACCGCTACGCCTCCGCCACCGAGCTCCGGAACGACCTCGTCCGCTTCGTCCGAGGCGGCGCGGAATTCCCCACGACGCGCTTCGAGGCCGGTCGCGAGATCGTGCGCGAGGGCGATCCGGGCGACGCGGCCTACCGCATCGTCGAGGGACGTTGCGACGTCTTCGTGATCCGCGACGGCGTGCGCTCGCTCGTGCGCACCATGGGCCCCGGAGAGATCTTCGGCGAGATGGCGATCCTGAGCCCCGGTCCCCGCACGGCCACCGTGGTCGCGGTGACGGATGTCGTGGTCGAGGTGGTGACGCGGCAGGTCCTCGAGCACGAGCTCACGGGGCTCAAGCCCTGGATGGCGGCCGTGGTCCGTTCGCTCGCGGACCGCTTCCGCGAGCGCGATCTCTGAACGCCTCCCTCGGGTTGCCGCCCGCGCCCGTCCGGGGGAGCTTCGGGCGATGCTTGGCTCCGCGCTCTTCCTGGTCACCGGAGACGACGGTCGTTGGCACCCCGGGATCGGCGATCCGACGTTCGTCGGCTGGTTCACCGTCTTCGCCTACGCCTACGCGGCCTACTGGGCGTACCGCGTGCGGGCGCGATGCCTCGAGGCGATGCGGCCCTACCGAGGCGCGGCGACGCCGGAGTCGATCGCCCTGCGGCAGCTCTCGCGCTTCTGGCTCTTCACGTTCGCGCTCCTCGTGGCCCTCGGGATCAACAAGCAGCTCGATCTCCAGACGTGGCTCACCGAGATCGGTCGGGACCTCGCGCACGAGCAGGGCTGGTACGAGCAGCGTCGAGCGGTGCAGCGCCTCTTCATCGCGCTCGTCGCCCTGGGCGGGCTCGCGACCGCCGGCATCCTCGCCCACCACTTCCGGCGCGTGCTCCGCCTCGTCTGGGTGGCGCTCTCCGGCATCGTGCTGCTCTTCTCGTTCGTCGTGATCCGCGCGGCTTCCTTCCATCACGTCGACCAATTCCTCGGCGCCGGCCCCTTCAAGATGAACTGGGTCCTCGAGCTCGGCTCGATCGGGATCATCGCCTTCGCGGCGCGACGGGACGCGAAGCTCGGCTCGAACGGCGCCGGGGAGCCGCGGCGCCGCCGCCGCTGAGCGGCCCGAGCCCCCGCCATCGCCGGTGGTCGCGACGCTCCGCGATCGGGGAGGGGAGCCCGATTCGATCTAGACCCGGGTCTAAGTTTGAACTACCGTCCAAATCGTGGACGGGACGACCCGACGCGAGCGCAAGAAGCACGAGGTGCGCGAGCGCCTCCTCGAGGCGGCGAAGGACCTCTTCGCCGTCGAGGACGCCGCCGCCGTCCCGATCGAGCGGATCGCCGAGGCCGCGGACGTCTCCCGCGCGACCTTCTTCAACTACTTCCCCTCGAAAGGGGCGTTGCTCGACGAGCTCGCGCGACGGATGCAGGCGCGCCTGCACCGCTACCTCGAGGACGTGCGCCGGCAGGAGGCTCCTCTCGATCGGGCGCTCGCGCATTGGTTCTCGCTCTCGGTCGCGACCATCCGGCGCTCCGAGGCGCTGAGCCGGGTGCTCTTCGCGCGCGCCTTCGCGGGCTCGGAGGAGAGCGCGACGCGCGCCGCCGAGATGGCGGAGGTCCACCGCTCGTACGGCGCGCTCCTCCGCGACGCGGCCGCCCGGGGCGAGATCCCGGAGGACGCCGACGTCGACTTCCTCGCGGAGATGCTCGCCGGCGCCATGACGACGCTGCTCAACAATTGGTTCAACGATCAGGGATATCCGCTCGAGGCGCGCGCCGAGCAGACGGCGCGCTTCCTCGCGGCCGCGATGATGCCGAGGCCGCGCCCGACGAAGCGCGGCCGGACGACGACGGAGGAATGAGAGCCATGTCGACTCCCCGCACCGAGCCTTCCCGTGACTCCCGCCCCGGCTATCCGCGAGGCTGGTTCGCCGTCGCGACGGCCGACGAGCTCGAGGTCGGCGTCGTCCATCCGATGCGCTACTTCGGGCTCGATCTCGTCGGCTACCGGACGAGCGACGGAGCCCCGGTCGTGCTCGAGGCCCATTGTCCGCACCTCGGCGCCCACATGGGCAAGGGCGGACAGGTCGTCGACGACTGCCTGCGCTGCCCCTTCCACGCGTGGCGCTTCGACGCCTCCGGGAGCTGCGTCGAGGTCCCGTACGCGCGGGCGATCCCGAAGCAGGCGAAGGTCCGCTCGTTCCGCGCGATCGATCGCAACGGCCTCGTCTTCGTCCACTACGATCCGACGGGCGCCGAGCCGAGCTACGAGATCCCGATCCTCGCGGCCGTCGGCGATCCGGGATGGACCGCCTGGCGTCACGGCAAGCTCCGGCTCCACACGCACTCGCGCGAGATCCTCGAGAACGTCGTCGACCGCGGGCACTTCGCGCCCGTGCACAAGAACGTCCCCGTCGAATTCGAGAACGAGTTCGTCGGCCATCGCGCGATCCAGCGCTCCGTCGGTCACGGCATGGGCGAGCATCGCCACACGAATTACCGGCTCGAGGCGACGTACTACGGACCCGGCTTCCAGATCACCGAGATGCACTCGGTCGTCGAGACGCTGATGTACAACGCGCACACGATGGTCGACGAGGACACCGTCGATCTCCGCTTCGGCGTCATGATCCAGCCGGGCTCGAACGACGCCCGGTTCAACGAGGCCTACGTCTCGGCCTACGTCGACGTGCTGATGAACGGCTTCCGCCAGGACGCGCGCATCTGGGAGCACAAGCGCTGGCGCGACCGGCCCGTGCTCTGCGACGGCGACGGACCGATCCTCAAGCTCCGCGAGTGGTACGCGCAGTACTTCTGACGCTCAGCGTCGGTGCATGAAGCCGATGTACGGCTCGATCCACTTCTCGTTGCGGTCCCAGAAGTCGCCCGGGAACGACATCGAGAGACCGACGCCGAGGTCGACGTAGGTCATGGCGCCGATCTCGATCGCGGCTCCGAGGCGCCCCGTGAAGCCGGGCGAGAAGCGGTACACCGAGTACGACGAGCAGTACCAGTAGTAGTACCCGCCGCAGCTCACGCCCTCCTCCCAGAAGTTCCACCAGTTCAGGTCGAGGGCGACCGAGGCGTAGGGGAGGATCCGGTTCAGGTCCGGGTATTGGATGCGGATGCCCGGGCCGAAATAGAAGCTCCGCATCGGCGAGCGGCCGTAGCCGGCGTACATCGTGTCGCCCGTCGCGTTCGTGTAGCGTGGGAAATCGATGGGCGTCCATCGGAACCCGAAGTCGAGGAAGAACGCGACGTAGCGCAGGTCGAGGCCGCCCTCGAAGCGGAGATTCGCGCCCGGCCGGACCAGCTCGTGGTTCACGTCGAGGAAGATCGGTACGCCGATCGACATGAGCCCGTAGAACTTCGGCTCCCGAGGCGGCGGCGCGACGGGCACCGGCGCCACCGTGCCCGGCGGCTGGTAGGTGCCGTAGGGCTGCGCGTACTGCGGCTGCGCGTACTGCGGCTGGCCGTACTGCGGCTGGCCGTACTGCGGCTGACCGTAGGCGTCGTAGCCGGGGGGCGGCTGAGGCTGCGGCTGCGCCCACGGATTCGGCTGCGCCGGTGCGGGCTGGGGGGTTCCCCACTGGGCCTCGACCCGGCCTGCGCCGAGGAGCAAGAGCAGGGACGCGACGGGGAGGGCGCGGAAGCGGAGCGGGCGGGGGGAGGTGCGCATGGGGGTCTCCTCGGGATCCTAGAGGTGCGCCCGGTCGACTTCCACTGCACGGACGCCTCGGGCGACGTCCCCCGACGCGACCTGTCCGTTCCCTTCCCGGCTCCACCCCTCGCGTGTAGGCTGAGCGCCATGACGGAGTCGGACGACCGGGAGAGCTCCGACGTCCTCGACGAGGAGGGGGACTCGACCACGTCGCTCCTCCAGCTCTACCGCCGGGACGCGGTGAAGCGGGCGAGCCGTGCGCGGTCCGCCGAGAAGGGGGGCGTCGCCGCCGTGCCCGCACGGGTGGCGGCCGAGGCGCAATCCGTCCTCGACTCCATCGCGCTCGCCATCCGCGCGACCGAGGAGGCCTGGCTCGCCCACCAGGTCGCGCGCGGGATGATGCTGTACCTGATCCTCTGGTTCAGCGCGTTCTGCGTCGACGCGGTGCTGATCTACGGCATCGGCGTCCCGAGCGTCCCCCGCCTGCTCGCGACCCGCCTCCTGCCGCTCCCGCTGCTCGTCTTCACCGGGGTCCGCGCGCAGCGCCTCGGCCGGATGTCGCAGACCGACGTGCAGCGATGGCTGCTGCTCATCGATCTCATGACGAGCACGTGGATCGGCCTGCTCGCGCGCGAGAGCGGGGGTCTCGACAGCCCCGCGTACCTCCTGCAGATGTTCGTGCCGATGTCGTTGCTCGTGATCCCGCTTCCCTGGAAGTTCGGGCTCGTCCGGCACACCGTCGTCTACCTGGTCTTCCTGCTCGAGGCCGTGCTCATCCACCGGGCCCGCGTCGACGCCGGCCTCACGGCCTGGCCGCTCTCCGCGCATTGGTCCTTCTTCGTGCTCGCGATGTGCGTGCACGCCCTCTCGGCGAGCTTCGTCGCCCTCGCGCACATCCTCTGGTCGCTGCGTCGTGCGGCCGCGAGCACCCACAGCGTCGGTCGGTACGAGCTCCGGCGCCTGGTCGGCAAGGGCGGCATGGGCGAGGTCTGGGCCGCGTGGCACGAGGCGATGCGACGCGAGGTGGCGCTCAAGGTGGTGCGCGTCGGCGCCTCGGCCTCCTCCGAGCTCGCGCGACGTTTCGAGCGCGAGGTCCAGGCGATGGTGAAGCTCTCGCATCCGAACACGGTGCGGGTCTTCGACTTCGGCAGCGAGCCCGGGGGGCTCCTCTACTACGCGATGGAGCTGCTCGAGGGCGAGCACGTCGGCGCCCTCGTCGCGCGCGAGGGCGCCCTGCCGATCGCGCGGGCGCATCGGATCGCCCTGCAGGCCGCGAACGCGCTCGCCGAAGCGCACGACGCGGGCATCGTCCACCGGGACGTGAAGCCCGAGAACATCTTCCTCGCCCGGATCGGCCACGAGCACGACCTCGTGAAGATCCTCGATTTCGGCATCGCCTTCGTCGTCGAGCAGGAGGACGACCGCCTCACGAGCGAGGACATGGTCGCCGGCACGGCGGCCACGATCAGCCCCGAGGCCCTCCTCGGCGAGCCGATCACGCCGGCGACGGACGTCTACGCGCTCGGCTGCGTGCTCTACTTCATGCTCACGGGCGTGATGCCCTTCCGGACGACGAAGCAGATGCACGTCTTCGAAGCGCATCTGCGCAATCCGCCGGTCCCCCCGAGCATCCTCCGCGCCGTCCCGATCCCGCCCGATCTCGAGAGGCTCGTGCTCCGCTGCCTCGAGAAGCGACCGGCCGACCGGCCGCAAGATGCGCAAGCCGTCGCCGAGGCGCTCGCCGCGATCGAGCTCCGCGCGGTCTCGGGGGAAGCGCCCCGGGCGAGCCTTCCGCGCGTCGAGCACGAGCCCGAGGATTCGACGGCCGAGCACCTCCGGATGCGCTGAGCCCGGGTCTCGAACGCCCCGCCAGGACGCACGGGAAACCCGTTCACTCCCCGCCTCGCCCCGCTCGCCTCCCCGTGCGGCCGGTTGCCCTCGGAGGCGGAGGCGCGGTCGACCCGGATGGGCTAGATCGGCTCGGTTCCCCAGCTCGGGAAGGTGGGTCGATGCGCGAAGCATTCGTGGTCGGGGTGGGCATGGTGCCGGTTCGCCGTCGTGGCGCCGAGACCGTCCGTGAGCTCGGTCGCGACGCCGTGCGGGCGGCGATCGACGACGCCGGGGTCCTCGCGCCGACGGCCCTCTTCGTCGGGAACATGCTCGCGGGCTCGCTCTGCCATCAGCGGCAGCTCGGCGCGTTGATCGCCGATGCCGTCGGCCTTCGCGGCATCGAGGCCAGCGTCGCCGAGGCCGCGTGCGCGTCGGGCGCGGCGGCGATGCGCTCGGCCGTGCTCGCGGTCGCGAGCGGCGCGCACGACGTCGTCGTCGCCGCCGGCGTGGAACGCATGACCCACATCGCGGGCGACGAGGTCACGAAGGGGCTCGCCACCGCTTCCGACTGGGACTCCGAGGGAGGGAAGGGCGAGACCTTCCTCTCGCTGAATGCGAGGCTGACGCGCGAATACCTCGCGCGCCACGGCCTCTCGGAGGACGCGCTCGCCCCGTTCGCGCTGAACGCGCACGACAACGCGAGCCGCGCGGCCCACGCGCTCTACCGCACCCCGATCACGCTCGAGGACTACCGCGCCTCGCGCGTCGTGGCCGAGCCGGTGCGGCTCTACGACGTCTCGCCGATCTGCGATGGAGCGGCGGCGGTCGTCGTCTGCTCGCGCGAGGCGCTCGCGACCCTGCAGGGCGCGCCTCGCGTCGCCGTCTCCGCCTCGACCGTCGCCACGGATTCGGTGGGGCTCGACGGCCGTCGGGATCGCCTCGTGCTCGACGCCGCGGTCGCGTCCACGCGGAGGGCCTACGAGCTCGCGCGCATCGGACCCGAGGACGTGGACTTCTTCGAGCTCCACGACGCCTACGGCGTGATGGCCGCCCTCGCCCTCGAGGCGGCCGGCTTCGCGGCCCCGGGGCGTGGCCACGTGCTCGCCGCCGAGGGAGAGATCCGGCCGCGCGGTCGCGTGCCCGTGGCGACGATGGGCGGCCTCAAGGCCCGCGGCCATCCCGTCGGCGCGACCGGCATCTACCAGATCGCCGAGGCCTACCTGCAGCTCGTCGGTCGGGCGGGGGACTGCCAGCTCGAGGGGCCGGAGGTCGCCCTGACCCAGAGCTTCGGCGGCACGGCGGCGACGGTCTACACGCACGTCCTCGCACGCGTCGGCTGAGACCCCTCGCGAGGGCCGCCGGAGCCCGACGGACGATGCGTCGGCGGCCGGCGGGTCGGGCCTTCCCGTGTCACGCTTCCGGACATGGCCAAGGAACCGATCAAGGGCCGTCTGCGGTACGGCGCCCACGAGCTCGCCTACGAGATCCACGGGGACTCCGGAGTCCCCTGCCTGCTGATGCACGGCCTCCTCCTCGACTCGCTCCTGAACCGTGACCTCGCGCGTCGGTTCGTCGCCGAGGGGTACCGCGTCGTGCTGCTCGACATCCTCGGTCACGGCGAGAGCGATCGGCCGACGGATCCCCGCGAGCTGCGCATCGACTTCTTCGCGGACCACGCGCTCGCGCTCCTCGATCACCTCGGGATCGAGAAGGCGCTCGTCGGCGGCGTGTCGCTCGGCGCGATCACCGCCCTCCAGGTCGCGGCCCGGGCGCCCGAGCGCTGCCTCGGCCTCTTCCTCGAGATGCCCGTCATGGAGTGGTCGACGACCTTCGCGGCGATCCTCCTCGTGCCCGTCATCGGCCTCGTCGACTACACGGCGCCGATCGTCCGCGCGTTCACCCGGACCATGCGTCGTCTCCCGCGCCCGAAGACGGACTACCTCGCGAGCCTGATGAACGCGGCCTCGGCCGAGCCGGAGGAGATCACCGCGATCCTGCACGGCATCCTCGTCGGACCGGTCGTTCCGCCGGCGGCGCGCAGGCGCGAGCTCGCGATGCCGGCCCTCGTGATCGGTCACGGCGGCGATCGGCTCCACGAGCTGCGCGATGCGCGCGCCCTCGCGGAGGAGCTGCCCAACGCGAGGCTGCTCCAGGCGAAGTGGGTCGGCGAGCTCCGCGTCACGCCGGAGCGTCTCTTCGGCGAGATCCGTCCGTTCCTCGCCGAGGTCCGGAGCCTCGCCGGAGCCCCGACGCGGGGGCCGCGCTCCGGCACCGCGAGCTCGATGAACTGAGCGGCGCCGCTCCGCGAAGCGGCGTCCCGCGCACGTTTCGTACAGCGACACTGCAGCTCTTCGGGGTCAGCGGAATTTCATGAGGAATTCCGATGACTTCCGTAGGTATCGGACTTGCGGCCCCAGGTGCTTTCCGTCTACCTGTAGAGAGACGTAGCCCTTTCTTCGGCCGCCCCATGTCGTCCCTCGCCCTCTCTTCCACCCCGCGCCGAGCCCTCTGCCCCCGTTGCGACGAGGGCATCGGGGGCGCGGACCTCGTCTGCCTCGCCTGCGCGGCGCCGCTCGTGACGGACCTCCTCGTCCTCGAGCCGGTAGCGGATCCGCGGGCGAGGTACCTCGTCGCGCGCACCCTCCTCGACCGGGAGCTCGTGCAGGCGACCTACGCGCAGGTCGCGTTCGTGCTGGAGAACGGGGGCACGCTCGCGCGCGGGCTCCCGCGGTCGCTCGCCGAGGAGCTCCTCGACTGGCTCCTCGCGGAGGGGCTCGTGGTGGAGCTCGTGGATCCCGCCCTCCGCGCGAGCTCGGGCGTCCACGCGCGTGGGCGGGAGCCCGTGCGCATCTCCTCGATCCCGCCTTCGGCCGTGCCGCACGATCCGACGGCGTACGCCGCCTCGGGCTCGCGGAGGCTCGTCGCTTCGCTCGTCGATCTCTCGGTGCTCGCGGTCCAGATCGCCGGCTTCGTCCTGCTCGCCCGTGGATTCGCCGCGGTCGATCCGCACGACGAGTGGCGGCGGCTCGCCTTCGGGCTCGCGTGCTTCGCCTGGCTCGTCGGGCTCTCGGCCTTCGCCGTCTCGGAGCTCGTCTCGCTCGTCGGGCGAGGGCAGACGATCGGTCAGCGTTGGGCGTCGATCCGCCGCGTGCGCCTCGACGGCTCGCTCCCGCATCGGCTACGGCACCTCGCGGAAGGCATCGTCGTCGTCGATCTGCGGCGCATGCCGCCCGAGGCGCTCGATCGCTCGCTCCGCCTCGTCCCGGACTGAGCCCCAGCGAGCCCGCCATCCCGGCGTGGACCTCCGGCCGGACGCCGGGCATGATCCGGCCCGTGGGAGGGCATCGGCACGTGGGAAGGGGAAGCATCCTCGGGGCATGCGCGATCGTGGGCGCCGTCGCGCTCGGCGGTTGCAGCACGGCCCTTCTGCGCACCTCGATCGCGACGAGCCCCGAGGCGATCGAGGAGGTGCGCCGCGGCGGCGAGGTCTGGGGCTGCCACGAGCGGACCTCGGAGGTCTTCCGCCTCTACCTCGTCTGTCCGCGCCAGGAGACCGTGCTCGGTGTCGCCGACTCGAACGGCAGGCTCGGCTTCGCCTGCCCCGACCTCCGCATCAAGAAGTGTCGTCGCTTCGTCGCGGACATCCGGCACGCCGGTCGGGCTGCGAACGCATCGTCGGAGACGGCTCCATGAGGGACTTCCTCCGCCGCACCACGGGCCTCGGCGGCGTGCTCGTCGCCGTCCTGCTCTGTGTCTTCTGCGCGAGCGAGAGTGCGCGCGCCGACGGGTCTCTCGGCCCCGAGGGCACGCCGATCACGACCTCCGACTACTCGGTCGACTTCACGCGCGGCCCGGTCCTCTCCTCGAGCCGTGCGACCGGCCTCTCGGGCGCGTTCTCGTCCATCGCGGAGGGCGCCGAGGGCGGCCTCACGAATCCCGCCGCGGTCGCCAATCGCTACAACGCGTCCGCCGACTCGTGGGACTACTGGCTCGCGCTCGGCTTCACCTACCCGATCGAGAACGGGGACTTCTTCAACAGCGGCAACTACCTCGACAAGACCGCCAGCCTGCCGGCGTCGAGCTTCTTCTTCCTGAACCCCGGCGCCTACCTCCAGCTCAAGCAGCTGGGCTTCGGCCTCGATCTCGACATCACGCAGGCGACGATCCGCGGCACGCCGGCGGGGTCGACGCAGGAGCAATTCGTCAAGCTCTCCTTCATCACCAACCACGTCCAGGTGGGCTACCTCTTCTGGGACGGACAGCTCTCGATCGGCGGCGGTCTGCAGGTGGTGCGCGAGTTCATCACCGGCGGCGTCACGGGTCAGCCCGGGGATCAGCTCTACAACACCTCGGGCTTCGGCGGCGAGGTCGGCGTGCTCCTGCGTCCGAACGACAGGCAGTGGCGGCTCGGTGCGGGGTACTACAGCGGCGTGAGGACTCGGGCGCGCGGCGACGCGTCGAGCACGGGAGACATCATGGCGGGCAACCTCTACCTGCCCGCTTCGAGCCTGAAGCCGATGCAGGGAAGCCTCTCCTTCGCCTACCAATTCGGTAGCCGGCCGCTGAACCCTCGCTGGACCTACGTCGACGAACACGCCCACGAGGCACTCGCGGCGATCGATCGACGCGAAGAGCTCGCGCGGCGCTCCCACGACGAGCGGATGGCGGAGATCCGGGCCACGGACGGAACCGACTTCCTCACGCGTCTCTCGGAGGAGGAGCACGACTTCGAGGAGCAGACGCGTCTCTTCGAGGTGGAGCGTGCCGCCGTGCGCAAGCAGGCGTGGCGCGACCTCCGTGCCCAAGTGCGAACGGGCTGGCCGAGGCGCTACCTCCTGCTCGTCAGCGAGCTCACCTTCACCGGGCGCGTCCCGGACGGCGTCGGCGTCGAGTCCTTCCTCCTGCAGACCGTGCAGCGCTCCGGTGAGAGGGTCACGTTCACTCCCCGTATCGCCGTGGAGTCCGAGGTCTGGCCGCAGCACATGAAGCTGCGCACGGGCTTCTACCTCGAGCCCACGCGCTTCGCGGAGAGCAATCCGCGTCTGCACTGGACCTTCGGCTTCGACGTGAAGCTCTTCCGCTGGGACGTCTTCCGCGTCTGGCCCGAGGACTATCTCTGGCAGCTCATCGCCGCGCTCGACGTCACCACGGGCTACTCCGCGTTCTCGCTCGGCATCGGCGGTTGGTACTGAGGGCGATCGCCCTGACCGCTAGGAAGACCTGCTCTCGCGTTCCGCGAGGCGATCCGCGCAGCCCATGGCGACGCCGTTCAGGTACCAGACGCGCAGGTCGCCGACCGGCGTGCCGAAGCCGTAGTTCACGACGAACGCGACCGACAGGCGGCGGTCCGGATCGGCGAAGGCCCCCGAGCCTCCGAAGCCGTAGTGGCCGATCGCGCCCGGCGCGGTCCGCCTCGAGAGGGTGCCGACGCGGTGGTAGCCGAGCCTCCACCCCATCGGCACGAGCAGCACGCGATCGGGGCCGGAGACGATCGGCCTGCGCACGCGATCGAGCGCCTCGCGCGAGAGGATGCGCGTTCCGTCGAGGCTCCCGCCTTCGGCGAGCGCGGCGTACATGCGCGCGAGGTCGCGCGCGGTGAAGAGGCCGTTCGCCGCCGGGATGCAGGCCGCGAGCGCTTCGGGCGACGACATGTCGAAACGATGGATGCCCTTCGGGAAGAGCGCGTCCCGGAAGGGCTCGAGGAACGGAGCACGGAAGCGGAGCCGCAGGGGCTTCCGCTTCTTCTTCGAGCCGCCGCTCGAGCTGCCCTTCGAGCCGCCGCGACCGAAGATCAAGCGGGCGGCGTGCTTGGTCGCGCTCTCGGGAGCGCCGATGTGGAAGCCCTCGAGGTCGAGCGGCTCGGCGATCATCGTGCGCACGAGGCGAGGGAAGGGCGTGCCCGTGACCTTCTCGGCGATCCCTCCGACGAGGTGGCCGTAGGTGAGGGCGTGGTAGCTGCTCCTCGGCCCGCGGTGACCGGGCTCGGCCTCCTCGAGGCGGCGCAACATCCCTTCCCAATCGAGCAGCTCGCGCGCATCGCCGAGGAGCCTTCGCGTGTCCGAGAGGCCCGCGCGATGCGTGAGCACGTCCCGCACCGTGATGTCGCCCTTGCCGCGCTGCGCGAACTCGGGCCAATGCTTCGCGACCGGATCGTCGTACGAGAGCAGCCCGCGATCGACGAGCTGGTGGAGCACGGTCGAGGCGACGCCCTTCGTCGTCGAGAAGACGACCGTCGCGGTGTCGCGCTCCCAGGGTCTTCCCTCGGCGTCGCGCTTGCCGGCCCAGACGTCGACGACCTTCCGACCCCGATGGTAGACGGCGAGCGCCGCGCCTCCGGGCGCATCCTCGAGGATGCGCTCGAAGGCCTCGATCAGGGGGGAGAACGCACGCTCCGAATCGCCGTGGATGCGCATGCGAGGATGCTAGGGACTATTGAGAGCGTGTCAATAGTAGGCCCGGCCCCTCGCGGCGTCCTCCGGAGTCAGAGCGACTCGACATAGGCCACGAGCGCGGCCCGCGCGCTCTCGGGCAAGCGTCGGAACGCTTCCCGGGCCGCCTCCGCCTCGCCGCCGTGCCAGAGGATCGCCTCGGCGACCCCGCGCGCCCGGCCGTCGTGCAGGAGGTCCATGTGCCCGTTCACCGCGCGGAGCTGCGAGAGGCCCCAGAGGGGCGCGGTGCGCCACTCGCGTCCGTCGGCCTCGTACTCCGGGCGATCGTCCGCGAGGCCCTCGCCGAGATCGTGGAGGAGGAGATCCGTGTAGGCGTGGATCGTCTGCTGCGCGAGCTCCGGGACGTCGGCGACGTCCCCCGTCCGCAGCGTGTCGACGTGGCAGCTCGGGCAGCCCGCGGCGCGGAATTCCTCGCGGCCGCGGAGCACGGTCCGGTCGGATGCACGGGTCCGAGAGGGAACCGCCAGGGTCCGCGCGTAGAGCGCGACGGCGTCGAGCGCCTCCCTCGGCAGCTCGGGCGAGCCGCCGCTCGGTGCGGCGAGGCAGGCCGCCTGCGACGACGGACAGTTCTCGCTCGGGAAGAGCGGCGTCGTGATGCCGAGGTCCCCGAGGAAGGCGCCGGCGCACTGCTGGCGCACCGTGGGCTGCCCGGCCTTCCAGCCGAAGCGGCCGAGGACGGTCGCGTTCGCGAGCACGTCGTGGACCCGGTTCGGCCGTCCGGAGATCCCGTCTCCGTCCGCGTCGTCGGGATCGGCGAGCGCGAGGATCGTCGCTTCGGGAACGGCCTCGAGGAGGCCGAGGCCGATCATCGCCTGGGGGGCGCGCACGGAGGTGCGCGTGCCCTCCGCCATCGGACCGAAGGCGAGCGAGTCGAGCACGAGGGTCGGCGAGCGGACCTCGTAGGGCGTTCCGTCCGCGTACGTTCCGGCGACGACGCTCCACGTGATCGTGGCACGACCCTCGCCCGGGACGCCGAGGATGCCGTTCGGCTGCAGCTGGCCGCCGTAGGTCGGCTCTCCGAGTGGCCCCCCGTGCGCATCCGCGCCGGGGATCGAGAGCCGGACGAGCGTGGTCGCGAGCGGCTCGCCCGTCGCGGGGGCGTGCACGCGACCGTCCTCGAAATGGCAGGCCGAGCAGGAGGTGACGTGGAACGTCGGCCCGAGCCCGTCACGCGAGGTCGGCGAGGCGGGGGCCGTGGCCCAGGGCTGGTTGAAGAGGGCGTTGCCGAAGGCGAAGAGGACCGAGCGATCGGTCGAGAGATTCGCGATCGGCTGCGCGAACGCGAGGGGACCGAGGATGTCCCGGTTCGTCGTCGCTCCGCCGGGGAGCTCTTCGCCGGGCTCGATCGCGAGCGAGTCGTCGCATCGCGCGAGGGCGACGGCGAGCAACGCGGGGGCGAGGATGCGGACGCTCGGGGGCGCTCTCATGGCGCCCTCATTCGCTCGCGACGGGCGAGAGCCCGAGGCGACGCATCGCACGGAGGAGGAGGTCCGATTGCGTGGCGAGGGAGGCGCGGAGCGCCTCGACGCGCGCGAGGCCCTCCGCGTTGTCCGCCGCGATCTCGCGATCGAAGGGATCGTGCATCGCCTCCGCGAGCGCGAGGCTCTCGGCGATCCGGGCGTCCAGCGTCGCGGCGAGCTCGGCGTCGACCTCGGCGAGCACGTCGCGCAGGCCGGTCCCGTCGATCGTGCTCCCGTCGACGCGGGCGTAGTGCCCGCGGTACAGGTTCTGGACCCCGAGGAGGTCCATCACGAAGTCGCGCTTCGTGTTGTCGCTGAAGCAGGAGTGCTCGTCCTCCTGATCGTGCGAGAGGAGGGCCGAGAGGCGGTCGCCGCCGATCTCGCGGAGCGTGAAGACGTAGAGTCCCTGGAACGCGCGGCGGAGGGCGTCGCGATCGCCGATCGAGCCGAGGAATGCGGTCCGGTAGCCGTCCGTGCGCGATGCGTCCCAGGCGCCCACGAGCGTGGCGAGATCGTCGACGAGGAGGTCCGAGACGAGGCCGAGGTACTGGCCGCGCCGATCGCCGTTCGCGGCGGTCGCGCCGGCGCCGACGAGGTAGTCGGCGTGGGAGCGCCGCCCCGGGCCGTTCGCGTCGTCGTCGACGCCCCAGAGCAGGAACTCGATCGCGTGGTAGCCGACGGTCACGTCGCGCTCGCCCGGATTCTCGTTCTCCGCGAGGAGGCTCTCGCGCGTGAGCGGGATCTCGGGATGGTTCACGAGGCCGGTGAAGGCGAGCGAGCCGACGTAGTCGACGTGGCTCTCGTTCAGCGGCCAGGCGTTGAGCTGTCCCTCGACGCCGAGCTCCGCGTCGTCGATCGGACCTTCGGAGAAGCGCAGGGCCTCGGTCTGGAGATAGGGATCCCGCGCCGCGAGCCAGGCGCTCCGTGCGGCCGTCATCGTCGCCTCGGACGGAGCCGCGACGAGCGACGCGAGCGCCGCATCGAGCGCCTCGGCCCGTGCATGGGCGTCGGCGTAGCTCGCCTCGGCGATGTCCGCGTAGGTCTCGAGCGCGGCATGGGTGGAGGAGGGCAGGGACGATCCGTCGTCGCAGCCGGTCGTCACGAGGACCGCCGCGGCGACGAAAGGAAGGGAAACGCGCATGCGTCCGTTCTTTCGTGGGCTGGTCCTCTGAGGGATCTGCGGCGGAGTGTAGGGAGCGTCCGAGAGGTTGCAAGCGAAACCTTCGGGACGCTCCGTCGCGCCTCAGCTCTTCGCGAGGTGGACCGTCCGCGTCGGGAAGGCGAAGTCCGTCCCGCTCTTCTCCACGGCCTCGAGGATGCCGAGGAGGAGCTCCTCGCGCACGAGCGTGAACTCGGCGAAGTCGGCGGTGGCGTACCAGGCCATGAGCTCGAGCTCGAGCGCGGAATCCGCGAAGCCCCGGAAGCGGACGGTGACGGGATCGCTCGCGACCTTGGGGTGCGAGGAGAGGAGGGCCTCGATGCCCTGCTTCAGGCTCCGCACCTGCTCCGCGGTGGTTCCGTACACGACGCCGACCACCGCATGGAAACGGAAGCGATCGCGCGCCGTGAAGGACTCGATCGTCATGTCGGCGAGTCGGCCGTTCGGGATCGTGACGAGGGTCCGATCGAGCGTCCGCACGCGCGTCGAACGGAGGCCGACCTTCTCGACGGTGCCGAGCTTCCCTTCGATCGAGACGAAATCGCCCTCCCGCAGGGGCTGATCGAGGCCGATCGAGAAGGCGCCGAGGAGGTTCTCGACCGTCTTCTGCGCGGCGAGGGCGACGATCACGCCGCTGACGCCGAGGCCGGCGACGATCGCGCCGACGTCGTAGCCGAGGATCGTGAGCGTCATGAGGAGCGCGCAGACGATCGCGGTCACGTCGGCGACGCGCGCGGCGATCGGGACGAGCGAGCGAGAGGCCGGATTCGCCTTCGCCCATTCGCTCCGCCCCGCGACCCCGGCGAAGACGTGGATCGCGCGCACGATGCCGATGGTCGCCGCGACGACGATCAGGATCCGCCGCGCCCGATCGATCGAGACGTCGGCCGCGCGCGTGAGGCCGAGGAAGGGCACGGCGAAGTCGAAGACCACGAGGGCGAGCACGACGCGGAACGGCGTGCGGAGGCGGGCGACGAGGAGGTCGTCGACGCCCGTCGACGTCCGACGCGCGAGCGCGGCGACGGCGCCGCGGAGCAGGCGCTCGAGCAAGGAGCCGACGGCGAACGCGGCGGGGACGAGCAGGGCGAGCGCGAGCCATTGCCAGTAGAGGAAGCCGAACGGCCCGGTCTTCAGCATCGTCGTCGGGAGCCGCTCGCGGATCCAGCGATCGTCGAGCGTCGTGTACCACTCGGCGGCCGACGTGCTCACGCGGCGGGAGAAGCGCCAACGCGAGCCCTCCGCGACCGTCCGACGGACGAGCCGGATCGGCTCGGGGGTCGGATCGCCGGGCAGGACGAGGCGGCCGATCTCCTCGACGTTGCGCGGGAGGCCGTCCTCGAGATCGCCCTCGGGGCTCGACGAGAGCGCCTCGGGATCGATCACGAGGTAGCGCTCGAGGACCGCGTGGAGCTTCCGCGCGAGCTCGGCTCCGTCGGCGCCCTCGGGCACGTCGAGCACGTAGGCCGCGTCCCGGTAGCGCGCCGCGCGGGCGGAACGGAGGAACGTGGAGACGGCTCGCTGGGGCGAGGCGAGGGGGCCGTCGTCGACGTGGCCCGATGGACGCGGCGTCGTCGACGGAGCGGGCGCCTGCGCGGCGCTGGGAGCCGCGACGAAGGCCGAGGGGGTCGCGAGCACGAGCGCGAGGGCGAGGGAGAGCCGGGAAGGGAGGGACGAGCGCATGACGCCCCGAGCCTAGAGGAGCGACGGCGTCTTACAACCCCTCGGACGCTCGACGCTTTCCGGGGTCGCTCGTACGGGCGCGGCGGCTCGCGTATGCTCGCCCGGATGCCGGATGCGCTGCTCCGATCGCCGGGAGGCGCGATCGTCGAAGAGTCGGACGGGCTCTTCGATTGTCGCTACGCGGGCCGTTTCGTCACGTTCCTCCTCGGGCTCGGGGCGTTCGCCTTCGGGGGCGCATCGCTGCTCATCACCGTCCTCGCCGTCGTGAGGCGCGTCGCGTTCTCGGCGATCCTCCCCGTGATCCCCGGGTTCGTGGCGGCCTCGCTCTTCGTCGCGCTGATCCGCTTCCGGCGGCTGCGGATGGGGCGCTGCATCGTCGATCGCGGCGCGGGCCTGCTGCGTCGCCTGCGGGGGGATCGCGAGATCGAGCGCTGGCCTCTCTCGGAGGTCCGCTTCGGGCTGCACTGGGATCCCTTCCACCGGGGGTTCACGCTCCAGTACTGGCTCACGGCCCGGGTCCCGGACGGGCGTGCGCTGCGGCTCGGGAAGGGGCCGCGGCCCGAGGTGGAGAGGGCGCTCCTGCGGATGGTGTCGCGAAGGGGCGGCTAGCTCCTCGCCGTCGCGATGGGCCGGCGCCCTACGACGGAGTCGCCGTCGTGCTCGAAGGCGCGCGACGTCCGAGCACGCGCACGCGTAGACCGTCCGGCTGGGTGAACGGACGGGCGACGGCGCGGACCTTCTCGCCCTTCGGCACGACCTCGAGCTCGAAGTGGCTCACCCAGTGCGAGACCATCTCGACGGTGTCGTCGCTCCTGTCCGAAGCGGATCGCGCGGCGCTACGGGCAGAACACGGGCCTCGCCGCCGAGGACGTGATCGTCCAGGTCTGCGCGGCGTTCTGGGACTTCTGCGAGGAGCATCCGGACTACGCGAGCCTCCTGCTCCGCGAGGCGTTCGAGACCGAGAGCTCGGCGCTCCTCAAGGACGGAGGCGCGGCGCGCGAGGTGGTGGCGGTCTCGCTCGGCTACGTGGAAGCGGCGCAAGCGCGTGGCGAGCTCCGGGCCTTCGACGTCGAGGCGTTCTCGCTCTGGGTCGCGAGCTACATGCTCGGCTACCACGGCGCGCCGGGGCTGCGAGGCAGCCTCCAGCGGAAGCCTTGGGGAGCTCGGCGGGCGCGCGAGCAATTCGTGGGGATGGTGCGGAGTCTTCTGCGGGGGAGCGCGATGGGGGGGGGAGTAGGGGGGCGGTCGCTTGGAGCGCTCGGGGAGAGGGTGCGGGAGCGAGCTCACTCCGCCGGAGCCGGACGCACGACGTGCGGCCCCTGAACGGGTGGTTCCACGGCCCACCAGCCGTCCGGTACGAAGGCCCAGAAGGCCGCCGCGAGGAGTGCGGCTGCGATCAGGACGGTGCGCGTCGTGCGGCCTGCGAGTCGGATGGCGAGCCAGGCGGAGAGGATGGGCACGACGCCGAGGATCGGCAGGAGGACGCGCGCGGGGCCCTGGGGGAACGCGTCGCCGGTATTGAGCAGGCAGAGCGTGATCCAGGAAGCCGTGAAGCCGACGTAGGCCGCGACCAGCCCGGTCGCGACGCGGGTGAGGAGACTGCGCGTGGCATCGTTCATCGGAGTCGGTTCTCTCTGGGGCGCGCGTGGGTTCTCGCTCGCTCGCCCACCCATCGCCGTCGCTGGGGAGCGTTCCGAACCATCGCCTCCCGCGCGGTCTTCGGCAACGTGGACGCGCCTTCGTCTCGGTCTACACACCCGCCGGGATCTTCGCCTGCATCTTCTTCCGGCGGCTCAGCGTTCGCCCATCGACGACGAAGGTTCCGTCACCGACCGCGTGGAGCGTCCGCTTCTCGCGTCGCGAAGCGTCGAAGTAGGCCGCGACGCCCTCGAGCACGACGATGTCGTGCTTGCGCACGAAATCGACGACGCGGCACTCGATGTTCGCGAGGCATTCGGCGATCCGTGGGGCGCCGACCTGCTTTCCTCGCACGGCCGTGAGCCCGAAGCGCTCGAACTTGTCGACGTCCGCCCCGGAGCAGGTCCCGATGCCGACGACGGTGTCGAGAAGGTCGACCGTGGGCACGGCGAGAACGCATTCGCGAGTCTTGCGGAGCGCCGCGTAGGAGTGGTTCCAGGGGCCCGTGGTGATCGCGAAGCGCGGCGTGAAGTCCATCACCATCGTCCACGAGATGGTCATGACGTTGTTCTTCTTTCCGTCGTTCGTCGTCACGAGGACGACGGGCCCGGGCTCGAGCAGCGTGAACGCCTTCGCGAGCGGCATCTTCTTCATGGCTCCGTCCTCCACCGTCGACCGTGGGTCCTCGGAGGAAGGTACGCCCCGTCGGGCCCCCGAGAAGATCGGGCGCGAGAGCTCGAGCTCGGCACGTGGGTTGCTACGGTCCACGGCATGGCCACGACGAACCACGCCCGCCCGCAAGCCCTGATCCGTCAATCGGCGTACTCACCGACGCCAGGGCGCTGGCGGCTCGTCCTCGGCGCCCTCGTCTTGCTCGCGCTCCTCTTCGCCTCCACGTCGGCGCATGCCCAGGGCCGGTTGGACCGCGCGGCGCGGAAGCGGCTGCATCGGGAGGCGCTCGTGTCGATCGGCCTCGAGCTCGGGATCTTCGGGGCCACGCAGCTCCCGCTCGTCGTCACGCATCGCGATCCTCGGCTCCCGGCCTACGACTCGGAGGATTTCGACGTGATGTTCGCGACCTACCACGCGTTCGTCGTCGCCTTCGAGCTCGCCGGCACGAGCGGAGGCGCCGCGCTCCTCGCGAGCCGCGCGAACGTCCTCGGCGCGAGGGACGGGGCTCCCCGGGTGCCGCGCGTCTACGGCCGATCGATGGCCGGACAATGGGCCGTCGTGCTGCCCACGCAGCTCGTCTCCGTGGCGGTGTCCAACCACTTCCGAGTGCAGGGGCCCGAGTCGCAGGCCGAGGTCCGACGGCTCTACGTGTACGGGACGGTCCTCCCCGAGCTCTTCCAGGTCGTCGTGGGCTCGTACCTCGCCGCGTTCCTCGTGGAGAAGCGCCGAGCCGCACAGCCACCGGAGCTCCTACCCTTCGCCTCGCCGGCTCCCGGCGGGCGCGGCTTCGTGATCGGCGTGCAGGGGCGTCTCGGAGCGCGTGTGGCGAACGGGTCGTGATTCGGAGTCACGGTGTGAAGGGGGAGCACGCCGCGGGCTCTCCTCCCTTTCGCCTCCGGCCGCGGGACGTGACGCGGAACCAGCGCATCGAAGGACGGCACGCACCTTGCTCTTCTCGACGACGATGCCCCCTCGAAGGATCCGAGTCCCACCTGGCCCCGCGACGCTCGCGTTCCTCCTCGCGTGCCTCTGGGCGCCGCGACCCGCGCACGCGGAGCCGAGCACGAGTCCGCGGCTCCCGTTCGTGCGGGCCTCCGCGCTCGTGCCCGCGCTCACGCTCGAGCCCGCCTTCGCGGCGACGCAGGACGGGGGGATCGACCTCGCGCCGATGCGCGACCCCTCGTGGCGTCCCCGCCTGCGCGCCGGACGCTTCGTGACCGCGATCGGCGCGGGCCTCGCCGCTGCGGGACTCTACGGGACGCTCGCCTTCGGTCGCTCCGGGCAGTGCAGCGACCTCGACGCCGCACCCACGGGACGTCTGCCCCACGCACGCGCCGCCGGACTCGCGATGCTCGGCGTGGGATTCGCGTTCACGGTGGGTGGCACCGTCACCTTCCTCGGCGTGCCGAGGGACGCGCGCCGGCGTGGACGGATGCGCGGGGAGGGCGCCCTCGGTCCGACGGTGGCCGGCACGCTGGTGTTCGTCGGAGCGGCCGGCGCCTTCACGATCGTCTCGTTGCCCATGCTGATCGGCTGCAACTCGTCGTGATCGAGCGCGAGGCGAAGGCGCGGGCCGCCTCGTCGACCTCCCCGCCCCGCGCGAGCGTGACGCGCGTCACGCTCGCGCTCGATTCCCGAGATCGTCGGACGAGAGCGCGTTCGTCCCGTGAGAGCGTCCGTGCCCAGCAAGGCTCGTGAGCTCCCGAGGGTCGTCCACCGAGAGCGCGCGCGCCGCCTGTCGCCGGGAGGCTGCGGAGCGCTCGAATCCGGACGAGCGACCTCCGGAGCCAGCGGCGAGACCTGAAGTCCGACGAAGGAGCGATCATGTCCGACCAGAGTCCCGTGGAATTCATCACGATCCGCGATCAGTACAACCTCGAGCTCGTCACGGAATACTACGACGCGCACTACTGGCGCCCTCGACTCGAAGAGGGCGAAGTCCGGATCGGGTACGTCTGCACGGAGGGCAGCGGCGAGCCACCGACGAAGGAGGACCTCAAGCGGCTGTCGGCGGCGCCGACGGTCGTGCGCGACACGAAGAGGGTGACGGCGAAGAGCGCGGTGCTCGCGAAGCCCGGTCGATGGGAGCGCCTCTTTCCCGTCGCCAATCCGTCGAAGGGGCAGCTCACGATCTATCGGCCGGTCCCACCGAGCGCCGACTACGTCGCCCTGAGCGACGTCGCCGTGCTCCACGATCCCGACGCGGCGAACGATCCGGATCCGCACTTCCGCTGCGTCCACAAGGCGCTCGTGAAGCACTCCGAGCTGCTCTCGCCGTGCATCTGGAAGGACCGGGAGAGCACGTGGAACATCCAGGGGAGCGGCTTCTTCCTCTGGACGGGCTCCGAGTCGTATCCCGACGACCAGCATCCCTACGTGCTCAACGCGGGGTCGATCCTGAGCAATCTCCGGCCGAAGATCACCACCACCACGGCCGGGCCGATCGAGTGGATCCCCGAGAGCGTCAAGCGCACGAACTACAACAACACCTCCGATCGCGAGACGACGTACGTGTTCGACGTCACCAAGATGCGGAGTCGGACGGTCACGGGAACGTGGACGAGCGGGAGCTCCACGGAGCTCGGCTTCAAGCTCGGCGTCTCGGCCGAGGTCGCCACCGAGGTCAACACCGGAGTCGTGAAGACCGGCGTCAAGATGACGACGAGCTTCGAGAGCGCGATCTCGCACACGGAGTTCGCGCAGATCGGCGGCGGAACGACCGACCTCGAGTCGACCGCGTTCCGGCAGGTGTGCACGGTGCAGGTGCCGGCGAAGACGAACGTCGAGGTGGAGGCGCTGTTCTACCGGGCGAACTACGACGTCACGTACGACGGGGAGCTCGTGCTCGACTCGGGCGCTCCCGGCTCGACGCCCATCGTCGTCTCCGTGAAGGGGACGTTCTCGTACTCCGTTCCGACCGAGGAGACCTGGTGGAACGTGACGAACGGGACCTTCGTCGAGAAGCACGCGCTGCCGACCAGCGGCTGAAGCGAGTGGAGGGGGGGGGTCCGTGCGCGAGGGCGTGGGCCTCCCGAGGCGGCCTCGACGCCGATCTCCGGATCCTCCACGTCCCCGAGGCCGGAGCTCCATTCCGACGGTCGCCCGGGAGTTGCGACGACAGCCCTTCCCTCGAGGGGTTGGGGGCGCATCATGGTCTCATGACCCCTGCACGTTCTCTCGGGTGGACGCCTGGGCCGCGGCCGTTGCGGGCGCGATGGACGCTGGCCCTTGTGCTCGTCGTTTCCGCATGCGCCTCGCAGCCTCGACCCGAGCCCGCAGCGGTCGTTGCGTCCGGCGCCGAGATGGAGACCACGCCGACGCCGGTCCCGGAACCGGAGACGTTCTCGGAGGGGGACGAGGTCTTCCAGGCCCGACCGAGCGGATGGCCGGAGCTCGCCCTCGTCCCCGGGACGCACCTCGCCGTGCAGCGTGGGGCGGACGGAACCGTGGTCCTCGTGGATCTCGACACGGGGGAGGTTCGTGCGCGCCGACGTGTTCCTTCGCTCGACGAGCGCGCCCGCTCGGCTTCGATCGTGCTCGATGCGACCGGGCGCTACGCCGCGATCTCATCGGTCGGGCGGTACGCCTCGAACCCTCGGCTCCATCTCTGGGACCTCGCGCAGGACCGCCTGATCGGCCTCGAGCTCGAGCCGATGCTCGCGCGCTACGGGCCGGAAGCAGTGGCGGTCGCTCCGGGGGCGGTCGAGGTCGCGTACGTCGAGATCGCCCTCGAGTCGGAGCCCGAGAGCGAGCCGAGCGTCGTCTCGGAGACCGACCCTTCGACCGGTCGGACGGTCCAGCGCGTCGGGCGGACGTCCCTTCCGAAGGCTCGGATCGTACGCCTCGATCCGCGAACCGGCGCACGACGCGTCGTCGCCCTCGACGACCGCGACGACGTCGACCTGTTCCGCTACGAGCCGGATGGTCGAACCCTCGTGATCGTCACCCGGCCGCGGGACGATTCGCGGTACTGGTCCTCGGATCGGGCCGAGCGTGCCGCCGTGCCGCATCGAACCCGGCGGCTCGGCGAGGACGGGAGGCTCGTCTCCGTCGAGCGCACGAGTCGGGTGCCGGTCTTCCGGCCCGACGGGAGCCGCGTGCTCGTGAGCGAGGGGACGACGTGGGTCGAGCGGACCACGCTCGATGCCGCCGACGGAGCGACGCTTCCGTTCCCGGGCTCCGCATCGGTCTCGTTCTCGGCCGACGGACGCTGCATCGTCTCCCACGACGTGGATGGCTCCTTGCTCCTCGTGGCGAGCGCGACGCGGGAGATCCGGGCTCGCTTCTCCGAGGCGTCGGCGATCTCGGTCGCCGCGGTCGGCGACTGCGAACGCGCACTGATCCTCCGCACGGACGGGACCCTCGCGATCGTCGACGCGCCGTTCACGGCGGCCCCACGTGTGCTCGGCAGCTCGGGCGACCCGGTCCGGTCGCGCGCCGACGATCGGGTCGAGGCCTCGCAGGACGGGCAGCTGGCCATCACGCGGCTCGCGGGTCGCGCTCTCCTCTTCGACCTCGTCGCGCAACAGCAGCGATCGGGAGGCGCGGACGTGTTCGCGATCGTGCCCGACCGACTCCTCTGGTCGAGCACCGGCGATGCACTGCTCGCCCTCTCCGAGCGGGGCGGGTTCGAGGTGGACGCGGGCGGGCTCCACCCCATCGCCTGCCAGGTCTCGGCGGGAGCCCTCGCCCTCTCGAACGGCGGATTCGCGGTCTACGGCTCGGATCCCGGCGCGAACATGATCACGGTTCGCGATCGCGCAGGACGCTACCTCGACCACTGCCGTGTCGAGCCGCCGGGGCTCTCGCTCCGTCCTCGGGAGCGCCTCGTCGCGATCGAGGCTTCGGGCGCGGTCGCCTTCGTCGTCGACCGGGAGGCCTTCTGGCTCGTGCGACGCGATGGCTCGCGGCGCCGCGTGGATCTCCGTCGGACCTTGCCGTGCGACGACGAGCCGGCGTACTGCCCCTTCGCGGCCGAGTTCGACGCGACGGGCGCTCGTCTCGTCGTCGTCTCGCGCGATCGTGTGGCGGTGATCGACGTGTCGAGCGGCCGGGTCGTCCAGCATCATCCGTTCGAGGGCGGGCTCGGAGGGATCGCCTTCGGTTCGGGCCCGACGTCCCTCCTCCTCCAGCGGGATTCCTCGTCCGTGACGCTGCTCGCTTCGGGTCGCGGTGGCGTCCGGACTCTCGAGGCCGCCGAGGGCGAAGAGCTGATCCTCGTCTCGAGCTCGGGGTTCGCCTACGTCGTCCACATCGGGCCCGCGCTCACCCATCTGCAGGTCGAGGAGCCGGACGGGATGGCGCGGAACCCCCTCCTCGCTCTCGATCTGGATGCGCAGGACGACGCCTTCCGGTCGTCAATCGACGTGTTCGAGGTCCGCGGCGGCCCTGCCTTCGTCGTCTCCTCGGAGCACGGCTTCCGCCGGCTCGTCGACCTGCCGGGAAGGAGGACGCTGCCGGTCCCGGGCGAGCTCCTCGCCGTCGCGCGAGCCGAGGGGCGCGCCGTGGATCGGATGCTCGTGTGCGGCGAAGACGGCGAGCTGCGGATGCTCGGATACTCGCAGGCCGAGGATCCGTCCGTCCTCGCGACGCTCGGCCGCTGCGATGGGATCTCGCTCGCGCGGATCGCGCCGAACGGGCGCGCGGTGGCGCTGGTGCGCGACGGAACCGTGGAGCTCCGGAGCGTCGCGCGCCCCGACACGCCGATCCTGCTCGGGGGCCGGGTCGGCGAGGAGGTCGAGGTCCTCGGGCGCGACGCCGAGGGCCGAGTGTTCAGCTCGGCGGCTCGAACGCAGTACCTCCATCGGGCGCCGGGCGACGCACGCACGGCGCCGCTCGGGCCGCCGACCTTCCGCGGCGACTTCGTTCCGGGGACCCTCGCGCCGTTCTTCTCGGAAGCCTCGGCTCCCTGAGCCTCCTCAGGAGCCGGAGCGTCGGCGTCGCGCTCGGACGACGGTCCATCCGAGGACGCCGAGCATGCCGAGCGCGTACGTCGGCGCGCCGTTCGATTCGTGGGAGAAGGTGCAGCGACCTCCCGACGGTGGCGCAGCATCGGCGAGGACGGTCGCCGCCGCGGCCTTCCGTCGTCCGTGCGTCGCTGCTCCTGGCGTCGGCCGTGTCCCACCGTCGCGGGGACGCTCGCGACACCAGACCTCGGTCCAGGTCGAAGCGCCCGTGGTCTTGCACGCGAGCGTGTAGCCGGGACCGACCTCGGTGGCGCAGTGCTCGGCGGGTTGCCGATACGAGCGCGCACAGGCCTTGCACTCGTGCCGCTCGTCCGAGCGGCTCTCGACGGTGCAGGGCTCCACGTATTCCCGCGGCAGCACGACATCGGCCCGCGCATTCGCGGAGCCGAGGAGCGCCATCAGGAGGGCGAGTCGGAGGGTGGGCGGCCGCATCGTCCCTCCATCGTACCGGAAGCCGGAGGCGGTTTCTCCCCTCGGCCGTCCGCCGTCCAGAGTGGCAGTGGGGTTCCGGCCATGGCGGATCGGCAGCAGGGCCGTGTAGCCGTTCGCAGCCGGGTTGCCGAGCGAGCGCAGCTCGAGCGCTGCTCGCTCCCAGGGCCTCCGCCCGCCCTCGACACGACACGCGGCTCCGTGCTTCCCGCCGCACCCACTCCGCTCCATCCTTCCCCCGCACCGATGCCGATCACCGAGCCTCGCACCCTCCACTTCCTCGGTCTCGACCTGCCGGTCCGGGCTCGACGACGCATCGTGCGCAGGCAGGGCGAGCGCAAAGCGGATCGAATCCTCGAGCCCACGTCAGAGTTCTGGGTGACCCTCGAGACATCCGTCTTCGCCGTGGATCCGATCGATGCGCTCGTGGCCGTTCGCGCAGGCCTCGGAAGCCCCGCGCGACTCGACGACGTGCGGGTCCTCTCCATGCGGCTCGTGAGCGCGGATCACCTCTCGTTTCCCTCCCCTTTTCATCCGGACCATTGGATGGGCCGCGTCACGCTCGAGCTCGAGGTCGAGCACGCGAGTCCCTTCCCGTTCTCGTTCGACCTCGCGCCGGACGACGCGATGCCGTTCGCACGCGCGCTCCTCGCGGCGGACAACGCGCTCGGCGGCAGCGATGTGCATCTCGAGAGCATCCGAGCGACCGAGGCTTGGTGGCTCTTCCCCACCCAAGAGTTCGGATGCCTCGGCGTCGTCGTCGACCGGCGAGACCCCCGGCGTCTCGCCGTGCTCGGGACGGGCCTCGGAGGCGACCTCGACGCGATGCTCTGGGCGTTCGACAAGAGGCTTCTCGACGGGCCGTGCGCGATCGTGGTGCATCGAGTCCGCGAGCCCGAGCTCGTGGCCTCCGCGATCGCCGAGGCGACGTTCGTTCCGCTCGCCGACGTGCAGCGCGACCTGACCTCGTTGCCGGCCACGTTCCGGATCCGCGAGGACGCGCGCGGCGTGGGCCGCCTCTTCGACGTGCGCGAGGTCGTGGAGCTCGAGGTTCGGCCGCTCGTGGATCGCTGGGCGTGAAGCCCGGGCCGCGGCGTGGACACACCGAGAGCACGTCCGCGAGGGCGCTCCTCGGAGGGATGCCACGTGCTAGTGTGCCCGGCCGATCGTCGGGCGGGCCGGCTCGAGGCGTGGAGGTGTCGTGATGCGCGAGAGCCTTGGTCTCCTTCTGCTGGTGGGTTCCTTGACGGCGTGCAGCAGCAGCTCCCCCGGCTCGAGCTCGAGCACGACCACGTTCCAGCGCGATTGTGCCTTCCGGCTCTCCTGCGGGGACGGCACGAACAGCTACCAGGGGGCCGGGTCGATCGGCTCCTGCGTCTCGTCCCAGCTGACGGAATTCGCGATGGGCGCGAGCTTTCCGGACGACGCCCAACAAATGGTGGATTGCGCGAATCTACCCACGTGTGACGAGTGGCTCGCGTGCCTCTCGCACGACCACGGGCCGGCCTATTGCGCGACCCATTCGGGGGATAGCTGCGATGGCGACCTCTGGCTGCACTGTGACAACACCAGCAGCTCCGGCGTGGCGTTCGACTGCGCCGCGCACGGCCAGAAGTGTGTGGCGAGTGGCAGCCAGGCCGACTGCGTCGATGCCAGCCAGACGGCCTGCGACCCCGCGACCCCGTCGCACTGCGAGGGCAACCGCTGGGTCGGCTGCCGAAGCGGTTTGCTCCTCCCGTTCTCTCTGGATTGCACGCAGGTCTACGAGGGTGGCACGTGTGGCGTCGTGACCGTCGGGGGCACGACGAGCGCGGGGTGCGTCCGTCCGGGACCCGCCTGCCAGCAGTCGGCGGCGGCCTGCGACGGCAACACCCTCGTCGTCTGCGATTCGCGCTCGAACCACGAGATCCGGATCGACTGCACCACGTACCAACCGGGCGGACGCTGCGGGGTCGAGCGCGGCGTGGCGGTCTGCCTGCCCCGCGGCAACGCGTGCTCGCCGGATCAGGCCGACCGCTGCAACGGCAACCAGCTCGAGTCGTGCATCAACGGGGACTACCGTGGGCTCGACTGCACGTCCCTCGGGTTCCGCACGTGCAGCGTCGAGAACGTCGGCGGCGAGATGCGCTCCGTCTGCGTGCACTGAGGCGAAGGGCGCAGGTCGTGCTGCGCGAGGACGCTCGTTCGGGCGGACTCCGGGGCCCGGCGCGGCCTCACCCACGAGCGAGGAGAGCTCCCCTCGGGCCGTGGTATCCTGGCACCGTGACCTCCGAATCCGAACGACGCAGACGAGCGCGTGCCCGTGCGAATCTCCCCGTGAAGCGCGTCCCGTTGAGCGAGGGGTCCGAGCCGGACGTCTCCGGTGTGGACGCCTCCGCGCGCATCGCGATGGTCTGGGAGCTCACGCTCGACGCCTGGGCCTCGAGTGGGCGATCGATCCCCGACTACAGTCGCGCCCACGCACCCGGTCGCCTCGTTCGCCGCGATGACCCGACCTGAGCTCGACGACATCGGTCGTGGTTCTCGAGCGGCTGTCGTCAGGGAGCCACACGCGCGGGGTAGTACAGCGTGACGTGCGCGGGATCGACGCCGCACGCACGCGCCACGCGAGCGGACACGGATGCGTCGTCGAGACCCGCAGCGGCGGCCGCGACGGCGAATCGCTGCCATTCGGCCGAACGCCCGGCCTCGCAGCGGGCGATCGCCGCCTCGAGGAACTCCGTGCGCCGCGCGCGAGAGGGTGCGAAAGCCAACCCCAAGCCGATGTAGTCCTCGGCCACCCGGAAATCGGGTTCTCCGTCGAGGAGGAACGCGTAGAGCGCGGCCTCCACGTCGAAGTCGTGGCCGTTGCCCTCTCCGGCCGAGACGAGAGCAGCCCACCGAACGATCGTCGACGTCGGCGGGGCTCCGTTCCGAGTCGCGACGACGCTGGCGACCACGCCGTCGCGCGCGAGCGTGTCCCCGATGCCGAACGAGTCGGAGTCGAGGACGCAGCGCGTCGCCGCCTCCGCCTCCCGCTCCGTGAGCAACGCGTCGCATGCCCCGTGGAGGTGCGATCGCGACACGAGCGAGACCGTGTCCCCGTACGAAGCGGCGACGGCGTCGCACCGGCGGGAGGGAGGATCCCCGCCGGCGTCGACGATCCAGGTCCGTCCGGCGTACCCCTCGACCACACGGAACACTCCGTCGAGGGAGAAGGCGATTCGTCCGTGCGAGGCGCACGCGGCCGCGTCGACCGCCCGCAAGCGCTGCGCGCAGCTCGCCTCGTCCATGAAGAGCCTTCGAGGCGGCGAGGTTTCGAGGCGTACGCGCACCGGCTCGTCCGTTCGACCTCGGAAGCTCGTCCGCACGACCGCGTATACGTTGCAGGTGGTGCTGCCGTCCTCCCAGCCGAACCAGCGGCCCGCCTCCCGAAGACCCGGCGAACGGGTCACGATCTCCTCGCGCGCCGACGCCTCGACGACGAGGCCGTCGCTCTCGGCACGCACGAGCGGTCGCTCGGCCCCGAGGGTGCTCGTCGCTCTCGAACAGGCCCACGTCCCCGTGGCGAGCACCACG
Source organism: Polyangiales bacterium (assembly GCA_046351215.1). Lineage (GTDB taxonomy): Bacteria > Myxococcota_A > Polyangia > Polyangiales > Houyiibacteriaceae > JAXLYX01. The sequence continues at coordinate 245,957 of JAXLYX010000010.1, read as the reverse complement.
GTCAGCGTGAACGACACGAGAGCTCGGGTCCGCCGAGGTGCGTCCATGGGTCGAGGGTGCCCGAACCCCCCCGACAATGCACCTCGGCGATCACCCGGCCTACGCGCGACCGGGACCGCGAAGCCGCCGCATCCCACGGAGCCCGAGCGCCGCCACGAGGACGAGCCATGCCGTCGCCCCGGGTCCGCCGTGCGCGCCCGGCGATGCGCTGCACACGATCACGCCGCCTCCTCCACCTCCTCCGCTGCCGCCGCCGGTTCCGGCATCGACCCCCGGCGTGGTCGTCGGGAACGCGGCATCGACGAGCTGCGCGCCCATCCGATAGGTCGACGTCGCCGTGGTCGTGTCGAAGTAGGGATGCGCGACGAGCCAGCGCGAGCCCGTGAGTGCGACGATCGCCCCGTCGAAGGCGGGCGGATCGTCGAAGAGGTGCGCCTCCGGGTAGGGGACCACCGGACCGAGTGCCACGCGCGCGGAGTCGACGAGCGTCCCGGTGGACGTGAACCGGACGGCCCACGGCTGAGCGTCGGTCCGATCGGAGCTCCCGCTCGTGTACCACGTCGTCACGAAGCCCGAGCCGTTCCAGGCGACGTCGGGGCCCGAGCGGGTGTAGCCCGTCGAAGCGACGACGATCGGGGAGCCGACGGGCGCGAGGTCCGAGCCGAGCAGGGAGATCGTGATCGACGGCGAGGTGGCGGTCGACGCGGCGCCGTGGACGAGCGCGATGCGTCCGCCGCCGACGGCGAGGTCGGCGCCGAACCGATACGCATAGGGGGTGCCGACCGTGACGACGCTGCCGGTGGCGGAGCCGCTCGCCGAGACTCGCCGTGCACGCAGGGACGGCGAGCTCGAGCCGCCGGCCTCGAAGCCGAAGACGACGACGTACGAGGTGCCGTCCCAGACGAGGTGCGGCGCGTACTGGTGATCGAGTCCGTTCGCGAGCGCCTTGCCGCTCGAGTCCGGGACCGTGCCGGCGCTCGTCACGAGGTTCATGAAGACGTCGGGGTTCGCGCCGGTCGGCGTGACGCTCGGATTGCGGAAGTCGGTCCAGGCGACGAGGAAGCTCGTCCCGTCGGAGGCTATCGTGACCTCGTCCGGCAGACTCGTCGCGTGGAAGCCGATCGTGAAGGGCGAACTGTCCAGCAGCGACCCGTCGGACGCGCGGATGCGCACGCCCTCGACCGTCTCTCCGTCCGACGAGAAGGCGATGAGGTAGGTGCTCGCGCTCGCGCCGACGTCGAACGTGACGTTCGCGAAGTCCTTGGCGCCGAGCGGGATCCTCGTGCCGCCGAGGATCGCCCCGTCCGACGCGCGGATCCGCACCGCCACGAGCGTATCGTCCGGCGCGACGGGCGTGTCGTACCGGATCGGGAGGTCCCGGAACACCACGAGGCGCGTGTCCCCGCAGCTCGCCGCGCGCGCCTCGCTCTGTCGCCTCACCGGATTCGGGAGGTCGGGGGCCGCGACGACGTCGAGCGGGAAGCGATCGCCGACGGCGATCGGGGTCTGCGCGCGCGCGGACGCGCCGCCGTGGACGAGGCCGCCGAGCGCGAGGCTCAGGGCGAGGCCGAATCGAGTCGTGACACGCATGGTTCCTCCGGATCGATGCGTTGAGCGTCACGGCGATGGGTTGCTGCTGCAATCACCGAGGCCGACATCGAGGTGACGGCTCGGGTGGAACCAGGGTCGATGGGTCGACCGATCGGCGAGGCGATGGCCGAGGGGGTCAATCACGCGGTTCCGTCGACGGCGTAGCGGGGCTCGAGGGGCCCTCCCCCCACCCCCCGCCCTTCCGTTCCCCCTCCCCCGGCAGTACGTTGCGGGCATGAAGGATCGCGTCGTCGTCATCACCGGAGCGAGCTCGGGCATCGGAGCCGCCCTCGCGCCGCTCCTCGTCGCCGAGGGCGCCCGCGTCGTCCTCGTCGCCCGCCGGAGGCCCTTGCTCGAGCAGGTCGCGGAGGGGCTCGGACCGAACGCCCTCGTCGTCGTCGCCGACGTCACGAAGCGCGCCGACTTCGAGCGCGTCGTCGCCGAGGCCCTCGAGCGCTTCGGGCGCATCGACGTGCTCGTGAACAACGCGGGCCGAGGCATCTCGCGCCCCGTCTCCGAGCTCACGGACGAGGACTTCGACTCCATGATGCGCGTCAACGTGAAGTCGGCGCTCTACGGGATGCAGGCCGTGCTCCCGCACTTCCGCGAGCGCGGCGAGGGGCAGATCGTCAACGTCTCCTCGATGCTCGGGCGCGTCCCGTTCGCGCCGATCCGCTCGGCGTACGCGGCGGCGAAGCATGCCCTGAACTCCCTCAGCGCGAACCTCCGCATGGAGCTGCGCGCCACGCATCCCGGCATCGTCGTCAGCGTCGTGCATCCCGGCGTCGTCCGGACCGAGTTCGGGACCAACGCGCTCCACGGCGGACCCGACTCGCGCTCGCTCCCGAACTCGCAATCGGCCGAAGAGGTCGCGGCGGTCATCCTCGACACGATCCGCACGCGGCGCATCGATGCCTACACGCGGCCCGAGGCGCGCGCGCTCGTCGCCAACTACTACGCGGCCGAGGATCTCGACGAGGTCGAGGGGCGTCCGCCCTTCCGTTGAGCGCTCAGGCGATCTCGTCGAGGAAGGGATTCGTCCGGCGCTCGCGGCCGATCGTCGAGGTCGGTCCGTGGCCGGAGACGAAGGCCACGTCGTCGTCGAGCGACAGCAGCTGCTTCGCGATCGAGTCGAGGAGCGTGCGCAGGTCACCGCGGGGGAAGTCCGTGCGTCCGATGCTCCCCTGGAAGAGCACGTCGCCGACGAAGGCGAGCTTCGCCTCCGGGAGCAGGAAGATCACGTGGCCCGGGGTGTGGCCGGGGCAGTGACGCACCTCGAAGACGAGCTCGCCGACCTTCACCTCGTCGCCCTGCTCGAGCCAGCGATCCGGCGTGAAGCCGCGCGCGCTCCCGAAGCCGAACATCCGCGCCTGCGAGGCCATGGTGTCGATCAGGAAGGCGTCCTCGCGATGCGGGCCCTCGACCGGGATGCCGAGACGCTCGGCGAGCTCGGCGACCCCGCCCGCGTGATCGAGGTGGCCGTGGGTGACGAGGATCTTCTCCGGCGTCGCCTCCATCTCGGTGAGCGCCGAGAGGATGTCCTCGAGGTCGCCGCCCGGATCGACGATGGCGGCCTTGCCCGTCGCCTCGCAGCGGACGACCGAGCAGTTCTGCTGGAACGGGGTCACGGGGACGATCCCCACCTTCACCTGGTCGCGGGCGCTCATGGCCCCGGAGGATGAAGCGGGACCGACTCCGCGCAACGCGAACGGGCGTGGACGGCCCCCGCTTCTCGGGTACCCTCGACCGAGGTCCGACCCCACGTCGACTCGCTCGGAGCCCTCTCGTGCGCCTCTCGTCGATCGACCTGAACCTGCTCGTCGTCTTCGCCGCGATCCTCGACGAGGGGAGCATCACGCGCGCAGCGAGCAAGCTCCACCTCTCGCAGCCCGCCGTCAGCCATTCCCTCGCGCGACTGCGCGAGCTCTTCGGCGATCCGCTCTTCGTGCGGACCGGGAACGCGATGGTGCCGACGCCGCTCGCGAAGCGGATCGCGTCGCCCGTGCGCGAGGCCCTCGCCATGCTCGAGCACGAGGTCCTCGACCGGCCCGCCTTCGATCCCGGCAAGGCGAAGCAGCGCTTCCACGTCGGCTCGCGCGAGGTCTTCGAGACCTCGTGGCTCCCACCGCTCGCGGCCCGGCTCCGCCGCGAGGCCCCCGGCGTCGAGCTCGTCAGCGTGCGCGTGCCCCGCACCGACATCGAGAGCGAGCTCGCCTCGGGGAAGGTCGACGTCGTGCTCGACGTCCCGGCTCCCGTCGGCGAGGAGATAAGGCAGCGACCGCTCCTCGCGGACCGGCTCGTCGTCGTCGCCCGCAAGGGACATCCACGCGCGAAGACGAGCCTCGATCTCGAGACCTACCTCGCGGCCTCCCACGTCCTCGTCTCGTCGCGCCGCCGCGGGCCCGGGCTCGAGGACGTCACGCTCGCGCGGCTCGGCCATCGCCGTCGCGTGGAGCTCCGCTGCCAGAGCCACGTCGCCGCGGTCGCGCTCGTCGCCGCCTCCGATCTCCTGCTCACGATGCCCGAGCTCCACGCCTCGAACCTCGACGTGGGCCGCGAATGCCGCGTGTTCCCCTTGCCCTTCGACGGACCGCCGATCGACGTCCAGCTCTACTGGCACGAGTCGCGCGACGACGATCCGGCGAGCCTCTGGCTCCGGGAGCGCCTGGTCGAGCTGGCGGGGCCGAACGCGAAGCCGGAGCGGAGGTCGCGATCCCGGTAGCGCGGGGTTTCTGCTACGTATCCCGTGGAACGGGGAGGGAGCGGAGCATGGCAGGCGAGATCCACGTGGTCACCCATCCGGTGGCCCAGCACAAGCTCACGCTGATGCGCCGCAAGGAGACGAGCACGCAGGAGTTCCGGCGGCTGCTCGACGAGATCTCCGTGCTCCTCGCGTACGAGGCCACGCGCGACCTTCCCCTCGGGACGACGTCGATCGAGACGCCGCTCACACGGATGGACGCGCCGATCCTCGAGGGCAAGAAGCTCGCGGTGGTCTCGATCCTGCGCGCCGGGGAGGGGATCCTCGCGGGCTTCCTCTCGGTGATCCCCGCGGCACGCGTCGGACACATCGGGCTCTACCGCGATCCCGAGACGCTCGAGGCCGTGCAGTACTACCTGAAGCTCCCCGAGGATCTCGAGGAGAGGGACGTGATCGTCGTCGACCCGATGCTCGCGACCGGGCATTCGGCGGTCGTGGCGATCGCGCGCATCCGCGAGCGCAGCCCGCGCTCCGTGAAGCTCGTCTCGCTCATCGCCGCGCCCGAGGGGATCGCCGCCGTCCACGCGGCCCATCCGGACGTGGCGATCCACACGGTTTCGGTCGACTCCCACCTGAACGAGCACGGGTACATCGTCCCGGGCCTCGGCGACGCGGGCGACCGGCTCTTCGGGACGAAGTGAGGACCGCCTTGGCGGGCTTGCGGCGCCGCCGGGCCTTCCGACTATGCTGTCGGCCATGTCGACCGATCTCCCCGAGAGCTTCCGCGCGTACGTCGTGCACGAGCGCGAGGACGGACGCTTCGCCGGCGCCGTCGAGACGATCCCCTTCGCGAGCCTCCCCCCGAACGGGCTCGTCGTCCGGGTCGCGTATTCGTCGCTGAACTACAAGGACGCGCTCTCGGCGACCGGCCACAAGGGCATCACCCGCAAGTACCCCCACGTGCCCGGCATCGACGCCGCCGGCACGGTGGTCGCCACGGACGATCCGCGCTTCCCCGTCGGCTCCGAGGTGCTCGCGATCGGCTTCGATCTCGGCATGAACACGTTCGGCGGCTACGGCGAGTACGTGCGCATCCCGAGCGGCTGGGCGGTCGCGCGGCCCGAAGGGCTCTCGCTCGCGGACGCGATGCGGCTCGGCACCGCGGGCTTCACGGCGGCGCAATGCGTCGACGCGCTCCTCGCGGCCGGCCTCGAGCCGGGCCACGGCGAGGTCCTCGTGACGGGGGCGAGCGGAGGCGTGGGCGCGGTCGCGGTCGCGCTCCTCGCGAAGCTCGGCTTCGACGTCGTCGGCGCGAGCCGCAAGCCCGAGGCGACGGATTTCCTCCTCGGGCTCGGCGCGAAGGGCGTGCTCGATCCGGCCGAGCTCGCCGCCGTGCGCGGCCGCCCGATGGGCAAGGAGCGCTGGGCCGGCGCCGTCGACACCGTCGGCGGCGAGCCGCTCTTCGATCTCGTGAAGGTCATGCGCTACGGGGCCCCGCTCGCCGCCTGCGGCATGGCCGGCGGCACGGAGTTCGCGGGCAACGTCTATCCGTTCATCCTCCGCGGCGTGCGCCTGCTCGGCGTCGACTCGGTGCTCTTCCCGATCGAGGGGAAGGCGCGGATCTGGTCGAAGCTCGCGTCGGAGTGGAAGCTCGACGGCCTCGATCGCATCGCGAAGGAGATCGGCCTCGAGGAGCTCCCGGCGGCCGTCGCCGCCGTGAAGGAAGGCCGCATGGTGGGGCGCCGGCTCGTGCGCGTGGCGCGATGACGAAGCCCTTCCGCTGCATCGTCCTCGGCGCGGCCGGTCGCGACTTCCACGACTTCCGGACCTTCTTCCGCGACCACCCCGAGTTCCGCGTGGTGGCCTTCACCGCCACGCAGATCCCCTTCATCGAGACGCGGGTCTTCCCGCGCTCGCTCGCGGGGCCGGACTACGACGCCGACATCCCGATCCATCCCGAGGAGCGCCTCGCGGAGCTCGTCCGCGCGCACGACGTCGACTTCGTCTGCTTCGCGTACAGCGACGTCGCGCACGAGGAGGTCATGCACAAGGCCTCGATCGCGCATGCGGCGGGGGCGAGCTTCCTCCTGCTCGGGCCGAAGCACACGCAGCTGCGCTCGTCGCTCCCCGTGGTCGCCGTCGTCGCCACGCGGACGGGCGCCGGGAAGAGCCCGCTCACGCAGGCGATCGCACGTCATCTCGTCGGTCGCGGCCTCCGCGTCGGCGTGATCCGCCATCCGATGCCCTACGGCGATCTCGAGCGTCAGGCCGTGCAGCGCTTCGCGACCGCCGAGGATCTCGCGCGGGCGGAGTGCACCGTCGAGGAGCGCGAGGAGTACGAGCCCTACGTCGAGATGGGGACCTGCGTCTACGCGGGCGTCGACTACGTCGGCGTGCTCGCGCTCGCCGAGTCGGAGTCCGACGTGATCCTCTGGGACGGGGGCAACAACGACTTCTCGTTCCTCGCCGCCGATCTCGTGGTCACGGTCGTCGATCCGCTGCGGGCGGGCCACGAGCTCCGCTTCCATCCCGGGGAGACGAACCTGCGGATGGCGGACGTCGTCGTGATCTCCAAGGCCTCGCGCGCGAGCGAGGCCGAGCTCGCCGAGGTCGAGAGGAACGCGGCGAGGCTCGCCCCCTCGGCCGAGGTCGTGCGCGCCGACCTCGAGGTCACGCTGGACGAGCCCGACGCCGTGCGCGGGCGTCGCGTGCTCGTCGTCGAGGACGGACCCACGGTCACGCACGGGGGCATGCCGACGGGGGCAGGGTATGTGGCCGCGGAGCGCTACGGCGCGCGGACCGTCGTCGACCCTCGCCCCTTCGCCGTGGGCTCGATCGCCGAGGCCTACGCGCGCCATCCGCACCTCGGGCCGATCCTGCCCGCGCTCGGCTACGCCGAGAGCCAGCTCGTGGAGCTCGCGGCGACGATCGAGCGCGCGGAGGTCGACGTCGTCATCGACGCGAGCCCCGCCGCCCTCGTCTCGACCCTCGGCACGACGAAGAAGGTCGTGCGCGCCCGCTACCGCTTCGCGCAGCGGACGGGGCCCGACCTGTTCGCGCTCGTCGATCGTCGCCTTTCGGAGCGCGTCCCAGGAGAGAGCCCATGACGCAGGGACCCGCGCTCGGCTCGGCCGAGCACCTCGCCTTGAACGAACGCTACGGAGCCCGGAACTACGCACCGCTCGACGTCGTGCTCTCGCGCGGCGAGGGGGCCTTCGTCTGGGACGTCGAGGGGCGGCGCTACTTCGACTTCCTCTCCGCGTACTCGGCCCTGAACCAGGGGCATCGCCATCCGCGGATCGTCGCGGCGCTCGTGTCCCAGGCGGAGCGGCTCACGCTCACCTCGCGCGCGTTCCACAACGACCTCCTCGGTCCGATGCTCGAACGGATCGCGAGCCTCGTCGGCTTCGAGAAGATCCTGCCGATGAACACGGGCGCCGAAGCGGTCGAGACCGCGATCAAGGCGATGCGGCGCCACGGCTACGAACGCCGGGGCATCCCCGACGGACAGGGCGAGATCGTGGTGGCGGAGGGCAACTTCCACGGACGGACGACCACGATCGTCAGCATGTCGAGCGATCCCTCGTCGTACGGCCACTACGGGCCGCTCACGCCGGGCTTCGTGAAGGTGCCCTTCGGCGACGCCGAGGCCGTGGCCCGGGCGCTCGGCCCGAGGACGGTCGGCGTCCTGCTCGAGCCGATCCAGGGGGAGGGCGGGGTGATCGTCCCCCCCGACGACTACCTCCCTCGTGTGCGAGCGGCCTGCGACGCCGCGGGGGTCCCGCTCTGCCTCGACGAGATCCAGACGGGCCTCGGCCGCACCGGCAAGCTGCTCGCCGCCGAGCACGTCGGCGTCCGACCCGACCTCCTCGTCCTCGGCAAGGCGCTCTCGGGCGGGGTCTACCCGGTCTCGGCCCTCTGCGCGGACGCGAGGATCATGGACGTCTTCACGCCCGGGACGCACGGCAGCACCTACGGCGGCAACCCGCTCGCGGCCGCGGTCACGCTCGCGGCGCTCGACGTCCTCGTCGAGGAGGACCTGCCGGGGCGTGCGGCCCGGCTCGGCGAGGCCGCCCTCGAGCGGCTCCGGCGCGAGCTCGGCGGCCTGCCCCACGTGAAGGAGGTCCGTGGCCGAGGGCTGATGATGGCGGTCGAATTCCGCACGAATTCGGCCCACGACCACGCCGAGGCCCTGGCGCGGGCGGGCGTGCTCGCGAAGGACACGCACGGCTCCACGATCCGCCTGCTCCCGCCCCTCGTGATCGCCGAGGCCGACCTCGAGGCCGCCCTCGACGTCATCGTCGACGTGCTCGGTCATCCCGCTCCCTCCTGACAACGCGGGGGCTGGTGTGTACCTCCCTCGTCACGGGGCGGGGGCCCCCGGGGAGCGACCATGGAACGTCTGAGCCTGCTCGATGCCGAGTTCCTGCATCTCGAGGATCGGAGCTCGCCGATGCACATCGCCTGCGTCTCGATCTTCGAGGGGCCGGCCCCGAAGGCCGAGGACGTCCGGAAGCTCCTCGCCTCGAAGCTCCATCGCATTCCGCGCTACCGGCAGCGGATCCGGGTCCTCCCCTTCGAGGTCGGTCGTCCGGTCTGGGTCGACGACCCCCACTTCGACCTCGCGTACCACGTCCGAGGCACGGCCATCCCGTCGCCGGGCGGGGACGAGGAGCTCTGCGCGCTGGTCGGCCGCGTCATGAGCTCGACCCTCGATCGCGAGAAGCCGCTCTGGGAGAGCTGGGTCGTCGAGGGCCTCGCCGACGGCCGCTGGGCCCTGCTCTCGAAGGTGCACCACTGCATGGTCGACGGAGTCTCCGGCATCGACCTCCTGGCCGTGATGCTCGACTTCGAGCAGGACGCCGCGGTGGCGGAGCCCGTGCCCTGGTCGCCCGCGCCGGAGCCCACGAGCCTCGAGATGGTGAAGGACGCGCTCACGGGGCTCCGTGACGACGCGGCCGGCTGGGTCGAGAAGATCCGGCACGGACTCGAGCATCCGGACGAGGCCAAGGTCGCCGTGCTGAAGACGAGCGAGGGGCTCGTCACCTTCGCGAAGCGGCTCGCGCCGACCCGAGCGCTCTCGATCGAGGGACCGATCGGCACCCACCGGATCTACGCCCACGCGAGCGGGAGCATCGCGGACGTGAAGCTCGTCCGGAAGGCGTTCGGAGGGACGCTCAACGACGTCGTGCTCTCGGCCATCGCGGGCGGGTACCGCGCCCTGCTCCTCGCGCGGAACGAGGACGCCGACCGTGCGGTCGTGCGCTCCCTCGTCCCGGTCTCGGTGCGGGCGGGGGACGCCCACGGCATCCTCGACAATCGGGTCTCGGCCCTGATCTGCGACCTGCCGGTCCACCTCGCCGACCCCGTCGCGCGCCTCGAGGCCGTGAAGAACCAGATGTCGGAGCTCAAAGCGTCGAACATGGCCGAGGCCGGCGAGTGGGTGACGGACATCGGGAACCTCGCGCCCCCGATGCTCGTGGGCCCGATCACCCGGCTCGTCGCGCGGCTCATGCACCAGCTCCCGCAGCGCTCGCTCAACACCGTGACCACGAACGTCCCGGGGCCTCCCGTACCGCTCTACTGCCTCGGCCGACGGATGCTCGAGAGCTATCCCTACGTGCCCATCTACCAAGGTCTCCGTACGGGCATCGCCATCCTCTCGTACGCCGGGACGCTCTCGTTCGGCATCACCGGCGACTACGATCACGCGCCCGACGTCGCGACGCTCGCGAACGGGATCGCCGCCGAGCTCGTCGAGCTCCGGCGCCTCGCCGACGCCGCCTCCGAGCAGAGCACGCGCTCCCCGTAGCATCCCCCCACGGCGCGGTGGCCGCGTGCGCGGGCCGCGCCGAGAGGTCACTCTCCCGTCGCCATGCGTTTCCTCGGCCTCCCCGTCCTCACCGAGCCCTTCACCGCCGTCGCGCGCGCCACGACGCTCGAGGAATTCCGCGCCGCGGCCACGGAGCTCGAGCACTCGACGGGCGCCGACGCCTGGCGTGTCGACGACGAGTCCTCCGTCTACGACGCGCGCCTCCTCCGGGAGCACACGGACGAGCTCGCGCGCCTCCGCGAGACGCGGAACGCGGCCGCCCTCGTGCCCTTCCTCGAGGAGGCTCTCTATCGCCATCAGGGCGAGCTCTCGGAGCCGAGCCTCTACGAGGCCTCCCTCCTCGGGACGAAGACGCTCGTCGAACGGTTCTGGGACGAGGCCGAGGCCGCCATCGACTGGCTCTCCCATCCCGACGAGACCGGCCTCGATCCGGCGCTCACGCTCGAGCGCTTCGAGCGCGCCTTCCACGTCTTCGGTCGCTCCGCGCTCTTGCTCTCCGGGGGCGCGAGCCTCGGCTTCTTCCACGTCGGCGTCATGAAGGCCCTCTTCGAGGAGGGGCTCCTGCCCAAGGTCCTCTCGGGGGCGTCGATGGGCGCGATGGTCGCCTGCGGCATCGGCGCGCGGACGGACGACGAGCTCCGCTCCCTCTTCGCCGACCTCGGCGCGCTCCGCACGGACGCGCTCCGGATGAATTCGCCCCGGGAGATGATCGAGCGGAAGAGCACCTTCGATCCGAGCCGGCTCCGCGAGGTGATCCTCCACAACAACGGCGACTACACGTTCGAGGAGGCGCACGCGCGCTCGGGCCGAATCGTGAACGTCTCCGTCTCGCCCACGCGTCAGCGCCAGAAGCCGCGCATCCTCTGCTACCTGAACGCGCCGAACGTCACGCTCCTCAGCGCCGCGATGGCGTCGAGCGCCGTGCCGGGCGCGTTCCCCCCCGTGATCCTCGAGCAGAAGGATCCCTCCGGCCGGATCGCGCCCTACATGGGGACCGAGACCTGGATCGACGGGACCTTCAAGGGCGACGTGCCGACGCGCCGTCTCGGGCGGCTCCACGGCGTGAACCACTTCATCGTCAGCCAGGTGAACCCGCACGTCGCGCCGCTCAAGCGCGTCGTGAGGAGGCGCGGCCTCGTGCCCTTCGTCCTCGACGCGGCCGTCTCGTCGGTCCGGGTGCGCGTGGCCCACGACCTCGGTCTCGTCCGGAAGGCGCTCGCGCCGACACCGCTCTTCGCGCCGATCGATCTCGCGCACGCCCTCGTCGACCAGACCTACGGCGGGGACATCGACATCCATCCGCGCCTGCGTCCGCTCGCGCTCGTCCGGACCTTCTCGAACATCTCGCGGGCCGAGCTCGAACGCCACGTCCTCGAGGGCCAGCGGGCGACCTGGCCTCTCCTGCCGCGTCTCCGCGACCAGACGCGGATCGAGCGGGCCCTCGACCGGGCGATGGCCCGGATGCGCGCCCGCCCCCGCTGAGCACCCCCCTGGGTGTCGACTTTCCCGCCGATTCGACGTAACACGCGCGTTCAGGAGGTACTGCATGCGGCGGAGTCGATGGTGGGTCCTGGCCCTCGGGCTGGGAATGGGAGCGTTCGCTTGCGCCGCCGAGGAGGCGCCGTGCCCGCCGGTCGCATCCGGCGGTGAGTCCACCGCGGCGGCCCAGGCGCCGCAGGCGGTCGCGGAGCCCCCGGCACGGGCCCCGGTCGGCGGCCTCGATCGGACCTCCTTGCCGATCCGCGAGCCCATCCCCCCGACGTCGAACATCCTCGACGCCCGCAACGCCACGCCGCCGCCGCGCTTCGAGGTGAAGCCGCCCGAGGGCGCGCCGAACGTCGTGCTCGTCATGATCGACGACATCGGCTTCGGCCACTCGGAGACGTTCGGCGGCCCGATCCGCATGCCGACGCTCGACCGCCTCGCGCGGAACGGCCTCCGCTACAACACCTTCCATACGACCTCGCTCTGCTCGCCGACGCGGATGGCGCTGCTCAACGGCCGCAACCACCACTCGACGAACACCGGTACGATCATGGAGACGGCGACGGCCTTCCCGGGCAACACGGGTCGGCGTCCGCAGGACATCACGCCGCTCGCCGAGATCCTGAAGCTGAACGGCTACAACACCGCGGCGTTCGGCAAGTACCACGAGACGGCGCCCTGGGAGGTCAGCGTCTCGGGCCCCTTCGAGCGATGGCCGACGGGCTCGGGCTTCGAGCGCTTCTACGGGTTCATCGGAGGTGAAACCAATCAGTGGGTGCCGGCGATCTACGACGACACCCGCCGCATCGAGCCGCCGAACCGTCCTGGCTACCACTTCACGACGGACATGACCGACCAGGCGATCTCCTGGATGCGCGCGCAGAACGCGATGACGCCGGACAAGCCCTTCTTCATGTACTTCGCGACCGGCGCGACGCACGCGCCGCACCACGCGCCGCGCGAGTACATCGACCGCTACCGCGGCCGCTTCGACGACGGCTGGGACGCGCTCCGCGAGCGGACCTACCGCCGGCAGCTCGAGCTCGGCGTGATCCCGCCGGGCACCGACCTCGCGCCGAAGCCGGAGGCGATCCCCGCGTGGGACTCGCTGACGCCGGACCAGAAGCGGCTCTTCGCGCGCCAGATGGAGGTCTTCGCGGGCTTCGGCGAGCACACGGACCACGAGATCGGGCGCCTCGTCGAGGCGCTCGAGGCGACGGGCGAGATGGACAACACCCTGCTCGTCTTCCTCGTCGGCGACAACGGCTCGAGCGCCGAGGGCGGCATGAGCGGCCTCTTCAACGAGATGGCCTACTTCAACGGCGTGCCCGAGACGCTCGAGCAGCAGCTCGCGGTGATCGACCAGCTCGGCGGCCCCGAGGGCAACAACCACTTCGCGGCCGGTTGGGCCGTCGCGGGCAACACGCCCTTCACCTGGACGAAGCAGGTCGCGTCGAACTTCGGCGGCACGCGCAACGGCATGGTCATCCACTGGCCCGCGCGCATCACCGAGGGCCGCGGCGGGCTCCGCTCGCAGTTCCACCACGTGATCGACGTCGCGCCGACGATCCTCGAGGCGACGGGCCTCCCCGAGCCGCGCACGGTCGACGGCATCGTGCAGCATCCGATGGAAGGCACGAGCATGCTCTACACCTTCGACCATCCGGACGCGCCGACCACGCATCCGACCCAGTACTTCGAGATGATCGGCAACCGTGGCATCTACCACGACGGTTGGTTCGCCGGGACGATCCACAAGGCGCCGTGGGAACACGCGCCGCGGCATCCGCTCACCGAGGACGTCTGGGAGCTCTACCACGTGAGCGAGGACTTCTCGCAGGCTCACGACCTCGCCGCGCAGAACCCCGAGAAGCTCGCCGAGCTGCAGGCGCTCTTCCTCCGCGAGGCCGAGCGCTACCACGTGCTCCCGATCGACGATCGGAGCATCGAGCGGCTGAATCCCGCGCTCGCGGGGCGGCCCGACGTGATGGGGGGCCGGACCTCGCTCACCGTCTACCCGGGCATGACGGGCATGACGGAGAACGCCTTCCTCAACACGAAGAACCACTCCTTCACGATCACGGCGGAGCTCGACCTGCCGCGCGGACGCACCGAGGGCGTGATCCTCGCGCAGGGCGGCCGCTTCGGCGGATGGAGCCTCTACGTCACGGGCGGCAAGCTCGCCTTCGCCTACAACTGGCTCGCGCGCGAGACCTATACGATCACGGCCCGGCGCCCGCTCCCGCAGGGGCACGTGACCGTCCGCTTCGAGTTCCAGTACGAGGGCGGCGGTCCCGGTCGTGGCGGCACGGGCATCCTCTTCGTCGGCGAAGAAGAAGTCGCGCGGGGAAGCGTCGCGCATACGCAGGCGAACGCCTTCTCGACGGATGAATCGGCCGACGTCGGCGTCGACACCGGAACCGCGGTCACGACCGGCTATCGCCAACGCGAGAACGCCTTCACCGGCACCATCCGACAGGTGACGATCGCCACCCATTGAGCGGCCCCCGGGCCCCGGAGGCCGTTCCTTCCTCTTCGCGGGGGTCGGGACGGCCTCTTCGCTTGCAATCGAGCTACCATCCCGCCCCATGCGCCTCGTCCGGCTCGCCGCGCTCCTCCTCCTCCTCGCCCCGATCGCCTCCGCGCGCGCGGAGCTCGGGCAGGGCGTGCTCCTCGGCGATCAGGCGAACCTCATGGGCGGCGCCGTCACCGCGACGAGTCGGGGTGGCGCGTCGATGTGGTACAACCCGGCCGGCATCACGCTGGCGGAGCACGATCGCGCCTCGATCGCCGTGAGCGGCGCCGGCTACACGATGCGCTGGTACCGGGCGCCGGAGATCCTCCAGGCCTCCGGGTACGCCGAGCCGGCGTCGGGCACGAGCGACGTCGTCGTGCTTCCGCGCGTCGCGACCTTCGTCGCGAGCGTCGGCTCGAAGCTCTCGCTCGGCATCGGCGTCTTCAATCCGACGAAACAGGAAGTCACCTTCCAGATCGTCCAGAACTATCCCTACGACACGGGCACGGGGACGAACGCGCTCGCCGCGAGCGTCTCCCGCGCGCGCTACCACTCGGTGATCGCGCTCGCCTGGACGCCGAGGCCCGAGCTCCGCTTCGGCGCGTCGGTGCACTTCACCACGTATTCGTGGTTCGACATGACGCAGTTCGGCTCGGTCTATCAGGACTCGACCGGCGCCACGCCGGACCGATCGGTCCAACAGAACGAGCAGGTCGACAACTTCGCCGGAGGTCTCGCGGCGAGCTTCGGCGTCGAGTGGCAGCCCCATCCGAAGGTCCGGGTCGGAGCCTCCCTGACGTCGCCGACGATCGCCGTGCTCCAATGGGTCGAGGAGGTCCGCTTCAACAGCGCGGCCGACGGCGCCACGGGCGACGTGACCGTCACGACGAATACCGTGTCGAAGTCGGGCTTCACCTTCCAGGTCCCCGAGCCCATGGTGCTCCGGGCCGGCATCGCCTATTCGACGCCGAAGCTCGTGCTCGAGCTCGACGGGGAATTCCTCTCACCGGCTCGTACCGCCACCTTCGCGGTCGATCGTCAGATGACGGGGAACGTGCGCGCGGGCGCGCTGATCTCGGTCTTCCCGAAGGTCGTGCTCGGCGTCGGGCTGTTCACGGATCTGATGAACACCGACCGCCAGATGAACGAGATCGGCCAGCTCGACGTCGACGGGCTCGGCGGCACGCTCGGCATCGCGTTCGTCTCGCGGCCGCCGGGCACGCCGCGCACCACGGAGGGGAGCAGCGTCTCCTACGCGATCACGGCGGCGACGCGGTACACGCACTACGCCGGGCAGGTCGCGGGCGTCCGCATCGGCGCGCCGGGCGATGCCTCCACGATCACGGTGGGCCCGACCTCGCTCAAGGAGAACGAGCTCGGACTGCACCTCGGCATCAACGCCTTCTGGTGAGCTCCCGCGCGGCGCGGATTCGTTACGTCCGCACCTGCCGCACGGTCCCCGAGGTCCCGTCGAGCTCGAGCAGGTCCCCGGTCGCGAACCGCTGCGTCGCCTGCTTCACGCCGGAGACGGCCGGAATGCCGTACTCGCGCGCGAGGAGCGCGCCGTGGCCGAGCAAGCCGCCGGTCTCGGTGACGAGGCCCGCGAGGAGGGGGAAGACGTTCGTCCACGTCGGATCGATCGAGGGCACGACGAGGATCTCGCCCGCCTCCACCGCGGCGAGCGAGGCGAGGTCGGTCGCGACGCGCGCGCGCCCGAGCGCCTTGCCGCGCGAGGCCCCCTGGCCCGCCCCCTCCGAGCTCGACGCCGATCGCTCTCCTTCCGCGAGCTCGCCTTCGGTCTCGATGCCGTCGTAGAGGTACGTCGCGGGCATGCGGTGACGATGCGCGAGGTAGTGCAGACGCCGTGCTTCCAGCGCGTCGGCGAGGCCGGGCCACGGAGCGGCGCCGCGCGCGAGGCGGCGGAGCTCGTCGACCTCGAGGAGGAAGACGTCGTCGGCCGTGGCGAGCGCGCCGCGCGCCACGAGACGCCGGGCCTGCTCGAGCACGAGCTTCCGGCAATGCGCGAGGACGTAGTCGAGGTGGTAGCGCTGGTTCTCGCGGTAGCGGGTGTACTCGCGCGTGGAGCGCAGCAAGAGCCGGAACGCCGCCTTCCGCAGCGGGTCGCGCAGGCGCGAGAGCACCCGGCGCTCGGCGTCGCGCGAACGTTCGCTCGCCGCTTCTTCGAGCCGCGAAGGCGAGCGTGCCGGATCGACGTGGGCGAGCTGCGCCTTCACGAGCCCGACGACGATCTCCGGCGTCTCGCTCCACCGGGGATCGGTGATCTCGCGCGAGGGCCCTCGATGCCCGTGCCGCAGGAGGAAGCGCGCGAGCTCGGCGGCGAAGACCTCGGAGTCGAGACCGAGCGTGCGTGCGACGCCCGCGAGCGCGTGGAGGTCGCGGTTGATCTCGGCGGTGCGGGTGCCGGAGAGGCCACCGAGGAGCGTCGCGTAGAGTGAGCCGTCGTCGTCCGCGAAGCGCGCGAGGAAGCGCTCGAGGAGCGTGTGCAGGAGCGGGCCGTGGTAGGCCATGCCCCAGCGGATCACGCGGAAGTGCTCGCGTCCGAACGCGTCGACCTCGTCGAGCTGCCTCTGCCATTCCCCGTCGTCGAGCGTCCCGTAGTCCTGCGAGAGACGAGGGACGATCGTCGCTTCGATCCGGCGGCAATGGGCCTCGAGCTCGGCCACGTTCCGGTGGAGCAGCGCCCCGCGATCCCGGAACGGCGCGCGCACGTAGCCGAGGAGCGCCTTCGGCTCGAAGGGCTCCTCGAGGATCCGCTGCCGGTACGACGGTGGGAACCAGAGCACCGGGCCCGTCGAGCGCGCCGCGCGCGGCACCGCGCGGAGGAGCGCCGACGCATACGCCCCGTTCATGTAGTAGTAGCCCTCGTGCTCCGTCATCGGCTCGAGCGCGAGCAGCTCCTCGCGACCCATCAGCCGAGCCATGTCGTGGAAGGTGACGTCGCGGATCCAGCGCACGAGGAAGGTCCGCGTGAGGGGCATTCCGTAGCCCGAGAGGTACTCGTCCCCGAGCTGGCGGGCTGCGACGACCCTCGGGGAGCGCGGCGGGAGCCCGACGATGGGACGGTGCTGGAGCACGTAGAGAGTCCCGTTCTCGTAGGCCCATTCGACGTCGGCGCGCGCGCCGAGCCGGGCGTCGACCGTCCGCGCCAACGCGGCGAGCTCGTCGAGCTGTCCCTCGTCGAGCGAACGTCTCGCCCGGTCCGCCGCCGGCACCTCGCGCTCGACCACGCCGAGGGCCGCGTCGAAGACGAGCTTCGTCCGCTTCTCGCCTCGCACGTCCTCGACGATCCGACCCTCGCGTGTCCGCACGACGTGATCGGGATCGATCCTGCCGCTCACGAGCCCTTCGCCGAGCCCGTACGTCGCCTCGATCACGAGCTCCGACGCGAAGGGCCGCTGCGGATTCTCCGTGAGCAGCACGCCCGCGACCTCCGGCTCGAGCAGGCGTTGGAGCACGAGCGCGATGCCGCCCCGCGTGTGGGCGCCGCGTCGCTCCCGGTAGGCCACCGCATGGGCCTCGTCGTACGCCGCGCGACAGGAACGGACGGCCTCGAGCAAGGCATCGGCCGTCCGCACGCCGAGGATCGTCCGGTAGATGCCGGCGAACGAGGCGTCCTCGAGATCCTCCGCCGTGCCGGACGAACGCACGGCGAGAGCGGCGCCCGGATGCTCGGCGACGAAGGAGGCGTGGAACGCGCGGAGCGCGGCGTCGAGCTCCGGGCCCGGCTCGACCCCGACCGGGATGCAATGGGCTTCCGGGACGCGGAGGCCGGCGCGGAGCGAGCGAACGAGGCCCGCGGCCTTGCCGCCGAGGACGGCGCGATCCTCGGGCGTCGACGCCTCGAGGCGGACGAGGGGCACGGGACTCATGGCCGGAACGCGCGCGCGAGCCCCGGGAAGAGGTCGCCGGCCTGCCGGAGCGTGGTGCGGAGATCGGGGCGGAAGACGTGCTCGAGGACGCCGTGGCCGACGCGCGCCGTGCCACCGAGCTCGGTGCGGAACTCCGCCTTCGCTTCTTCGATCCACGTCCGCTTGCGGTAGAGCGGGAAGCGTCCGTCGGCGCGCGCGTCGACCTCGAGGTGCCCCCCGTCGACGTCGTCGATGCGGATGCGCGCCGTCCGCGGTGCGTGCTCGCGCACGCCCCAGGTGAAGTCGACCGTGTAGTCCTTCACGGCGTGGTTCGCGCCGTCGCGGTACACGAAGCCTCCGAGGTGCCGCCTGCCGCGGTCGAAGACGTCGAGGACGTTGAACGCGAAGTCGGGGCCGAACTGGGCCGTGAGCCAATTCCAGCCTTCGATGCGGGCCCAGTCGCGCTCGCCCCAGCTCTTGTCGCGCTCCCCGAAGCCGTCGATCGAGATCGTCTTCCCGTGGAAGCGCGTCGTGCCGCGCACGCGTCCGAATTGCTCGAAGTGGTGCGCGGCCATCGGCGAGCCGAACTCGGCCGCGTCGCCTCCGACGGCGTGGTAGTCGAAGGGCTCGTTGCAGGCCTCGAAGACGAGGTCCATCGAGTCGCGCCCCTCGAGCACGAGGCGCCAGCGACGGAGGGGCTCCTCCATCACGAAGCGGAGCCGTCCCATCGCGATCCCGCGCGAGGGATCCAGGGAGCGAAAGGCGCCGAGACGGAGCCCGACGCCGGGGTAGAGGAACTCGGGCCGGCCGTTCCGGATCGTCAGCACGAGGGCGTCCGCACGGCCTTCGTTCGGCCTCAGACCGATGCGCGTCAGCCCGAAGACATCGTGCGCCGGATCCGACCAATTGAAGTAGTAGCTCTCCTGCCAGGCGCGGCCGGGGCCGGGCACGTGGAGCTTCTCGTCGAGAACGTCGATGGCCATCGGATCTCCCTCGTCGCCCGAGAGTAGACGAGGAGGCGGGGTGGCCGGCGCTCGAAGCGCGACGCCTGCGGTGTCGCCAATTCGCCCGAACGGCCGAGTCGTCCCTCGCCTTGCGACGGGTCGTGCGCGGGTCCATCTGAGGGGCGCGGGTCCGGCCCGCGGGAGGGTTCGATGCGTCCTGGGTTCTTCGTTCGACAGGCGTTGGTCGTGGCGGCGGTCCTCATCGGCTCGTGCGCCGACGACACCAACTACAACGACACCATCACGACCCACGTCGATCCCGGGGTGGACTTCTCGCAGTACCACACGTTCGCGCTCTCGACGGCGCCCGCTCCGCCCGGGACGCCGACGAACGTCGCGGTGAACCTCGCGACGGCTCAGGAGGAGGCGCGCGCGCAGCTCCTCGCGTACGGCCTGACGGAGGTCGACGGCGCGACCGGCAATCCCGACCTCGTGGTCTTCAGCCTCGGCGCCTCGCAGCAGAGCGGCGGCTACGTCTGGAGTTGTGTCCCGGGTTACTGGTGGGGCTATTGGGGCTGGGTCTGGGACCCCTGTGCCTGGCTGGAGCCCATCTACGTCAGTTACGCCGTCGGTTCCCTCGTGGTCGGCACGGTCGACCCGAAGCTCCAGAAAATCGTCTTCGGCGGTGTCGCCCAGGGCACGATCACCAACGAGGGCAATCCGACCGAGCGGATCCAGCAGGACGTCGCACGGATCTTCGCGGACTATCCGCACTGAGCCCCTCGCCTCGAACTGTTCGATTGACCCTTTCCCCACGCGTGCGTACGCAGGACCCATGATTCGGCGCGTTCTCCCCCTGCTCGCCCTCGCCGGGTCGTTGGCCTTCGCGGCCTGCGGCCCGCACATCACGTTCGTGCCCCGGGGCGCGACCTGCCCCTCGCAGCCTCGCGATTGCGAGTTCGAGGTGATCTCCCACCGCCCGGCGCGGGAGTACCAGGTCATCGGGATGATGGACATCGAGGGGTTCTCGATCCGAGCCGTGCCGAAGGACGAGGCGACCTTCCGGCGCGTCGTCCACCGCCACGTCTGCGAGGCCGGTGGAGACGCCGTGATCCCCGGCATCTCGAGCGACGGACGCTACCTCACGGCGACGGTCGTGAAGTGGGTCGACGAGGGGCAGACCGAGCCGGTGTGTCGGCCGGACGCCGGCGTCGACGGAGGCGCGGACGCGGGGGCCGCGGCCGATGCAGCGCCCGATGCAGCGGCGGAGCCGTCCGACGCGGGCGTCGCGCCCTTCGCGAACCCGGAGACGATGCCGGCGACGACCACTCCGACGTGCGATGGAGGTGCCTCGTGCTGATGGCCTTCATGATGTGGATGCTCGGCAAGATGGGCGTCGCGCCGACCGCCGAGGACTTCCGACGCTACGACCGCGACTTCCGCGAGCGCGGTCATCACCTCACCATCGACTTCGGCGGCACGCGCATCGGCGGCACCCGCTGGACCGATCCGAACTACACGAAGGCCGTCACCGTCGGCCTCGGCTACGAATACCTGATCGATCGCACCTACAACGGCGTGGGCATCGAGATCCTCACGCAGTCGCTCGGCCGCATCGTGCGTTCCGGTGGCCCCGAGAACTCGTTCTTCGTCGGCGGAGGCCTCGCCTGGTATCCGATCCGCCACGTGCGCACGTTCCTCCACACCGGCGCCGAGATCGACATCCACGGACGGACCCTCGCGGTCGGCCGCGTCGGCGCGGGCTACCGCTTCATGTTCTTCAAGGTCGGAATGCAGCCCTACTTCTTCCTGCAGCGCCGGAGCGATGGGAGCTGGGGCTGGGCGATCAACTTCCGCTTCGAGTACTGAGGGACGGGCGCTCGATCGCTGCCCGGGGGGAGCACGATCATGGAGATGAAGCAGGTCAGCGAGAGCTGCTACGCGGTCCTGAACGAGAAGAACCGCGTCTGCGACGCCAATTCGGGGCTCGTCAACCGCGGCGGCGGAGTGGTCGTCGACACGCAGTCGGATCTCGCCCACGCGCGCCAGATGATCGAGATGTTCGGCAAGGTCTGGAAGGGCATGCCGACGCGGATCGTCAACACCCACGAGGACTCGGACCACGTCTACGGCAATCAGCTCTTCCCGGGTGCCGAGATCATCGCCCATCGCTCCGTCCCGGAGCGGATGAAGGCCGTGGCCGATCCGAAGGAGCTCGTCGATCTCCAGCACGGCGTCGATCGCTTCGTCACGCGCCTGCTCCTGAAGACTCTCCATCCGGGCGTGGCGGCGGCCGGTCTCCAGCTCCGCGAGGACTACGACTTCGAAGGGGTCGAGCTCGTCTATCCCACGACCCTCTTCGACACGCGCCACGTGATCGACCTCGACGGGGTCGAGGTGCATCTGATCTACGTCGGGCCCTGCCATCAGGTCGGAGACACGATCGTCCACGTGCCGAGCGAGGGAGTCGTCTTCGCGGGCGACGTCCTCTTCCGCCAGTGCACCCCGATGGGCTGGGTCGGCTCGTACGACAACTGGTTCCGCTGCCTCGACCTGATGATCGGTCTGAACCCCCAGGTCGTCGTGCCGGGCCACGGCCCCGTCTGCGGCGTCGAGGGCATCACGGAGCTGAAGGCGTACCTCACGTACCTCCGCGAGCAGTCGAAGACCTTCTTCGACCAGGGCCTCACGTCGCTCGAGGCCGCCAAGCGGATCGAGCTCGGGCCGTACGCCGACTGGCGAGCGCCAGGTCGCCTCTACATGAACGTCGAGCGTGCGTTCCGCGAGCTCCGCGGCGAGCCGGCCGATGCGCCCTGGGACCACGCCGAGGTCTTCGACTCGGTCTACAAGGTGGCGAAGGCGAAGGGGCTCCCGGTCGAGTACTGAGCCGCTTCGTGCGACCTTCTCCCGCATGCGTAGGAACCGTGGACGCATGAGACCCACCGAACCCCGCGTCCTCCCTTCCGTGCTCCTCGTCCTCGCCGCGATCGGCTGCGGCTCCGCGAGTCCGGAGCCGCGCCCGCCGATCGCCGATCCCGAGCCGGTGACCGTGACCGCGGCGCCGGCGCCGCATCGGACGCATTGGGGCTACGCAGGGCGCAGCGGCCCGAGCCGATGGGGCCACCTCGAGCGGGATTGGGCCGTCTGCGGCGAGGGCCACACGCAATCGCCGATCGATCTCGATGCCGCCACGGTCACGGAGCTCCCCGCGATCGCGCTCGAGTATCGCTCCTCGTCGCTCCGCATCGTGCGTCAAGAGCACGTCGCCGACGTCGTCGACACCGGCCATTCGATCCAGGTGAACACGCCCGACGGAGGCTCGATGCACGTCGGCGACGCGACCTACCAGCTCCTCCAGTTCCACGTGCACACGCCGAGCGAGCACACCCTCCACGGCATCCGCTTCCCGATGGAGCTCCATGCCGTTCACCGGAGCGCCGACGGGAGGCTCGCCGTCCTCGCCGTCTTCGTCCGAGAAGGGCGGCCGAACGAGGGAATCGCGCGCATCACGCGCCACCTCCCGACCTCGACGGGCACCATCTACCACTACGAGAACGTCCGGGTCGACGGCTCCTACCTGCTGCCCGTGGACCGCACCACGTACCGCTACGAGGGCTCCCTCACGACGCCGCCGTGCACCGAGGGCGTGCAGTGGATCGTCTTCGCCACGCCGATCGAGGCCGCGGCGGAGCAGATCGCGGCGTTCCGCGCGATCATCGGAGAGAACGCCCGGCCGACGCAGGCGCGCGGCGACCGGGGCCTCCGCACGGATCACGCGGACTGAGGGCTCACGGGCTCGCGGCGACCTGGATTCGCTTCGACTTCGCCGCCTTCTCGAGCGCCGCGTGGTCGCGCTCCGTCTGCTTGGCGTAGCGGAAGGCGAACTTCGCCACGGCTTCGTCCATGCCCTCGTTCTTGCCGAGGTAGCCGGCGAGCAGGGCGGGATCGGTGGACTTGGCGTGCGCCTGCGCGAGCGCCCAACCGCAGAGCTTGCCGTATTGCGCGATGTTCTTGACGTTCGCCTTGCCGGGCTCGAACTCGACCCCGCCCTTCATGTCGCGGAGCTGGCGCACGTAGAAGTGGATCCCGTAGCGTTCTCCCCAGCCGAGGAAGATGTCGGGCGCGCCCTGGATCAGGCGCTGGCCGACGACGACCCGCCTGCCCTCGCAGTCGTAGCTCGGCGCGCGGGTGTAGGGCGCGAGGACGGAAGACTGGGCCTCCTTGTACTGGAGGAAGAGCGGATCGCCCGTGCCGTTGCCCATCATCAGGACGATCCAGCAGCGGGTGCCCACGCTCCCCACGCCGACCACCTTCCGGGCCACGTCCACGATCCGGTAGCGCCCGAGGAGCACCCGGCGCTCCTCGGGAAGCGACTTCACGTAGACCGCGAAGAGCTTCGAGACCGAGTCGGCCACGGCCTGGCCCTTTTCGTCGTGGGTCTCCCGCACGACGAGCGGCGCCTCCTCGAGGATCCGATGCTGGTCGTCGACGAGCTCCGTCATCTTCTCGAGGACCTGCAGATGCCCCCGCTGATGGGCCTTCGCCATCATGCGCTCGGCGCCGGCGCGCGTGCTCGCGTCGATGTTCGCGAGCACCGCTTGCTCGTCGATGCGCGAGTACCAGAGCTGCATGTGCCCCATTTCCGCGAACTCCCGCATGCGCTTGCGGTAGCTGCGGACGATCGCCTGCGCGCCGTCCTCGCAGAGAGCCTTGTCGGCGCCGAGGTACTGGCCTGCGACCACGATGCTCGCGGCGAGGCGCTTCAGGTCCCACTCCCAGGGCCCCGGCAGGGTCTCGTCGAAGTCGTTGATGCCGAAGACGAGGTTGCGCTCCGCCGTACCGAACACGCCGAAATTCGAGACGTGCATGTCACCGCAGCACTGGACCGTGAGGCCCGTCACCGGCGTCGGCGCGAGGTCGCCGGCCATCACGGCCGCACTGCCCCGCAGGAACGCGAACGGGTTCGCGAGCATGCGCGCGTACCGGATCGGCACGAGGTGGGGTACCCGTGTCCGCGCCTGCGCCTCGAGGATGTCCACGGGGTCCTGCCGCTTGCGCGGCGGATCGTATTCCGCGTGCGCCTTGTGCGGCACCTTGGCTCGGAGCGCCTTGCCCTCGGCCATCCGCACCTCGACGGGTAGGACGGGGGTCGTGAAGTCCGGCTCCTCCGCTCCCGGCGATCGTTCGGCCGTCTTCGCGTGCGTCTTCGTCTTCGTCTTCGTCGATTTGGCCACGTGGAACCCCCGCCTCGTCGTGCACGCCGTGCCGGGCGTCACGCGAAGGATGAATGTCGTCCCGTACCGAGTCGGGGACAAGGGGCACCTTCGTCCGATCGGCGAAATGCTGTAGTAGGTCGTAATGCCGGTGGCCTGCCGGCGGTGCGCGCTCCCGCGGACGGAACGACGAGGCCGCCCCGTCGCACGGACGGCGGAGCGGCCTTCGTGCCCTTCGGAGAGGGCTCAGTGCGTCTCGATCGTCACCTGGCGGATCGTGCCGGTGAAGGCGTTCTCGCGCTCGCGGTAGGCGCTCGTGACCGCCGTGCCGGTGTCCACCCCGACGTCGGCCGACTCGTCGCCCGAGAAGGCCATCGCCACCGTATGGGCGATGTTCCCTCGCGCGACCTCCTGGTCGCCGACGAAGAGGATGCCGGTACCGCCGCGGCCGGGTCCGCCGCCCTCGTACTGGAACTCGAAGCGGACGGTCACGTGGCCGGTGGGCAGGGCCCGCGGCGCCGTGATCGTGTACGTCTGCACCCCGACCCAGTTGTAGGCGAAGGCGAGCTTGCCGCCCGTGACGTAGAGGCTCCAGCCGGCGAAGCGGCCGCCCTGCGCGAGGATCACGCCCTCGGCGCGTCCGCGCGGGAGGTCGAGCTCGGCCGTGATCGTGAAGGAGTGGTTCTTCACGTTGAGGAAGGCGTTCTCCATCATGCCGGTCATGCCCGGGTAGACGGTGAGCGAGGTCCGGCCCGCCATGACATCGGGTCGTCCAGCGAGCGCGGCATTCGTCCGCTCGAGGACCCGATCGTCGATCGGGAGCACGTGGTAGCGCTCGGCCTCGCGGAGGAAGAGCGCCTGCAGCTCGGCGAGCTTCTCGGGGTTCTGCGCGGCGAGGTCGTGAGCCTGCGAGAAGTCCTCGCTCACGTGGTAGAGCTCCCACACGTCCTCGGTGAGCGGATGGCGGGGCTGGTGCTCCCACGGCGCGCGGTGGATCGTCCCCGCGAACCAGCCGTCGTGGTAGATGCCTCGGTTCCCGAACATCTCGAAGTACTGCGTCGTGTGCGTGGTCGGCGCGTCCGGATGGTCGAAGGTGTAGAGCATGCTCGTGCCCTCCATCGGATGCTGCGGGATGCCGTCGACCGTGCGCGGCTCGGGGAGGCCCGTCGCCTCGAGGATCGTCGGCGCGACGTCGATCACGTGGTGGAACTGCGAGCGGAGCCCGCCGCGGCCCTCGGTGATGCGCGCGGGCCAGTGGATGACCATGCCGTTGCGCGTGCCGCCGAAGTTCGAGGCCACCTGCTTCGCCCAGGTGAAGGGCGTGTTGCCCGCGACCGCCCAGGCGGCCGAGAAGTGGTTGTTGCTCTCGGGGCCGCCGAGCCGGTCGATCACGGCGAGCTGCTGCTCGAGCGTCTCCGGTACGCCGTTGAAGTACGTCGTCTCGTTGAAGAGGCCGTTCATCCCGCCCTCGGCGCTCGAGCCGTTGTCGCCGACGATGTAGAGGACGAGCGTGTTGTCCATCTCGCCGGTCGCTTCGAGGGCGTCGATGAGCCGGCCGATCTCGTGGTCCGTGTGCTCGCCGAAGCCCGCGAAGACCTCCATCTGGCGCGCGAAGAGCCGCTTCTGCTCCGGCGTCAGCGAGTCCCAGGCGGGAAGCTCGGGCGGCGTCGGCGCGAGGTCGGTGCCCGGCGGGATCACGCCGAGCTCGAGCTGACGGCGGTACGTCCGCTCGCGGAGCGCAGTCCAGCCGTCGTCGAAGCGACCGCGGTAGCGGTCGATGTACTCGCGCGGCGCGTGGTGCGGTGCGTGCGTCGCGCCGGTCGCGAAGTACATGAAGAAGGGCTTGTCCGGCGTCATCGCGTTCTGCGCGCGCATCCACGCGATCGCCTGGTCCGTCATGTCCGTCGTGAAGTGGTAGCCCGGACGGTTCGGCGGCTCGATGCGGCGGGTGTCGTCGTAGATCGCCGGCACCCACTGATTGGTTTCACCTCCGATGAACCCGTAGAAGCGCTCGAAGCCCGAGCCCGTCGGCCAGCGCTCGAAGGGGCCCGAGACGCTGACCTCCCACGGCGCCGTCTCGTGGTACTTGCCGAATGCCGCGGTGTTGTAGCCGTTGAGCTTCAGGATCTCGGCGAGCGGCGTGATGTCCTGCGGACGCCGCCCCGTGTTGCCCGGGAAGGCCGTCGAGGTCTCCATGATCGAGCCCGTGTTCGTCGAGTGGTGGTTGCGCCCGTTGAGCAGGGCCATCCGCGTCGGCGAGCAGAGCGAGGTCGTGTGGAAGGTGTTGTAGCGGAGGCCGTTCCGCGCGAGGCGGTCGAGCGTCGGCATGCGGATCGGGCCTCCGAAGGTCTCGGAATGCCCGAAGCCGATGTCGTCGATCATGACGATCACGACGTTGGGGGCGCCCTCGGGCGGCTTCACCTCGAAGCGAGGCGGAGGCGTCGCGTTGCGGGCGTCGAGGATGTTCGAGGTCGGGGGGATGGGCTCGCGGATCGGGAGCGAGGTCCGATCGAGGCCGCCGGCCGGGGCCGGGGGCTCGGCGGCTGCCTGCGGCGTCTGGGGCGCCGCGGTGGATTCGCCGCCGGACGCGACCGGTGGGCAGGGCGCATCGTCCGACGCGCATGCGAACGCTCCGAGCCCCAGACCCAGTACGAGGGCGAGCCAGCCTTTCCTCTTCATCGCGGACCTCCGAGGGGCGAACGTACGCGCCCGCCGCGGGCGCGTCGAGAGCGCGGCAACGGTCAGCGACGCGGCGCCGAGCCGCCGAGCTGGCGAAGCGCGTCGAGCAGCTCCGGTTGGCCAGGATGGCGCCTCAGCGCCGCTCCGAGCGTCGCGATCGCCCCCGTGCGGTCGCCGGACTCCGCGAGCGCCACCGCGAGCACGTAGGCGAAGCCCACGTCGTCGGGGCGTCCTTCCGCCGCGCGGCGGAGCAGCGGCAGCGCGTCCGGGAGGCGGCGCTGCCGGATCCGGAGCAGGCCCATCGCATGGAGGGCTTCGGGACTCGAGGGCTCGCGCGCGAGTGCCTGCCCGAGCCACGACTCGACGGCCGCCTCGTCGCCGCGCTCGCGCGCGAGATCGGCGAGGTTCACGTAGGCCTCGACGAGATCGGGGCCTCGTCGGAGGGCTTCGCGATACGCACGCTCGGCCGCCTCGAGATCGCCGCGCGCGAGCTCCACGAGACCGATGCGCATCCAGGCCTCGGGGCGATCGGCGTTCACCCGCTCGGCGGCGAGCAGCTCCTCGAGGCCCCGCTCGAGGCGGGTCTTCGTCGAGGCTTCGAGGGTCTCGCGCGGCACGTCGGCGAGCGCCCGCGCCGCCTCGAGGCGGACGGCCTTCCGCGGATCCGCGAGCAGCCGGGCGACGAAGCGGAGCCGGAGCTCGGGCGGAAGCGCGACGGAGGCCCGGGCGGCCGAGACGCGCACGAGGTCGTCCGCGTCCCGTGCACCGAGCTCGACCGCTTCCGCGAGCTCGAGCGGTGCGGTGCGGCCGAGGGCCTCGAGCGCCGTCGCCCGCGCCATCGCGGGAGCCGCTCCCTCGCGCACGAGGCGGAGGAGCTCCGGGGCCGCGCCCTCCGCGTCCTCTCGCGCCCGCACGAAGGCGAGCTCGAAGGCACGCGGCGCCCGCCGCACGGGCCAGCCGGCGAGCGCGGCCTCGGCCCACGCGGCGTCGCGATCGCGATGGCAGGAGCCGCAAGCATCGGACGCACCCGCTCGATGCGAGAGCTCCGGCGTCGGGATCCGCAGGCCGTGATCGTGGCGGACGTCGATGCCCATGTACGTCCGCTCGGGCATGTGGCAGGCGACGCAGCGCGCACCCGTCGACGTGGCCGCGTGGCGGTGATGGGACGGAGCGTCGAAGCGGGCGGCCTCGTGGCAACGCGTGCAGAGCGCGTTGCCCTCGGCGCGGAGCGTGCCGGCGTGCGGCTCGTGGCAATCGCTGCAGGCGACGCCGGCCTCGTGCATCCGGCTCGTCGCGAACGAGCCCCACTCGTAGACCTCGTCGCGGATCTGCCCGTCGGCGAAGTAGTACGGCTCCTCGAGCAGGACCGGGCGGTAGGAGTCGAGGAAGGGCGTTCCGGCGCGATGCGAGGGCGCGATCGCCTCGCGTCGGGAGTGGCAGGGCGCGCAGGTCTCGACCTCGATGCGGGCGGGGCCCTCGTGCGGACGCGGGCTGCCCGTCGAGGGATCCCTCGTCCACGCGTGATCGCCGCGGAGAGCGACACGGAGCCCGGTGTCCTCGCCCCGCTTCCCGTTCCACGCGACGTGCGTGGAGCCCGGCCCGTGGCAGGCCTCGCAGCCGACGTCGATCGCGGACGAGCGCGTGTCGAAGGTGTCCGTGCGTTCGTCGTAGCGCCGCTCGACGAAGGTCGAGTGGCAGTCGGCACACATGAAGTTCCAGCCCTGCATGCGACCCGACCAGTGGAAGGGATCGCCCGGCGTCGCGCGCGCGTCGTGGGGCAACGCGTACCAGCGCTGACCGCCGTCCTGCCGTGGTCGAGCATCCCAGGCGACGGTGAAGGCCTGGAGCCGTCCGCCGGGAAGAGGAAGCAGCAGCTGCTGGAGCGGATCGACGCCGAAGGTCGCGGCGACCTCGAAGCGGGCCTCGCGACCGTCCGGTCCGGCCGTCGTGACGACGTAGCGCTCGCCCTCTCTCGTGAATCGCGTGATCGCGCGGCCTTCGCGGAAGGTCGCGTCCGCGAAGTCCCCGAGCACGCTCGCGGGGGAGGGGCTCTCCATGGCCCGATCGTGGTCCGAGCCCGTCCACGCCCGATGCTCCGCCGCATGGCAGCGGGCGCAGGCCTCACTGCCGACGAAGGTGGGGTCCTCTGGAGCGGCCTGCTCCGTCCGGGCGATCGAGGCATCGCGGGGCGCGGCTTCCGCGGCGGAGCCCGGCCCGCGACCGAGCGTCCAGCCCGCCCACGCCAGGGCACCGCCCGCGAGCAGGGCGGAGGCGACGAGGGCGGCGCGACGGCTTCGGGCCATGGGGGACGCACTCTAGCTCGCTTGCCCCCGGCCGAGGATGGGACACTGCTACGGAGTAACAGCCCGCCGGAAGGGAGCCCCATGGCGTCCGACGTCCAGACGACACCGCCCAGCGACGAGCTGAGCGCCCAGGATTTCTCGCTCGTGGCCGGAGGGCCCGTCTACCAGCTCCTCCATCGATCGAAGCTCCTCCATCCGCCCCTCGAGCTCGTGAAGCGGCGCATCGCGTTCTTCGTCCTCGTGGTCTACGTCCCGCTCGTCGTGATGACGCTGATCCACGGCCGTGCGTTCGGAGGCGTGCGCATCCCGCTCTTCCGCGACTGGGACGCCCACATCCGCCTCCTCTTCTCGCTGCCCATGCTGATCTACGCGGAGAAGCTCGTGCACGAGCGCCTCCGGGTCTACGTCCGCGCGTTCGTCGACGCGGGCATCGTGCGCGTCGAGGAGCGCTCCCACTTCGACGCGCTCGTGGCCTCCACGGTGAAGTGGCGGAATTCGGTGGTGGTCGAGACGCTGCTCCTCGTCGTGGTGTGGACGGTCGGGCGGCTCCTCTGGATCGACGAGCTCGCCGTGGACGAGCCCACCTGGTTCAAGACGCCGCGCGAGGGCTCGCTCGGGCTCACGGCGGCGGGCTTCTACTACGCGTGGCTCAGCGTCCCGATCTTCCAATTCCTCCTCTTCCGCTGGTGGTATCGCCTCGCGCTCTGGGCGATCTTCCTCTTCCGCGTCTCGCGCCTCCGGCTCCACCTCTCGCCGCTCCATCCGGACGGGGTCGGCGGCCTCGAATTCCTCGGCAGCAGCACCGTCGCGTTCACGCCGGTGCTGGCGGCCCAGACCGCGCTCGTCGCCTCGATGATCGCCGGACGCGTCTTCCACGAAGGAGCGCACCTCCAGGACTTCCAGGTCGAGATCGCGATGGCCTTCGCCTTCGTCCTCCTGCAGGTCCTCGGTCCGCTCTTCGTCTTCACCCCCAAGCTGCTCGAGGCGCGGCGGCACGGGCTCCACGAGGTCGGCCTGCTCGCCGGGCGCTACACGCGCCAGTTCGAGGAGAAGTACCTCGAGGGCGATCCGACGGGGCGTGACCTGCTCGCCGGCAGCGACGACATCATGGGCCTCGGAGCCCTGCAGGACACGCTCGAGACGATGGAGGAGATCCGTCCGATCCCCTTCACGAAGGAGATCGTCTTCGAGCTCGTCTTCACGTGCGGCCTCCCGATGCTACCCCTGATCACGACGGTGATCCCCGGGCAGGAGCTCGTCGAGCGCCTGGCCGAGGCGCTCTTCTGAGCGGAATCCCGTCGTGGTACCAATCCGGGCCGTGAAGTGGCCCGCCTCCTCGGAAGGGTGACGAGCGATGTTCGAGTCGACCGAGCACATGGTGATCGCCGCGGTGAACTGGATCCGCCTCGGCGTGGAGAGCGTCGGCGCCGGCGTGATCGGCATCGGCATCGTGATGGCCTTCGGCGGCTTCGTCCGCGGGGCCCTCCACAACGACGCCGCCGCGTTCACCGGCGTGCGTCTGACCTTCGCCCGCTACCTCGCGCTCGGGCTCGAATTCCAGCTCGCGGCCGACATCCTCTCGACGGCGATCGCGCCGACCTGGGATCAGATCGGCAAGCTCGCCGCCATCGCCGTCATCCGGACCGGCCTCAACTTCTTCCTCATGCGCGAGCTCCAGGAGATCGGCGAGACCCGCGAGCGGGAGAAGGCCGCGTCGTAGGGCACGGGCTCCCGCTCGCAGGGCGCGACGCCGGTCAGAAGTGCATCAGGTAGCCGATGTTGAGCACGAACTGATTCTGCTTCGTCGTCAGGTTCGCACCCGAGGCGGCGACCTCGTTGTGCAGCTCGATGCGGCGCCAGCCCATCTCGAGCATCGTGCCGAGCCGGCCGCGTACGAGGAACTGCGTGCCGGCGAGCAGACCGATGTTCCAGCCGAGGGAGCTCGTCTCGCGCGTGAGGGTCGGGTTCGAGTCGAACCGGATGATCGAGAACCCGACCGGCATGCCGAGGTAGGTCTCCTGCGCGACGTTCGCGTTGATACGATGGAGGTAGCGGCTCTTGATCCAGCCGTCGAAATGGCCGCCGATGTTCCGGTCCGCGCCCTCGAGCTTGTAGCTCAGGAGCTCCGCCTGCGCGCCGAGCGCGAGGTAGTCCGAGAGCGTGTGCTCGATCCGGAGGCCGAGCCCGACGGTCGGATCGTTGTCGACCGAGCCGTTCGAGCCGCCGCTCGAGGGATCGAATTCGAACTTCTGCGTGCCTCCGCCGCCGACGTCGAAGTAGAGGATCGCGCGGAGCCCGTCCCAGTCCGGCGGGGGTGCGGTCGGGGCAGCGGTCGCCGGAGGAGGCGTCCCGCCGAACCAGGGTGTCTGTGCCGAGACCGCCCCCGGGGCGAGGGTCCCGACACATGCGATCACGGCGAGCCAGCGAATCGTCGTAGGCTTCATCAGTTCCTCCGAGGGTGACACATACACCCGCAGGGGCTGTAGGCCAGGGGGGCACGGCTTGCGGAAGGCCCATCCGGGGCCATCTCGACCGTGCTCCTCCTCGGAGGCAGAGGCCGCGTGACCCCATCTTCCCCCCATCCCCACGAGCAGGCCCTGACGAACGAGGAGTTCTCCCTCGTCGCGGGCGGACCGATCTACCAGCTCCTCGTCCGGACGGGGCTCTTGCGGCCTCCCGTCGACCTCCTGAAACGGCGCGTCGCCGCCGTCCTCGTGATCTGCTGGCTGCCCCTCCTCGTCCTCTCGCTCGTCGAGGGCCGGGCGATCTCGGGCGTGCGGATCCCCTTCCTCAAGGATCCCGACATCCAGGTCCGCCTGCTCTTCTCGCTCCCCATCTACCTGATGGCCGAGAAGGTCGTCCACCAGCGTCTCCGGAGCTACGTCCGATACTTCACCGACACGGGGGTGGTGCGCGGGGCCGACCGGGAGCGCTTCGAAGGGCTCGTGGCGACGACCCTTCGCTTCCGCAACTCGCTGGTCGCGGAGCTCGGCATGGTCGTGTTCGTGTACACCGTCGGGCATACCCTCTGGGCGGAGCAGCTCGCCGTGCACGGAGAGACCTGGTTCGCGACCCCCGCGGGCGACGCCCTCGCCTTCACGCTCGCGGGCCATTGGTTCTCCTGGGTCGTCATGCCGATCTTCCAGTTCATGCTGCTGCGCTGGTGGTACCGGATCGTGCTCTGGTGGGTCTTCCTCGTCCGGGTCGCCCGGCTTCCGCTGGATCTCGTCCCCACCCATCCCGACCACGCGGGTGGGCTCGGCTTCCTCGGCACGGCCACGATGGCCTTCGCGCCCCTCCTGGTCGCGCAGACGAGCCTCGTCTCCGCGATGATCGCCGGTCGCATCCTCCATCAGGGCGCTCGCCTCCAGGACTTCAAGGTCGAGATCGCCTCGGCCCTCCTCTTCGCGCTCGTGCAGGCCCTGCTGCCGCTCTTCGCCTTCGTGCCCAAGCTGCTCCTCGCCCAGCGGAAGGGCCTCCACGACTACGGATTGCTCGCGAACCGCTACGTGCGCGACTTCGACCGGAAGTGGATCGGCGGCGAAGCCCCCGCGGACGAGGAGCTCGTCGGCACGGGCGACATCCAGTCGCTCGCCGATCTCGAGGGGTCGTACGCGATCGTCCGGCAGATGCAGCCCCTTCCCTTCGGGAGGGACGTCGTCGTCCTCTTGCTCGTCTCCGCGGCGCTCCCGCTCTTGCCCCTCGTGACGACGGTCATCCCGCTCGAGGAGCTCCTGAAGCGCCTGCTCGAGGCGATGATCTGAGCCTCAGCGCTTCTCGCGTCCGCCGTGGCAGTCGCCGTCCCCGACGAAGCGCTCGCAGAAGCGGCTCGAGCGGGCGTACGGGAAGATGTCGTCCTGCACGCCCTTCTTGATCCGCTCCTGGAAGCCGCTCCACGTCCGGGGGTCGGCGAGGTCGCCGTGGAGCTCGAGGAAGGTCTGACGCGGCTTGCCCGCGGGGAAGAGGAAGGTCGGGAACTGCTGGGGGAAGACGTCGCTCGGATCGACGTTGTACCAGGGCTCGCTCGACATCTCGTCCTCGTCGGACTCGGGCTCCGGGAACTCGCGGAAGTTCACGTCCGTGAGATAGGAGATCTCGTCGTAGTCGTAGAAGACCACGCGGCCGAAGCGGGTGACGCCGAAGTTCTTCGTGAAGAGATCGCCGGGGAAGATGTTCGCGCCGGCGAGCTCCTTCACGCAGTTGCCGTACTCGCGGATGCCGTGGCGGAGCTTCGACTCGTCCGCGCCGCGCAGGTAGATGTCGAGCGGGATCATCCGCCGCTCGACGTACATGTGCTTGACGACGATGCGCTGCTCGTCGAGCTCGATGCAGCTCGGGGCGAGCTTCTGCAGCTCGGCGATCAGGGCGGGATCGAAGCGCTCGATCGGGAAGGCGACGTGGGAGTACTCGAGCGTGTCCGCCATGCGGCCGACGCGGTCGTGCTGCTTGACGAGCTGGTAGCGCTCTTCGACGTGCGCGCGATCCGTGTCCTTGGGCGGCGCGAACGAATCGCGGATCACCTTGAAGACGTAGGGGAAGGACGGCAGCGTGAAGACGACCATGACCATGCCCTTCACGCCCGGCGCGATCACGAAGCGATCCGTCGAGTGCATGAGGTGCTGGTGGAGGTCCCGGTAGAAGAGCGTCTTGCCCTGCTTCTGCAGGCCGAGGCTCGTGTAGAGCTCGGCCTTCGGCTTGCTCGGCATCAGGTCCTTCAGGAACTCGACGTAGGCCGAGGGGACCTCCATGTCGACCATGAAGTAGGCCCGCGCGAGGCTGAAGAGGCGTCCGATGTCCTCGCGGGAGAGGAGCAGCGTGTCGAGGTAGAGCTCACCCGCGTCGTTCTTGAGGATCGGGACGACGAAGGGGAAGACCGCGCTTCCGTTCAGCGCGCGCCCGATCAGGTACGCGGCCTTGTTGCGGTAGAAGAGCGAGCGGAGGATCTGCACCTGGAAGTTCGGTTGCTTCTCCCAGCCGCGCGGGAATTCCTCCTCGATGGCGCGCTTGCAGAAGGCGATGTCGCGCTCGAGATCCTCGAACGGATTGTCGAGACGGAAGCTGTCGACGATCTGGTGCAGCGTCTCGCCGAGGTCGGTGGCGTGCGGGTAGTAGCAGACGTAGGTCGGCTCCTCGCCGACGAGGTGCTCCGTGGAGATCGCGGGCCGCCAGAAGATGTACTCGTTCCGGTAGTACTGGACGTCGAGGACGCTGCACGCGACCGAGTTGTAGAAGGTCTCGGCGAGCTCGGGCTGCAGGTGCTCGTAGAGGAGACCGACGTAGGCGACCTTGATCTTCGGCCAGAGATCCTGGCGCGTCGCCGCCTCGGGGAACTTCGCCACGATCGACTGCACGGCCTCGCGCACGCGGGTGTCGTACATCTCGATGCGCTCCCGGCTCGCCACGCGCGCCGAGGCCCAGTCCGCGGCTTCGAAGCGCTGCTTCGCCTGCCGGGAGGTCTCCCGGAAGATCCGGTAGTGCTTGTCGAATCCGTCGAGGATCGTACGGGCGATGTCTTCCGGGAGGGTCATGGAGGGCCGGTAGGATAGCAGGTCAGGCCCTGGGAGGCGTCTCGAGGACCTCGGGATCCTCGACGTAGGCCTTGAAGCGCTCGAGGCTCCGGGCGCAGTAGAAGCCGTCGGTGATGCGCTCGTCGAACGTGTACTTGATGCTCATCACGTCGCGGACGACGGGGACGTCGTCGGGGCCGGGGACGACGGCCTTCTTCACGCGGCCGACCGTCGCGAAGAACGGGCAGGTCCCGTACTCGTAGAGGTGGTGGTAGGCGCTCTCGAGGCCGACGGAGCCGAGGTTCGCGAAGAACATGCTCGCGTAGAGCGGATCGGGGAGGACGAGGGCGCCCGGGAGGAGGTTCACGTAGTCGAGCGCGCGCGCGAGCCAGATCAGGAATCGCAGGATCGAGCGCGGCAGCCTCGTCAGGTAGTCGACCTCGACGTCGGCCTGCACCTTGTCGCCACGCTTGCCGGCCTTCACCGTGCCGTGGATCCGTTCCGCCACCGTCGCGAGCGTGTCGTCGGGTCGGAACGTCGCCTTCGTCGTCGTGAGCTCGCCGCCGTCGGTCATCGAGCGCTTGATCGCGAAGGAGAACTGGATCTCCTTCCGCTGGTAGACGCGTCGGCCGACGACGAAGCGGTTCAGCTGGGGACGCTCGCCGAAGACGCGGGCCATCGCCGTCAGCAGGATCTCGAAGAGCGTGAGCTCCTTCTCCGGCTTCCCCGCGTTCCGCTTCGCGAGGTAGGCGAGGGTCTTCGTCAGATCGATCTGCTGCTCGAAGAAGACCGCCGCTTCGTTCCGCCCCACCATCAGGTGCGGCATCATCTTGCGCAGGGCGGGAACTTTCGCGAGATGGGTCCCGTCGGGACGGTCGAAGATCGGCATGACGGAACGCTACCAAGCGGGGGCGTCCTTGCCATCCGGCATTCGCGACCGGACCTCTCCCGGAAGCCCTCGCTTCAGCCGTCGAGCGAACGGACGAGCGCCCGCATGCCCTCGTCGAGCGGGGTCGGCTTCCATCCCAGGCGCTCGCGCGCGCGTCGGGCGTCCGGGCGCGCTCCCCAGAGCATGAAGTGGAGCTGCCCCTTCGGGAGCAGCGGAGGGCCTCCGAAGAGCCTCGACACTCCCTCCGAGACGGGGCTCACGACCTTGGCGAGCCAGGCGGGCATCGCCCTGGGCAGCTTGCCGAGTCCGAGGGCGCGCGAGGCCGCCTCCGCGAGCACGCGCGTCGGGTAGAAGCCTTCGGCGAGGATGAAGCGCTCGCCGATCCCTCCCTTCTCGGCCGCGAGGACGTGGCCTTCGCCGACGTCCGGCGCGAAGACGACCGGCACGCCTCCCGGCGGGAGCATCGGAACCTTCCCGTCGCGGAGGTCGGCGACGAAATGGCCGAGCCCCGGCGAGCCCGCGGGCCCCGGACCGTAGACCGCGGCCGGATGGACGAAGACGGCCGGCAAGCCGCGTTCCTCCATCGCCCGCACCACGCGCCGATCGGCCTCTTGCTTGCTGCGCTCGTACGCCGTGCCCTTCGGCTCCGGGTCGAGCGAGGACTCGTCGTAGCTCTCGCCTTCGTCGGCGCGGAACACGTCGATCGTGCTCGTGTACACGAATCGTTCGACGCCGGCTGCGAGAGCCGCGTCGATCAGATTCGAGGTGCCCCCGACGTTCACCCTCTCGAAGGTGCCCACGTCGGGCAGCCATTGCTCGGGGAGCCCGGCCGCGTGGAAGACCACGTCGCAGCCTCCGATGGCCGGGGCGAGCGTCTCCTTCGCCGTCACGTCGCCCTTCACGAGCTCGACGCCGGCGTGGAGGATCGCGCGCGCCCTCACCGGATCCCGGACGAGCGCGCGCACGGGCACGCCGCGCCGCCTCAGGGCCTCGACGACGTGGAAGCCGACGAGACCCGTCGAGCCGGTGACGAGCGCTCGCTCCATCCGCTCAGCCCCGCTTCGGAAGGGTCCCGTCCATCTTGCAGAGGATGCTGAGCATGACCTCGTCGGCGCCGCCGCCGATCGAGAGCAGGCGCACGTCGCGGTACATGCGCGAGATGTCGGTCTCCCACATGAAGCCCATCCCGCCGTAGTACTGGAGGCAGGCGTCGGCGACCTCCCGGGCGAGGCGCCCCGCCTTCAGCTTCGCCATCGTCGCGAGGCGGGTGACGTTCTCGCCCGCCACCATCTGCTCGACTGCGCGGTAGACGAGCGCGCGCAGCGCCTCGACCTCGGTCGCGAGCTCCGCGAGGCGGAAGTGGACGGTCTGGTGGTCGAGCACCGAGCCGCCGAAGATCTTCCGGTCGCGCGTGTAGGCGATCGTGTCGGTGATCGCCTTGTCGAGACCGGGCACCAGGTTCGCGGCGGCGAAGAGCCGCTCCTCCTGGAACTGCATCATCTGGTACATGAAGCCCGCGCCCTCGGAGCCGATGCGGTAGCGCTGGGGAACGCGGACCTCGTCGAAGAAGATCTGCGCCGTGTCGCTGGCCCACATGCCGAGCTTCTTCAGCTTCTTCGCGCGGGTGACGCCCTTCGTGTCGAGCGGCACGACGATCAGCGATTTGTTGCTGTGCGAAGGACCGTCGCCGGTGTTCGCGAGGCAGCACATCCAGTCCGCCTGCATGCCGTTCGTGATCCACATCTTCCCGCCGGTGATGACGTAGTCGTCTCCGTCCTTGCGGGCGTGGGTCTTGATGTTGGCGACGTCGGAGCCGGCCTCGGGCTCCGAGACGCCGATGCAGGCGACCATCTCGCCGCGGATGGCCGGCGCGAGGAAGTCGCGGCGCAGCTCGTCCGAGCCGAAGCGCGCGAGGGCCGGGGTCGCCATGTCGGTCTGCACGCCGATCGCCATCGGCACGCCGCCGCAGCGGATCCGGCCGAATTCCTCGACCGCCACGAGGTTGTAGCTCCAATCGAGTCCCAGGCCGCCGTGCGCGGGATCCCGATGGATGCCGAGAAGACCGGCTTCTCCGAGCTTCTTGAAGAGCTCGTGGGCCGGGAAGATCTCCGCATCCTCCCAGGCGTCGACGTACGGGTTGATCTCCGTGTCGACGATCTTGCGGACCGTGCGGCGCAGCTCGTCGTGCTCCGGCGTGAACTTCATGTCCCTTCCTCCGAGCCCCAACGTTGACCGCTCGGGGCCCGTGGAGACAAGGCCGGGTCCTCGGGTTCCGACCGCCTTCACCCGGAAGGGTGCACGGCCTCAGGGCGCGGGCGTCGCTCCCGGCGTGGCCTGCTGCTGGTCGCGCCAGGCTTCGCATTCGGCGCGCATCACGCGCGGGCCCTCGAGCATCTGGATCGTCGAGCCACCGGCGCCGTAGTCGGAGCCGAACGGGCGCTCGTCGCCGCGGAGCAGCGGGGGGCAGAATGCCTCGAGGCGGTGCATGCCGGGCGTGAAGGGATGGGCGCCCTCGTGCCGCGAGAGCACGTCGCGGATCGTCGTCGCGTGGACGTTCGGACCGAGCGCCGTCGTGACCTGCGTATCGCCGCTGGTCATGATCAGGGCCTCGCGGCGTGCGTGGTACGCCGAGGGCTGGACGCGCCAATAGGCGATCACGGCGTACACCTTCCCGGCCGGCGTCGCGTTCCGATAGAGGTGCTCGACGGCGGGCAGGGCGTTCGGCTCTTCGACGAGGGCGCGCAGCGCCAACACCTCGGCCGGGGTCTCGGCCGCACCCACCGCCTCGGTCGCGAAGACCTGGGCCGCCATCAGGACGGCGAAAGCCTGCTGTCCGGCACCGGAGAGCCCGCTGCAGGCCGGGATCGCGCCACATCCCGTGCGCGCGCGGTGCCGCGACCGCGGGCGGGCCGACGCGGTATCGGAGATCGACACGAGGGCGACGAGGACGACGAGGAGGGCCGCGAGGAGCCCGCGGGTGTTTCGACGAGCGGGGAGCGTCATGGGGGGCATGCTAGTCGAAAAGCGAGCGGAGCCACACTCGGAGGAGCCAGCCCACCTGCTTTCGCCGGAGGTAGCCCGGCAGGTGGCGGTAGGTGGCCTTGGCTTCGGCCCGCGCGCGCTTCGCGCCCTCGCGATCCCCGCGCGCCGAACGCACGTTCGCGAGCTTCTCTAAGCCTTCGAGCATCGAGCGATTCCGCTCGGTGAACTCCGCATAGGCCTCCTCCGCGAGGTCGAGGTGACCGAGCGCGACGTGGGCATCGCCGGCTTTGAGGTAGGGTTCGCCGTACGCGAGGCCGGGCTCCTTCTCGACGGCGGCGCCGATCGCCTCGAGGGCCGACTCGGGAGCGCCCGCCGCGAGCCGTGCGAGACCCGTGAGGTAGAGGAGCTCGGCGTCGTCCGGATGCCGCTCGCGTGCGACGTCGAGGAGCGCGAGCGCCTTCTTCGGCTTGCGTCGTTCGAGCAGGAGGCGCGCCAGGTCGCGGCGAGCCGTGACGTTCGCCGGATTCACAGCGATATCGGCCTCGAGCTGCCGCATGCGACCCGAGGTCCGGAGGTAGACGACCGGGTCCGGCAGTCGATCCCGCAGCAGGTAGACCGCGAGCGCGAGCCCTGCGAGCCAGGGATAACGCAGGGCGTACGAAATGCCGAAGAGGAAGAGGTAGTAGGGCAGGTACCCCATGGCGCGCCGAGCATGGCCCACGGAGCCGTGCCCGTCGATCAGGGCGGGGTGAAGCGGATCGCGCGGGGCGGCAAGAGCTCCTCGAGGCTCGGTCCGGTTTGGGTCGCGGCCTCGAGGTAGGGGCGCACGGCGACCGTCAGCGTCTTGTCGAGGGGAACGCCAGGGAACGCCGTCGGCACGGCGAGGCAGTGAGCGAGCCCGGTGCAGTCGCGCGCGACGCGGATCGCGAAGAGGTGGTCCGCGTCCGGATCCGAGGTGCCCAGGTACTCGGCGGCGCTGCCCGCGAACGCGTCGTCGGCGAGCGCCGCGACGCCCATGCGCCGTTCGGTCTCGTAGACGGCCACGTTGGTGTAGGAGGCCTTGCCTGCGCGTGTGTGGTCCACGCCGAAGATCACCAGGAAGTCGGCCGGCGCCTCCCGGAGCAGCGTGGGCCCGGAGGCGAAATAGAGGGTATCCGCGTTGTCCCCGAGGCATCCGTAGCCGCCCGCGATGCAGTCGGCCCCGACGAGCGGGAGCCCGAGGACACCGATCGGCTGGGCCGTGTGGGTCGCATGCCGCGCGCGGATCGCCGCCTCGAGCCTCGCGAGTGCGTCCGCGAAGTCCGACTCGTCCTTCCCGGTGCCGCGCGGGCGAGGGGGGGGCGCCGGCAGCGCTCCCGCCGCGATCGGCGCATTCGGCCGCACCCTGAGGACGACTGCCGGAGGATTCGCGATGTAGGAGGCACCGGCCGTCTCGTCGGCGAAGAGCGCGACGCGGAAGAGCATCGTGAGGACGTCGGCGCTCGCGCTTCGCCCGAGCACGAGCTCCGTCGACGGGAGGACGTCGGTGTTGACGATGCCGCCCGCTCCCTCGCGGGCGAAGAAGCGACGGAGCCGCGCATCGAGCGGAGCGCTCGCCGTGGTCACGACCACCGTCTCCTGGTCGAAGGATCCCGAGCTCCCGCCTCCCGTCGCGATCACCCGATGGTTCGTCGTGTCGCCGAGGCTCGCGAAGAGATCGACTCCCTGACGCGAGGCGAGGTACGACCGGAACCCGAAGTAGCGTGCCTCGGGAGGCGTGCGTCCGAGGAAGACGACGGCCTCGTCGCCCCCCAGGCGGAAGGTGCTCCGGACCGTGGCATCCGAGAGGGGAGGCGTCGTCGGATCGATCACCTCGTCGGGCGCGGGCGGGAGGAGGTAGAGGCCGTAGGGGGAGCTCGGATTGTTGCCGTAGCAACTGGGTAACGAGGCGCAGTCCTCCACCCGGAAGAAGGCGAATCGACCCTCGTCGACCGTGAAGCCCTCCGCCTCGAGCTCGGCGATCAGCCGATCGGCGACGGCGCGTCGATCGTAATCCGCGGGAACGAGCGGCGTGCCGTCGTCGCAGCCGGTCTGGACCGCTGCGACGAGTGCGAGGGCGGCGATGGCTGCGCTCCTCATGGCGCCTCCGAGAAGACCCGAAGGCCTCCGATCGTGCCGAGGTAGATCTTCCGGTCGGGACCGATGGTCACCGCGGCATAGAGGTTGTCGAACGAGAACCCGCTGCCGGCGACGAAGTGGAAGCGCGTCCTTCCCGTGCGGAGGTCGAGGCCCGTGAGGCCCCATTCGTCGGTCGACTCGTCGTAGGTGTAGACGTAGACGAGGTTCGTCGCGGTCGAGAGCGTGGGCACGCAGCTCGGGCCGACCACGGGCGAGACCCAGGTGCGCTGGCAGGTCCCGTCGTCGCGGAGGTCGAAGCGCGCGACGCCGCCGTAGCCCGTGAGGTTCTGCTCGACGATCAGCGTGGTGCCCGAGACGACGATCGCGTTGTCCGTCGTCGCCGGGCCGTCGAAGACGGGGACCTTGCAGACGGTGCGCTCGCCCGGGGCGTCGAGGCCGCGCCTCGCGACCATCAGGTTCATGCTCTCGGCGTCGTCGGTGATCGTGATGCGATCGTCCATGATCAGGCTCGGCGTCGTGCCCGACCCCGTGCCGAGGCGTCCGGGCCGGGGCGTGGTGGAGGAGGCCTCGACCGGGATCTTCCAGCCCTCGACGAGCTTCCCGGCGACGAGGTCGTAGCGCCGCAGGTAGGGATCGCTGACGACGTAGATCCCGCCGTCCACGTCGGTGGTGATGCCGTTCGAGATGGTCTCCCCCGGGTTGTGCACGACGTCGATCGGCGGGCCCGCGAGGTCGGCCGGGACGATGCCCACGGTCCCGTCGGTGCCGGCGAAGGCGATCTCGCCCGTGTAGCGCACGGTCACGGCCGCGAGCGTCTCCATGCTCCCGAGCGCGGTCGACAGGTCGACCGATGCATCGAGCTCGAGCGTCGTCTCGGTCGAGCGCCAACGCTGGAGCGAATTCCCCGTGCCGATGACGGCGCGGCCCTGCGCATCGACGTAGCCGTACGCTCCGCCGAACGTCTGCCCGTTCGAGAGGTCCACGCAGGCCACGTTCTCGAGGGTCGCGCGCCGGACCTTGCAGAGCCTCGAGATGCCGAGGCCCTTCACGACGACGAGGATGTCGCCCGCGGGATCGAAGAGCACGAAGATCGGGAGGCCCGGCAGGGCGACCGTGTCCATCGTGATCGCGTGGCGTCCCGTCGGCGCGGGCAGCTCGGAGGAGTGCTGCGCGTAGGTGTCGCGATGGAAGATCGGCCAGGTCGAGTCCGCGAGGTAGGGATTCTTCGGCACCGAGAACGGCACGAGGGCCGGCGCCGAGGCGGAGTCGTCGCAGCCGAGGAGGGCCACGAGAGCGAGGAGAGGGGCGACCTTCTGCGGTTTCACGGCGTTTCCTTTCCGAGGATGCGGGCGATGCCGTGCGCGACGGTGGCCCTGGCCTTCGCGATCGAGAGGCCTTCGTGGGTCCTCAGGACCTCCCAGGTGTCGAAGCTCGCGAGGCTCGCGAGCAGGGGGACGGCGAGGGCGCGTTCGGCCTTCGGGAGCGCGTCGAGCTCGGCCGCGAACGTCCGGAGGGTCTCTTCCCGTTTCGCTCCACGGATCCGGCCGACGCCCTCGCGGACCTCCGCGTCCTCGTGCACGCGAAGGAGCGACGCGCGCCGCACGGGGGAGATGAACTCGAGAACCTTGGCTCGCTGCGCCGTGAACGCCTCGAGGCGTTCCTCGAACGGGGCGGACGGATCGATCGGGCGCAGCATCGCGCTCACGGCTTCGTACTGGCGCCGGGAGGCCTCCTCGTGCAGCGCGCGCAGGTCTTCGAAGTGGTGGAAGACCGAACGGAGCGAGAGCCCCGCCCGATCGGCGATCGCCTGCGCGGGCGGCGAGAGCTGACCCTCCCGCAGCAGGGAGAGCAGTGCCTCGGCGAGGGCCTCGCGCGTCCGCTCCGCCCGTTTCGACGGACGAGGAGTCTGGGGGCTGGGGATCACCATGACTCCACTCTGCCGATCTTGCACTCCGAGTGCAAGATGGATTTGCACGCGGAGTGCAAGAATACTCCGTTCGTGACGCCGAATGGCCCCAATTGCCGCTCCTCGTTGACGCCTGCGGTCATTGACGGTCCTACCGAACGGGCGTTATCCGGAAGGCGCCCACCACGGACCGCCGGGCGCGGCCCAGGGCGGGCCGTATCCAGGAGGCAGCCGTGGCCACCATCGCCATCTCGCTGGTGAGGGCGATCGTCGACGAGCTCGAGCGGCAAGGGGTCGAGCCGACCGTCTTGCTCGAGGAGGCCGGGATCGAGCCCTGGTGGCTCGACGATCCCCAGATCCGGATCGACGTGGCCACGTGGGATCGCCTCCAGCGTATCGCCCTCGAGCGGAGCGGCGATCCGGCGTTCGGTCTCCACATGGGCGAGCACGCCTCGTCGGCGGCCTTCTCGGTCCTCGGCCACATGGTCGCGCAGTGCCGCACCATCCGCGAGGCGCTCGAGGTCCTGTTCCAGTACTACCGTCTCGTGGCCGACGTCGCTCCTCCGTACATGGTCGAGCACGGAGACGTCGTGCAGATCGTCTACACGTTCGTCCGGACGGACGACGCGCTCTGCAACCGACTCCGCGCCGAGTTCGGCATGACCCGCCTGCTCGCGATCGCGCGGATCTTCCTCGGCTCCGAGGCGACGCCCGAGGAGGCCTGGTTCGAGCATCCCCAGCCCGCCTACGGAGCGGAGTACACCCGCATCTTCCGTGGAACCGAGCGGTTCGGCCGCGTCTGCACCGGCTTCCTCGTGAAGCGCGCTCTCCT
This sequence comes from Polyangiales bacterium, assembly GCA_046351215.1. GTDB lineage: Bacteria > Myxococcota_A > Polyangia > Polyangiales > Houyiibacteriaceae > JAXLYX01. Next base: position 202,591 of record JAXLYX010000010.1, on the reverse strand, counting down.
CGAGCAGCGGCAGCTCTACCACGACGAGACGCTCTACCTGGCGCTCAAGGAGCAGGCCGATCGATCGCTCGAGCGCATCGCGGGCGGCGAGGTGCTCGCGCCCCGCATCGTCCGGCTGATCGTCGACGGTCACCCCGAGGTGCAGCCCGAGATGGGCAGCGTCGCGCGCAGGCTCGGCATGAGCGAGCGCTCTCTCCGGCGTCGTCTGAAGTCCGAGGGGGCCTCGTTCCCCGACCTCGTGCGGGAGGCGATGAGCGAGCTCGCGCGGCGCCTGCTCCGCGAGCCTTCGTCGAGCATCCAGGAGACGGCGTACCGTCTGGGCTTCTCCGACGTGAGCTCGTTCCATCGCGCCTTCAAGCGCTGGACCGGGACGACGCCGAGCGAGTTCCGGCGGACGGGGAGCTGAGGCCCGGCCCGACGGAACGACGAAGGCGCGCGGACCGGGGTGGGCCGCGCGCCTCCGAAGCTCTTCCGCCTCCTCGGTGGATGGGTCCCCGGGGAGGCGTCCCTCCGCTCAGAGGGTCATGAGGAAGAGGAGGAGATCCGGGATCTCTTCCTGCGAGCCCGCGCACCAGGGATGGGGCGCGGCCGGCATGCCGATGGGGGCGGCGCTGCCGAGCTCGTTCGGACCGTAGTTGCGACGCATCGCCTGGTAGTCCCAGTAGTAGTGCGTCGGATCGTTGGCCATCGTCGTGAAGTACTGGTGCCGCTCGACGAAGCGGTTCCGGTTCACGGAGGTGGCGTCGGTGCCCGTCATCCGGGCCACGCGGAAGGCGTCTCCGCGCGGATTGGCTCCCGGCTGCAGCGCCGGGAAGTCCGGGCCCGCCGAGCTCATGATCGTCGGCGCGTGCACCGTGTAGTAGCGGTTGTAGAGCGCCGTTCCCTCGGTGCAGCGATTCGGATCCACGAGGTCGGTCAGGTTCCGGACGTGGCCGTCCGAGAGGAGGCCGCGGTGCTGCACCCAGTAGAGGTCGCGCAGGTACGTCACGCGGATCGCCTGCATCTGCCTCTGGTAGATCGTCGGAGGGAAGAAGCGTCCCACCTGATCGAGCCGGATCATGCGCTCGTTCGTGTTCGCACCGATCGCGTCCGTGTGGCAGTTGCCACAGCGGGCTTCGAAGATGGCGCGGCCGTTGTCGACGCGCGTACGGAGCGCCGGATAGGAGGCGTGACCGCTCTGGACGAACTGCCCCTCGCTCACGTTGCCGACGAGGCCCGCGAGCTGGCCCGTGTACTTGAGCCACCGGTACATACCGACGTTGCGCAGGTCGTTGTCGTTCGCATCGAGCGTCGTCATGTACGCCGTCAGCGCCTGGAGCGAGGCGGGATCCATGCTGCCGGTGGCTCCGTCGGGCTCCTCGGAGTGGATGTACGAGCCCTCGAAGCCCACGTACGCCTCGGTGTGCGAGAGCGCGCGTCGGATCGGCATGTGGTTCGTCACGTTCGGGATGGTGATCGGCGAGAACTGATAGTCGTTCTCCGTCGAGCTTCCGTCGCCGTGGTGCCGGATGAGGGCATGCTCGCCGGCTCCCGGAGGGACGGCGTAGACGATGGAGGTCTTGTCGACGTCGGCGTCTCCCGGGGCCCAGGTCGGTCCGGGCTCGGTGTCACGCACTCCCTCGAAGTCCCCGAGGAGGCTCCACTTCATGCTCCAGTTGGGGTTCGGTAGACCGGGAATGACGCGGGTCACGTTCTGACCCGGCGCCCGCTCGTAGGACAGCCGGTAGCCGTGACAGGACGCGCAGTTGAAGCCGATCCACTCGCCCGGGCCGTTGAACGGATGGCTCGACTGCGCGTAGCGGTAGCCGACCCAGCCCGTGCCGCGCGTGTTGCCCTTCTTGAGCTGCGGGGTGAGCAAGAAGCCCGGGATCGGGTTCTGCTGCGGGTAGGGGTCGAAGTAGACGTCGGCCGTGGCCTCGGTCGGGACCTCGCCCGCGACGGCGCGAACGGCGCCGAAGAGGGTGGCCGGATCCGCGGTCTGTCCCGTCATCGGATCGGTGGTCCGATAGGCGAAGATCGCGTCCCAGTCGAGCCCGCGGTACTTGTGGGCGAGGCCGATGTTGTAGTCGTACGACCAGAAGATCTGCCTGCCGCGCGTGACCAGCGAGTCGAAGCTCGGATTCACGACGTTGACCGGGATCGATGCGCTGCCCACGGGATTCGACAGCTCGGAGACCACGTCGCAGGTCTGCGGATAGCTCGTGTCGCGGATGCGCATCGTGATCGCGTTCACGACCTGGTGCGGCTGTCCGTGGCGGAGGAGCGAGCTGTTCGAGCCGACGCGCTTCTGCACCTGCATGCGCAGCGGGCCGCGGCTCGCGTGGATCGGGACGTAGAACTCGACGCGACCGTCGTTCCAGGAGATGACGTCGGCGCCCCAGGTGCCGCGCGAAGCGGTCGTCTCGTAGTTGATCTCGTCGGCGATGTCGAGCTTCTGTTCGAACATCTGGAGGTTCGTCTCGAGGACCCGGCTGTTGCCGATCAGGATCTTGGCGTAGTCGACGTCGACGCCCGAGCCGAAGCCGGCGCCGACGAGGGCGACGCGGTCACGCGGACGGAACGTCGGCGTCGTGCCGGGATTCGTGGCCGACCAGGCGAGCGTGCCGTTCACGTAGATCTGCTGGATGGTCGGGTTCGCGGCGACGTTCGCCGAGCTCGCGCGCGCGTTCTCGCGCGCCGTGTCGACCGCCGGGCACCGACGCTCCTGACAGACCTCGTTGTCGAACGTGCACTGCGCCCCGGGGGCACCGCACTGCGTCTTGCACGAATCGCCCAGGCTGCACGACGCGAGACGCGCGGCGCGCACGAGCGAGTTCGAGGTGTCGCCGCTGTCGAGGACGGCCTTGATGCGCGTCCAGCCCTTCACGCCGGCCGCGGCCTCGAACTGCGCCTTGCAGGGGCCTTGCGGCGAGATCAGGCAGATCGCGGCCGAGATGCCGTTGCCGCAGTAGCACTCGGCGCCCTGGCAGTAGTTCGCGTTCTCGCAGGCGGCCGCCGCGGCGCACTTCGGATCGCCCGCGCATGCGTTCGCCTGGGCGGCGCAGCGACCGCATTCGCAACTCGAGCAGACGGGCGATTCGCCCGCGCCCCGTAGGCCGGTGACACAGGCGGTGGGCGCCACCGGCCCTCCCGCCGCCTGCAGCTCGACGACTCCGGCGTGCACCGCTCCCTGCTCCGTCCCGGACGCCGGTAGGCATCCGAGAAAGAGCAAAGAGAGGCCCACGCACACGATTCCCCTTCGGATCATGCGCTTCTCCTCCGCCCCGGCGCGACCCGGTCGCGCTTCGTCCTCGTGGACGACGGCGGACCCCAACGTAGCGAGGTGTGGGTAGGCCTCTCAATGACTGGCGCCGGACAATGAATTGTCCTCGCTCGGCCAGGTGTCGCGCAGCCGATTGCGCAATCGAAGGCCCGAAGCGAAAGGGGGCCGCACGTGCGTGCAGCCCCCTCGTCACCTGTCTCGGAGTGCGCTCAGCGGGTGCTCGAGCCGGTGGTCCGGCGCGTGCGCGACCCCGACGACCGCGACGACGAGCTCGTGCTCGACGGCGGGGGAGTCGCAGGGGCGGGCTCGGGCGCGGGAGCGGGGGCCGCGGCCGGAGCCGGTGCCGCCGGAGCCGTTTCCGCAGCCGCCGGCGCTGCAGCCGGTGCCGAGGCCGCCTGGGCGGCACGACGCGCGGCCCGTCGCGTGTCGAAATTCACGCGCATGCCGCCGCCGATGAGGAGAGCGCTCATGTTGTACTGGCCGTTGCCGATGTACGTACCTGCCGAGGCCTCGGGCCGAATCGGATTCGGCTGGGGCACGCGGCTGTCGGTCACGTGGACGTTCGCCATCGAGGAATACGAGAGGACGCCGTCGAGGAAGATGCCGCGCGCGACCTCGACGCCGATGCCGCCCGAGATGATCACCTTGTCGCTGTCGAGCGTCAGGGCCTGGAGGTACTGCGTGGTGAAAGCGCCGGTCTCGTACTGGAGACCACCGCGGAGCGTGACGGGCCCGAGCGTGTACTCGACGCCACCTCGCACCGAGTAGGTGTTCTTCATGTGGCGGGGGATGGTGACGTTTCCGACCTGGTAGTCACCGACGGCGAGGACGTTCGTGATGTACACGTTGTTCGCGTCCAGCGTGATCTCGTCCTGCCTCTTCCAGCCCTGGATCTCGAAGCCGGCTTCGAGCCGCAGGTCGCGGAGGGGACGGAATTCGACGCCCGTACGGAGCACCCATGCGAAGGGGATGTTCACGTTCGAGGTCGGTGCACCGCCGCTCGCCGTCGTCACCGAGGCGTTCTCGAAGATCGCGGCGGAGGGGACGCGGACCCGGAGGTCCGCCTGGCCGCGGATCGTGAACGGCGTGTCGAAGCTCGCGCCGACGCGGACCTTCCCGAAGTCTCCGATCGCGCCGACGGATACCATCGGTGCGATGAAGAACGGCAGGTTGAACTGCGTGAGCGAGTCGTACTCGGGGTTCTCGGGCTGGGTGCAGATCGCGCCGTCGCAGGCGCTCATCGTGGTGGTCGCAGCGAAGCTGCCGGTGACGAAGCCGACCGTGGCACCGATCGAGAGCTGCTCGATCGGGGCCCACGAGACGCCGGCTCCCACGTTCATGATCAGCGAGCCCTTGAGGTCGATCAGCGAATAGCGCTGCGGGGCGGGGCCCTGGACGCCGTTCACCGTCACCGAGCTCGGCCAGATCGAGAGCACCGCGTTCGGAGCCCAGATGCCGGCGCCGAACGTGACCTTCTCGAGACCGAAGTTGTCGGTGTACGCGATCGAGGGGATCGGGAGGTACACCTGCGAGAGGTCGACGGTCGGCAGGGTGTTCCCGCCGCTGTCGACCCGCGTGTAGTCCGCGAACATCAGGGGCAACGCTGCGTCGAAGAGCAGCTGCCGGCCCGAGTAACGGAGACCCGCGGGGTTGTAGTAGAGGGATTCGGGATCGTCCGCGCCCGCGACGAACGCGCCACCGCGACCGCCGGCGCGCACGCCGCGATCCATCAGGTAGAAGCCACCTGCGGAGGCCTTCGACGGGACGAACGCGGCGGCCAACAGGGCCGATGCCGCGAGGACGATGCAGACGAAACGCTTCACTTCACCCTCCGGTTCTCGATGACGGCGTAGAGGCGCTCGAGGCCGCGGTCGGAGCTCATGAGGAACTCGTGCACGACGTCGAAGATGGCGAGGACGTCGGTCTGGTCGACGGGACCGCCGGCGCCCGGCGTGGCGCGGTTCACTTCGGCGATCGCGTCCATCAGGGTCTCGATCTGCGTGATGGGGTTGCCCGTGGCGGGCTGCGAGGCCGCGTTCGCGAGGACGCGCGAGAGGACACCGTTCGTGTCGAGCGCGCTCGTCTTCTGCAGGAGGTCGACCGTACGGGCGGCCGTCGCATCGTCCGAGCTCACCGATCCACCGGCCGTCACGACCGTCTGCGCGTTCGCCGCGAGGGCGACCGACAGCGTGTTGACGATGGGGATGACGCTCGCGTCGTCGTCGAGGAGCTGGAGCGCGTCCGAGAGCGCGTAGAGCATCGCGCTCACGCCCTCCGGATTCTGCTGCTCGTTCATGAGAGCCTGGAGCAGGCCGAGCAGCGAGTCGCGAGCCGTGGCGTCCTGATCGATGGAGTCGAGCAGGCGGACCACACCGGCGACGACCGGTCCCGACAGGGTGTCGGTGATGCTGGCCTCGCGGGCGGTCGCCCAATTACGTGCCGTGGTGTCCTGAGCCGTCGGGTTCGCGCCCGTGCGGTGGGCCTCGACGCGGCCGCGCAGGAAGGGAAGCGTGAGCAGCAGGATGTTGTGACCGCGGCGATTCTTGAAGCGGCGGTTCATCGAGACCACTTCGGTCGTGAAGAACTGGTCGACGAGGGAGGAGCGCGCCTGCAGCCACGAGGTATGCCGCGTGTCCTGACCCACCCAGGCGTCGTCCACCGAGCCGAGCGCGTCGAGCAGGAGGTACATCGGCGAGGGATAGCGACGCGGGCGTCCACCCTGACCGTCCATCCTCGTGCCGTTGTTGTAGGTGATGTAGCTCGTGCCGTTCCGATACTTGAGCGAGCCGGTCGTGCAGGAGCCGACGCAGTTGCGAGTCGGATCGAGGACCACCTGGAGCAGCGCGGCGAGAGCCTGCACTCCGTCGTAGCCGGTCCGCACCGTGAAGGCATCGGCGACCTGGACGGCGCCCCTCAGGCGATGGAGGAGGAGACCGCCGTCGAAGATCTCCGCGACGAGCGGCTCGTAGCTGCGGATGTTGTCCTGGTAGGCGAAAGCGGGGCTGCTGGCATTCGTCCGCTGTGTGCGCGTCGCAGACCGAGACGGCCAGTGCGTGTGGAGCGCCGTGCTGATGGCACCGAAGAAGAACTTCGTCTGGTCGGCAGGGCCCTCGGCCGTGTCCATGGCCTGGAGCAGGGGGCGGAGCGCCTCGAGGAAGGTCCGCGTCCGGCCGTCCTTCAGCGTGACGGGCTTCTCCCATGCGAAGATGATCGCGCTCGGGCAGGGCGTGGTGCGATTGCCGGCTGCGCGGCCGATGCAGTGACGATCCTCGACCGGGACGCCGTCACGCGTGAGCAGGTCGTCGACGAGGGCCTGGAGGTTCGCGTTGCGCGGCGCGAAGACGAATCGGGCCATCGCCTGCGGCGTGGGGTAGGTGCCCATGCCGGTGATTCCCGTCGTGTCCTCGAGGAGCTTGTTCCCGATCTGGTTGCCCAGGTTCGGGTTCCCGAAGAGCGCGCCGATCTGATTGAGGGTGGAGGCCGCACCGAGCAGCTTCCCGGGAACGCCCTTGAGCTCGAACTTGAACCCGCCCCAGATGGTCTGGGTGTACGCCTTGGCGACGTTGTCGATCTGGAAGAGGTCACAGGCGTTGTACGAGGCGGGGATGCCCTCGCCGAAGGCCAGCGTGATGATGCCCTGGACGAGCGGGGCGAGCGCGCCGACGTTGGCCAGGTTGTTGAGGTCGATGTCGTTGCCGCCGACCTTGATGATCAGGTGCGCGCCCTGCTTGTTGCAGTACTGCACGCCGTCGAGATCGTGGATCAGGTAGACCGAGCGCTGCAGGAGGCTCTCGTTCGCCGGATCGGCGTCCGTGGAGGCGCGGTTGACGGGATTCGAGATCGTCGGGCTCCACGACGCGTTGGCCGGGAGCGGATCGTTGAAGCTCGCAGGATTGAAGGAGATCGCGTCGCGGTTACGGGCGAAGATCGCCACGACCTCGTCGAGATCCTGGACCGCGTCGCTGTCCAGGGCCCGGGTGACGCCTTCGAGCATGCCGGGCGTCTGCGCCATCCGTTCCACGGCGTAGAGGAGGTCGTCCCAGAAGATGTTCGGCTGCTGGAGCGCGGCCTCGGGATGCGCGTCGGCGCGCTGATCGCCGTAGAGACCGGCCTGCACCAGGTCCGCGGCCTGCGCCTCGTGGTTCGTCATCATGTCCTCGACGACGCGGAGGCCGTCGACCGTCTCCTGACGGTGGACGAAGGAGAAGACCGCGTGGAGGAGGTCGTAGACCGGGCCGGTCGCGGGATCGAAGCCGGGATAGGTCAGCGTCGTCATCCCGAAGGTGCGGGTGCGATCGCCGGCCGTGCCCATCATGACGGGAAGGCCGCGGGCCGCGCGGACGAGCGTGGGCGCCGCGGGGTCGACCCACGAGGCCATCTCGCGGACGAAGCCGGCGGCCATGGTGCGGTCGAGATCACGGTACTGCCAGACGAGGCCGCCGCCGTTGGCGGTGGCACGACCCTGCGCGTCGCGGGTCACGCCCGTCTCTCCGTCGATCGCGAAGGGGGGCGCCACCGTGAGAGGCGTGCCGCCGGCGCCGACGAAGCGACCGACGCTGTCGACGTCGGGGAGGTGGTCGCCGTTCGCGTCGACGAAGGGGGCCGGGACGGTGCCGGTGCCGGTCACGCCGGTGGGCATCGCCATGCCGCGCGTGTCGCGGACCACGGACCAGCGCGCCGTCCCGCTCGCGAACGCCGCGTTCTCCTGGAGCAGGAGCTGGCGCGAGAGCGTCACGTTCGACGGAAGGTCCGCGCCGGTCGCCGGGGTGTAGGTCGCCATCTCGAGCGCGCCGCCGCGGAGCAGCTCGTGGAAGGGGGCCTCGGCGACGCCACCGCTGCCCAGTGCCCCGAGGGAGCTCGTGATCACCTCCCGGATGCCCGAGTAGCGCAGCGCGGGGCGCGCGATCCCGAGACCGAACTGCATCGGGCGGTAGCCCTCACGGTGCGAGAACCGGGCGAAGGCGTCGACCGACTCCTGATCCTTCGACAGCGTGTCGAGCACGGTCGCGAGCGTCCGCGTCGACGCCTGCATCGTTCCGTCGTCGTAGAGCGGCAGCATCGCCCGGAGGAGATCGAAGAGATCCGTGTGCGTGTCCTCGGGCATCGTCGCGTCGAGGGCCGGGACGATGCGGTCCCGTTGCTCGACGAGCTCGCGGAGGTGGACAGGGGTCTCCGCGGTCGGCGTCTCGGTGCCCCGGCAGAGAGCCGCGGTCAGGCCGCCCGTCACATCGGTCGGGTAGGCCTCGCTCGAGAAGCGCTGGCAGAAGACCCGGTGGATCTCTTCGCCGAGCGTTCCCGTGTAGGCGCTGACGCGCGTCGTGTCGATCGGTGTCTGACAGCCCGAGGCCAGAGTGGCCGTAACGGCCGCCGTGGCGAGGCCGAGACGACCGAGCGGGGAAGAATGTGACCGGCGATGACCCAGTGAGCTCATGGTTGTAATCCTGCGAAGCGAATGGGGGAGATCCGATACCATTATTGATGGTCGGTCAATAGCCCCGTAGGGTGGGTCAACGCCCTGACCGGCAAGGTCAATTGAGCACGGCTCCCACCCCGCCGCCCTGTCCTGGATCAGAGCCGAGCGGTTTCACCCCTTCCGCCAAGGGGTGAACGTGTTCCAACGTGCGTTTTCTGCCACCTCGGTAGAGGTGTGCAACCCGATAGTACACGCGGGGATCCAAGCTGACGCCTGCAGTCATGCCGCACTGCGGCGAAATGGTAGGATGGCTCGCATGCCCATCCGGCCAGCGTCCGCCCTGCTCGTCCTGCTCCCGATCCTCGGGGCTTGCGACGACGCCACCCTCCCATCGGGCTCCCTGATCGACGGCGGGACCGTCACACCGATCGGTCAGGAGCATGCAGGGGGAGCCTCGTACGACGACGGGGTCAGCACGGCCTCGGGATCGTGTGGGTTCCCCTCGACGCCGACCGGCCCCTTCTACGTGGGCGTCGGCCCCGACTTCAACGCGCACGCCGAGCTCTGCGGAGCATGCTTGCTGGTGAAGGCCCAGAACGGCAACGCCCTGCTGGCGGAGGTCGTGACCTGGGGGGTCGTCTCCGCACCGAACAACATCGACCTCAGCCGGTCGGCCTTCGACGCGCTCTTCGGGGCCGGCGCTCCGATGAGCCCGGTGACCTGGGCGGTCGCCCCCTGCGATCGCACCGATCCGATCCGGTACGTCTTCCTCACCGGCGCCAACGTCGACTGGACCGGCCTCCAGGTCCGGAACCTCCGGCTCCCCGTGGCGAAGCTCGAGGTGAAGAGCGCCCGTCATGCGGCCTTCACCGAGCTGCGCCGCGAGGATTGGAACGACTTCGTCGATGCCTCGGGCTTCGGAGCCGGCTCGTTCACGCTCCGCGTCACGGCGATCGACGGTCAGACGATCGAGGACACCTTCCCCTCGTTCACCCCGGGCGGGACCCTGACCTCGCACGCCCAGTTCCAGTGAGCGGAGGTGGAGGTCGCTCCCCCTCGGGACGACCGAACGTCGACCCCGGCGGCGTGCTCCTCTATGCTTGCGCCCGATGCGCGCCCCCCGTCTCGCGGCCCTCCTCGTGGGCATCGGCCTTGCCTGGCCGGTCCTCGTGAGCGCCTTCGACGGGAACGACGTCGCCACCGTCTTCTTCATCCGCAAGAGCGAGAACGTGAACCGCGTGGACTACGGCATCGTGCTCGACGCGCATTGCCGTCCCGAGGGCGACGAGCCGGTGGTGGCGTACTGGCGGCGACTCACGCGTGGCCCGAACGTGACCGAGGCGCTCGGCTTCCCCGCGCGTCGCGCCTACGGCATTTCCTCCCAGTCCGTCCGAAGGGATGCCGAGGGAGGTCACGTTTCGTTGCGGCTCCGAGCACTCTCGTCGCGTCGCATCGTCGTCTCCGTCAGGCCGATGAACGGGGGCTGCCGCGCCTGGGCCACGACGACCATCGCCGGGGAAGCCGCGCAGATCGTCGACATCTACGTCGTGCTCTCCGGGCGGATCAGCGTCGATCACATCGAGCTGACCGGGCGCACGCCGGACGGGCGTCGCGTGGTCGAGCAGCTCCGCCCCTGAGGGCCGCCGCCGGCCGGGCTTGTACCCTTCCTGGGCGTGCCTATCTCCCCTGCGATCGCCGGGGGGCGAGAGCGAGTCGCGTTCGCCGGCGGCTCCCCGCGACCCGTCGCACGGAGCCAGGAGGAGAGCGCGTCATGAGCCATACGGAAGTCCTCTTCGGGGATGCGTCCCACGCCAAGGTGCTGAAGGGAGCCACCCTCCTCGCGGATGCCGTCCGTCTCACCCTCGGGCCACGGTCGAAGGCCGTGCTCATCGGCAAGAAGTGGGGAGCGCCCCACGTCTGCGACGACGGCGTGACCGTGGCGAAGCAGCTGAAGCTCAAGGATCCGGTCGAGGACCTCGGCGCGCAGATGCTGAAACAGGCCGCCGAACGCACGGGGGAGGCCGTCGGCGACGGGACCTCGACGTCGACCATCCTCGCACACGCGCTCTATGCGGAGGGACTCCGCAACGTCGTGGCGGGAGCGAGCTCGATCGAGCTCAAGCGAGCGTTCGACGGGGGCCTCGAGCTCGCGGTCGCCGAGCTGCGCGCTCAGGCCACGAAGGTGGATTCGAAAGCCCAGAAGGCGCAGGTCGCGTCCGTCTCGGCGCACGGGGACAAGACGATCGGAGAGATGGTGGCCGAGGCCATCGAGCGCGTCGGCTCCGAAGGTGTCGTCACGGTCGAGGAATCGCGCACGACGCAGACCCTGCTCGAGGTCGTGGAGGGCATGCAGTTCGATCGGGGCTACATCTCGCCCTACTTCGTGACGAATCCCGAGAAGATGACCACGGAGCTCGACGATCCGCTGATCCTCCTCTCGGACAAGAAGGTCGCGTCGATGCGGGACCTCGTCCCGCTGCTCGAGCAGATCGCGAAGTCCGGCACGCCGCTGCTCATCGTGGCGGAGGACGTCGAGGGCGACGCTCTCGCGACCCTCGTCGTCAACAAGCTCCGGGGCCTGCTGCCCTGCGCGGCCGTGAAGGCGCCGGCGTTCGGCGATCGTCGCAAGGCGATCCTGGAGGACATCGGCATCCTCACCGGCGGCTCCGTCGTGACCGAGGAGCTCGGCGTGAAGCTCGAGAACGTGATGATCCACGATCTCGGCCGCGCGAAGAAGGTCATCCTCGACAAGGACACGACGACGATCGTCGGCGGTCAGGGCGACGCGAAGCAGATCGAGGGACGCATCGCGGAGATCCGGCGTCAGATGGCGGAGACGACCAGCGACTACGACAAGGAGAAGCTCCAGGAGCGGCTCGCGAAGCTCGCGGGCGGAGTCGCCGTCGTCCGGGTCGGCGCGCCGACGGAGGCCGAGCTCAAGAATCGCAAGGATGCGTTCGACGACGCGATCCGGGCGACGCAGGCTGCGGTCGCCGAGGGCATCGTCCCCGGCGGCGGCGTGGCGCTCGTGCGGGCCGTGGCGGCGATCGAGAAGGCCGCGGAGGGGGCCGAGAGCGATCGTCGGACGGGGCTCCGCATCCTCGCCCGTGCGCTCGAAGCGCCGCTGCGTCAGATCGCCGTCAACTCGCAGGCGGATCCGGGCGTGGTCGTGGAGCGTGTACGCGGCGGTCAATCCGCCTTCGGCTTCGACGCCGCCGTGGGTCGCTTCGTCGACATGAACGAGGCGGGCATCCTCGATCCCCTCAAGGTGGTCCGCATCGCGCTCGAGAACGCCGTCTCCGTCGCCGGCACGCTCCTGCTCGCCGACGCGACGATGGTCGAGATCGAGGAGGAATCGACGAACAAGGGAGCGGCGGGTATGGGCGGCGGCGAGATGATGTGAGCGTCGCCGTTCGGTCCGCGCTCCGCCTCAGGCGGGCGGCGTCGGCACGTGGGCCCGGAGGAAAGCGAGCTGGTCTGCGAACGCTCGCGCGAAGGCCTCGCCGAGGTAGATGTCGAAGTGGCCGATCGGGTAGCGCGCGATCTCGCCCTTCTTCGCCTTCGCGGCGTACGCGAGTGTCGGGCCCGCGGGCGCGACGCTGTCCTTCTCGCAGACGCTGAAGAGGATCGGGCACTTCACGTCGGCCGCCCTGCGCCCCGGATGGTGCAGGAGGATGTGGAGGCCGACGCGCGCAGCGACGGTGTGATCGAAGGCGAGGCCCTTCGGAACGAGCGCGAGGTAGCCGGGCTCGGCGTCGGGCGCGTTCATCAGCGACGTCGAGCCGGGCGGCCCGGCGAGGGCGACGCGCACGGGGGCCGCTCCGAAGATCGAGCCGATCGCGTCGCGCAGCGCGAGCCCCGTGATGCGCATCATCGGTCCGAAGCCGACCGTCGGCGCCGAGGCGGAGCCGCTCGTGAACGGGCATTGGGCGATCGCCGCCGCGATGCGCGGATCGTCCGCGGCGGTGACGATCACGTGGCCGCCTCCGAACGAGCTCCCGAAGATCGCCACGCGCTCGGGATCGACGCCGGGGAGGGTGCGCGCGTAGGCGACGGCCGAGCGCCAGTCCTCGAGCTGCCGATCGATGTCGAGGAGCTGCCTCGGCTCGCCGCCGCTGGCGCCGAAATGCCGGTAGTCGAAGACGAGGACGACGTAGCCCGCGGAGGCGAAGCCCGAGGCGTAGGCGTCGAGCCCCATCTCCTTCACGGCCCCGAGCCCGTGGCCGCAGACGACGACGGCCCGCTTCTCGGCGGCGGTCGTCGGACGGTAGAGCCAGGCTCCGCACTCCGCGTCACCGGACGTGAAGCGCACCTCGGTCCGTTCGTAGGCCGTTCCGCTCATCGTCGCCTCCTCTCGTCGCGTCGGGATTCGACGTCAGCGAAGCACCTGCCCGGACGAATTCAAGGAGGGCCGGGGCTCAACCGAGCTTCGCCAGCGCCCAGACCGTGCCCGAATAGGCGAGCGCCGTGGCGAGCGAGGAAGCCGCGAGGGCTCCCGCGAAGGGCCATCCGTGCCGCAGCAGGAAGGGGAAGAGGAGGAAGAGCACGAGCGAGGGCAGCACGAGCCAGAAGATGCCCGTCGAGAGGTCGGCCACGCGCCCCGTGTCCTTCGTGTCCGCGTAGAGGAATGCGAAGGCGAGGAGCGAGGTGAAGGGAAGCGACGCGAGGAGCGAGCCGAGCAGCGTGCTCCGCTTCGAGAGCTCGGTGACGGCGACGACGACCGCGGCCGAGATCAGGACCTTGAGGACGTATTCGCGCATCGACGGGCTCCTCTCGTGGGCGATCGTATCGGGGGTGGCGCGGAGACGGTAGCGTCAGCGGCGTGCCTTCGACGGCTTCGAGGGCGCGGGCGCGGCCTTGCGCGGCAAGCGCGCGCGTGTCCCCCAGGGGCAAGCGAAGTCGTTCGGCTTCGTGAGGATCCACAGGACGGGAATGCGGGGCGGCTCCTCGGGGAAGGGCCCGAGCCCGTCGGTGAAGTAGACGACGCCGTCGGCCGCGTGCTGGGCGAGGAACGCGGGCTCGAAGACGGGCCGGAGATCGGTGCCTCCGCGCCCCTCGACGAGCGAGAGTGTCCCGTCCCACGGCTCGGTCTTCGCGATCGCCGCGTCGCAGTGGACGATCACGAGTCGCGCGTGCTCCGCGAGCCCTCGGAGCTGCTTCGCGACCTCGAGGAGCTCGGCCTCGGTCATGCTCATCGAGGTGTCGATCGCGACGACGAGCTTCGGACGGTCGATCGGGCGCGGTTGGTAGCTGCGGCCCGGCACCTCGAAGATGCGCTCGGGGAAGCGTCGGTTCGGCCGGTGACGCACACGCACGGGCGTGCGCACACGCGCGACGAAGGTGCGGAGCGCGGTCTTCCAGTCGAGCGGCTCCTCGGGGGGGAGGCTCGTGCCGAAGAGCTCGAGGAGCAGCCGGTCCGGCGTCTTGCCGGCGAGCAGCTTCGCCCTCTTCTCGGCGCTCGCCTCCGCGCGCTCCCGGGCCTCCTCGACGGACTCGACGACGAGCCGCCGCACGTGCTCCGTCGCGCCCGGAGGGAGTTGCTGCTCCGACCAAGAATGGTCGTCGACCTCGTCCGTGCCGGGGCGCGGCATGGGGCGCTGCGCCTCGGCCTCGGCCTTGCAGAGGAGCTCGTAGCGCTCGCGTGTGCTCTGGCCCGCGCGGAAGCCGAAGCGCTCGAAGTGTTGCCAGAGGATCGGTGTGGGAAGGGGCTCCTCGACGTGCTCGTTCGCCGAGGTCTCCATCGCGACCTGGCCGAGCTCCTTCTTCTCGAAGGCGCGGTACGAAGGGTCGGTGAGGTGTCCGAGCACGAGGTGGTGGATCTCGTGCAGGAGGATCCCGCGGACGAAGCGGGGCTCGCGAGAGAGGGCCTCGACGTTCGCGTGGAGATAGAAGCGCCCGTGGTGGAGCGAGAGCCCCATCGTCTCCACGGAGGGATCCTCGACGGGGTGGAGGCGCGCGAGGATCGCCGCGTAGTACGGGTAGCGTGCGAGGAAGGCCGGATCGTGGACCAGCTCGTCGACGAACCGTGCGATCCGGTTCTCCAAGGGCTACTCCCGACCGGGCCTTATCGGCGTCACGCCGATGAGCTTCAGCGTCTCGACGAGTGGGAGGCCGAAGTCGGCGCCGAGCTGCGCGAGGAAGTGCCCGAGACTCGCGCGCGCCGGATTGCTCTTCTTCACCTCGGCGACGACCTGGGCCGACCGGAGGTGGTGGCAGAGGCCGGTGACGAGGAGACGGATGCGATGGTGCTTCGAGGGGTCCTGCTTCCAGGCCTCGACGCGGCGCATCGCGCCGCTCCGCTCGTAGGCGACGAGCACGTCCTTCGGCTGGATCTCGATCAGGGGGACGGCCGTGGCGTTCGCGCCGAGCACCTTCTGCAGGTGCACGCGATGATCGCCCGGGAGATCCGCGAGCAGGCCCTCGAGCGCGCCCATGACGAGATCGCCGCGCGCCGCCATCGCGCCGACCTCGGGGCCGGCGAGGATCGTCTCGAGGCGGACGGCGAGCTCGGCGATCCGATCGGTCTTCCCATCGCGCTTCCACTCGGCGAGCGTCTCACCGGCCTCGGAGTCCGGGCGGTAGTGGCGGAGGAGCGCGCGGACGTCGAGCTCGAGCTTCACGTGGCTCGTCGCGCCCGCCTCGATCAGCGCCTCGACCCAGACCGAGGGCAGGTAGCCCGAGAGCACGTCGCGGAGCAGGACGGGATCGGCGAGGTCCTCGGGGCGCATCGTCCCGAGGACCTCGGCCGTGTACGTCCACGTGCGCGGCGGCACGTCGTCGAGGATGCGCTCGTGCTTGCGTGCGAGCTCGACGACCGAGGGATGGAGATCGTGCGCGACCGCCCAGGCGAGCCAGGAGGCGCGATCGGGCCGTACCCGCAGGTGGAGGAAGCGGGCCTTGAGCGCCGGATCGAGAGGGGTGACCTGGTACTCGCCCGTCTCCGGGTTGATGGCGGCGAAGACCACCCAGCCCTCGGGGAGGACGTACTCGTGCAGCGTGCGCGCCGAGAGGAGCTGGAGGGCGGGCTGCTGGATGTAGCGCTCGGCGCGGTTCAGCTCCTCGAGCATCAGGATGCCGGCTCCGCCCTGCGGGAGGATCCTCGGCGTCGCGTAGCGCGTGACGCCCCCTTCGATGACGGGCAGCCCGACGAGGTCGGGAGGCTCGAGGAGCGAGAGGTCGAGGACGACGGTCTCGATGCCGAGCTTGCCGGCGAGCGCACGCACGAGCTCGGACTTGCCGATGCCCGTCGGTCCTTCGAGCAGCACCGGGCGACGCGCGCGGTAGGCGACCTCGAGCACGGCCTCGAGGCGCGGTCCCACGGGGAGCGCGTCGAGTCGGCGGTCGAGGGGGGAACGGGGCGTCGTCATGGCTGCTTCATAGCAGAGCCTTGTCATCGAGGGGGGCGGGGCGGATTCTCTTCCCATGCCGGTCCGGTACGTCCTCTATTCGGCGATCCTCACGAGCACGTTCGTGATCTTCGGGATCCTCTTCGTCGTGAAGCCCGAGGTCGCGGGGCCTCCCGAGCCGATCCTCGCGATCGCGATCGGGGCCGTGGCCGTCGTCGTGGCCGTGGTCTCGTTCGTCCTGCCGGGCATCGTGCTGAAGGCGTCGGTGAAACAGCTCGGGCTCGAGACGCGGCCCGCGCCGAATTTCGGCGACCTGCCGGCCGGGACGCTCGTCTTCGCGAATCCCGCCGGGGCGCGGGCACGAGCCGCCGCTTCGCTCCAGACCGCGATGGTCGTCCGCCTCGCCCTCCGCGAGGCGATCGCCCTCTTCGGCTTCGTGCTCGGCATCCTCGGCTTCGGCCTCCCCATCGTCCTCCCCTTCTTCGTCCTCGCCTGGGTCCTGTTCGCGCTCGCCTTCCCGAGCGATGGCTCGATGGACCGTCAGCTCGAGAAGGCGGCGGGCGCGAAGCTCGGGGCCGGATGAGGTTCCTCCGGCGGGTGGTCGGACGCCTCGTGGCGGGGCTCGTCGGCCTCGGGCTCCTCGGGAGCTGCGACCCGCTGCACACCAAGCTCGGGGACGAGCCGGCGAGGCTCTACCGCGCGCGAACGCTCCATCCGGCGCCCGATCCGACGGGCTCCGTCCGCGTGATGAACTGGAACGTGAAGTTCGGCGGCGCGCGCATCGACTTCTTCTTCGACTGCTACGGGGATCGCGTGCTCATGCGTCGGAGCGAGGTGATCGCGAACCTCGACGCGCTCGCGACGGCCATCACGACGCTGCGGCCGGACGTGCTCCTGCTCCAGGAAGTCGACGTGGGCTCGAAGCGCAGCGCCTTCGTCGACGAGCTGCAGTACCTCCTCGACCACACGCATCTGAATCACGGGGTCTACGCCTCCTCGTGGAAGGCCGACTTCATCCCGAGCGACGGGCTCGGCGCGATGGACATGGGCAACGCGATCCTCAGCCGCTGGCCGATCCGCGACGCGCGGCGCATCGGTCTGCCGCTCCGCACCGACCAGGGCGCGGCCGAGAAGTACTTCTACCTCCGGCGCAACCTCCTCGTGGCCACGACGGACGTGCCCGGCGGCCCGCCCCTCGTCGTCGTGAACGTCCACACGGACGCGTACGGCCAGGACGGAACGAAGCTCCGTCACATCGAGCGCTTCGAGGAGGAGCTCGACGCCATCGACGCCGCGGGCGGACGCTTCGTCGCGGGCGGCGATCTCAACACGCTCCCGCCCGGCTCGCCGCAGCTCTCGGGTTTTCCCGACACCGTGTGCACCGACGAGGACTTCATCGCGGACGACTACACCGCCGACGTCGGCATCCTCGACGGTCTCTACGCGTCGTACGAGTCCGCGATCGATCTCCCGCGCTACCAGGCCGATCCGAGCCGCTACTTCAGTCATACGGTCGACGGACGCGCCTTCTGGAACCGGACGCTCGACTACCTCTTCACGAACGGGCACTTCGTCGACGGCTCGGGCACCGTCATCCAGAGCGTGGCGAACGGAGGGATGGAGACGATGCCTCTCTCGGATCACGCGCCCGTGGTCGTGGAGCTCGCATGGCCCTGAGGCCGGTGCTCGTCGTGGCGCTCCTCGGCACGCTCGTCGCCTCGTCCGCGAGCGCGCAGGGCGGCACGGTCCCGCTCGAGGGGCAGTGGACGGGGATGTCCGCGATCCCGGTGCGCGCGCGCCACGGCGAGGTCGCGTTCCTCGCGGAGTCTCGCTTCGGCGTCGCGCGCGACGTGCAGCTCGGGACCTACGTCGCCGGTCTCGTCGCGCCGCAGGTCACGGCGATGGGGCGCGTGCTCGAGCGGGGCGGCTTCCACGTCTCGCTCCGGGGCGGCCTGATGTACCCGACGCCCTTCCTCGCCCTCGTCACGGGCTCGGGCTCGGGCGCCCTCCTGCCGGCGGATACCACGCCTCCGCAGGCGCTCCGCATCGAGGCGGGCGTCCGCGCGACCTACGAGTGGCCGAGGCGGCAGCTCCTCACGCTCGCGATCGCGGGCTTCGTCGCGCCGCGCTTCACGCACACGGACTCGCCCGTCCTCGACTTCCCCTTCCTCTACCCGCGCTTCGCCGCGCTCGACTGCAACGGCACCGCCCGCTTCACGCTCACGGGCGAGGGCGTGGTCGCCGGCCCCTTCCGCTGGGTCGCGTCGCTCGACACCTGGGTGCTCCCCGTCGTGCACCACGGCTTCGCCCTCGAGCCCCGCGCCGGCCTCGCGTGGGTCGCGAAACGGCGCGTGACGCTCGAGCTCGGCTACCGCGGCACGTGGGCTCGGTACCCCGCAGGGCTCTCGTACCAGAACGCGCCGTACGCGGACGTGCGGGTGAGGTTCTGAGTCGGAGGCCGTCCGCACACGAAGACGCCCACGTCCTCCCAGACGCAGGCGTTCGCTTCTCCAACGACTTCCGTGCCCCTGCCCGTGCCCGGTCGTTCTCTCCCCTCACCGCGGCAGGAGCCCGCGCCCCCGGAAGTACTCCACCGCGTCCCGGATCGTGTCCTCGATCGGCCGGTACGTCGCACCGAGCTCGCGGATCGACTTCGAGTTGTCGTAGAAGCCCGCCTTCGACGAGAAGTCGAGGAAGGGCAGCGTCATCATCGGCTCCTCGCCCTTGCGGATCGCGGCCTTGCCCATGAGGCCGACGGCGAAGCGCACGATCGGTAGCGGCGCCTTGCGCATCGTCGCTTCCTTGCCGATCACGCGGCCGATCGTCTCGACGAGCTCCTTCGTGTCGAGGTTGTGCGCCGTGGCGATGTAGCGCTCGCCCGCCTTGCCCTTGCGCGCCACGAGCACGTGGGCGTTCGCGGCGTCGCGGACGTCGACGTAGCTCGTCCCGCCCTCGGTGTAGACGTTGCCGGCCTTGCCGCCGACGACGTTGAGGATGATCTGGCCGCTCGGCGTCGGGGCGATGTCGCCGGGACCGAAGACGGCGCCCGGGCAGACGATGCTCACGTCGAGGCCCCACTTCGCGAAGTCCTCGGCGAGGAGCATCGAGAGGTGCTTCGAGCGGCTGTAGTGGAAGTTGACGTCCCAGGCTTCGTAGCGCGTGTCCTCGTTGCCGATCTTCCCCTTCTCGGGGCGCCCGAGCGCGACGATACTCGCCGTGTACACGACCTTCGAGACGTTCGCCCGACGCGCGGCCTCGAGCATGTTGAACGTGCCGCGCTGCGCGACCTCGTACATCGGGCCGTAGGACTTCATGTAGTCCTTGTAGATGGCCGCGAGGTGGAAGACGGTGTCGCAGCCCGCGACCGCGTTCTTCGCATCGTCGGGCGAGAGCACGTTGCCCTGCACGATCTCGACGTCGACGCCCTTGAGGTTGTCCATCGGCTCGGTCGGGAGGGCGAGCACCTTCACGGCGACGCCTTCGCTCACGAGCTGCTTCACGACGGTGCTCCCCAGGAAGCCCGCTCCGCCGGTGACGAGTGCCTTCTTCATGGCTCGTATCGTGGAGCCAAGACGAGATGCGGAAAAGGCCTGAAATTCATGGGTGAAAAATCACCCCTCCGGGTCAGCGCGAGGCGCTCCGCATGGCCCGTCCGGCCTATGACGCGAGCGCGCTCACGCCTCCGGGCCGAGACCCGGGAGCACGCCGCGGAGCGTGCGCGCGCGATCGCGGATCCCGTGGGACTCGAAGTACGAATCGCTGCGCGCTCGCAGCTCCGAGCCCTCGTCGCCCATGAGCCGTTCGCCGAGCACCTGGCCGAGGCAGGCCTCCCAGAGCCCCATCGAGCGCTCGGCGAACGCGGCGTGGCCCTTCCGCAGCTCCTCGACGGCCGCTGCTTCGTTCCCTTCGATCGCGTGCACCCCGGCGAGCAGCGGATGCGTCTCGATGCGCGCCAGGGGGAGGGGCATCTTCGAGAGCGCCTTCACCGCCTTGCGCACGTAGGCGAGGTGGCGCTTCGCCGTCGAGGCGTCCCCGCGTGCGAGCGCCCTCCGCGCGCGGAGCAGCGCGAGCCCACCGCGGAGCATGAATCCGTCCTGCTGGAGCAGGAGCACCTGCCGGAGGAGCGAGCCGAAGAAGCGCTCCCACTCGGCGTCGAGCGCCGCATCGTCGACGGCGCCGGTGTAGAGCGCGATGCGGGTGCGGCTCCCGAGCGCCAGGTAGTCCTGGTTGTTGAATTCGGGCGAGATCGGGCGCCACGAGGCGATCGCGTCCTCGACGTCGGCGAGAGCCTCGGCGGGTCGATCGTCCGCGAGCGCCATGTCGACGAAGAAGGTCCGGAAGTTCACCTCGATGAAGCGGTTGCCCATGCGCTGGGCCGAGCGGATGTGCTCGGGTACGTGGGCCCGGAGGGCCGGGAGATCGCCCTTCTGGTGATGTGCCCAGCACTCGAATTGGGCCATGAGGTTCGTCTCCCAGCCGTGCGTCCCTCCGATGCTCTTCCAGAGCCTGCGCGCGTTCGCCGCGTGCTCGTGCGTGCGCGTCCACTCGTTCGTGCCGAGGAAGGAATGCGCCATCTCGGCGAGCTCGAGGTAGAGCCGGGCGCGCTCGTCGCCTGCTTGGTCGGCCGCCAAGCCGCAGGCCGAGCGCATGGCGTCCGAGCGGCCGAACCGGCCGATGGCGGTCGCCGAGATCGCGCCCGCGCAGAGGAAGCGCGCGACGCGGGAGGGCTCGCCGAGAGAGAGCGCGTGCAGGAGGCCCTTGTTCCCGAAGAGCGTGGCGTCGATCGAGTCGACGAGGCTGAGGCCGGCCGACACCGACCAGAGCACGTCGGACTCGGAGAGCGCGTCCGGGCCGAGCGCTTCCTCGGGCCGTGGCGCCCACCGGATGCGGGAGAGGCCGATGCGCGCGTCCGTGAAGAGGAGGGCCGTGATCGCGCCGACCCGCGAGCCCGGGAGCGCATAGCCGAGCTCTCCGAGGAGACGGCGGGCGACCTCGATGCCCTTCTCGAGGTGACCGCTCGCGAGGAAGTGCTCGGAGGCGCGACGCAGGAGATCACGTGCGACGAGCGGCTCGGTGCCGGGGACGAGCGCCGCCTCGACGAAGGCGTCGGCGGCCGTGCTCGCGTGGCCCGCGTCCTTCGCGTTCTCCGCGAGATCGACGAGGATCCCGCGACGTTCGGCATCCACGAAGCGCCCGTGCGCGAGGGCCGAGCGGAGGAGCTTCGCGGCGCGCTCGAAGGCGAGGGCCGCCCGCGCTTCCCGTGCGGCGCGGAGGAAGTGGGGGACGCTCTCCTCGGGACGCGAGCCGCGGGAGAGGTGCGCGGCGACGAGAGCCGCGTCGCCGCCGTGCGTGATCAGGACGCTCGCGAGCCGATCGTGCAGCGCGAGCCGTCTCGCCCCCGTCAGGTGGTCGTAGACCGCCTCGCGCACGCGATCGTGGTAGGGCTCCACGGTGTCCTCGCGCCTTATGCCCGAGATGCGCACGAGGCGCGACGCGCGGAGGACCGCCGTGCGATCGGCGTAGTCCGAGGGAGCGAGGCCCGCGGCCTCCGCGACGACGGGATGGGGCAGGGGGCTCGCGGCCGTCGCGACGACGTCGAGGAGCCCGCGAGCGTCGGAGTCGAGGCCTTGGGCCCTCGCGAGCAGCGCGTCGTCGAGACCGACGAACGCCACTTCGCCGGGCTGGCGATGCGCGAGGTGGCGCACGAGCTCGTCGAGGAACATCGGATGGCCGTCCGCCTCGCGGACCACCTTCTCGAGGTCGAGCCCGCATTCCGCGTGCTCGGCCTCGAGCACCCGCTTCACGAGTCTCCTCGCGTCGTCGGGAGCGAGCCCCCCGAGCACGAGCTCCCGTTTCGCCGGCAGCGCCGAGGCCGACGCGGCGCAAGGCTCCGAATCCGGCCCGCGACGCTCCGTGAAGAGGAGGAGCAGGGGCGGGGGATCGGGCGGGCGGAAGAGCTCCGCGAGCAGGGCGAGGCTGTCGGCGTCGGCCCATTGCACGTCGTCGACGAGCAAGACGAGGGCGCGCCGTTTCGCGAGCCGCTCGAAGAGCCGCCGCAGCGCGTCGAAAGCGAGGGCCCGGACGTCTCCGAGGTCCTCGTCGACGAAGTGCAGCCCGAGGAGCGCGTCCCGGACGAACGGAACGGAGCGGAGGACGGGGAAGACGCGCGCGAGCGCCTCGAGCGACGCGGGCTCGAGGTCGCCGAGGCTCGTGCCGGCCCGACCAGCGAGGTGGCGTGCGAGCCCGTCGACGATCCCGTCGAACGCCTTGAAGCGCACCGACTCCTTCTCGTGGCAACGGCCGCGGAGCACGAGCGCGCGCTCCCCGCGATTCGCGAGACGCGTCGCGAACGCGCGTACGAGGCTGCTCTTGCCGACGCCCGAGGGGCCCGACACGACGAGCGTGACGGCCTTGCCCGTCCGGCTCTCGGCGAAGGCGCTCTCCATGCCGGCGAGCTCCTCCTCGCGTCCGACGAAGAGGCTCGAGGCTCCCTCGGCCAGCGCGCCGACGCGGAGCCACGCGTCCGGGCTCTCCGCTCCGAGCACGCTCAGGATCTCCGCTTCGGACGGGCGCTGCGCCGGATCGCGAGCGAGCAGGCGCATCGTGAGGTCTGCGAGGTCGGCCGGCGCTCCGGGGTGGAGCAGTCGGAGCGAGGGCGGATCGTTCAGCAGCTTCCTTCCGAGGAGCTCGGCGCGGTCTCGTCCCTCGAAGGGCAGGCGCCCCGCGAGGGCCTCGAAGAGGAGCACGCCGACCGCGTACCAATCGGCGGCCGGGGCGGGCGGCTGTCCGCGCGCCTGCTCGGGCGCCATGTGGCTCGCCGTGCCGACGATGAAGCGCTCGGCGACCTCGTCCTCCGGCTCGAGCAGCCCGACGACGCCGAAGTCGAGGAGCACGAGCCGACCTTCGGGCTCGACGAGGAGATTCGAGGGCTTCACGTCCCGATGGACGCGCCCCGAGCGATGGAGCGCCGCGAGCGCCGTCGCGAGCTGGGCGAGCGCGTTCCGGAGGCGCGACTCGTCGTAGAGCGGGCGTACCGGAACGGTGGGCGCCGCGCTCGGTCCCTGGACCGTCTCGCGTTTCGCCTCCGCACCCGTGGGGCTCCGTTCGACGCGCGTCGACGTGTCGCCGCCCGGCGTCCCCCCCGCGCTCGAGATCGTCGACGTCGACCCTCCGGCTTCTGCGCGCACCCACGAGAGGAAGTCCTGCCCCGAGAGCAGCTCCATGGTGAAGAAGAAGAGGCCGCGATCCTCGTGCAGCTCGAAGAGACGCACGAGGTTCGGATGCACGAGATCGCGGAGCGCGCGGAACTCCTCCTTGAACCGGAGGAGCAGCTCGGGCTTCGCGAACGTGAGCAGCTTCAGCGCGACGTCCGTATCCGTCTCGCGATCGTGCACGGCGTAGACCGTGCCCATGCCGCCCTTGCCGAGAGGACGGAGCACGACGAACCGCTCGTTGCCGTCGAAGACCGCGGCCGGCGGCGTGGACGAATGGCGTGCCTCGAGCGGACGTTCCCCCACGGAGCGCCGAGGATATCAACCCACGGCGCTCCGGAGGAGCGCGTTCAGCGCACGGGAAGGGCGCCGGCGACGATGTGGCGCAAGAGCGGCATCCCTGCGTCGAGGTGGACGATCGACTCCGTGCCGAAGCCCTCGCCCTCGAGGATCGCGGGCGTGTCGCGATCGAGGACGCAGCCGCAGGCGAGCACCTTCCAGACGGGCGTGATCCGCTCCTGCCAGCGCGCCACGGCCGGATCGCGATCGCGCACGTGCTCGAGCATCACGAGCTTCCCGCCCGGCCTCAGGATGCGTCGCACCTCGCGCGCCGCCGCGTGCGGATCGGGGATGGTGCAGAACACGAAGGTCGCGAGCACCGTGTCGAAGCTCGCGTCCGGGAACGGCATCGACTCGGCCCCCGCGTGCACGACCTCGACGGGGAAGGGCGCATGACGGATCCGAGCCTTCGCGATGTCCGTCATGCCCGGCGACGGCTCGAGGCCGACGAGCTCCGTCACGCCCTGCATGTAGGGCAGGTTGCGTGCGGTCCCGAGCCCGATCTCGAGCACGCGGCCCCGCGCCTCGGCGACCGTCTTCGGCCGGAGCGGCTCCATCTGCCGCATCACGACGTCGCAGAGGGGCGGGAAGATCCGCTCTTCGTAGAAGTTGCCCATCGCTCAGCCGCGCAGGTGCGCGCCGAAGTGCTCGAGCGTGCGCTTCCAGGCGTCGTTCGACGCGACAGGGGAGTGGACCTCGGGGCGGGTGTCGTTGAAGAAGGCGTGGTCGGCGTCGGGGTAGACGTGGAACTCCGTCGGGATGCCCTTCGCGGTCTGCGACTCGGCGAAGGCCTTCGCCTTGCCCACGTCGAAGAAGCCCTCGCGGTCGCCGAAGAAGATGCGGCCGGGGGCCTTCACCTTCGAGAGGTCGCAGGCCCCGTCGGGCGGGAAGCCGTAGAAGGCGACGTAGGCGTCGACGTCGGCGACGGAGGCGCCGATCACCGTCAGCGCGCCGCCCATGCAGAAGCCGACGATGCCGACCTTCGTGCAGCCCTCCTTCTCGCGGAGGTAGCGGACGGCCCCGGCGATCTCCTGCGCCGCGCGGCCCCAGTCGAGGCCGGTCATCAGATGCTCGGCCTCGGCCGCGTCGAGGGTCTTCTTGCCGTGGTAGAGGTCCGGGGCCATCGCCACGAAGCCCTGGGCCGCGAACCGACGGACGAGATCCTCGACGTGCGGGACGATGCCCCACCACTCCTGGATCACGATCACGCCGGCCTTCTCCTTGCCGGGGCGCGCCAGGTAGCCGCTCGCCTCGCCCGTGTTGGCATCGAACTTCGTCAGAGTCGTCGTCATGGTCCCTCCGGAATCGGCCCGCATCCTACCAGCGTCCGTGCCCGAGGGTATGCGGTCGATGTCCGTGAAACGAAAGGGCCTCTCGCGCGTCCGTAGGGAGACGCGGCCCCGGGCGCCCCCAGCCCGGACCTTCCGCGAATCCCTTTCGGGGCCCGCCGGCTCCCACGTTTCGGAGGACGGTATGAAGACCACCGAGATCACCGCGAAGAACTTCGAGGGCACCATCGACGCCGGCGGCATCGTGATGCTCGACTGGTGGGCCGCGTGGTGTGGTCCCTGCCGTGCCTTCGCCCCGATCTACGAGTCGGCTTCCGAGCGTCATCCGGACGTCGTCTTCGGCAAGGTCGACACCGAGGCCGAGCCGGCCCTGGCGCAGGCCTTCCAGATCCGGGCCATCCCCACGCTGATGGTCTTCCGCGACGGCATCCTCGTCTTCGAGCAGGCCGGCATGCTGCCCGCCAAGGCGCTCGACGAGCTCGTCGGCAAGGTGAAGGAGCTCGACATGGACGAGGTCCGTCGCCAGGTCGCCGCACAAGAGGCCGAGGCCGCCAACCGCTGATTCCGGCTCCCTTCCCCCTCCCTGGGAGCCGACGGAGGCCGCTCGCCCGGAAACGAGCGGCCTCCACCTTTTCCGTCGTCGGCATCGGACGTGCGAGTCCTGCACGCGAGCGGAGGAACGACGCGCCGTCCACGGACGCGGTCTCCTCGCCCCGTCGACCCCTCGACTAGTTTGACGTCCAAGGGGAAGAGGGGGGAACCATGGACATGCAGGCGAACGTATCCGTCGTCGCCAAGGCGCGATCGATCGGCCCGAGGCTCGCGGAGCTCTCGGTGCTCGCCGATCGCAGCGGCGACTTCGTCGCGGAGAGCTACCGCATCCTGAAGGAGCAGCGGCTCTTCTCGGCGGCCATTCCGGAGGAGCTCGGGGGCGGGGGAGCCTCCTACGAGGAGCTCTGCGAGATGCTGCGCGTGATGGCGCACGCGTGCCCGAGCACGTCGCTCGCGCTCTCGATGCACACCCACCTCGTGGCCGTCGCGGTGTGGCGGCATCGTCACGGACAGCCCGCCGCGGAGCTCCTGAAGAAGATCGCGAGCGACGAGCTCGTCCTCGTCAGCACGGGCGCGGGGGATTGGCTCGAGAGCCAGGGACGCGCGGTCCGCGTGGAGGGTGGTTACGTCGTGAACGCCCGGAAGCGCTTCGCGAGCGGCAGCCCGGCCGGGGATCTCACCATGACGAGCGCGCCCTACGACGATCCGGAGAAGGGCCCCGAGGTGCTCCACTTCGCGTTGCCGCTCCGCGGGCCCGGCGTCCGCGTCGGCGACGACTGGGACACCCTCGGGATGCGCGCCACGGGCTCGCACACCGTCACGTTCGAGGACGTCTTCGTCCCCGACTCCGCCATCACCGCGCGGCGGACCCGAGGCACCTGGCATCCGATGTTCAGCCTGATCTGCACCGTCGCGCTGCCGCTCATCGTCTCGACCTACCTGGGCATCGGCGAGAAGGCCTCGGAGCTCGCGATCGAGCCCGCGAAGCGCAAGGCGAGCGATCCCACCGTCGTCTTCGCGATCGGCGAGATGGAGCGCGCGCTCCTCGTCGCTCGGATGGCATGGCGCGAGCTCGTGGAGGGCGTGCAGGACTACGAGGTGGTCCCGACCGTGGAGATCGCGAGCGGGGCCCTCGCGCGCAAGGCGATCGCCGCCGAGAGCCTCGAGCGCTGCGTGAAGAAGGCCGTCGAGGCCGTCGGAGGGGCGGCGTTCTACCGGTCGAACCCGCTCGAGCGCCTGTGGCGCGACATCCAGGCCGTGCACTTCCACCCGCTGCCCGACAAGAAGCAGCTCGAGCTCGGCGGGAGGGTGGCGCTCGGCCTGTCCCCGGCTTGAGCGCCGAGCGCGTCTGCCGGACGGGGCGGATCCGCGGTAGGGTCGTGCACAGAGGCACGCGCATGACCCCTCCGCACGACCGCCGCATCGCCGAGGTGCTCGACTACTGGGTCGGGCTCGACGCCGACCCCTGGGCCATCGCGCCCGCTCGCATGAAGCTCTGGTTCGGCAAGTCCGCCGAGACCGACGCGGAGATCGAGCGCTGCTTCGGCGATCTCGTCGAGCTCGCCGCATCCTCCGCGCTCGACGATTGGAACGAGAGCGCGGAGGGCAGCCTCGCGCGCGTCATCCTCCTCGATCAGATGACGCGGAACATCCATCGGGGAAGGGCGCGGATGTACCGGGACGACGGGCTCGCGGTCGCGCTCGCGCTGCGGAGCCTCGATCGCGGCTTCGACCAGGCCGTCCCGCCGCGCATGCGCCTCTTCTTCCTCCTGCCGCTCGAGCATGCCGAGGACCTCGCGCTCCAGGAGAAGAACGTCGCGCTCTGCCGGGCGCTCGCGGAGGCCGCGCCGCCCGAGGCGAGGGCGATGTACGAAGGCTTCGTCACGTACGCGATCGGTCATCGCGACGTGATCGCGGAGTTCGGTCGCTTCCCGCATCGCAACCCGATCCTCGGTCGCGCCTCCACGCCCGCGGAGGAGGCCTACCTCGCGCGTCCGGACGCGGGTTGGTGAGCACGACCGTGAGGCGCATGGCCAGGGCCGCCGCCGAGGGCTAGCGTTCGCGCCGCATGGATCGTGGTCTCGTCGTCCGGCTCGTCGCCCAGGCCTCTTGGTTCGCCTTCGCCTTCGTCGTCGCACGCGCCTTCGTCGCGGCGCGAGGGCTCCCGGGCGGGCCGGAGCTCGCCTGCATGGCGCTCGCGCTGGTCGGTGGCCTCGTCGCCACCGTCCTCGCGACGCGCCCCGACAAGCCGAATCCCTAGTCCTTTCGCAGGGGCGTAGGGCCCGGCTTGCGTTTGGGCGCGATTGGGCCAATGGTTAGTCCATCATGCCAACCGCCCCGGACGTCCGCCTCGCCCCCATCGCCCCGCTCGAGCGGCGGACGACGGTCGAGCTCGTGGAGCAGCGCCTCCGGGACGAGATCCTCCGCGGCGCGTTCCGCCCCGGTGAGAAGCTGCCGGCGGAACGGGAGCTCGCGGTCCGGCTCGGGATCACGCGCGTGACCCTGCGCGGCGCGCTCGCTCGCCTCGCGGCCTCCGGGCTCGTCGCACCCCATCAGGGCGACGGTACCCGTGTCCGCGACGTGCGGACGGAGGGTGGGCTCGAGCGCCTCCCGGACATGGCCGAGGCGCTGAAGCACGATCCGGCGCAGGTCGAAGCGCTCGTGCGCGATCTGCTCGGGCTACGCCGCGCCGTCATGTCCGAGGCCGCCGCCGAGGCGACCCGTCGCGCCACGCCCGAGGCGCTCGCCGAGCTCGAGGCGAAGATCGACGAGCTCGAGACGATCGAGGACGACGAGGCCTTCCAGGATGCCGACCTCGACTTCGGCCGCGCGGTCGTCCGGCTCTCGGGCAACCTCGCGTTCGAGCTCGCCTACAACACCGTCGTCCAATTCGGGCAGAAGCACCGCGAGCACCTCCGGTCGCTCTACGCCGCGCGCGAGACGATGGTCGGCTCGATGCGCGCCCTCGTCGAGCTGCTCCGCCTCGGCGAGCCGGACATGACGCGGAACGCCGTCCGCGTGGCGCTCGAGCACCACGACGCCGAGAACGTGCGCCGCGTGCGCACGGGCCTCGCGACCTCGCAGGGCGAGGTGGAAGCCCCCACGAAGACCGCGCTCCGCGAGCCGAAGCGACGCGAGAAGCGCACGAAAGGACGCCGATGAAGACGCTGAACGACCTGCTCTCCTCCCCCGGAACCACCTACGCCGCTGTGCGCGACCACCTCGCGTCGCTCTCGCCGCGCGCCCGCGTCGAGCAGTCGCTCTCGCTCGATCGGTCGAACCAGCCGAAGCTCTGGCGCCTCGCGGCGGGGACCGCGCCGATCACCGCGGAGGACATCGTCCCCGCGTCGAAGCCCGACTTCGAGCCCGTGCCCTTCTTCGGCCAGAACAACCAGCCGCTCTTCCAGCTCTTCCGCAAGGTCTTCTTCCGCCTGCCGGACGGGACGATCGGCGGCTACAACGAGTCGCCCGTCGCGCCGCTCGTCGGCCCCGGCTACTACACCGTCGGCTTCGGCAAGGACGGCGCGTTCGTCGACTACACGCGCGTGCCGCGCGAGGCGCCGATCGGTTGGCCGGAGGTCACGATCAACGAGCGCGGCCTCTCGCACATCGTCTACGGGCACATGCAGGACGATCTCCGTCGCGTCCACGACCGCGTGTGGATCGGCCACGCGCGCAAGTTCGGCAAGGACACGCCGCACTACTTCGTGCTCGCGCGTCCGGACTGAGCCCCGACGTAGCGTGCGCGCGGGCGGAGCACGAAGCCCTGCGCGCGCTGCTCGAGCACGTGGGCGACCCAGCCCGCCGTGCGCCCGAGCGTGAAGAGCACGAGCGCGGAGCCGCGTGGGAGACCGAGCGCTTCGGCGATCGCGACCGTGCCGAGGTCGATCGTCGGGCGCGGATGGCCGGCGAGCTCCATCGCGTCGACGACGGAGAGCAGGGTCCTCGCTCCGTTCCGACGCGCCCCGAGCTCGCGCGCGAGCGCCAGGAGGGGCGGCGTGCGCGGATCGCCCTCCGGATAGAGGGGGTGTCCGAAGCCCGGGATCTCCTCGCCGCGCCGCATCCGCTCGCGCAGCACCTCGATCGCGCGATCCGGGCGGCCGACTTCGTCGACGAGGGACTCGATCCGCCCCGTCTGTCCTCCGTGCACGACGCCGAGCATGCAGCCGAGCGCAGCACCGAAGCAGGCGTGGAGATCCGCGCCCGTCGAGGCGGCCACGCGGCAGCCGAAGCTCGACGGATTGAGCTCGTGATCCGCCGAGAGGACGAGCGCGCGCTCGATCGCCGAGACGGTCCGCGGCGACGGGCTCGCGCCGAGGGCGACCGCGAGCCGCTTCGCGACCGTCTCCTGCTCGCGGGCCTTCGCGACGCGATCGGCTCCCTCGAAGAGGCCGACGAGGGCCGAGAGCTCGAAGATCGCGGAGCGGGCCGAGGCGAGGGTCGGCTCGGCCGTGCGGTCGAAGCGATCGGCGTCCGCGAGCGCGAGCGCGGGCAGCGCGACCGTCAGCGCGTCGATCGGTCGGCTGCCGCGCGGGAGCAGCGAGGCGAGCGCGCGCGCCGATGGGGCTCTCCCCCGGCTCGCCCAGCGCGCGCCCGTCGACGGTCGGCCGGTGAAGAGGAGCTCGGCCACGTCCTCGAAGCGCGCTCCTTCGAGCGCGAGGCCGACCGCGTCGACGCCGCGATAACGCGGGCCCGTGGCCGCGAGCTCCGTGATCGCGGAGTCGAGGACGGGCTCGCCCCAGCGGAGGGCGGAGGCGGCGACGGCCGCATGGCCCGCGCGCGCGTCGTGCCGGGCACGGAGACGCTCGAGATCGGCGAGGCGATAGCGCCTCCGCCGCGTCCCCGGCTCCGGCCTCGTCTCGACGAGGCCGCGGCTCGCGTAGGCGTAGAGGGTCTCCCGTTTGACGCCGAGGAGCGCGATCGCCGCCGAGGCATCGAGCCATCCGGCTGGATCGTCGTTTCCAGGACGTTGATTCGCGAATCCACGTGGATCAACCATGACGAGCGTATCCATAGATCGGAGAGGAGGTCCCTGTCATGCAGACGAATCCCGGGCTCGAAGGAATCGTGGTCGCGGATACCACCCTCTCCCTCGTCGACGGCGCCGCGGGTCGCCTCGTCGTCGGCGGCTTCGACGTCGAGACGCTGGCGTCGCGTCACGACGTCGAGGCGGTCGCGCATCTCCTGCTCGTGGGGCGTCTCCCCGACGCCGCCGAGCACGAGGCCTTCCGGGCCTCGCTCGCCCGGGGGCGCGCGGAGGCGTTCGAGCGCCTCGGTGGGCTCGGAGACGCGCTCGAACGCAGGGACGCGATGGACGCCCTGCGCGCCTCCGTCGCTCACCTCGAAGCCGTGCCCGGCGAGCGCTCGATCGACGAGACCCTGCGGATCGTCGCCGCCGTCGGCGTGTACGCGGCGGCCTGGGCGCGGAAGCGGAGCGGACGGGCGCTCGTCGCCCCCTCGCTCGGGGCGCGGCACGCCGAGGACTTCCTCCGGATGCTCCACGATCGCACGCCCACGCCCGCCGAGGCCGCGGGCCTCGACGCCTACCTCGTCACGGTCGCCGACCACGGGATGAACGCCTCGACCTTCGCCGCGCGCGTCGTCGTGAGCACGGAGTCCGACGACGTCTCGGCGGTGGTCGCGGGAATCGCCGCCCTGAAGGGCCGGCTCCACGGAGGCGCGCCCGGCCCGGTGCTCGACATGCTCGACGCCGTCGGCACGCCCGAGCGGGCCGAGGCCGTGCTCGCGCGCGCCATCGCGTCGGGCGAGCGCATCATGGGCATGGGGCATCGCATCTACCGCGTCCGCGACCCGCGCGCCGCCGTGCTCGAGGCGGCGATCGAGCGTCTCGAGGCCGCCGGCGAGGGCGGTGACAGGCTCCGTCTCGCGCGCTCCGTCGAGCGCACGGCCGAGAGGCTGCTCGCCGCGAAGAAGCCGGACCGTCCCCTCCGCGCGAACGTCGAGTTCTACACGGCGGTGCTCCTCGAGGCGCTCGGTCTGCCGCGCGAGCTCTTCACGGCGACGTTCGCGACGGGACGCGTCGTCGGCTGGCTTTCGCACTGCCGCGAGCAGCGGCGGACGGGGCGTCTCATCCGGCCGGCCTCGCGCTACGTCGGACCGATGCCCGACGCCTCGCGCGATTGCGCCTGACGCTCCGGGCGGGGCATCCTTCGGGCGAAGTCCTGGAGCCCCGCCCGATGAACCGTCTGCGCTTCGAGTACTGGTCCGATCCCCTCTGCATCTGGGCCTTCGTCGCCCAGCCGAAGCTCGCGCACCTCGTCGAGGCGTGGGGGCCGCATCTCGACATCGCCTATCGGATCGTGCCGGTCTTCGGCAGCGTGCCCCAGCGCTTCCGCGAAGGCGATTGGGCCGCGAAGGGCCCCGCCGGCAAGCGGGACGTGACGCGCGAGGTGGCCGAGCGCTTCGGGCGGAAGGACGTGAGCGGCGAGGTCTGGGTCGCGGATCCGCCCGCGTCGTCGTGGGCGAGCGGCGCGGCCGCGAAGGCCGCCTTCCTCCTCGAGGCGAGGGGCGAGGCGGAGCCGGGCGCCGGGGCTCGCTACCTCTGGGCGCTCCGGGAGGCCTTCCTCCTCGAGAACCGCAACGTCGCGCGGAGGGACGTCGCGATCGACGTCGCCCGGAGCGCGGGACTGCCCGTGTCGTCCTTCGAGAGGATCCTCGACGACGGCTCGGCCCTCGCCGCGCTCTTCGAGGACGACGAGGCGCGGAAGGCCTCGAACGTGCGTGGCTCGCCGACGTACGTCTTCGACGGGGGACGCGCGATCCTCTACGGGAACTTCCCCGCCGCGATCCTCAACGCGACCGTCGAGGAGCTCCTCCGCGGTCTCGGCGTCGGTGCGTCGAGCTGCTGAGGGCGCGCCCCTCCCTGCTCATTCGGAGGGCTTCGAGGCCTTCCTCGAGCCCTTGGCCGACGGCCTGCGAGGCGCTCTGGGCGGCGTGCTCTTCGACTTCGAAGGCTTCGCGCCGCCGTCCTCCGCCGGCTCGCGCCTCTTCGGCAGGGTGCGCGGCGGGAGCAGCTCCGGCTCGCGCTCGAGCTTCTGCGCCATGAAGAGGGCCGCATCGAGCTTGTAGAAGCTGCGCTTGCGGTAGAACGCGAGCGCATCCGAGTTGTTCTCGGCGACCTCGAGCACGAGGTGGGTGCAGCCGCGCATCCGCGCGAGGTGGCGGAGCTGCTCGAGCATGAACGAGCCGACGCCTCGACCCTGGTAGTCGGGATGCGACGCCAGCTCCTCGACGAAGAGCGGCCGCATGTCCCGGCTCTCGAAGTAGCGCGGGTTGATCCAGTTGTCCGAGCCCGTGACCTCGTACGTGCACTCGGCGTAGCCCACGATGGCGTCGTCGACCTCGAAGACGAGCTGCTCGACGCCCTCGTCGTCGTAGATCTCCTCGAAGCGCTGTCGGCTCCGGGGCCGCTGGTACTCGACCGTCTTCTGGTTCACGTCCCGGAAGACGAGCTTCAGGAACTCCCAGACCCTCCGGATGTCGCGCCGGTGCATGCGTCGGACGTGGATCTCGTCGTTCGCGTGCAGCTCCGCCTCCGTCGGATCGTTCGGATGACGGACGGGCCCGAGCGGCGCGTGGTCGGGCCCGGTCAGGGGCGGCTTCGCGGGCGGCTTGCCTCGGGGCATGGGCCGAGCGTGACCCGAGCCCCGCCCCCCGCGCAACGACGACCGCCGCCGGCCCCGGAGACGGCCAGGCGGCGGGCCGCCGGGGCGGTCCCGGCCGCGACGGCGCTCACCAGGCGCCGATGCCGCCGATGTCGACGACGTCGTAGCCGTTCGAGCGGAGCAATCCGGCCGCCGCCGCGCTGCGCGCGCCGCTCCGGCAGTAGACGACGACGGGCCGCTTCTTGTCTCCGACCTCGCTCATCCGGAAATTCAGCTCTTGGACCGGGATGTTGGTCGCGCCGTCGACGTGGCCGGACGCGTACTCCGCGGGGGTCCGGACGTCGAGCAGCAGGGCTCCTTCCTTCACCATCTGACGGTGGTCACGACTCGGGGCGGGCTTGGCGTTCCAGAACATGGTCACTCCTCGGCGCCGCCGGCCTCGGCTCCTCGGCCGGCCGGCACGCTCCTCCGTACGAGCCGGCCTCCCCCCGAGAGGGTTCGCACGACGCTCCCCGCGATTCGGACGTGGACAGATCCGCGATCGTGCCTACGATCCGCTCCGTGGACGCTCTCCTGATCGAACGCGCGAAGGCCGGTGACGCGGCCGCGATGGAAACCCTGCTCGCCGAGGTCGCCCCGTCGGTGCACCGCTTCGGCAGCCGGATGTGCCGGAACGCGACCGACGCCGAGGACGTCGTGCAGGACACGCTCCTCGCCATCGCCTCCCACCTCGGCGATTTCGAGGGCCGCTCCTCGCTCACGAGCTGGGTCTTCACGCTCGCGCGCACCGCTTGCAGCCGCAAGCGTCGGGGGCTCAAGAACCAACCGCACCTCCCCGAGGACGCCGCGCCGGAGTCGGTCGACGGAGGCGCGAGCCCCGAGGAGCACGCGGAGCGGGGCCAGCTCGCGGACGCGCTGCGCATCGCTCTCGGCTCCCTCCCGGACGACTATCGCGAGGTCCTCTTCCTCCGTGACGTCGAGGGGCTGACGGCGCCCGAAGCCGCCGAATCGCTCGGCATCACGGTCGAGGCCCTGAAGAGCCGCCTGCACCGCGCCCGGGCCGCCCTCCGCGAGGCCATGCGTCCCGTCCTCGAGCCTTCGGCTCCGGCACCGGGGCCCGGCTGCCCGGACGTGCTCCAGCTCTTCTCCCGCAAGCTCGAAGGCGACCTCGAGGCCATCGACTGCGCCGCGATGGAGAAGCACATCCTCGGCTGCCCGGCGTGCGGCTCGGCCTGCCAGGCGCTCCGGGACGTGCTCTCGGCCTGCAAGACGACGAAGACCGCCGAGGTCCCGCCGGAGCTCCAGGACCGCGTGAAGAAGGCCGTCCGGGCCTGGGTCGCCCGTACCTCGCTCTGACTCCGTCCCCGTTCGCGGGCATCGAACCCTTTGCCGCCGAGGCTGGCTCCGACGAGGGAGGAGGCCGCCGCCATGAAGGTGAAGGAGTTCTACGATCCCGCGACGTTCACCCTGACCTACGTCGTCTACGATTCGGTCTCGAAGGACGCCGTCGTCATCGATCCGGTGCTCGACTACGACGCGCCGGGCTCCCAGACGTCGACGGAATCGGTCGATGCGGTCAGCGCCTTCGTGGAGTCCGAAGGGCTCCGCGTCCACTACGCGCTCGAGACGCACGCCCACGCGGATCACCTCTCCGGCTCGCAGATCCTGAAGCGCCGCCACGGAGCGGAGGTCGCGATCGGCGAGCGCATCACCGAGGTCCAGGAGGTCTTCAAGACCCTCTTCGATCTCGGCCCCGGATTCGCCACCGACGGCTCCCAGTTCGATCGCTTGCTCGCCGACGGCGAGAAGCTCGAGGCGGGAACGCTCGAGGTCGACGTGCTCGCGACGCCCGGTCA
The DNA here is from genome assembly GCA_046351215.1 of Polyangiales bacterium. Taxonomy (GTDB): domain Bacteria; phylum Myxococcota_A; class Polyangia; order Polyangiales; family Houyiibacteriaceae; genus JAXLYX01. Next base: position 167,698 of record JAXLYX010000010.1, on the reverse strand, counting down.
CACGCCGGCGTGCGTGAGCTTCAAGATCCGCGATGCCGTCTTCACGGGCGACGCGCTCTTCCTCGAGGATTACGGCGTCGGTCGCTGCGATTTCCCGAAGGGCAGCGCCGACGCGCTCTACGAGTCGGTCCACGAGAAGCTCTACCGGCTCCCCGACGCGACGCGCGTCTTCGTCGGCCACGACTACCAGCCGAACGGCCGCGAGCTCCGCTTCGAGACGACGATCGGTCTCTCGAAGGCGATGAACATCCAGCTCCGCGAGGAGACCGCGCGCGAGGACTTCGTGAAGATGCGCAAGGCCCGCGACGCCACCCTGAAGTCGCCGCGGCTCCTCTTCCCGAGCGTGCAGGTGAACGTGAACGCGGGCCTGCTCCCGTCCGTGCGCGAGAACGGCCGACGCTACCTCCACATCCCGATCAACCTGTTCCGCCCCACGGACGACGTCGGGCTGCTCCCGGAGGCGACGGGCGAGAAGGCCGCCGCCGAATAGAAGGCCCCGACGGGCCGAGGCGTCGCCCCATGGTAGGGTGGGGGCGATGCCGGATTCTGGAATCGAGCCTCTCTCGCTCGCCGCCCAGGTGATGATGGGCACGAGCCTCGCCGCCTGCGCGGGCCTGCGTGCATGGCTCCCGCTGCTCGCGGTGGGCATCCTCGCGCGCCTCGGCTTCCTGCCGCTGAACCATGCCTTCGCCTTCGTCGGCTCGACGCCGGCGCTCGTGGTCTTCGGCGTGGCGACGCTCGTCGAGCTCGTCGGCGACAAGGTGATCGCGGTCGATCACGCGCTCGATGCGGCGAGCACCTTCGTGCGTCCGGTCGCGGGTACGGTGCTCGCGGCGGCCTCGCTCTCGGAGACGGATCCCCTGCTCGCCACCGTCGCCGGTCTCGTCGTCGGCGGCGGAGCGGCGCTCACCGTGCACTCCGGCAAGGCGGTGGTCCGCGCGAAGTCGACGACGCTCGCCGTCTTCCACGGAGGCCTCGGCAACGCGGGCCTCTCGCTGCTCGAGGACGGCGCCGCGATGATCGGCACCGGCCTCGCGATCGCGGCACCGATCGTCGCGTTCCTCGGGGCCGTCCTGCTCCTCGTCGCCTGCGTCGCCGTCCTCTACTTCTTCGTGAAGGCGGGACGTCACGTGCTCGGGCTCTTGCTCGGCAAGGAGCCGGCAGCGAGCGCGTCCGCCGACTCGCCGGAGCGCTGAGCTCTCGCGCGCGACGCGTGCGCGAGCGCGACGAGGCTCGCCACGACGAAGATCGCGTTCGCCTGGTGCAGCGAGGCGAGCGGAAGGGGCACGTGGGCGAAGACCGTCGCCGCGCCGAGACCGATCTGGGTGAGCACGCCCGCCGCGAGCGCGAGCCCGGGCAGCCGGAGCGCGTCGTGACGGCCGCGTAGGGCGCGCGTCGAGACGACGAGGCTCGCGACGAGGACGAGGAGCGCGAGCGTCCGGTGCATCACCAGCACGCCGAGCGGGCTCGCGACGGGCGAGGTCGGACCTCCCTCGAAAGCGCCCCGCGGCAAGACCGCGCCGGCGTAGTCGGGGAACGTGGCGAAGAGCGTCCCCGCGTGCAGGCCCGCGACGAGACCTCCGAAGCCCACCGTGGAGAGCACGAGCCCCAGCAGCCAGAGGCTCGCGCGGTGGAGGCCGGGCGAGGCTTCGCCTGCCATTCCGAGCTCGTCGAGCCCGAGGTGCACGAGCGCGGCGAAGATCGCGAAGGCCGCGAGCAGATGCGAGGCGAGACGGTAGGGGCTGACGTGGGGCACGTCCACGAGGCCGCTCGCGACCATGAGCCATCCCAAGAGCCCCTGGGCCGCGAAGAAGAGCACGAGGAGCGCGAGCTTCCCGAAGAGCGCGCCGGACATCGCGCGCCGGAGCCGCGGCACGACCAGCGGGAGGAGCACGAGGAGGCCCACGACGCGTCCGAGCAGCCGATGCACCCATTCGACGAGGAAGATCCGCTGGAACCCCGCGAGGTCCATGCCCGAGTTCACGAGCCGTCCCTCGGGGCTCGCGCGGTAGTGGGCGAGCTCCTCGAGCCAGGCCTGCTCGCCGAGGGGCGGCAGGATGCCGGAGACCGGATTCCACTCGACGATCGAGAGGCCCGAGCGCGTGAGCCGCACGAGCCCACCGACGACGATCATCGCCGCGACCCCTACGGCGCAGGCGAGGAGGTAGAGGCCGACGGTGCGGGCGGGCGGGTTCGGGCGGCGAGGCACGTGCTCGTCCTGCCACGGCGCCCGGATTCCCGCCCTGATGTGCGTCAGCGCGGGGCCCGGCTCGCGATCCGGCGGCGGCGGAGCCAGCTCTCGGCCTCGAGGGCGGGCATGGGGCGGGCGTGGAGGAAGCCCTGGACGGCGTGGCAGTCGAGGGTGCGGAGGAAGGATTCCTCGCGCGAGGTCTCGACGCCCTCCGCGATGACGTAGAGCCCGAGGCTCTGGGCGAGGGCGACGATCGCGCTCGTGAGCGCCACGTTCTCCGGATCCTCCGGCACGCCGCGGACGAAGTCGCGGTCGATCTTCACGACGTCGAGCGGCAGCCGCTTCAGGTAGGCGAGCGAGGCGTGCCCCGTGCCGAAGTCGTCGACCGCGAAGAGGATGCCCTCCGCGCGCAGCTCGCTCATCACGGCGCGGGCGCGATCCGCGTCGTCGACGAGCGCTCCCTCGGTGATCTCGAGCTCGAGCGAAGGAGGCGGGAAGCCGCTGTCGTGCAGGGCCGCGCGGACCGTCTCGGCGAAGTCCTGGCTGCGCAGCTGATGGCTCGAGACGTTCACGGCCACTCGGACCGGGAGTCCATTGCGCCTCCAACGTTCTCCGACGGCGCAGGCCGTCCGGAGCGCGTGCGTGCCGAGGGTCTCGATCTCGCCGATCTCCTCCGCGATCGGGACGAACTCGGCGGGCGAGATCGCGCCGAGATCGGGCGAATTCCACCGGAGCAGCGACTCCACGCCGAGGACCACCTGATCGCGGATGCACCACTGCGGCTGGTAGTGGACGGAGATCTCGCCGCGTTCGATCGCGCCGGGCAGGGCGCGCTCGAGGATCTGCCGGCGCGACACGATCATCGAGGTCGGGTTCCGGGGCGTGAGGCGGCTCGGGACGCCGCGTCCGAGGCGGGCGATCTCGGCCTCGTCGTCGTCGAGGCATTCGAGCAGCTCGGGCGGCGTCGTCCCGTGATCGGGGTGCACCGCGATGCGCACGCTCGTCGACACGCGCACGTCCCCGTCGGGGCGCGTGATCGGCGCGGCGAGTGCCTCCGCGACGGCCTCGCCGAGCCCGACGATCTCGGCGACCGAGGCGGCATCGTCCCGGAGCACGACGAGCTCGCGCACGCCGAGGCGCAGCACCAGGTCCGGGGAGCGGAGCGCGGTCCGCACCCGATGGAGCGCGGCTCCGAGGATCGCGGCCTCTTCCTCGGGGCGCTCGTGCCAGGTGCTCGAGTCGCCCTCGAGACGGACCGAGACGAGCCCGAGTCGGGCTCGTCGACGTCGCGCGGCCCGGAGCATCGGCTCGAGCGTCCGCTCGAAGCTCGACCGGGTCGTGCGCGGCGCGTGGCGTACGTCGGCGAAGGCGCGCGAGGCCGAGAGGCTGGCCGCGAGGGCGCCCTCGAGCGCACGGTCGAGCTCGTCGTCCTCGAGGTCCTCGCGCACGACGACGTCGTGGGCGCCGGCTCCGATCAACGCGGCCTCGAGCTCGCGGCCGTGCGAGGGGATCACCGCGACGATGCGCACCTCGGGACGCGCGGAGCCGAGCCGCTCGAGGAGCGCGTACGCCCCGTCGAGGTCCGAGTCGAAGGCGAGGAAGAGGAGCGCGGCGGAGGCGCATTCGAGGTAGGCCCACGCCTCGTCGAAGCTCCTGGTCGTGACGAGGCTCGCATCCGGCCGACGACGATGCCGCCACTCCGCGAGCAGCGCTTCGTCGAGTCGGTGGCGGGAGCAAACGACCAGCTCGGTCACGCCGTCTTGGACTCCAGGAGGGGAGGGAAGGGGATGGGGAGCTCGTAGAACGCGTTGCACGCTACCCCTCCGTCCCTCGGTCGGACAAGAGAGCACACGGACTCCCCATGGATTCTCCTCGTTTCCGTGGAGAATCCGGTGATTGGATTATCGGACGAGCTCCTCGGTGGTGAGTTCGCCCACGTTTGCCGGGCGGGGCCGACGGATCGTTTCTTGAGTTCGAGTCAACGGCACTCGGGCTCCAGGATGGGGGGGAGGTGGTGGCGGAAGGCGAAGAGCTCTTCTTCCGAGAGCGGGGGAGCGATGCCATGGCCCTGGGCCCGGTCGCAGCGGATGTCGGCGAGGAAGGCCTCGGCGGCGGCCGTCTCGACGCCCTCGGCGACGACCGTGAGGCCGAGCGAGCGGCCGAGCGCGACGATGGCCGTGGCGATGGCCGCGTCCTCGGGGACGAGGGGCAGGCCCTTCACGAAGGCGCGATCGATCTTGATCGCGTCCGTGGGGAAGCCCTTGAGGCAGGCGAGCGCCGCGTAGCCGGTGCCGAAGTCGTCGAGCACGAGCTCGACACCGCGCTCCCGGAGCGCCGCCAGCGTGGCGCGCTCGATCGAGCCTCCGCCGACCCGACCCACGCCGGCGACCTCGATCGCGAGGAAGCGGGGCGGCAGCCGGGTCGACTCGAGCGCGGCATCGACCGCCTCGACCACGGACCCGTCGAGGACCGAGGCGAGCGTGACGTTCACCGAGATCCGGAGGGGCGAGCCCTTGTCGAGGAAGCGACGCGCGGTCGCCGCGGCCTCGCGGAGCACCCACGCGTCGAGCGCACCGGAGAGCCCGGCCGACTCGGCGGTCTCGAGCAGCTCGCCGGGGCGCAGATCGCCGAATTCCTCGGAGCGGAATCGGAGCAGGGCCTCGGCCGAGACCATGCGACCGTCCCGGAGCTCGACCTCCGGCTGGAAGACGAGCTCGAGCAGGCCTTCCTCGAGCGCGCGTGCGAGCGCCTCGGCACCCCGCGACCGCAGCGCCATCGACGTCTCGTGCGAGAGTCGGCGCACCTTGAGCGGCTCGCCGTAGACCGGACGGAACAGGGTGCAGCGGACGGCGTCGAAGAGATCCGAGGCGTTGTCCGCGTCCTCCGGATGCACGGCGTACGTCACGTTCGGCACGAGCGAGAGCGTGCGACCGGGGACGTGGAACGGGCGTCCGAGCGCCTCGCCGAGCTCGCGTGCGCGCGCCTCGGTCAGCGAGGCGTCGAGGCCCCCTTCCAGGATCACGAGCCATTTGCGTCGGCCGAAACGCAAGAGCACGTCGTCGCGATCGAGGTGGCTCCGGAGACGCTCGACGATCATCGAGGGCAGCAGGCCCTCGACCAGCGCGACGCGCGAAGCGTCTTCGGGCGGCGGCTCGAGCGCCACGGCGATGACGGCGGCCTCGCGGGCGCTCGACTCCGCGCGAGCGAGCACGCTCTCGATCTGGTCGACGCACTCGCCGATCGTGTGGATGAAGAGCCACCGTCGGGGCGTGAGGATCGGATGGCGTGCGGCCGAGCGCAGCACGGCGCGCGAGAGGGCGCGCGCGAAGCGGAGGGGCTTGCGCGTGTCGCCGCGCCGCACGATGCCGGCGCCGCCCGAGCGGAGGAACGACGTCTCGAGGACGGGCTCGGGCTCGCCGAGGAAGGCGAGGATCGGGGTGTCGACGCCGAGCAGGGCGCACTCGCCGACGAGGCTCGGCAGACGCCCTCGCACGAGCGCCGGGTCGACGAGCCCGACGTCGTGCATCCCCGAGGCGAGCTCGCGACGCGCGTCCTCGTAGCTGTCCACCCACGCGACACGCGCCCTGGCTTCCGCCCGGTCGAGCGCATCGCGGACCGAGAGGTAGTCGTCCGGCTGGGGAGAGCACAGGAGGACGTGCATCGGTGCGAGCTTCGGAGGCGTCTCCCCACATGGTCAAGAAAGCGGGAGCGACGTACGCGGACGTCGCCGCACGCGTGCACCCGGGCGGGTGATGCCGTGCATGGCCGAGCAGGTCCCGCGTCGTCGCAGGGTGGCCGGCTCGGCCCCGGCCGATACGCCTTCCCCCTCGGAATCAGGGCGGATTCCGCGCGAGCACCGTCGCGATCAGACGGTCGAGCCCGCGGGTGAAGGGCGACCGGCTCCGATCGAATTCCGACGCGTGGTCCATCGTCACCGAGCCGAGCGTGTAGCTCATCAGGACGTAGTACGCGTCGTGGCGGGCCGCCTTCGCGAGCCCCATGCCTTCGAGGACCTCGAGGACGCGCCCCCTCACGGAGCGCGCGTGCTCTCCGATGCGCACCGGATCCTGGAGCAGCGGGATCAGCCCGGGATGCTCGGCGAGGCCCCGGTGCATTCGGCCGAAGGTCTCCCGGAGGAAGGCGTCGGCCGGCTCACGGGGCACGTCGTCGAAGGAGGCGCCCGTGACGACGTGCTCCACCATCCGTTGCTCGAGCGCGGCCTTGTTCTCGAAATGCCAGTAGATGGCCATCGGCGACACGTCGAGCTCCTGCGCCAGCCGTCGCACCGTCAGCCGGTCCTTGCCCTCGGCGTCCACGATGCGGAGCGCGGCCTCGAGGATCGTCGTCGGCTCGAGCGCGGGGCGGTCCGGGGTTCGCGTGCGGGAGGAGGCCATGGGGGCTGGAGTCTGCCGTTCGTGGGCGGGTCGAGCCATCCTGCCTTGACGACTGTACTAAGTAAAGTCAGACTCGTACTTAGTACAGGAATCGGGGAGGCAGGCATGCTCGGGGAGATCCTCAGGAGTCCGCTCGTCGCATCGACCGTGCGCAAGGCGCGCGGTCAGGTGCTCTCGCTCTCGCTGCGTGCGCTCTCGCGCGTGCGCTCCGTGATGGGCGACTCGGGTGGAGCGCACGTGGACGACGATCCGGCAGCGGCCGGCCTCGCGCGCTTCCGTCCGTTCGCGGACGCGACGCTCGAGGATCCGCATCCGTTCTACGAAGCGGTGAGGAAGGAGAAGCCGGTCTACCGCGTGCCCGGCGCCGACTACTACCTCGTGAGTCGCTACGAGGACGTCCGCACCGTCACCCTCGATCCGGAGACGTACTCGTCGAACCTCGTCGCGATCCTCCTCGCGGGTGGCAAGGGCGGGGTGCAATCGATGAAGCTCCCGGATCTCGGCGTCGGGCCGATCGACGTGCTCGCGCTCGTCGATCCCCCGGTGCACGCGGTCCATCGGAAGCTCGCGAGTGCGGCGTTCTCGCAGCGCGTGCAGCGCGGCCTCGACGAGGACATCCGCGGCATCGTCACCGAGCTCCTCGACGACTTCCTCGCGCGGGGAGGCGGAGACTTCATGCACGAAGTCGCCGAGGTGCTGCCCATGCGGCTCGTGCTCCGGCTCGTCGACCTCGACGAGGGCCGCCATCGCGAGGTGAAGCGTTGGTGCGATCACGCGATCTCCCTCCTGTCGGGCGTGAACACGCCGGAGCAATTCGCCGCCCACGTCGACGAGGGATTCAAGCTCTACTCCTTCTGCGTGCGCGAGGTCCGGCGGGCCCGGCGCGACGGGACCTCGAGCGATCTCATGCGCGCGATGATCGACGCGATCGAAGGTCGCTCGGAGGCCAAGCTGTCCGAGGCCGAGGCGATCAGCATCCTCCTCCAGATCCTCATCGCCGGGAGCGACTCGGCCGCGAGCACGATGGGGAGTGCGATGCACCACCTCGTCCGCGACGAAGCGCTCCAGGCGCGGCTCCGCGCGGAGCCCGATCGCCTCCCGACCTTCGTCGAGGAGGTGCTACGGCTCGAAGCGCCTTTCCAGGGGCACTTCCGTCTCGTCACCCGCGACACGGAGCTCTCGGGCACGAAGCTGCCGAAGGGGAGCCGCGTGCTCGCACTCTGGACGTCGGCCAATCGCGACGAGGCGAAGTTCCCGGAGCCGCATCGACTCGACCTCGATCGAGCCAACGCGCGGCATCACATGGCCTTCGGGTACGGCCCGCACCTCTGCCTCGGCGCCCCGCTCGCGCGTCGCGAGATCACGATCGCCATGGAGGAGGTCCTCCGGCGAACGAGTCATGTCGCGTTGGGCGATGGCGAGGTCAGGCACCGCCCGAGCGTCTTCACACGGACGCTCGAGCGCCTGCCGATCAGAGCGCGGGCGGAGTCTCCGACTTCGGCCCGAGCTTCGTGAGGTTCTCCTTGAGCTTCGCGTAGCCGGTCTTGGCGGCGTCGGTCACGGCGTCGCCGAGCTGACGCACGGTCGGCTCGAGCTCGCGCACGCGATCCTTCGCCTCCATGAGGCCGAGCTGGAGCTCGAGGCGCACCTTGTCGGAGCCGCCGGGCACGACGAGGTCGAGCGCCTCGCGAAGGCGCTTCTCGGCGCGAAGGAGGCCCGGCTCCGCCTTCTTCCAGGAGTCGTGGGCGTCCATCCCGGCGAGGTGGAGCTTCACCTGCAGCTCGTCGCGCAGGGCGGCCATCTTCTCGGCGGTGTCGCGCGCGATGTCGCGCAGGCTGTTCTCGTCGGTCGTCATTTCGTCCCTCCGGGCGAAGAGGTACGTCCGGGTGCGAGAACGGCAAGGGGGACGTACGCCGGGGGGGGGAGGGGGAGGGGGGGGCGCCGGCCGGCCCGCCGGGACGCTAGAACCGTACGCCGAGCCCGGCTCCGAGCCGATCGAACGATGCGTGGGCCGTGTATCCACCGGCCCGCGAGGAGCGGAGATAGCGTGCGCCGCCGATTTCGACCGAGATCGGCAGCCGTCGGAACGGGTAGAGGCGGAGATGCGCCTCGAGCTCGAGGATGCCGTCCGACGCATGGACGTCGACGCCCATCGCGTCGATCTCCTCCTGGTGCCGATCGAGGCCGTCCTGGGATCGGTACTTGCCGGCGAAGACGCTGCCTCCCACGAGGACCCAGGGCATCTCGAAGTCGAGGTCGAAGCGGAGGGAGCCTCCCCAGGCGTAGTAGTAGCCCTCGCGTTCGAGGACTGGCTTGGTGATCACGCCGGGGTTCGCGTCGCGCCAGGCGTCGAAGGCCATCGAGTGGACGCCGGCGAAGTCTCCGTAGCCGCGCAGGCGCGTGTGCATGGCGAGCCTCGGGCGCAGGACGGTGAGGTCGAGGGCGAGCCCGGGGAAATGCGTGAGGCACCAACGATCGTGGAAGTCCTCGTGGTCGTCGCGCCTGTAGGTGTATCCCACGCTCGAACCGACGGACAGGCCCCAGCCCCGCGGACGTCCTTCGCCCCGGACGTCCTGTGCGTAGTAGCCGAAGAGCACGGCGTCCGAGTCGAGGAAGGTGCCGTTCCCCGACGGGCCGCCGAGGCCGCGCACACGGAAGCGGGTGAAGTTCCCGTCCGCGTAGAACCGGCCGAACGCCCCTGGGCGGAGGTACCCGGGCATCGCGACGAGATCGGCGTCGACGGAGACCTCGTAGCGGAAGAAGGAGCTCCCTTCGTCCACCCGGGCGGCCCCGAAGAGCGAACGGATCGCGAAGGCATGCGCGATGGCCGCGTCGAAGCCGAGCGAGTCCACCACGGTCCCCGGTGCCGAGCCGCGCCGGTGATCGGCCGCGCGATCGTGAGCGCACTGGACGACGCCGAGCGAGCACCCGAGCACCCGATGCCACGTGTCACCGCCGCCGGGAGCGCTGTTCAGGTACTTGCCGAGTCGGAAGAAGAATTCGCCGAGGCCCATGCCTCCGAGAGGCGTCGCGATCACGTCGTTGATGCTGAGCTTCTCGTTGAACTCGAGGCCGAACTCCCAGAGCATGCTCGAGAGGAACGCGTAGGTCGCGGAGACCCCGACGTTCAGCCCGTTCGCACGCGGGAATGCGTAGTACGCCGACCCCGAGAGGGGGTGCAGCAGGAAGTTCATCGTGAACGTGTTGCTGTCGAATCGGACGGATTCGCGGCTGAAGCGCTGGCGGACGGACTCGATGTCCCAGTCGACCTTGTTGTCGTCGAGGGCGACCATGTACCAGACGGCGCCGATCGCGACGAAGGTCAGATCCTCCACCGCGGCGATGAGGTAGTGCGCCTTCGGAGGGACCAACGAGGCCGCGTAGGTGGCGTCGACGGAACGGTATCGGCCGTCTCGCGCCAGGTAGCACCCGCGCACCCCCGGTCCACAGGGGGGGGGAAGCTCCACGGGGGGCGGATCCGCGACGCTCCGTCCGGCCTCGGCGGGCGTCGACGGCCGGGCCGCGCTCTCGTCCCCGGTCGCGGGCGCGGACGGCTCCACGGAGCTCTCCTCGCCGCGGGCCGGCGCCGGGGCCGCGAGCATGCCGACGAGGACCGGGAGCGCCATCCACGGGCGGAAGCAAGACAAGCGGATTCCGAAGCGCACGACGCCCGTGGCCTAGCACGCGCCCGTCGAGGGCGTCGCCCGAGCTCGCGCGATCGAGGCTGCCGAGGCACGCCTGCGTGGACTCCCACTGCGGACTGACGTATACGCCGCCGATGTCGCCGCGAGCCTCGAGCGCGCCGTCCGGGGGCCGCGAGACCGGGCTCGTGGCCGTCCCGCCCCTCTCGGGATGGCTCGCCGTCCTCGCGCCGATGTCGTGCGGCTTCGCCGCGGCGTTCGTCTGGCTGCTGCTGGAGCGGATGCGGGGGGGCGCTCCCCACGGCGACGCCCTCGGCGTGGGGGTACACCTCGTTCGTCTGGCCCTGCCGGTCGGAACGGTCCTCGGAGCGCTCCTCCACGGGATCTCCGTGCTGGAACGACGCAGCCCGACGGCCGCCCGGCTCGCCGTCGTCCTGCTCGCCACGGCGCCTTCGTTCACGGTGGCCCGCTCCCTCGCGGACGGCGAGGGAGTCTCGGACGGACCGTTTCCGAGCTCGCTCGTCGTCGCGCTCGGAACCGTGGCCTTCGTCTCGGTGACGACGGGGGTCCTCGCGCTCGCCTCGACTCGGAGGCGGACCGTCGGGCCGATCCTCGCCCTCGTGGCGAGCGTCGGCCTCGCCGTGGTGGCTGCGATCGCGGCTCGCACCTACGAGCGGGCCGCCCTGCTCGCGTACTCCGTCGCGACCCTCGGTCTCGCTTCCGTGATGGCTCGTGCGATCCTCGCCGAACGCCGCCGCGCCGTCGCAGCCGCGGTCTCGCTCGCGATCGCCTCGCTCCTCGCCCTCGTCGCCCCCACGCCGCGAGAGCCCCGCTTCGAGAGTGGGCGTCGCTCCGTGCAGCTCTCGCTCGGCGTCGGGGCCACGGTGGATGCTTTCTTCTCCGCCCCGGATCGTCGCGTGACCCGTCGGGTGCGATTCGCCGTGCCGCCGCGTGGGTCCTTCTCGTGCCCTCGGCCTGCGCCGCGCGTGGCCCTCGACCACCCGCCGATCGCCCGGAACGTGGTGATCGTGTCGATCGACTCGGTCCGACGGGCTGCGCTCGACACCCGGTGGCGCGGCCGCGACGTCATGCCGAACGCGCGAGCGCTCTCCCGGCGCGCGCTCGTGCCGGAGAGGGCGTACACGACCTACCCCGCCACGTTCTTCGCGCTCGCTGGCGCCTTCACCGGCCTCCCTCCCGGCCGCATCCTCCTCGCGACCGTGCCGCCTCGCTCGCTGCTCTCGACGCTCGCTCGCGAGGTCGAACGGACGGTGGCGATCGTTCCCTCGGCGAGGTACTTCCGACGTGCCGATTTCGGTCGCTACGTGCTGCAGGACGTCGACGTCCGGTCCGCCTCCGACGCGCAGTCCCAGGTCGACGAGACCCTCGGCTTCGTGAGGGAAGCCCGGGCGCGTGACGAGCGCTTCGCCGTGTGGGTCCACTTCTACGAGCCACACCATCGCTACGTCCCTCATCCGGGCTTCGAGTTCGGTGCCGAGTCGACCTCCCTCTACTACGGCGAGGTGGCCTACGCGGACGCGGCCCTCGGCCGGCTCGTCGACTCCTTGCGCGCCGAGGGCGGCCTCGAGGACACCCTGTTCGTGTTCTTCGCCGATCACGGCGAGGCGCTCGGCGAGCGTGGTCACGAAGGACACCACGTCTACCTCGACTCGTGGATCGCCGAGGTGCCCCTCGCGCTCGTGGTGCCCGGCACCGAAGGACGAACGGTGCCCGGCGCCGCGGCGGTGATCGACGTCGCGCCGACCGTGCTCCGGGCGATGGGCATCGCCCCGCCCCACGCGATGGAGGGGCAGGTCCTCCTCTCGCCGCTCGCTCCGGAGCGGGCGATCGTCGCCGAGTCGTTCTCGACCGGGGGCCCGGCGCTCGCGAGGTTCAGCGCGAGCCCCGTACGCGACGAAGCGGAGCTGCGTCGACGCATGGACCTCTACGCGCGTGCGTTCGATCGGTACCCGGGCTCGGTCTCCCTCACGCAGGGCCGCCACCGCCTCATCGTCTGGCGCGAGACCGGAGTCGTGCAGCTCTTCGATCGCGTGGCCGATCCCGCCGAGGAGCACGACCTGTACCGTGCCCTCCCCGACGTGCGCGAACGGATGCTCGCATCCCTCGAACGATGGCATCGCGAGCAGTCCATCGCACTCGTCTGCGAGCTCGCGCGCTCCGAGTCGGATCGGCCCTGACCTCGGTCCCTGGACGCGAAACGACGAGCCCCCGGCGCGAGGCCGAGGGCTCCCCACGAGCGCAGCGCCCGGTCTTCAGCGCTCGAGCAGGATGTTCAGCATCCGGCGCAGCGGCTCGGCCGCGCCCCAGAGGAGCTGATCCCCGACCGTGAACGCCGTCAGGAAGTCGTCGCCCATCCGCATCTTGTGCATGCGGCCGATCGCGACGTCGAGGGTGCCCGAGACGGCCGCCGGCGAGAGGAGCTTCTTCGTCTCGTCCATCGTGTTCGGGACGACTTTGGCCCACGGGTTCGACTCGCGGATCGAGGCCTCGATCTCGTCGAGCGGCACGGCCTTCTTCAGCTTCACGGTGAGCGCCTGCGAGTGGGAGCGCATCGCGCCGACGCGGACGCAGAGGCCGTCGACCGGGAGCTCGGGGGAGAGGCCGAGGATCTTGTTGAGCTCGGCGTGGCCCTTCCACTCCTCGCGGGTACGGCCGCCGTCGACCGCCTTGTCGATCCAGGGGATCAGGCTCGCGGCGAGCGGCGCGCCGAAGTTCTCCGTCGGGTAGGCGGGGCTCTTCAGCGTCTCGGCGACGTTGCGATCGAGGTCGAGCGCGGTCTTGCTCGCGTCGTCGAGGACGGGCGCGGCCGCGTTCGCGATCGTGCGCATCTGGGCGACGAGCTCCTGCATGTTCTTCGCGCCGGCGCCCGAGGCCGCCTGGTAGGTCATCGAGCTGATCCACTCGACCCAGCCCTGCGCGATGGGGCCGGCCATGACCATGAGCATCAGGCTCACGGTGCAGTTGCCGCCGATGTAGTCCTTCACGCCCTTCGCGAGCGCCTCGTCGATGACCTTGCGGTTCACCGGATCGAGGATGATCACGGCGTCGTCCTTCATGCGGAGGGACGAGGCGGCGTCGATCCAATAGCCCTTCCACCCCGACTTGCGGAGCTGCGGGTGGATCTCCGTGGTGTAGTCGCCGCCCTGGCAGGTGACGATCACGTCGCACTTCGAGAGCTCGGCCACGTCGTGGGCCGAGAGGAGCGGACCCGTCGCGAGGCCCACGTCCGGTCCCTTGCCGCCGACGTTCGACGTCGTGAAGAAGACCGGCTCGAAGCCACGGAAGTCACCCTCCGTCTTCATCCGGTCCATCAGGACCGAACCGACCATTCCACGCCAACCGACGAACCCGACGCGCCTCATGGGAGAGCTCCTTCTTTCCGAGCGGAATCGCGTGGTTGTGGCCCGGGGAGGGCGAGGGCGCAAACGCTCGTTCGGGAGGCCCTCCGGCAGGGACCCCGGAACGCGGGGCGCCCGGGCTCAGCGTCCCACGCCGACGAGCGCGAGCACGACGCAGGCGCCGAGGACGCCGAGCTCGATCCGCCGCGAGGCGACGGGGGTGAGGTGCTTCCGGAGCCGGGAGCCGAGGAGGTTGCCGCCGAGGATCGAGAGCGAGAGCAGCGCCCCGACCGCGATCACCCGGGCCGTCACGATGCCGCCGAGACCGTAGGCCGCGAGCCGACCGACGTGCATGGAGAGCGCGCAGACGGCGCCCGTCGAGACGTAGGACTCGCCCGCCAGTCCGGAGGCGAGGAGGAGCGGGCTCGCGAGGAGCGGACCGCCGCCGCTCGTGGCGGCGACGCCTCCGATGACGAAGCCGGCCGGGCCGACGAGGGCCCCGTTCGGGCGGAGGTCGACGAGCCCCGAGGCCTTCGCGAAGGCGAGCAGCGTCGTGCCGACGAGGAGCACGGAGAGCACGACCTCGGGCAGCCGGACGGCGAGCAGGCCGAAGAGGAACGCACCGGGCACGGCGCCGAGCGCGAAGCTCTTGGCGATGGGGCGGTCGATCGCCTCGCGGTAGTGGATGGCGCGGTGGAGGTTGCCGACGAGCAGCGCGGGCGCCGTGACCGTGAGCGCGAAGCGAGGGTCGTAGAGCGCGGAGAGGACGACGACGAGCATCACGCCGCCGCCGAGCCCGGCGAGGGTCGTGAACAGGCCGGCGAGGATGCCGAGCGGGACGAGAGCCAGGTCGTTCATGGGGCCTCGGTGGACAAGGTGGCCCCCGGAGCATCATCATTCCAATCGATTCTACGGCGGCATTCCATAAACGAGACCTATGCTCGACTCCATCCGCTGCTTCCTGCTCGTCGTCGAGCACGGGACGTTCACCGAGGCCGCTCGCCGCGCGCACAAGACGCAGCCGGCGCTCTCCGCCTCGATCCAGAAGCTCGAGCAACAGCTCGGGCGACGTCTCTTCGTACGCGGTCGACACGGCGCGGAGCTGACCGCCGAAGGACACGCGTACCTCGGGCATGCCCGAGCCGCGGTGAACGAGCTCGAGGAGGGACGAAAGCGCATCGAGGAGCTCGCGGGCCTGCGCACGGGCGAGGTCCGGATCGGCGCCGGGAGCACGGCGTGCACGTACATGCTGCCGGCGTACTTCGCGCGCTTCCGCGAGAAGCATCCCGGCATCCGCTTCCGGCTCGTCGAGGCGGTGACCGATGTCGTGTCGGAGGCGATCCGCGAGGGCGAGCTCGACCTCGGCGTCGTCACGGCGCAGGAGGGCGAGCGATGGCGCAACGACGAGCTCGTGCTCGTCGCGGCGCCGGGGATCGATCCCTCGCGCGCTCCGTTCCTCACGTTCCGACGCGGCGCGACCACGCGCACGCTCCTCGATCGCCACTTCCCCGAGGCCGACGTCGCGATGGAGCTCGGGAGCATCGGCGCCATCAAGGAGAGCCTCGTCATCGGCCTCGGCGTCGCGCTGCTCTCGCGGCTCGCGGTCGTCGGCGAGGTGGAGCGGGGCGAGCTCGTGATCGTCCCGGATCGGCGCACGCCGGTGAAGCGACCGCTCCGCCTCGTGCACCGAGGCACGGCTCAGCTCTCGCCGGCGGCTGCGGCGTTCCGCGCGGCACTGCTCGCGGATCGGACGCTCGTCACGAGCTTTCCCCTCTCTCCGCGCGCACGAGCCCCCTTGTCACGGGGGCGCGGCTCGGGTCGACTGGACGGATGAATTCCCGTCGTCCGACCGCGTCTCGTCTCCTCCCGATCCTCCTCGCCCTCGGGGGCCTCGCCGGCGCGTGCGGCGGGAGCACGCCGCACGGAGCCACGACGCCGAGCGGCGAATCCGCCTCGTATCCGATCCACCTGCAGCGCGCGCATCACGTCGGCGAGCGGTACCTCGTCGTCGACGAGGTGACGCAGCGCGAGCAGCGGACGGTGACGGTGAGCGGTCAGGTCGTCGAGGACGTCGACCAGACGACGACCGTGCGACTCGCGGCCGCGGTGCAGGTGCTCGAGGTCGACGCGAACGGCAAGGCCGTTCGACTCCGGTACCAGGTGCAGTCCTGCGAGCGCACGAAGGCCGGCGAGGTGCAGCCCCTCCTCCGGCAGGGGCAGGTCGTCGAGGTCGAGACGGCCGCGACCCGCGGCGAAGCCCGCATGACGATCGACGGCGCTCCCGCCACCGACGAGCAGCTCGAGGCGCTCGATGCGGTGATCACGCTGACCCGCTCCGCGAAGAACGACGACGCGCTCTTCGGCAGCACGACGCCGCGTGCGGCCGGCGAGACCTGGCAGCCGGACTTCGCCGCGATCGCGGAGAGCCTCTCCTCCGCCTCTCCCTTCCGTCTCGACGCCGCGCGCATGAGCGGCTCGGTGCGGCTCGTCGAGCGGCGGAACGAAGGCCCGGTCCCGGGGCTCGTCGTCGAGGCGGAGGTCGATGCGGTGGACGCCCGCATGAACGGGCTTCCGCCCGGGACGAACGTCCGCCGCGGCGAGCTCCGGCTCGAGATGGGTGGATTCTTCCCGCTCGACGTAGCCATGCCGCCGCTCGTGCAGACGACCGGCCTCGCGGTCGCCCTCGACCTCGACGTCCCGACCCCACAGGGCACGGCCGACATGACCGTGCGCGTCACGATGCAGGGCCAGAAGCGGATCGAGCCCGTGCGCTGATCAGAAGCGGCCGCGGGCCCCGAGCATGCAGCCGTCCCGCACGCAGCCGGCCGTCGGCGTCACGCGAGGGGGCTCGTCCGAGGAGTGCCCCGTGACGAGGAGCACGACGCCCGCCGCGGCGGCGCCGACGCCGACCGCGAGCGAGCTCCAGCCCACGGCGCGGAGCATGGTCGTCTTGCTCTCGACGTCGGAGACGACGGCGTCGTCGTAGCACTGCCCTGCCGGGAGACCGGCGGACGAGCCGCAGTGGCCGTTCAGCCGGTCCTGCTCGGCGCCGAGGCGAGCCGCGCTCACGGAGAAGCCGACGACGGCGAGCGCCGCGCCTCCGCCGATCAAGCTGTAGGCCGCGATGCGTCGGCCGTTCGAGCCGTGCGATTCGGAGGCCTCGCTCGAGGGCTCCGCCGTCGTCTCCGGGCTCGTGGTAGCCGCCGTCTCCGTCGGAGTCGTGGCGGTCGTGGTCGTCGCCGTGGTCGTCGTGGTCGTCGCGGCGGTCGTCGCGGCCGTGGTGGTGGCCCCCGCGGCCGCCGCGTCGCGCGCCGCGCGCTCGGACGCGATCTGGCGCTCGAGCGCCTCGAGACGGCCGCGCATCATCGGCGTATCCGCGTTCGGATCCGCGGCGATGAACCGACGGAGAGCGCTCGCCGCGTTCTCGAGCTCCTGCGCGTCGCGGTAGGCGACGTACGCGTTGTAGAGGAGCTGCGGGCGATTGGACGCGGCGTAGGCGGCCTCGAACGCCTGTCCGGCTTCGTGGAAGCGGCCGTCGTTCAAGTAGGCCTGGCCGAGCTGGAATTGGGCGCGTGCGACGGCTTCCTGATCCGTCGTCTGGGCGCGCACGTTCGAGGGGGCCAGCGCGAGGGAGGTGACGAGCACGAGGCCGATGACGCTCGAGAGCGCCCGACCACGCCGGCGCGAGGCCAGCACGATCGCCGCGACGGCGAGCACGAGGAGGCTCGAGGGGCTCGAGCCGCCGCCCGCCGGCGATGCCGAGCAGAGGCCCGTCGAGGGCTCGCTGCGCAGGCCGTTCATCGAGCCGTCGCCGCCGCTGCCGCCGCCGTCGCCGGTGCCGCCGTCCGCGCCCGTGCCGCCGTCCGTTCCGGCGTCCGGCGTGATCGCCGGCCCACAGACACCCGAGCCGTTGCAGTTGCCCGAGAGGCACTCACGGCCCGCGGCACAGGTCTGGCCGTCGGCCTTGCGCGCCTGGCAGGACGTGCCGCTGCAATAGGCCGTCGTGATGCACTCGGAGTCCATCGTGCACTGGGTGAGACACGAGGCCGCGCCGCATCGGAAGTTGCCGCAGCTCACCTGATCGCAGCAGTTGCCCGCGGTGCAGTAGAGGCCGGTCACGCATTGGTTCGCCGCGCTGCAGGCATCGCCGGGGTAGCCCGCGAACGCGAAGGGGAACGCGCGACCCGCGGCGGGTTGGTGCGTGTCGCTCCAATTCGGAGCGGCGACGACCGCCACGCGGTTCGAGAGGGCCAGCATGGACCCGAAGCCCGCGTAGCTCTGGCCCGTGAAGGAGGCCGGCGCGAGGCTCGTCTGGAGGGGCCAGGTCGCGTCCTGCCCGACGTAGACGTACGCCTTGCCGTTCGAGGCGTTGGCGCCTGCGGCACCGACCACGAGCGTCTTGCCCTGCAGCGCCACGCCGGAGCCGAAGCGCTCGCCGTTCACGCCGGAGACGAGGGTCGTGCGGAGCATCCAGTTGCCCGTCACCTCGCTGTAGATGGCGATGGCGCCTTGGCCCGTGCTCCGACCCGGGATTCCGACGACGACGGTCGTGGAGTCGATCGCGATCGATTGTCCGAAGCGCTCCTGCGCCGCATAGGGGCTCGCCGCGACGCTGGCGATCGACGCCCACTGGCTCCCGTTCCACCGATAGACCGAGACGAAGCCGGCATCGATGCCCCCTGCGGGCTGATCGCCGGTCGGCGAGCCCACGAAGGCCCAGTTGCCCTGGATTGCGGCGCAGAAACCGGTCCCGTCGTTGGCGGTCGGAGTCGAGGTGAAGCCGCCTCCCGTCGCTTGCGTCCACGGATTCGCGCCCGCGCCCGTGCGTTCGAAGAAGACGACCTTGCCCGCCGATTCGATGGGTCCCGGGGCGTCCGCCCCCGGTGCGGTGACGACGAGGTGCGCTCCGCTCAGGCCGACGGCCGAGCCGAACGTGAAGGCGCTGCCCGGTGCGGGGTCGTTGATCGTCTGCTCGAGGTTCCATGTCGCACCGCCGCCGGTCGCGACGACGCGGGAGTAGACGAATGCGACGCCCTGGCTGGTGAACGCTCCGTTGTAGTTCGGCGCGCCGACGGCGAGTCGGTCGCCGTCGATTGCGACCGCGTACCCGAACCAGAGCGAGCCCATGCCCGAGGGCGGCACGATCTTCTGCTCGAGGCTCCAGGTCCCCATCGCCGCATTGCGAAGGAAGACGTACGCGGCGCCGCCATCGCCCACTCCGGCCGAGTCGTCGTACGGGGCTCCGATGACGACGAGGTCGCCCGATGCGGCGATCGAGCGCCCGAAGGAGTCCTGTGCATCGCTGCGCCCGGGATCGATCGTGCCGTCCGGGTTCGTCCCCTGGTAGGCGAGCACCTTGCCCACGTTGGGCCGGCCCTGATAGGCGGCGGCGGGCACGCCGACGAGCATGCTCGCGCCGGAGTTGGCGAGGGACGCGCCCACGCGCTGACCTGCCACGGGCGGAGGGTTCAGATCCGACGAGATGAGGTTCCAGGTGTTCACCACCTTCACGAAGCCGAAAACGCCGCCGCGCTGGGTCGTGCCGCCGCCACCCCAATCAGGGGCTCCGATGGCGACCAGGGATCCCACCGTCGTCGAGACGGCCACCGCGCTGCCGAAATGATCGCCGGCGGCGCCTCCGGAGAGGACGATCGGGTTGCCCTGTTGCGAGATGTTGTTCGTCGCGGCTGCGATGCTGAAGAAGTAGGCCTGCCCTTGCTGGGTGTTCGTCCCCACCGTGCGGTTCGGCGCACCCACGATGAAGTCGCTCCCGTCGAGGTCGATGGCTGCGCCGAAGCGATCGGCGCCCGTCGTATCCGAGCCCGCGACCGCCGTCTCCGCGCTGGACGTGAAGCTTGCGTTGACGGCGCTTCCATCGAAGCGGTAGACGCGTCCTCCATTGGCCGCGCCGGGCGCACCGACCAGCAGGCGCTTGTCGTTGACCGCCACGGAGGCTCCGAATTCGTCCCCGACCGTCGGCGTGGCCTTCGTGATGCGCTCCTGGAGCGACCACGTGCCCGAGGCCGCGAGCGCACGTCGGTAGTGGTAGACCGCTCCCTTGTCGCCCCCCTCGCCGGGAGCGCCGGCGACGAAGATGTCGCCCCGGACTCCATCCGGTGCGAGCGCGACGGAGGTGCCGAACCGTTCGCCGGTCGACTGCGTGCCGCCTCCGCCTCGCGCGAGGGCGGACTTCATCGTGAACGGCGTCGATCCGTCGGGGCGCTCGTAGACGTAGACGCTTCCGTATCCGTCGCCGCCCGCTCCGATGTCGGTCTCCGGATTGCCGACGCCGAGACGGTTCCCGAGGAGGGCGACGGAGGTTCCGAATCCGCCGGTCCCCGTGTTGTTCGCCGCGTCGGGGTTCGGGATCTCCTGCCGGCGGACCCACGTGCTCGCGGCGGTGCGTTCGAAGACGTAGACCGCGCCATAGCCCGCGAGATGTCCGGGCGCGCCGACGGCCGCCCACGTGCCGTCGTACGCGACCGAGGTCCCGAACGCGTCGTTGGTTTCGCCGTCGCCACTGCTGTCCGGATGGAGCTCGGTCTCGGCCGTCGCGACGAGCGGATCCACGACCACGGGGAAGCGGGCCGCGCGCGCGTCCACCTCGATGCGCACGTGACGGTCGACGAGGGCGAGCCGGGAGTCGAGCAGCGCGCCCGTCGCGTCCTTCGCGAAGAGCTCGCCGTACGTGAAGATCTCCCGACCGCTCTCGTCCGCGAGCACGACACGGCCGTTCCGTTCCGACGCCGCGAGTCCGTCGAGCTCGACCTCGAAGACCAGCGGCTCGTCTCCGCATCGGGCCGAGTCCACGGTGTAGCCCTGCTCGAGGCCGAGGGGCCCGTTCAGGTACCATTCGCGCGCCACGACGGGGCCCGCGTGCGACCACTCGACGCGCCGCGCATCGTCACCCCGCGTGGGGAGGCCGGGAGTCGTGTCCGACATCGTCCCGGAGCAGCCGAGCCGACGGGTCCGCATCGACAGTGTCCGCCCCGTGCCTTCGTGCTCGACGTCGACGCCTTCGCGGTCGTACGCGGTGTGGAATCCGCCCTCGGGATTCCTGCTCGCGAGCCCCGTCGTCGTCTCCTCCGCATGGAAGCGGACATCGTCTCGCGCGTCCGCCTGACGAGCCTCGAGGTAGGCCGCGCGCAGGCCCTCGCGGGCCCGCCGGTCGAGATCTTCGGCGCGGACCGCCGGCCCGCGCTCCGAGTCGCCGGGCTCCGAGCGCACGGCCCGAATCTCCGAGGTCCGTCGAGAATGCGCTGCCGACCGTGGATCGACTTCCTCCGAGCCGAGCGCGGCGACTCCGAGAGTCGCGACACCGACCATGCCCAACGCGACGGCCCAACGACGCATGCACCACCCCCGCGGGCGGGCCCCGGTTCCTCTCGCGAGGACCGACCCACCTTCTCCCGAACCTTCCGAGGACGAGAATGCGCCCCGCTCGGGATCGCCTCAAGGGCGGAATCGATGCCTACATCGGTCCAGCGAGACCGACCCGAGTGCGATCTTCCCGACTCCGGCCCGCCTCGCGACAAGCGGATCCCGGTCCGTCGCCCCGATTCGCGCGGGAGCTCGAGCGCCGAGCCCCGCTCAGAGCGAAGGCACCACCGAGTCGAAGGGGAAGGCCGACCAGGCCTGCCGTTCGGCTCCGTAGGGATCCGCCTCCACCGCGCTCGTCGTGTCGAAGATCATGGTGGAGCGGCTCGTCGCGTCGTAGGCCGGCCACGTCGGCAGGTGCGCGGAGCTCGGCACGCTCGTGCGGATGAAGGAGAACCAGGCCTCTTCCATCGCGTCCGAGAGCGCGAGCGGCGGCGTCGTGCCGACGAAATCGTCGACGCTCGGCTGGCCGAACGTGCGGAAGAGGAAGGGCAGCTCGACGGCATGGGGCGCGCCGTAGAGCCCGTCGAGGATCGGCGTCTGCCAGGCGAAGAGGTACATGTACGTGTTCGGCTGGTGCGCGGCCTGGGCCTCCGCGAAGCGGATCTGCCCCTGTCGGAAGAGCGCGTCGGTCGCGAGCTTCATCGTGATGTCGCCGGGCGTCGCGCTCGGGTACCGCGCCTCGTAGCCCGCGATCAGCGTCTCCTGCTCCGCGGGCGTGAAGAGCGAGGTGATGAAGGGCAGGAAGGGGAGGGCGGCGCGCGGCCCTACGTCCTTCAGCCAGTCGAAGTAGAAGTACCAGTATTTCGTCTCGTCCAGCGTCGTGCCGGTGAGCAGGGGGATGTCGGCCGCGTCGCCGCGCGCGATCGCCTGGAGGGGAGGCTCCTTCACCAGGGTTCCGTCGAGGACCGGGCCGAAGAGGAGATCGGAGAACGACGTGCTCGCCTCGAGCTGCGCCTCGGCCGCCATGATCTGGTCGACCGTCAGCGCACGGAGGCCCGCGAGGTCGGTCACGCCGGCGTACTGCATGAACTGCTGCGTCGTCGCCCGCGCGGTGGCCTGCGTGTGGATCAGGTTGAGGGCCCCGCTCTCCGCGATCGCCCGATGGAAGAGGCCGCGCGCCTCCGGCAACGCCATCAGGAGGGCCACGCTCATCGAGCCGGCCGACTGACCCATCAGAGTGACGTCGTCCGGATCGCCGCCGAACGCGGCGACGTTCTCCTGCACCCAACGGAGCGCGGCGATCATGTCGAGCACGCCGAGGTTGCCGCTCGAGGCGTAGTCCGCGCCCCCGACCGCCGAGAGATCGAGGAAGCCGAGGGGACCGAGGCGGTAGTCCAAGGTCACGACCACCATGTCGCCGCGATCGGCGAGGTGCGCGCCGTAGTACCAGGGATCGGCGGTGCCCCCGTTCACCCAACCTCCGCCGTGGAGGAAGACGAGCACGGGCCGCTTTCCGTGCATGCTCGGCGTCCAGACGTTCGCGTAGAGGCAGTCCTCGTCCTGTGGCAGCGTGCTCGCGCCCTCCTCGACGTCCGGGAGCTGCGGCGGTTGGGCGGCGAAGGCCTTCGCCTGCATGAGCCCCTCGGCGAGCGTCACGGGGACGGGAGGCTTCCAGCGCAGCTCGCCGACCGGCGCCTGCGCGTAGCGGATGCCGAGGAAGGCCAGGACTCCGTCCTGCGACGTCCCCTCGTAGCGTCCACCGGTGGTCGTCGCGACGGGGGCCGCGGCGTCGTCGCAGCCGGCGACGAGGGCCGTGGCGACGAGGCCGACGAGGAGGACGGATGAATAGATTCTCATGAAGGAGAATCTACCTGGCCCTCCGGCCTCTGTCCACGTAGATTCCCCCCATGGGTCGGAAGAGCCTGGCGACGGAGCGACGCGCGCAATGCCTCGACGCCTTCGAGGAATGCCTCGTCGAGCACGGCTACGCGGGCGCCACCCTCGAGCGCGTGGCCGAGCGCGCGGGCGTGCACCGCACGATCATCCGGCACTACTTCGGCGGCCGCGACGAGCTCGTCGACGCCCTGCTCGCGCGCCTCCGGTCGCGCTACGCCGAGCGCTATCTCTACGACGACGCGGGCGAATCCCCCGACGAGACCCTCGCGAAGGTCCTCGACGCGATCTTCGTCCCCTTCACGTCGGGCGCTCCCACCATGGACCGCGTCTTCGACGCGCTCTACGCGACCGCCACGTCCGACCCGCGCGTCCTCGAGTTCCTCCGAACCTTCTACCGCGACGCGACGGAACGGCTCGAGGAGCGCATCGCGAGCGCCCATCCACACGCCTCGCGCGCGGAGCTCCGCACCGTCACCGCGGGCATCCTCGCCCTCGGCGTGGGCCACTCGATCCTCGACACCATCGAGCCAGTCCGCGAACGCGCCAAGCGCCTCCGCGTCGCGGCCGATGCCCTCTTGGCCACTCTCAGAGCAGGTCCGTCGGCTCCGCGTTCCGCACCCGCTCGACGCCGCGCACGAGCTCGTCTGCCGTCGTCGTGATGCCCGCCTTCGCGAGCTCGCCCACGAGCCACGCGGCGCCCGACGACGCCGACTCGAAGATCCGATGCGGGAACGGGCGCCGGACGAGGAGCGCGATGCCCGTGACGACGCCGCGCACGGCTGCCGCTCGGAAGCCCTCTCCTTCGTAGACCAACGCCGAGCCGGCGAGGTCGTCCCCGAGCTCGGTGAAGAGCTTCGCGATGCCCTCGCGCGCCGCGGCATCCGGCATCGGCGCATCCGGAGCGACGACGATCAGGATGCCCACCTTGCCATGCGCCGCCCGCGCCTTCCGCAACACGGCCTCGCGCATCCTGTCGACGGTCGCGGCCAACGTCCGGACCTTCCACACGATCAGGAACACCCGATCGAGCTGACCGAACGCGGCATCCGCATCCGAGAACGAGACGGTCGGCCGTGTCTCCGCGCCCATGTCTCCCCCACCGTCGCCGTCGCTCTCGAGCTCCGGCCCCCGACGCCGCCCCAATCCCCCGAAGCGTAGGCCACCCCGCCGACTCCCGAAAAGCCCGAGCAGCGCCCCGGCGAAGCCGGCCGCGCCCCGAACCCCATCGGAGAACGGCACGGGGCGCCCCGGCGAAGCCGGCCGCGCCCCGAACACTTCGATGAGGCCCCGGCGAAGCCGGCCGCCTCTCCCACTCTTCCCCCGAGATCACGCCCCCGTGAAGAAGGCGTGAGACGGGGTGGATGGGCGAGCGCGCCCGCAGGAATCGGCCGAAGCCGTACTCCCGTACGGCGAGGTCGATTCCGAGGACGTAAGCCGCCCAGCCGCCCCGGATCGCGCCTTCTTCAAGCGCCGATGAGCATGCCGCCGCAGACGCGGAGAACGTTCCCGGTGACGCCCATCGCTCCCGGCGTCGACAGGAACGTGATCGCCTGCGCCACGTCCACCGGCTGACCGCCCTGGCCGAGGCTGTTCATGCGGCGCGCGACCTCGCGGTTCGCGAAGGGCATCGCGTCCGTGAGGCGCGTCTCGATGAAGCCCGGAGCGATCGCGTTGACCGTGATGCCGAACTTGCCGAGCTCCGACGAGAGCTCCTCGACGTAGCCGATGAGTCCCGACTTCGCCGCCGAGTAGTTCGTCTGGCCGCGGTTGCCCGCGATGCCCGACACCGACGAGAGCACGACGATGCGGCCGTCGTTGCGGAGGACACCCTCGAGAAGGCGCTTGTTGATCCGGACGATCGCGCCGAGGTTGATGTCGACCGCGAGGTCCCAGAACTCCTTCGACATGTTCTTGAGGGTCTTGTCGCGCGTGATGCCCGCGTTGTGGATCACGATGTCGACGCCGCCGTGCTTGTCCTTCAGCGCCTTGGCGATCTGCTCGGGCGCGTCCGCGCTCGTGATGTCCGCGAGGAGGGCGCTGCCGCCGATCTCGCTCGCGAGCTTGTTCACGAGCTCGTCCTCGCCGGGACGGTCGAGGATCACCACGTGGGCGCCCTCACCGGCCATGAGGCGGGCGATCTGCTCGCCGATGCCGCGGGCGGCGCCGGTCACGAGCGCGACCTTGCCCTCGAGCGGCCGGGTCCACTTGGGCGCGATCTGCGTGACGGCACGGTTGCGGACGACGAGCGGCTGTCCGTTCACGTAGGCCGAGTGGTCCGAGAGGAAGAAGCGGAGCGGACCCGCGGCGCGGGCCTCGGCGCCCTCTTCGACGAAGAGGACGTTGCCGGTGCCGGCGACGTGCGAGAGCTCCTTCGCGACCGAGCGGCCGAAGCCCTCGAGCGCCGACTGGGCGGCCGCGCGATCCGAGCCCTTCACGGTGTCCGAGGGACGACCGATGACGACGATGCGACCGTGCTTGCCGACGGCCTTGATCCACGGGCTGAAGAACGCGTAGAGGCCCGCGAGATCGGCGGGCGACGCGAGGCCGGTGCCGTCGAAGACCAGGCCGTCCACCTTCTCGCCCTCGGACGGGGAGGCGGCCTCGGTGACCTTCGCGCCCATCTCCTCGAGCGCCTTCTTGAGCACGTCGGCCATCGCGGCGTTCGCGCCCTTGCCGAGGGCGACGGTGCGGCCGGCGAGCGGCTGGGCCTTCATCGGGCCGTCGGCGCGACGAAGCTGGATCGGCATGGGCAGGGGGAGGCCCAGGTTCTGGATGAGCTGGCGGGCGATGCGGTTCTGGCTCAGCTCGAGCAGGAAATCACTCATGTCTCTCTCCGATTCCTTGGAAGTCTCTTCTCTTCTTCGTATGCGCGCCGCGGGTCAGTCGGTGACCTCGAACGAGCCGCGCAGGTAGACCGAGCCGCCCTCGCCGGCGCGATCCGCGACGAAGACCTTGTTGTCCTCCGTCACGTACAGGCCGACGTTCGCGGGGATGCGGAGCGGCTTCGTGAACTGGCAGTCGAAGACGCGGAGCTTCGTCGGGTCGCCCTTGAAGAGGTGCCGGTTCATGCCCTCGATGGCGCGCGCCATCGTGGCGAAGCCGTGGAGGATCACGCCTCCGAAGCCGAAGGCCTTCGCGTAGGGCGGGACCCAGTGGATCGGGTTGAAATCGCCGGTGAGCTTCGCGAAGTCGAGACCGGCGTCGCGGCCGATGTCCCAGCGGCAGAGCTCCTTCGCGTTCGACGGGACGAAGAGCGGCTCCTTCTTCTCCGCCTTGTCTCCGCCCTTGCTCCCGCCGCGGAGCGGGATGATCGGGAAGAGGTAGATGCAGAGCGCGGCCGGATCCTCCTCCGTGCCCGTGACGATGCGCTGCTTCAACACGGCGCGACGCCCGTTGTCGTCGATCTCGACGAGCTGGGCCTGCGTCTTCAGCTTCTTCCCCTCGGGGATCGGGCCGTTGATCTCGAGGCGGCAGCCGCCGTTCATCACGGCTTCGATGGGGTAGGGGATTCCGGCGAGCGTCTTGCCCGCCACGGGGAACGCCCACTGCGGGAAGAAGTGCGCCGGGACGTTGCCCCGGTACCAGGCCGGGTCGCCGCCGCAGCCGCGGACGAAGTCGCGCACGAGGTCGTGCGACCGCGGGGGGGCGACCTCGGTGATGGCGGGGGTGGGGGTCGCGAGGGGGGCAGGCTTCTTGCCCGAGACCTTCTGCGCCACCGCCGTGACCGCCGTCATCGCGAGGCCGGCGATCACCGGCCCCTGCTCGAGGATGTGCCGATTCGACACTGCCATGTCCGTCTCCGTTCGTTTTCCTAAGGGATCCCGGCGCCGGCCTCAGCCGAGCTGCCAGGTCCTCTTCAGCCATTCGAGCAACTCCGCCTCTTTCCCCTCGAGACCGTCGACGTGGGCGAGGCGTGACAGGATCCTATAGGTCCATTCCTGGATTTCGGGACGGGTGACCGAGCGGGCCAAATCCGTGATTTCCGCGGACGTGTGCACGGTCGCCTGGACCTCGGACATCAGCCGCCAGAAGAGGGGGGGGCCGAGCTCCCGGGCCAGGCCGTTGAGCATCATCACCTCGTCCTGGGAGAAGGTCCCGTCGAGCCGGATCATCAAGCGGATCAGGGCCACGAGGGCCATCTGCTCGTGGGGCTCGAGGTCGGAAAGACGCGAGGTGGGCACCTGGGCGAGCATAGCCCCGGCCCACCGCCCGACGCATCAGGGATCCGGGGGCGCGCGGGAATGGGGGAATCGGACGGCGCCCGCGGTATCCTCCCTCCGGTCGCTGGCCTGGATGGTCAGCCCCCCCCGAAAGGGGTAGCCTCGTACCGCTCGTGGAAGCCGTCGTCCTCGTCACCGACCATTGGCCCCTGGTCTACAGCCGCCTGCCCGCGCGCGTGGACGTCGACACCATCGACGTCTACCTCGGGCGGTTCGAGCGGGAGGTGCTGCGGCGTGCCGAGCCCTTCACCTCGGTCTTCGACATGACGCCCCTCTCGCACCTCCCCGGGGCGCGGACGCGGCAGCGGGCGGTCGAGTGGTCCCAGGAATTCGAGGCGCCCGGCCTCCTCTGGAACCGCGGAACCGCCATGGTCACCCCGAATCCCATCACGCGGGCGCTGATGACGAGCCTGCATTGGCTCGTGCCCCCCAAGGTGCCGACGTCGTATCAGCCGGACCTCTCCCACGCGGTCCGATGGACGTTCGATCGGATGGCGACGAGCGGGATGTCGCCCCCGCACATCCAGCTCGTCCTCGCGGATCTCGCGTCGCGCTGACGCAAGGCTTGCGCCGGAGCGCGCACGGGTTGCGCGGGGAATTCCAGGACGTCCTCAAATAGGCACGTAATCTGCGGATTATTTGGGATGGCCCGGATGCTGCAGTGGCCGGGCGGCATGCTGTCCAAATCCGCAGCCCGCGCATTCTTCCTCGCGGGCACCGTCCTCTGCTCGGTCGTGTTCGTCGGTCTCACCGTCGACACGTTCCAACGCATTCCCGCTCAGACGCATCAGGACGCGCTCACGCCTGCCGTGGCGCGAGGCAAGCAGCTCTGGGAGGATAATAATTGTATGGGTTGTCACACCCTGCTCGGGGAGGGCGCCTACTACGCGCCCGAGCTGACGAAGGTGTACACCCGGCGCGGCGAGCAATTCATTCGCCAGATGCTCCGCGATCCCGAGGCCATGTACCCGGGACAGCGGCGAATGGTGAAGTACGACTTCACGGACGCGCAGATCGACGATCTCGTCGCGTTCTTCCGCTGGATCGACGGGATGGATCTCAACGGATTCCCTCCGCAGCCCACGATCCAGATGGGTGGCTCGCCCGCGTCCGCCGCGGTCGCCGCCAATCGTCCGCGCGCCTTCGACCAGATGTGCACCGCGTGTCATCAGGTCGATGGGCGGGGTGGTCAGGTCGGTCCTTCGCTCGACGGCGTCGGTGACCGTCGCGATGCCGACTACCTCACGCGCTGGCTCCACGATCCCGCGGCGGTGAAGCCCGGCACCGCCATGCCGAATCTCCGGCTCTCGGACCAGCAGGTCTCGGAGCTCGTCACCTATCTCTCGACCCTCAAGACCGGACGGTGATCTCGTGAAGTACCAATCGCAGAAGGTCGCCTACTGGTTCTTCGCCGCCTGCATGCTGCTGTTCAGCCTGCAGATCGTGTACGGCTTCATCATGGCGTTCGCGCACATGGGCTTCGACGGGCTCCATGCCGTCATCCCGTTCAACGCGGCGCGCGCCACCCACAACAACCTCCTCGTCGTGTGGCTGCTCAGCGGCTTCATGGGCGCGGCCTACTACATCATCCCGGACGAATGCGACCGGGAGCTCGAATGGCCGAAGCTCGCCTACGTGCAGCTCATCGCGCTGCTCGTCGTCGGCGTCATCGCGATCATCGGCTTCCACGTGAACTGGTGGGAGGGTCGCAAGTTCCTCGAGATCCCGCGTCCCCTCGACTTCCTCGTCGTGGTCGACGTGCTGCTCTTCATCGCCAACATCGGCATGACGATGTGGAAGTCCGAGCGCATCACGACGACCTCGAGCGTGCTCTTCTTCGGCCTGCTCATGGCGGCGCTCCTCTACCTGCCCGGCATGATCCCGACCGACAACCAGACGCACGACGCCTACTGGCGTTGGTGGGTCGTCCACCTCTGGGTGGAGGGCGTCTGGGAGCTCATCATGGGCGGCATCCTCTCCTTCCTCCTGATCAAGCTCACGGGCGTCGATCGCGAGATCGTCGAGAAGTGGCTCTACGTCATCGTCGGCCTGACCTTCCTCTCGGGTATCCTCGGCACGGGTCACCACTACTACTACATCGGTACGCCCCGCTACTGGCTCATGGTCGGTGGCATCTTCAGCGCGCTCGAGCCGCTCGCCTTCCTCGGCATGGCGATCTACGGCATCACGCTCGCGAAGAAGGCGCAGCGCAACCATCCGAACGCCATCTCGCTCTACTGGACGGTCGGCTGCTGCGTGATGTCCTTCGTCGGCGCGGGCTTCCTCGGCTTCGCGCACACGATTCCGCAGACGAACATGTACACCCACGGCACGCTCGTCACGGCGATGCACGGCCACATGGCGTTCTGGGGTGCCTACGCGATGCTCGTCCTCGCGATCATCTCGTACGCGCTCCCGCTCCTCACGGGCCGCGCCGAGTACAAGCATCCCTCCGCGACCTTCGCGTTCTGGGCTTCGAACATCGGCATGACCGGCATGACCGGCGCTTTCGCCGTCGCGGGCGTCGCGCAGGTCTACCTCGAGCGCCGCGCGGGGCTCGAGTTCCTCGACGTGCAGAAGGAGATCGAGGTCCACTTCCTCGGGCTCGTGCTCGCGGCGACGCTCTTCACCTCGGGCATCATCGCGTACATCTACAACTTCGTCCGCTACGGCGCGCCGAAGGGTGAGGTGGGACGCGGCGATCCGTACGCGGTCGCGCCCGTCGAGGCCGACGCCGAGCTGCCCACTCCCGCGGTGGCCGAGTGAACGCCGTGATCGACACACGACCCTACTATCGGGTCGTCGGGGAGGAGGAGGCGGTCTTCCGTCGCGCCTACGAGGCGAAGCTGCCCCTCCTCCTCAAGGGTCCGACCGGATGCGGAAAGTCTCGCTTCGTCGAAGCGATGGCTCACGCGCTCGGTCGGCCCCTGGTCACGGTCTCTTGTCACGACGACACCTCGGCTACCGATCTCCTCGGTCGGTACCTCGTCCAGGGTGGCGACACCGTCTGGCAGGACGGTCCGGTGACCCGGGCCGTACGCGAAGGCGCCATCCTCTACCTGGACGAGATCGCCGAGGCGCGGGACGACGTGGTCGTCGTCCTCCATCCGCTCACGGATCATCGACGCGAGGTCCACCTCGATCGCCGAAACGAGATCGTGCGCGCCCCGGAGGGCTTCCTTCTCGTCGCGAGCTTCAACCCGGGCTACCAGCGCGGGTTCAAGGAGCTCAAACCCTCGACGCGCCAGCGTTTCGTGACGCTGGCCTTCGGGTACCCGGCTCCCGAGATCGAGGCGGAGGTCGTCGCGGCCGAAGGTCGCGTCGACGCGAACGTCGCTCGCCGGCTCGTGAACCTCGGCACCAAGATCCGCAAGCTCGAGACCGCGGGGCTTCGCGAGACGGTCTCGACCCGTCTCCTCGTGCAGACCGCGAAGCTCGTGGCGAGCGGGCTCCCGCCGCGCACGGCCTGCCGGGTCGCGATCGTCGAATCGCTCTCGGACGATCCGAGCGTGGTCGAGGCGCTCACCGACCTCGCGAACCTGGCGTTCTGACGTGGGCTCCGACTTCGCCGACCTCGACCAGAAGCTCTTCGGATGGGTGTGGAAGCTCGTCCGGAGCGTGACGTCGAGGCCGGCGAGCCTCTCGCCCCACGCCGTCGAGCTCGAGCCACTCGCTCCCCGCCTCTCCTTCCTCGCGAGCGCGATCGCCGAGCACCGCGTGCGCGTCGAGCCGACGGACGGCGATGGAGGCATCTCGGGTACGGCGATCCGCATGCCGCGTCGTCTCGACGTCCTCGACGACGTCGAGGGGAACGTCGGCCTCTACGTGCTGCGCACGGCGCTCGAGGCCACGGCCGTCCGATGCGGGATCGCGCGTCCCGAGGGGCTCTCGGACGACGAGAGCCGAGTGCTCGCGCTGCTCCTGCTCCCCTCGCTCCGCACCCGCCTCGCTCACGAGCTCGAGGGCTCCTCGGGGCTCTTCGACGTGCTCGCTCCCCGCCTCCTCGCGCGCCGTCCGACCCTCGCCGAGCCGAGCGCCCGCGCCACGGCCGTCGAATGCTGCGTCGCCTGGGCGCTCGGAGGCTCGCCCCTCTCGGGTTGCGACACGGACATGGCGGCCAAGCTCGCCGACCTGCCGCTCGCCGAGCCACGGGTGGCCCTCGAAGAGGCGCTTCCCCTCGTCCGCCACCTCGCCTCGCTCCGCGATCGCAAGGGCGCCCGGATCGTTCCCGGCGTGCCGCTCGCGGGGCAGCTCCTCCCGTGGCGCACCGAGGGTTCCCGCGACACGGAGGGAGGCCCCTCGGACGCGAGCGCCCTGCCCAAGGGAACGGAGCGGAAGGCGCGCACCCAGGACTACGTGAAGCGCATCGAGCTCCCCGAGGAGCGCGAGGGCGAGAATCCCCTCGAGCATTCCTTCGAGAAGGTGCACACGGCCGAGACCTACCAGGGAGGGCGCAAGGCGCTCGACGGCGAGGACGAGCTCTCCGCCCACGGCGACGCGCTCGACGAGCTCGACGTGAAGGAAGTGATCCGGACCCGCGAGGTCGCGCGTTCGGTGTACCGCATGGACGGTGGCCTCGACGGCGAGGCGCCGGAGCTCGAGGACGTGCCCCTCGAAGGCGCGCACGTGCGTCACTACGACGAATGGGACGGGGAGAAGTACCGCAAGGAATTCTGCCGCCTCGTCGTCGAGCTCCCCGCGGCCCCGAACGAGCGCTCGGCGCTCGCCCGGCTGCGCGAGCTCGAAGGGCAGAAGCAGAGGATCCGCAAGGTCTTCGAGTCGATCGAGGATGCCCGTCGCGCGCGCAACCGACAGCCGAGCGGCGGCGAGGTCGACGTCGATGCCGTCGTCGAGCGCTATGCGTTCGTCCACGCCGGCCACGAAGGGCCCGATCGCCTCTACGTGGACCGCCGCAAGGTGGAGCAGGATCTCTCGACCCTGATCCTCCTCGATCTCTCGTCGTCGAGCGACGCCTGGCTCGAAGGCCGACGCGTGCTCGACATGGCGCGCGAGGCGGTGGCGACGGTCTCGGAGGTCCTCGACGAGCTCGGGGCGCCCTTCGCGATCGGCGGCTTCCACAGCCACACGCATCGCGACTGCCGCTACGTGGTGCTCAAAGGATTCGACGAACGATGGAAGGCCGTGCGCGGACGCCTCTTCGTCGAGGAGCCCCGGGGGTACACCCGCATCGGCCCGGCGTTGCGTCACGCGACGGCGATCCTCGAGGGCACGCACGCGAAGCGGAAGGCCCTGCTCCTCGTCACGGACGGGAGGCCGACCGACTACGATCGGTACGAGGGACGGTACGGCCTGACGGACGTGAAGAAGGCCTGCGACGAGGCGATCGAGCGCGGGGTCCTGCCCTTCGCGCTCGCGATCGCCGATCGCGCACGGCCCCACCTCGCCGAGATGTTCGGCGCGGGGGGCTTCGAGATCCTCCCGCATCCGGCGGCGCTCGCGGATCGGCTCGCCCGCGCCGAGGCGCGCTGGCGGCTCTCCTGATCCGGGGGCCCTCGCCGGAGGCGGGGGAGCGGCGCGCGCTCAGCGGCCCGAGACGGCCTGCTCGAGCACGTGGTGCTGGCTCGGCGACGTGGCCAGGGCGTCGGCCTCCGCCGTGATCAGCACGGTGAACTCGGCGTCCGGCGAGGTCGCCACGGCCTCGCCCTCGCGGTCGTCCTCGTCGTACTGGACGGTGCCCACGCGGCGCGGGGGCTGCTCGCCGACGAGGAACCAGACGACGTAGGTCGTAGTGCCTTCCGCGACGCGCGCCGGAGGCGGAAGGAAGCGCAGCTCGATCTCGGTCACGTAGTTGCCCCGATCCTCGTCGACCGTGATCGTCGCATCGGTCGCCGCGAACTGGTTGGCACCCGCCACGCGGTAGGTGTTGGGTCCACACGCGGTCGCGCCGAGGGCGAGGGCGAACACGAAGGGAAGGAGTCGCTTCGTCATCCAGGGAGTCCTTTCGTTCCGAGGTGGGGCAGGTCACGAAGGACCTGCCCCATTCGGCAGATAAGCACGTCGGGCTCCCCGCGCCAAGACCGGCGAGCGTTCCCTACACGGAACGCCCGCCTCCGGCGATCAGCGCGCGACGGGCAGGCTCTTGCCCGGCTGGAACGCGTCGAAGAAGTCGTTGCCCTTGTCGTCGACGACGATGAACGCGGGGAAGTCGACGACGTCGATCTTCCACACGGCCTCCATGCCGAGCTCCGGGTACTCGAGGACCTCGACCTTCTTGATGCAGTCCTGCGCGAGGCGGGCCGCCGGGCCGCCGATCGAGCCGAGGTAGAAGCCGCCGTGCGCCTTGCACGCGGCCGTGACCTGCGGGCTCCGGTTGCCCTTCGCGAGCATGACCATCGAGCCGCCGTTCGCCTGGAAGAGGTCGACGTACGCGTCCATGCGGCCGGCCGTGGTCGGACCGAACGAGCCCGACGCCATGCCCGTCGGCGTCTTCGCGGGGCCCGCGTAGTAGACCATGTAGTCCTTCATGTACTGGGGCATGCCCTCGCCGGCATCGAGGCGCTCCTTGATCTTCGCGTGCGCGATGTCGCGCGCGACGATCATCGGGCCCGTGAGCGAGAGGCGCGTCTTCACCGGATACTTCGAGAGCGTCTCGCGGATCTCGCTCATCGGGCGGCTCAGGTCGATCTTCACGACCTCGCCCTTCGAGAGGTGATCGTCGGTGACGTCCGGGAGGTAGTGCGCCGGATCGTGCTCGAGCTGCTCGAGGAAGACGCCGTCCTTCGTGATCTTTCCGAGGCATTGCCGGTCGGCCGAGCACGAGACGGCGATGGCGACGGGGCAGGACGCCCCGTGACGCGGCAGGCGGATCACGCGGACGTCGTGGCAGAAGTACTTGCCGCCGAACTGCGCGCCGATGCCGAAGTCCTGCGTCAGCTTCAGCACCTTCGCCTCGAGCTCGACGTCGCGGAAGCCGCGGCCGAGCTTGTTGCCGTCCGTCGGCAGCGTGTCGAGGTAGCGAGCCGACGCGTACTTCGCGACCTTGAGCGCGTACTCCGCCGAGGTTCCGCCGATGACGATGGCGAGGTGGTAGGGCGGACAGGCCGCCGTTCCGAGCCCGCGGAGGTTCTTGTCGAGGAACTTCATCAGCGAGTCGGGGTTCAGGAGCGCCTTCGTCTCCTGGTACAGGTAGCTCTTGTTCGCCGAGCCGCCTCCCTTCGCCATGAAGAGGAACTTGTAGGCATCGCCCTCGGTCGCGTAGAGCTCGATCTGCGCGGGGAGGTTGTTGCCGGTGTTGACCTCCTTGTACATGTCGAGCGGGGCGAGCTGCGAGTAGCGGAGGTTCGAGGTGAAGTACGTCTCGTAGACGCCCTTCGAGAGCGCCGCTTCGTCGTTCGCGCCGGTGAAGACGAGCTGGCCCTTCTTGCCCATCACGATCGCGGTGCCGGTGTCCTGGCACATCGGGAGGACGCCGCCCGCCGCGATGCTCGCGTTCTTGAGGAGGTCGAGGGCGACGAACTTGTCGTTCGGCGAGGCCTCGGGATCGTCGAGGATCTTCCGGAGCTGCGCGAGGTGGCCCGGACGGAGCAGGTGGGCGATGTCGCGCATCGCCTCGCGCGCGAGGAGCGTGAGCGCCTCGGGCTCGACCTTCAGGAAGGTGCGGCCGCCGGCCTCGAAGGTGGAGACGAAGTCCTTCGTGAGGAGGCGGTAGGGGGTCTCGTCCTTCCCGAGGGGAAGCATGTCCTGGTACTGGAACTCGCTCATGGCTCTCTCGTGAGGTCTTGGGGGCCTCGGCGCGTGGGGGCGCGGGCCCGGGATCCGGGCCGAGCATGACACATCGGGGGCGGAGGCTCCCGTGGGCCGCGGTGCGCCGGAAAAGCCGGGGAATCCCGAGTCTCCGCGCCTTGCGGGGGAGATCCCCGCTGGGTAGCTTCCGGGGATGGCTCGCTCCCTCGCCTCGCTCCGGTCGGCGACGCTCCCCGCGCTCGCGCTCCTCGCCACCCTCGCCACCGCACCGACGTCGACCGCGCACGCGGGAGGCCTCTCGGCGGGCGCGCCCCATCGCATGCGTCTCGGGCTCGAGACGGGCGTCGGTGCCGTGCTCGGCGACTCGGCCGGCGCGGCCTTCCAGCTCGACCTCCAGCTCGGCTACCAAGCCGGCGACCTCTTCGCGATCTACTACCAGACCGCGCTGATGGCCGAGGGGTGGGCCTCGAACAACACCTCGGTCGGCGGCTTCGTGTTCTTCCCGCAGCTCGCCATGGTCGACTTCACGCTCGGTCGCTTCTTCCAGCTCGGCGCGGGCGGCGGCGTCGACATCGGACAGTTCGCGACCTGCGACGCCACCGGGGCGGTCTGCTCGACCTCGAGCCGGCAGACGAATCCGGCGATCGCGGCCCGGCTCGCGCTGATCATCCCGCTCCCCGGCGCGCGCGCGCGGTGGGGCATCCCGATCGCCGTGCAGTTCCACGAGTCGTTCCTGTCGAACAGCCAGAAGATCCACTCGCTCGTGCTGACCGTCGGCTTCCTGCGCTTCTGAGCCTCCGCTCCTTGCGGCGGCGTCAGGTGCCGCGATGAGCCCGTGGCGAGGACGGTCCACGCTGGGTGGATGAACGCCTCGTCGAGCCCCGTCGTCCGTCTGCATCACGCGATCCAGGAGAAGCTCGTCTGGGTGCTGCTCGGCACCTACGCGCTCGCGATCGTCGTGCCGGGTCCCGGCCTCGCCCTGCGTGCCCTCTCGGCCGGCACGATCCACGCCGCGGGCTCGAGCCTCGCGCTGACGGCGCCCACGCTCCTGCTCGCCGTCCTGCTGCTGAACGCCTCGCTCGGCGTGAACGCGGCCGAGATCCGGAAGCTCGCCGGGCGTCCGAAGGCGGCGCTCGCGGGTCTCTTCGCCAACTCGGCCCTGCCGCTCGTCTTCACGCTCGCCGCGGCGGCCGTGCTCCACGTCTGGACCGACCACGACGAGGTGCAGAACCTCCTCGTCGGCCTCGCGATCGTCGGGGCGATGCCGATCGCCGGCTCCTCGACCGCGTGGTCGCAGAACGCCGAGGGGAACCTCGCCCTCAGCGTCGGCCTCGTGCTCGCCTCGACGCTCCTCTCGCCGCTGCTCACGCCGCTCGGCTTCCACGCGATCGCGGCCGTGACGTCGGGGGACTACTCGGACGATCTCGTCGAGCTGGCGGGCGGTGGCACGCAGCTCTTCCTCGCGCTCGCGGTCGTGGTGCCTTCGCTCCTCGGCATCACGATCCGGACGCTCGCGGGCCCGGAGCGCCTCGCGCCTGCGATGCCCTGGGTGAAGCTCGTGAACCAGGGCGTGATCCTGGTCCTCAACTACGCGAACGCGGCGGTCGCCCTCCCGCAGGTCCTCCGGCGTCCGGATCTCGATTACATCGCGCTCATCTTCGCGACGGTCGGCCTCCTCTGCGCCACCGCCTTCGCGTGCGGTCGCTGGGTGGGCGAGGCGGTCGGCGCCGAGGAGCCCGAGCGCGTCTCCCTGATGTTCGCGCTCGGGATGAACAACAACGGCTCGGGGCTCGTGCTCGCGTCGAGCACGCTCGCCGACCATCCGAACGTGCTGCTCGCGATCGTGGCCTACAACCTGGTCCAGCAGATCGCGGCCGGCGTGGCCGATCACCTCGCGCAGCGGCGTCGGGCCGCGACCGTCGCCTGATCAGACGGGACGCGGGCGACCGGGGACGAACGTCGCGGTCGTCCCTCCGAGGCCCGCCATCGGGGCCCGCTCGCCCCTCGCACGTTCGCCGCTCGCCGAGCCTCCGAGCCGACGATTCCGGGCCGACCGCACGACCTCCGTCAGGCCCCCGTGCAGCTTGTCGCCGAGCGAATGCCAGGTGAGCTCGGTCGGCAGCTCGGCGAGCCGCGGGGTGGAGAGCTGCTCCTCGATCCGCGAAGCGAGGTCGTCGATGTCTCCCGGGCGGGCGAGGGGGACGTCGGTCGAGCGGAGCATCCTCCGCGCCTCCCCGACGTCGGTGGCCGCGATGGGCCGCGCACAGGCCATGTACTCCGCGAGCTTGCAGGCGCAGCTGAAGTCGTTCTGCGGATGGTTCGGGTACGGCACGACCAGCACGTCGCAGGCGGCCACGAGCCCCGGGACCTGCCCCTGGGGTCGCATGCCGAAGTAGCGGACGAAGGGACGATCGAGCTGCGCGGGTCGCGCGTTGTTCGTGCCGGCGAGCAGGAGCTCGAGGTCCGGGGCGCTCCGGGCCCGGACCTTCTCCACGGAGGCGACGAGCGCGTCGACGCCCAGCCGATCCTCGATCGTGCCGAAGTAGCCTGCGTAGCGTGCGCTCCTCGCGAGGCCGAGCGACGCGCGCGCCGTGGCTCGGTCCAGCGGATGGAAGACCATCGGGTCGACGCCGTTCTCGACGACGAGGGTCGCCCTCGCATCCTCGGCGAGGTACGCGGCGAGGGTCCGGCTCGCCGTGACGACGAGGTCGGCCTCGCGCGCGACGGAGCGGAAGGCCCGATCGGCGCCCGGCCAGCGGTTCGAGCCGAACGAAGGGTAGTGGTCGTAGACGTCGAAGACGAAGGGGACGCCGAGGGCGCGCGCGAGCAGGTGGCCGTAGTAGCCGATCTGGATGTCGCCGCTCGCCATCACGACGTCCGGACGCTGCTCCTTCGCCATGGCGAGGAGACGCGCGCCGACGATGGGGGCGTTCAGACGGAAGTAGGGCAGGGAACGGAGGACGAGGTTGTCCTCCACCTCGATGCGTGGGGAGAGCGAGCGGAAGTCGAGCGCCGCCACGGTCGTCCTCACGCCTCGATTCGCGAGGGCGCGCGGCAGGTGATAGAGGCGACCGAACCGATCGTGGAGGAGATCGCGGTTCGTGTAGTGGCGCTTGGCGAGGAAGAAGAGTCGAAGCGATTGCGAGTCCAAGGAGATCATGGAGAGGGCTCCGA
The DNA here is from genome assembly GCA_046351215.1 of Polyangiales bacterium. Classification (GTDB taxonomy): domain Bacteria; phylum Myxococcota_A; class Polyangia; order Polyangiales; family Houyiibacteriaceae; genus JAXLYX01. The sequence continues at coordinate 129,799 of JAXLYX010000010.1, read as the reverse complement.
GGCGGGATCGAGCTCGGGATGTCCGGTCGAGGAGGGATGCGGGGGCGGCGTGGATGCGTCGCTCGCGATCGCACCGAGATCCCTGAGGGGTCGAAGCGTCGCCAGACCGACGACGAGGGGGGCGACGAGCCAGGCGAGGGCCACGGGGAGGAGGCCTGCGCGCTCGCCGACGAGCGCGAGAGGGACACCGATGCCCAGCGACAGCAAGACGAGGAGCGTGGTGGCGGCCACGACCGACAGCCCGGGACGACCCACGGACGTGAAGACCGCGGGCACGAGCTGGAAGAGGGCACGGACGAAGGCCGCCACGACGAGCAGACGGCCTGCGGGAAGCGCCTCGTCGAAGCGATCACCTCCGAGCAGGTCGAGGACGGCCCCGAGCGCGAGGATGAGCAGCAGCGCGACCGGGCCGAGGAGCCGCAGGAGGGTGCGGAAGGTGTAGCGGACGGCCTCGGCGAGGCGAGGCGGATCCCCGACGAGGCGGCAGTAGACACGAGCGCCCGTGCGTGTGAGCACGTCGGAGATCGCCATCAGGGGCTCCATCGCGACGTCGAAGATCACCCGGTAGACGCCGAGCGCCGAGAGGCCGAGCAGACGACCGACGAGGAGGAAGTCGACGTTCCGGTAGGCTTGGTAGACGGTGTCGTGGAGCGAGGTCGCCGCACCGAAGGCGAAGAGCGGCCACAGCCTCGTCGCTTCGAGTCGGAGCCGAGGACGGAACGGCGCGAGGACGAAGACGCCCACCATCGTCGCGATCCCGTGCGATGCGTGGGCGAGGACGATGGCGAATGCGCCTCCGCCGGCGAGGGCGACGGAGACGCGGACGATCGCCGAGACGAGCGTCGCGATCACCTGCAGCGACGCGACGACCTCGAAGCGGAGGGCGCGCTGGAGGCGCGCGAGAGGCACGGCTGCGAGACCGAGCGCGAGGAGCTTCGTCCCCGTGACGGGCAGGTAGACGACGAGCCTCGGATCCCCATAGGCCCGCGCCGCGATCGGTCCGAGGAGGGCGGCGACGCCGAAGAGCACGAGGCCCGCGAGCGACGCGGCCGTGAACGCGGAGTCGAGGTCGGCGCGCGTCACTCGCCGCGCCTGGACGAGCGCCGGACCGATGCCCGCACCGTTCCAGGCCTCGAGCAGGGTCGCGAGCGTCCAGGCCACGGAGGCTTCGCCGATCGCGTCGTTCGGTAGGATGCGCAAGACCACGAAGACCGCCACGACGTCCACGATCCGGACGAGGGTGGTGGCCGCTCCGAGCGCGCGGAAGCCGCGTCGAAGGTCGTGTTGGGCGGGGCGCATGGGCGATGAGGCGTCGGGTCCGCTTCCTACCCTGACGATGCGTACGGTTCGCGACCAGGCATGTCGCGCACTTTCACGGAACCGTAACGTCGAGGACGGTGAGCGTCAAGAGAGTTGCCGCCTGATGTTCACGCAGCAGTCGCTTCGTCGGCGTGGTGCCGATGCCGTCCGGTCGGGCGGCGCGAAGTGTTCGTCGGCACCATGCTCGTCGACGACGAAGCTCCGATGCGGAGCTCCGACGTCGCCCGAGCTCGGGTCGACTCGAGGATGGGGTTGAGCGCCACAGTGGCGGGCGCATCCCAGCGACGGGAGGAGCGAGCCCACCGGCGCGGATGCCGTGCACGCGCGGCCTCGTAGACGTCACGCCGCGCGAGGAGCTTCGGGACATCGCGACCGTGATGCCGGTCGTCGGGCGTCACGAAGCCGATGGCGCTGTGCAGGTGGCGGTGGTTGTACCAGTCGACGAAGCGCTCGACCCAGGCCCAGGCCGCGTCGAGGCTGGCGAACGGCTTTCGCGGGTAGGAGGGGCCGTACTTCAGGGTCCGGAACAAGGACTCCGAGTACGGGTTGTCGTTGCTCACGCTCGGGCGGCTGAACGAGTGGACGATGCCTAGGTTCTGCATCGTCGCGAGCATGGTCGCGCCCTTCATCGGGCCGCCGTTGTCGGAGTGGACGAACAGCGTCCCGGGAAGGATTCCGTGCTCCTCGCATGCTTGGTGCAGCAACCGCGCGGCGTGCTCGGCGCTCTCTTCCTCGAGCACGACGGCCTTCATGATGCGGCGGCTCCACACGTCGAGGAAGAGGTAGAGGTAGTAGAACTTCCCTCGCACCGGCGACGGAATGTAGGTTATGTCCCAGCTCCACACGCGGTTCGGTCCCGTGGCCACGAGCTCCTCGGGGCGCACGACGGTTCGCGGTCGGCTTGCAGAGCGATGAGCCATCAGGCCCTCGACGTGGAGCAACCGATAGAACGTCGACTCCGACGCCAGATAGACGCCGCGGTCAGCGAGCCTCGGCACGATTTGCTTCGGGGAGACGTTGCGGAACTCGACCGACGTCGCCACCTCGAGGACCTCGCGGCGCTCCTCGGCCGTGAGCTGATGCGACGGGGGCCGGCTCGGGCCGCGGCGACGGTCTTCGACCTCGGCACCGAGCCCGCGCCAGCGCTGCACCGTGCGCGGATGCAGGCCGAGCTCGCGGCACGCCGGTACGAGCCGGCATCCGTTCTTCGTCGCCTCGTCGAGGAGGGAGAGAGCCTCGACGCGGTCCAGGGTCACGTGTCTTCGCCCTCTTCCCCCCAGAGGGCGACCGCTTTTTTTCGCAGCACCAGGAGCGCCGCGGTCTCGGCGAGGGCCGCCTGACTCCGCTTGAGGTCCCGCTCGAGCTCCTTGATGCGCTTCTGCTCCTCGCTCGCTCGGGGCCTTTTCGGAGGAGACAGGCTCGTCAGAGCCGCGCTCCACACCTCTTCCCGAAACCGCGCGAGGTCCTCCTCATGGAGCCCCTCACGGCGGAGGAACGCGCCCAGTTCCGCCTCGTTCAGCGACGAAGCCTCGCGTACGAGCCGAACCTTGTCTTCGGCCCCGACCTCCGACGGTCGCCGAGACGCAGCGCTCGCCGGGCCCTTCGCCTTCTTGCTGCTCTTCTTCTTCGCCACTTCCGCAACCGTAGCCGCGTCTCGCAGCCAGCGCGACAGGGTCGGCTGAGGAACCCCCACTTCCTTCGCGAGCGCCGTCGCCGTCAGCCCTCGATCGCCCGTCATCCGCTGGACCATCCGGTCCCGAAATGCCTCGCTGTAGTCCGCCATCGTTCGCTGCCTTCGAGCCCCCTTCGATTCGTCTCAGGTGAGGCGGCAACTATCCTGACGCAGGGGGAGGACATCTCGCGACGTCCGTTCGAGCGCAACTCGGCGCGCGTTAGGCCGAACACGCGGCATCAGGAGAACCATCCGATGCCCGAGCCGATTTCCTCCCGTCCGAATCCGCAGCACTACCCCGTAGACCACGAGCCCGTCTCCTCCGAGGGACCGGAGCACGCCGGCGACTCCGACGAGCCGCACGACGCGCGTCGACATCCGACGCTCGACGAGCACGTGCGGGCCAGGCTGCACACGCCGGAGGAAGTGTCGGCGACGCGGAGGCCGCGGCCGATGGAGCCGTTCGATCCGCTCGAGGCGGTGGCGAGCGCGGTCGTGGACGATACGTTGACGGAGAAGGCCGTCGGACTCGTCGCGCCAGCCCTCGGACACGGTCTCGCCATGATGTCGCAGGCCACCGTGCTCTTCGAGTACCTGCGCGAAGGGGCCGCCTACGACATCGAGCGCGGCGAGCGCGAGAACCAGATCTACCACCACGACCGCTACCGCGGCTTCATCGCCGGGCTCGAAGGGCGCTCGGGCTCGCCGGAGGCCCGCCGCGAAGCGGAAGAGCACCTCGGATACCGCGACGGACTCGCGGCCTTCGAGCTCTTCCTCGCCCAGACGCCGCCGGCCGAGGTCACGCACCTCCTCGCGCACGTCGATGCTTCGCGCACGGCCGGCATGGACGCCGTCCTCCTCGGCCGCGATCGCGGCGCGGCCTTCGAACGCCGCTACGCGGACGACCTCGTCTTCCACCACGCCGTCGACTTCGAGCGACGCGAGCGCAGCCGGGACCCCGAGGCCTTCGCCGCGAAGAAGGAGAGGGCCGAGGAGCGCGCCGCCCAGCTCGAGCACGGCCGCCGAGCCCTGGTCGTTCGTCCCTGAGGTGCGGCCATGCGACAGGGAACGATCTTCACGTGCGAGCGCTGCGGCGCGCGCGGGCTCGCGGGCGGCGGCTGCATCGACTGCGGTGGACGCACGCGGGACGAGAACGGCTTCGAGGCGCTCGGGCGCATGACGTCGAGCCCGGCTCGCCGCCCGGGTCTCGCCCTGCTCCTCCTGCTCGCGGTGTTCGTCCTCCTCCACCGGTTCGGGAACGCGCATCTCGAGCTTCCCAGGTTCGTCTTCCGGGGCCTCCTCGCGACGATCGGGCTCGTCGTGACTCTCCCGGAGGTGATCCGCGATTGGCGAGCCCGCCGGAGGAACATGCCGATCACTCCGATCGTCGAGCTCGATCCCCATGCGACCTTCCGAGCCCGAGTGCGTGGCCGCGTCCGGCTCCTGGAGGGCGTCTCGGCACCCGATGGGAGCCCGCTCGCGGCCCGCGAGGCGCGCGCGGTCGAAGGCGCCGTCCCTCCATGGAAGTCGGAGCTCGCGCGCTTCGCCTCGGGCGTCCTCTTCCGGCTCACGTTCGGCGCCTACGGGAGCCCGCTCTCCGCGGCCTTTCGAGAGGAACGGACAGAGGTCGACCGTGCGGGAGGCCGCTACCTGATCGAGGACGGGACCGGGGTCGCCCTCGTCGACGAGGATGCGTTCGAGCTGAGCGCGCGTCCCGGCTGGCTCGGTCGCATGCGGCGCTGGCTCCTCCCTCCCGACCGGACCGTCGTCGAGCTCCGCGACGGAGACTTCGTCGAGGTCGAGGGGCTCGCCACGATCCGCCACGGGGCACGCGAGGTCGACTTCGGGCTCCTCTCCGAGGCCTCCTACCGCGAGCTCGGTCCGAGCCTCCTGGTCTTCGATGGGGTGCCGTGGGATCCGATCGGAGTCACCCTCGTCGCGCGGTCGGCGAGCCCGCCCCGACCGCTCCGGCACTCGGAACGCTCGCTCTCGCGGGCCTGAACCGAGGGGGCGCGCCGCGACTCGGGGCCGAAGATCCACCGTTGGCGGCCGCCCCGTGACATGTCACGGGTTTTCGCCGTGAAATAACGCGGCCATGCGTCATCCTGGCCATGACATGTCATGGGTACGCCTCCGAAATGGCGGTTTCGGCGAAAAGTTCTCGCCAATACCCATGCGATAATGCTTGGCACGCCTCCTGCTCAGGGCCCGGCCGTGGGTCGAGAGACCCGCACCTTTCCCCCCTGGAGGTGTCGTCGTGGGTCGTTCTCCCGAGCTCCGTGCTCTTCTTCTCTCCGCCCTCTTCCTGGCCGTCGGGGCCGCAGCGTGCGGAGGTCGATCGGAGCCGCCGGCCGGCGGTGGCGGAGGGGCCCAGCCGGCCCAGGCCGCGCCGCGGTCCGTGACCCTCACCCTCGCCGCGTACACCACGCCGCGCGAGGCCTACGGGGAGATCCTCCAGGCGTTCCGGCGCAAATGGGCCGCCGAGCACGGAGGCCAACAGGTCGAGGTGCGCGAGTCGTACCAGGGCAGCGGCGCGCAGGCGCGCGCGGTCGCTGGCGGCTTCCCCGCGGACGTCGTGGCGCTCTCGCTCGAGCAGGACATCCAGAAGGTCGCCGAGGCGGGCCTCATCACCCACGACTTCCATCGCGGCAACGCGTACGGCGGCATGGTGACCCGCTCCGTCGTCGTCCTCGCCGTGCGGCAGGGCAATCCGAAGGGCGTCCACGGCTGGGACGATCTCGCACGGGACGGCATCGAGGTCCTCACCCCGAACGTCCGCACGAGCGGTGGCGCGATGTGGAACGTCGCGGCTCTCTGGGGCGCGGCGATCCGCGGCAAGACCTCGGCCGCGGCGAACGATCCGGCGGCGGCCGAGCGCCTGCTCGGGAACGTGCTCTCGCACGTGCGCATCATGGATCGCTCGGGGCGTGACTCGATGCTGACCTTCGAGCGCGGCACCGGCGACGTGGCGATCACCTACGAGAACGAGGTGATCCTCGGCCGTTCGAAGGGTCAGACCTACGAGTACGTCGTCCCGAGCTCGACGATCCGCATCGACAACCCGGTCGCCGTCGTCGACCGCAACGTCGACCGCAACGGGACGCGCGCCGTCGCCGAGGCCTTCGTCGCCTTCCTCGTCACGGAAGAGGCCCAGCGCATCTTCGCCCGCAACGGTTACCGTCCCGTGAACGAAGCCGTGGCCACCGCCACCGCGCAGCAGTTCCCCGCCGTCACGGACCTCTTCACCATCGACGACCTCGGCGGATGGGCCGGTGCGGATCGCACGATCTTCGCTGCCGACGCTGCCTACGACCGCGCCGTCACCGCGTCGCGGGGCAATCGATGACCACCCAGCGCTTCGACCTCCGAGCCCCGGGCACCCTCGGCCTCGCCGGGCGGGGCGTCGTCCTCGCGTACGTCGGCGTGCTCGTCGGTCTGCCGTTGCTCGCGCTCGTACGGAAGGCCTGGCTCGAAGGAGGCCATGCGTTCGTCGACGCGCTCTCCTCGCCGATCGCGCGGGACGCGCTCTCGCTCTCGCTCGGCACGGCGCTGCTCACGGCCGTCGTGAACGGCGTGCTCGGCACGGCGACCGCCTGGGTGCTCGTCCGGTACCGGTTCCCGGGCCGCTCGATCCTCTCGGGGCTCGTCGACCTCCCGCTCTCGGTCCCGACCCTCGTCGCCGGCCTGATGATCATCCTCCTCTTCGGTCCCGAGTCGCCGCTCGGTCGCTTCCTCGAGGCCCACGATCATCCGATCGTCTACGCGCGCGGCGGCATCGTGCTCGCGCTCCTCTTCGTGACCCTGCCCTTCGTCGTGCGCGCCGTGGAGCCCGTGCTCCTCGAGCTCGATCCCGCCGAGGAAGAGGCCGCGAAGATGCTCGGCGCGACGCGGACCATGACCTTCCTGCGCGTCGTGCTCCCGGGCCTCCTGCCCGCGGCGCTCTCGGGCTCGATCCGCTCGTTCGCGCGCTCGCTCGCGGAGTTCGGCTCGATCGCGGTCGTCGCGGGCAACATCCCCCATCGCACGCTGACGGCTCCGATCTACATCTTCGGCGAGATCGAGAGCGGCTCGCCCGGCACCGCCGTCGCGATGTCGCTCGTGCTCTTCGGCATCGCCGGCGGCGTGATCGCCGTCGCCCGCTACGTCGAACGGAACGTCGGAGGTCGCCATGGCTGATCTCCGGAACACGATCGACGAGAAGGGCCCGAAGGTCCTGCTCTCGGTGATCGTCTTCGCCTACCTCGGCGTCGTCCTGATCGCGCCCGTGGCGGCCCTCGTCGTCGAGGCCGTGACCGCCGCGACGGCCGACACCGCCGAGCGTATCGACGTCGGGCTGCTCCGAGGCGCGCTCGAGCGCTCCCTCGCGCTCGCCGGGATCGCCGCGGTGCTGAACGGCGTGCTCGGCGTCGGCGCCGGCTACGTCGTCGCGCGCCATCGCTTCCCCGGGCGAGCGCTGCTCGACTCGCTCTCGGATCTGCCGCTCGCGGTCTCCCCCGTGATGATCGGCCTCGCCTTCATCCTCCTCTTCGGGCGCGACGGCTGGCTCGAGCCGCTGACGGCCGAGATGGGCGTGCAGGTCGTCTTCGCCTTCCCCGGCATGGCGCTCGCGACGCTCTTCGTGACGCTCCCCTACACCATGCGGGAGGTCGTCTACGTGCTCGAGGAGATCGGCACGAGCGAGGAGGAGGCCGCGCGCACGCTCGGCGCCTCCCCGGTGATGACCTTCCTCCTCGTGACCCTGCCGAACCTCCGCTACGCGATCGGCTACGGCGTCCTCATGACGACCGCCCGTGCGCTCGGCGAATTCGGTGCCGTGCTCATCCTCGGGGGCAGCATCGCGGGTGTGACCCAGACCGCGACGACCCTCGTCCACGACGCGCTCGAAGAGCGCCAGGACCTGACCGCCTACGCGGTCGCCGCGGCGCTCGCGGCGATCAGCCTGCTGCTCCTCGCGCTCCTCGAGTGGGCCCGGCAGAAGGAGGAGACCCCGTGAACATCCAGATTCGGAACCTCTCGAAGCGCTTCGGCTCGTTCCATGCGGTGGACGACGTCGGCTTCGACGTCGAGGACGGCTCCCTCGTCGCCCTCCTCGGGCCCTCGGGCAGCGGCAAGAGCACGATCCTCCGCATCCTCGCGGGGCTCGAGACCTCCGACTCCGGCACGATCCTCTTCGACGGGGAGCCGGCGGACCACCTCGATCCGCGCGAGCGGGCGATCGGCTTCGTCTTCCAGCACTACGCGCTCTTCCGCCACATGACGGTGGCCGACAACATCGCGTTCGGCCTCCGGGCTCGGAAGGTCGACAAGTCGCGCATCGAGGCGCGCGTCGCCGAGATGCTGAAGCTCACGAGCCTCGAGGGGCTCGGCAAGCGCTACCCGGCGCAGCTCTCCGGCGGCCAGCGTCAGCGCGTCGCCCTCGCGCGTGCGCTCGCGCCGGAGCCGAAGATCCTCCTGCTCGACGAGCCCTTCGGAGCCGTCGACGCGAAGGTCCGCGAGGAGCTCCGCCAGTGGCTCCGCCGCCTGCACGACGAGGTCGGCGTGACGTCGATGTTCGTCACGCACGATCAGGAGGAGGCCTTCGCCGTGGCCGACAAGGTCCTCGTGATCCGCGGGGGCAAGGTCGAGCAGATGGGCGCTCCCGTCGAGATCCTCGACCGTCCGGCGACCGAATTCGTCGCGCGCTTCGTCGGCGACGCGAACGTCTTCGACACCACCGTCGAGGACGGGATCGCCACGGTCGGGCCGCTCCGCGTCGGCGTCCACGACACAGGCTTCCGTGGGAAGGGACGGCTCGTCGTCCGCTCCTACGACATGAAGTTCATCCTGGAGAATCCCGGCATCGCGACCGTCTCGCGCATCGTCGCCCTCGGCGATCGCGTGAAGGTCGAGGCCGTCCTCGACGGAGGCTTCCCGATCACGGCGCACTTCCCGCGGCGCAGCAGCCTCGTGCGCGGCATGGAGGCCGGCAGCCGGATCGACATCGAGGTGACGCTCGGCCGGGTGTACCCGGTCGAGACGGAGGGCCGCCCGGGCGCGCCCCCGGTGGTCACCGCGGCCTCCGTTCCTCCGCCCGCCGCGACGTCGGCGAGCCTCGCGCTCGATCCCTGAGCCTCTCCTCCCCTCCACCCCCCGCCCACCCCCCTCGGTTCCCATGCAGCTCGAGACCGAAGTCTGGCGTGAAGCCTCGAGACACATCGAGATCGGCGAGTTCGTCGAGAGCATCATGCCTCGGCTCCTCGATCTCCTTCCCGTCGACCTCCTCATCGTCCGTCGCCTCGACCTCAAGGCGTCGCGCGTGCAGAGCGTCGCCGTGGGGCGGGGCCGGGGCGCGATCGAGCCCGAGCACGCGGCCTCGAATCCGAGCCCGCGCGAGATGGAGGAGCTCCTCTCGTGGTGCCGGGAGGGGGAGCCGGTCTCGGGCAACGCCAGGCTCCGCGTGGCCCCCATGACGAGCGCCGTGCCGCACGGGCTCCGTGGCTCGTTCGTCGCCGGCCCGCTCGTGCACGAAGACACGCCCGAGGGGATCCTCGTGCTCGTCCGGACCTCGGGCGAGCCGTTCACCGAGATCGAGATCGAGCGCGCCGGGAGGCTCCTCGAGCCCTTCGCCGTGGCGCTCGAGAACGACCGCCGCGTGCACGAGACGGCGCGCCTCCGCGAGGCCGCCGAGGCCGATCGCCAGGCGCTCCTCACGCGCCTCGATCGCCAGGAGATCAGCGAGGCCATCGTCGGCGAATCGTCCGGCCTGCGCTCCGTGATGGAGCGCGTGGAGCAGGTGGCGCCGACGGATGCGACGGTGCTGATCCTCGGCGAGACGGGCTCCGGAAAGGAGGTCCTCGCGCGCTCGATCCACGCGCGCTCGCGTCGGGCGAACGGTCCGGTCGTGCGCGTGAACTGCGGCGCCATCCCGCCCGAGCTCATCGACTCCGAGCTCTTCGGTCACGAACGAGGCAGCTTCACCGGCGCCACCGGCACGCGGAAGGGCTGGTTCGAGCGCGCCGACGGCGGCACGCTCTTCCTCGACGAGATCGGCGAGCTCCCTGCGGCCGCGCAGGTGAGGCTCCTGCGCGTGCTCCAGGAGGGAACGCTCGAGCGCGTCGGCGGACACCGCTCGATCTCCGTCGACGTGCGCATCGTCGCGGCGACCCATCGCGACCTCGCGTCGATGGTCGAGGCGGGCCAGTTCCGCGAGGACCTCTGGTACCGCATCAGCGTCTTCCCCGTGTACCTCCCGGCGCTCCGCGAGCGACGCGAGGACATCCCGGCGCTCGCGGCGCATTTCGCGGCGAAGGCGGGCCTTCGTCTCGGCGGTGTTCCGCTCGTCCCGTCGCCCGTCGACGTGAGTCTCCTGCTCGCCTACGACTGGCCCGGCAACGTGCGCGAGCTCGCCTCCGTCATCGAGCGTGCGGCGATCCTCGGCGACGGGCGGAAGCTCGACGTGCGCGGAGCGCTCGGCGGCGGAGCCCGCGATCCGGGCGCCGGACCCGCGCGGTCGACGGAGAGGCCTCCGCCGCCCCCACCCGTCGAAGAGCGCTTCCCCACGCTCGACGAAGCGATGAGCCACCACATCGCGAAGGCGCTCGAGCGCACGCGAGGCCGCATCGAGGGCCCCGGAGGCGCCGCCGATCTCCTCGGCATCAACCCCCACACGTTGCGATCGCGCATGCGGAAGATGGGCATCGACTGGAGCCGATTCCGCGCACGCGACGAGAGCTGAGACCGCTCCCACCGAATCGACACGCTCGTCCCGCGCTCTTGGCCGACCGCGACACGAGCGCTCGACCGAAACCACCCACCCACGAGTAGACATCCATGTCGTCCCGCCGCCTCCCCCTTGGCGATGCGGGCACGCGAGTGCCCCCGTCCGTCCTCACGTCCCCCCTCGCAGTCGCCGTCGTCTGCGCCGTCCTCGGCGGCTCCGTGGCGAGCGCCCAGACACCGGCGCCGATCGAGCCGGCGCCCGCCATTCCACAGGCGCCGGTCCCACCCACACCGGCGCCCGCCGCTCCGCCGAGCGCATCGACGTCGGACGCGAGCCGACTGACGTTCACCGCGCGGCCCGGGCAGGGCTTCACGGCGACGACGGGCGACGCGTTCGCGCTCACGATCCGTCCGCGCATCCAGCTCCGCGACACGCTCGTGCTCGACGACGACGTCTACGATCCGCAGCATTCGCCGCGCAACGAGATCCAGATCAAGACGCTCCGCCTGTGGATGCTCGGTCACGTGATCAACCGCAACATCCGCTACGGCATCCAGCTCGCGTTCGGTCCGAGCGACTTCGAGAAGACGAGCTTCTCGCCGATCTACGACGCGTTCTTCGACTTCACGCGCTCGCGCGATTTCTCGATCAAGGTCGGTCAGTACTTCGTCCCCTTCGATCGGGCCCGGACCATCCGGGAGTTCGCGCTCCAGACCGTCGACCGCACCGCGATGGTCGCCGAGATGACCCTCGATCGCGACGTCGGCATCTCGATCTACTCGAACGACTTCCTCGGCCGCGGCGGGCGCTACGGCTACGCGCTCGGCCTCTTCGGAGGCGAAGGCCGGAACCGCGTCGGCTTCTATCCCACGGCGGGCAAGGGGCTCACGGGCGATCGCTTCGGCTTCCTCTACACGGCGCGCTTCTCCTACCGGCCCTTCGGCTCGTTCGACGAGGACGCCGAGGGCGACCTCACGCGCACGCGCACGCCGAAGCTCCTCGTCGGCGTGGCGACGGCCTACGACCAGAACTCCGTCCGCACGCGCGGCACGACGGGCGAGGCCTACTACCAGCTCCGACCCGACTACGTCTGGGCGGAGTCGGACGTGGTCTTCAAGTACCGCGGCTTCGCGTTCATGGGCGAGGTCGTCATGCGGTACGCGCCCCAGTTCCGCGAGCTCTACACGCCCTCGTCGGGCACGCCGACGATGGAGTACTCGAGGCGCGCGCTCGGTTACCTCGTGCAGGCGAGCTACTACTTCCCGAAGCGCTTCGAGCTCTGGAGCCGCTTCGACGAGCTCCGCACGCCGTGGTCGACCGATCCGCAGCTCGTGTCCTTCGTGAACAACGCGGGGCGCACGCTCTCGGGAGGCGTGAACTACTACCTCAACGGCCACGCGTTCAAGATCCAGCTCCAGATCGCGCAGACGTTCCAGGGGCCGGACGACAAGCGCTCGGCCCCGTACCCGACGCACTACGATTTCCGGCGCGGCCTCACGTACGCGATGCTGCAGCTCGACGCGACGTTCTGACGGACGTCGCGTTCGATCGCACCGGAACCGATCTCAGCCCCGCGCCCAGCTCACGAGGCCCGACGCCACGAGCCGGTCGAGGAAGACCACCACGTCCTCCTCGACCTGGGCGCGAGGGGCGTCGAGCGTCTCCGCGACGAACGCGGCGATCTCGCGGACGTTCCGTTGGCCGTCGACGAGCGTGAAGATGGCGGAGCCGATCGGGTTGACGACGAGGATCGTCCCCGACGCGAGGCCCTGCAGCACGGCTTCGCCCGTCTCCGGCACCTCGTGGACCTGCGTGGGGGCCGCGAAGGGGATCCGCTCGAAGGCGTCCTCATCGACGCCGGGGGGCGTAGCGTCGCTCATTTGCACGGTCCGCAGGAGCGACGGCACGGGGGGCGGCCCGAAGGACCGCAGGAGCGCCGCGTCTGGGCGAAGGCATGGTCCACGGTCAGCTCCGACACGACGAGCGGAGCCGCATAGACAGCTGCTCGTAGGAGCGCTCGCCGCGCCCTACGCTTCCGTTCCTCGCGGTCGCTCGCACCCTCGTCAGCCACGCATCCCAGGATAGCCGGGATGGGCTTGGGCGACGAGGGGCAGGGTCGCCCGGCCGAGGGCGCCGCGGACGAGACGGCAGTCCGCGCACGAGAGGGAAGGGGCCAGGGCCTCGTTCGAGGCGAGCCAGCGCTCGACGTCGATCGCGATCGGGACCTTCGCCGTCACGATGTCGTGAAGGCTCGCACTCCGGACGTTCCCGAGCGGGAGGTCCCGCGCGAAGATGCAGGGCAGCACGCTGCCGTCCGAGGCGACGGCGAGCTTCCCCGCGAAGTCGCCGGCCGTGGTGGCATGCGCTCTCGCGGCCGAGCGCTCCGAGGCGGAGGAGGGCTCGGTGGGCTCCGCGTACCGCCCCCGCCCGACGGAATGCTCCCCGATCACCGCGATCGCCCCCTCGGGGACACCGTGCGCCTCCAAGGCCTCGACGGTCGACGCCACGGTGGCGGCGTTCGAGGCCGTGACGACGATCGAGGCGCGAACCGGGAGTCCCCGCTCGACCGTCCGGTCGATCGCGCGGAGCGTCCGCTCCGAGCTCCCGGGGGTACGCGTGATCGCGTCGTGGATCGCGGGCTCGCTCGAGTAGAACGAGAAGGCGAGCGCCGCTTCCAAGGTCACGAGCTCGTCGAGGAGCTCGTCCCGGAGGCCGAGACCGTTCGTATAGACCTCGAGGATCGGCACGCCGGCCGCGTGGACGGCACGCGCGGCCCGCAGGAAGGTCGGGCTGATCAGCGGATCGCCGCCCGTGAGCTGGATGCGCCGATACCCGAGCCGGGCCGCGTCCGCGACGACGCTCTCCACGAGCTCGATCTCGAGCACCTCCGTGCGTTCGGGGGAGGACTCGGCGTAGCAGTGGACGCAGCGCTCGTTGCACCGGGCGGTCAGCTCGAGGAAGAGCGTGTCGTAGCCGGTGCTCCGCAGGAGTCGATCCCGGGTCGGGGGCGCCGGTGCACCGTGGCGCGCGAGGTCGTCGAGGAGCTCGGCGAGGAGGGGCTCGACCGCCGCGAGCGTGCGCAGGAGCGGGGCGCGCGTGTCGGTGCCCGCGCGCACGAGGGGAGCCACCGACCCTTGCACCCGCAACGAGGCGGCGTCGCGGAAACGCGTGAAGACGAGGCCGTCCTCGGTCTCCGTCCCGAGCCAATCGGGCGGCAGGAAGAGGTCGGCGCGTGCGGGTGTCGTCACGCGTGCAGCGTACCAGCGCGGCTCGGCGCGCGCAGCGCCCCGTGTCGGCGCCGAGCCCTCAGCGCGCGATGTCGAGCACGGCTCGCGCGACCTGGAAGTAGACGACCAGGCCGAAGACGTCCGTCACCGACGCGATGAAGGGCGTCGAGGAGACCGCCGGATCGAGCCCGAGGCGCTTGATGAGCATGGGCAGGAGCGAGCCCACCATGCTGGCGAGCGTCACGACCGAGACGATGCTCGCCGCGACCGCACCGGCGAGCCGCAGCGGCTCGATCTCGTGGCCCGTGAGCACCGCCCGCACGAAGCCGAGCAGGCCGAGCCCGATGCCGAGCGAGATGCCGACGCCGAGCTCGCGGAGCAGGACCTTCCACCAATCCGCGGGTCGGACCTCGCCGACGGCCAGCGCGCGGATCAGGAGCGAGGACGACTGGGAGCCGGCGTTGCCGCCCGATGCGATGATGAGCGGGACGAAGAGCACGAGCTCCACCGCCGACTCGAGCATCCGGCGGTTGTTCTCCATCACCGTCGCCGTGAGCATCTGGCCGAGGAAGAGGAGCACGAGCCACGCGCCGCGCTTCCACACGAATTCGGGCAGCGACGTGGCGAAGTAGGAGTCTTCGAGCGGCACGACGCCGCCCATGAGCTGCGCGTCCTCGGTGGCCTCCTCGATGACGACGTCGACGACGTCGTCGACCGTGACCACGCCGAGCAGGACGTGCTGGTCGTCCACGACCGGCACCGCGTGCAGGTCGTAGCGAGCGATGACCTGGGCGACCTTCTCCTGGTCGTCGAGCGGACCCACCGTGACGACCTTCTCGGTCATGATGTCGGCGAGGGTCTGGCCGGGCTCCGAGAGGATGAGGTCGCGCAGCGAGAGCACGCCGAGCAGCTTCTTCCCGAAGCCGAGGACGTAGACGTAGTAGAGCATCTCGGCGCCTTCGCGCCCGACGCGTCGCACGTCTTCGACCGCCTCCCAGACCTTCGTCTCGGGGAGGAGGGCGACGTACTCGGTCGTCATGCGTCCGCCGGCCGTCTCGGGGGCGTAGGCCGCGAGCTCGCGGAGCTCGTGGGCGACCTCGGGCTCGGACCGCGCGAGATCGCTGATCAGCTCTTCCGCGGCCTCCTCGCCGAGCTCCTGGACGACGTCGACGCGATCGTCCGGCGACATCTCGCTGAAGACCTCGACCGCCCGATCGCGGTCGAGGTCCTCGAAGATCTCGATCCGGCGCTCGGTCGGCAGCCGCTCGAGCACCGCCGCCGCCACGTCGGCCGGCAGGATGCGCATCAGGGCGAGGGCCTGTTCGTCCTCGAGGCCCTCCAGGATCTCGGCGACGTCTTCCTCGTGGAAGTCCTGGAGGGCCTCCTTGAGGGCCTCCGGATCCTGCTCGAGGGCGGCCTTCAGATCCGGGCCGAGCAACGTCGCGAGCCGCATGGCGCCCGCATTGTGGCAAGCGGAGCCCTGGGCCGCAGCAATTTCGTCGGCCTCCCCTCTCTGCTACGACTGGCCCATGCGCGTCGGAGACCGGGTCGAGCTGAGGATCGAGAACGTCACCCCCGAAGGGGAGGGTGTCGGCCCCGTCGACGGCCGGGAGGTCCGGGTCCCCGGGGTCTTCCCCGGCGAGACGGCCCTCGTCCGGATCGAGGCCGTTTCGCGGCATCATCCGCGGGCCCATGCTCGTCTCCTCGAGCTGCGATCGAGCGCGCCGGGGCGACGCGAGCCCCCGTGTCCGCAGGACATCGCGGCGGGCGGTCGGTGCGGCGGCTGCGCGCTCTCGGCCCTCGCTCCCGAGGCGCAGCGCGAGGCGAAGCGGGCGATGCTCGCCTCGCGCTTCGGCCTCGAGGTCGGGGCCCTCGTCCACGGCGAGGCGCTCGGCTACCGTTTCTCGAGCAAGCGCGTCGTCGCCACCCAGCGCGGCCGGCTCGTCCTCGGGAGCTACATCCGCGGCACCCATCGCGTGGCCGACATGGAGGGCTGCCTCGTCGATCACCCCCGGATTCGCGAGGCGGCAGACGAGCTCGCGCGCGTCGCGACCGACGCGCGCGTCATCCCCTACGACGAGGGCACGGGGCAGGGGGATCTCCGCTACGTCTGGCTCAAGACGGACGGCGAGCGGGTGCTGGTCACCCTCGTGACGTCGGCCGCCGAGAGCCCGGCCGCGAAGGTCCTCCCCGAGCTCCTCTCGCGCGCGGACGGGGTCGCCCACGCCGTCCAGTCGGGCCGGGGGAATGCCGTGAGGGGCGAGGACGTCCGAATGCTCCGCGGCATCGAGCACCTCGAGCTCCTGCTCGGAGGCGTGGAAGCGCACGTCGGACCTCTCGGCTTCCTCCAGCCGAACCCGAGCGTCGCCGCTCGCGCCTACGAGGACCTCGTCCGCGGCCCCGATGGGGCGACGCTGACGGGAGGCCTCGCGCTCGATCTCTACGCCGGCGCCGGTGTGACGACGGCGCTCCTGCGCCGGAGCTTCGCGCGCGTGGCACCGGCCGAGAGCTACCCCGAGAGCGCACGGACGCTCGGGGTTCCGGCGGTCTCGACGGAGCGCTTCCTCGAGGAACGCCTCGCGGCTCCGGAGCATCCGGACCGCCATCCCGACCTCGTCGTCGCGAACCCCCCCCGCGGGGGTCTCGGCCCGGACGCGGCCGCGTCGCTCGTGCGGCTCGGTGCGCCCCGCGTGCACGTGATGAGCTGCCATCCGGAGGCGCTCGTCCGCGATCTCGCGATCCTGCTCGCGCCGACGGGACCCTATCGCCTGGTCCGCATCGCCGCCTACGACACCCTGCCCGAGACTCCGCACGTGGAGCTCGTCGCCTGGCTCGAGAAGGTCCCGGGCTGAGCGCTCAGCGGGCCGCGTCCCGCGGGATCCGCACGCGGATCCGGTCGCGCGGCACGTTCTCGTCGAACGCGTCGGACCAGCCGAGGTAGTGCACACGGACGGTCCCGTCCGGGTTCTCGCCGACGATCGTCGACTTCCACCAATCCCGGCCCCAGCGGACCTCGACCGAGAGGCAGAGGTCGAGCGGGGTGTCGCGCGCGAGCGGAACCACGACCGTGTTCGCCTCGAGGGGATTCGCGGGCGGAGGCTCCGCGGGGGCGGCGGGCGCAGGCGCCTGCGCGACCACCTCCGTATCCGCCGAAGACGTGGAGGGGGCGCTCGACGCCATCAGGAGGAGCAACGCCGCACCGGCGACCGCCACGACGCCGGCCATCGTCGCATAGAGCGGCGCTCGGCTCCGTGGCGAGGACCGGAGCTCGTGGGGCAGGAGCTCGGCTGGCGTGCGCGCGCGGATCCGTGCGCGTTCGACCACTTCGTCCCAGTTGTCGCTACAGCCCTCGTAGCGGATGTGGAAGAAGCCTTCGTGGGCGGGCGCCTGCACGACGGCGGGCCAGAAGCGGCCGTTCCAGCGGACCATCACCGGATCGCCGGCTTCGAGCTCGTTCGAGACCGTGGGGCGCCGCGAGGGGCGGTGGCTCGCGAGGACGTTCTCGGCCTTGCAGAACAAGCACACCACCGACGTCGCGCCGTGCGGCACGCTCAACCTGCATTGCACTTCTCGCATTTCGACCGACGCATCTCTCGAACCCAGACGACCTACAACCTAATGTATTCGCCCTCGAGATGAGAAAGAAAAGGCCGGATCTCGAGCGATCGACCGCTCACGCGTTCGATCAGTGCGGCCGGGTCGTACACGGCCCCCGGACGGTGCACGTGGTCACCGAGCCATCTGCGCAGGGTCGCGAAATCCCCGCGCGCGAGGCGCTCGTCGAGGTCGGGGATCGCGTCACGGGCCGTCGCATGGCACTGCGCCGCGAAGAGGTTCCCGAGCGTGTAGCCCTGGAAGGTCCCGCCGAACGTCGTGCAGTACCAATGCACGTCCTGGAGGACGCCCTCGCGCGGGCTCGTCGGCCGCACCCCGAGGTCGCTCTCCATCCTCGCGTTCCAGGCTTCCGGTAGGTCCGCCACGGAGAGCGCTCCCTCGAGGAGGGCTTTCTCCAGATCGAAGCGGAGCATGACGTGCAGGTTGTACGTCACTTCGTCCGCCTCCGTGCGAATCAGCGAACGCTCCACCCGCCGGAGCGCGCGCTGGAAGGCTTCGAGCGGAACGTCGTCGAAGGCCGGTGCGAAGGCCGCCTGCATCCGCGGATACACGTGTCGCCAGAACGGGAGGCTCCGCGCGACGAAGTTCTCGTAGAGCCGGCTCTGGCTCTCGTGGATGCCGGCGGAGGCGCCGTGACCGAGCGGCGAGCCGTCGAGCTCTTCGTCGATGCCGAGCTCGTAGAGCGCGTGCCCCACTTCGTGGATGGTGCTGAAGAGACAGTCGATCGGGTCGTCCTCCCGCACGCGCGTCGTGATGCGCACGTCGCCCGCGTGGAAGCGCGTCATGAACGGATGATGGGTCTCGTCGATGCGACCGCGCGTGGGGTCGTAGCCGAGCGCCTCCGCGATCTCGCGGGAGAACGCGAGCTGCTTCTCGGCGGGAACGCGTCGACGCAGGATCGAGTCGTCGACGGGCGGGAGGCTCGTGATCCGCTCGACGAGCGGCACGAGGGCGGCCCGGAGCTCGGCGAAGAGCTCCGCCACCGTGGCCGTCGTCATCCCCGGATCCTGCTCGTCCACGAAGGGATCGAGCACGTGCGACGCCTCCGGATGGTGGTCCGCGATGCGCTTCGAGAGCTCGAGGCTCTTCTCGAGGTAGGGCCGCATCGTCGCGAAGTCGCCGGTGGGGCGGGCCCGCGTCCAGGCGACGTAGGAGGCCGCCGAGTGCTGCTTGCTCTCCCGCACGAGCGCGGCCGGGAGGCGCTTCGCCCGGTCGTGCTTGCGCCGCGCGCGCCGCACGAGCGCGCCGTCCAGGTCGTCGCGCTCCGCGAAGGTCCCGGCGGCGCGGAGCAGGTCCGCGACCCGATCCGAGACGAGACGCAGGTGGGCGAGCTCGGCGAGGAGCGAGAGCGTGCGCGCCCGGCCTTCCGCTCCGCCCTCGGGCATGTAGGTGGACTGATCCCATTCGAGCACAGCGCAGGCGGACTCGAGGTCTTCGATCGCGCGCAGCTCGTCGCGCAGCTCGGTCAGGGACGGGGAGAACGGCATTCGTGCTTCCTCTCGCCTCGACGATGGATCTTTCGGCGCCCACGGGCCAGAGTGCGCGGGCTTGGACTCCCGCTACCTTCTCGCCGCCAAAGCCGTGCTCGGCCTCGCCGCCATCGCATGGCTCGTCTTCGGCCATCGCCTCGCGGAGCGCCGTCGGAACCGGCTCTTGATCGCGCTCGGGATCGTCTCGGCGCTCGCGTATCCGAACTTCCTCACGGCACACGGCAACCGCTTCGTCCACGCGTGGGAGCAGTTCCACTACGTGCTCGGCACGAAGTACTTCCCGGAGCTCGGCTACTACGGGCTCTACGAGGCCGGATTCGTCGCCTCGCGCCGGATCCGACCGGACCAGCCGATGCCGACGCTGCTACGCGACCTCCGCACCGGCAGGCTCGTCTCCGTCGCCGACGCCTGGATCCGCGAGGACGAGGTGCTCGCGCCCTTCTCGCGACCGCGCCTCGAGTCCTTCGAGCACGACCTCGGCGTGATGGTCGATGCGATGCCCGAGAACCAGCTCATCCGGATCCTGCGCGACCACGGGTACAACGGAACGCCGACGTTCACCTTCGTCGCCCAGGCCGTCGAGCGCGTGGTTCCCGTGACTCCCGTCGGGCTCCGCGTGTTCGCGGCCGTCGATCTCGTCCTGCTCGCGCTGCTCTTCGCCGCGGTCGGACACGTCTTCGGCCGGACCAAGCTCCTGCTCTCGCTCGTGGTGCTCGGAACGGGCCTGACGTTCGACTACCTCTGGAACGGAGGCGCGTTCCTGCGCATGGACTGGCTCGTGGCCACCGGCCTCGCGGTCTGCGCCCTCGAGAGGCGGCGGACGGCGCTCGCCGGTGCGCTCTTCGCCTACGCCGCCATGGTGCGGCTCTTCCCTCTGCTCTTCGCCGTCGCGGCCGCCGTTCCCTGGGTCTTCGCGCTCCGCAGCCGCGAGGCCCGGAAGGCGCTCTCCGGCTACGCGCTCGCCTTCGTGGCCACCGCCTCCCTCCTCTTCGCCGCCGGTGCCACCGTCGGTCGCGGTCTCTCCGCGTGGACGGAATTCGGTGCGCGCATCCGAGACCACTCGGCGACCATGCTCTCGAACAACGTCGGGCTCGGGGCCGTGGTCACGGTCGACACGGCCGTGGAGCAGGCGTCGGACTTCGATCGCGCGTCCGAGGATCCGTGGCTCCGCTACGCCGAAGCGATGAACGCTTCCGCCCACGCGCGTCGACCGATCGTCCTCGTGCTCGCCTGCCTCCTCCTGGTCGTCGTCGTGATCGCCATCCGGACGATGGAGCCCTGGCGAGCCGCGATCCACGGAGCGATCCTCGTCTTCGGGTTCACCAACCCGACCTGCTACTACTGGATCCTCCTCGTCCTCTTGCCGCTCGCGGCCCCGCCGTCCGTGATCGCCTCCACGATCGCCGCCCTGCTCGTGCCGGCCTGGTTCCGCTTCGCGGGCGTGAACGGCGACGTGCCGATCTACCTGACGACCTCGTTCGCGTTCCTCCTCGTCTTCGCCCAATGGCTCGCGTCGGATCTCGCGCGGCCGCGGACGGGCGAAGGAGGCGAGCCGCCGCTCAGCTCCCCGAGCCCCCCCTGAGCTTCGCGAGGATCTGGGCGGCCATGTCGGCCACCTCGGCCTTCTCCATGGGCCGGTCGTCGCCGATCTTGAAGTGCTCGCACCACTCCTCGGGAAGACCGTCGAGGAAACGGCTCGGGGTGTAGGGGGCGATCCGGCCGCGCATCTGCTTCTTGGTCGGCCAGGAGAGGTAGAGCCGCTCCTTCGCGCGCGTCACGCCGACGTAGAAGAGTCGACGCTCCTCGTCGACGTCCGTGACGATGGCCTCGGTGATCTTCGGATCGGTCGTGCGGCTGTGCGGCAGGTATCCCTCGACGCAGCCGATCAGGAAGACGTAGTCGTATTCGAGCCCCTTCGCCGAGTGGAGCGAGGAGAGCGTGACGCGGTTCCCCGTCTCCTCTTCGTCGCCTTCGAAGCGCAGGGTGATGCGCGTGAGGAACTGCGCGACGGAGGGCTTGTCGACCGACTTGTTCTCTTCGTAGCGCTGGAGGCTCCGGAGGAGGAACTCGAGGTTGTCGCGCCTCCGTTCGCCGTCCTTCCCGTCGAGGCCCTTGAGGTTCTCGAGGACGCCGACCTCCTCGAGCAGGTGCCGGGTCGTCGCGAGCGGGCTCGCTCCGGTCCGGAAGCTCTCGCGCGCCCGCCTCAGGGCTCGCACGAGGTCCTTCGCGCCGCGGCGGGCGTTCTCGGGAAGCTGCTCGATCTCGTCCGCCCGCGCGAACGCGGCTTCGAGCTTGAGGTCGTGGCGGAGGGCGAAGGCGGAGACCCGATCGAGGCTCGTGTCGCCGAGCCCGCGCGGCGGGTAGTTCGCGATGCGGCGCAGGCTGAGATCGTCGTCGGGATGCACGACCACGCGCAGGTAGGCGACCGCGTCCTTGATCTCCTTCCGATCGAAGAACTGCGTCCCGCCGAACATGCGATACGGGATGCCCTCCGCACGGAGCTCTTCCTCGACCAGCTTCGCCTGCTGGTTCGAGCGGTAGAGGACGGCCATGTCCTTCCACGCGATGTTCTCGGCGCGGAGGTTCTTGATCTCCTTCGCGACGAGTCGGGCCTCCGCGACGGCGTCGTGCACCTGGCAGAGCCGCACGCGATCGCCTCCGAGGCGCGTCGGGACGAGCTGCTTGTCGTGGCGCTTGCCGCGGCTCCGGGAGATGGCGGCGTTGGCCACGGCGAGGATCGGCTCGCGCGAGCGGTAGTTCTCCTCGAGCTTGATGATCGTCGCGCCCGGGAAGTGCCGCTCGAAGTCGAGGATGTTGCCGACCTCGGCGCCTCGCCAGCCGTAGATCGACTGGTCGTCGTCGCCGACGACGCAGACGTTCTTGTCCTCGTTCGCGAGCAGGCGGACGAGCTCGAGCTGGCTCTTGTTCGTGTCCTGGAACTCGTCGATGAGGAGGTGCGTGAAGCGGCGCTGCCACTTCGCCCGGATGTCCTCGCGCTTCTCGAGGATGCGCACCGGCGCGACGACGAGGTCGTCGAAGTCGAACGCGTGCATGTTCGAGAGCGTCTTCTCGTAGAGCGGATAGACCTCGCGCGCGACCTCGTCGTACTCGTGGGACGAGATGGGGATCTGCTCGGGGGAGAGGAAGGCGTTCTTCCAGAGCGAGATGCGCGTCAGGACGGCGCCCGTGTCCATCGAGCGGTCGCCGCCCCGCACGCGCCGCACGAGGTCCTTGATCAGGCCCGAGCAATCGCCCTGGTCGAAGATCACGAAGCGCCCCTCGTAGCCGAGCGCGCGGTTCTCCTCGCCGAGGAAGCGGACGCCGAAGCTGTGGAAGGTCGAGAGCCAGATGCGCTCCGTGATCCGCGGCCCGACGATGTGGCTCATGCGCTCGGCCATCTCGAGCGAGGCCTTGTTGGTGAAGCTGACGGCGAGGATCTGCTCGGGCCGGATGCCGCGCTCGATGAGGCGGGCGATCCGGTGCGTGATCACGCGCGTCTTGCCCGAACCCGCGCCGGCGAGGACCAGCAGCGGTCCCCGGTGGTGCTCCACCGCCGCGGACTGGGAAGGGTTCAGCTTCGACATCGGACGGGAGAGGTATCGCGGCCGCGCCCCTCGTTCAACGTCACTTGCAGAAGCGTTCCCAGCTCGCCGGGATCGGGCCGCCGAGGAGGCGCTCCGCGCCGGCGCGGTCGACGAGCGCGAAGCGGAAGCGTCCCGAGAAGGCCTCGTGACCGTCCTGCCGGAGCGAGACGTCGACGTCGACCACGCGGCTGCCCGCCTTGTCGAGCGTGCCCCGGCCCTCGACCTCGACGCCCACCCGGATCGGACGCTTGAGGCGTGCGTCGAACGCGCCCGTGAAGCCGAATTTCCCCAGCAATCCGATGACGGTCCACGCCGCCACCTCGTCCGCCAGGGTCGAGACGAGGCCGCCGTGCATGATCCCCGGCGGGCCCTGGTGGTCGTCGCGGGGGACGAAGCGCGTGACCACGGCGTCTCCCTCCCGCGCGAAGGCGAGGCGGAATCCGTGCGGATGGTCCGGGCCGCAGCCGAAGCAAGGCTGGCCCGGACCGAAGAGGTGGCCGTCGAGCGGTCCGAAGACGACGGGATCCGACATGCGCCGGAGCATGGCACGGGAGGCGGAGGAAGCCTCCCGTCGGTTCAGGGGACGATCTGCGCCGTCGCCCGCTGGCCGTCCCACTGCACGTAGGGGAGCACCGGCTCGTAGCGTCCGCGGTCGACCTGGGTCGTCGGGTACACGGTCCACGCCGTGCCGTTCACCTGGGCCGACCAGCGGGCACCGTCCCAGCCGAGGAATTGGAGCACCGAGTCCCGGCGCGACTGCGTGAAGTCGCCGTTCGGCGCGATGACGAACGTCGTGCCCTCGAGGCGCGCGGCGAAGGGCTGGCGGTTCCACGCGAGGAAGCGGACCTCGCCGCCGCGCGTCGCCTGCCCCGAGCCGGTCGCGAGACGGACGTCGAAGGACATCGGACGCTGCGATGGATTCGGGACGACGACCACGTTCGGTTGGGTCGGGTTGCCGCTCGGCGGCGGCGTGGTGGTGGGCGGCGTGGCGGCGGTCGTCGTGGTCGGGGTCACCGTCGCGCCCGTGGTCGCGGCGCTCGAGGCGTTCGCGTGGGGAAGCGGCTCGCCGGGCATCGTGAGCGTCGCGAGGCCGTTCGGCGCGATGGTCACGGTGGCGACGTTCGTCGGGCTGCCGTGGTTGCAGCGGCTGTGGAGGGTCGAGGAACGCTGACCCTGGACGTTGCGCACGCTGCCGTCGGGGAGGGCGATCTGGACCTGGAAGGGCATCGGCTGCGAGAGGCCCCAGGAGGCGACGCAGACGTGGTAGTAGCCCGGATCGGGGCGCTGGCTCCAGAAGACGTTCTCGGGGCCGCGTCCGGTGGCGTCGTCGCGATCGAGCACGCCGCCTCCCCCGGTCCGGTGCTGGTGATCGACGGTCACACCGCCGGGCGCCACCACCTGGAGATCGAGATCGGCCGACGGGCTCCACGTCAGGGTCATCCGCATCGGTCCCGAGATGACGCAGGCTCCCGAGGCGCAGACCTGTCCGATGGGACACGTCGCGACGCTGCAGCCCGCCGGGGCGGAGGTCGTCGCGGTGGGGGGCGCCGCGGCGCCGGTCTGCGGAGGCGCGACCGGAGGGGGCGTCGTGGCGCCGGCCGCGCCCGCCGCGCCGGCCGCGCCCGCCGTCGTCGAGGCCGCGGCGGAAGGCGTCGAGGTGCTGCAGACCGAGCCGTTCCAGGTCCCGGTCGTGCAGACGCACTGTCCGTCCGCCCCGCACTGTCCGGCCGCGGACGTGTTCATGCGGAACGACAGGCCCGGCGGGCAGATGCACGTGCCCGGCAGCACGTTGGATTGGGCCGGGCAGTACGGACCGACCTGCGCCGAGGCGAGGCTCGCCGAGGCGCCGAGCAGGGCCACGAGCAGGGAGGACGAGAGGCGAAGCGACATCGGAAGGTCTCCGGAACGGACGAAGCCCCCGGAGAGACGCCGGGGCGACGGTCTCCATTCAGTGGGGCGCCGACAGCATCGCCCCGAAGCCGGCCTTCGTCCACGTTCGTGCCGGGGCGGGGTCCCGCCGCGGCGGGCGGCTGGTATGCTTCCCGGCGCATGCGCATCTGCCCCCAGTGCAGGCTGAAGTACCCCGAGGATCAGGACCGCTGTTTCGTCGACGGCGCCGTCCTCGACACGCTGCCGGACCAGCGCATCGGTCAACGGATCGCGGGAAAGTACCTCGTCGAGGCCCGGCTCGGGGAAGGCGGCATGGCCACGGTGTACCGGGCCCGCCACGTCCTCGTGGACCGCCCGGTCGCCGTGAAGATCCTCGCGGATCACGTCTCCGCGCAGCCGGCGATGAAGGAGCGCTTCCGGCGCGAGGCGAAGAACGCCGCCGCGCTCGCGCATCCGAACATCATCGAGATCTACGATCACGGCGAGACCGAGGACGGGGCTCCCTTCCTCGTCATGGAGCTGCTCGAGGGCTATTCGCTCGCGGACCTCGTGGCGCGGGGCCCGATGCCCGCGCCCGACGTCGCGGCGCTCGGCCTCCAGATCGCGGAGGGGCTCGCGCGGGCCCACGATCTCGACGTCGTGCACCGCGACCTCAAGCCCGACAACGTCTTCGTGAGCACGGCCGGCGGTCGGAGCACGGTGAAGCTGCTCGATTTCGGCATCGCCCGCTCGCTGCACGATCCGCGGCTCACGAACGCGGGCGAGATCTTCGGCACGCCCCAGTACATGGCGCCCGAGCGGATCACGTCGATCGACGCCGGCGAGTCGGCCGATCTCTACGCGCTCGGCGTGATGCTCTTCGAGATGCTCACGGGGCGCCTTCCGTTCGAGTCGGATTCGCTCGCCGGCTTCTTCGTGAAGCACCTCTCGGAGACGCCGCCCCGCCCGTCGTCGCTCGTCCCCGACGTCCCGCGGCGGCTCGAGGAGCTGATCCTCCGTCTCCTCGCGAAGCGGCCCGAGGATCGACCGGTCGACGCGCACCAGGTCATCAAGGAGCTCGCGTCCCTCGCTCCCGCGGGCGCCCGCGCCGCGGCGCCGCCTCCGGTCTCGGGAACGCATCGGGCGCTCGCCGCCACCCTCCCGCCCACGACGCTCGAGCGCTGGGCCCGGCGGACGGCTCTCTTCGAGGAGATGCTCCGGCGCGCGTATCCGGCCGGGAACGCGCCTCCCGAGCTCGTGGCGCTCTTCGGCGAGATCCGCGCCGGTCTCGTCCGCGTGCACGAGCTCCGTTCGGTCGGTCTCGTGGAACAGCGCCGTCTCGACGCGCTCGATCAGGAGGTCCGGGAATCCCGCGCCCGATTGGGGCATGCCGTCCAGAGCCTGGCGCAGGATCTCTCCCAGGCTCGCGAGGCCCAGCGCGCCGCGCAGTCGGACGTGGCCCCTTACCTCGCGGCCGAGAAGGACGCCGAGGCCACCTTCGGGACGGCCCGAACCGCGCTCGAGGCCCTCGGGCCGCTCGCCGCCGTGACCGTGCCGAGCGAGGCGCTCTCGAACGGCCTGCGTGCCGCCCTCGAGGCCACGGACCGCTGGATGGTCGCGCATTCGACCGCCGAGCGCGCTCGGCACTTCCTGTCGGAGCGGCTCGCCGAGGTCTCCGATCTCGAGTACCAGCTCCGCGTCCTCCGCGTGCAGCTCGCGCAGATCGACACCGACCACCAGGGCAAGCGAGACGCGGCCGAGCGCGGCCTGGTCGCCTCGACCCACGAGGCCGAGCAGCGCGAGCAGTCCCTGATCGAGCAGGCGACCCGCTTCTGCGAGGCCCTTCGTCCCCGCCCCGAGCTCGGGGACCTCTTCCAACGCCTCGTCACCGAGAGCACCTGAGGTACCATCGGGGCGGAGGCGAAGTGGGGATGACGTCCGAACACGGCCCAGACGACCGGGCGAGGGTGGAGCTGCTCGAGGAACGGCAGCGACTGAACGACGAGGCCGACGAAGCGATCGAGCTCGCGATCCGCGATCGCATGCCGCTCGAGACGACGATGTCGGCGCTCCTTCCGCTGCTCGCGACCTACACCCGCGCGAGCTCCATCCTCGTGCACACCGTCGACGAGGGGCTCCACCGGCGGGACTTCGTCCAGGGGCCCCGCCTCGACGCCCGCGTCCGCGACACGCTGGTCGCCGTGGTCGCCGATCGGCGCCCCTCGACGATCACGCGCGACGAGGGCTCCTTCGTCGTCCATCCGATCGACGTCGCCGGCGACGACTTCGGCTTCGCCGCGCTGTCCTACGACCAACCCCTCGACGAGGACGAGGCGCGACGCGTCCGTGTGCTCGTGCGGACGTGGTCCGAGCAGCTCGACGGATACCTCGCGGCCATCGCGCTCTCGCGTCGCAAGCACGTGGTGACGATGCGTCTCTCGGAGGCGCTCAAGGAGCCGGTGCTCGACGTCGGCATCGCCCGCGCCCTCGACGTGATCCGCGACGAGGTCTCGTTCGACGACCTCCTGCTCGTGTTCCGCCACGAGGACGACGTCCGTGGGTCGAGCCTCAAGTACAAGGTCATCGAGGCCGGCGTCCTCACGCACGACTCCCAGCATCCCTCGAACATCGAGGTCGACGATTTCATCCGGAACGAGGCGCCGAAGCTCCTCTCCGGCGAGTCGCACGATCTGCTCGAGCGTTTCGGGATCACCCGCTTCCGCGAGGAGGTGATGATCCAGGGCGTCCGCGACCGACGCATCATCGGTCGGCTCGTCGTGACCAGCAAGCGCGGCGAGTTCCACGCGCACGACCGCGAGCTGCTCGAGCGCTTCGCCGACTACCTGCGGCAGCGGATCGTCGATTTCAACCGCGAGTGGAAGCAGCTCTCGCTCTCGTTCCCGGGCGACGTCGTGAACCGCCTCCTCGGGGAGGAGGACTACGTCGAGAAGTACCTGCGTCCGAAGGTCCGCGACGTCGCGATCCTGTTCGCGGACATCTCGGGCTTCTCGCGCATCAGCGAGCAGGTGCTCCGCGAGCCCTCGCGGATCGGCTCGCTCATCGACACCTGGGGCGCGAAGGTCGTCGAGATCGTCTGGGAGACGGGCGGGGTCTTCGACAAGATGGTCGGCGACTGCGTGATCGCGTTCTGGGGACCTCCGTTCCACGAGATGCCCCCGGCCGAGGCCTGCCGGCGCGCGATCGACGCGGCTCGACGCATCCGGGAGTACACCCGTTCGCTGAACGACGGCCGCGTCTTCCCCGAGTTCCGAGTCCTCGAGACGCCGATCGGCGTCGCGACCGGGGTGAACTTCGCGCCTCTCTGCGTCGGGACCTTCGGCCCCGACGAGGACTACACCGGCTTCAGCTCGGGCATGAACAACACCGCTCGTCTGCAGGGGGTCGCCACGCGCGACCAGATCCTCTGCATGGACACGGTCGTCTCGGCGCTCGGCGCGCCCGAGCTCTTCGGCGAGGAGCAGGAGGCGAAGGTGAAGAACGTCGCCGAGCCCCTCCGCTATCGTCCGCTGCTCGGCGGGTGAGGGCCGGACGCCCTTCCGCCTCGCGCTACGGCTGCGAGGCGGTGCGGGTGCGCGGCGTCCTCGGCAGGAGTCCGTGGCCCTCGAGGCGGGCGAGCGCCCAGCGCTCCCCGTCCTCGAGCGTGGGCACGACGACGTGCTCGAAGGGCAGCGGCGTGAGGAAGAGGATCGCCGTGAGCGCGCCCCGGATCAGCGGCGAGGCGATGACGAAGGCGCCGCCGAGACAGAGGCGCGAGAGGTCGCCGGCCCTGGCCTCGAGGAACTGCGCCTGCATCCGCCGCTGGACGGCGTTCGGCACGGAGGCGCGCCGTGCGTCGAAGATCACGGTGTAGCGTCGGCCGGCGGCGACCAACGCCTCGTACTGGGCCAGGTACGCGCGGAACTCCGAGTCGTCGACGCCACCCTCGTAGCGGATGACGACGAGCGGCTCCCGAGCGCGATCGACCACGTAGGCCATGAGGCCCCTCCGCCCACAGGGTCGGACCTCCGAGCGAGGAGATCAAGCGCGTCCGCGGGGCGCCTTCTCCTTGCCGTGCGGCGTCGGGACGGCTAGGAGCGACTCATGCGCTCCACGTCCCGTCTCTTCCTCCTGCTCGTCCTCGGCTCGGCGTGCTCGTCGGGGCGCGTCGCCGTGGGCGAGAGCGCCTCGAGCGAATCGTCGAACCGGCGCAACGAGTCGGCCTTCGGGCCCGAGCCCGTGGCCCGCGACGGGCTCGGCAACCAGGTGATGCCGGGAGACCTCCCGGTGGGAGTCTCCGTGGCCATCGGCGAGGGCGAGACCACGCCGCCGGACCAGCAGCCGGAGCCCGTGCCCGTGGCGACGCCGACGGGGACTCCGCGACCCGCGCCGCCCGCACCGACGAGCGGCGGCACGAATCCCTGAGCCGGCTCAGGGGTCGGTGCTGGGCGTCTTCCCGCCCGCGAAGGCGGCCAGGTAGAGGGTGACGAGGGTGGCCGCGGATCCGGCGAGGTATCCGACGGCGACGGCGCCGAGAACGTGCATCATGGGGACATCCTCCACGAGGCCGTGCCGGTCGCGAAATTTTCGGACGACGACCGGCTTCGACCTTGCGCAGGGGGGCGGGGCGAGCGTTCACTCGCGCGCATGAAGAGCGATCCCCTCCGCTTCGACACGCTCGCGATCCACGCCGCCCAGGAGCCGGACGACCGCACCGGAGCCGTGATGACGCCCATCGTGCTCTCGAGCACGTTCGCGCACGCGTCGCTCGGCCAGCCGCGCGGCTACGAGTACTCCCGGTCGAACAATCCGACGCGCGAGACGCTCGAGCGATGCCTCGCGGCGCTCGAGGGCGGCGCGCACGGGCTCGCCTTCGCCTCCGGCTGCGCCGCCATGGCGTGCGTGTTCCAGACCCTCCGGCCCGGGGACCACGTCGTCGCGAGCGTCGACGTGTACGGCGGGACGTTCCGCCTCCTCGACAAGGTCTTCGGTCCGATCGGCGTGCAGACGAGCTGGGTGGACATGCGCGATCCGCGCAACGTCCGCGAGGCCATCAACCCGCGCACGAAGTGGGTCTGGGCGGAGAGCCCCTCGAACCCGACCCTCTCGATCCTCGACCTCGCCGCCATCGCGGAGGTCGCCCACCAGGGGGGGGCGCTCTTCGGGGTCGACAACACCTTCGCCACGCCGGCGCTCCAGCGGCCGCTCGCGCTCGGCGCCGACCTCGTCGTGCACTCCACGACGAAGTACCTGAACGGCCACAGCGACGTCGTCGGGGGGGCCGTCGTGCTCGACGACGCCGAGCTCGCGCAGCGTCTGCGGTTCCTCCAGAACGCCGTCGGCGCCGTTCCCTCCCCCTTCGACTGCTTCCTCGTCCTCCGCGGCGTGAAGACGTTGCCCGTCCGCATGGCCCGCCACGGGAGCTCGGCCCAGGCGGTGGCGCAGCATCTCCTCGCGCATCCGAAGGTCGAGACCGTCCTCTACCCGGGCCTGCCCTCGCACCCCGGCCACGCCGTGGCGGGGCGCCAGATGTCGGGATTCGGCGGCATGGCGAGCTTCGTCGTGAAGGGGGGCGAGGAGGCGGCCCGCGCGGTGCTCGGGGCGACGCGCCTCTTCACGCTCGCCGAGAGCCTCGGGGGCGTGGAGTCGTTGATCGAGCATCCGGCGTCGATGACCCATGCGTCGATGCCCCGGGACGTCCGGGAGCGCATCGGCGTCGTCGACGGCCTCGTACGCCTCTCGGTCGGCCTCGAGGATCCGGCCGATCTGATCGACGATCTCGACCGCGCCCTCGCGGGAGCGTAGGCGGCCCCGGCCTCGGCCACCGTTTGGACTCGCGCGGCGGCTCTGATAGGCTCGCTCCACGGAGGATAGGGATGAAGAGGCTCGTACTCGCCGGCATCGCCACTGGGCTCGCGCTCGCGTCCGCATCGTGCGGCGATTCGCCGAAGACGTTGCTCGCCGAGGTTCGCTATCGGCTCTCCCCGCACTCGGGCGTCCAGGGCTGCCCCTTGCCGTACCCCTCGTACAACTACACGGACTTCAACGGTGCGGCCATCGACGGCAGCGCCGGCATCCGAGCAGCCTGTCGCGCCACCCAGCTCTCCTCCGGCATCTACTCGTTCACCCTCGGCTCCTACACCGACGTCACGAATCCGAACGGCATCGGCGTGACGGGCCTCGTCGTCGACACGCGGAACTGCGACCCGACCACGGGCTGCACCGTCGTCGACTCCGCCTCGTGCCGCGTCACCGTCGACGTCGACAATTCCTCCTACATCGCGCGCTTCCAGGGGGCCTGCTCGTCGGCCGCCGCGACGGTCGGGACTTGTCAGGTCACGAACGTGGTCCTCGATCGCAAGAACGCCGACGGGAAGACCGTCTCGCTCCGGGTCTACTGCCAGCAGATCCAGGGAGTCGACGACGCGACGATGCAGTGCGACCTGCACGATTCGGAAGCGACGATGACGAACGCGCCGGCCTACCTGCGCTTCTCGAACTGCACGGGTCTCTGAGCGGAGGCGCGCATCTCGGCGAGGGCCGTCGAAGCGGCTCGCGAGCCTCGCGCCGGGCTCAGGTCATCGTGCGCTGACCGTGGTCCTTCCCGTCGAAGCGCAGGAGCGTCGGCTTCCCGTCGACGAGCGTGTGCAGCTCGACGGGGCGCTTCCACACGCGCACGAGGGCGGCGAGCACGTCCCGCGCCCAATCGAGCCGGAGGTCGATGCCGTGGTGGTCGTGCTCGAGCAGGAGCTCGCCGCGATTGCCGAGGTTCGCGTCGACGACCGAGATCACGGGATTGCCGGCGTTGGTGAGCTGCGCCAGGAGGCGCTTCTTCACCTCGTCGAACTTGCGTGACTCGATCTCCCAGCGATCGTTCCGCTGGCTGTAGCCGAAGGAGTAGAGCTTCTGCTCGGCGACGAAGTCGGGGGTGAGGAACTCGTCGACGAACGTCAGGTCGTTGTAGAGCTTGCGGACCTCGAAGATCTTCTCGCGCCCGAGACCGGTGCGCTTGTCCCAG
The DNA here is from genome assembly GCA_046351215.1 of Polyangiales bacterium. Lineage (GTDB taxonomy): Bacteria > Myxococcota_A > Polyangia > Polyangiales > Houyiibacteriaceae > JAXLYX01. Next base: position 98,308 of record JAXLYX010000010.1, on the reverse strand, counting down.
TGGCGGCGCGCTTCGTAGTCGTCGCAGTCGTCCCAGTCCTTGCCGAACTGGCCGCGGTTCCAGCGTTCCTCGACGTGGCGATAGAGCTCCACGCCGAGCTTGTAGGGGTTGAGGCGTCCGCCCGACGTCGCGAGCACACCGGCGTTGCGGTCGGCGTAGTCGACGATCTCGGACGCGTCGCAGACCTTCTCGGTCATGAGGCGGGAGTGCCAATACGAGGCCCATCCCTCGTTCATGATCTTCGTCTGCATCTGGGGCAGGAAGTAGTAGGCCTCGCGGCGGACGACCTGGAGCACGTCGTGCTCCCAGCGCTCGAGCGGCGCGTGCGCGAGCAGGAAGCCGAGCACGTCACGCTGCTTCGTCTCGGGGAGCTTCTTCGCCTTCTGCTTCTCCTCTTCGAGCTTCCGCTTCTGCGCGGCGACGAAGTCGTCCGGGTTGATGAACGACTCCATGTAGTCGCGTTCGACCCGGAGGAGGGAGACCTCCTCGGGCTGGTCGTCGCCGTTCTCGGCGCGGGCCGTCCGGGGCTCCGTGGGACGGAAGGGCTCGTTCGGATCGATCAGGTTCTCGAGGCTCAGACAGGCATCGAGGAAGGTCTCGACGGTCTCGATGCCGTAGCGGTTCACCCAGCGACGGACCACGGCGCCGTGGTTCGCCATCGTGTCGACCCACTTGCGGACGTCGCTCCCGTCCTTCGGATCCCGGCCCTGGTTGGTGATGCGGAACGAGAAGTTGTTCTTGAAGAAGTCGACGTGGCCGAACACGTGGGCCATGACGAGCTTCTGGTCGACCATGCTGTTGCCCTCGAGCAGGTACGCGACCGAGGGGACGTTGTTGATGACCATCTCGTAGATGCGCGAGAGGCCGTATTCGTGGCTCTTCGAGAGCTGCTCGTACTCCATGCCGAAGCGCCAGTGCGGGTAGCGCGTCGGGAAGCCGCCGAAGGCCGCGACCTCGTTCATCTGGTCGTAAGAGAGGATCTCGAAGAACGTCGGATAGAAGTCGAGACCGTACTCCCTCGCGAACTTCTCGATGCGGCGCTGCTCGTCACGCAGGTAGGTGGGCAGGCTCGTCTTCAGCGCGAACGTGGCCATGCGTCACTTCCCCTTCCCGAGGAAATCGCGGATCGACGGCAGGATCGCGTCGCGATCGCGGATCTCGCTCGTGAGGATCCGCTCGTCGGCCTTGAAGTTCTCGCGGAGGTCCTTGATGAACTGGCCGGAGCCGTAGGGGCTCTGCACCTGCCCGTAGCAGAAGACGTTGCTCACCGGCAGGAGGCGGTCCTTCAGCATCTGCACGCAGAGGAGCGTGTCGTCGACGCTCCAGTTGTCCCCGTCGCTGAAGTGGAACGGATAGATGTTCCACTCGGACGCCGGGTAGTCCGCCTCGAGGATCTCGGCGCAGAGCTTGTAGGCCGACGAGATCATCGTGCCGCCCGACTCGCGCGTCCGGAAGAAGGTGTCGCGATCGACCTCGCGCGCGGTGGCGTCGTGGATGATGAACCGCGTCTCGAGGCCCTTGTAGTGACGTCGGAGCCAGGTGTCGATCCAGAAGGACTCGATCCGCACGATCTCCTTCTGCTCGTCGCCCATCGAGCCGGAGACGTCCATCATGTAGACGATCACGGCGTTCGCGACCGGCTCCTCCTGCGTCTTCCAGGACTTGAAGCGGAGGTCCTCGCGCGTCGGCACGATGACCGGATGCCGAGGGTCGTAGGTGCCGAGGGCGATCTGTCGACGCAGGGCGCTCCGGAACGTCCGCTTGAAGTGGCGGAGGGAGTTCGGTCCGACGTTGCGGATGCCGACGTAGCGGTCCTTCTTGTCGACGATCGTGTTCTTGCCGCGGTCCTCGATGCGCGGGAGCGCGAGCTCCTCGCCGAGGATGTCGGCCAGCTCGTCGAGCGTGAGCTCGACCTCGAGGGCGTGCTGCCCCTCGCCCTGACCGGCCTCCCCCTGGCCGCTGCCGTCCTGGCCCTGCTGGCCGGACATGGGATCGCCCGGATCGCCGTCCCCTTGGCCCACGCCGCCCTGCTTCTTGTCGGCGAAGCGGAACTTGGGGATGTCGATCTGGGGCACGGGCACGGACACGACGTCCTTGCCCTGTTTTCCCATGAGCTCGCCCTGCGACACGTATTTGCGCAGGTTCTGGCGGATCTTCCCGCGGACGATCGCGCGGAAGCGGGAATGATCCTGATCGATCTTCAGGCTCACCCAGTCAGCTTACCGGGCCGCGGAGGGTGGGGAAAGGGAGATGCGCAGGGGGCCACGAGGTCGTTGCGATCGGGGCGCTCCGGTCCGAGAATCCCGATCCCACCCGGACACGGGTGCGGAGGAGAGACCCCCATGAGCGCCACCATCCCCGACAGCCACCTCGACCTCCTGACCACCAAGGTCGCCTTCGCCCACGTGGCGACGCTCATGAAGGACGGCTCGCCCCAGGTGACGCCCGTGTGGGTGGACTGGGACGGCAAGCACGTGATCCTCAACTCGGCCAAGGGTCGCGTGAAGGACAAGAACCTCGAGGAGCGCAAGCTCGTCGCGATCGCCGTCTCCGATCCCCAGAACCCGTACCGCTACCTCGCGATCCGCGGGCGCGTGGTCGAGATCACCGAGGACGGAGCCGACGCCCACATCGACAAGATGGCGATGAAGTACATGGGCAAGGAGTCGTATCCGTACCGCACGCCGACCGAGGTCCGCCGCATCTACAAGATCGCGCCGACCTCCGTCAGCTTCTACGGCTGAGCGCCGCCTCCGCGGTCCTCTCGCTCGAGCGCTTCCTTGTCCCTCTCGCGTCGTGATTGGCTGAGGCTCGCGGGCCCGGCGGCCGCATTCGTCACCGCCGCGACCGCAGGCGCTCCGATCGCCTCCGCGTTCGAGCCCTCCGCGGGCGAGAGGTTCGCGTTCGAGCCCGACGGGTTCCCGGCCTACCGTCACGAGGGACCCCTCGGGCCCGAGGGGACGTTCCGCCACGGCGTCGCGAGCGGCGATCCGCTCGTCGATCGCGTGATCCTCTGGACGCGGGTGACCGTGCCCGGGCGGCCCGTCGTGCCCGTGCTCTGGGAGATCGCGACCGACGAAGCGTTCCGCGAGCGCGTCGGGGCGGGATGGGACGTCGCGGTCGCGGACAGCGACTTCACGGTGAAGATCGACGTCCCGGGTCTCCGTCCTGGACGCGTCTACCACTATCGCTTCCGCTGCCTCGGCCGCACGTCCGACGTCGGCCGCACGCGGACGCTCCCCGTCGGCCGCGTGGAGCGTGCGCGCTTCGCCCTCTGCTGCTGCTCGGCCTACGGCTCCGGCTACTTCGCGGGCTACCGCCTGCTCGCCGAGCGGGACGACCTCGACGCGGTGCTCCACGTCGGCGACTACATCTACGAGTACGGCCGGGCAGCCGGGGCGACGGAACGTCTCGTCGACCCGCCGGGCGAGTGCCACACGCTCGAGGACTACCGTCGACGCTACGCCTGCCATCGGCTCGATCCGGAGCTCCAGCGCGCGCATCGCACGCATCCCTTCGTCGTGATCTGGGACGACCACGAGATCGCGAACGACGGCTTTCGCGACGGCGCCGAGAACCATCAACCGGACGAGGGCCTCTGGGCCCTGCGCAAGGCCTCGGCGCAGCAGGCGCATCGGGAGTGGATGCCGATCCGCGAGCCCGCGTTCGGTCGCATCTACCGTCGCTTCGCCTACGGCGATCTCTGCGATCTCTTGATGCTCGACACGCGCTTCCTCGCGCGCGATCGCCAGCCCACCGGCTGGTCCGATCACGAGACGATCGTGGATCCGACGCGCACGATGCTCGGCGCCGAGCAGGAGCGATGGCTCGAGCACGAGCTCGAGACGGCGGGGCCGCTCTTCCGGCTCGTGACGCAGCAGGTGATGATGGCGCCGCTGATGCGCGTCGGCGCGCCGCGCAGCCAGGGCGGCGGCATCCCGCTGCGCGTCGACGGATGGGACGGCTACGTCGCGGCCCGCGCGCGCCTCCTCGACACGTTCCGCGATCGCGCGAAGGGAGACGTGGTCGTGCTGAGCGGCGATCTCCACGCCTCCTTCGTCGGCGAGCTCCCGCTCGATCCCTTCGAGCCGACGAGCTACGAGCCGGGCAGCGGACGCGGCTCGGTCGCCGTCGAGTTCGTCGCTCCCGGGCTCACGTCGCCGCCCGTCCTCCCGACGGACGCCCTGCCGTTCATCCTCTCCGAGAACCCGCACCTCCGCTGGGGCGAGATCGGCGGGCGCGGTTACGTCGTCGTCGACGTCGATCGCGACCGCGTCCAGGGAGCGTTCTTCCGGATCGACGACGTGTGGCGCGCCGACTCCGGCGAGACCTTCCTCGCGGCCTTCTCGACGTCACGGGGCACGCATCGGCTGAAGCGCGATCCGGCGCCGGCGGCGCAGCGAGCCGAGGTCTGAGGCCGTCCTCGGCTCCCGCGACCGAGGCTCAGAACGCGAATTCGTGTCGGGTCCAGCTGCCGGACCGACCGAGGAGCAGGACGTGGTCGCCCATGGCCGCCATGCGCTCGCCGACGGGCTGCAGCGAGTACATCGGCGCGTCCGACTCCGTTCGGAGGGTGCCGTCGGCGCCCAGGGAGAACAGCCCGTGCTCGCCGGCCGCCGCCAGGAGCCGGCCCTCCCACGCAGCCAACGCATAGAGGGTCATCTCGGGTGGAATCGCCACCGGTTCCGGGCGGTCGGAGGTGAATCGGAAGAGCACGCCTTCTCCACCGACGTAGAAGTGCCGTTCCCCGATCATGGCCACGGCGAAGAGGCAGGCCTCGGTCGGCACGTCGAGCTTCGTCCAGGCCGCTCCGTCGCCCAGCCACACGGAGCCCCGGTCGCCGACGGCCACCTTCGCGTTCGATGCGACCGCGCGAACCGCGTAGAGGTCGGGGCCGAACGTGAGACGCCTCGGCTTCGTGCCGATGCGCTTCGCCTCGAGCAGCGCGCCACCGTCTCCGACGGCCACGTAGCCCGCGCCGGGGACGAGCGTGACGTCGTTCAAGGCGCTTTCGAGGCCGAGGTCCGAGACCGCGAACCGGCCCGAGCGGAAACGAACGAGCTCCCCGTCGGCGGAGACGCAGAGCCATTCGCCCGAATCGGTCGGGACCATGGCCGTGAGCCATCCTTCGTGGGCATGCGTGACCTCGCCCTCGTCGGTCTCGGGATCGTAGTCGATGACCACGGACTCGATCTCGTCCGGCGACTCGCCTTCGCTCGAGAAGTTGGCGAGAAGCCGGAGATGCCCGTTCGTGCCCTCGGCCGCGCCGATCAGGGTCACCCGGATCGCGTCTTCTTCGTCCTGCGACATCTCGCCTCCGCCCTGCCTCCGTCCGCCTCGCCCTCAGCCCTTCGACCGGAACGCCGAGATGTCCACCGCGACCGTCCGGCTCGCGCTCATCTCGGCCACGCCGCCCGAGACGATGAAGGCCATGAACGCGGCTCCGTCCGCGTCGAGGTAGCGCACGCGCTCGCGCCGCACGAGGATCACGTTGCCGGCGAAGTTGTACGACTGCGGCAGGTAGACCGCGACCCAGCCGTCGAGCTGCGGATCGTCGAAGGTCTCGCAGGTGACGAAGCCGAACGCGCGCACCGAGCCGTCCTCGGTGAGGTCGACCAGGATCGGCTTGTCGAAGGACTTCCGGTCGCCGAGCAGCGCGTGGAGGAGGTCGCGGATCGGCGAGTAGATGGTCCGTACGACCGGCAGTTTCTCGAACGTCCGCTCGAGCCAGTCGACGCTCCGCTTGCCCGCGCCCGTCGCCGCGAACAGGCCGAGGAGCGAGAGGAAGACCACCGTGACGAGCAGCCCGAGGCCCGGAACGGGCATCCCGAGCCAGCCGTCGAGCGCGACGAGGATGCTCCAGAGGATGCCGAGCGCGGCGGCGATCGGGAGGAAGACGAGGAGACCGCGGACGAAGCTCTGGCTGAGGCGCTGCATGGGGACCCGAGGAGGACGTACCCCCTCGGGCCTACCCGCTCAAGCGGGCTCAGCGCTGGGCGACGAGCGCCTCGACCCGGCGCTCGATCTCGCGGGCGGCCTCGGGATCCCGGCTGGTCAGACGGATCTCGTAGGCCGGGCCCGAGTTGCGGACGTCCACCTGGACGCCCGACACCGCGAGCGGCGTGCCGGTGTCGGCGGCTCCGCCCTGATGGCTCGCCGCCTCGCAGCGCGCGAGACGCTCGACGTAGGGCGCGCTCGTGCCGGGGCGCGCCGGGACGTACACGGCCATGCCGCGCAGGACCTGACGGCGCTGCTTGCCGACGAGCTCGTGGATCTCGCGCGTCCCCGCGATGTCCGCGGAGCCGGCGAGCACGGGGGAGGAGCGCTCCTCGAGCGAGAGGCTCGAGCAGCGGGCGTGTGCGTCCCCGCGCGTCCCGGTCGTGGACGCCACGTTCGTGGCGCCGGCGGCACAACCGCCGAGTCCGAGGGCGAGGACGAGGGAGCTGGCGAGAACGGACGAGCGGGACATCGAAACCTCCGTGGGTTGCACGAACGATTCCTCTCTAAGTCGTGCGATCGCCCCGAGGAATGAGTAGAATCCCCTACGCGTTCAGGGGATTTGCTCCTTCCGGGATCGCCTCTGGGGAGGATCCCCCGGAGCCTCGTAGGTAGGAACACCCAGGCCCTCATGCCGAGCGACAGCCACCCGAAACCCGTCACCGTCGCCGTCGTCGACGACCAGACCATCTTCCGCGAGATGCTGGTGGAGCTGCTGGCCGCGGACGAGCGCTACCGTGTCGTCGGCCAGTACCGCACCGCGAACGAGGCGCTCGAGAAGCTCCGGATCCTCCTCCCGGACGTCGTCGTGCTCGACGTCATGCTCCCCGACCGGAGCGGCATCGACGTGCTGCGCGAGCTCGCGATCCTGCGGCCCGCCCCGCGGATCCTCGTCGTCACGGCCTACGAGCAGCCGACGATCGTGCGCGACGCCCTCGAGGCCGGGGCGCACGGCATGGTCACGAAGGGAGCGCCGCTGCGCGAGCTCCGGGCCGCGATCGAGCGCGTCGCCGAGGGGGGAGCGTATTACTGCAGCACGACCTCGGAGATCCTCCGACGCAACGCGCAGAGCCCCCCCGAGGACGAGGCCCTCACGGCTCGCGAGCGACAGATCGTCCGCATGGTCGCGTCCGGCGCGAGCAGCAAGGAGATCGCCGCCGAGCTCGGCATCAGCGAGAAGACGGTCCAGAACCACCGCATGAACATCATGAACAAGCTCGGCATCCGCGACGTCGCCGGGCTCACCCGTTTCGCGATCGCACGCGGCCTCATCGCGGCGGACGTGTGAGGCGACGGTGCCGCGTTCGCTCGACGTCGAGGAGCGTTTCCGCGTCGTCGCGGACTACACGTACGACTGGGAGTCGTGGATCGGCCCGGACGGACGGACCGAGTGGGTGAACCCCGCCGTCGAGCGGCTCACCGGGTACACCGTGGCGGAGTGCCTCGCCATGCCGGACTACCCGCTCGCGATCGTGCACGTCGACGATCGGCCGAGGCTCTCCGAGGTCCTGCGGAGCGCGGCGCGTGGGACGTCCGGCAACGACCTCGAGTTCCGCGTGCGGCGCAAGGACGGCGCCGAGCGCTGGGTCGCGATCTCCTGGCAGCCGATCTTCGCCAGTGACGGCCGATGTCTCGGCTACCGGTCGAGCGTCCGCGACATCCACGAGCGCAAGCGCTTCGAGCGCAGGCTCCGCGACGCCCAGGAGCGCGCGGAGCTCGCCGCGCGCGCGAAGTCCGACTTCCTGGCCCACCTCTCGCACGAGCTCCGCACGCCGCTCCAGTGCATCGCGGGGTTCGCCGAGCTGCTCGGACGGACGCCGCTCGACGACGCGCAGCGGCGTTGGCTCGGCATCGTCGAACAGCAGAGCTCCGTCATCCTCCGGCAGATGGAGGACCTCCTCCACTTCGCCTCGCTCGACGCCGCGCCGCCGGCGCTCGAGAGCCGCCCGCTCGATCTCGAGGAGGTCGGGCGGAGCGCGGTCGAGGCGCTCCACCCGAAGGCGGTGGCCCGCGGTCTCGAGCTCGCCTTCCGCGTCGAAGCGGGGGCGCCGCGGCTCGTGCGCGGCGATGCGGCGCGGATCGGTCAGATCCTCGCGAACCTCCTCGGCAACGCCGTGAAGTTCACGGAGCGGGGACGCGTCTCGCTCGTGCTCGCCCCGGCCGCCGGTGGGAAGACGCGCTTCCGGGTCGAGGACACGGGGATCGGGATCCCGGCCGAGGATCTCGAGGCCATCTTCGAGCCCTTCGCGCAGGCGAATCGCGAGGTCGCGCGCCGGCTCGGAGGCGTCGGTCTCGGCCTCGCCATCGCCGACCGGCTCGCGCACGCCATGGGCGGAGCGATCGCCCTCGCGAGCGTCGTCGGCGAGGGCACGACGGTCGACGTCACCCTCGATCTCCCGCCGGCCTCTCGCGAGGAGCTCGCGGGCCCTTCCGGGGCGGCTCGCCCGACCCCGGGGCTCGAGGAGGCCCGTCCGCTCGCGGCGACCCGTCCCCTCGAGGTCCTCGTCGTCGACGACTCGGGACCCGCTCGCGAGCTCGCCGTCGAGATGCTGAAGGCCCTCGGCTACGCCCCGGTCGAGGCGCGAGGGGGCGAGGAAGCGATCGAGCTCGTCGGTCGACATCCGTTCGACGTCGTGCTCATGGACTATCAGATGCCGGATCTCGATGGCGTGACCGCGACGCAGATGATCCGGGCGCAGCAACCGCAGGGGACGAAGCCGCCCTTCGTCGTGCTGCTGACCGCCAACGTCTTCGCCGATCCCGGCGAACGAGGCGAGCACCACGGCATCGACGTGGTGCTGACGAAGCCGATCCGCCTCTCGCAGCTCCGCGAGGTGCTGGCCCATGCGTTCGAGGGGACGGCGCCCCACCTCGAGCGGGCCCAGAGGCGCCGCGACCGGGAGGTGCTCGACGCCACCGTCCTCGCGGACCTCGAGGCCACCCGGACGTCGGACGGGCGGACGATGCTCGCTCGGATCGGGGGCAGGGTGCTCGCCGAGATGCCGGTGCTCCTCGACGAGCTCGCGAGGCGTCGCGGCGAGCTCGCGGCCACCGACGTGGCCCGCCTGGCCCATCAGGCCAAGGGAACCTGCCTCGTGGTCGGGGCGCGTCGCGCCGCCCGCGAGGCCGAGCGGCTCGAGCAAGGGGTGGAGCGCCTCGACCCCGAGGCCGCCCTCGCGGCCGCCCTCGATCGCCTCCGGGACGAGTGGGCGAGGGCCGGAGAGGAGCTCCGCCGCCGGGTCGACGAGCCCTGAGCGGCCTCCCGAACGACCCCTACATCGGGATTCCGGGCCGCCTTGCCATCGGCGCGGGGCGAGAGTAGAACACGTTCTATTCACCGGACCGGCTCGGTCGTCTCGCGCCGGCTCGCCCCATCCCCGTCTCGAGGAGTCCATGTACCTCGATTACACGCCCGAACAGAAGGCGCTCCGCGACGAGCTCCGGGCCTATCTCGACGCCCTCATCACCGACGAGCTCCTCGCCGAGCTCGACGCGACCGAAGGCGGCGGCCCTCTCTACCACCAGGCGATCCAGAAGCTCGGCCGCGACGGCTGGCTCGGCATCGGCTGGCCGAAGGAGCACGGCGGCCAGGAACGCGGCCCCATCGAGCAGTTCATCTTCTTCGACGAGACCCAGCGGGCCGGCTTCCCCGTGCCCATCCTCACGCTGAACACCGTCGGTCCCACGCTCCTCAAGTTCGGCACCGAGGCGCAGAAGAAGAAGTACCCGCCCCTCATCCTGCAGGGGAAGTGCCACTTCTCGATCGGCTACACCGAGCCGGGCTCGGGCACGGACCTCGCGTCGCTCAAGACGACCGCCGTCCGCGACGGGAACGAGTACGTGATCAACGGCCAGAAGATCTGGACGTCGCTCGCCGATCACGCCGACTACATCTGGCTCGCGGCGCGCACGGACCCGAACGCGCCGGCGCACAAGGCGATCTCGATGATCATCGTGCCGGCGAACGCGCCGGGCCTGCAGATCACGCGGATCAAGGCGCTCGGCGACAACAACGTCCACGCCTGCTACTTCGACAACGTCCGCGTCCCCGTCGAGAACCTCGTCGGCAAGGAGCACGGCGGCTGGCAGCTCATCACGACGCAGCTCAACCACGAGCGCGTCGCCCTCTCGGCCGTCGGACCGCTCGAGACCCTCTGGGCGCAGACGATCGACTGGGCCAAGGAGACGCCGGACGGCAACGGCGGCAAGGTCATCGACCTCCCCTGGGTCCAGGCGAACCTCGCGCGCGTCCACGCGAAGCTCGAGGTGTTGAAGCTCCTCAACTGGCAGCAGGCCTTCAACATCGCCAAGGACACGCTGAACCCGGCCGACGCCTCGGCGATCAAGGTCTACAGCTCGGAGTTCTACGTCGAGGCCTCGCGCCTCCTCATGGAGGTCCACGGCGCGGCGGGCTGCCTCCACCGCGACTCGAAGGGCACCGTGATCCGCGGTCGTCTCGAGAAGTTCTATCGCATGACGCTCGTCCTCACGTTCGGCGGCGGCACGAACGAGATCCAGCGCGACATCATCTGCCAGGCCGGCCTCCGCATGCCGCGTCTCGGTCGCTGAGAGGAGTACCCGGTCATGGACTTCAGCTTCACCGAAGAGCAGCAGGAGATCCGCTCCGCCATCAAGAAGGTGCTCGGCGAGCTCGTCACGGACGAATCGCTCAAGCAGCTCGAGAAGCAGGAGCAGTGGTTCCACGAGAAGGCCTGGAAGGCCCTCGGCGACGCGGGGATGCTCGCGCTCGCGCTCCCCGAGTCGGTCGGCGGGGCGGGCATGGGCCTGCTCGAGCTCTGCATCCTCCTGCACCAGGTCGGACGCACGGTCGCGCCGATCCCGGCGGTCGAGACGCTGGCCTCGGCGGCCTTGCCGATCGCGAAGTTCGGCTCGGACGCCCAGAAGCAGCGCCTCCTCCCCGGCGTCGCGTCGGGCGAGACGATCCTCTCCGCCGCGCTCGCCGAGTACGCGAGCCGCGACGCGAAGAACCCCGCGGCGCGTGCCGAGGCCGACGGCGACGGCTACCGCCTGAACGGCGTCTTCACCAACGTCGGCTACTTCGCGCAGGCGTCGCGCATCCTCGTCCCGGCGCGCGTCGGCGGCGGCGTGGGCGTCTTCCTCCTCGATCCGAAGGCCGCGGGGGTCCGCACCGCGAAGCAGCTCGGCACGAACGGCGAGCCCCTCGTCGAGCTCGTGCTCGAGGGCGCGAAGGTCGCGGCCGAGGACGTGCTCGCCGTCGGCGAGCGCGGCCGCGAGGCCCTCGACTACACCGTCGACGTCTCGACGCTCGCGATGGTCGCGAAGGAGTACGGGGTCGCCGAGGGCGCGCTCCTGCTCACCGCGAACTACAGCAAGGAGCGCAAGCAGTTCGGCGTGCCCATCGGCGCCTTCCAGGGCGTCAGCCAGCGCGTCGGCGATGCGTTCATCGACACCGAGTCGATCAAGGTCGCGATGCTCCAGGCCGCCTGGCTCATGGACTCGGGCCGGGCGTACGCGAGCGCCCTCGACGTCGCGAAGTTCCTCGCCGCCGAGGCGGGAGCCCGCGTCTGTGCGGCGGCCCAGCACGTGCACGGCGGCATGGGCTTCGACCGCGACTACCCGCTCCACCGCTACTTCCTGACCTCGAAGCACCTCGAGTTCACGCTCGGCGGCGCCCAGAGCCGCCTCGCCGACCTCGGTCGGCGGATCGCGGCGGGCACCCTCTGAACCCATTACCGTTCACGACGACGGCGTCGCGCACGGGAAAGGAACGGCCCCTTCGGGGGCCGTTGCCGTTCCGTCGTTGTGCGCCCAGCATGGGCGCGACCTAGCGGGTGCAAGTCCCGCCGAGAGGAGACCATCCTGATCGAAGCGAACCGCAACTGCGGAAGGGCGACCGACCGTGGGGAGGAAGCGGGGAGCGAAACCGCGGGCCGATGGACAAGAACCCGATATGAGGCGGCGCCGAGTGGGGCGAGCGGGCAACGCACCGCGAAGCTCCGATGGTCGAGGCTCAAGCGACGTAAATCGGGCGGTCGCGCGGTGAAGGGTCGCGTTCTTACCTGGGGAGATCTCGCCTCGGGCCTGAAAGGGCCACGCGAAAGCGGAGCGAGAAGTCAGCCGAGGCCGTAGTAGTCGCGGGGAACCGCGATGAAGGGCCGAACGGAGAGGAGAGCGAAACGAACGTGCGTCTCGGAGGCAAAAGGCCGCAGATGTCGAGGCAACTCGGCATCTGATCCACGAGCGGGGTGAAGCCCCGAAGACGGATCGGAGCGCGGAAAGCGCCCACGGCGACGCACGGAAACGAGCGCTCGGGAGCGAGCGACCTGATGGGATGCGTGTGCGAACGCACGAACCTCCAGGCCGCGCTGAAACGGGTGAGGAAGAACAAGGGCAGCGCCGGCATCGACGGGATGACGGTGGATGAGCTGCCGGAGCACCTGAAGACGCACTGGCCCGCGCTCCGCGAGCAACTGCTCGCGGGCACGTACCAGCCGTCGCCGGTGCGAAGGCACGCGATCCCGAAGAGCGGCGGTGGGGTACGAGAAACCTCGGCATCCTGACCGTCGTCGATCGGTTCATCCAACAAGCCATCCTGCAGGTGCTCGACCTCGGTTCGACCCGACCTTCTCGCAGCACAGCTACGGCTTCCGACCCGACGAAGCGCCCACGACGCGGTCGTGCAAGCGCAGCGGTACGTGAACGAAGGCCGTCGCTTCGTGGTGGACGTGGATCTGGAGAAGTTCTTCGACCGCGTGAACCACGACGTGCTGATGGGAAGGCTTGCGAGGCGGATCGAGGACAAGAGGCTGCTCGGTTGATTCGCCGCTATCTCGAAGCCGGGATGATGGTGAACGGGGTCGTGATGGAGCGACGCGAGGGGACGCCGCAAGGCGGACCGCTTCCGCCGCTGCTCGCGAACGTGCTCTTGGACGAGGTCGACAAGGAAGTTTCGAGAAACGCGTGGACACGCGTTCGTGCGGTACGCCGACGACTGCAACGTACGTGCGGTCGCGACGCGCGGGCGAACGCGTGATGGGGCTGCTGCGGCGGCTCTACGCGAACCTCCGACTCCGAGTGAACGAAGCCAAGAGCGCGGTGGACCGGCCGCAGAACCGAAAGCTGCTCGGTACTCCTTCTGGAGCGCGCGAGGGGGGCGAGGTGAAGCGGCGGGTCGCGCCCAAGGCCCTGACGGTGATGAAGGATCGCGTGCGGGAGATCACGCGCCGGACCCGGAGCCAGAGCATCGAACGAGTCGCGCAGGACCTACGGTCGTACCTGACGGGATGGAAGAGCTACTTCCGCCTCGCCGATACCCCCAAGATCTTCCGCGAGCTCGACAAGTGGATCCGGCACCGGATACGGGCGTTGCACCTCAAGCACTGGCGCCACGGTCCGACGATCTACCGCGAGCTGCGGGCCCGGGGGCTCTCCGAGCTCGGAGCCACGCGGGTCGCCAGCAACCGGCGTCGCTGGTGGAAGAACTCCGCCCAGCTCATCCACGTCGCCTTCCCCACCCGCTACTTCGACCAGCTCGGGATCCCGAGGCTGGCCGAGTAACCTCAACTCTCCGAACCGCCGGATGCGGACCCGCATGTCCGGTGGTGTGGCAGGGGTCCCGGGGGATTTCCCCGGGCCCCTATGCCGATCCGTCGTTTCGGCCCAACCGACCATGGTCCGGACGACGTCGCATGGTGTATGCTCCGCGGGCCCATGAGCTTCCGGATGCAGCACCCCGCCACTTCGAATGCGCGCTCCGACGCGGAGCCGCGCTTCCGTTCCCTCCGAGCCCTCCGAGCCCTCGGGATGTCCGCGGCGCTCCTCTCGCTCGCCTCGTGCGGCGGCGAAGACGCTCCGCCCCCGTCGGAGGCCGGCTACATCCTGCTGACGGATGCGGTCGAGCTCGACCAGTTCGCGGCCATGATCGGTCCCGTCCGCGGCTCGACGGGCACGTACAACGAGGCCTTCCTCATCCCGGCTCCGTTCGGTCCCGGCACCGACTACGTCCCCGACGCGTGCGTCGGCAGCTCGACGACCACGTTCAGCGGAAACGACGTGCAGGTCGACTGGCACTGCACCACGTCGCCGTACCGCGTCGTCGGCACGCTCTCGTACATCGGCAGCGGCTCCTACGGCGGCATCGCCCTCGTCAACGTCGTCACCGACGCCGACGACGGCTCGGTCGGCGTGTACGTGACGCTGACGGACGCGAGCGCGCCCTGCACCACGGCGTCCCCCCAGAACTGCGTCCCCGACCTGCCCTACGGCGATGGGCAGCAGCTCCCGAAGGACCTCTACGCGCTCTCGTCGACCGCCCCCGAGCTCTCGCTCACCACGCCGCTGACGATGCGCTACGAGGACCAGTGGGTCCCGCTGCGCTGCGACGGCACCACGAGCTACCACTCGAACCTCTCGATCGGAAAGGGCATCCTGCTCAACTGGCAGTGCGTGTACCTGCTCCCGGACGGCACGGCGGTGGGCTCGGCGTCGGACCCCGCGTTCTGGAACGGGACGCTCGTCGATCCCGACGGCGACGGGACGTACGAGGGCAATCTCCTCGTCGATCCCCTGCAGTCCGACGGAACCATCGGCGACACGATCATCGTGCCGTTCACGATCACGCCCGAGACGAACTGAGAGGCTCGCCACGACACGACGAGGGGCCGACTCCTGCTGGAGCGGCCCCTCGCACGTTCCGTCCGCCGGACGTCCTCAGCGCACGTCGCCGCGCGCGAAGATCGAGGCGACGTAGGAGAGGACGTCGGTCGCCGAGGCCTCGTTGTAGCCGTAGTGGCGGATGAGGCGCTCCTTGATGACGTCGATCTTGTCCTGGGTCTCCTTGTCGATGACGTTCGCGACGAGGCTCGAGAGCTTGATCGAGTCCTTCTGATCCTCGAAGAGCTTCATCTCGAGCGCGCGGCGGAGGCGATCGTTGGTGTCGTAGGTGAACTTCTTCCCCTCGAGCGCGAGGTGACCGATGAAGTTCATGATCTCCCGGCGGAAGTCGTCCTTGCGGCCTTCGGCGATGTCGATCTTCTCCTCGATCGACCGCATGAGGCGCTCGTCCGGCTCCTCGTCCTTGCCGGTGTACTTGTTCTTGACCTTCTGCTTCATCAGGTAGGCGCGGATGTTGTCGATGTAGTTCGCCGAGAGCCGTGCGATCGCGTCCTCGTCGGCGCTGATCGCGCGCTGGACCTCGTTCTTCACGATCTCGTCGTACTCCGACTTCACCACCCCGATGAGCTCGCGGTACCGCTTCTTCTGGTCCTCGTTGACGATGAGCGAGGCCTCGAGCCCCTTCTCGAGCTCGTTCAGCACCATGAAGGGGTTGATGTAGTTCTCGTTGCCCTCGCGCACGAGGGCGTTCGAGATCTTGTCCTGCACGAAGCGCGGGCTCATGCCGTCGAGGCCCTCGCGCTTGGTCTCCTTGCGGAGCTCCTTCACGTTGTCCTGGGTGTAGCCGGGAAGGACCTTGCCGTCGTAGAGCTTCATCTTCTGGAGGAGCGAGAGCTGGTGCTTCTTCGGCTCCTCGAGGCGCGTGAGCACCGCCCACATCGCCGCGACCTCGAGCGTGTGCGGGGCGACGTGCTTGCCGCGGAGCCGCTCCTGGCTGAAGTCCTTGCGGTAGATCTGGATCTCCTCCGAGAGCTTGGTGATGTACGGCACGTCGATCTTGATCGTGCGGTCGCGGAGGGCTTCCATGAACTCGTTGTTCAGGAGCTTCTTGTACTCGGCCTCGTTCGTGTGACCGAGGATCACCTCGTCGATGTCGGTCTGCGCGAACTTCTTGGGCTTGATCTTGTGCTCCTGCGTCGCGCCGAGCAGATCGTAGAGGAAGGCCACGTCGAGCTTCAGGACCTCGACGAATTCGATGAGGCCGCGGTTCGCGATGTTGAACTCGCCGTCGAAGTTGAACGCGCGAGGATCCGAGTCCGAGCCGTACTGCGCGATCTTCCGGTAGTTGATGTCGCCGGTGAGCTCGGTCGAGTCCTGGTTCTTCTCGTCCTTCGGCTGGAACGTCCCGATGCCGACGCGATCCTGCTCCGAGAGCACGAGGCGCTTCACCTTCACGTGGTTCTTCACCACCTTGCCCCAGTCCCCCTGGTAGCGCTCCATCAACGATTGGAAGATGAAGCGGCAGGCGGGGTCGAGGTCGCCCTCGATGCGGATCCGGTGTCGCTCCGTGCCGATGCCGAGCTCGCGCAGCGCGCGTTCGCGCCACGCGCTCGGGATGATGCGCAGCGGCTCCTCGTGCATCGGGCAGGGGAAGTCGTCTTCGTCGCCCGCGAGACCGGTCTCCTTGAGGTTCACCCACTGGAACGTGAAGACGGCTCCCTCGGGCGTGCGCGAGTAGTGCTCGAGGCCCTTCTTGAGGAGGCGGGCGATCGTGCTCTTCGACGAGCCGACCGGTCCGTGCAGGAGGATGATGCGCTTCTCGGGTCCGTACCCCTGCGCCGCGGCCTGCAGCACGTGCACGAGGCGCATGAGCGGGATGTCGAGGCCGAAGATGGCGTCCTTGCCGCCGCCGATCGGATCGCGGAAGAACGGGTAGCGGACGAGGCGCTTCT
This sequence comes from Polyangiales bacterium, assembly GCA_046351215.1. Lineage (GTDB taxonomy): Bacteria > Myxococcota_A > Polyangia > Polyangiales > Houyiibacteriaceae > JAXLYX01. Next base: position 81,764 of record JAXLYX010000010.1, on the reverse strand, counting down.
TGTTGTCGATGTACTCTTCCTCTCCGTACGAGAGGATCATGTCGTACATGCGCTGGAAGGCGTTGCGTGTGATCTCGGGGCGGTTCTGCACCACGCGGAGGTAGTCCTCGAAGGAGCCCTCCCAGGTGAGCTCGCGGTAGCTGTCGTAGTCCTGCAGCTGCGCGATTCGAGAGACGAAGTCCGTCATGCGAGTAGACCTCCCCTGGGCTTCCGCCCACCGTCCTCGACCAAGGTATCAGCGGCCGACGGACCCTGGAAGGGCGAGGTGCAGCCACGGAGTCCCGATTGGCTCGCCTTCGTCCTCCTCTGGTAGGATGGAGGACCGCGTCGCCGGGGCCGATCCCCTCGCGCCGACGGCGTCCATGACGGTGCAGGAACGTTCGCGACGATTTCGGATCCGCCTCCTCTCCCTGCTCGCCGCGTGCTTCGTGGCGGGCGCGGGATGCAGCGTCGGTGCGCGTCCGGCCGGAGCGATCCCCGCTCCGATCGTCGAGGGGCCCGTCCGTGTGCAACGACCGGGCGTCGTCTACCGCGAGCATCGCGTGGCGGGGCTCCGCGTGTACGAAGTGGTCATCGGCCGCGTCGACTTCGACTCCGAGCTCCCGCTCGTCGTGCAGATCCACGGACGAGGGGATCGCGCCCGGGTGCCCCAGGGCTATTTCGGCGGCGTGACGACGCCGATCCGCCTGATCCTCCCCGAGGCCCCCGATCCGTTCCGCGACGGATACACCTGGTCGCCGGTCTCGGTCACCCAGGGCCGTCATCGGGAGCTGAGCGACGCACTCCGCGAGAACGCGAACCGCATCGCGTACGTGATGCGCTACTTCCGCGGCATCCGAGCGGTCCGCGGCGAGCCGATCGTCACGGGCTTCTCGCAGGGGGGCATGCTCGCCTTCACCCTCGCGGTGCTGCATCCGGACGACGTGGGCGTCTCCTTCCCGGTCGCCGGATGGCTCCCGCCGCAGCTGATGCCCCGGCACGTCGAGGACCCGGAGTCCTTCCCGGCGATCCACGCGATCCACGGCACGGTCGATCCCGTCGTGAAGCTCGGCCCCACGCGGAGGACGGTCCGCCGCCTGCACGCGCTCGGGATCGACTGCGATCTCCGCGAGGTCGAGGGAGTCCGCCATGCCGTGACCCCCGAGGTCCGCGCCACGCTCTCGGCGCTCCTGCGCGAGGCGATCGCGGCTCTCGGAGACGCCTGAGGCCCGGGGCCGTCCGGCGGCGCTTGCGGGATCGTCCGCGGAACCGCACCATGCCCGGACCCGGGGACGTCCTCCGGGGCGGAGCACGAGTGGATCCGAGGCATCGCGAGCTCGATGCGTGCATGAGCCGATTGCACGAGGTCACGCGGCGTCTGCCCGCGGCCGTGGCGCATCGGGAGCCCGAAGAGCGGGCACGCCTCGTGGAGGCCGCGTCGAAGGGACGACACGTGGTGCCCCGCTTCTCGGTGCTCCGCGTCCCCGTCGAGCGAGCCGCGTTCGCCGTCGTCGATCGCGCGCGCCGTCTCGCGGAGGCGCACGTCGCCGGCGCGCTCTACGCGGCGCGTCTCGACGAGCTCGAGCTCGACCTCGCCATGATGGACGCGCTCGGCGATCCGCGACGGGTCCGTCCCATGTCGGCGCGACGCTTCGGCCGGGGATCGAGCCTCGTGTGGGTCCACGGACGCGAGGTCACGGTGCGCTCCGTCGCCGACGAGCTGCTCGCGCACCTCGAGCCCGCCCCCGAGAAGAAGACGCTCCCGGCGCGCGCGACGGCGTTCGGCCCCTCGCTCGAGGATCTCGCGCGCCGCGTGGCGGCGATCGCGGGGCTCGACGTCGAGGTCCGCATCGAGCCCCGGCTCGTCGCGAACGCCGCCGCGGGCGAGCGCACGGTCTTCCTCGCGGATCGCTGGTTCGGTGCGCGGGAGGCCGTGCGCCTCGCGGTGCACGAGGTCCTCGGTCACCTCGTCGCGGCGGCCAACGGGCGGCGGCAGCCGCTCGGGCTGCTCGCCACCGGGACGGCAGGGTCGTTCGAGGATCAGGAGGGGCTCTCGATCCTCCTCGAGGATCGCGCGGGCGTCCTCGACGCGGAGAGGCTCCGCATCCTCGCCGGCCGGGTGCTCGCGACGGATGCGATGCACGAGGGCGCGAGCTTCGGCGAGGCCGTCCGGCTCCTGCGCGACGAGCACGGCTTCGGCGTCGAGTCGGCCATCACCCTCGCCGAGCGTGCCTACCGCGGCGGGGGCATCGCCCGCGACGTCGTCTACCTGCGCGGCTATCTCCGCGTTCGCGAGGCGGTCGAGACCGGCACGACGACGATCGACGAGCTCCGCATCGGCCGCGTCGGCCTCGAGGCGCTCGCGCTGCTCGAGACCCCGCGCACGCACGGCTGGGTCCTGCCGCCCCACCATCGTCCGGACCTCGAGACGACGCTCGACCGGGCGCTGCTCGGCGCGAGGCTCGGTCGGGCGGCGGCCTTCGCACGCGAGCCCCGACGGGCATTCCTCTAGCGAGGGGCCATCAGCGCGTCGCGCCCGCGCTCGCCGTCGCGGCCTGGACGGCCGCCGCGAGCTCCCGCTCGAACGCGGCGCGGGTCGTATGGACCTCGAGACCCCCGTCGATCGCGAGGTTCGCGACCGAGAGTCCCATGGCGAGGAGCTTCGAGCGGACGAGGATGTGCGTGAGCGGGATCGCCTCGCGGTGCCTCTTCGTCCATTCCGTGAGCCGGACGCGGACCTCGCTCTCGTAGCCCGTCGCCTCCTCCCAGTCGTCGAAGACGCGGAGCGTGCCGTGCTGTGCGACGGCCCGCTCGAGCCGCGACGTGATGGGTTCGACGACCTCCGGGGTGGCGTGGCCGATGAATCGCTGCAGCACGACGCCGCGCGCCGGCGCGCTGATCACGAGCCGGCACCGCTCGAAGAGCCACTCCTCGGTCCGCGGGTCGAGCCGCCGATACGTCATGTCCACCCCCTCCCGATCCCATGCCCGTTCCGGGGCCGGGGCGCAAGAGATCGGGGGGCGCGACCTCGCAACGGGGGAAAGCGAGCCCCCGGACGGGCTCAGACGTTCAGCTTCTGCCGCAGGCGCCGAGCGACGTTCGGCGGGACGAGCTTCGAGACGTCGCCGCCGAGGCGCGTGACCTCCTTGCAGAGGTTCGAGGCGACGTAGAAGTACGCGTCGTTCGCCATGATGAAGACCGTCACGACGTCTTCGTTCAGGTGGCGGTTCATGTTCGCCATCTGGAGCTCGTACTCGAAGTCGGCGACGGCGCGCAGGCCGCGGAGGATGACCTGGCTCCCCTTGCGGCGGGCGTAGTCGACGAGCAGGCCGTCGAACGAGTCGACCTCCACCCGGGACTCGTCGGCGCCGATCTCCGAGAGGGACTCGCGGATCATCTCGATCCGCTCGTCCACGGTGAAGAGGGGCGCCTTCCGCTCGTTGTTCAAGACCGCGACCACGATCTTGTCGAACGCCACGAGGCCGCTCTTGAGGATGCTCGCGTGGCCGTTCGTGATCGGATCGAACGAACCGGGGTAGATGGCCGTGCTCATGGGATCGGTTCCGGCGTGGGGGGAAGCACCAGGATGGCGACCGTGGTGTCACCATACCGGTAGAAGTCAACCGAACCCAGCGTCTCGAGTCCCTCCGGTGGGGTCCGGGAGGCATACTCGACGACCGCGAGAGCGCCCGGGGCGATGGCGCCGCGCTGCACGAGCGCGTGGAGCAGGCCCGGGACGAGGCCGGCGATCGCGTAGGGCGGATCGGCGAAGATCAGCCCGAAGGGTCCGTCGCGGTCGAGCTTCCGCGCCACGGTCTCGGCGTTCGCCGCGAGATCGAGCGTGACGACGCGCGCCCTGCGCTCGAGCCCGAGGGAACGCGCGCTCTCGTCGATGGCGCGGGCGACCGCCCGGTCCTGTTCGACGAGCACCGCCCGGTCCGCGCCGCGCGAGAGGGCCTCGAAGGCGAGCGCTCCCGTGCCTGCGAAGAGGTCGAGGACCGTTTCGCCGCCGAACGCCCCGCGTGCGGCGAGGGCCGACGCCACCGCCTCGCGCACGCGCTCCGAAGTGGGTCGCGTGCGGTCGCCCGGGGGACCCCGGAACCTCCGCCCGCCGAGGGCGCCTCCGATGACCCGCACGTCCCGAGGGTAGCTCAGAACCGGAGCTTGGCCGAGACGCGCGCGCCCATGCCGAGCAGGGTGCCGTGAAGGAGCAGGTTCTCCTCGATCGGGATGCCCTGCCGGAGGGCCGTGGTGGTGAAGGCCGGGCCCACCGACTCCACGGTGCGCGCCGCCATGGACACGAGGACTTCGCAAGGCCTCCGGACGACGACCCCGTCGTCGCTCGCCTCGAGCGAAGCCACGGTCGGAAGCGGCTCGCGGTCGACGTCGTCCCCGCTCCGGCGCGCGCGGGGCGCGGCGGCGATGGCCGAGGCATCGGAGAGATCGGCGACGCCGATGCCGACGGTCGCGACGAGCTCGGGTTCGACGTGGACGGGGAACTCGCAGGTGCGGCCGTCGGGACGCTCGATCCGCATCTCGTGACGGCCTTCCGGGACGGGCCAGACCTCGAGCTGGCCGTCGGAGGGCACGAGCCCGACCAGGGCTCCGTCCAGGCGGACCACCGCGCCCGGAAGCGCGCGAACCGCGATCGCCCCGAACGAGGGGAGCGCGAGAAGGCGCAGCGCCTCGGTGACGACGTCGTCGGCGGCCGCGGCCTCGTCGAGCTCGACGGCGACCGACGTGCGCTCGACGACCCGTCCGCCGAAGGCATCGAAGAGGGAGAGCTCGACCGAGGCGTCCTCGCGCGCGCCGGCCCTCGGCTCGAGGCAGCCGAAGAGCACCCGGTCGGCGCCGTTGCGGAGCGCGAGCGCGCCGAGACAGGCCCCGTCGAAACCCGTGCAACGCAGGGCCGCCGCCACCGACGAAGGAGGACGATGGACCGCCGTGACCCGTGGGGCCGAGAGGGGCTCGAGCGCGCCTCGGAGCGCCTCGTCCAGGTGCGCCGCGGCCTCGGCCAGGTCGCTCGGGGCCTCGAGGCCCAGGACGATGGCTCGGGCATCCGCGGCCGCGGGGCGGGCAACGGATGTGATCGAAACTACCAGTAGGGCGCCGATGTAGCCGAACGTCCTACTCAAACGATCAGTCATCACGGAGAACGTATCAGCGCCGGAGCGGCCGGATCAACCCCAGGGGGGCCGGAAGATGGCCCTCGGCCGTCGATCCGTGGAACGATTCCCGACCTCGGGCGTCACCTCCCGAGAGTCCCCTACATGCCCGAGGCGCACGTCACCAAGGTCTGTCCGCGTTGTGGCACCCGCTACGACGCCCAGGCGACCTTCTGCCAGCGGGACGGGGGACGGCTCGAGGCGGAGGTCGAGGAGGTCGACCCCTACCTCGGGAAGGTGCTGGTCGATCAATTCCGGATCGACGCGGTGCTGGGCGCGGGCGGGATGGGCACGGTCTACCGCGCCCGGCAGCTCTCGCTCGGGCGCGACGTGGCCGTGAAGATCCTCCACCGCGACCTCGTGCAGAACGTGGAGGCCTTCAAACGCTTCCAGCGCGAGGTCCGGACGGCGACCTCGGTCGAGCATCCGAACGTGGTCCGGGTCTTCCTCTACGGACAGCTCCCGGACGGGAACCTCTACCTCGTGATGGAGTACCTCGACGGGAGACCTCTCTCCGAGGTGCTCGCGACCGAGGGGGCGCTCCCCCTGCCCCGCGCGCTGCACGTCCTCGAGCAGATCGGGAGGGGCCTCGGGGCCGCGCACGCTTCGGGCATCGTGCACCGCGACGTGAAGCCGGAGAACGTCCTGCTCGTCGCCGAGGGCGACGATCCCGACGTCGTGAAGATCCTCGACTTCGGCATCGCACGCTCGCTCGAGTCCGATTCGACGGGGCTCACGCAGACCGGCGTGATCTTCGGCACCGCGCGGTACATGTCCCCCGAGGGGGCGCAGGGCGAGCCCACCGACGCGCGGAGCGACGTGTACTCGCTCGGCGTGCTGGCCTACCAGCTCCTCGTCGGCGAGACCCCTTTCGAGGGCAACACGCCGGTCGCCCTCCTCATGCAGCACGTGCAGGCGAAACCCATCGACCTCCGCACGAGGCCTCGCGGGCGGGACGTCCCGGCTCCGATCGCCGAGCTCGTGATGCGCTGCCTCTCGAAGAAGAAGGGCGCACGCCCGGCGGACGGGAACGCCTTCGCCGACGCGCTCGTCGCCGCGGCCCAGGCCTCGCGGGCGCTCGCCTCGGCGCCCGACGACCTCGCGGTCCCGGGGCTCTCGCGGCGCGCCCCTCGACGCCTGTCGCCACCGTGGCGCGTCGGTCTCGTCCTGCTCGCGAGCTTCGTGCTCGGGGCCGGCATCGCGGGCGCCATCGCGTTCCACGAGCTCGCGAAGGTGCCGACCGACGATCTCCCTCACCGCGCCGCCGCCGCGCTCGCACGCGGGGCCCTCGACTCCCCGCCGGGCGACAACGTACGCGAGCTGACGGATGCGATGCTCGCCGCCTCGCCGGGCGATCCGGAGGCCACGCGACTCCGGCACGCCGCCGCGGAGCAGCTCCGGGCGGACGCCACCGCGGCCCACGCGCGCGGCGACCTCGCGGCGGCCCGGAGTCGGCTCGAGCGAGCACGCGTCTTCGTCCCCGAGGACGGCGAGATCGCGGACGAGCTGCGGGCGCTCGACGCGGAAGCCAGCGCGGCCGGGCGGATGCCGGGCGTTCGCGTGACGCCTTCGAGCCTCGGCCCGCGGAGGCCGTTCGTCGTCGAGGTCGTGCCGCCCCTCGGGGTGACGGATGTGATGGTGGAGATCCTCCACGGCCGCCGCCGGGCCGCCGCCGCCCACGCGGAGCCCCGTCCCGACGGAACGTTCGTGGCGACGCTCACGCTCGAGCGCGCGGGCCGGTACGTGGTCGAGGTCCGCGCGGGGAACGCGATCCTCCGGGACGAGCTCGAGATCACCGGACCGAGGGACTACGGCGAGGGCCCCGTGATCTTCCAGGGGAGCTCGCCCTGAAGGGCTCCCCCGCACGATCCCCGGTCGGCCGAGCGTGCGGCGAGGGGGCTGTCGCCTCTTGCTGTCGCAAGCGTAACGAGGCATTAACGGGTCGCGTCCGGACGCTCGGACCAGGTTAGGCCCTATGCTGCGTCCGGCCCGTCACCTCCTGCTTTCGGCGCTCGCCGTGCTGCTCCCGGCCTCGGGAGCCCTCGCGCAGACGAGCCCTCCCTCCACGTCGGCGGTTCCGGCCACGAGCCCCGCGGAGCCCACGCCGCCCGTTCCGGCCGCGAGCCCCGCGGAGCCCACGCCGGCGGTTCCGGCGACGAGCCCCGCGGCGCCCTACGTGGCGCCGACGCTCGGCTCGGCGGCCACCGTTCCCCCGCCCCGCCCCGACGCGGCGCCCACGCCGGCCGTGGTCCCCTACGCGAGCCTCGAACGCGGCTTCGGCATCGAGTCCGGGGACGGACGCTTCGGGGTCCGCCTCGGCGCCGAGAACCTCTACCGGGCCGAGCTGAACCAGACCTCCCCCGATCACTGGCAGGGGCAGTTCAACCTGTGGATGGTCCGTCCGCAGCTCCGGATGCACGCCTTCGGGCAGAAGCTCCGGTTCTTCTTCCAGCCCGAGTTCGCGGGCACGGGCGCGAAGCTCCTCGACCTCGAGATGACCTACGTCCCCCACGAGGCGTTCGGCATCCGGGGCGGTCAGTTCATGACGCCCTTCTCCCGTCAGTGGCTCACGCCGATCCCGGTGCTCGGCATGGTCGACTTCGGCGCGGCGAACGACTACTTCCGCTGGGGCCGCGACGACGGTGTGATGTTCTTCGGCACGCCGATGCACGGGAAGCTCGAGTACTTCGCGGGCGTGTTCAACGGCAACGGCATCAACCAGCCGACGAACCAGCGCGTCCACGGCCTCGGCGTCGCTCGCCTCGGCATCGCCCCGCTCGGTGCGGTGCCGTACGACCAGACGGTCTTCCTCGCCCGCTCGCAGCCCCTCCGCTTCGCGCTCGCGGCGAACGGCTACGCGGGACGGGTGACGCCCTACCACCAGCAGTACGATCCGGTGAGCACCAAGCCCGTCACCGTCGCCGATCCGGATCAGCGCAACCTCACGGGCGGCTTGGACTTCGCCCTCTTCTGGAACCGCCTCTACTTCCTGACGGAGGCCTACTACCGGCAGCGCACGGTGTTCACGGCGGGCAGTCCGACGACGGACTCGTGGGGCATGCAGGCCCAGGTCGGCTACTACATCGCTCCGATCCACCTCGAGCTGCAGACGCGGTTCAACTACGTCGATCCGAACGTGGACGTCCACCACGACTGGCTCGCGACGTACGAGGGCGAGATCAACTACTACGTCGCCGGCAACCACGCGAAGCTGATGCTCCACTACCTGCACGCGAACGCGGGCAGCCACTTCGCGAGCCCGGGCTCGATCAGCACCTACTTCCCCGGGAAGCAGGAGCGGCTCATGCTCCAGGCCCAGATCTTCTTCTGACGGGGGCGGCCCCTTCGCCGTCGGACGGTCGCGAGGCCGTGGGCCTCGCCGACGGACGATGCTAGCGTCCCCGGACCATGGCCCTCCGCGTCGTCCCGGTTCCCTGCCTCGAGGACAACTACGCCTACCTCCTCCTCGGCGAGTCCGGTCGGGCGGTCGCGATCGATCCGACGGAGGCGCGGCCCGTCCGGCAGGCGCTCGAGCGCGAGGGGGCGACGCTCGTCGGCCTCTGGCTCACGCACCACCACTACGATCACGTCGGCGGCGTCGAGGCGCTCGTCGAGACGAGCCCGGGGATCCCGGTGATCGGCTCCCGCTACGATCTCGATCACGGTCGGATCCCGAAGCAGGGCCGAGGCGTGGTCGACGGGGAGACCCTCGACTTCGAGGGCCGCGCGGTGCGCGTGCTCGCGGTGCCCGGCCACACGCTCGGCGCGGTCGCCTACCTCGTCGACGGAGAGCTCTTCACCGGGGACACGCTCTTCCTCGGCGGTTGCGGACGCGTCTTCGAGGGCACGATGCCGATGATGGCCGCCTCGCTCGGGAAGCTGCGCCGGCTCGCGCCCGAGACGAGGGTGTGGTGCGGCCACGAGTACACGCTCTCGAACCTGCGCTTCGCGAAGCACGTGGATCCCGACAACGCCCGTGTCGCCGAGGCGTTCGCGGAGGCCGAGCGTGCGAAGGCGGAGGGACGACGGACGATCCCGGGCACGCTCGCGAGGGAGCTCGAGGTGAATCCCTTCCTGCGCTTCGACGCGCCCGAGCTCGCGAAGGGGCTTCCGCCCGACGAGAGCTTCGCGGCGCTCCGCGAGGCGAAGAACCGCTTCTGAGCTCAGGCCGCGCTCGGCCTCGTGCCGAGCACGCGCGTCTCGGCGACGAAGCGATCGTAGGCCGCGAGCGCCCCGAAGAGCACGAGGGCGCCGACCACGGCCGCGATGCCGTACATCGGTCGCACGAGGCTGCTCGAGCCGAAGCAGAGGTCGTAGGCCACGCGCGTCATCGCGAGGTAGGTTCCGCGGAAGATCGCGACGGGGATCACGGAGGTCCCGCGAAGGCGGAAGTAGGTCATCGAGGGCGCGAGCGCGAGGTGCACGGCCAGGAAGAGACCCGCGCCGAGCGTCGGGTTCTCGGGGTAGAGCCCGCCGAAGAACGCGAGGGGGAGCCAGAACACCCCGACCACGAGCCCGATCGCGAGCGAGCGGGCGAGGAAGCCCCCGGGCATCTCGCGGAAGAGCAGGCCGCGCCATCCGATCTCCTCGGCGAGCGAGGGGAAGAGGTTGATCGTCAGGCCGGCCGGCAGACCGAGCAGCACGAGCACGAGCGGATGGCTCGGGGGCTCGGCGCGCACGTGCGCGTCGAAGGCGGCGAGGTCGGCCGGCGCGACGAGCGAGCGCTTGTTGGCGAGGAGGGTCGCGGTGTCGAGGACCGGGGCGAGGCCCGTGCCGAGCCAGGTGGCGAGCACGCCGACGAAGAGGATCAGCACGGGGGCGAGCCAGGCGACGATCCAGAAGCGATTCCAGTCGGTGGTGAGACCGAGCGGCTTCATCACCTCGCCCTTCAACATCGGGCCCTGGACCACGAGCGCGCCGATCAGGGGGGCGAACGCCATGAAGACCGTGAGGGCCCGGGAGATGCCCGGGCCGAAGGCGATGCCCCGGACCGCGAAGAAGAGCGGGGGCAGCCAGCCGATCGCGAAGGTCACGGCGAAGAAGACGGCGAGGAGGCGGGCCCGGGTGATCTGCACGGCGCGGGGTGTAGCCCCGTCGCGCCGTCCGGCCAAGGGGAAGGGGGGCCGCGGGAGGTCGGTCGCCGCCGCCCTTCAGCGGCGGAAACGCACGCGCTCGGCTTCCTGGAAGGCCGAGTACCGGGCCTGGAGGCGGACGAGCTCGCCGTACATCGCGGGCATCTGGGGGGCCAGGGCGAGCAGGACGCGGCCCGTGGCCTCGGCGTCGCCGGCGGCCCGGTGGGCCTGCTCGAGGGGGATCCCGAAATGCGCGGCCACGTCGCCGAGGCGACGGCTCTTCTGATCCTTCAGGACCTCGCGCGCCCAGACGAGGGGGTCGACCCAGGCGACCTCCGGCCGCATCGCGGGCGGCAGGGGATCGAGGAGCGGGGCTCCGGCGGCCCGGGCTCGCTCGACCTCGGCGAGGAGGAAGCCCCGATCGAAGGCCGCGTTGTAGGCGACGGGGAGGTGGCCGGCGAGCAGCTCCACGACGCGCGGCAGCGCCTCGACGAAGCTCGGGGCGCCCTCGAGCTCCTCGTCCGTGATGCCGTGCACCGCGCGGCTCTCCTCCGGAATGGGGATGCCCGGGTTCACGAGCAGGCCCTCCCGGAAGATCATCTCGCCCCGGCGGAAGCCGACCATGCCGATCTCGATGACGCGATCGACCTCGGAATTCGTGCCGGTCGTCTCGAAGTCGATGACGACCACGGGGATCTCGGACCAGGGCACGCCCGGATCGAATTCCACGGCGAGGCCCTCGACGCGCTGGATGGAGCGCGCGATGCGATCGGCGATGCCCGGGTAGTGGCGGCCGGTCGGGAAGCAGCCGCAGACGTTCGTGGAGGCGCCTCGCATGGGGCTGGAACATGGCCCCATCCGGTGCGAGAACGCAAGGGGATCGGGACGATGCCGCACCTTGGCTACCGCACGCGTTTCGCGCCTTCGCCGACGGGGGCGATGCACCTCGGGCATCTCCGGACCCACCTCGTCGCCTGGCTCCGCGCGCGGAGCCTGGGAGGGCGGATCGTGATGCGCGTGGAGGATCTCGATCCGCCGCGCGTGAAGGAGGGGGCCGAAGAGGACTTCCTCCGCGACCACGCGTGGCTCGGGCTCGACTGGGACGAGGGGCCCTACCACCAGAGCGCGCGCTCCGTGCTCTACGAACGCGCGATCGAGCGCCTCGTCGCGCTCGGCCACGTCTATCCGTGCACCTGCTCCCGCAAGGAGATCGAGGCGATCGCGAGCGCTCCCCACGGCGAGGAGGGGCCGATCTATCCGGGCACGTGCCGCGGCGGCCCCTCGCACCCTGGGCGCCCGGCCGCGATGCGCTTCCGCATGCCCGAGCCGCCGCCGGCGTGGACGGACCCTCTCGCGGGGCCGGTCCCCGAGGGCGCCGGACGCGGAGACTTCGTCGTCCGTCGCGCGGACGGGCTCTTCGCCTACCAGCTCGCCGTCGTCGTGGACGACGCCGCGATGGGCGTGACGGAAGTGGTGCGCGGCAGCGATCTTCTCGCTTCGACCCCGCGCCAGCTCGCCCTCTTCGCCGCGCTCGCGGAGACGCCGCCCACCTACGTGCACCTGCCCCTCGTCCGAGGGCCGGACGGGGAGCGGCTCGCCAAACGCCACGGCGCGAAGGGCATCGGCGAGTACCGTGCGCTCGGCTTCACCGCCGAGCGGCTGCTCGGGGCGGTCGCCTGCTCGCTCGGCCTCCTCGACCGTCCCGAGCCCGTGCGCGCCTCCGAGCTCGTCCCCGGCTTCTCGCTCGAGCGGATCCGCACGAGCGCCGAGGGCGATGCCGCCCTGCTCGCGCTCGACGCGTGAGCGGTCTCACTCCACGTCCGGACGATACGCCACGACCAGCTGCACGAGCATCGCGTCGAGATCGTGGCCCACGAAGGCGTCGATCGCGAGCGAGGTGCTGAGATCGTGCCGCGGGTCGTAGCGGACGGCGGCGCCGAAGAGATGATCGTAGCTCCCGTTCACGTCCGCGGCGTAGCGCATGATCGAGGGGCGGTAGTGGGCCGAGAGGTCGAGCTTCTCGCCGAGAAGGTGCGCCCCGAACTCGGCGGCGACGGCGTATTGGACGAGGAGCGAGCCCGCGTAGGCCTGCGCCGTGAGGCTCAGGCGGGCGACGTCCGCGAGCTGGGCGAGCCGGAGCTGGACGAAGCCGCTCGCCATCGACGTCTGGGCGGCCGGCGTCCGCACGTAGGAGCCGCCTGCCGCGAGCACGGCCTTCTCGCCGACGCGGAGGCTGGTGTCGCCGCTGGCGAAGAGACGACCGTCCCGATGGACCTGGCAGGGATTCGCTTCCGTGCCGAGGCCGCCGCAGAGCCAGGACGTCGGGAGCTGCGAAGCGAGCCAGTTGGTCCGCTCGGGCCGTCGGTAGTCGAAGCGCGCGCCTCCTTGCCAGCGACCCGCCCGGATCGAGCCCTCGACGCCCGCGGCCTGGACCTCGACTCGGCTCGCGTTCCACGGATTGTTCTTGTCGTGCCAGTCGACGACGAGGTACCCGCCGGCTCGTCCTCGTCCCGGCGTGATCGAGGCGAAGCCCTGGAGTCGACGCTCGTCGATCGCCCCGTCGTACACCGAGCCCTCGGCCACGACGCCCGCGACGGGTCGGAGCGGATGCTCCGGCGCCGAATAGGTGGCGTCGATGCCGAAGCGGGCGTTCGAGACCGACGGCGCATTGTTGAAGAGGCCGGGCGAGAAGCCACCGTACGCCCCGAGGCTCACGCCCCTCACGGCCGGCGCGCGCAGGCGCACTCCGTCGAGCATCGCGACGTTCGTCGCGGCCGCCTGCATGCGGCCCATGGCGGCGAAGAATTCGCGTTCCCGTCCGTAGCTGATCGACAGCTGCTGCACCCGGAGGAGCGGACGCGACGCGCTCCCGGGCAGGCTCGAGAGGTTCTGGGCCGCGTAGATCTGCACCGTCGCGTCGGCGTCGATCGCGAAGGGGACGTTGCGCACCGGCTCGGCGTGCACCCGGCCCCGGACGTACTCGCGCACGAGCGCATCCCCTTGGCTCTGGAGCGGGATGTAGCCGGTCGTCGCCGAGGAGAAGAGCATGCGCACGCGGCGATCGCGGCTCGTGCGGCCGAGCGGGACGTAGTCCGGCGTCTGAACCGACGCGGGACGGGGAGCCTCGGTCCATTGACCGTCGTAGCGTGCGAGGGGGACCACCTCGGGCAACGCGCGGGCCGACGCCTCGTCCGCGCGGGTCTCGACGCGCGCGCTCCCGCGGTCGCCGACCTCGATCCGCCGATCGCCGACCTCGAGCACGGCCGAGGTCCGGGTCGCCGCCGTGACGACGTACTCGCGTCCGCCGATCGTGACGGTCGTGCCCGCGCGGATCCCCTCGTCCTCGCCCGGTCGGACGAAGGCGCGTCCTCCCCCCAGATCGACGACCTCGACGCCGACCGTGCGACGTCCCTGCGCGCGAGCGTGCTCCGAGGGGGCGTGCAGCCCGAGGAGCAGGACGAAGAGGGCGAGGGCGAGACGTCTCATCGGCGGCTCCCTCCCGGATGGCAGGAGAGGCAGCCCGGGCCGTCGAGCAAGGGGATGCCGTGGTGCTGCGCCGCCAGCGCGCCCAGCGAGTGCGCATGGCAGTCCGTGCACCGGAACGTGCGGGGCGAGTTGCGCGCCACGTGGCAGCTCTCGCACGCGAGGCCCGCGTGCTTGCCCGAGGAGATCGGGAACGCGAGGTCGTGATCCGCGGGCGCGGAGAGGCCGGTCACGAGGGCGAGGACCGACGAGTCGACGATCGCCGGCGACCAACCCATCGCCGTGTGGCAGAGCGTGCACTCGCGGGAGAACGGGGGCGCGCTCGCCGTGCCGCCGTGCGGCGGGTGCGTGTCCGGGCTCCGATAGTCGTTCTCGTGGCAGGCCCAGCAGTCGGCCGGCACGTTGCTCCAGGTCAGCGTCGTGGTCCGTCGATGGCACTCCGTGCAGTCGGCGAGCACGTGCATCCCCGTGAGCGGGAGCTGCGTGCTGCGGTGGAGCTCGACCGCGCGCACGTCGCGGAAGTCGCGCGAGGAATGACAGCCGTCGCACGCCGTGCCGAGGCGTCCCTGATGGATCGTGTCCTCGTGGCAGGCGCTGCACTCGCGGCTCGTGACCCGATTGCCCGCGTGGCAGTCGGTGCATCCTGCCTCGGTGTGCCGTCCGGTGAGCGGGAAGCCCGTCCGCGCGTGATCGAAGCCGGTGCCGCGCGCACGCCCCGCGCCGGCGAGCGCCCAGCCCTCGGTGGTGTGGCAGTTCTCGCAGTCGACGTTCTCGGCGATCGAGGAATGATGGCGCGTCCCGCCACCGCTCGTGGGCTCGGTCCGCGGCGCGCAGCCGAGGAGAGCGAAGGCGAGGCCGACCCAGGGCGCGGCGAGCGGACGTCTCATGGCGTTCCTCCCGTCGGCCGCTCGACGTGCGGGTTCGCGTGGCAGTCCCGGCAGCGTCGGTACCCGAGCCGGTACGCCACCACCTGGGTCCTGTCGCGGAGCGCTCGGCTCGCATGGCAGCCGCCGCAGGCGACGTCCGCGTGTCGCCCGTCGAGGGCGAAGCCCGTTCGCCGCTCGTGCTCGAAGCCGGGGAGGGGGAAGGACTCCGTCGAGTGACAGTCGTCGCAGGCCTTGCGGGGCTCCGTCCGGCGGAACTGTCCCGCGTGAACGTCGGCGTGGCAGCTCTCGCACTCACGCGGGACCCCTCGGTAGCTCGCCCCGCGGCCGGTCTGCCGATCCTCGGCGCTCGGGTGGTGGCAGGCGTCGCAGGCGGCGCGCGCGTGGGCGCCCGTGAGAGGCCAGGCCGTGTGATCGATCCGAGGTCGGTCCCAGCCGCTCGTCGAGTGGCAGTGGGCGCAGCCGTCGTCTCGCATCTCGCGGGCGAACTGGTCGCCGTGGGGATTCGCGTGGCAGTCCGCGCACGTGCTGCGGTCGAGGTGCCAGTCGAGGCGCGGTCGAGGCGCCTCGTGGCATTGTCCGCAGGCGACGGCCTCGTGGCGGCCCTCGAGCGGGAAGTCGGTGCGGGCGTGCCGCGCGAGATCGAACGTGGTCGGGGCGAAGCCCGTGTCGACGTGGCAGCCGCCGCACTCGCCCTGCTCGTAGCGCGCGAACTCGCCTCGATGGGGATCGTCGCGGTGACAGGCCCGGCACGTGTCGAACGTCAGCTCGCGGTACCGCTGCTGGGCGGGCTGGGAGGTCGGATGGCACGAGCCGCAGGCGACGTCTTCGTGCTTCCCGTGGAGGGGAAAGGGCGTCCTCCCGTGCGCCCCGAGGCCGACGGACCGCGAGAGGCCGGTCCATTGGATCGACCGATGGCAGTCGGCGCAGTCGTTCCCGAACGGGGCGTCGTGCACCTCGCGGTGGCAGGACACGCAGCGGGTGCCACGCGAGGGATCGCGGTCGAGCCCGCGGTCGTGGCAGGCGTTGCAGCGCGTCCTCGCGTGTCCGTTCGCGAGACTGAGCCCCGGGTGGTGCCGCTTCACCGCGTCGAGGTCGGTGAAGCTCGTCTCGACGTGGCAGTTCGCGCACGGCTGCTCGAAGCGTCCCTGGTGGGGGTCCTGGTGGCAGTTGCTGCACGAAGCGAACTCGAGCCCCCGGTAGCGCGGAGGGCTGCCGGTGTGGCACCGGGCGCACTGCACGCGCGCGTGGGCTCCGACGAGCGGATAGCGCGTCCGCGCGTGGTCGAAGCCGGTCATCGTGGGCTGGTTCCACGTGCGCACGGTGTGGCATTGCGTGCACGTCGTGCCGAAGCGGCCCTGATGCGGATCCTCGTGACAGGCGTTGCACGCCGTGCGCAGGCCGAGGAAGGACCGCCCGCGATGGCATTGATCGCAGCGCACGTCCGCGTGACCGCCCTCGAGCGGCCAGCCCGAGAGCCGGTGATCGAAGCGGTTCTTGTCGCCGCCCGGCCAGCGGATCTGCGCCGCGTTCCGACCGACGTGCTCGACGTGGCATCCGCCGCAGTCGCGGCCCTGGTACTCGCGGCCGTGCAGGCCCTGGCGTGCACGGATCCGCCCGGCGAGCTGCGAGTGACAGCGGAGGCAGGCCGGGGTGCTCACCCGGCGTCCCTCCGAATGGCATCGGTTGCACTTGTCGTCGCCCTCGAGATCCGCGTGGTCGCGCGAGAGGGGGCCGGGCGAGAGGAGCTGGGCTTCGGCCTTCCGTTCCGGGGGGACGAGCGCGCCGAGGAGCCCCGCGACGACGTGCGCCGCGACGACGAGGGCGAGCGCCCTCCGCTGCGATGTCAGTCGGACCAGATCCATCGGTACCCGTAATGCCAGGCCACTCCGACGTGCACGACCACGGAGACCACGAGCAGGAACGCGAAGAAACGGTGGAGGCCCCTCCACGAGGAGAGCACCGTGCGGGCGGCGACGGCGTGCGCCTCGCGAGCGGCCTCGTCCGCGAGCGCGGCGGTGGTGCGATCGAACGTCTCCCGATCCGCCTCCGCGACGCTCGCCCCGCCCGCGCGCTCGGCGACGATGCCGAGCACGAGCTGCTTGCGCTCGCGGCCCTCGCGCAGCCAGCCGGGGACGCGGGCGATCGCGACCGGGAGGAAGAGGCTCTGGCTCGGCTCGCTGATCTCGTGCGCCTCGAGCGCCTCGCGCAGCGCCCGCCGCAGACCGGGCACGATTCGCTCGAGCGTCGCGAGCGCGTCCTTGATGAGCTCGGCATCCGCCTTCGGCGTGAGCGTGACGAGGTAGCGACCGATCACGCCGGTGAGCACGACGAGGGCGACGGCGAGGCCCGTGCCGGACGCGAGGGGCGTGCGGAGCTGGAACGCCGAGTGGAAGAGCACGAGCTGGGCGCCGGCGAGCCCCGTGAAGACGTGGATGTGCAGCCAGAGGCGCATCGAGCCGACCGGAAGGCTCGGGAACCGTCTCCTCACGAGGTAGAGGAGGTTCGTCAGCATCAGGGCCGTGCCGGCGATGCCGTAGCCGTGGCCGACGAAGCCGCTCGGCGAGAGCGTCCGGTAGTCCGGGTGCTCGACGCGCGTCGCGACGTCGAGTCGGTAGAAGGTCGAGCCCCGCCACGCGAGCGCCACCGCGAGCAGCACGAGGCCGAGGGTCACGATCCAAGGGCCGAGGGACGATGTGCCCCTCTCGTCGTCCGGAGGCGAAGCGATCACAGCCTTCGCATCATCCGCACCGAGCGCGGACTGTCAAACGCCGATGCGGTGCGCGAATCGCCCCGAGGGGTGGTTTACGTTGCGTGATGTGCGACAAGCGATCCCTTGCGTGGAGCGCCTTCGACACGCATCTCGGAGCGATGCCGCTCAGCTTGTCGATCCTCCTCTTCCTCGGCACGAGCCTCGTCCTCTACCTGCTCTGGGAGCGGAGGAACGCGCATCACGAAGCGCGCGCCGCGGCGCGGATCGAGGGCGCGGGCGAGCTGCTCGAGCTCCCTCCCGAGGGACTGCATCCGAAGATCGATCCGGATTCCTGCATCGGCTCGGGCTCCTGCGTCCTCGCATGCCCGGAGAAGGACATCCTCACCGTCGTCGCCGGGCGCGCACGCGTGGCGAACCCCCTCGCGTGCGTGGGGCACGGCGCATGTGCCGAGGCCTGCCCGGTGCAGGCGATCGAGCTCGTCTTCGGGAACGCGAAGCGAGGGGTCGAGCTCCCGAAGGTCGATCCGAGCTACCAGACGACGCGCCCGGGCATCTACGTGATCGGCGAGCTCTCGGGGATGGGTCTCATCGCCAACGCGATCAAGCAGGGCCGACTCGCGGCCGAGGGCGTCGTGGCCGGGAGCCGCCGGGGCGCGGGCGAGGTCCTCGACGCGGTCGTCGTCGGCGCCGGCCCCTCCGGCATCTCGGCGACCCTCGCGTTGATGGAGGCCGGGTTGCGCGTGAAGCTCGTCGACCGCGAGGCCTACGGAGGCACGATCCGCCACTATCCGCGCGCCAAGGTGGTGATGACCGGCTCCCTGGGGATCCCGATCTACGGGCAGGTCAAGAAGCGCACGATGCGCAAGGAGGAGCTCGTCGAGCTCTGGGATCGGATCCGCGAGGAGACGAAGCTCGAGGTGGAGACGGGCGTCCTCGTCGAGGCGATCGATCCGGGGCCGGACGAGGCGAGCTACCGGGTGCGCACGGCCTCCGGGCAGAGCTTCCCCGCGGCCAACGTGCTCCTCGCGCTCGGTCGTCGAGGCGCTCCGCAGAAGCTCGGCGTCCCGGGCGAGGAGCTCGGCAAGGTCCACTATCGCCTCCTCGAGCCCGAGGTGTTCCGCGGCAAGCACGTCCTCGTCGTCGGCGGTGGCAACAGCGCGGTCGAGAGCGCGCTCTCGCTCGCGGAGAACGGCGACTGCGCATCCGTGACCATCAGCTACCGTCGCGGAAGCTTCGATCGGTGCCGAGCCGACAACCGCGCGGCGATCGATCGCGCGATCGCCGACGGCCGTGTGAAGGGGCTCTTGCCGAGCGAGGTGCTCGCGATCGCCGAGGACTCCGTGACGCTACGGCACGGCGAGCAGGAGGTGACGCTACGGAACGACGACCTCGTCGTACAAATCGGCGGCATCCGCCCCGGCCAGATCTTGGCGTCGTTCGGCGTCGATGTCATCGTGAAGCACGGCGAGGCCTGAAGGTTCGAGCCCCGCCCGCGGCGACCACTCCTTCGATGCGCGCTTCCTCCCTACGCTTCCTCTTCGTGCTGGCGATCGCGGCCTTCGGCGGCTGCATCACGAACAACGCGCACGACCGGACGCAGGTGAAGCAGAACGATTGCGCTCTCTGTCACATCGACCGGTACAACGATCCCGCGACGAATCCGGTGCACGTGGACGTCTTCCCGACGACCTGCGGCATCTGCCACAACGAGATGGCATGGAAGCCGGCCAACTTCGATCACGACGGCTTCTGGCCGCTGACCGGCGCCCACGCGGTCCCCGTCGATCAAGGCGGTCCGACCTGCGCCGACTGCCACAAGGGATCGCCGCCCGTCTGGGCCGGGACGCCGAGGGAATGCGTCGGCTGCCATCGGGCCGACTACGACGCGAGCCCGTACCCCAACCACCAGACGTTCCCCACGTCCTGCGGCGACTGCCACTCGACGGCCGCTTGGAAGCCCGCGCTCGAGGGCGTGCATCCCGAGCGTTCGTTCCCGATCCGGAGCGGCCACCATTCGGGCATCGCCTGCACCAGCTGCCACGACCCGAGTCGCGGCCCGAGCGCGGGCGGCGCGAACACGAACTGCATCGGCTGCCACACCCACAACCCGGCCCGAGTCAACGACCAGCACAACGAGGTCCGCGGGTACGTCTTCGATCCGGCGCAGCCGAACTTCTGCCTCCGCTGCCATCCGCACGGTTGATCCAGATCATGTCCCGGCGTGAATGACCCATGGTCTCCTCCGTCCAAGGAGGGCGCGACGCACCCACGAGGGCGGCGCGCCACATGGAGGATTCGATCATGCGACGTCTCGTTCTCTTGCTGGGCGCGCTCGCTGCCACCCTTGGCGTCCTTCCGACGGCCGAGGCGCAGCAGCGCCTCGACGTCTCGGCGCGCCCGAACTACGGGGCGCGCGACGTGACGCCGGGCTTCACGCCCGATCCGATGCGCATCGAGGTGACCTCCGGTGGCACCCTCGACGTGAACGCGATGCACCTCGGTCAGGATTGCCGCGGCTTCGCGACGGCGGCTCCCGACTTCAACTTCACGCTCACCCGGGCCGATGCCTTCCTGCGCGTCTTCGTCGACGCCGGCTCCGAGGACACCACCCTCATCATCAACAAGCCGGACGGCTCCTGGGTCTGCGCGGACGACACCTACGGCAGGAACCCCGCGATCGATCTGCGCAACGCGCCCCAAGGCCTCTACAACGTCTGGGTCGGCAGCTACCAGGCCTCGACGCGCGCCCACGGCACGCTCGCGATCACCGAGCTCGCGAGCCAGCAGCCCGGTGGCGGCGCGGCGACGACGGCCCACGCGCCCACGGGCGGTCCCGGCCTCGACGTGAGTGGGCGGCCGAACTTCGGAACGCGCACCCTCGCGCCGGGCTTCACGCCCGATCCGGTCTCGATCAGCGTGACCTCGGGCGGAAGCCTCGACGCCTCGACGCTCGGCCTCGGCGAGGGCTGTCGGGGGTTCGTGACGTCGCAGCCCGACTTCAACCTCGTCATGAGCGAGAGCAGCCCGACGCTGCGCGTCTACGTCGACCGCGCCCAGCGGCGCGCCGACACGACGCTGATCATCAACCTCCCGGATGGCCGTTGGGTCTGCAACGACGACTCGTACGGCGGGACGAATCCCTCGATCGATCTCCCGAACGCCGGGGCCGGGACCTACAACGTCTGGATCGGCAGCTACCAAGCGGGCGTGATGGCTCGCGCGAAGCTGAACATCACCGAGCTCGCGAACCGGCATCCGTGAGGCCGTCGGGCCGGCGTGGCCCGAGCGACCGGGGGAGGTGGGCGGATGGCCTACCTCCCCTGCGTCGTTCGCGGCTCGGACGTTCCGGCGCGATTCCCGCGGGGATCCGGGGGGCGGGGGGGATGTAGGGCGAGGTCGACCTGGAATTCGCTCGAAGGATCGGTTTTGATGTAATTTCTCGTTCGTTCTCCTTCCGAGGTAAGCCGTGCGCTCATCAACTGCTTCGTCTGCAGCGACAATACTCTTTGGTCTTCTGCTCGTTCTCACCGGCTGCGACTGCGGAAGCGGCGGCGGAGGCGGCGGCGGAGGCGGTGGCAACGGGGACGGCGGCAACGTCGGCGACGGCGGCAACGTCGGCGACGGGGGCGGCACGGGCGACGGCGGCGGCACGGGCGACGGCGGCAACACCTCCGACGGGAGCGTGACGGGCGATGGCGGCACGGGGGCTTGCACCCCGCAGGCGGCGACCGCGGTCTGCACGGGCCTCTGCGGCTATGTGAGCATCGGCTGCGGCCTGGTCGTGAACTGCAGCGACGCCGGCAACGGCGGCGTGACCTGCGGCGCGGGCACGCAGTGCCTCACGGGCAACCAGTGCGTGCCGACCTCGGGCGGCGGCGGCGGCGGTGGAGGCACCTGCACGCCGAAGACCTGCGCCGACAAGGGCAACACCTGCGGTCTCGACGACGACGGCTGCGGCAACCAGATCAACTGCTGGCCGAACCCGGGCAGCCCCGTCTGCAGCAACGGCGGCGCCTGCATCCCGAACGCGACGGGCGGCCTGACCTGCACGCAGGGCACGCAGACGTGCACCGGCGACCTCTGCAGCGCGGTCGACACCTGCCAGGACGTGGGCGAGACCCAGCCGACGCGCCTCACGGGCGTCGTCGTCACGCCCGGCCTCGATCACGACAACAACGCCGGCACGGCCGCGATCAACCAGATCCCCGTTCCGAACGCGATCGTCTACATCCCCGCGAACTCGGCGGCGGTGCTCCCGGGCATCTTCGAGGGCGTCACCGCGGGCAACTCGCTCTCCTGCGGCCGCTGCGCGGACGAGAAATTCGTCGCGGACGGCGAGAGCGTCCTCGCTTCGGCGGTCACGAACTACCGCGGCGAGTTCACGCTCGAGGGCCGCATCCCCGTCGGCCAGGCCTTCAAGCTCGTCATCAAGGCGGGCAAGTGGCGCCGCGTCGTCACCATCGCGAACAACGTCGTGACCAAGTGCGCGAACAACGCGCTCACGACGGAGCAGACGCGCCTGAACCGCAGCACCGCGGACGGCGCGACCGGAACGCACCTCCCGCACATCGCGATCGGCACCGGCTGGGTCGACGAGATGGAGTGCGTCCTCCGCAACGTCGGCATCGCGGAGTCCGAGTTCACGATCCCGTCGGGCGCGGGCCGGATCCACATGTACCAGATGGACACGAGCAGCGGTGGAGCCGGCGCCCGGATGGGCACCTGCAGCGGCACGACGACCTGGGGCAACGCGACCCACAGCTGCTCGGAGTCGCGCTCGATCACCATCAACGGCGGCACCGTCTTGATGAAGAACTACGGCTGCTGGAACGGCAACAGCGGGTGCAGCTGGAACAACCAGTCGGTCGGAGCCTCGAACCTCTACCAGAACGCCACGACGCTCAACGCCTACGACATGGTCGTCTGGGACTGCGAGGGCAGCGAGGTCCAACACGATACCGCCGAGCCGCGGCTCGAGACGTACGTCAACAACGGCGGCAAGATGTTCGCGAGCCACTTCGCCTACACGTGGATCGAGAACAACGGCACGCTCGATCAGTCGGCGGACTGGGGCACGGCCGGCAGCCAGGACAACGGCACGGGCTACGTCTCGATGCCGACCGGCAGCGGGTTCACGACCGTCCGCACCCGCGCGAACGCCTCGCGCAACCCGCTCTTCCGGAACTGGCTGGATTACCTCGGCGCCCTCACCGGCTCCACGGCGGGTCTACCGCTCGAGAACAGCCCGACGCCCCAGATGGCGCTCACCGATCCGCGCGATCGCGCCGGTGCCAACTCGGGCCCGTCGACCGACGAGTGGGTCTACCGGAACGTCCGCGTGTGCTCGAACAACTCGGGCCGCTTCTGCTCGACCAACTCGGATTGCAACAACGGCGGCACCTGCCTCGCATCGGCCGCTCGCGTCCAGCAGCTCTCGTTCAACACCCCGTACGGCTCGGCCGAGACCGCGGCTTGCGGCCGTGTCGCCTACAGCGGTTTCCACGTCGCGGCGACCGACAACAACGACGCCGAGGACTACTTCCCCTCGGTCTGCTCCGACGACGGCGACGAGCGGCTCACGCCGCAGGAGCTGATCCTCGTCTACATGCTCTTCGACCTGAACGCGTGCGTCTCGTCGGGTGATCCCGTCACCCCGCCGACCTGCACGCCGAAGACGGCGGCCCAGCTCTGCCCGAACGTGAACGATGCCTGCGGCTTCCTCTCGGACGGCTGCGGCGGCATCATCGACTGCGCGGGCTGCGCGGCCGGCTTCAATTGCGTCGGCAACCAGTGCGTGATGCCCCCGTCGTGCACGCCGCTCACCTGCTCCGGCCTCGGCTACGCCTGCGGCCAGTGGTCGGACGGCTGCGGCGGCATCGCCAAGGACGGCTCGAACAACGCGACCTGCGGCACCTGCCCGAGCGATCAGTACTGCGGCTCGGACGGCCAGTGCTACGCGAACTGCACGCCGCTCACCCCGGCCACCGGCTGCACGAACCGCGTCTGCGGTCAGTATCCGGACGGCTGCGGCGGCGTGTACTCCTGCGGCACCTGCCCCGCCGATCAGCAGTGCGTGAACGACGGCGCGGCCTGCATCGGCATCATGTGAGCGCGGGCCGCACGCGCGGCCGATGAAGCGACGGCGTCGGGGCGACCCGGCGCCGTTCGCTTTCCGTCCCCTCCACGTGCGGTGGCACGGCGAGGCGGCGAGGCGCAGACGGAAACGCGAAGGCGCGCCGGGAGTCTCCTCCCGCGCGCGCCCGTCGTCCGTGCCGGCCGTTCCTACTCGCCGTTGCCGATCTTCAGCACGCCCTCGAGATGCTTCGCGAGGTCACGCGTCGCGATCAGGTAGAGATCCTTCGTGACCGAGCCCTTCACCTTCTGGGCGGTCTGGCTCGACAGCGAGTCGCGCAGCATGCCGAGGAAGCGGGGCTCGGCGACGAGCACGACGTTGTCGTACGCATGCTCGTTGCGGCCCTGGTCGAGGAGTCGACCGAGGTCCTTGGCGAAGACGTGCGCGACGTGGTCGTGCGGATCCTCGTGCTGCTGGTAGCCGCTCGAGGCACCGGTCTTGCCCGAGAACGCCCGACCCTGCTTGTCGGCGTCGATGTGCTTGTTCTGGAAACGGCCCTCGGGGTGATCGATCTCCTTCTCCAACACGAGGGGGCACCCCGGCCCACCATGATACAAGACGCGTGCACCGGCCCGGTGCGCGACCACGACCCAAGTCCTCGACATCGAAGGCTCCTCCGACTGTTCCGTACGACGGAGCATGTACACACCCCGGGTTTGGAGGGAAGGGGGAGCGTCACGGTTCGGAAGCGGACGGATCCGGCCGGACCCTCAGCCCTTCCGCTCCACGGCGAAGAAGCATTGGAACACGCCGTCGCCGACCGCGTTCAGCTTGAGCTGGAGGTCGTCGATGAACTCGTGCAGCCCCTTCGCCAGGATCTCGTCGTTGCTGGTGAAATCGAGCTCCGAGCGGAGACGTCCGAGGCGCTGCTCCGCCTTGTTCGAGAAGGTGCCGACGGGGGTGCCCGTCACGGCGTGCAGGCTCTCCTCGGCCTGGGTCACGCAGTGGTGGATCGAGCGAGGGAAGAGGCGATCGAGCACGAGGAAGGCGATGACCTTCTCGGGTTCGAGCCGGCCGTGCTGCCGTCGGTACATGCCGAAGCCGTCGACCGAGTGGAGCAGGGCGGACCACTGCACGAAGTCGAGCTGGCTGTCGGCGGGCAGCGCTCCGTGCGCGAGCAGGAAGTACTTCACGTCGAGGATGCGCGACGTCTTGTCCGCGCGCTCGATGAAGCGCCCGATCCGACCGAAGTGCCACGGCTCGCCGTGCGAGAGCGTGTTGTCCGTGATGCCCCGCAGGAGATGGCTCGCGAGACGCACGCGCTGGTAGAACTCGTGCGGCTCCTCGAAGAGGTCGGGCTCCTTCGACGCGTCCCGGACCATGAGGAAGAACTTGTTGAGCTCCTCCCAGAGCAGGATCGGGATGTTGTCGCGGATGGTGCGACCGTTCTCGCGCGCCTTCTCGAGGCAGGAGAGGATCGAGTTCGGGTAGTCCCTGTCGAACGTCAGGAAGCCGAGGACGTTCTCGCGCGTCGCCTGACCGTACTTCGCGGCGAAGGGCTCCTGATCGCCGGTGGTGGCGACGAGCGGCTGCCATTGGGCCGAGACCGAGCCGCTCCCTCCGAGGGAGATCTGCTGGTTCACGTCGATGAACCGGGCCACGTTCTCCGCGCGCTCGAGGTAGCGCGACATCCAATACATCGATTCCGCGACGCGGCTCAGCATCAGCCCTCCGTTCCACTCAGGACCCAGGTGTCCTTGCTCCCGCCGCCCTGCGACGAGTTCACCACGAGCGAGCCCTTCTTGAGCGCGACGCGGGTGAGACCTCCCGGCAGGACGTAGATGTCCTTCCCGTACAACACGAAGGGCCGGAGATCCACGTGGCGGCCATCGAGCCCGTCGTCGCAGAGCGTCGGGACGGTGGAGAGCATCAGCATCGGCTGCGCGATGTAGCCGCGCGGGTTCTCCCGCAGCTTCACCTTGTAGGCCTCGCGCTCCTCCTTCGTCGCCTGCGGGCCCATCAGGATGCCGTAGCCTCCGGAGGCGCCGGTCGGCTTCACGACGAGCTTGTCGAGGTTGTCGAGGACGTAGGCGAGGTCGTCCTCCTCCGCGCAGATGTACGTCGGCACGTTCGGGAGGATCGGGTCCTCGCCGAGGTAGTACTTGATGATCCTCGGCACGTACGCGTAGACGGCCTTGTCGTCCGCCACGCCGCCCCCGGGCGCGTTCACGAGCGTCACCTTGCCGCGCCGGTAGACGTCCATGATGCCCGGCACGCCGAGCAGCGACTCGGGACGGAAGACCTTCGGATCGAGGTAGTCGTCGTCCACGCGGCGGTAGATCACGTCGACGCGACGCAGCCCGCGGGTCGTGCGCATGTGCACGAGCCCGTCGGTGACGACGAGATCCCCCGGCTGCACGAGCTCGATGCCCATCTGCTGCGCGAGGAACGAGTGCTCGAAGTAGGCGGAGTTGTAGGGGCCCGGCGTGAGAACGACGGCGCAGGGCCTGTCGACCCCTTCGGGGGCGACGTGGAAGAGCGTCTCGAGCAGGCGCTCGGGGTAGTCCTCGACGGGTCGCACGCGCAGGCCCTCGAAGACCTGCGGGAACGTGCGCTTCATGATCGCACGGTTCTCGAGCACGTACGAAACGCCCGACGGGACCCGGAGGTTGTCCTCGAGGACGTAGACCTTCCCGTCCTTGTCACGCACGAGGTCGGTCCCCGTGACGTGGCAGTAGACGCCGTGCGGCGGCCGGAAGCCCATGCACTGCGGCCTGTAGGCGTCCGCCGAGAGCACGAGATCGGTCGGGACGATGCCGTCCTTGAGGATCCGCTGCTCCCCGTACACGTCGCAGAGGAAGAGGTTCAGCGCCTGGATGCGCTGCTTCAGGCCGCGCTCGATCTGCTCCCACTCGCGTGCTGCGACGATGCGCGGGATGATGTCGAAGGGCCAGACCTTCTCGGTGCCGGACTCGTGGCCGTACACGTTGAAGGTGATGCCCATGTTGCGGAGCGCGACCGTCGCCGCCTGCTGGTGCTCCGCGAGCTCCGCCGGGGCGAGGCCCGAGAGACGCTTCACGAGCAGCTCGGTCCCCCTTCGCGGCCGTCCCACGGTCTCGAACATCTCGTCGTACCGGTTCGCGGGATCGTACGCGTGGAGCTGCATCATGGGGACCTCGGGGGCTTCGTCCGACTCACTTCATCGATACCACGTCCACTCCAGCGAGCGATCGAAAACGACGAGTCCGACGACGAAGTTATCGCTGCGAAATGCCTTTCATACAGGGGCGAAATGACTTCGAAACACACCCGAAACATCGGTTCGTCCGTTTGATTCGCGAGTGGAATTGCGATTGATGGAGCCTCGGAAGATGGCAGAGTCTCGGGAAGCTCATGTCGATCCGCGTCGCGCTCCGGCACATCACCCGCTACGTCTACGACCGACCCGTGCACCTCGGCCCCCAGGTGGTGCGCCTGCGCCCGGCGCCGCACTCGCCGACGCGGCCCATCGCCTACAATTTCGTGGTGCGTCCGGAGAAGCACTTCCTGCACTGGCAGCAGGATCCGCACGGCAACCACCTGGCGCGGCTCACCTTCCCGGAGAAGGTCACGTCGCTCGAGCTCGACGTCGAGCTGGTCTGCGACCTGGTGTCGGTGAATCCGTTCGACTTCTTCCTCGAGCCGGAGGTCGAGCGCATGCCGATGGGGTACGCGCCGGCCCTCGCGACCGAGCTCGCGGCCTTCCGCGGCCCGATCGAGACCGGCCCCCTCTTCGAGCAGCTGCTCGCGACGTTCCACCCCCGCGACCTACGCACCATCGATTTCCTCGTCGACGTGAACCGCACGCTCGCGAACCGGGTCGAGTACCTCGTGCGCATGGAGCCCGGCGTCCAGACGCCCGAGGAGACCCTGACGAAGGGCAGCGGCTCCTGCCGCGACTCGGCCTGGCTCCTGGTCGCGCTGCTCCGTCGCCTCGGCTTCGCGGCCCGTTTCGTGAGCGGTTACCTCATCCAGCTCCGGCCGGACGTCCGTCCGAAGGAGGGACCGCAGGGCCCCGAGGCGGACTTCACCGATCTCCACGCCTGGTGCGACGTGTACCTCCCGGGGGCCGGATGGATCGGTCTCGACCCGACCTCGGGACTGCTCGCCGGCGAGGGACACATCCCGCTCTGCTGCACCCCGGAGCCCGCGTCCGCGGCGCCGCTCTCGGGGGCGCTCGACGAATGCGAGGTCACGTTCGAGCACCACATGCACGTCGAGCGGATCCTCGAGACGCCGCGGACGACGGCGCCGATCGACGATCCGAGCTTCCAGCGCGTCCTCGCGCTCGGTGAGACGATCGACGCGGACCTCGCCTCGCTCGGCGTGAAGCTCACCTTCGGCGGCGAGCCGACCTTCGTCGCGAAGGACCATTGCGACTCGCCCGAGTGGAGCGTCGAGGCGCTCGGACCGCACAAGCTCGAGCGTGCGATGGATCTCTTCGTGCGGATGCGCGAGCGCTTCGCCCCACACGGCGTCCCCTTCTTCGGTCAGGGCAAGTGGTACCCGGGCGAGCCCCTGCCCCGCTGGGCGCTCTCCTGCTTCTTCCGCAGGGACGGGGTTCCCGTCTGGCGCGATCCCACGCTCGTCGCGGACGGGCCCGCGTCGCGTGGCCACGGACGTGCGGAGGCCGAGCTCTTCGCCCGGACGCTCGCCGAGCGCCTCGGGGTCGACGGCTCGTTCCTCCTGCCGGGCTACGAGGACACCTGGTACCACCTCTGGCGCGAGCGGAAGCTGCCGGTGAACGTGACGCCGACCGATCCGCGTCTCGCATGGAAGGAGGAGCGCGAGCGGTTCGCGCGCACCTTCGAGCGCGGGCTCGGTCACGTGGTCGGGTACTGCCTCCCGGTCCGGCCCGTGTACACGGACGAAGGCGTCGACTGGGAGAGCGGCTCGCTCTTCCTGCGCCAGGAGACCCTCTTCCTCGTGCCGGGCGATTCGCCGATGGGGTATCGCCTCCCGCTCGACTCGCTGCCCTGGGTCGCGGACGAGGACCATCCCCTGCTCGGCGAGCCGGATCCCTTCGCGCCGCCTCCCCCGATCCCGCCGAGGGCCTCGACGCCCGAGGCGCGGTTCGCGAGCACGATCCGTCGTCAGGCGGAGGGGCTCCGCGAGGCCGGGCCCCAGAGGCCCACGGCGACGCCGGGAGCCGGCACGTCGTACGGGCCGTTCGCGACGGGGCCCGCGGCGCACCATCCCTCGTCCGTTCCGACGTCGGGGCCCGCGCCCTTCGAGTCGGCGTGGCGCTACCTGCGCACGGCGCTCTGCGTCGAGGCGCGCGGCGGGATCCTCCACGTCTTCCTCCCGCCCCTGCCGAACCTGCCGGCGTTCCTGTCGCTCGTCACGGCGATCGAGGACGTGGCCGCCCGCCTCTCGCTGCCCGTCCGGCTCGAGGGCTATCCCCCGCCCTACGATCCACGCCTCCGATCGTTCTCCGTCACGCCCGATCCCGGCGTCATCGAGGTCAACGTGCAGCCCACGTCGTCGTGGGAGGAGCTCGTCGATCTCACGGAGACGCTCTACGCCCTCGCGGACGACGCGAAGCTCCGCGCGGAGAAGTACGCGATGGACGGGCGCGTGGTCGGCACCGGCGGCGGTCACCACGTCACGCTCGGAGGGCCGACAGCGTTCGAGAGCCCGCTCCTCCGGCGGCCCGATCTGCTCCGGAGCCTCGTCGGCTACTTCCTCGACCATCCCTCCCTCTCGTACCTCTTCGGAGGCCTCTTCCTCGGTCCGACCAGCCAGGCGCCCCGCATCGACGAGGCGCGTCACGACGTCCTCCACGAGCTCGAGATCGCCTTCGCGGAGCTCGACCGCGCGGGCCCGACCCCGCCGCCCTGGCTCGTCGATCGCGTGTTCCGTCACCTGCTCACGGACGTCACCGGCAACACGCATCGCGCCGAATTCTGCATCGACAAGCTCTACAGCCCCGACTCCTCGACGGGTCGGCTCGGTCTGCTCGAGATCCGGTCGTTCGAGATGGCGCCGCATCCCCGCATGAGCTTGCTGCAGCAACTGCTCGTGCGCGCCCTCGTCGCCGCTTTCTGGGAGAAGCCCTACGAGCCCCGGCTCGTGCGCTGGGGGTCGAGCCTCCACGACCGCTTCATGCTGCCGTTCTTCGTCGAGAAGGACTTCGAGGGCGTCCTCGAGGAGCTCGCGCGCAGCGGCTACCGCTTCGAGCGCGAGTGGTTCGACGCCCAATTCGAGCTCCGCTTCCCGAAGATGGGCAGCGTCGCCTACGAGGGCGTGGAGCTCACGTTGCGTCGCGCCCTCGAGCCCTGGCACGTGCTCGGCGAGGAAGGCTCGAGCGGAGGGACGAGCCGCTACGTGGACTCGAGTGTCGAACGCCTCGAGGTCCGCGTGATGGGCGCGATCGAGGATCGGCACGTCCTCCTCGTCAACGGGCAGCGGGTGCCCCTGCACAAGACGGGCACCGAGGGCGAGTTCGTCGCCGGCGTGCGCTTCCGAGCCTGGCTGCCCCCCTCGGCGCTGCATCCGACGGTCGGGGTCCACTCCCCGCTCGTCTTCGATCTCTGCGATGCCTGGCTCGCGCGGTCGCTCGGCGGCTGCACCTACCACGTGGCCCAGCCCAACGGACGGGCCTTCGACACCCTCCCGGTGAACACCGAGGAGGCCGCTTCCCGGCGGAAGCCCCGCTTCGTTCCCTTCGGACACACCCCTGGACCCGTCGACGTGCCGGCGGTGGTGCGCGATCCGCACTATCCTCTCACGCTCGACCTCCGCCGGGCCCGGGTCCGGTCGAGGTAGTCTTCCCAGACTCCCCCGATGTCCACCTCGTCACCCCCCCAAACGGCGGGAATCGAGCCGGAGACGGCCGCCCTCCACGCCCTCGACTACGCGCCCGAGCCGGGGGTGTACGACGAGCTGCGCCTCCCGGATGGCGGCATCCGGCCCCACGCCCGCCAATTCGAGGCCTCGCTCGACGCGCTCGGGGACGAGCTCGGCCGGAGGTGGGAGCAGGCGCGGCGCCTGCTCGGGCAGAACGGCGTCACGTACAACGTCTACGCCGATCCCCGCGGCATGCAGCGCCCGTGGGAGCTCGATCCGATTCCGCTCGTCGTTCCCCCGGCCGAGTGGCGCGCGATCGAGCGAGGCCTCGCGCAGCGTGCCCGACTCCTCGATCTCGTGCTGAAGGACGTCTACGGACCGCAGCGCCTGCTCCGCGAGGGGCTCCTGCCGCCCGAGCTCCTCTTCGAGAATCCCGGCTTCCTCCGGCCCTGCCACGGACAGCCGCTCGCGCGCGACGTCCACCTGCACCTCTACGCGGCCGACCTCGGACGCGACGCGGACGGTCGCGTGCACGTCCTCGCCGATCGCACGCAGGCGCCCTCCGGCGCCGGCTACGCGCTCGAGAACCGCATCGTCCTCGGCCGCGTGCTCCCCGAGCCGTTCCGCGAGTGCCGCGTCCAGCGCCTCGCCGGTTACTTCCAAGAGCTCCGCGAGATGCTCCGAGGGCTCTCGAGCCGCGAGAACCCCATGGTCGTCCTGCTCACGCCGGGGCCCTTCAACGAGAGCTACTTCGAGCACGCCTACCTCGCGAGCTACCTCGGGTTCACGCTGGTGCACGGCGCCGACCTCACGGTCCGACGGAACGTCGTCTACCTGAAGACCCTGGGCGGCCTCGAGCGGGTCGACGTGATCCTCCGGCGCGTGGACGACTCGTACTGCGACCCCCTCAGTCTCCGGGGCGAGTCGGCGCTCGGCGTCGCCGGGCTCCTCGAGGCCGTCCGCGCCGGGAACGTCGTCGTCGCCAACGCGCTCGGCAGCGGCGTCCTCGAGACCCCGGCGATGCGGCCCTTCCTCGGTCGCATCGCGGAGGTGCTCCTCGGCGAGTCTCTCGAGCTCCCTTCGGCCGAGACGCATTGGTGCGGCGATCCCGACTCGCTCGCCCTCGTGCGCGAGCAGATGGACGAGCTCCTGATCCGCCCTGCCTACTCCGTGCGTTGGGAGTCCGAGACCGTCTTCGGCGGCGGGCTCTCGAGCGAGCAGAAGATGGCCCTGCTCGAGCGCATCGAGAGCGCCCCGTCCCGATGGGTCGCCGAGCGCCCGCTCCCCCTCTCGACGGCACCGGTGCTCGACGGGGGCACGACGGGACTCCGCTCGATCTCGCTCCGGACGTTCGTGGCCCGGCGTGGGCAGGGCTACGCGGCCATGCCCGGAGGCCTCACGCGCGTCTCGACGACGGGACGGGTGACGCGCCTCTCGATGCAGGCGGGGAGCGGGAGCAAGGACACCTGGGTCCTCACCGAGGGCCCGATCAGTCAGCTCAGCCTGCTCACGCGGGCGGCGACGCAGGTCACGGTCAGCCGTCACGGCGGAGACCTCCCGAGCCGCGTCGCGGACAACCTCTTCTGGCTCGGTCGGTACGTGGAGCGCGCGGAGGCCACCGTCCGCCTCCTCCGCACCATCGTGCAGCGACTCGCCGACAACCCGGCCCAGGGCGACATCACGGAGCTGCCGACGTTGCTCTCGGCGCTCGCCACGCACACCGAGATGCAGCCCTCGACGTCGATGCGCTCGCTCACGGACGGAGGGCTCCGCGTGCTCGAGCGCGAGCTCGCCCGCTACGTCCTCGACAAGAGTTCGCCGCGCGCGCTCCGAGGCTCGCTCGCCGCGACCCAGAACACCGCCTTCGTCGTCCGCGACCGCATCTCGAGCGACGCCGTGCGGGCGCTCGCGTACGTCGCCGAGCCCCTCGACGCGATCCCCGACGACGCGGTGCTCCCCATCGGCGACATGCTCGAGCTGCTGAACCGGCTCGTCATCGCGCTCGCGGCGTTCAGCGGCATCGGCATGGAGAACCTGACGCGTGGCCACGCCTGGCGCTTCGCCGACATGGGACGCCGCGTCGAGCGGGCGCAGAACATGACCCAGCTCGTGCGGAGCACGATGATCGACGTGCCGCCCGACGAGCTCCCGATCCTCGTCTGCCTCCTCGAGACGGCGGACAACGCGATCAGCTACCGTCGCCGCTACCTCGGCACGGTCGAGGCCGCGCCCGTCGCCGACCTCCTGCTCACCGACGAGAGCAACCCTCGCTCGGTCGCCTTCCAGCTCGCCGTGCTCGACGAGCACGTGCGCGACCTCCCTTCCACCGATCGGCGCTCCTACCGCCGCCCCGAGGAGCGCGCGACGCTGCAGGCGCTCACTCGATTGCGGCTCTCCGATCTGGCGCGCGCGGTGGAGGTCGAGCCCGGCACGAATCGACGCGCGGGCCTCGACGAGATCCTCTCGGCGACGATGCGCGACACGGCTCAGGTCTCCGACGCGCTCACCCACGCGTACTTCGCCCACGCGACGCCGCATCTCGCGGACGCCCCGTCCACCATGGAGGGCGTATGAGGTTCCGCGTCTCCCACCGCACGACGTACGACTACGAGGAGCCGGTCTCGATCGCGAACGAGGAGGCCCGGCTCCGGCCGCGGTCGACGCCTTTCCAGCGCGTCGAGTGGTCGCGTGTCGCAGTCGTGCCCGTGCCCGCGTCGATGGTCACCCGTCGCGACTACTACGGCAACGCGGTCGACGTCTTCGCCATCGAGGAGCCGCACACGACGTTCGTGGTGCAGGCCGAGAGCATGGTGGTGGTCGAGAAACGTCCCTTGCCCGAGCCGTCGACGACCGTCTCGTGGGAGCAGGCGAGGGACTTCCTCCGCGGACGGAGTGCGGTCGAGCAGCTCGAAGCCGTGCCCTACCGCTTCGACTCCGTGTTCGCGTCCGCGGATCCGGAGATCCACGCGTACGCCGCGGAGTCCTTCGCGCCGGGCCGTCCCCTCCTCGAGGCGGCGCTCGAGCTGGTGCACCGGATCTACACCGAGTTCACGTACAAGCCCGGCGTGACGTCCATCGCGACCCCGCTTTCCGAGGTGATGGAGAAGCGGATGGGCGTCTGCCAGGACTTCGCCCACCTGCTCATCGCGAGCCTCCGATCGTTCGGTCTCTCGGCGCGCTACGTGAGCGGCTACCTCCTCACGACGCCGCCGCCCGGAAAGGAGAAGGTCCTCGGCGCCGATGCTTCGCACGCATGGGTCTCGCTCCACGTCCCTGGGCTCGGCTTCGTCGATCTCGACCCGACCAACGACCAGATCCCGGCGGAGACCTACGTGACGGTCGGCTGGGGCCGCGACTTCGGCGACGTGAGCCCGCTCAAGGGCGTGATCCTCGGCGGGGGTCGTCACACCGTCGCGGTCGCCGTCGACGTGCTCCCGGAAGGCTGAGCGCCCGGCTCAGTCGTCGCGCGCGCCGAGCGGCAGCTCCCAGCTCGCCGAGACGGCGGGGGGCGAGAGCGAGATCTTCCCCTTGCCGCTCTTCTTCGACGCGTACATCGCCTGGTCCGCGCGGTGGATCAGCTCGTCGGGCGTCGGCGGGCGGCGGGAGAGGCTCGGCACGTACTCCGAGACCCCGATCGAAGCGCCGACCTCGATGCGGTGACCGCCGAGCGAGTCGATCGCCCGGATCCCCTCGAGGATCGCGTGGCCCACCCGCTCACGGGCCTCGTCCGCTCGGGTCCCCTCGAGGACCACCACGAATTCGTCGCCGCCGAGCCTCGCCTGCGTGTCGGACGCGCGCGTCGTGGTGCGGGTGAGGTCGGCCACCTTCCGCAGGAGCTTGTCGCCCATCGCATGGCCGAGCTGATCGTTGACCAGCTTGAAGCCGTCGAGGTCGAAGTAGACGACGGCGAGCGACTCGCGGGAGCGCTCGGCGCGGTGGATCGCGCCCTCGAGGAGCTCGAAGAGCATGCGTCGATTCGGGAGCCCGGTCAGCGCGTCGCGCTTCGCCATCGACTCCATCTCGTCGGCAATCGTGCGGAGGCGCTCGCGGGCGTCGTCGAGGCGCGTGAGCAGTCGATCGACGTGGATCGGGATCAGGGTCTGCGTGAGGAGCAGTCCCGCTCCGAGCCATGGATCGAGGCCGGAAGGCGGACGGAAGAGCAGCATGAATCCGAGCCCGACCAGCATCCCGATCGAGGCGACGTGAAGGTAGCTCCGCCCGTACCGCAGCCCCACGCCGATCGGGACGAAGAGGAAGAGGAAGTAGAAGAGCGGCCCGACGGCCCCCGAGAGCGCGATGCCCGCGAGGGGGACGACGATGTCGAGCAGGAGGAGGAGCTGGCGCCGCAGGGGCGGCCCCTCGAGGTGCCGCCTCAGGTAGGCGAGGAAGAGGATGCTGAGCGCGGCATGCGCCGCGAGGAGGTAGACGACGGGCCGCGGGACCGGCCCGAAGCCGGACGCCTCGATCGCCGCGATCACGAGCAGCGCGCCGCCGCCGAGGCCGATGCGGACGAACGCCTGCTCGAGCTCGACGTTCGCGCCGATCTCGACCGCGAAACGGGCGAAGAAGCCCGTCGGGGGCGGAGGCCGCTCCGAACCCTGCGTTCGCTGCTCCATGGCGACGAGAGCCTACCTCCGGACCGGCCCCCGACGCGAGATGCGGCCGCTCCCGGCTTTCCCCCCGTGGACGACCGGGGGAGTCGGGAGGGGCGCCGGGGGAGACCAAGCGAGGTGCAGCACACGCTCGACGACCTGACGGAGCGGCTTGGGCAGGCCGGGCGAGCGGTCGGAGCCGGCCGCCTCGATCAGCGCGAAGGCGATGCCGGGCTTCGAGTCCCGGTCGATCGCCTTCTTGATGATGCGCGTGGGCGTGAGGGTCCGGGCCGCGGGGCCGAGCTTCGAGACCCGCACGAAGACGTGCTTGTAGCCGTGCTCGTAGAAGCAGTGCTCGATGTCCCGGTCCGGGAGCATCGAGACGTGGGCCTCCGGTGGCCTCGGATACGCCATGGCGCGGGCCTTGTTCGCGTAGGTCTCTCCCGCGCGGTCCCCGTCGGCGAGCACGTGCCAGCCGATGCCGAGGGCATCGGCGACCTTGATCAACGGCGCGAGGCCGGACTGGGCGAACTCGACGACGGCGACGCCCTCCTGCCCGAGATCGAAGCCCATGAGGCGGGCGATCTCGGTGACGAGCCAGAATTCCGTCTCGCCCTCCACGAGGAGCCACGCGCGCGCGAACATCGCGCCTCCCCTCCGGAAGCGCACGTGGTAGCTGAATTTGCGGAGCGCCTCGCGTCCGATGCCGTGCGGTCCGATGGCGTGGACCCTCACGTGCCCTTCCGCGCGCACGAGGCGCCGCAGGCTCGAGAGCGGGGCCGACGAGAGCAATGTCCCCGACTGCGTCGTCACGATCTTCTGCCAGCGGATCTGGGACAGCAGATCCCAGACGGTCGCGAGGGTCATCGGATGGAGGTGCGCCTCGGGGTCTTCGATGGCGACGATCGGATCGGCGCCCTCGGTGAAGGCTCCGCGCCCGCTGCGCATGACGGCGGCCACGAGCATCAGGACCCCGATGCGCTGCGCGGCCGAGCCGAGGCGCGAGCGGCGACGCTGGACGGCGGCACGGCTCGGCAGCGTGCGGCGCCCGACGATCTCGGCCACCACCGCGCCCTCCGAGACCTGCGAGACGCTCTCGGTCTCGTCGCGCAGGCGCAGGAGCGATTCCGCCGCGGCCGCCCCGGCGGCCACGTCGCGCGCCGTGTGGAGGCTCTGCCCGGTGAAGATCCGCGCGTACCGGCCTTCGAGATCCTTCGCCAGCGCTTCGACCTCGGGCGCGAGCGCGGCGTGGGCCGCGGAGCCGTCCTTCGTGGAAGGCCCCGCGAGGAGGTCCGTTCCGACGAGCATCCCGCCGCGGATCCAGAGGAGCGGATGGAGCCGCCTCAGCTCGGCGAGCAGGGCCGCGTCGTCCACGGCTCCGCTCCCTTCGGTCCCTGCGAGCGTGAACGTCGTCACGAGCGTGCCGTCCGAGAGTCTCCCCTCGATCGAGAGGCGGAGGTGGCGCGGCTCGGTCCCCGGGGCGCCGAGGACGCGTGCGAGCGGGCTCGACGACGGGACCTCGCCCGGTCGACGCTCGACGAAGACGAGCTCGATCGAAGGAGGGCCGGCCACGTCCGTGTCCTCGGTCCGGCCCACGTGGTGCAGGTGCGGAGGCTCGAAGACGATCGGTCGATCGGGATCGCCGGTCCCGAGGGCCATCGCGAGCGCCTCGAGCAAGCTCGTCTTCCCGAAGTCGTTCTCGCCGATCCAGACCGTCGTGGGATCCTCGAGGTCGACGCGGGCCGAGGCGACGCCGCGGAAGTATCGGATGGCGAGGGTTCGGAGCAGCATGGACCCCCGGATCCTACGTCAGCCGCCGAGGATCGAGAGGGCCGAAGGCTCGGCGAAGCGGGCCACGGCCGCGATGAGGGCGACGACGGCTCCGCAGACGAGGCTCACGCGATCGGTGAGGGCGAACCTCACCGGGTCGTCGTTCATCTCCCCGCGCGAGGTCAGCACCCAGATGCGGCTGATCCAGTAGAGCAGCACGGGCGCGGCCGCCCAGAGCATCGCGGGGCTCTTGTACGCTCCCCCGTGCGCGCCGTTCTCGACGTAGAGGGTGAAGACGAGGGCGCCCAGATAGCCGCTGGCGGTTCCCATGCTCTCGACGATGGAGAGGTCCGACTTGCCGTAGTTCCGGTTCTTGATCCGCTGATCCGCTCCGAGCGGGGCGATCTCCACGTGACGCTTCGCGAACGCGAGGCTGAGGAAGAGGAAGACGGAGAACGCGAGGAGCCACTGGCTGATCGGGATCGACGTCGCGACGCCGCCCGCGAGGATCCGGTGGGTGTAGAGGCCCGCGAGCACGAGGACGTCGAGGAGCAGCTGCCGCTTGAAGTAGAGCGAGTAGGCGAGCGTGCCGCCGAAGTAGATCGCGAGCATCGCGGCGAAGCCTCGCGGCAGGACCGCGAGCGCGGGGCCGAAGCTCGCGACGAGGAGCGCCACGAAGAGGGCCGGACCGACCGATACCGGCAGCGCGCCCGATGCGAAGGGCCGGTGCCGCTTGGTCGGATGCGCCCGATCGGCCTCGAGATCGAGGAGGTCGTTGAGCACGTAGCCGGCGGATGCGCAGAAGGAGAACGTCAGGGCCGCCAGCAGGGCGTGGGCGATGACGCGATTCGAGGGCACGCCCGGCGCGAGCAGCACGGGCACCACGACGAGCGCGTTCTTCGCCCATTGGTGGATGCGCAGCTGCGCGATCAACGCCCGCACGAAGCCGGGACGGACGACCGCGCCCTCCGGCGAGGGCGGAATGCTGCGCGACGGGTCATCGGGCTCGGCCACGGGCCGCAGTGTAGCGTCTCCCGGGCTCAGGGCACGATCTCGCGGCGGGCGATGATCCGCGCGTATTCGTCCGCCGTTCCGCGCCGTTTCCGCTCGAACGTACGGTAGTCGACCTCGTACAGGCCGAAGCGCGGGAGGAAGCCGTTGGCCCACTCCTGGTTGTCGAGGAGCGACCAGTAGAGGAAGCCCTCCACCCGGATCCCCTCAGCGAGGGCCCGGCCGACCACCGCGAGGTGGTCCCGGAGGAATCGGGTCCGCTCCCGGTCGTCGACGTGGGCCCGGCCGTTCTCCGTGACGTAGATGGGCAGCCCGTAACGGCGATGGACGGTACGGAGCGTCTCGAGGAAGCCGAGCGGGTAGCTCTCGCGCGGCCAGTTCTCCCGCTCGCCGTGGTGGTCGGCCACGAGCTCGGGCCGCCGCAGGTCGACTCCGTGGGGGAGCCTCACGAAGTTGCGCTCGTAGTAGTTCACGCCGACGAAGTCCACGCTCCCTTCGAGCCCCGGGATCGTCTCCCGCGCGATGCTCCCCGAGCGCGTCCGGTGGACGATCGTCCCCGTGAGGGGCGCGTCGAGGAAGGACCACGTGAAGCCTTCTTCGAAGAAGGCCGCGACGACCCTCTCGAGGACGTGCGAGTCGTCGTACGGCTCGAAGAGCGTGCAGTTGTTCGCGAGACCCACGAGCGCGTCCGGGCGCACCGCGCGGATCGCCCTCCGT
The DNA here is from genome assembly GCA_046351215.1 of Polyangiales bacterium. Classification (GTDB taxonomy): domain Bacteria; phylum Myxococcota_A; class Polyangia; order Polyangiales; family Houyiibacteriaceae; genus JAXLYX01. The sequence continues at coordinate 43,477 of JAXLYX010000010.1, read as the reverse complement.
GCCTCGACGTGCGCGAGGAACTGCGTGCGCAGGACGCGGAACAGGTCGGCGTCGGGCCGACGATGACCCGGGCAGAGCAATCCCTCGGCGAAGCCGCCGAAGACGAAGACGTTGGGCTCGTTCAGCGTCACGTAGACACGGACGTGCTCGGCGAGGGACGGCATCACGTGCGCGACGAAGCGGCCGAACCGCGCCGCGGTCTCCGGCACGTACCAGCCGGAATGCTCCTCCCGCCCGCGCACCCAGACGTCGTCGGGGCTCGACCAGTGGAAGAAGGTCACGATCGGCTCGATGCCGTTCTTCCGCAGCGTCGCGCACATCCGCCCGTAGCGGGCGATCGCGGCCTCGTCGAACACGCCGTCGCGGGGCTCGCACCGGCTCCAGTCGACGCCGAAGCGATAGGCGGCGAGCCCGAGCTGCTTCATGAGCGCCACGTCCTCGTCGAAGCGGGCGAGGTGGTCGCTCTTCCGCTTCGTGGCCTCCTCGCCGAATTCGGCGAAGTGCTGCACGCGGCCGGGCTCGCGCTCGAACCTCCACCAATCGCTGTGCTCGTCGAAGCCCTCGACCTGGTGGCTCGCGCTCGCGGCGCCGAACAGGAAGCCCGGGGGGAACCGGAGGGCCCGGCCGGGCTCGAGTCCCGCGTCGGTCGTCGGGCTCCGCCGCTTCGCCAGGTGGACGGGGAGGCGGGGGCCGAGGGCGTCACGCAGCTTGTCGAGCGGGGACGGCATGGGACGTTGGTACCAGCCCTCCGGCCTAGGAGTCGAGCAGGGAGGCGAGCGCCGCCTCGAGGCGGGTCGAGTCGAGCTCCGGATCGCGCTCGGCGATCGCGGCGAGCGCGCGGACCGCGAGCGAGCGGAGCAGCGTGGGCGCGCGCGCATCGCCGGTGTCGAGCGCGTCCGCGAGCGCGAGCACGTGCTCGTCGCGTCCGGACAGGACGAGGAGGCGGCCGTCCAGGTCGTAGCGGACGGCCCCGTCCGAGGCGTCGGGGACGAGATCGACGCGGCGGACGACGAGGCCCGGGACCCGAAGGGTCCGGAGCAGGCCGTCGAGCGCGCGGACCACGACCGCGGCCTTCGGCGGGGGCTCGCGCTTCGCCGGCTGCGCGCGCACCGGACGCGCCCCTTCCGTGGCTTCCGCCTTCTTGGTCTTCTTCGCCTTCTTCTTCTTCTTCGGCGGGGGCTCTTCGCGGCCTGGCGGCGGCACGAGCTCGAAGACGGGCTCCGGAGGAGGCGCCGGCGCCTCTCTCTCCCGAGGCTCGTAGCCGCCGCGCACGCGGCGCGCGCGGTCTCCGAGGTGCGCGAGGATCACCCGGACGATCGGCCCACCGTCGTCGACGAGCACGTCGCCCGGGACACCGCCGCGATCGGCCGGGGTCGTGATCGGCAGGGACTCGAACGCGTCGATCGAGCGGACCAGCGCGCCGATCGTGACGCTGCCCCTCGCCGTGACCGGGAGCTCGAGCGCGTCGAGGCTGTCGCGCGCGTCGACGAGACCGAGCGCGCGTCCGTTCAGCACGTGACCGAGCAGGAGCGCGCGGTCCGCCTCGGGGCGGTCTCCCCCGAGCGACTCGACGGCCTGCTCGACGAGGCGTGCGTAGGCCGCGAGCAGGAGCGGACGCACGTTGGGCGTGCCCTTCGCGCCGGCGACCACGACGGTCCCCTCGATCGGCACGGGCACGTTCCGGGCGCCCGGGCGCGCGCGATGCGCGATGGCGATCGAGTGCGCGCTCGCGCGCGTCGACGAGAGCACGGCCACGCTGGAACGCCCCGGATCCCGCGCCAGGTGGAGCTCTCCGGCCGTCGCCGCATCGGAGGGAGCGCCGGGGAGCCGGACGTCGGGGCCGAGCACGAGCGAGGCGAGCGCGTCCGCGGGCGCGGGGAAGAGCCGCGCGGCCGCCCGGAGGCTCTCCTCGCGCATCGACGCGCGCAGCGCTTCGAGCGCGGGCGAAGGCCTCACGCCGTCGAAGGTCTCGTTCGGCTCGACGGAACGATCCTCGACGATCGCGAGCGTCGGCAGCGCACACGGATCGTCGAGGCGGACGAGCCGCCGACCTCGATGCACGATCACGAGGCCTCGGCGCTTCCGTGCGGCCGGCTCGAGGATCCCGAGCTCACCCCTGCGGCCCTCTCCGTCGATCGCGGAGACGCCGAGCGCGTGGGACCGGCTCTCCTCGTCGAGGCACACCGCGGCGAGCGCGCCCTGCGCTTCGAATTCCGCTCGGCGCGCCTCTCGCTCGAGCGAAGGCGCGGCATCGACGAGCTCCACGACACGGCGCGTGGCCGCCGCATGCGCTCGCGAGAGGATCAGCGTCCCCGCGGGCGCGAGAGGCGCGAGCGCGGGCCGATCCGAAGGAAGGAACGGCACGCCGTCGGGGTGCATCGCCGCTGCGTCGGCGAGGGACGTGCGTGCGCCCTTCGCCTCCATCCACAAGGGGACGTGGCGGAACGCGGCGACGTCGGCGAGCCCCCGGTCGAGCACCGCGTGTGCGAGGCGCTCGAGCGTCCGCTCCGGCAGCGAGCCGGGGGTCTCCGCGATCGAGAGGAGCAGCGCCTTCGCCGCTTCCTTCGCCGCGGCCTCGAGGCGAGCGCGCTCGGCCTCCGGCAAGGGGCCCTCGCGACCCGCGCGCGACGCGAGCGCGGCCGAGAGGGCGGCGATCCGGATCGGGAGCTCGTCGGGCAGCGGCACCGTCGCGACGCACTGCCCCGCGGCATCGAAGACCCTCACCTCGCCACCGCCGGGATCCGCGAGCGCGATCGCGCCGTGCCCGAGGATGGCCACGCGCGCGAGGTCGAGGCCGAGCTCGCCGAGCGAGCGTGTCTCGACGCGCTCCGCGTCGGGCAACGAGGGCGCGGCGACTTCGCCCCGCTCGATCCGCCGGGCCGCGAGCACCGTCTCGAGCGCTCGGGAGACGTCCCGCGTGCCTCCGTGCGCGAGCTCTTCGAGCATGGCGCGGAGCAGCCGAGCCCGCGTTCCCGTGCCGAGACAGACGACCTCGCGATCGATCGGGGGCGTCTCCTCCTCGCGTGCGAGGGGCGGGTCCGGTGCCTCCACCGAGGCGACGAGCAGGGCGCGTTTCGGTGCGAGCTCCGCGGGCGCGCACGTGCGACCTCGCGTCGTGCGGAGGAACGGCGCCCGGCGCAGTCCCTCGAGGGCCTCGCGGGTCTCTCGCGCGTCCTTCGGGCCCGGGCTCCTCGCGAAGGCCGATGCGAGCGCGAGGATCGCTTCGTCGTCGACGAGGCGCGACGGCTCGTTCGCGACGGCGCGGGCGACGAGCGCCGCGGCCGCCTTCGTCGCGAGCCTTCCGATCCTCGCCCTCGCGTCGTCCGAGATGCGGGTGAAGCCCTCGTCGGCGAGGTCCTCTCCGAGGTCGAGCTCGCCGTCGAGCGGAAGCCCGCTTTCGTCGTCCATCCGATCGAACGCGCGCCCTTCGACGTCCACCCGGACGACGAGCCCGAGCTCGCGTCCGCTCGGCCAGAAGCGGGCGTAGCCGCCCTCGATCGGCAGGACGAGCGCATCCGCCGGCGCACGCGAGAGCTCGAGCGGGCGGGTGCGATGCTGCTCGCGCCTCCGTCGGCGATCGGCGGCCGCGTAGCGCGCGTCGATCGTCTCGTCCGCGGCCTCGAGCGGGATGCCGAAGCCGGCCATCAGCGCGTTCGCGATCTCGGACGTCACGAGCAGCGGGACGAACGCCGGATCGGCCGTCCTCCCGGGGTCGAAGGCCTCGGTCACGTAGGGCACGGGCTCGTCGCGTCCGAGCTCGGCGAGGTCGGCGAGCGAGACCAGCGCGCCGCCGACGCGTGGGAAGACGCGGGCATTCCGTGTGCGTTCACGCAGCTCGGAGGGGAGCGCGTCGAGGCCGCGCCCCGACTCCGCGAGCTCGGCCCAGAGCGCGACGAGATCCTCGCGCACGGCGCCGAGCGCCGGAGGCAGGCCGTTCGGCGCGACGAGCTCGGGAGGGGCCACGCCCGTCTCGAGCGTGACGAGCTCGGCCTCGAGCAGCCTCCGCTCGGGTTCGAAGGGGTCCCGCGGCTCCGACGGCTCGAGGGGAGGGCCCGACGGCCGTGGCACGAGGGCGTCGTCCTCGAGCACCACGCGACACGGAAGCAGCCTCGGGACGAACGGGCGCTCGTCGACGTCCACTCCGCGGTGGCGTCGGACGAGGTTGCCGCCCGACCGCGTCCGAGCGACCACGGCTCGCACCTCGCCGGACTCGTAGTCGAGCGCGAAGGGAGAGTCCCCGAGCGCGCGCGCACGGAGCTCCGACATCGGCGTCGTGTTCGAGGCGCGCGCGAGCGGAGGAGGGTAGGGCACGAGCACCGTCCCCTCGGGCAACACCGAGGCGACGAGAGCGCGGTCGACCTCGAGCAAGCGGGTGCAGAGGTGATCTCCACCGGGGGGCACGGTGTCCGGCGCGAGCGCGACGAGGCCGTCCGAGGCGAGCTGCGCGAGCGCCGCGAGCGAGACCAGGCGCTCTTCGCCGCCTCCTCGCGAGACGGGGAAGACCTCGAGGTGTCCCACGAAGGAGCCTGGCTCGAGGAGGACGGTCGGCGCCGCCTCGCCGCCGTCGGGCTGGGCGAGCGAGAGCGCGAGCTGCCGGATCGCGGCGCGCGAGAGACGAGCGCGCGATTCGAGCGTGGCCAGGGTCCCGAGCGCGGAGAGCGGGCGTCCACCGAACGTGGCCGGATCGTCGCCTTCGAGCGCGGCGAGCAGCGCGAGCGTGGCCCGGAGCGCGGCCTGCCGTACGACGCGCAGGGTCCGCGCGAGCCCCGGATCGCCGGCTCGGACGCCGGTGTAGGTCTCGTCCGGCTCGATCGCGGCGCTGTCGCAGACGGCGTGGAACGGGAGCACCGTCGGGAAGGCGAGATCGGCGAACGCCCGGCTCTCGTGGAGCAGGTGCAGACGCAGCTCGCCCCGGAGGGTCGTCGGCAGGGCGAGCACGAGCTCGCCGCGGACGCCGTCGGCGTGGGTCTCCGGCAGCTCGAACGGGAGCTCGACGTGCTCCTCGAGGCGGACCTTCACGAGCCCGTCGTCGCGGTCGACCACCGGCTTCTCGAGGGGGCGCGAGCGGAACGTGCGCGCGGCGCGCATCATGGAGACGGCTCGTCGCATCACCTCGGCGGAAGACGCGAAGGTGGCGTCGCCGAGCAGGCGCCGCTCCGGCATGCCCGGGCCCGCCCAGAGCATCTGTCCGAGCCACGAGCGCATCGTCGGATCGACCGGCTCGTCGTCGTCGTGGATCGCGACCGTGTCCCGCGAGAGATCGACGAGTGGACGCATGCGTCCGGTCGCGTCGTGCACGAGCGGGATGCGGGCGAGCTTCGCGAAGGAGCTCGGCAGCCTCAGCGCGTCGGCGACGAACGATGCGCCCGCGACGCGGCATGCGAGCAGGGCGATCGCCGCGTCGCGGAGGGCGGGCGTCGGCTCCTTCGCGAGCGTCTCGGCGAGCAGGGTCACGAGCGTCTCGAGGCAGGCGTTCGCACGCTCGAGCACGTCCGGGATCGGCGGCGCCGTCCGCACGCGGGAGCGCGTGACGTCGGTCGGGAGCTTCGGCGAATCGAAGACGACCCGGATGGGCACGCGGCCGCGCGGCATCGAGAGGTCCGGGAGCGCGATCGGCAGGACGGCGAGACGTACGCCGAGCTCGCGCGCCTCGAGCATGGGCTCGGGCTCGGCTTCGTCGGGCGGCACCAGGGCGACGTGCCCGTCGAAGCCGCTCCCGAGCGGCACGCGCAGGAGGGACGAGTCCTTCGCCTCGAGGGGCTCGCCTTCGAGCGCGAGCGGAACCGCGAGGCCCGCCGCGGCGGCCCGCACGTGGTCGAGCTCGGGCAGTCGCCCCCCGACGAGGAAGCGTCCGAAGACCGCCAGCGACAGGGGCCGCCGGACGTGGAGCCTGAGGCCCGGGCCGCCGAGCTCCATCGGCGGTCGGGCGTCGCGGGGAGGAGGCGCCCCCGTCGTCGGCTCGTCGGAGGGATCGGTCGAGTATCGGACGATCGCCTCCGCTCCGGTCGCGTCGACGCGGACGACGTCGACGAGCGAAGGGCCGATCGCGAGGGCGGAGTTGAGCGCCGCACCGAGGAGCCGGAGCCCCCTGCGCTCGCTCGCCGCCTCCGGGCTCACGAGCTCCGAGAGCAGATCCTCGAGCTCCTCGATCGCCGGCGGATCGAGGGAGGCCTGCACGAAGACGTCGTCGGCATCCCCGTCGACCGCGATGGCCGTCGCGCCGAGCGACACGCAGGCGCGGAGCGCGTCGAGCACCCAGGTGGTCGGGTCCTCGTGCCGGTACGAGCGGAGCTTCTCGACCGCCTTGCGCGCATCCACCCGGAGCGTGCCTCCGCCGACCTTCTTCCCTCCGCCGGTCAAGACGACACCGTCCGGATGCGCGCCTGCGCGGCCGAGAGGAGCTTCTCGCTGCGCTTCTCGCCGAGGTCCGCGAGCTGCGCGAAGATCGCCGTCGCGAGCGCGTGCGCCGCGAGCGTGGGCTCGGTCGTCGCCCGCGCGCGCGCCGAGGCGACGAGCGCGTGCGCGGTGTTCAGCACGATGGTCTTGCGTCCGAGGAGCTTCATCGGATCGGGATCGAACGTCCCGTGTCGGACGAGACCGTCACGGAAGCCGGACGGCGCGACGAGGAAGGAGGCTCCCTCCTTCGCCCCCTCGCACAGGCCGAGCAGGAGCGCGTCGGGCGCGCGGCGCGCGGCGTCGAGGAGGGAGGCGAGCGCGTCGAGCAGGAGACCGTCCGTCGCCGTCGGCGCCTCGACGGTGACGTGCGAGAGCGTCTCGAGGAGCCCACGGTCGTACGCATCGCTCCTCCGGAGGAGGGCCTCGAAGCCTTCGCGATCGGAGGGGGAGAGGGCACCCAGATCGACGACGGCCACGCCCTCCGCGGCGAGCGCGCGCGTGCACGCATCGCTCGCCGTCGCAGAGGTCGCCTTGCGGTCGCCCTTCCCGGGGAGGTGGCCCCGGTGCGAGCCGCGGATCGGCTCGAGCAGGAGCAGCGGCAGCTTCGTCACGGCAGGCAGGCGCACGCGGTTCTTCGCCAGCAGGTGCGCGAGCGAGGCGTAGGCTCCGCGGTCGTTCGTCTCGGCCGCCGCGTCGAGGCGCCGGAGGAGCTCCGCGGGCAGGGCGTTCTTCGCCAGCACCCCGACGAGCCGCATCGCCTCGTCGTAGGCGGCGTCCTTCCGGACGGAATCGCGCGCCAGCGTATGACCGAGGCCCGGGTGCATGACCTTCGCGTCGATGCCCGCGAGCGCCGCCTCGGGCTCCATCTCGTGGAGCAGGAGGCCTCGGTTGTAGAAGCGGATGCGTGCGGCGCCGCGCTCGGGGACGCCGACGACGACCTCGATGCCCGCCGACGGATCTCCGCCGCGGACGGCGATCGGGCCGTCGAGCTCGAAGGGCCGATCGATCCGCGTCGGCTCGCGCCGGGTCGCGTTCGTCGCGCCATCTGCCGAGAACACGATCTCCACGCGCGCGTGGCCGCACCAACGCTCGAGGGCTTGCTTCGTCTTCCTTAGGACGTCCCCGTGCTCCTTCGCCGGACGCGAGAGGCGGAGGCGCACCGTCGTGCCGCGCGGGCGCTCGCTCTCGTGCGCGAAGAGCTCGTACCGGTGATCGGGATGCAGCACGGCGAGGTGCCACGGTAGCTGCCCGGTGTGCGTCTCGATCTCGACCACGTCCGGATCCACCCCGAGGACGGAGACGAAGCCGATGCCGAACTTGCCGATCTTCCCCGCGACCCCTTCCTTGCTCGAGCGGAAGAGGACGAGGAGCTTGTCCTCGATCGTCTCGCGGTCCATGCCGGAGCCGTCGTCGGCCACGCCGATCGCGAGCGTCCCCTCGGGCTCCGAGACCACGCGCACGTCGATCCGCGTGGCGCCCGCGTCGATCGAGTTCTGCACGAGCTCGCGCACGAAGGCGTACGGATCCTGGAACTGCCGCACGAGCTCCGAGACGAGCCCTTCGTCCTCGGGGCCCTCGCGCGTTCTCTCGGGGTCGTCGCGGTACGGCGAGCTCATCGAGCCCGCATCCTACCGCGTCCCGCCGCCCGCGAGCTCCCTCAGAACTTCCCGGTGACGGAGAGGAACGTCATCTTGTCGTTCGTCTCGCGGAGGCGCGCCGAGAGGATCTTCACGAAGTTCCAGAGGATCTCGTACGCGAGCTCCTTGTGGAGGAAGAGGAGGTCCTCGAGGCCCTCCTTCGAGATCACGAGGCAGCGACAGCGCTCGTGGACCCGCGCGTCGGCGGAGCGCGGGAAGTCGTCGATGAGCGCCATCTCGCCGAAGGCGTCGCCGGGGCCGAGCACGGCGAGCGCTTCCTCGCCCATGCCGCTCACCTCGCGCGAGATCCGCACCTTGCCCTCGAGGATCAGGTAGAGGGCGTTGCCGCTCTCTCCCTCGCGGAAGATCACGTGACCGAGGCGGTACGTCTCGTCCGTGGCGATCGCGGCGACGAGCCGTAGCCCGGCGGGGGCGATGCCCTTGAAGAGGTGGATCCGTGCCAGGGCCTCTTCCACGCTCGTGGGGGTTCCGGGTCCGCTGCTCTCCACGTGGGCGTCCGCCATGACCGGATCACCCTACCAGACGGGTGCCCCCGGCCGGAAGAAACTGCCGGAGATCCCCGATCGCGGGGGGGGGGTATTGACTCCGAGCCCCAAGGCGGGGCACACCGATCAGGGGAACCGAGGGACACCGGATGCGGCGTCCCTTCCATGAACAGGAGGGCGGTCGTGACGGTCGATCCAGCGCTCGAGCTCGCGGACGTACTGCTGCAACTCGAACCCGTTCGCACGTATCCCACACGCGCGGCGGAGAAGGTGGCGCGTCACCTCGGAGCGGAGTCCTTCCGCCTCGAGCTGACGGACGGTCGTGTCGAAGGAGGGGAGCGCTCGACGGGCACACGCTCCGTGGCGGTTCCCCTCTCCAACGGGAAGGACTCCTTGGGCACGCTTCATCTCTCGTTCCCGGCAGGGATGCGAGAGCCCTCGGAGGACGATCGACGTCGGATGGCGCTCGCCGCCGGCGTCCTCACGCGCGGGCTCGAGGTCGCCCGGCGCCTCGCGCCCGACGTGCTGCGTCGGACGAACGAGGCCGTCGCGCAGACCCTCCGCAAGGCCCCCCTCACGCCGCGCGAGCGCGACGTGGTGGGACTCCTCGTCTCGGGCGCGAGCACGCGCACCATCGCCACGAGCACGGGGCTCACCATCTCCACGGTGAACACCTACCTGAAGCGCATCTTCTCGAAGCTCGGCGTGCACTCGCGCGTGGAGCTCGTGGCGCGGATGGCCGGCACCGTGGCGTCCGCGCCGCCCGTGCGCAGGCCCGGCGTCGTCGGCGGCGTGGCGTAGCGCGGTCGCCCTCCCGGAGCACCGGCTGCACGCAGGACGAGGGGGCGGGCTTCCGCCCCCTTCGTTTTTTTCGGACCCGACACGCGCCCGGATCCGCTTCGTATGGTAGGCCTCCGGCATGGCCTACGTCATCGGCATCGCCGGCGGTACCGGCGCAGGCAAGACCACCGTCGCCCGCTCCCTCGCGGCCTCGGTCCCGGACGAATTCGTCACCGTCATCGAACACGACGGATACTACCGGGACTTCGTGGACCTCCCGCTCGAAGAGCGCGTCCACCAGAACTTCGATCATCCCGACTCGCTCGAGACGAGCCTCCTCGAGGACCACCTCCGACGGCTGAAGTCGGGCGAGCCGGTCGAGCTCCCCACCTACGACTTCAAGGAATACCGCCGTCGTCCGGAGACGCGGCCGACCCTTCCCACGCAGGTCGTGATCGTCGAGGGGATCCTCGTGCTCGCCTATCCGACGCTGCGGGATCTGCTCGACCTGAAGATCTTCGTCGACACCGACGCCGACGTGCGCGCGTTCCGCCGGATCTCGCGCGACATGAAGGAGCGCGGGCGCGACTTCGAGCAGATCCGGCGCCAGTACTACGACACGGTCCGGCCGATGCATCAGCAGTTCGTCGAGCCGAGCAAGCGCTACGCGGACGTGATCATCCCGGAGGGCGGCAGCCGCACGGCCCTCGACGTGCTCGTCACGAAGCTCCGCTCCGTGATCGTGCCCGACAAGTCGCGCTGAGCGACGTCGCGCTCCGCGACGGAGGGCGGGGCGAACGTGGGCGGCCGGTCCGACGCTCAGGGCCCGGGGTTCTGCTCGAGCCGGGCGCGTGCGTCGCGGTTGCGATCCATCGCCACCGCGCGCTGCCACGCGCGTCGCGCACCCGCCACGTCGCCCGACGCGGCGAGGGCGTCGCCGAGCTGCACGACGTACCGGGACTGCGAGCTGCGGAGCTCGCACGCGCGCTCGGCGGCGGCGATGGCCTCGGGGAACTGGCGGCGGAGCACGCGGTAGCGAGACATCGCTTCGTACCCCTGCGGGTTCACGTGATCGAGCTCGAGCGAATGGTCGAGCGCGAGTCCGGCGGCATCGAGGTTGCCTGCCTGCATGAGGCGGAGCGCGTCCTCGACGAGCACGTCCGCGGCGTCCGCACGGTCGCGCGGGAGCTCCGAGTCGGGCGTGATGCCGGCGACGTTCGCGGTCGTCGCGGGGGTGGGCGCGGGGGCCGCTGCGACGGCGGCATCGACCGGAGCCGGTGCGGCCGCGACGGCGGCATCGACCGGGACCTGCGCCGCGGCGTCGGCGAGGGCCAGGACCGAGGCGTCCACGGCCGCCGCACCGGCATCCACGGCCGCGACGGCGGCATCGACCGGCGCCGCCGCGCTCGCATCGACCGCCGCGGTTGCGGCCGTCGGGACGGATGGCGCCGTCGGAGGCGGAGTCGCCTCGGGCGGGTTCGCGGCCGAGGGGGCGTTTCCTCCGGGTCGGGCGAAGCTCGAGGGGCGCACGCCGGCCGCGTAGAGCCCGGCGACGGCCGCGCCCGCGACCACGGCGAGGACCACCAACGAGAGCCCGAGGACGCGGGCGATCGACGAGCCTCCGCCGGTCTTCTCCATGGCCGAGCGAGGGATGATCAGCGTGTGCTCGCCGGTCGACAGGACGTTCTCGCCCGACTGCGTGAGCGGCGTGGGCGCGGGGCGAGCAGGCGCGGCCGCCGGGCTCGGCGCGACGGCCGCCGGCGATGCGGGGGCCGGCCGAGGTGCGGCCACGGGCGCGACCTGCACCGGCGCCGCTTGCGGCACGGACGGGGCGGCGACCATCCCGGGGGCGAGCGTGTCGGAGAAGGCGACGTCGGTCTTGGCGGGCCCGGCGGGCGCGGCGGGTGTGGCGGCCTCGGGCGCGGACCGGAGTCCCTCGCGCACGAGCGCCATCGAGTCGCCGATCACCGTCGCTTCCGTCTCGTCCATCACGAGCATCGGATGCTTCTCGGGCACCGGCGTCCGCATCTCGTGGACCCCGGCCTGGGCGGCGGAAGGCTCCGTGGGAACGGCGGGCGACGCGGGCTTGGCGGGGCCGGCCTGCACGTGCGCCGCTGCCGCGGGCTGGGCCGGGGCGGGCTGGGCCGGCGCGGCGGCGACCGGCGGATGCGCGGCCGCGTGCGGTGCGGTCGGGGCGAGGGGAGGGGGCGTGTGCGCCGGGACGTGGAGCTCGTGGCCCGCATGGGCGGCCGCTGCGGGCGGGGCCGCGGCGGGCGCGGGCTTCGGGGCGGCCGCGGCGGGCGCGGCCGCTGCAGGCGCGGGCTTCGGGGCGAGCGGCGCGGCCTGCGCGCTCGGTACGGGCGCGGCCTTCGGAATCGTGGGAGTCGCCGCGGGCGGACGGTCGCTGGCGAGGCCCGCCGGGAGCGGCGTCTTCGGCGGGGTGGCGTTGGGAATCGGGGCGCCGAGCCCGACCATCGTCGGCTTCCGCGGCGTCTGCGGCTGCGTCGCGGGGCCGCTCGAGAATGCGCCCCCGGGAATTCCGGGCGACGCGGCGGGCTTCGCCGCCGCGGTGGGCCCGCTCGCCGTCGCCGGCTTCGCTGCCGTGGGCGCCGCGGCCGCGCCGCCGAGCTGCGGGGGCGAGGCCGCTCCGGCCGCCACCGGTCGTTGGATCGCCCCCGGCGTCGCACGGCCCGGACCCTCCGACGACCGGACGGGCATCATGCCGATGATCGTCCCCGGGCGCGCGGGCGCGGTCGGACGCGGCACCGGGCCCGGGGGGGCCCCGGCCGATTCCGCGCGGGGAAGGACCGACGAATGGACTCCGGGGCCCTGCACCGGGCCGGCGGCCACGCCTCCGCGCGGCGGCTTCGCCGTGCCGAAGGCGCCGAGCGCGGGGGGCTTGGCCGCGGGCGGGGGAACCGGGAGCCCGCCCGAACGGTCCGGCGCGACCGTGCGGAACGCACCGGCGGGCGCGGCCTTGGCCTTGGCCGCCCCAGGGACGGCCGGCGACGGGGGGATCGCGGGCGCGGCCGCGCTGGTGGCGACGCCCGGCGGAAGCGTCTTCGGCCGTTCCGGCGCGTCCCACGAGAGATCGCTGGCCGACGCGGGGGCCGTCTCGGCCTCGAGGCGCGTCGCATGCCCCGTGCGCGCCGCCGAATGAGGCGACGTCGGCGCCGCGCCCGTCCGCGCCGGAGCACCGCCCCGGACCGTATCCGCGGGCGGAATCGCGTCCGGGGAGCCTTCCTCGTCCACCGGCTGGATCAGGGAGGGTACGTCGTCGTCGAAGGTGCTCATGGAGGCTGCGGATCGGGATGCTACTCCGAGTACCGAGAGACTGGAATCTTTGGGTGGAAGAATGCTGCGCGGCACCGCGCTCGGTTCGCGCGAGGCAGCCGCCAACGCCTCTTCGCCGGGCGTCATCAGATTGGCCGTCGTCGGATGGCTCCTCCGCTCGACCCGCACCCTCCCGGAGCCGAGCGCGAGCAGGGCCGACAGGGCCGAGAGGCCCTCGAGCGGATGGGCCGACTCGCCCTCCGCACCCTGCCGGAGGCCCTGCGCGCCGGCGACGAGGCCGTCCGCGAGATCGAGCTCGATCGTCGCCCGCGGGTTGCGGACCGTGACGTGGAAGGTGCCGGGAACCCGGGTCACCGTGCGGACGAGGCGGGACGGTCCCGTCAGCTCGAGACGCGTCTCGAAGGCGGTCTCCTGCGCCACACGCACGGCGAGCAGACGGTCGGCCTCCGTCAACGGGGCGATGCGGGCCGCGAGCTGCTCGAGATCGGGCGCCGGCGACCCGGCGGGGAAGAGCTCGTCCCAGCGCGCGAGCAGCAGGGAGGCGAAGCGGAGGCGCGGGTCGCCGCGCATCGCCCGCAGCAGATCGAAGCCGGGATCCTCGAGCCGCTCGGCGTCGAGCACGATGACGTCGGGATCGAGCGCGATGCCCCTCGAGAGGCCGTTCGTCGAGACGTCGCCGACCGCGACGAGCGCCCCGTGCTCCCGCAGGGCCTGCGCGAGCACGTCCGCCCTTCCGGGATCGTCGTCGAGGAGCAGGACGCGGAGGCGGTCGAAGACGGCGACGTCGCCCGCGGCGCGTCCGAGCTCCCCGTCGAGCAGCCCCAGCCGGCCCGCGAGCGCCTCGTGGAACTCGTATTTGATCGGCTCCGCCTTGGCGACGTGGGGACGCAGCTTCTGCACGAATTCCGCGAGCGCGTCGGCCACCGGCATGCCGGCCCCGAGCACCACGCGCATCGGCGCGGGCTTGCCCGCTTCGTCCTTCGTCTCCACGGACAGGATGCCTCGACGCAGCTCCTTCGACACCCACGCGACGATCTCGTCGAGGGTCGTGTCCCCGATCTCGCCCACGGCCCCGCGCGGTCGTTCCGGCAGCTCGTGGGCGAGCCGTGCGACCTCCCGGGCGATGGCGTCCGCGGAGGGGCCGCGAGGGATCACGGCGACCGCGCCGGAGCGGAAGGCGTCGACCCGTGCATCGAGGGGCGCCTCCGACGCGAGGAGCGCCACGGGCACCACGGCGGTCATCGGGTTCTCGGCCAGGTGACGGAGGATGCCGGTCCCGCCGCTCGAGGTCGCGTCGCCGACGAGGAGCACGAGATCCGGGGCGGCCGCGACGACGGCCTCGACGACGCGGGCGACCTCCGCCGACTCCACCGAGAAACCATGGCGATCGAGCGCCACGCGGAGCGCCGCCTCCATCGGCTCCCCACGCCCCACGAGCAGGAGGGTGAGGTGTTCCTCGGGTCGGCGGGTCACCCCGACATGCTCTCAGACTTCCATCGATCCGGGCAACTACGCGGAAATCCACTAAGCTGCCCCGGCCGTGTCGAACGATTCCCGCGCCCCGCTCGCGAAGCACCTCCCCCCCGTCGGCTCGGTGACCGAGGATTCCCTCCTCGAGGGCTTCCTCGCCTACGTCGGGGAGCTCGGCGTCGAGCTCTACCCGGCGCAGGAAGAGGCGATCCTCGAGATCTTCGCGAACAAGAGCGTCGTGCTCAACACGCCGACGGGCTCGGGCAAGTCGCTCGTCGCGCTGGCGATGCACTTCAAGGCCCTCGCCGAGGGAGGGCGCTCGTTCTACACGGCGCCGATCAAGGCGCTCGTCAGCGAGAAGTTCTTCGAGCTCTGCCGCGTCCTCGGCGCCGAGAACGTCGGCATGATGACGGGCGACGCCTCGGTGAACCGCGACGCGCCGATCATCTGCTGCACCGCCGAGATCCTCTCGAACCTCGCGCTCCGCGAGGGCGAGGCGGCCGACGTGGACCACGTCGTGATGGACGAGTTCCACTACTACTCGGATCGGGATCGCGGCGTCGCCTGGCAGATTCCCCTGATCGTCCTCCGCGAGGCTCGCTTCCTCCTCATGAGCGCGACCCTCGGCGACACCCACGCCATCGTCTCCGCGCTGCACGAGGCCACGCGCGACGAGGTCGCGCTCGTGCGCTCGCTCGAGCGCCCCGTGCCCCTCGACTTCGTCTACCGCGAGACCTCGCTCGAAGAGACGATCCGCGACCTCTTCGCGACCGGTCGCGTCCCGGCCTACGTGGTGCACTTCAGCCAGCGCGCCGCGAGCGAGCGCGCCCAGGACCTGATGAGCACCGACTTCCTCTCGAAGGAGCAGAAGCAGGCCATCAAGGACGAGCTGCGCCACTTCCGGTTCGACACGCCCTTCGGCAAGGAGCTGAAGCGCTGGGTGCACCACGGGGTGGGCGTGCACCACGCCGGCATGCTCCCCAAGTACCGACTGATGGTCGAGAAGCTCGCGCAGAAGGGGCTCCTCAAGATCATCTGCGGCACCGACACGCTCGGCGTGGGCGTCAACGTCCCGATCCGCACCGTGATCTTCACCCAGCTCTGCAAGTACGACGGGGACAAGGTGAAGATCCTCTCCGTCCGCGATTTCCTCCAGATCGCGGGCCGCGCCGGCCGGAAGGGCTACGACGATCGCGGCACCGTCATCTGTCAGGCGCCGGAGCACGTCGTCGAGAACCGGATCGCCCAGACGAAGGCCGCGGGCGATCCGAAGAAGACGAAGAAGCTCGTCCTCAAGAAGCCGCCCGAGAAGGGCTACGCGCACTGGGACGAGGGGACGTTCGCACGGCTGCAGACGGGCGAGCCGGAGAAGCTCGTGCCGCGCTTCACGGTCTCGCACGGCATGCTCCTCAACGTGCTCGCGCGCGGTCGCGGCGGGGTCTCGGCGATGCGCGACCTCGTGCGCCGGAGCCACGAGTCGCGGATCCTGCAGAACCGTCACCTCCGCCAGGCGATCGCGATCGCGAAGTCCCTGCGCGACGCCGGGGTCGTCGAGTTCGGGCCGGACGGCGTGCGGGTGAACGAGGACCTCCAGCAGGACTTCTCGCTCAACCAGGCCCTCTCGCTCTTCGTGCTCGAGGCCGTCACGGCGCTCGACGTCGAGGCGCCCGACTACGCGGTCGACGTGCTCTCGGTCGTCGAGGCCACCGTCGAGGATCCGACCCCGGTCCTCATGCGGCAGGTCGACGTGCTGAAGACGCGCGCCCTCGCCTCGATGAAGGCCGAGGGGCTCGAATACGAGGAGCGGATGGCGGAGCTCGAGAAGATCGAGCATCCGAAGCCGAAGGCCTCGATGCTCTACGGGCTCTACGAGGCCTTCCGGAAGAAGCACGCCTGGGTCTCGGGCGGTGGGCTCTCCCCGAAGTCGGTCGCACGCGACATGTACGAGGAGGGCGAGAGCTTCCTCGGGTACGTGAAGGTCTACGGCCTGCAGCGGTCCGAGGGCATCCTGCTCCGCTACCTCACGGACGTGTACAAGGCGCTCGAGCAGAGCGTGCCCGAGGGCTCGAAGACCACCGAGGTCCAGGAGCTCGTCGAGTGGCTCGGGGCGGTGGTGCGATCCGTCGACTCGAGCCTCCTCGACGAATGGGAGAAGCTCCGCTCTCCGGATCTCGAGGTCGCCTCGCACGCGCACCTCGAGGCGAAGCTCGACGAGGAGGACATCGTCTCCGATAGGAAGGCCTTCGCGATCCTGGTGCGCAACGAGGTCTGGAAGCTCGTGCGGGCGCTCGCGCGCAAGGAGTACCAGCGAGCGGCGGAGATGCTCGAGGCCCGCAAGGGCGAGGAGCCCTACACCGCCGAGCGCCTCGAGGCCGACCTCGCGGAGTACTTCGAGGAGCACCTCGAGATCCGTGTCGATCCCGTCGCCCGCTCGCCGAAGCATTGCGAGGTCGAGGCGGACGAGCACACCTGGCGCGTGAAGCAGACGCTGCTCGATCCGAACGAGTACGGCGAGTGGCAGCTCGACCTCGACGTCGACGTCGAGCGGAGCCGCGACGAGGGACGGCCGGTCCTCCGGCTCGGCTATCTCGGTCCCTGAGGAGGCGAACGTGATCGAGGCTCTTCCCACGCCGCGCGGCCGGACCGCGCGGGACCGCCGGCGGGCGCTCCTCCGCGAGAGCGACGCGTCCCTCGGGGAGCGGCTCTTCGTCCTCGCGCGCTCGCTCCGCGAGGGCGGCGCCCTGCGGTACGCCGCGATGGCGACGGAGGCGGGGCTCCCGCTCGGCGAGGTGGTCGCCTCTCCCTTCGCCGTCCGCATGGTGGCGATGGCCGTCTCGCGCGGCGCCGCCACGGTTCCGCACGAGACGCGGCGCCTCTTCGCCTGGGATCCCTCGTTCGCGAGCGAGGACGGCACGGTCGATCCCGACCACGGCCGTTGGGAGCGTGGTCGTCTCCTCGTCGGGAAGTACCAGCAGTTCTGCCAGGACGAGCCGCTCGCGGTGTACAACCCCGACCATCCGAGCAAGTGGGGGCCGCACGAGCTCGCCCACCGTGCCGTGGGCTTCCTCTACCGTCCCGATCTGACGCGGTGGGAGCTCTACCTCGGCTCGCGTCTGAACGAGCTCGTCCCCGTCGTGACGTGGTACGGCCCCGAGCAGGCGATGCGACTCGACGAAGGTCCCTTCGATCGCGTCCACGCCGGCCTCCACCCAGGGGCCCGCCTCGAGGACGCGCGCTGGCTCGTGGTCGACGAGAAGGAGCTGCGTCGCCGCGCGCGCGCCGCCGCGCCGATCCTCCGCGAGGGGCTCGCGCACTTCGAGCGGGAGCTCGAGGCGATCGACGAGGAGCTCGCGACCGGGCGTCGCGTGCGCATCCCGCACGCCTTCCTCGACGCCTCGAGCGATGCGATCGCCTACGTCGCGGCCCACCACGCGCGGCTGCGGAGCGAGCCGCTCGTCGAGACCTTCGGCGCGCTCCACCGTCCCGGCGTGGACCACGCGACGACCGTCGCCGCCTATCGCGACCACGTCGAGACGTTCTTCGATTCGCTGCTCTTCGAGCCGACGCCCATCGACCTCGACGAGGCCGCGCGGCTCGCGACGGCGCGCGTCGCCGTCGACCTCGTGCAGCGCGCCGCGCACCGCGGGCCCCGGACGTTCGCGAAGGTGCGTCCGCACCTCGACGCCGCGTCGCGACTCGTCCGCTCCTGTCGGTCCGGCCGGCGCGGCGATCTCCGCCGCCTGAGGACGCGGCTCGCCGAGGCCCTCGGCAAGGAGGCCTCGCTCGTCCTCTCGAACGGCGCCGGCTCCGCCCTGGCGCTCGGTCAGCTCGTGGAGGGGCTCGAGACGGTCGCTCCGCGCACGCTCGCCTGGCTCGGCTCGGACGAGGCGGCGGAGCGCGTCCGTGGGTTCGCCGGCAGCGAGGCCTCGAGGTCGCGCGGGGACCTCGCGGGGCGCTTCGCCCGCTTCCTGTCCGCGGAGGGGGCGCCCGCGTCCGTCGCCGACCTCGCCCGCTTCGAGGCCTCGCTCGCGGTCCGTCGGCGACCCGACGATCGCGTCGAGCGCCTCTCGGAGCCCGAGGTGCTCGTGGAACGGGAGCCGGCCGAGGTCCTCGTCGTCGCGAGCGAGGCCCTCTCCGTCGAGGCGTTCGAGCACGACGTCGTCGCGATGCACGCCGCCGCGCGCGTGCGGCGCGTGAAGCCCGAGCCCACCTCGGTCCTCGTCGTCGCGGTCTCGGACGGCGTCTCCGTCCTCCCCGTGCCGGTGGGCGTCGGCGACCTGCTCCTCCGACTGCGGGCCGAACCGGTCGCCCTGGACGAATTCCTGACCCTCTTGGCCCATCGGCTCCGGGAACCCGGCGATCCCGCGCCCGAAGACGTGCTTTCGGCCCTACTCGAATCGACCGCCTTGGCCCTATCCCCCCGCCTGACCCCACCCTGACCCCCACCTCCTCTGATAAGCTCCGCCCCCGATGAGCACCGAACCCCTCCCCTTCCTCAAGCAGACCCTCCCGGCCCTCTTCAACAAGGGCTTCTCCATCCTCAAGCAGAAGGCCGACGCCGGCGACACGCGCTGGAAGGCCTCCTACGACGACATCGCGCCCGTGGTCGGCGGCGCGGTCGTCTCCGTGGAAGGGCAGGGCACCGTCTATCTCACGGTCGAGAACGGCACCATGACCGCGGGCGACGCGAAGCCTTCGGCGCCGATCAAGATCGCGGTCGAATTCCCGAGCGACGCGATGGAAGTGGTGCTCGGCGAGGCCGCGCGCGAGGGCCACTTCGAGGACGAGCGCGTCGCGATCGCCGCGGCCCACCTCGCGTCGAAGCAGCTCGAGACCGCGCTCATGGGCAAGCCCATGACCTGCCACATCCTCGTGAAGGACGCGCCGGACCTCGGCGACGTCACGGTCAAGCTCGGCTTCAACGTCGAGGAGCCGCCCGTGAAGCCGGGCTTCACGGCGCAGCTCAAGTACGACGACCTCGAGGACGTCCGCGAGGGCAAGCTGAACCTCCAGCAGCTCTTCATGCAGGGCAAGCTCCGCATGCAGGGCGACTACTCGCTCGCGCTCCAGATCGCCATGCAGATGGCGGCGAAGGCGCAGCAGCAGCTCGCCGCCGCCAAGAAGTGAGCGACGGGGCGGGGTAGGGCGCGAGCCGCGCCACCCGCCGCGCAACTCGACCGAGGGTGGACCGAGGAGGGGCGCATGCGCGTGCTCTTCCCGTCCGCCCTCCTGCTTTCCGTCTCCGGTCTCGTCGCGTGCGCCGGCGCACCCGTGCCGGAGGTGGCGAGCGCCCACGTCGCCGCCGCCGTCGAGCTGCTCGACCGAGGCGAGCTCGACGATGCGGAAGCCCACCTCCGCCTGGCGCTCGAGTACCACCCCCTCATCGCCGAGGCCCACGCCGATCTGGGTGTGATCGAGCTCGCGAGGGGGCGCTACGCCGAGGCCGAGGAGCACCTCCGCGACGCCCTGCGCATCGACGAGGACCTCGCCGTCGCCTGGAACGACCTCGGCCTCGTGCTCGAGCGTCGGGGGCGTCCCGAGGAGGCCCGGGAGGCCTTCGAAGGGGCGCTCGCACGCCAACCCGGGATGGTCGAGGCGCGTCGGAACCTCGTCGCCGCGCTGATCGAGGCCGAGCGCTTCACGGAGGCGCGGGCCCATGCCCTGCGCCTCGTCCGGATCGAGCCGGAGCGAGGGGAGTCCCTCGCGTTCCTCGTCTACGCCGAGCTCCGCCTCGGGCGGCTCGACGCCGCGGAGGAACGGCTCGAAGCCGCCCTCTCCCGGTCGCCCGAGGACCCCCACCTCCGGCTCGTCCGGGGGATCGCCGAGCTCCATCGCGGCGATGTCGAGGCCGCGCGCTCCCGCTTCGAGGGGCTCGTCACCGATCCGGCCGTGGGGACGGCGGCCATCGTACGTTTGGCAGCCCTCGACCTGGCCGAGGGGGAGGCGGAAAGCGCCTGGAACCGCCTCGAGCCGCTCGGAGGCACGTCCGCGGACGACCCCGCGGCGCGGCGCCTGGCCGAGGCGGCGGCGGGCCGGTCGCCCGGCCGAAACCCCGTGCAATTCCGCTGATTCACATACTTGCGATCGCGGCCGTCGGACAGGTAGCCTCGTATCCCCGCGCTCCTGTGCGCGACTCTCGAGGCCCATGCCCGAACTGCAGAAGAGCAAGAACTTCCCCCTCGGCATCCTGATCCTCCTCGCCGGAGCCTTCGCGGGGCCCTTCCTGGCGGGCACGCCGCTCGGACCCGTGGGCGCCGCCGTGCTCGCGGCCATCGCCGCGGCCGCCGGTCTCTTCCTCATCGGACAGGGGCTGCCGCACGGTGCCCAGGTCGGTCCGATCGCCGATGCCCTCCGGGACCTCGCGCGCGGTCGAACGCCGGCTCGGCCCTCGGGGCTCGCACCGGAGCTCGCGCCGATCTTCGACGCGCTCGAGCAGGTCGGGGACTCGATGGAGGAGATGAAGTCGCAGCGCGGCGAGGGGAAGGAAGCCCTCGAGCGCGTGCGCAGCGAGCTCGAGTCCGTGCGCCGCGAGGCCGAGTCGGCCCGTCGCGACCTCGAGGACGCGCGACGTCGCTCGGAGGACGGACGCCGCGAGGTCGAGACCGCCCGCCGCGACCTCGAGAACGCCCAGCGCGACGCCAACGAGGCGAAGCGGGCCGCGGACGGGGCGAGCCGCGATCTCGAGAACACGCGTCGCGAGGCCGAGTCGGCGCGACGCGAGCTCGAGGAGCTCCGGCGCCGTGCCGAAGAGGGCCGTCGCGAGGCGGATGCCGCACGTCGCGAGGTCGACGACCTCCGCGCGCAGATGGCCTCGAAGGCCGGCACGACGGACGCGATCGTCCGCGAGGCCCGCGAGATCGAGTCGCTCTTCTCGGGCAACGTCGAGGACCTCTCGAGCGGTCTCGGCGAGCAGATGGTCGCCATCGAGCAGACCATGAGCTCCATGAAGGAGATGGCGGCGGCGCTCCAGGAGATCTCGCAGCACGTCGAGGCGCTCGCCTCGAGCGCCGAGGAGAGCTCGTCGAGCATCCTCGAGATGACCGCCACGAACGACGAGGTCGCCGAGAACATGGCGAACCTCGCGTCGAGCGTCCGCGAGACGGTCTCGTCGATCGAGGAGATGGCCTACAGCATCAAGGAGGTCGCGCGGAACGTCGACGCCCTCTCGCTGACGGCCGAGGAGACCTCGTCGTCGATGAACCAGATGGACGTGTCCATCGATCAGGTCCAGTCGAACGCGAACGAGACGGCGCGTCTCTCGGAGGAGGTCGCCATCGACGCCGAGAAGGGCGCCGAGTCGATCCTCCGCATCATCAACGAGATCAACCGCATCAAGGTCACGTCCTCCGAGGCCGTCTCCGTCATCTCGAACCTCGGCGGTCGCATCGAGGCCATCGGCGACATCCTCAACGTCATCGACGACGTCGCCGAGCAGACGAACCTCCTCGCCCTGAACGCCGCCATCATCGCCGCCCAGGCCGGCGAGCACGGCAAGGGCTTCGCGGTCGTCGCCGACGAGATCAAGGATCTCGCCGAGCGCGCGGGCGCCTCCACCAAGGAGATCGCCGAGCTCATCAAGACCATCCAGGCCGAGTCGAAGAACGCGATCATCGCGGTCGAGCGCGGCGCCAGCACCGTCGACCACGGCGTCACGGTCAGCGCCGAGGCCGAGCGCGCGCTGAAGAAGATCCTCGAGTCCTCCCAGAAGTCGACGAGCATGGTCCGCGCCATCGCACGAGCGACGGTCGAGCAGGCGAAGGGCTCGAAGCAGGTCACGGACGCCATCGGCCGCATCGCCGAGACCGTCCAGCAGATCGCCGCCGCCACGGCCGAGCAGGCGCGCGGCTCGGAGCTCATCATGAAGAGCGCCGAGAAGATGCGGCTCATCACGCAGCACGTCGAGCGCTCGAGCCAGGAGCAGGCGCGCGGCGGTCGTCAGATCAGCCAGGCCATCGAGAACATCTCGAACATGGTCAACCACCTGCACCAGAGCCAGCGGCAGCAGTCGAAGGGCTCGGAGCAGACGCTCGCCGCCGTGGCCCGCATCCAGGAGCTCACGCGCGAGTACGAGCGCCACGTGCGGTCCATGAGCTCGGCGACCGAGCGCCTCCGCCGCATCCGCGCGTCCTGAGGGGTCGGCCCCTTTGCCCGGACATCGGCATCCCGTCGTGATTCGCCTTGTGACACCTCCCTCCTCGCTTCATCTTCGGCCGAGCCATGTTCGGAATCGGCGGAGGTGAGCTCGTCGTCATCCTGGTCGTGGTCCTCTTCGCGGTGGGACCCGATCGCATGCCGACGCTGTTGAAGGCGGTGGGCAAGGGCATCCGCGAGATGCGCCGGGCCGCCCGCGAGCTCCAGAGCACCGTCGGCATCGACGAGCTCATGGGCGACGAGGACTTCCGCGACCCGCTGGGCCTGAAGAAGCCGATCGCGCCGAAGCCCATGGCCGAGCCGCCTTCGCCCGCGGCCGCCCCGATCGTCCGACGCGGCATCGCCTCGCTCTCGGAGGAAGACCTCGCCCGGGAGCAGCCCCACGAGGGCGTCGATCTCGCGCACGCCGAGGCCGAGGCCGTGCGGCAGGCCGCGGAGGCCGAGGCATGAGCACGCAGAAGCCGAAGGCGCAGGCTCCGGGGGGGCCCGAAGACGACGTCGAGATGGGGTTCTTCGAGCACATCGGAGAGCTCCGGACGCGCCTGATGCGTGCGATCTACGGCCTCGTCCCGGCCGTCTTCCTGACCTGGGCCTACAAGGAGAAGCTGCTCGACATCATCTTCGAGCCGCTCCGCAAGGCCTGGATCGCCCGCCACTTCCAGGGCGCCCCGAGCGTCCACTTCGCGAACCCGGTCGACGCCTTCATGGCGAACATGCAGGTCGCGCTGATCGCGGGCCTCGTCCTCGCGTCGCCGTGGATGTTCTGGCAGCTCTGGGCGTTCGTCTCGCCCGGCCTCTACCGCAAGGAGAAGCTGCTCGCGCTGCCCTTCGTCCTCGTCTCGACGATCTTCTTCGTGGGCGGCGTGGTCTTCGGCTACCTGATCGTCTTCCCGATGGGCCTCGGCGAGCTCTTCGCCTTCGCGGGCACGCTCCCGTCGGGCATGACGGTCACCCCGACGATCATGGTCGATGCGTATCTCGACCTCGCCACCCGCATGCTGCTCGCGTTCGGCGTCGTCTTCGAGGTCCCCGTCATCGTGACGTTCCTCGCGCTCGCCGACATCGTCACCTGGCGCCAGCTCCTCCAGTTCTCGCGCTGGTGGCTCGTGGTCGCCTCGATCCTCAGCGCCGTGCTCACGCCGCCCGACGTCGCGAGCCAGATGATGATGCTCATCCCGCTCGTGGTCCTCTACATGATCTCGGTCGGCATCGCGATGCTCGTCCAGATCCCGCGCTCGCGGAAGGCGAAGGCCGCGGACTGACGCGCGGTCCATGCCCCGACCCCGGTCGGGCGCTGCTATGCTCCGCACGATGAGCGCGACGCGCACGGAGCTGCCCGGCGAGGGCACGGCGGAGGGGGAGAGGCTCCGCGAGGCCTCGCTCGCCTTCGAGTCGGGGGATTTCGCCACGGTCCGGCGCCTCGCCGCCACCCTCGCGCGCTCGGGCGATCCCGACGTCGCGCGCGCGGCGAGGGAGCTGGGCCAGCGGGTCGGCGTCGACCCCGTGGCCGTCGCGGCGTTCGTCCTCTGCCTCGCGTTCTTCGGTCTCGTCGTCCAACGCTACGTCTTCGGAGGGTGAACGTGCGCCCGCTGCTCGCCTCGCTTCTCGTGCTCGTCGCGGCCTGCGGCGGCGCCTCCTCGAACACCCCTCGCCTCGACCCCACCCGGCTCGAGCCGGCGCGGCTCTACCCGATGCGGGAGGGCCTCGTCTGGTCCTACGACGTCGACGCCGGTCCCGGCGCCGGGCCGCCCGCCCTCGGCATCACGCGCGTCGTCGCGGTCGAGGGAAGTCGGGTCCGGATCAGCTCCAACAACTCCGATCCGATCGAGTACGAGCTCCGTCCGGACGGCGTCTACCTCCCCGAGCACCGCGTCTATCTCCTGAAGGCGCCCGTCGAGGAGGGAGCCACCTGGCCCTCGCGCTCGGGACGGATGGCACGTGTCGTCTCGACGACGGAGCACGTCGTCACGCCGGGCGGCACCTACGAGGGCTGCGTGCGGATCGCCGAGGCCGGCGGGGACATGCAGCTCGACATCGAGACGGTCTACTGCGCCGACGTCGGCCCGGTGGTGGTGCAATCGGCGACGACGACCGCCCTCACGGGGCAGCGGATCACCGTCCGCGCGACCCTCCGGGGCTTCACGGATCCCGCCCAATGAGCCGAAGGCCGCCTCGAGCGCAGGGCTCGGGCGGCCTCCCGGTGGGCGAAGGGGCGGCGCGGCTCAGGCGAGCAGCTTCGCCAGGATCTTCATGCCGTCGACGGTCGTGAAGATTCCGGCCACGTGGTTGCCGTCCATCACGATGGCGGCCCCGTACTTGTGCTCGGCCATGTGGGCGGCGACCTCGCTGAGCTTGGAGTCGAGCTTCACGGAGTAGGGCTCCTGCGTGATCGCCTCCTCGATGCGGACCTTCTCCGGATCCACCCCGTCGAGGCCGGTGATCAGCGCCACGTCGCGATCGCTGACGACGCCCAGGAGCTCGCCTCCGTGCAGGACCGGGAGGTGACGGATCCCGTGCTTCTTCATCAGGTCCGCGGCGAAATGGATGGTCTGCGCCTTGCCGACCGTGTGCGGGGTCGGGGTCATGCAATCGCGCATCACGAGACTCTTGGGCATTCGGATCCTCCGCCCGTTCTTCTACGCCCCAGGGTCCCCGGGGGAAAGGCGCTCGAAGCGCCGAAGCGCGATCGGAGGGACTCCGATCGCGCTCCGTGATGGGACGAATCCGCCCCCGCGCTCCGCTCAGCAGCAGGCCGGCCAGGCGCTGCCGCAGCGCCAGGTCTCGACGTGCAGCCGGTATGGGTAGCAGGAATTCGCGCCGTTCTTGCCGTTGACCCGGATGTAGCTCCGCGTGGTCCAGGCGCCGCCGCCGCCGCCGCAGCCGCCGCAGTCGCGCTTGTAGTCGGGGCCCCAGACCGTGACGGAGTTGCCCGCGGGCACGTCCGTGCAGGTCGCGCCGTTGTCCGACCAGTCGGAGTCGACGCAAACCTGGTACGTACCCGAGCCGGCCGGCGCGTCGAGGCCGACCTGGATGAAGCCGGTGTACGAAGTGCTCCCGGTGCATCCGCCGACCGTCGAGTCGATGTAGTAGTAGTCCTTGTCCCCCGAGCCGTAGACGTACCCGGTCACCTCGATGAAGGTGTCGCTTCGTCCGTTGGTTCCGAGGTACGTGTACTGGCCGACGGAGGGGTCGCTGTTCGGCTCGTAGATGTCGGGATCGGCCACGTTGTCGACGTACCCGTCGCAGTTGTCGTCGTAGCCGTTGCAGGTCTCCGTGCCGGGGGAGCCCGGCGTGCAGGTCAGCGGTGCTCCGTTCGCGCACGTCGGGACCGTCACCTGGCAGATGCCCGAGCCGCAGGTCTGGTTCGAGGTGTTCGAGTTGTTGCACGAGCCCGCGAGCGTCCCGCTGCAGGTACCGTTGACCGGCGTCTGGCAGGTCGCGTTGCAGGTGAGGCTGCCGGCGATCGCCGACTGGCTCGGGCAGATGGCGGCCGGCCCCTGGCAGGCGCGGTTGCCGTCGCAAGCGACCGACGTGTCGGCAGCGGCGCCGCGGCCCTGGCAGTTGTTGCCGTTCCAACCCGCGTAGTAGCCGGTGCAGGAGAAGCCTCCGCACTCGTTCGAGGGGTCGGTGTTCGCCGGGATCGGCCAGCACGTGCCCTCGTGGCCCGAGACGTTGCACGCCTCGCAGGCGCCGTTGCAGGCCGAGCCGCAGCAGCGACCGTCCACGCAGGAGAGGCCCGACTGGCACTCGCCGGTGTTGTTGCAGGCCGCTCCCTGCATGCCGGACGACTGGCACTGGCTCCCGGCGCTGCAGAAGGTGCCCGTGGCGTCGCACTCCGGAGCCGTCGTCGTGCCCGGCATCGAGCAGCTCGTGCCGCAGGTCGGCGTCGGCTGCGTGACCGCCGAGGTGCAGACGATGTCTTTGTACGCACCGCACGTGTTCGCTGTCGTCCCGGCGCATCCCGAGTCGTCGTCGACCGCGGTGTTGCCGAGCTGGCAGATGTTGTTCGTGCAGACGGGATCGTACCGCTTGCCCTGGCACTGCGTCGGGTTGAGGCAGAACGGGGCGATGCCGTAGGTCGCGGCGTTGCAGTTCGCCGCCACGGAGCAGCAATCGCCGGTCGCGCAGCAGTAGCCGTTCTGGCAGTGGTTCGCGGTGCAGTCGCTGTCCTCGTCGCAGGCGACGCCGTTGCCGACGTCCGGCACGCAGACCGACACGCCGGGGCCCGCCGGATCGCAGTGCGCATTGGTGTCGCAGTCGCTGTCGCTCGAGCAGGACGCCGCGCACATCGGCGCCGTCTGGGTCTGCCCGCCGTTGCAGTACACGGACGGGTAGAGACCGCACGTATTGGCGACGGTGCTGCCCGTGCACGCGCTGTCGTCGGGGACGTTCGTCTGCGTGCCACACATGCTGTTCACGCAGGTCGCGTCACTGCGGCTGCCCTGGCAGCCGACGGCATCGTCGCACGTGGGATTCGTGTGGAACGAGTTCGGGCAGTCGGCGGCCTGGCCGCAGCAGGTGCCCGAGCCGCAGCAGTGCCCGTTGGCGCAGTAGTTGCTCGCGCACTGCCCCGCAGCCGTGCACGCCGCGCCGTCGGTCCGCAGGACCTCGCACTGGCCGCCCGGATTGCAGAACGCGCCGGTGTCGCACTGCGTGGAGGACACGCACGAGGTCAGGCACGTCGGCGCGGTCTGGTTCGCGGCTCCCGTGCAGTACACGTCCTTGAAGAGACCGCAGGAGTTCGCGAGCGTCGTCGCGTCGCAGGCCATGTCGTTCGCGACGCCGTTCGCCGTCACGCACTGGAAGTTCGAGCAGGAGACCGTGCCCTGCGAGCCCTGGCAGCTCGCCGAGTCGTCGCAGACGGTGCCGCTACCCGGGAAGCCTGGGCAGTCCGAGCCCTGCGCGCAGCAGTTGCCCGTGGCGCAGCAGAAGCCGTTGTCGCAGTGGTTCGACTGGCAGTCGCTGTCCTCGACGCATGCGCCGCCGTTCGCGATGTCGGGCTCGCAGGTGTTGGTGTTGGTGCAGTGCGCGTAGGCCGCGCAGTAGCTGTCGTCCTCCATCCCGGGCGTCCCGTGGATGCAGGTCGTCGCGCACATCGTTCCGACCGACCCACCCATGTCGCAGGAGTACTGACCGCACGCCATCGCGGAGGTCGCCGAGCACTGACCGGCCACGCACATCGAGGTAGGCGTCGACGCGAAGGCGCCGGTGCCCGTCGGATTGCAGTCGGCCGTCGGGCAATCGACGGGATTGTCGTCGACCGACATGTTGCAGTTGTCGTCGACGTTGTTGCAGGTCTCCGCCTGCCCCGGGTTCACGTTCGCGCTGTTGTCGTTGCAGTCGGGGCCGAGGCAGGTCGCGCCCGTGCCGTACTTGTCGTTGTCCTGATCGAGGCAGCAACCGGCCGCCTGCGGGATGCAGTACGACGAGGACGTTCCGACCTGCGCGATGCAGGTGAAGCCGATCGGGCAGCCGGCGCCGGTGTCCGAGCAGCGCGGCAGACAGAGCCGCGTGCCGTTGAGGTCGGTGCAGATGTGGGGCGTCGTGCCGTTCTCGCCCTGCGGACACTGCTGATCGAGCACGCAGGCCTCGCAGGTGGCGACCTTCGGACCCGCGTCGATCGCCGCGTCCATGCCCGAATCGGGGATCGACGAGTCGAGCAGCTGCTGGCCCGAGTCCGACCCGGCATCCTGCGTCCCCGAATGGATTCGGGGCTCGCCGGTCGCACAGCCCGCGAGGGCGAGCGCCGAGAGGGCGACGAGGGCGAGGGAGAGGGCGGAGCCCCTCGAGCCAGGGGCGACGGAGGACGGCACGGACATCAGCGGCACCTTCGGTCCAGCGACGGACGGGTGGAATGGGCGAGACGGAGCCGCAGGCGCGCGGATCCCCCCGGAGAATCGATCGTCAGGGTACTGTGCGGACTTCGCACAGTAAAGAAGCCAAGGAGGAGGAAATCACCCCTTCGGAGGGGATGTCCACAAATGGAGGTTCAGGGGTGCACGGTCGTTCCGCAGGCCGCGTTCACGCAGTACTTCGGGTGGCCGCCCTGCAGCGAGTCGTCGTCCGACGGATCGTCGAAGCAGGCGTAGCCGCCGGGGCAGTCGGCATCCGTGACGCAGGCGATCTGGCAGGTGTTCGTGTCGTACTCGCAGAACACCGGGTAGTCGGTCGCGTAGTCCTGGGGGAGCGAGTAGCGGAGCTGGAACGTGGCGTACGCGTCCGTCGACATCCCGCAATCGAGGGTGGCGCGGCCCGGGCCGCAGGGCGTGTCGATGTCGACGCCGAGGCCCGAGCCCGTGATGGGCTGGAGGCATTCGAGGCGGAGCGTCGCCCCTTGCGTCGGCGAGGCATCGTCGGTGAACGCGATGCGCTGGCTGCTCGCGCCGCAGGACGTGGCGAGCGCCGCCGTGTAGTCGTCGTAGTACCAGCCGGTGCCCGCCGGGGCCGCTCCCGTCCCACGCACGGAGCTCGTCACGGCGAGCTGCCGGATGCGGCAGACCTCCTTGCCGTTCTCGAGCCGAACCGCGGAGGGATCGCGACCGGCGTCCACGAATTCCGCGTCGGAGCAGTGGAGCGAGGCGTTCGGCAGCGTCTCGAGCACCTCGCAGTTCACCAGGTTCTCCGCGTTCCGGTTCAGCGTGCGGGGGAGGCAGGCGCTCTTGATGGCCTCCGAGATCTTCGAGAGGATCGCGCGCGCCGCGCCGGCGAAGCTGTCCTGGCAGATCGACTGGACGACGACGCCGACGTTGCGGGTCGCGAGGCCCTGGGCCACCTGCACGATGCGCCGCGCCGGGGCGGCTCGCTGGATCTCGATCGCGTTGCAGAGGTGGTCGCCGTTGTAATCGGGGCAGCGATCGCAGGCCGGAGCGACGTCGATGTCGTTGTTGAGCAGCGTCGCCGCCATCGCCGGATCCGAGAGGATCGCGTCGAAATTCGACACTCCCTCCTCCGGGGCCGCGTTCGAGCCGTCGACCTGGTCGACGAGCGCCGTCGGGACGCCCGTGATGGCCGCGAAGACGATCGACTCCGGCGCGTCGGGCCGCAGCGCGGCGATCCCGTCGACGTAGCGCGAGACCGGCTGCACGAGGTCCGGGAAACGCTGGCACCGCGTATTCGACTGGAGACCCGTGTAGAGCGGCGCGCTCGGGTTCGTGCAGCGGCCGTTCAGCGAGTCCGGGTGGGTGCAGTCGAGGTAGTCGAAGAGCCGTCGGTCCGAGGCCGAGCAATCGTCCTCGTCGGTCATCATGACGATCGCGAGCACGGAATTCGTCCGGAACCAGCTGCCGTTCACCCCGTTCGGCCCGCCGTGGCCCTCGGCGCGCACCGGATCGGCCGCGTTCGCGTAGAAGCGGATGCTCGAGTCGGGCGGCGCGACCGCCTTGAGCACCGACTCGAGCTGCTGCTCGTAGCCGCAGCCCGCGGTGCCGAGCGTCGTGAAACAGCTGATGCGGCGCGCGAAGTCCGCGCTCGTGAGCGCCGGCGCCGCGTCGTTCGGGAAGGTGAGGAAGGCCGGGATCGACTCGAAGGTCTGACCCATCTCGGCCGTGCACGAGACGTCGTCCGCCGTCCCCCAGAGCCCGTCCGGACCCGAGTTCGGATGCGCCCCGAACTGCAGGATGCCGTCGTCGCCGTAGCGCGCCTTCACCGGATTGCCGGCCGCGGAGCAGGTCGAGATCGTCGGCTCGCCGGGGTTCTCGCCGACTCCCATGACGCCCATGTCGCTCGAGATCACGCCGACGCGCAGGCTCTTCACCGGTGGCGAGTTGTTCGAGGGATCGGGGTCGACGTACGCCGGATTCGAGGGATCGTAGTCGGGGTCGCCGCGCAGGAGGCTCTCGAGGATGCGCGGGAACTGCGCCTGGAGCGCGCGCTGCTCCTCGGCCATCGAGTTCGAGTCGTCGATCATGAAGAGCAGATCCACGTTCTCGGTGGCGCGGACCTGCACCTTGATGCCCACGCTCGAGAGCGTGCAGGGGTTCACGGGACGGAGGTCACGCGGATCGTTGCAGGCGAAAAGGAGCAGGGCCGTGAGGCAGCCCAAGAAGAGGCGCTTCATGCGCGAGTGCATGATCTCTCCACGAACGGGATCGAGCGGGGGATGCCGGGACGCGCGGGCGGGCGGGGGCGACGCTCCTCGATCCGACCTCCGAATCATATTCGAATTGTGCAAGCTCCACACCCCCCTTGGCCGACCCCAAGGGGTGGAAAGCGCGGAATTACCATGCGCTCCGTTCTCGGTCGGGAGTCGTCACGACGGGACTCGTCGGTGCATCGTGGCGGGCCCCGTGGCATTTCGAGTCGATTCGCGGCCCGCGCGGCCCCGAGGGAGAGGGAGCTTCCGATGAGCGACAGTGACAGTCCCCGCCTGACCCACCTCGACGAGAAGGGCGAGGCACGCATGGTCGACGTTTCGGAGAAGGAGCGCACGGATCGGATGGCCCGCGCGTCGGCGGTCGTCCGGATGAAGCCGGAGACCATGGCGATGCTGCGGGACGGGACGACGCCGAAGGGCGACGTGCTCGCCACGGCCCGCATCGCCGGCATCCAGGCCGCGAAGCGGACGTGGGAGCTCATCCCGCTCTGCCATCCGATCGCGCTGTCCTCCGCGAAGGTCCGCTTCGAGCACGACGACGACGGAGAGCGCCTGCACATCGAGGCCGAGGTCCGGTGCACGGACCGGACGGGCGTCGAGATGGAGGCGCTGACGGCCGCGACCGTCGCGGCCCTGACCATCTACGACATGCTGAAGGCCGTCGATCGCGGGATGACCATCGAAGGCGTCGGCCTCGCCGAGAAGAGCGGGGGACGGTCGGGACACTTCGTCCGCTGAGCCCGCCGCGGGTCGGTCGAGCTCAGGGGACGAGCGGCCCGATCGTCCGGGCGGGATGGCGGAGGGTCTCGAGGAGCCAGGCCGCGTACGCCGTGGACACATCGTCGGGCGGTGCCGTCGACCCGTCGAGGGGCTGGGAGGCTCCGTACACGCCCCCCGACTGGGCCGCGTCGACGACGACGGCCACCATCCACGGCTCGATCCGGTCCTCGCGTCCGAAGTGCGCGAGCAGGGCCAGCGCGCGGAGGTCGTCGCGGTCGACGGTGCCGTCCCCGAGCGCCACGGTCGCGAGGACCCGGTCGACGAGCGCGGCGACCTGGCTCCGATCGAGCAGGCTCCCGCAGCCGTTCGTGACCGCGAGCGCCCACGCCTCGAAGGCGTCGAGCGACGAAGGACCGCCGGCCACGGCCGCGATCGCGAGGCTCGACGCGAACGTCGGGGGGAGCCCGTTCTCGGCGCAGGAGGCGGCGCGGGCGACGAGCTCTGCGCTGCCGGCGATCGCCGCGAGGTCGGCTTCGGGCACGGCCGAGCCGTGGACGAGCCGGCGGCGGAGGATGCGGAGCGCGCCCGCCGTCGTCGTGTCGGATGCGGCCACGGCGTCCGCGAGGCGGGCGTCGAGCAGGGCGGACGGCGAGACCGTCGTCGCGACTCCGTACCAACGCGCGAGCCCGGCCACCCACGGCAGCGCAGCGGAGTCGACGTCCGGGCGATCGAGGCTCGTCCGAGCGGCCATGGCCACGGCCGCCACCTTCGCGAGCGTCGCGTCGTCGAGCGTCGCGGTGGGACCGAGGCTCGGATGGCGCAGCACGAGGAACTGGTTCGAAGCGATGCCCGTCAGCACCGTATCCGGCGCGCCGTCCGGCCAGACGACGCGCACCTCGTCGACGACCTGGGCGCTGCCCAAGCCGAAGTGCTGGTCGAGTGGATCGTGCGAGAGGTGGTGGCTGTAGACGAGCACCTCGCGCGTCTGCACCCGTGTACCCGCCTTCACGACGATCCGAGCGCCGAGGGCGTCCGTGTTGGGGGTCGCGCCGACGAGGCGCAGGCCGAGGAAACGACGTGCGGCGCCGGCGCCCGAACGATTGACGAGGACCTTCGGCGCGGCGGAGTGCACGGCGACGGCGGCGTCGACGTCCCCGTCGCGGTCGAGATCGGCGCAGGCGAGGCCGCGCCCCTGGCGGACGACGTCCGCTCCCCAGTCGACCGCGCGATCGACGAACGTGCCGTCTCCCTGGTTCTCGAAGAGCCGGGCCGGCGTGGCGCGGTAGGGCGAGAGGTAGAGGGCGTAGTCGAACGGGAGGTGCCCGAGGGGCAGCACCGCGGCCGGCGGGACGTTGGCCCAGCCGTTGGTCTGGAGGAGGTCGAGGTCCCCGTCGTTGTCGAAGTCGGCCGCGCACGCGCCCCAGCCCCAGGCTCCGTCGGCCACGCCCGAGGCGTCGGTCGCGTCGACGAGCGTGCCCCCGTCGTTCCGATAGAGGCGGTTCCCACGGGTCCCGATCGGCAGGCTGGGATCGATCGTCGGCGCGTAGATCGACGTGACGAACCAGTCGAGGTCTCCGTCGTTGTCGAAGTCGGCGAGGACCGAGCCCATGCCGTTCGAGTCGGTGACGACGTTCCGATCCGTCGCGTCGACGAGCTTGCCCGCGCGCTGCAGGAGCACGGTCGAATGGCGGAAGTCGGCCGCGAGGAGGAGGTCGACGAGCCCGTCCCGATCGAAGTCGAAGAGCGCCGGGCTGAAGCCGAATTCGTTCGCGAGGAACGCGCCGCCCGTCTGGAATTGCGCGTCGGCGGGGACCAATACGACGCTCCCGTCGTTGCGCAGCACGGTCGGCGAGAGCCACGGTGGCCCCCGGTAGTCCCAATGGCCGGCGGCGAGATCGGGATCTCCGTCGCCGTCGACGTCACCGACGGCGAGCCCCATCGTGCTTCGCGCGCTCGAGATGGAACGCGCGAGGACGAGCCCCGAGTCGAGCTCGCCTCCGAAGACGTGGATCCCGCCGGAATCGAGGCCTCCCACGATGACCTCCGACCGACGGTCCGCGTCGAGATCCGCGATGGTCGAGCCGCTCGCGGCGACGCCCGCCGGCATCGGGAGCGCGGCGCTGCCGAGCACGAAGCCCTGGCCCTCGAAGTTGCGGTAGGGGAGCACGCCGCGGGCATCGCCCGTCGCGAAGACGAGGTCCACGTGGCAGTCGCCGTCGAGATCGCCCGCGCTCACGCCCGCGGCCGTGAGCAGCAGCTCGGGATTCTCCTGGCTCGACCAGCGCGCGTCGGAGAAGCCGTGCACGTGCGCGAGCCCGAGCGCGGCCGCGCTCTCGACGAAGGTCTCGCTGCCCGCGCCCTCGTCGATGCGGCTCGCGCAGACGAGGAGCCGTGTGTCGATCCCGATCGGGCTGGACGCGAGGCCGGGGCCGTCGCTCGTCGCGGTCGCGTTGTTCGGCGGCGGCGGCGCCGGCGTGCTCGGGATCGTCTGGAGCCGGACGAGCAGGTGGCCATCGGGATCCTCGTCGGCGCTCGGGACGAAGGGTGCGACGCACGCGGGATCCTTCACGCAGGGATCCGTCAGCGCCTTCAGGAAGGCCGCGAGGTCCGCGCGCTCGAGGGGACCGATCCCGGGCGCCGAGGCCATCGGATCCACGGTGGCGATCAGCTGGAGCGAGAGGGGCTTCGCCCAGGGGTACGAGAACCCCGTCCCCGCGAACTGGGGGAGCGCCTCGAGGCCGAACGGATAGCCTGGCATCTGGCCCACCGGATCGACGTGGTGGGCGAGGACGGCGTCGAGCGTCGCGAAGGCACCGTCGTGCCCGTAGGGGCCCGTCGCCTCGACGTTGAGGAGGCTCGGCACGCGGAAGGCGTGCCGATCGCTCTCCTCGTTCGTGACCATGAAGTGCCCGAGGTCGTCGCGGTAGACCTCCTTGCCACGGCCGATCTGCGGGAACCCCACGCGACGGAAGCTCTCGTCGGTGAAGTGGTCGCCGGAGTGGCAGCGCACGCAGCCCGCGCCCCCCTCCTCGACGCCCGTGAAGAAGAGCAGCGCGCCACGCTTCGCGGCCTCGTCGAGCGCGCTCGTGGAACCGCCCACGTAGCGTCGCCACGGATTGTCGACGAAGACCTGGGCTCGCTGGTAGGCCGCGAGCGCCTCGGCCATGCGATCGAACGTGATGAGCTCGGCGGCCGTGCCGTCGGGCATGCCGAAGCCCTCGCGGAACCGCGCGAGCCAGTCGTTGTGCGAGAGCCGCGCGGAGTCGACCGACTCCCCTCGCAGGCGCGCGGCGAGCTCCTCGCGTACGCCTTCGTTCGAGAGCTCGGCCAGCCGACCGAACCCGCGCATCTCGTTGAAGCTCGTGACGGGAAAGCGCGAGAGCGCCGCGAGGAGCGAGCCACCCGCCAGGGGATCCTCGACGCCGAAGCGGCTGTCGGGGGTCCGGATGCGACGACCGCTCCCGCCGGGAGAGACCTCGGCATCGAGCGAGAAGACCCGCCCGTCGTGGAAGAGCACGCGGTCGTAGAGGCCCGAGTTGAACGTGGTCGGCGCGTTTCGCGGCACGTTCGGGCCGCCGTCCTTGCGTGGATCGCGGTCGCTCGCCTGCGGCAGCACGCGGCCGGGACCGAGGAAATCGGGGGCGATCGAGGCCACGCCGATGGGGAGCGAGAGCCCGTCGCCTCCCCCGAGCTCCGGGTGGTGGCAGCTCGCGCAGGCCACGTCGAACTCGCCGCTCAAGGTCTTCGAGAAGAAGAGCAGACGCCCGAGCCGCACGAGCGGATCGTCGGGGGACGGGATCACGCGTCCCGCGCTCGGATCGCCGACCAGACCGAGCTCGTCGATCCGCGTGCGCAGGGCTCGATCGAGCGTCGTCGGAGGCTCGGTCGACCCCGTCGGACGCGAATCCCCGCATCCGACGAGCACGCCGAATGTGACGGCGAGCAGCGCTCTCCATCCTCCCCAGGACATGAATCATCCGTCGCCCGAAGGGCGCAGCGCGTCAATGGGGGGGATGTGCGCAGGATGTGAGGCGAGGGAGGAGGAACCGTCCGACGGCCTCGTCGCGGCGCGGCCTACGTGCGCTTCACGATCCGCACGAGCTTCGCCCGCTCCTCCGGCTCCACCTCGCCCGTGATCACGAGGGTCGCGAGGAAGGCGAAGAAGCCGGCGGCGAGTGCGACGAGCGCGAGGAGCCGGCTCCCGTGGGGGACGAAGTGCGCGACGATCGCCGCGACGAGTCCGGCGACGAGGCCGCGGGCGACGCTCGCGGCGGGGAGGAAGGTGCCGAAGCGGCGGTACAGCGCGAAGCCCGAGAGGACGAGCGCGATGGCCATGCCCGCGGACGTGGCGCTCGCCGCGCCGACGAGCGTGCGGCCGCCGACCCCGACCGCGTGGAGCACGCCGTAGTTCCCGCCCAGCACGACCACGAGCGCGATGCCGGCCACGACGGCGGCGACCGTCGGCTGACCCGCGCCTCCGAGGATCGTCGCCGCGATCACGAAGAGCGCGAAGGCGACGAGGCCGAGCACGAGGATCTGGAGCGCGCCCGCGCCCGCCAGATAGTCCGGCGCGTAGGCGATCCGGAGCACGCCGTCCGAGGCGCCCGCCATCGGCGCGGCGAACGCGAGCAGCGCGAGGAGCGAGAAGCGCATCGCCTGCCTCACGGTCGCCTGGGCGAGCGCGTCGTCCCCGAGCGCCGTCGCCCGCGAGACCATCGGGAAGACGATGAACGTCATCGAGAGGATGAGCTGGTAGGGGACGAAGGCGAAGGTCTGGGCCGCGCGGTAGTAGCCGACGTACTGGTTCGAGAGCGCCGCCGCCGCCTCGCGGGTCGCGCCCGCGGCGACCTCGAGACCGGCGACCGTCCCCTTCAGGATCCAGACGTCGAGCTGGAGGATGCCGTTGAGGAAGGTCTGGTAGATCCAGATCGGCGCCATGAAGGCGAGCCAGCGCCGCAGGGACACCGTCTCGCCCGACGCGCCCGCTCCCACGGCCACGAACGCGGCGAACGTGATCGCCCAGGCCGCCGTCGCGAAGCCCGCCATCGCGCTCGCGACGCCGAGGCCGAGCGCGGGGCCGACGAGCAGCCCGAGCGTGCGCATCGCCGTGAAGCTCACGTCGAAGCGGGCCTGCTGCTGGAACCGGTGCAGGCCGTTCAGCGCGCCGATCAGGGTCGCGTAGAGCGAATAGGCGACGACCACGAGCGACGAGATCCGGAGGAGCCCCGCGAGCTCGGGATCGCGCATCGCCGAAGCCAGGCTCCCGGCCGAGAGCGCGAGCCCCCCGCCGAGCGCGAGGCCGAGGCCCACCTGGAGGCCGAGGGCCCGACGGATCGTCGCCGCGCTCCTGTCCTCGGCCTCGCTGACGAACTTGCTGACGGTCTGGACCGTGCCCGTGACCATCACGTTGTTGAGGATCGAGACGCCGCTCATGGCGGCCATCAAGAGGCCGTAGCGCTCGGCCGAGCCGAGGAAGCGCGGCAGCAGGAACTGCACCGCGAATCCCGCGACGACGAAGAAGATCTTGGCTCCCGCGATGGAGAGCAGCCCTCGGCCGGCGTGGCTCGCATGATCCCGGTCGGTCACGGGGGCGGGTGGTAGGCCCAGCCAGCCCCCGGGTCAACCGACGGCCGCGGGGACCGCCCCGCCCCCGCATCGTTGACATCCCGCCGGAACGCGCATACCCACAGGGAGCCGTGCAGAAGCCGCCGAGCGCCGTCTACGATCGTCTCGTCTCCGCGGCGTTCTTCTTCGGGCTCGTCCTGCTCGCGGGGACCGTCAGCTACTACGCCGTGGGCGAGGGGCGGTGGTCCGCGTTCGAGTGCTTCTACATGACGCTGACGACCCTCGCCACGGTCGGCTACGGCGAGATGCTGCCCGGCATGGACGCCATCCGGGCCGCCCGGGTCGTCTCGGTCGTCCTGATCGTGGTCGGCAGCGGCACGATGCTCTATTTCGCCTCGAGCCTCACGGCGCTCATCATCGAGGGCGATCTCCAGGGCATCCTCCGGAGGAGGAAGATGGATCGGATCATCGACAGCATGTCGGGCCACGTCGTCCTCTGCGGCATCGGCTCGACCGGCAAGCACGTCGCGCTCGAGCTGCTCGCGACGCGACAGCCCTTCGTGATCATCGACCGGAACGAGGCTCGCCTGCTGGAGCTCGCCGAGGAGGTCGGCGAGGAGCTCGTCTACGTCGTCGGCGACGCGATCGACGACCACTCGTTGCTCCGGGCGGGGATCGAGCGGGCCTCGGCCGTGGTCTGCGCCCTCACGGACGACAAGGACAACCTCTTCGTCACCATCTCGGCCCGCGCGCTGAACGCGACGGCCCGCATCGTGGCGAAATGCATCGAGCCGTCCACCGAGACGAAGCTCCGCCGTGCCGGGGCCAGCTCCGTGGTCTCGCCGAACTACATCGGCGGGATGCGCATGGCGAGCGAGATCCTCCGTCCGAAGGCGGTCGCCTTCATGGACAAGATGCTCCGCGACAAGGGCGAGCAGCAGCTCCGCATCGAGGAGCTCCGGATCCCTCCCGGCAGCCGCCTCGTCGGTCGCCGGATCATGGACACGAGCCTCCGGAACCAGGGCGCGCTCGTGATCGCCCTCCACCTCCCGAGGGGCGACTACGTCTACAACCCGTCCGGCGATCATGTCATCGAGGCCGATACCTCCCTGATCGTCCTCGCGACGATGCAGGACGTGAAGCGCATCCAGTCCGGCATCGAGGCCGATACGTTCCTCTGACACGGGCAGGGAGGCAGGGCGCGGCCTCGGCTCCGTCGGGAGGGCTTCCGTCGGCCTCCGTGGACGCGCGTCGACGGAGCCGGTCTTGACGGGCCCGGGGGGGTGGTTACCTTCGCACCCGACCACACGAGGAGCGCGTAACTCCTCGGGAATTTCCGGCGGCTCCGCACTCTCGGGCGGGGGCCGCCCATCGGAGGACGTCAGAAATGGGCAAGATCATCGGAATCGACCTCGGCACCACCAACTCCGTCGTCGCGGTGATGGAGGGCAAGGAGCCCAAGGTGATCGTGAACGAGGAAGGTGATCGCCTGACCCCGTCCGTGGTGGCCTGGGACGACCAGGGAGAGGTGCTCGTCGGCCAGATCGCCAAGCGTCAGGCGATCACGAATCCCGAGGGCACGATCTACTCGGCCAAGCGCTTCATGGGCCGTCGTTTCGACGAGCTCGGCGGCGAGAAGGACCGCGTTCCCTACCGCATCGTCCGCCGCTCGAACGGCGACTCGGCCTTCGCCGTCCGGGGCAAGGAGGTCGCGCCCCCCGAGGTCTCGGCCCACGTCCTGCGCAAGCTGAAGAAGGCGGCCGAGGACTACCTCGGCGAGACCGTCACCGAGGCCGTCATCACGGTCCCGGCGTACTTCAACGACGCGCAGCGCCAGGCGACCAAGGACGCCGGCCGCATCGCGGGCCTCGAGGTCAAGCGCATCGTCAACGAGCCGACCGCGGCCGCGCTCGCCTACGGCCTCGACAAGAGCAAGGAACACCTGATCGCCGTGTACGACTTCGGCGGCGGCACGTTCGACATCTCGATCCTCGAGGTCGGCGAGAACGTCGTCGACGTCATCTCGACGAACGGCGACACGCACCTCGGCGGTGACGACGTCGACCACCGCGTGATGAACTACCTCATCTCGGAGTTCAAGAAGGACACGGGCATCGACGTCGGCAACGACAAGATGGTGCTCCAGCGCCTCAAGGACGCGGCCGAGAAGGCGAAGATCGAGCTCTCGAGCAAGCTCGAGACGACGGTGAACCTGCCGTTCCTCACGGCGGACGCGTCCGGTCCGAAGCACATGAACATCCGCATCACGCGGGCGAAGCTCGAGCAGCTCGTCGAGGATCTCGTGCAGCGCTCGCTCGAGCCGGTGAAGAAGGCGCTCTCGGACGCCGGCAAGACCGTGAACGACATCGAGGAGGTCGTCCTCGTCGGTGGCTCGACCCGCATCCCGCTCGTGCAGGAGACGGTGAAGAAGTTCTTCGGCAAGGAGCCGCACCGTGGCGTGAACCCGGACGAGGTCGTCGCCCTCGGCGCCGCCGTCCAGGCCGGCGTGCTCTCGGGCGAGGTCAAGGACATGGTCCTCCTCGACGTCACCCCGCTCAGCCTCGGCGTCGAGACGCTCGGCGGCGTGATGACGGTCCTCGTCCCGCGCAACACGACCATCCCGCACCGCAAGGAGGAGAGCTTCTCCACCGCGGACGACAACCAGACGAAGGTCGAGATCCACGTGCTCCAGGGCGAGCGCGCCGAGGCCCGCAACAACCGGACCCTCGGTCGCTTCCACCTCGAGGGCATCCTCCCCGCCCCGCGCGGCGTGCCCAAGATCAAGGTGACGTTCGACATCGACGCGAACGGCATCCTCTCCGTGTCGGCCACGGACGAGGCCACGGGCAAGGCGCAGAAGGTCACCATCACGGCGAACTCGGGCCTCCACGAGGACGAGATCCAGCGCATGGTGAAGGACGCGGCCGCCCACGAGGAGGAGGACCGCAAGCGTCGCGACGCGATCGAGACGCGCAACAAGGCGGATCAGCTCGCGTACGGCGTCGAGAAGGCCCTCACCGAGGTGAAGGACAAGCTCCCCGCCGACAAGGTCTCCGAGGTCGAGTCGAAAGTCCGCGCGCTCCGCGAGGCCATCGACAAGAACGAGGAGGACAACATCCGGACGCGGATGGACGACCTCCAGACGGCGATGAGCAAGATCGCCGAGCTCGCGTACGCGGCGGCCGGCGGCGCGCCCACCGAGGGCGCGGGCTCGACCCACGCGTCGCCGGGCGGCTCGAAGAAGCGCGGCGGGGACGACGACGTCATCGACGCCGAGTTCGAAGAGTCGAACTGAGCCCGTCCACGCGGGACGACGAAAAGGGGGCGTTGGCCGAAGCCGACGCCCCCTCTTCCTTCCGTCCGCGCCGTGGCCCGGGCGGACCTCCCGGCTCAGCCGCCGGAGTCCGGCGAGTACCCGTCCTGGCGGGCGACGAGCGAGATGAGGTCCTCGACGCGCGAGCTGTAACCCCACTCGTTGTCGTACCAGCTGATCACCTTCACGAAGTTCCCGCCCATCACCTGGGTGAGCTCGGCGTCGAAGATGCTGGAGTGCGAGTTGCCGACGATGTCGGTGCTCACGATCGGATCCGTGCAGTACTGCAGGATGCCCTTCAGCGGGCCGTCGGCCGCGGCCTTCACGGCGGCGTTGACCTCGGCCTCGGTCACGTTCTTCTCGAGCTCGAGCGTGAGGTCGACGACGCTGCCGTCGGGCACGGGCACGCGGAGCGCGAGGCCGTCGAGCTTGCCGGCGAGGGCCGGGATGACCTTGCCGATCGCGACCGCGGCGCCGGTACTCGTCGGGACGATGTTCAGGGCGGCGTGGCGCGAGCGGCGGAAGTCGTCCTTGTGCGGCGTGTCGACGAGCCGCTGATCCGCCGTGTACGCGTGGATCGTGTTCATGAGGCCGCGGCGGATGCCGAACGCCTCGTGGAGCACCTTCGCGAGCGGCGCCGCGCAGTTCGTCGTGCAGCTCGCGTTGCTGATGATGCGCGAGTCCTTCGTGACGACGTGATCGTTGACCCCGAGCACGACCGTGCTCTCGAGGTCGTCCTTCGTCGGCACGGTGACGAGGACGCGGCGCGCGCCGGCCTCGAGGTGGTGATCGAGCTCCGAGATCTTCCGGAACTTGCCGGTGCTCTCGATGACGTAGTCGACGCCGAGCTCCTTCCACGGGAGCTTCGACGGATCCTTCTCGGCGATCACGCGGAACGGATCGCCGTCGATGGTCATCGTGTTGCCGTCGAGCGAGACCTCGCCCGGGTAGATGCCGTGGACGCTGTCGTACTTGAAGGCATACGCGAGCGCGGCCGGCTCGACGAGGTCGTTCACGGCGACGACGTCGAAGTGCTTCCGCAGCTTGGCGATGCGGGTGACGGCCCGTCCGATGCGTCCGAAGCCGTTGATCGCGATCTTGGGTGTGGCCATGCGGTCTCCCATCCTCCTCTGACGTGGGAGAGCATATGTGCACCTCCGGGGGGGTGGCGAGACCGATTCGACGCGGCCCGTCATTTCGTCCGATCCCGACCGATGCCCTCTCGGTCGGCCGCGGATCGGGGGTATCCTGTGCGCGTGTTTCCCCTTCGTGTCGTCCCCGTGACGCTCGCTCTCCTGCTGGTGGCGAGCACCGCTTCGGCCGCCCCCGTGCAGCCGCCGCCGGCGGAGCCCGAGGTCATGGTCACCGAGGGGGAGCTCGGCAGCCCGGGGCCCATGGTCATCCCGGCCGAGCAGGTCGTGATCCTGCAGCAGGGCCCGGATCCCCGCATGCAGCGCCTCGATCGCGCGCATCGCGCGGAGCGTCGGAGCGTGATCGTCGGGGCCTTCGGCGTCGCGGCCTCGTTCGCGGGTATGGTCCGCATGATCCGGACGACCGGCACC
Organism: Polyangiales bacterium; assembly: GCA_046351215.1. Classification (GTDB taxonomy): domain Bacteria; phylum Myxococcota_A; class Polyangia; order Polyangiales; family Houyiibacteriaceae; genus JAXLYX01. Next base: position 1,991 of record JAXLYX010000010.1, on the reverse strand, counting down.
GACGGCGCCGCCATCGGGCTCTTCACGGGAGGCTACGTCGTCGCGGAGATGTCGCTCCTCGCCGGCTCGACCGCGGGCCTCATCGCCTCGGCGCAGCTCCGCCGGTTCGGCATCCTCGAGGACCGCCGGGGGCTCGCCATCTCGGCGCTCTTCCTCTCGTACATCCCGATCGCCGGCCAGATCGCGTCCTGGGCGTTGACCGTCGCGCACCTGCGCAAGACCAGCGACATCGGCCGGTGGTTGCAGCAGCAGGCATCGGGGCCCTCGGTCTCCGCCGCGCCCTTCCTCGACGTCCGCACCGGGAGCATCGGAACGGGCCTCGTGGTCCGGTTCTGAAGCGCGCCCTCGCGCTCCTCCCACATCGTCGGGAGGCATGGGCGGATGTCGGAAGGTGGTCGTTTCGCACGTCGCGAAGGGGCCGTCCGCGGGTGATCCCGTTCACGCGGGCTGTGCGGGTGGGCATCCATCGGCTACCGTGACGAACCATGGCGCCTCGCTCTTTCGTCCGTACTCACCGCTTCCTCTCCGCCCTCCTGCTCGTGCTTCCCCTAGCGGCCTGCGACTGCAGCAACTCGAGCAGCACGCGCGGCAAGGCCTGTGCCGACAAGAGCGATTGCTCGGGCGCGGAGGTCTGCACGGGCGGCACGTGCCAGCTCCCGACCGACGGCGCGACCAACGACGGCTCGACCGGCGGCGACTCCGGTGTCGTGAACGCCGACATCACGGGCATCACGATCGCCCCCTCGACCCCGACCCTCGACCTCGCGCTCGGGACCGCCGACCAGAGCCTCGTGTTCACGGTGACGGCCCAGCTCTCGAGCGGCGGGTCGATGCCCGTGGGCACGGCGACGTTCTCCGTCGACGATCGCTCGCCCGGCGTCGTGGACTCGAACGGGCGCTACCTCGCGAACGGCACGATCGGCGGCGTCGTCCACGTCACGGCGACGGTCGTGGCGAACAACGGCACGTTCATGTCGACCGCCACGCTCACGGTCCGGCTCACCAAGACCACCGGCGCCGGCAGCGGGGCGGGGAGCCCGGGTGACGTCTTCGCGAGCCACACGCCCGTGACGGACGCCGCGGCGGACGCCGAGATCCTCTATCCGCTGAACGGCGCGGTGATGCCGCAGAACGTCGAGCCCGCGGACGTCCAGTGGGCGTGCTCGAGCGCGAAGGCCGTCTGCCCGGAGAACGACTTCTTCCGGATCACGATCACGAAGCCGGACCTCGTGCTCGTCCGCTACGTCCGCAACCAGGACCTCGCCGCGAACGACCACGACCTGATCGACGACGCGTCGTGGAGCGCGCTCGCCCAGACGGATCCGACGGCCACTGCCACGATCCAGGTCGATCGCTGGGACTCGGCGGGCGCGCGCGTCGTGCAGGGCACGCCGGTGAGCATCCGCTTCGCCGTCGCCGCGATCACCGGCACCGTCTACTACTGGGACATCGACGACACGACGATCCGCGCGATCGACGACGGCACCTCGACGAGCCGGATCCTGATCCCGCCCGCCAACGTCACCTACCCGACGACGGGCGGCAACTGCGTCGGCTGCCACTCCATCTCGCCGAGCGGTCGCTACATGCTCGCGAACACGAATTTCGCCAACTACGGCGCGCTCTTCGACCTCACGGACCAGACCCTCTCGACCGCGAGCCCGACGCCCACGGTCTGGCGCTCGCCCGCGAGTGGCACCACGATCCGCTACCGCCTCTCGAGCTGGAGCCCGGACGAGACGCTCGCCATGGTCTCGACCGCGAACGGGACCGATGCGCTCCGGCTGATCGACCCGTTCACCGGGGCCACGCTCCAGGCGAACGACGCGAGCGGGACGGCGATCACGCTGCCGAATCCCGGCACGATGCCCGCGTGGGCGCGCGACAACTCGTTCGTCGCCTTCATCGCGAGCAACAACAACTGGGCCGGGCAGACGACGACGGGCATCCTCTCGCTGCTCCCCGTGGTCGACTCCGCGATGCATCGCTTC
>JAXLYX010000009.1:0-457171 GCA_046351215.1 Polyangiales bacterium | reverse complement strand
CCTAGAGGCCGAGGAAGCGGACCATGACGTCGCCGAGCACGCGCGTGCCCCAGGCGAGGCCGTCGACCGGGATCCGCTCGTCGTGTCCGTGGAAGAGGTCCGCGAAGCGCATCTCGGGCGGGAGCTTCACGGGCGCGAAGCCGTACCAGCGCGCGCCGAGCTTCGTGAACGCCTTCGCGTCGGTGAAGCCCGGGAGCATGTAGGGGACGACGGGCGTGTCGGGCTCGTAGTCGCCCATCACGGAGAGGAGCACGGAGTAGAGCTCGGATTCCTTCGGCGTCGTCACGACCGGGGGCAGGCTGTGCATCACCTCGAGCTCGCATTCGTGCCCGAGGACCTCGCGGAGCTCGCGGAGGAAATCCGCCTCGGTCTGGCCCGGGAGGATGCGTCCGTCGATCTCCGCCTCGGCGAGGCCCGGGATGACGTTCGTCTTCCCGCCGGCGCGCAGCACGGTCGGGGAGGCGGTGTTCCCGAGCATGGAGACGAGGCCGCGTCGGACGTTCGGATCGGGCAGGAACCGAGCCAGGTTCGCGGCGAACGGCGGCCGGAAGGCACGGCGCATGACGTCGCGGAGGACCGGGGGCTGCTGCTCCGCGACGGCGTCGATGAACTGCTCGACGACCTCGGAGCGGTGGCTCGGGAGCCCTTGCTTCCCGAGGCGCGCGACGGCCTCCGAGAGCTTCACGACGGCGGAGTCCGAGCGAGGCATCGAGCCGTGGCCGGGCTCGCCGCGCACGCGGACCTTCACCCAACAGACGCCCTTCTCGGCCACCTGGACGGTGAACACGCGCTTGCCGGCGACGTTCAGGTGGAAGCCGCCGCCCTCGCCGAGGGCGAACTCGGAGCGCACGAGGTCCGCGTGGTGATCGGCGAGGAAGAGCGAGCCGTGCCGGCAGCCGGCCTCCTCGTCGGCGACGCCCGCGAAGATCACGTCGCGCTCGGGCTTCACGCCCTCCTTCGCGAGGCGCGCGAGGATCGCGACGCTCATCGCCGCCATGTTCTTCATGTCGACGGCGCCACGGCCCCAGAGGCAGCCCTCGGCGACCTCGCCGGAGAACGCGGGGTATTTCCAGTGCTCGGGCTCGTGCTCGACGACGTCGAGATGCGCGGTGAGGAGGAGCGGCGGCTTCGCGCCCGTGCCCCGGAGGCGGGCGATCACGTTCGCGCGGCGGGGGGCGCTCTCGAGGATCACGGGCTCGAGGCCCGCGGCGCGGAGCTCGTCGGCGAGCAGGTCCGCGGCCGGTCGTTCGTTGCCGGGCGGATTCGTCGTGTCGATGCGGAGGAGCTGCTGACAGAGGCGGAACGAATGATCGGTGAGCTCGTCGTCGGCGATGCGCATGGGCGCGGATCCTAGTCGAACCCGGCCGACGCGGAAGACGTCTCGCCGGGATTCGCTCAGCGGACGACGACGCCGGTGGCCTCGAGGGAGACGCGCGACGTGGTCTCCTCCGCGCCCTCGGATTCGAGGTGGGCGCGTGTCTCGGGCGAGAGCTCGGCGAGGCGGACGTGGCCGGCGACGCGCGCCTCGCGCCCCGCGACGTCCCGCGGCAGGAAGAACGCATGCCCGGACATCGGCGCGCGCACGGCGCGACCGTCCCCGCTCGCGAGCTCCATCCAGCAGCCCATCCGCTGGCAGACGCGCGCGATGCGTCCGGAGGTCCGGATCGGGCGGTCGCGGTAGCGATCGGGATTCGCGAGGAGCTCGGAGAGAGGCACCTCGGGCCACGCGGCATCGAGGGGGGCCCCGAAGCTCCGTTCCTCGCTCGGCTTGCCCGCCGCCGCCGACGGCGTCTCCGGCCGGGACTCGGCCGCGGCGCTCGGCCCCGTGGTCGAAGGAGGGGGCGCGAAGGCGCATCCGCCGACGAGGGCGAGGAGAACGACGGGGCTAGGATTCGTCCTTGGCATCGCCGGGATCTCTAGCATCCGTCGGGGCGAATCGTCCGGCGTCGAGCGCGCGGTGGAGAGCCTCCTCGGCCTCGTCGCGCGCCTCGCCGGGCTTGATGCCGCTCTTCACCCGGTCGACGAGGACCCGCTCGCCTTCGATCGTGAAATGGGCGCGGAGCTCGCGGACGCCGATGACGTAGCCGTCGTCCATTCGCTTGATCCGGCGGTAGGCGTGGGGGGTCGGCCCGATGGAGAGCTGGTAGGCGATCGACGCGCGTACGTCGACGCCGTGCGCGGCGAGGAAGTCGAGGGCCCGCTCGGCTTCGTCCGCGAAGACGACCTCGTAGCGTGGCCCGGTGTCCTCCGGGCGCTCGCCCTTCGCGAGCGGCTCGACCGGAGCGAGCCAGCCGGTGCGCGCGCTCGGGATCGCGTCGGTCCAGGGGACGTAGGGCTTGAGGTCGAGGATCGGCGTCCCGTCGAGGAGGTCGACATCCTTCACGTGGACGGTGAGCCCCTCGACGGCGACCAGCTCGAAGACCGAGAGACCGATCGGATTCGGGCGATGCGGGGAGCGCGTCGAGAACACGCCTCGCTTCCGATCGGAACGAGGCGGCATGACCTTCGGACGCCAGCTCGTGTTGCGATCGAACCAGGCGATCACCCACACGTACTGCCAGCCCTCGAGATCGGCGAGCGCGTCCTCGTAGCCGTGGCCCGGGAAGAGCTCGATCCGGCCAGGGACGCCTTCGGCCGCGCGCGGCTGCCGCGGCGCTTCCATGCGCGACTGGAACGGCGTCCGGATCGTGCCGATGGGCCGGAGGAGGAGCTCGCGGGGGTCGTTCGTCACGGCAGTCCCCTAGCAGACGGAACGTCGAGCCGCCCGGGGCCGAGCCTCGCTCGACCTCCCGGGCGGCGGTCGGGTCGCTCAGGGCTCGGGCGTCATCGGACCCGTCCCGCCGTACGACGAGCGGACGGAGCCCGTGAGCCGACGCGCTCCGACGATGTCGCCGAGCATGGTCGCGCCGTCGGTCGGCGTGCGCGTGTAGTCGCCCGCGCCCGCGTTCACGTGGTAGAGGCCGAAGTGCGGCTCGTAGCCCTCGGCCCACTCGAAGTTGTCCATGAGGCTCCAGTGGTAGTAGCCGCGGACGTCGACGCCGGCCTGCCGTGCACGCCAGATCTGCTCGAGGGAGCGGACGATGTGCTCCGAGCGACGACGACCGACCTCGGCCGCGATGCCGGACTCGGTCACGGTCATCGGGAGGCCGACGTTCTTGTAGCGCTCGTGGAGCTTCGTCAGGACCTCGTACACGCCTTCCTCGTAGTACTCGTAGCCCATCGACGGGACCCAATGCGTCGGATCGACCGGATCGACGCAGGCGTGGAAGATCGAGTCGAAATTGCCGGGGACGCAGGGAGCGAGGCCGAGGAAGACGAGGCCCGGCACGCCGCCCGTGTTCGAGGTGACGCCCTGACGCGAGTAGTACTGCACGCCGAGCCAGTCCAGGCGACGCGTCGAATTCCACTCGGGATGCGTCTCGTCCGGCGTCCCGTCGAGGTTCGTGTCGAAGGTGCCGTTCAGGATCGAGTCCGGGAAGAGGTAGTGGTACGCGTAGAAGGCGCGGTCGGCCGCGGCGATGTCGGCGGGCTCGTTGCTGAGCGCGTTGTCGTACGTCGGCACGACGGCGATCGAGTTCAGCGAGAGACCGATGCGGGCGTTGTCACCGTCCCCGTCGGCGTCCATCGTGTCGTTCGCACGGATGGCGTCGTAGATGGCGATGTGGGCCTTGAGGTAGTTGCGCATCGCGCGGACGAGGCCGCCGAGGTCCAGCTCGGAGATGAGGGAGGTCTTGCCGGGCGGGAACGAGCCGAGGCCGTGGCTCGCGAGCAGGTAGTTCACCGGCTCGTTCAGCGTGCACCACTCGTCGACGTAGCCACCGTACTGCTGCGCGAGGAGCGCGGCGTGCTCGGCGAGCTCGGCGATGATCTGCTGCGCGCCCGCGTCGTCGTCCCAGCCGCAGAGGTCCGTGTCGCTCGGCACGCAGGGGGTCGTCGAGGGATTGCGGAAGTCGTCGACCCAGATCGGGCTCGAGAAGTGGTGCACCGTGATCATGGGCTTGATGCCCGCCGCCTTCAGCGCGACCAGGTAGTCCCGGTAGTGGGCGAGCGCCGCCGCGTCGACGTTGTCGCGCGTCGGCTCGATGCGAGGCCAGCTCGGGTTGAAGCGGTAGGCATCGAGGTGCATCGCCTGCATCAGCGCGATGTCCGACTGCGCCATCGAGTAGCCGCGCACGGCGTCACCGACGGGCGTGCCGTTGCCCTTCCCTCCCATCGCGGCCGGAAGCGTCCACCAATACCAGTCGGAAGCCGGCTGGTTCTCCTCGATCTGCATCGCGGCCGTGGCGGCGCCGAACGTGAACGAGCCGCGCCCCGCGTCGCCGGCGATCGAGCCGCTCGCAGGAAAGGAAATCGTCGAAGGACCGTCGTCGCAGCTCGCGAAGGCGAAGGCCAGGAGTCCGATCGAGAACGACGCGAGACGCGTCGAGCGAGCACGCATGAAGACACCTCCGGGCGCCAGCCCAGGCGCCGCATCCGCGCACGATTGTAGGGAGCGGGAGCACGTCGGGGAAAGCCGGAGGCGCGAGATCGCTGCGACCCCGACCTACCTCGTCTCACCTCTTGCGCTTCCGCTCGAGCAGACGCTCGGCGAGGGTCGCTGCATCGCTCGACGCTCCGCGCGCGTCTGGGGCCGCCGAGGCATCGTGGGCTCCGGCGGCGTCGGCCCCGGAGGTGGGAGGGATCGCGATCTGCGCGGGGATCCCGGCCGCCTCTCCGGAGGGAGCGGGAGCCGAGCCGAGCGCGCCTCCGATGCCCTTCCCACGCCGCTGCCGGGCGTGGGCCGACAGGGCGTCGACGGTGGCCGCCACGTCGGCGGGGGCCGCGTCCCGAGCCGTCGCCCTCTTCGCCCGGGCGAAGCGGAACGTGCGGAGCCGACGCACGGCGACGGAGGCGAGGAAGAGCAGGAGTGCGAGCGCGAGGGCCTCCGCCTCCACGGGCGTGTAGCGGAAGACCCGGCGCCTCGGCCCCTCGAAGACCGACGCGAGGTCGCGGCGCTCGCGACCACCGCTCGTCCCGGCGAGCCGCGCGAGGAAGGCCCGATCGGTCCCGTCGCCGCGCAGCTCGTCGCCAGCCGGGCGGACCACGGCCGTCGTGCCGACGAGGCCCGCCTCCGCGTCCTCGACGGTGACGAAGTAGGCGCCCGGCGCCGCCGCGTCGAAGCGCGCCTCGTAGCGTCCCGCGCCCGTCTGGACGAGGGAGACGGCCTCCGTTCCTCCTCCGGGCGCGGCGACGCGGGCCCGGAGCTCGAGGTAGTTGCGGTAGCGACCTTCGCGATCCACCGCCTCGACGACGATGCGGCCGAGGCCCTGCTCGATCGCGACGCGCGTCTCTGCATCGGTCGCGTGCTCGCGCCGCGCGAGATCCCGTGCGAGCTGGCCGAAGAGCGCCGGATAGCCGCTCCATCCGACCCATGCCTGCGCGTAGCGTCCTCCCGCGTCGGTGGTGAAGACCGCGCTCCGACCGAGGCCGACCTGCCAGCGGGCGAGCAGGGGCTCGTCCCGCGCGGCTTCGAGGTGCACGGTCGCCTCGGGACGCGCGTTGACGAGGGCGAGCCCTCCGAGGGCGGGAGCCGAGCGGAAGTCGATTCCCGCGATCGCCGGCCCCTCCTCGACCCGGACCGGACGGAAGGTCTTCTCGGCGAAGGCGGCTCGGCTCGCCTCCATCGTCTCCTCCGTGAAGATGCGGGGGAGCTCGGTCATGTCCTCGACGATGTAGAAGCGACCGCCCCCGAGGCGCGCCAGCACCTCGAGCTCGGGCGTGTCCGGTCCGTTGCCCATCGACACGATCGACGTCGTGATCCGGCGACGCGCCGCCTCCCGCGCGAGCTCCCGCGTCCCGGCGAGCTCCTCCGAGTCGCTCCCGTCGCTGAAGAGGAGCACGTGCCGGAGCTGCGCGTTCTCTCGGCCGAGGGCGTCGTAGGCCGAGCGCAGGGCCACGTTCACGAAGATCCCGCCGCCCCCGCTGGTCGCCCGACGGCAGGCGGCCGCGATGGCTCCCGGCTCCGTCACGCGGGTCATCGGCTGCGTCTCGTGCACCTCGGTGTCGACGTGGAAGACGGCGACCCGATCGTTCTCCGAGAGCAGGGAGGCGGAGCGCGCGGCCGCCTCGTTGGCGAGCTCGATCTTCTGACGGCCCCCGGGGACCGGTGCCGACATCGAGCCGCTCCGATCGATCGCGATCACCATGGCGAGCGAGAGCCGATCGCGTCGGCGACGGAGGTCGAACGTCGCCGGCATGACCTCTTCGATGGGCGTGGAGGCGTAGCCGCCGAGACCGAACGCGTGCTCCGCACCCAACATCAGGAGCCCTCCACCGAGATCGCGGACGTAGCTCGCGAGGTCGTGGAGCCCTTGCTCCGTGAAGCGACGGGCCGGGACGTCCGCGAGGACGACGAGGTCGTTCGCGGCGAGCTCGCCGAGCGTGCTCGGGATGCCGCTCGGATCGACGAGGTCGACGTGGAGGCCGCTCGCGCGGAGCCCGTCGACGAGCGCCTCGGCGCCCGCCGGCGTCTCGGCGACGACGAGCGCGCGCGCCTCGCCCTCGACGCGGAGGAAGGCTCCGCCCTCGTCGTCGAGACGCGAGCCGTCGTGGCGCGGATCGAGGGGCTCGATGCGCGCGTCGTAGCGGTGCAGGCCGGAGCCGGGCGCCCGATCCCGGAGGACGAGCACGTCCTCGCCGCTCGAGAGGACCGCCTCGCCCGAGGCCATGGGCCGTCCGTCGCGCGTCACGAAGACGCGCACGGGCGTGGGCTGCGTGGCACGCGTCACGATCCGCAGCGCGATCGGCTCGCCCTCTTGCGCCGTGGCCGGCATCCGCACGCGGACCACCCCGACCTCGGGGCGGGGACGTCGATCGATGGGCACGACGTCGACGGGCACGCCGCGTGCCGCCGCGGCGCCGGCGACTCCGAGCGCATCGCCCGAGGTCGCGTTCCCGTCGCTCACGAGCACGATGCGCGCGTCGTAGCCCTCGGGGAGATCCGCGAGCGCACGACGAAGGGCGGCCGCGACGTCGGTCCCGTCCCTCGCGACCGCCGCGCGTCGATCGCCGATCGGCGGTCTCGGCGACGGCAGGAGCTCCGTCGCCGCTTCGGCGCCGAAGACCACGAGGCCGAGCCGATCGTCGCGCCGCATCGTGCGCGAGGCGCGGCGGAGCGAGCCGAGCAGGGTCTCCACCGATCGCGGCTCGGCGCCGTCCACGCTCCGGCTCCGATCGAGCACGACGACGACGGCACGCGCGTCGTGCGGACGCCCGAGCTCGATCCCCGCCGCGGCGGCGGCGGCGAGCAACCCCGTCGCGAGCAGGAGCCCCGCGACCCACCTCCGCCTCGTGGGACCGAGCGAGGCGGGCAGATGGCGCGCGCGGAGCAGCAACGCGACCACGAAGGGCGCGGCGGCGAGGAGGAGGAGCGGCGTCTCGAAGCGGATCACCGGACCTCCTTCCGCGTCGCGTGGAAGGCGTCGAGCACCACGAAGAGGAGCACCGCGAGGGCGAGGAAGGGGAGCAGCTCCGTCCGCTGCTTCGGCGGCGGGGCGACCGCGGCGGTGCGCGCGCTCCCCTCGAGGAGGCGGAGCTTCGGGCGGAGGTCGCTCTCCGCTGGATCGAGGAGCTGGCGCGCCACGCGCTCGCTGCGCCTCCCCACCGTGACCGAGAAGAGACCGACCTCCGACGGGACGGGCACGATGGCGAGGCCACCCCGCGCGGTCGCCGCGCGTGTCGCGCCCGACGGCGACACGGCCCGCACCTCCGTCCCGTCCGGGGCGGGAACCCGCAGCGGCGCGCCGAGCGTTCCGTCCGGCACGTGCGCTCGCACCTGACGCTCGCGCGACCGCTCGATGACGTTGTGGAGGAAGACCACGAAGGAGGGATCGCCGGGCCAGCGCGTGGTCGCGGGATCGAAGGCGACGACGACGGTCTCGCGATCGGGTCGGTCGAGGGCAGCGATCGCGGCCCCCGCATCCGTCGAGACGAGGGGCCTCCACTCCGCCGCGCGGATCCCTCGGAGCGAGGGGAAGACGAGCCCCTCGAGCCGGACGAAGCGCATCCTCGGATCCGCCTCGTCGACGTCGACGAGGCGCGCGGCCGCCGGAGCCCCGACCGCGCCCGCGAGCGCGGCCGCCGCGCGGGGTCCGATGGCGAGCACGTCGCCCGGCGGCGCGATCCCGCCGGGCAGCGCATCGGCGACCACGAAGAGGCCTCCCGACGTCCGTTCGCGTGCGACGAGCTCGGGGAGGCGCTCCGGTGGGAGCTCGAAGACCTCCGCCGACGCGTCCGCCGCGAGCGCCCTCAGGACCTCGGGCCCCGGGGAATGGAGGACGAAGACTGGGAGCTTCTCGGCGCCCGGTGCGCGCGCGAACGCGAGGTCGTCGAGCGGCAGCGCGTCCTCGTACGCCGTGCCGCCCTCTCCGGCGAGACGCACCACGAGCCGCCGCGCCCCGCCGTCCGGCGCGGGGGGGACGTCGAGCGGGAGCACGATCGAGGTCCCCCCGTCGCGCGCGAGATCGACCATGCGGGCGCCGCGGACCCCGAGCCCTTCGACCTCCGCCACAACGACCACGCGCGCCGCGGCGCGCGCCCGTCGCTGCACGCGCACGAAGAGATCGACCCGATCCGGATGCTCCGCGTCCGCCCGCGCCCGAGCGTCGACGGCGACGATCGCCACGTTGTCCCCCCCACCGCCCACGCGCTCCACGCGGACCGGGACGCCGGTGCGCGGCAGGGAGAGCTCGCCGGCGTCGGCCGCATCCGTGAGGACGACGACCCGGCTCCCGGGCAGCCCGCCGCGGAGGCGTTCGTGCGCGAGCGCGACCGCCCCCGCGAGATCGGGATGGCCGCCCTCGACCCCGATCGAGGCGAGCGCCGTGTGGATGCGCGCCGCATCGCCCGTGAGCGGGAGGAGGACCGAGGGCTCGGGTGTGGCGAGGACGACGAGCATCCGTCCGCCCGGGCCGAGCGTCCGCGCGATCGCGTCGACGGTCCGGCGCGCTTCGTCGAGGGCCGTGAGACCGTCCCGCTGCGCCGCCATCGAAGGGGAGACGTCGAGCACCACCGCGACCGACGCGCCCCGGGGCACGGCGGGCCCACCGACGGGACGCGCCAGGGCGAAGGCGCCGAGCGCGAGCGCGATCGCTTGGAGCAGCAACGAAAGCTGGGGTCGCAGGCGCTGCCACGGATGCTCCGCCGAGAGATCGCGGAGGACCTGCTCCCAGAGCAGGGTCGAGCCGACGGAGCGCTCCGTCCGCTTCTGCTTCAGGACGTAGAGGAGGACGAGCGGCCCGAGCAGACCGAGGAAGAGCAGGTTCCACGGAGCGAGGAGGCTCACGACGCGCCCCCGAGGTAGCCGAGCAGCGCCTCCTCGAACCGCGCCGCGCCCTCGACGCGCACGTAGCGGATGCCTCGCCTCCGCGCATAGGCCTCGGCGTCCTCGAGGAAACGCGTGAGGCGAGCCCGGTACGCGGAGAGCGTCCGACCGTCGAGCGAGACGTCGATGCGTCGCCCGTTCTCCACGTCGACGAGGGTGACGTCCCCCCCGCGCGCGGGCGCGAGCTCCTCGTCGGCGAGGACGTGGAAGAGCACGACCTCGTGCCGGTCCGCGAGGAGGCGCGCGAGCGGTCGTTCGTATCCGCCCGGGTCGAGGAGATCGCTGAGCACGACGACGAGCCCGGGCCTCGGACGCCGCGCGAGGAACGCTTCGACCGAGCCGGAAAGGTCGGTCCCGCCTCTCGCCTCGAGCCCATCGAGGATCCGCAGGAGCTCGGCGACGCGCTTCCGGCCCCGCCCGGCGGGCACGAAGGCCGAGCGGCCGTCGGCGAAGGGGACCACCGTGACCCGCTCGTTCGCCGAGAGCGCGAGGTAGCCGAGCCCCGCGGCGATGCGCTTCGCCGTCTCGAGCTTCGTCGGCTCGCCGACGGAGAGGGAGCGGCTCGCGTCGACGAGGAGGTGGACCGTGAGATCCTCCTCCGCGACGAAGAGCTTCACGACGAGCGACTCGAGGCGGGCGAAGACCTTCCAGTCGATGCGCCGGACGTCGTCGCCGGGCGCGTAGGGGCGATGCTCGGCGAACTCGACGGAGGACCCCCGCCGGGGAGAGCGACGTGCGCCGACGAGGACGCCCCGGAAGCGGCGACGGACGGCGAGCCTGAGGCCCGCGAGCCTCCGCAGGAACTCCGGGTCGAGCAGGCTAGACAGGACGTGCCTCCGCGGCCGCCTCGCCGGCCCTCCGGCGCGCGACCTCGGCCTCGAGTCGGGCGCGGACGGCGTCGAGACGGGCCCGGGCGGCGGCCACGCGACGCCCGGTGGCGAAGCGCAGGGCGAGGCCGAGCGACCCGTGCAGCACGAGGAAGGGAGCGAGCAGGAGCACGTCGGCGGGCGGGGAGCCCCGCTCGAGGTGCGCGGCGACGAATCCCGGGGCGAGCAACGAGACCCGCAGGGGCCAGGGGACCCGCTCGGGGACGTGATCGAACGCGTCGAGGTCGAGGATGGGGACGATCATCAAGGGCAGCAGGGAGGCCGCGACCCCGAAGCCGAGCTGGGCGGCCCGCGAGGCGACGCCCCCGCCGATCAGGGTGCGCACGAAGACGCCGAGCTCGAGGACGACCAGGGAGGCGACCAAGCTCCCGATCGCGACGACGAGCGCGATCACGAGCGCGCGGCCGTCGCCGAGGGCCTTCGGCTCGCCACGGACGAGGACGGCGACGACCACGAAGAGCGCGACCGGTGCGAGGAGGAGCTCGGTCAAGAGGAGGGAAGCGAAGCGGGCCGTGCCGAGGGAGCCCGGACCGAGGTGGGCGAGGACGCGCTCCCGGAACGTCGAGGGAGAGCGATGGCTCCGGGGCGGCAGCGGGGGCTCGTTCGCGAAGAGCATCGCGAAGAAGAGGGCCACGGGCACGAGCGCGACCTGCAGGCCGAGGCTCGCCTCGTCGAGGCCCGTGCCCGGGACGCGCGCGAGCAGGGCCGTGTACCCGACGAGCAGGGCGAGCGCGGTGGCGATCGACCAGGCCTTGAACGGAGAGACCCGATCCTCGGCCTCGGGGCGCACACCGGCGATCGCCGACGCGACGAAGAGCCAGGTCGCGAGACCGGCGGCGACGACGGGAGCGACGAAGAGCACGAGCCAGCTCTCGAGGTCGGTGGCGTTCGCAGCGAGATCGGAGACGAAGGCGAAGGGCCCGTCACCGGTGCCGGGGAACTTCCCCGAGCGCCCGGACTCGATGCCGGCCATCACGCCGAGGCCGGCGTAGGCGGTGGGGGCCGCGATCACGAGCGCGAGCGTCGCGGCCGTGCGCGTGGAACGGAGCCTCGACGAGAGGGCCACGCCGAGCGAGATGCCCGGCGCGATGGCGACGAGGAGGACGGCGAAGCCGAGCAGGACCTCGAGCGGGGAGACGCCGCCGAAGAGGATCGACACCCCGAGGATCGGCACCGAGGCGACGAGGAGCAGACCGATCTCCACGTAGGAGGCGAGGAGCTTCCCGAGCACGAAGCGCTCGGGGGAGAGGCCGGAGAGGAGGACCGACTCGTAGGTCTCCTGCTCCTTCTCCGTGGTGAAGGCGCTCGCCCCGAACGTCGGCGCGACCGCCGCGAGGAGGACGTAGGCGACAGTGAAGAAGACCTGGAAGATGCTCCGCCCCTTCTCCGCCGGCGCGACGCTGCCCGCCGAGCCCGCGAGCCCGCCGCCGAGCACGACGAGGAGGAGCACCATCAGGGCCGTCGTCATCGTGCGGACGAAGCGGGGCGTGCGGAAGCTCGACCGGAGCTCGCGGACGAGGATCGGGTTCGGGTCGCGGAACCGCTCGCGGAGGGCGTCGAGACGGGCTCCCATCACTGCACCTCTCCCCGCGTGACCTCGAGGAAGATGCGCTCGAGGTCGTCGCGCTCGGGCTCGACCCGCACGACGGAGAGCCCGGCCGCGACGGCCGCCGAGACGGCGCGTGCGACGGTCGCGTCGCCTCCCTCGAAGACGAGCCGGAGGTCTCCGTCGGGCCCCCGCTCGACGAGGCGCACGCCCTCGACGGAGCCGAAGATCGCCTCGAGCCCCTCGGGGTAGGCGAGGAGCCGCATGCGGAGCGCACGCTCGGGGCGGAGCCGATCGGCGATGCGATCGACCGGCCCGGACGCCGCCACGCGGCCGCGCTCGAGGATCACGACCGAGGTCACCATGTCCGAGAGCTCGGTGAGGATGTGGCTCGAGAGCACGATCGTCTTGCCCATCCCGCGGAGCTGATCGATGAGCTCGCGCATCTCGATGCGCGCCCGCGGATCGAGGCCGTTCGCGGGCTCGTCGAGCAGGAGGACCTTCGGGTCGTGCAGCAGCGTCCGTGCGATCGCGAGGCGCTGGCGCATGCCCTTCGACATCGTGGCGACGAGCTTCTCGCGCAGCCCGCCGAGGTCGGTGAGCTCCATCACCGCGTCGACCGTGCGTCCGCGCGAGGCCTTCGGGAGGCCGTGCGCGGACGCGAAGAACTCGAGGTACTCGTCGACCGTGACGTTCTCGTAGACGCCGAAGCCGTCGGGCATGAAGCCGATGCGCCTACGCACCTCGGTCGGCTCTTCGGCGACGTCGATGCCGTCGACGAGGATGCGGCCCTGCATCGGATCGAGCAGCGTCGCCATCATGCGGAGGGTCGTCGTCTTGCCCGCGCCGTTCGGCCCGATGAAGCCGAGCACCTCGCCGCGAGGGACCTCGAACCAGACGTCGTGGAGCACCGGCTTGCCGCCGAACGCGTGGGAGATTCCCTGCACCTCGATCATGGGGAGGCCTCCACGTCGGCCGCCGTCTCCTCCGAGACCCCGAACGGTTCCACGGAGGGCCGCGAGGCCACGCGCAGGAGGACGAGGCTCCGCTCCTCCGCGAAGCGACCCGCGAGCCTACGCGGCGGGTCCTCGAGGCGCGCGAGCAGCACCACCTGCCCCTCGCGGGCGACGCGCCCCCGCGCGATCGCGAGGAGACCGACGAAGAGCTCCGAGGCGCGGCGTGGGACGGAGAGCCGCGACGCGAGCCCGCGCGCGCGATCGTCGCGCAGGGATTCGAGGGGACGGCTCTGGTCGAAGAGGTCGCGCTCGCGGGGCCCGACCGGCTTCCGGGCGCCCGGCACGAGCGTCCCGACCGGGAAGACGTGGCCGTCCCCGTCGATCACCACCGCGTCGCGCAGCGTCTCCCGCGTCTGGTTCACGACGGCGTTCGGCGCGAGCGTCGGCCCCTCGAAGTGCACGCCGCCGCCGAGCGAGCGCACGCCGTCGAAGCGGAGCAGCCGCGTGTCCCAGACGTTCCCGCGGAGGCCCTCGACGCGCGGAGGCAGCTCGGTCACGTCGACCCTCCCACCGGACGACTCGTCGTTGCCGATCGGTCGCACGAGCGAATCCGCGAACGCCTCGACCGTCGCGACGCCGGGACGCGTGAAGAAGAGGCCCGCGTACGTCCGAGCGATGCCCCGTGGGCTCCCCTCGGTCGTCTCGACGACGGTGGCCGAGCGATGACGGCTGCTCACGCCCTTTCCGACGAAGCCGACGGCGACGAGCATCGCGAGGCCGGCGAAGGCGAGCGTCGGCGCGAGCGCGAGCACGAGCAGGGGGCGGTTCTTCCGCTTCACGATCGCGAACGAGAGCGGACCCACGGCGATCACGTAGGCGAAGAGCAGGCAGCCGACGACGAGGATGGCGCCCTCGAAGGCCTCGTTGGGATCGAGAGCCTGCCGCAACGCGAGCAAGGGAGTCTGATCGGGGATCCCGGTGTAGCCGTCGTAGACGGAGTACCCTTCGACGCCTCGCCCGAACGGCAGGAGCGGGGCATCCGCATCGGGCGTCGAGGCGTTCTCGACGAGGCCGCGGACGAGGCGGCGGAAGGCCGGGCTCGAGGGCCCCGTGCCCGCGTTCGCGTCGTAGCGGAGGATCGCGAGCCGACCGAAGCCGAGCCGGCGCTCGGCGCCGAACGCACGGCTCGCCACCATCGGCCCGAGCAACGCCTCGGTCGGGAGCCCCTCCGGCAGGAAAGGGCTCGATTCGGGAGGCGTGAGCGCAGGCTCGAGACGCAGCGGTCCGAAGAGGGAAGAGACGTGCGGCCCCGAAAGCTCGCCGGGATCGCGCGGCACGACGAGCAGACGGCCTCCCGCCTCGACGTGCGTGCGCAGCGTCGCGAAGGCGCTCTCGTCGAGACGCTCGAGCTCCGAGGCCGTCGCCACGACGAGCGCGACCGTTCCATAGCCCTCCGGCGTGCGTGGGAGGAGCGGCTCGCCGGTGCGGGGCTCGTACGAGACCACGCCCACGGGGGCGAGGACCATCGAGCCTTCGCCGGAGCTCCGGGACGGATCGACGACCCGGACCTTCAGGTCGAGGAGGTCGCTCCGCATCCTCGCCGGATTCGCCAGGATGACGACTCCGCGCGCGAGCTCGTCGTAGCCGGTGGAGGTGACCTCGCGCGCGAGCACGTGGCCGTCCTCGACGTACTGCAGCCGAAAGCTCGCGCCGCGGCGCGTGACGAAGACCGGGAGGATCGCACGGCGACGCGCTCCCGGGGGCAGGTCGAGGCGCGTGACATAGGTGGTCTCTCCCGCTCCGAAGACGAAGGGATCGACCGTGACCTCCACGCGTCCGCGGATCGGTCGGCGCGCCCGGCTCTCCGCGACGACGACGAGCTCCGAGGTGGACGGTCCGTGGAGCAGCTCGTCGCCGAAGATGCCGTGCACCTCGAGCGTCACGAGCGGCTGGCGGTCGTCGGCCCGCGCGGGCGCAGCGACCGCGACGAGCGCGAGAAGGAGGGCGAGCGTCCTCATGCGCGGAGCAGCGTCGACACGCTGGCAGGGAGCTCGGGGACCTCGGCGAGCACGCCCTCGACGATCGCGTCGTTGGTCACTCCGTCCGACT
Source organism: Polyangiales bacterium (assembly GCA_046351215.1). Classification (GTDB taxonomy): domain Bacteria; phylum Myxococcota_A; class Polyangia; order Polyangiales; family Houyiibacteriaceae; genus JAXLYX01. The sequence goes on along the minus strand of JAXLYX010000009.1, from coordinate 442,312 downwards.
CCGCCTCGAAGCTGCGGACGAGGCGGTGGCGCAGGGTCGGCAGGGCGACCCGGCGGAGGTCGCTCGAGGCGACGTGCGAGCGCCCCTGCAGGAGCGCGTGCGCCTTGGCCGCGAGGACGAGCGACTGCGCGCCGCGGACGCCGGCGCCGTAGCGCAGGTACTTCTTCGCCGTGCGCGTCGCCTCGGGCGCGTCGGGCTCGCTCGCGCGGACGAGGCGGGCGACCCAGCGCGCGAGCGAGTCGGTCACGTGCACCTCGCGCACGCGTCGCTGCATCGCGAGGATGCGCGGGCCGTCGAGGACGCGCGTCGGAGCCGCGTCCACCGTGCCCGTCGTGCGCTCGAGGATGCGGACGAGCGTGTCCTCGTCGGGCGAGGGGACGAGGACCTTGAGGAGGAAGCGATCGAGCTGGGCCTCGGGCAAGGGATAGGTACCCTCCATCTCGATCGGGTTCTCGGTCGCGAGCACGAAGAAGGGAGCCTCGAGCTCGTGACGCTCGCCGGAGAGCGTCACGCTCCGCTCCGCCATCGCCTCGAGCAGGGCGCTCTGCGTCTTCGGCGTCGCGCGGTTGATCTCGTCGGCCAGCACGATCTGCCCGAAGATCGGTCCCTTCTGGAGCTCGAAGCGCTTGCGGCCGGCGTCGTCGACCACGACGTGCGTGCCGAGCACGTCGCTCGGCATCAGGTCCGGGGTGAACTGGATGCGCGAGAAGCGGAGCGAGGTCGCGTCCGCCAGCGTCCGCACGAGCAGCGTCTTCCCGAGCCCGGGCGCGCCCTCGAGCAGCACGTGGCCGCCGGCGAAGAAACCGATCAGCACCTCTTCCACCACGCCCTCTTGCCCGACGAGGCGCCTCGCGAGCGATTCCCGCAGCGCCAGGGCGTCCGCCTGGAAGGCGGCGATCTCCGCATCGACTCCGGTCCCGCTCATCGCTCGCTCTCCTGTCCCCTCTCGAAGTACGCCCGGACGTGGTCCCGGTATTCCTCCGGGATCGGCGCATGCTCGACCGCCCCCGGCTGGCCGGCGGCCCCCGGCCCCGTCGCCGCGCCTCCGCCGCCGACCGTCGGCTCGGAGCCCGTCGGATCGACCCATTCCACCCACGACGCCGAGGGCGTGCCGCCCGGCGCGACGGTGGGGCGGACGCGCGCGAGCAGGTCGTCGCCGCCCAGCTGCGCGGTGGTGCCCCGCGGCGTCCCACCCGGTCCGCCGCCGCGGCCCGTTCCGCCCCCGGCTCCGGCCTGGTTTCCCGAGGTCCCGGAGCCTCCCTGGCCCGTGCCGCCGGGATTCCCACCCCCGCCGCCCTGGGCGCCGCCGCCCTGCGGGCCGCCCGGGATCGGGAGCCCCCCCTGGCCTCCGCCGCCGACGCGCAGGGAGAGCCGATCGAGGTTCGCGAGCGCCTCGCGGAGCTCGCGCTCGATCTCGTCGGCCGTGCGCGGCGACGAAGGCATCCCCCCGTCGCCCGCCTCCGCGGCACGACGGTTCTCGTCGGCGGCGGCGCGCGACACGGCCTCCGCGAGGCGACGCCGCTCCTCGGGCGAGAGCCGGCTCCACGCCTCGCGCATCGCCTCGACCATCGCGGCATCGAGCTCGGCTCCGTCTCCGTCGCGCGAGAGCCGCTCGAGGGCCCGGCCCACGCGTCCGCCCGCGAGCTCCGGCATGGCCTCCGCCAGCTGCCGCGCGAGCTCCGCCTGCTCCTCCCGATGGCGGAGCAGGCTCTCTTGGTGCAGCAACGAATCGGCGAGCCGGTCGTCGCCCGAGCCGCGCGCCGCTTCGGCGGCTCGCCGGAGGGACTCGCGTGCCCGGGCGCGATCGGCCGCTTCGCGACGCGCCGCCGCTCGTTGCACCTCCCGCGCGAGCCGCGCGAGGTCGCGGTTCGCGAGCGCCTCGGCCATGCCCGGCTCGGACGAGAGCGCCTCGGCCGCCGCGTCGCGCGCTCGCCGCTCGCTCGGGCTCTCGCTCCGGGACGCCGCCTCGACGCCTTCGCGGATCCGCTGCAGTCGATCGAGCGCATCGGCGCGCGTCGTGCCCTCGGCGAGCCGCTGGCGCAGCTCCTCCGCCTCGCGCGAGGCTCTCCGCAGGCTCTCGCGATCCGAGACGGGGAGGTCCGCGAGGCGCTCGATGCGCGCGAGCGCCTCGCTCGCGTCGAGACGCACGAGCGCCGCGCCGGGATCGGCCACCGCCGCGGGAGGCACGGGAAGGAAGGGCACGATCGCGAACGCGCCGAGCACGAAGGGGAGCGCGAGCAGCTCGCGACCGGCGCGACGGGGCCGCACGTCCCGGGGGCTCTTCCCGCGCAGGATCCGTTCCGCCTCGCCGCGGAGCGACGCGAGCCCGGCGGGCATCGGCTCGGGCAGCTCGTGCAACGTCAGCAGCGTGGAGTCGGCGCCCAGGCGATGATCGACGTAGGCGACGAGATCGGACTCGGTCGGCATGCGACGCCGGGCGAGGAAGAGGCCCACGAGCGGACCGAGGAGCACGAGACCCGCCGCCGGGAGGCGAGGCGCGCGCGGGGCGAGCACGGCGATCGCGACGGCGAGGGTCGCGGCGAGCGTCGACGCTGCGAGCAGACCCCGGAGCAGCTCCCGCGCGACGAGGACACGGCGGACGGAGTCGACGAAGCGCCGGAGCTCGGCCTTCTCGCTCGCCCCGCTCGTGCTCGGGCTCGTCGCCACGCTTCCCCCCTCCGGACGAGGATAGCCCCCGGGCGCGCCGCGCACGAAGGGTCTCTTCTCCCTCGACGCTCGAGACGGCCGGAAGTTCCCCGGGAAGCGCTCGTTCCCCTCAGGGGGCGCGCATCGCCCGGACGAGCGCGACGAGGGCGGCGATGCCGTCGGCACCGATCTCCTCGCCGAAGGGCGGCATCAGGTTCTTGCCACTGGCGATCGAGGCGGCGAGCTCGGCGTCGCTCCGGCTCGCCTGCCACTCGGCGGAGGCGAAGTCCGGGGGCTGCATCGCGGGCATGCGCTCGGGGCCGTTCCCATGCCCCTCGGGGCCGTGGCAGCCGGCGCAGCGGATCCGGAAGAGCGAGACGGCGGCCCGGAGGCGGGGATCGCCCTCGGGCGCGGCCTCGGCCTCCGCCTGGGCGGCGGGCGCCTGGGCGGGCGAGCCCCCCACGCCTTCGGGCTGCGAATGGTCCTCGGGTCGCCAGGTGCGGCGAGGGCGATCCCCCTGGCCACAGGCGGCGAGGAGGAGCGAGAGCCCGAGGGCGACGAAGGCGAGGCGCGAGGTCACGGTCCCTGGCTTAGTTTCGAGCGCTCGCCACCGCAAGGGCCGGGCCCCGGGCCGCCCCGGGAGGCCTCCGTTCACGGCTCGATCGTGAAACGCTCGGTCGCGCTCGCCTCGACGTCGCCCGCGCGGAAGACGAGCGGTCGGTAGTGGCCGGCCACGTAGTCGGCCTCGAGGTCCGCGAAGCGCGGATCGCCCGGCTCGCCCGACTGGCCGCGCGGGAAGATCACCTGGGCGCGCGGCGTGCCGTCCGCGTCGAAGGTCGCGACCATGCGGTAGATGCTGCCGGCGTCGGAGACGAGCTCGGCGTTCGGCTCCCCGTTCGTGTCGAAGAACGCGGAATTTCCCACCGACACCGTGTTGTTCGAGCCGCGCGTCGGCACCTTGCCCCCGTCGAGCGGCGCACCTCCCCAGATCGCCTGGAAATGGGTCACGTGCACGTCGCTCCACGTCCGGCGATCGGGCGCGATCCCGCCGAAGCGATCGACGAGCCAGGCGGCCGTGTCGGAGAGGGCCGAGAGCACGAGGAAGTCCCTCCCCTCCTGCATGAAGTCGTCGGCCGCCGGGAAGCGTCGGGTCGCGATGAGCCCCGTGAAGCGGAGCACCGTCGGAGGGTCGGCCGAGAGGAGCGCGCCGTAGAGCGCCCCGAGCTCGTCCGCCATGATCCGCTTCGAGAGGAAGGCCATGAAGGCCTCCCCGACGACGGCGGCGCGCGAATCGAGCTCGTAGCGGCGATCCCAGGCCGCGAGCTCCGCACGCAGCGCGTCGAGGTCCGCGCGGTTCCGGAAGGGGACGAGGCTCGCGTCGGTCGCGAGGCTCGCGTAGGCCGACTCGACGAGCGGGACGAGGGCGTCGGCGAAGCGCGACTCGGTGTCGAGCTGCAGCGTCTCGAAATCCTCGACCGTCACCTCGCCGCGCGTCGCGAGGCGATCGAGCTCGAGCTCGAGGCGCGAGTGACGCGTGCCCGGATCGAAGAAGGCGCCGTAGTACCAGGGATCGTCGTCGACCCGACCGTTCGCCGTGAAGCCGAAGGGATCGTTGTTCGAGGTGGTGAGCCATCCGCGCGCGCCGCCATGGCTCGAGGGCATGCGCGAGCGCGGGAGGAACGCGCCCGTCCAGAAGCTCCGGTCCTGGTCTCCGTCGAGGAGCGCCCAGGGCTCGCCGAGCGTGGTCGTGTCGCCGCGGTCCGGCACGAGGCAGCGCACGCCGTAGCCGATGTTCGAGGCGTCCGCGTAGACGAAGTTGAACGAGCCCATGTCCATCGTGTCGAGGGCGCGCTCGAAGTCCGAGGCGCTCCTCGAGACGTCGAAGCCGAAGAAGGAGGCCGCCTCGACCGTGGCGCGGTAGCCGGTCCATTGGAGCAGGACCTCGTAGCCCGTCGGCGCGAGCGGCAGCGGGAAGGTCTCGCCCGGGAGGATCACGCCGTACCCGGGGACCTCCTGCACCTCGATCGTCTGCTCGCCCTGCCCTCGCACGGCGATCGTCTCGGGACGAACGCGGATCGCGACCTGGCGCGAGCCGATCGTGACGCGTTCCCCGTCGGAGGCGACGGCGACGAGATCGGTGATGTCGGGATACGCGACGGTCGCCGTCCACGCGACGCGACGGTTGTGGCCGAGCTGGACGCCGGGCGAGCCCACGAAGCCGAAGCCGATCACGTCGAGGTTCCCGCCCGCCTGCAGGCTGCTCACGTGGTGCGCGAAGAAGAGCGAAGGGCTGCGGAGGGGCTGGTGGGGATCGCCCGCGATCAGCGAGCGTCCGTTCGCCGTGTGGGCCCCCGACATCGCCCAGTTGTTGCTGTGGGTGCTGCGCAGGTTGGCGAGCGAGCGGAGGTGCGCGGCGAAGCGCTCGGCCGCGTCCGCCGGCAGCGCGCCCGAGGGGCCCGGCCCGCCGACGCGCGCCGCGGTGCGACCCGACGAGACCGGTCGTTCCTCGGGAGGCAGGATGCCGTGGCCCTCGAAGGGCATGTAGAGCGGCGTCTTCGCGTAGACGTCGGGCGCGAACGAGCGCAGGTAGGTCGCGAGCGCGTCGTAGTCGAGCTCGGAGCCGTTCTGGAAGTTGATGAGGCGCGAGACGACGAAGGCGTCCTCGGGCGACCACGGCTCGGGGAGGTAGTCGAGCTCGCTCGGGCGGAAGCCGTAGGGCAGCGGCACGGCGCCGGAGCGCACCTCGGCGATCCGTCGGTTCACGCCCGCCGTCCATGCGACGACCATCGAGTACACCCGCGGGTACTCGCGCTCGACGCGCCGCGCCGACTCGCGGCCCCAGCGCGGGATGTCGATGGTGCGGACGATGCGATCCTGCGCGAGGAGCGAGGGGCCTTCGACCTCCGCGGCGCGCCCGTAGGCGTTGCGCCGCATCAGGTCCATCTGGAAGAGGCGATCGACGGCCTGCACGTAGCCCGCGCCGAAGAGCGCGTCGTAGTCGGTGCGGCCGTAGATGTGGGGGATGCCCATCCCGTCGCGGATCACCTCGATCGGATGCTGCGGAGCATCGTACGAGGTGAGCACGGTCGGCTCGTCGTTCTCGCACGAGGGCGACGGGGCGAGGAGCACGAGCGGGGCGAGGAGGAGGCCGAGACGGCGGGCGACGCGGGACATCGCCGAGGACGATACGCCCATCGTCGAAGCGTGGGCAACGAGGGGGACCTCGCTTCAGCGCACCGTGACCGAATCGGAGCCGGGCACGAGCTCGAAGTGCACGTGGTCGCGATGCGCGTCGTCGAAGTGCGGCGTCACGACGACGTGGAAGCGCCCCTCCTCGGCGGCGGCACAGACGATCCGGCGCACCGGGCTCGGCTCGCGACGCACGAGCAGCGCGGGCGCGCACGGAGGAGCTCCCCGGGTCGCCGAGCCCCAATGCCGATCCACGTGCCACTCGAAGCCGCCGGTCTTCTCGAACGCGGTCACGTCGATCGCGAGGGCGTTCACATGGCCCCCCTCTCCGCGCGCCGCATCCGAGGCGCTCGCAGGCCGCGTGACGGCGGTGTAGCGGAGCTTCGCGATGCCGTCGCGGTGGAGGACCTGCGCCCACGCGCGGAGCGCGAGGACGAGGCGACAATCCGCGGCGTGGCGCGCGGGGTCGCGCTCCGAGGAGACGAGGGTGACTCCCGCGAGGGGGCCGTTCACGACGACGTAGGCGGCGGCGGGATCCGGTCCGGTCGCCGCCGTGAACGCGACGCCACGGCTCGTGAGCTCGCGCAGACAGGCGGCCTTCGAGAGCCGCATCAGCGCCTGCGTCTCCGTGCTGGCGCCGAACGTCGGGGCCGAGCGCGTCGGGAACGCCGTGACGTGGGGAGTGCCCGTGTCGATCGACACGCTCGGGCGGCGCGAGGTCGAGTCGCTCCCGCCCCCGCCGTGCGGTGGCTCCACGACGACGCCCTGGGCGAAGGCCAGGCCGGAGGCGACGAGGACGGCGGCGGGAACGAGGGCGGAGAGGAGACCGTGTCGGCTCCGTCCTTCGCCCGTCTGCTCGCGTCGCGCCATTCGCCTCACGTCATCTCCGTGGGGGCCTGTCGGCTCTCGCTCAGTTCTTCGCGCAGGTCGGCGAGGAGCCAGACCCGCAGACGACGCTCTCGCCCGTGTAGCAGGCCGCGAGATAGCTCCCGCACGTCGTGACCGTGTTGCAGTCGATCATCGGCCCGAAGCAGCCGCCGATGCCGAGGCACTGCACCGGCTTGTTCGGATCCGGGCAGCTCGTGGGCTTGCACGTGTTGGCGGGGAGCACGGCCGTGCAGTCGACCATCTGCCCGGTGTTGCAGGCCTTCGCCGAGGCCTCGTCGCCGGGCGTGCAGTACCGGACCGTGTTGCAGTCGACGGTCGTCGGCCAGCAGCGGTTCGGGGTCTGCGGACAGTAGACGGGATTCGCGAGGTTCGTCGCGCAGGGATTCGCGCGATAGCCGCAGTCCGTGAAGTCGGCGCCGTACTGGCAGAGGACCATCACGTCGGAGCCCGTCGAGCCGTCCTCGCAGTAGCCGTTGTCCCGATACGAACAGGCATCGTAGAAGACCTCGTCCGTGCAGAACTCGTCCGGGGTCTCCCGGGTGCCGGGCTCGCAGGGCGTGACGTCGGTGTGATCGGCGATGCAGCCGTTGGTCCCGGGGAGGCAGCGCTCGAGCTGCCCACACGCGCCGAGCCCGAGCGAGGCCAGGGCGGAGGCGAGCGTGAGGATCGCGAGCGCGACGGGCCGAGCGCGGAGGCGCCGATTCGTGCCGTGGTAAGACATGTTCGTGTGCTCCATCGTGGGGCTCCGGCGCATCAGAAGGACACCGCGCAGGCGCCGCCGAGGAGACCCGGGACGCACATGGCGCGCGCAGGGGGGGCGTCGTCGCCGGGCTTCGACACGATGCCCCAGACGAGGAGGCCCACGCCGGCCGCGAGCGCGACCGAGCCGGTGATGAGGCCCGCATTCCGCTGCCGGGTGCCCGCGCTCTCGTCGAGGCAGTAGTAAGGCGCCTGCGTGCAGGTCGAGAGCGCGCTCGAGCGGGCGATGCCGTAGCTCAGCACGCCGGCGCCCGCGGCGGCGACGCCGACGCCCGTCCAGAGGAGGATGCGCGAGCGACGAAGCTCGCTCTCGCGCTGGCGTCGGGCGAGCTCGGCCGCGTCGACGACGGGCGCGCGGGGCGTGACCGCACCGGCTTGCAGATCCGCCTCGTTGACCACGAGCTCCGCGACCTGCGCGGCGGCGACGACCACGCTGCCCGTGAACCTTCGGCCGTCTTCGTAGGTGATCTCGACGCGGTGGCTCCCCGCCGGGAGCGGGATGCGATCGGGCCGCGGCGTGAGGCCCCAGGCCTGACCGTCGATCGCGATGCGACCTCCGTCGGGCGCCTGACGGATCACGAGGCCCGTCTGCGAGAGGCGCATGCGCAGCGACTGCAGGCGCGCGTTGACCGTGGCGTAGTACGGATCGTCCGGACCGACCTGCTGCAGGTAGCTCTCGAGGGCCGCGGCGGCCTCCTCGAGGCGACCGAGGCGCTCGTAGGCCTGCGAGAGGTTGTAGAGGATGCGGGGGCGCGGATCGAGCTGGTAGGCGGCCTGCCAGTCGCGCACGGCGCCGTCGTAGTCACCGAGGCGGTAGGCGTTCTCGCCCCGGGCGAAGAGCTCCTGCGCGGTCGGCGTCGCCGTCGCCTCGCCCGCGGCGGGCGCGGTCGTCGCGGCCTGCCCTTCGGCGGGCGGTGGCGTCGTCGGCTGCGTCGCGGGCTGCGCCGAGGCCGAGGCCGCGACGAGCGAGCAGACGAGGAAGGCGAGGCGAGAGGAGGCGCGGACGCGCGTCGGGATCGGCTTCGGCATCGGGATTCCTTCGTGCAGTCGGGACACTGCCCGAACGGGCGGGATTCCGCAATGGTCCTGCGGAGTCCGGCGGGTCGCCGCGGCGCTCAGACTCCGTGGCGCTGGCACGGTCGACCGGGGAAATAGCAGCTGTACATCGGCTCGACGGTGCAGGTGCTCGAGCAGCCGTCGCCGGACACGGTGTTGCCGTCGTCGCAGGACTCGGAGCCGTCCTGCACCCCGTCCCCGCACACGGACGGGAATTGGCAGCCGCTCCACAGGGCCATCGCGATGCCGTCCGACCCACGGTGCCCGCCCGGCGTGCCGCCCGTGCCGCCGGAGCCCGGCACGCCCTGCATGCCGGTCGTGGTCGACACGCCCATCACGCCGGAGGCGCAGAGGTACTGACCGACCGCGATACCGCCCGCGCCGCCGCCGCCGCCGCCGCCGCCGCCACCGGTCAGGCCCGCCGAGCCCGCGCCGCCCGCGCCGCCGTTGCCGTCGGCGCTCGGACCGCCGGGACCGCCGGGGCCTCCGGGCCCGCCCGCACCACCGACGCCACCGACGCCGCCGTTGCCCGCGACGCCCGCGGAGAAGCGCGAGTTCGAGATCACGACGTAGCTGGCGCTGGAGACGAAGAGGCCGAACGAGGAGCCGCCGGCCGTGCCCGGGCCACCCGCTTCCCCGCCGCAGCCGCCGCTTCCGCCGCCGCCGCCGCCGCCACCGCCGGGTCCGAATCCGCTCGGGGCGCCGCCGGCGGCGCCGCCTCCACCTCCGACCCCGCCGAGGCCGCCGAGGCCGTTGTCGGCGTTGCCGCCATCCATGCCGACCCAGCTGCCGTAGTAGCTCCGCTCGAAGTCGACGAGGCCGGGATAGCCGGCCGCGACGCCGGGTGCGCCGTCGCGCACGAGCGTCGAGGTGCAGACGAGGGCGCCCTGACCGTCGGCTCGTGCGCTGGCCGGGCATCCCGCCGGCGGCATCGCGCCGCCGAGCGCCATCGTGCAGGAGGACTGCGGACTCTCGTTGCCGACGTTGTACGGAAGGAATCCGTCCCCGCCGGCGCTGCCCATGCACGCCATCGTCGCGGGATCGTAGCCGCCGGTGCCCCCACTCCCTCCGAGGGTGACGGCGTCGGCTGAGCCGCCGCACATCGCGACGCCGCCGGCGCCGGCCGCGGCCGCCGAGCCGTCCGAGAGACCCGCGCTGCCCGCTCCACCCGCGACTCCTGCGGCACCGTCGGCGCCGATCGTCCCGGAGGTCCCGTTCGAGGCGCGTCCCGCCGACGCGACGACGTTGTGGATCTGGAAGCCGCCGACCTCGCGCGGTGCCATGGCGCCGCGCACCACGACGCCGAAGACGTGGGTGCCGGGCGTCGGAGGCGCGACGTTCGGATCGCCGGCCTGCACGGTGACGCGATCGAGGATCGTGAGCGTGTAGATGCCCTCGGCGAGGACGCCGACGATGCCCGTGTTCGGGATCACGGTGGTGCCGAGGATGCGCGTCACGGCCGTGGTCGAGCGAGCCCAGCCGTTGCCGGGCTGGTATCCACCGTGCAGCGAGACCCCGGACATCATCACGACCGTCTCGGGATAGTCGCCCTCGCCGATGGCGATGTGCGCGCTCTGCTGCCCCATGGTCGCGGCGATCGCCCGGCCGATGGTCTTGAAGGGCGCCGCGCGCGTGCCGCTGCCGGTGCCGTCGTCGCCCGTCGTCGCGACGAAGATCAGCGTGCTCGCGTCCCCGTCCACCCCGTCGCAGTTCGCGTCGACGAAGGCGCTCGTCACGTCCGGCAGGTCGACGTTCGCGTTCGGCGTGCAGGCCACGCAGCGGAGATCGCCCGAGCCCGTCGTGCCGGGGGGACACGCGCCGCAGATGCGCCCGGTGGCGGTCGGGGTGCAGGTGACCCGCGAATCGCAGCCGCCATTGTTGGTGGTGCAAGCGGTGGCGTTCGGACAGACGCCGCAGTCGTACTCGCAGTCGCCGCAGCTCTCGCCGGCGCCGTCGGCGCAGACGCGATCGCCGCAGAATGCCGGCATGGCACCGGAGCCGGAGGGCGGACAGATGCCGCAGTCGAACGGACAGCTGTCGCACGTCTCGCCGCCCGCGCATTGCTTGTCGCCGCATGCGCCGAACGCCGCCTGGAAGCCTCCGTTCGCCATGTCCGGAGCGAGGACGACGAAGTCCGAGAAGTGCTCCGTGACGGCGGCCACCGACGCGGGCCCCGAGCGCCGCGTCGGAAGCGGCACGTAGGTGTCCTCGCCCTGCGGGGAGCGCGCGATGACGACGTCGCCGATCGACGCGCCGGCGGGCAGCCTCGACGGATCGACGTCCACCTCGAGCTCGACGCCCTGGCTGAAGTTCTGCCCCTTCGGCCCGAGGCGCACGGGCGTCGCGACGTCGGCGGTGCCGCGCGGAGCACGCACGGTCTCGATCACCGTCATCGTGATCGTGGTGTCGCCGGTGAGCGCGTCGGGCGGGACGGTCAGCGCGGTCCCGCGCGGCCCGGAGATCGCACCGCCGGCGCGGCCGATGCGCGCCGAGCGGCTCTCGGGGCCGGAGTCGCCGCACGACGAGGCGGCGAGCGCGAAGGCGAGGAGGAGGGCGAAGCCGAAGCGACGCACGAGAGGGGAAGTGGCGTTCGATCCGAGGGTGTCCAAGGTCGTCTCCTCTGCCTTTACTGGAGCAGGCACAGGGTGGAGCAGGAGGCCGAGCCCGAAGGTCCGTCGTCGCATTCCTCGACGGGTCCCTCGACGACGTAGTCGCCGCAGAAGGGGCTGAAGCCGCAGCCGTTGTAGAGGGTGGACGAGAAGCCGTTCGTCGCCGGATGGCCGCCCGGCGCGCCGCCCGTGCCTCCCGCGCCGCCCGACGCCGAAAGGCCCGTCGTCGCGTCGATGCCGGTGACGCCGCTCATGCAGACCACCTGCGCGATCGAGACACCGCCCGGGCCACCGCCGCCGCCGCCGCCGCCGAAGCCGTTCAGGCCCGGGCCGCCCGCGCCGCCGCCGCCCTGCGAGAGGTTCGCGGGGCCGCCGACGCCCGCGCCGCCCGGTCCGCCGCCGCCGCCGACGCCGCCCGAGCCGCCATTGCCGCCGTTGCCGCCGGCGCCTCCGCTCCGCGCCTCGAACGTGGAGGCGACCACCGTCACCGAGGTGGTGCTCGTCACGAGCAGGCCGATGCTCGAGCCGCCGGCCGTGCCGCCCTGGCCGCCGTTGCCGCCGCAGCCGCCCGCGCCACCGCCGCCGCCACCGCCGCCGCCCCAGCCTGCCGGACTGGCTCCGTCGCCGGCGCCGCCGCCGCCGCCGCCGGGACCGCCGAGGCCGTTCGTGCCGGCCCATCCGGAGTCACCGGCGTGGGCGAACCACGAGGGCCCGGAGCCGCCGACGAGACCGCCGGAATGACCGAGGCCGCCGCCTCCCTTGCCCACGCCGGCATTCGCCTGCGTGCACATCGGCCCGTCGAGGCCGGCCATCGGACTCCCTGAGCAGAGCGAGACGCCCGTTCCGCCGAGACCTCCTTGGCAGCTGAGATCGCCTGCGGGCGGCACGCCCGGCAATCCGTCGCTCGCATTGCCCGAGGGGCAATCGATGGGCGTCGGATCGATACCGCCCGCGCCGCCCGAGCCGCCGTTCGCGTCGACCGGGAGCGCCGAGGGAGGCGCGTACGGGCAATCGACGAGGCCTCCCATGCCCCCTGGGGCCGCGAGCGTCGCCGCCATCACACCGGCCGCGCCGCCACCACCCGCCTGGCCATTCGGTCCGTTGCCTCCGGTCGTGCCGGCCTTGCCGGGCGTTCCCTGATGCGCGATCGCACGGACGTTGTGGAGCTCGAGCCCGTTGCCCGGCATCGACATCGGGCTGAACGCGACCCGGATCGCGTAGTTCGAGGTGCTCGGGAAGAGCGGCACCGGATCGACCGAGAGGTCCTGACCGGCTTCGACGCGGAATCGATCGAGGATCGTGCGGCGCGTGATGCCGGTCGCCTCGTAGCCGATGGTCTCGTACTCGCCGGTGTAGGAGGAGAGCTCGGGCAGCACCGGGCGCAGCACCGAGGCGTGGGCCACGGGATCCGCGCTCCGCCACCATCCGCCGACCGCGACGTAGCCGCCGTGGATCGAGACTCCGTCGACCGCGAGCACGGTCTCGGGGTAGCTGCCCTCGGCCACCGCGATCGCGGTGATGCCGGAGACCTGCGCGACCGTCAGCGCGCGGCCGATCGTGGCGAAGGGCGAGCTCGGCGAGCCCGTCCCGAGCTCGTCGTCGCCGAAGGGCGCGACGAAGAGCATGGAGGCGACGTCGCCGTCGACGCCGTCGCAATCCGAGTCGACGAAGCTCGAGGTGACGTCCGGCGTGTCCACGCCGCTCGCGGTGCAAGCGACGCAGGCGCCGTTGGAATTCGTCGTGCCGATCGGGCAGACGCCGCAGGCGACGCCGCCGGTGATCGGACGGCAGGAGACCTGCGGATCGCAGCCGCCGTTGTTGGTGCTGCAACCACCCGGGTTCACACCGGCGTCGGAGCCGCACTCGCCGCAGTCGTAGGGACAGGTCGCGCAGGTCTCGCCGTTCGTGCCGTCACAGACGAGGTTGCCGCAGAAGGCGACGGGCGCACCGCCGTCGGTCTTCGAGGGCGGCGGGCAGAGGCCGCAGTCGATCGGGCAGGTGTCGCAGGTCTCGTTCGCGCCGCAGCTCGAGTCGCCGCAGGGGTCGGTGGGGGTCGTGCCGCCGTCGCCGCCGCCGGTCGCGTAGGGGAGGATCGGGACGAAGATCGAGAAGTGCTCGGTGATCGCGGCCACCTCGGCCGGCCCGGAGCGACGCGTCGGCAGGGGCACGTACTCGGAGTACTCGTTCTCCGCACGCACGACGATCACGTCGCCGAGGGAGGCTCCCTGAGGCAGGCGCGAAGGATCGACGGGGAGGCGGACCTCGACGGGCACGTCGAAGCGCTGGCCCGAGGGATCGAGGCGCACGGGCGTGCCGACGACGGCGCCCTGCCGCGGCGGGCGGACCGAGGGGAGCACGGTGATCGAGATCTCCGTGTCCGCCTGCACGGCGCCCGGCGCGACCGTGAGCGAGGTGCCACGGGCGCCGACGATCTCGGCGCCCGCGGGCCCGACGGTCCGGCTCTTCTTCAGGGGATTGGGCTCGTCGTTCGTGCAGGCGAAAGCCACGACGACGAGCGACACGAGCCCGAACCAACGCAGGCGACCCGACCAAGCGCGCATGAAGCTCTCCCGAACCGTCCCCGACGGCTAGGGTCACCTTAGCGCGGCGCGCAGGGAGGCGGGGCGCCGAAGCGCCCGCCCTGCCTCCAGACCCGCGATTCGAACGCCCCCGTGGACGCTCCGGAACCAGTGTGGATCCGCTCCGGAGGTGTGTGTGTCTAGCGCACACGCACCCTGCCGGCTCGCGCCCCGCGACCGAGCCGTACGACGAACAGCGCGAGAACGACGAGCCACGCGACGAACGGAGGCGCCTCCCCCCCCGCGCCTGCAGCGCGACAGCTGCAACCCGAGTCCTTCGGCGCTGCCCCCACGCCCGCGTCCGGAGCCGGACCGGCGGCATCGGGCCCGCCACCGTCTCCGACGCTCGCGTCAGGCGCACCACCGTCGGAGCCCGGCCCGACCGGAAGGCACGCGCCTTGGCTGCAGCCGTTCGCACAGAGCGTGGCAGGGGGATCGACGCACGCGCCGTTTCCTCCGCATTGGCCGTGATCGATGCGCATCTCGCCGTCGCATCGCGGCGCGCCGCACGAGATCGTGCCGTCGGCATAGAAGCAGCTCGAGCGGACCACACCGTCGCAAGAGCCGCCGCAGGCGGTGCCGTCCGAGGCGCACGCCGCGCGTCCAGGCCGGGGAGCCCCGGTGACGGCGACGCACTGCCCCTCGTGGCCCGGCTCGCCGCAAGCCTCGCATTGGCCGTCGCAGCTCGAGGCACAGCAGAATCCATCGGTGCAGTGGGAGGAGCCACACTGCGCGTCGGCATCGCATGCGTGCCCGTCGCCGTAGACGGGCACACACGATCCGGCGAGGCAGAACATGCCCGCATCGCAGTCGGCGTTCGCGATGCAGGATCCTTGGCAAGCGGTCGCGTTCGCGTTGCACGAGAGGGGCGCGCACGCGACCGTGACGAGCGTCGGGCACGAACCGGCGCCGTCGCAGCTCGCGGCCTGGGTCGCCGTCCCCGTGGAGCAGCTCGCGGCACGACAGCTCGTCTCGCCAGCGGGAAACGCGCAGCCCGCCGGTGAGACACCGTCGCACGAGCCCCCGCAGGCCGTCCCGTCCGTGGCGCAGGCCGTGCGACCGTTGCGCGGCGCGCCTGCCACGGCGATGCAGCTTCCCTCGTGTCCGGCCTCGCCGCACGACTCGCACTGACCGTTGCAGACGGAGCCGCAGCAGACGTGATCGACGCAATGGTCCGTTCCGCACTGGCGGTCTTCGGTGCAGCCGAGGCCGAGGGCGAGCTTCGCCGCGCAGCTCCCGTTGTCGCAGTAGTGGTCCGAGGTGCAGTCGGTGTCCGAGACGCAGGTCGAGAGACAGGTCGTCGCCCCGCAAGCGTAGCCCCCGCAGCCCGTGACGGCTCCGGCCGGACACACGCTCGAGCTCCCCGTGCAGCTCGTCGCAGACGTCTGCGATCCGCCGCTGCACGAGGCCGCGCCGCAGGCCTGGGAGGCAGCGGCATAGCGGGGGGCGCACGTCGCGGTGGCACCGACCGCGCCCTCGCACACGTCCTGTGCATCGCAGACGCCCGAGGGCGCTGGACCGCAGGCGGTGCCCGGCGTCGCCGAAGCGTCCGATGGACACGCGGCGCTCGTGCCGGTGCAGCTCTCCGCCACGTCGCAGGCCCCGACCGAGGCACGGCAGACGACGGAGCTCGAGGCGAAGGCGTCGGCAGGGCACTGAGCGGAAGCTCCCGTGCAGGTCTCGGCGAGGTCGCAACTGCCGTTGGACGGTCGGCAGGGGACGCCACTCGAAGCGAAGGCGTCGCTCGGGCAGTCGGCCGACGCTCCCGTGCAGGTCTCGGCGACGTCGCAGACGCCGCTCGCGGCGCGACAGGTGACGTCGGTCGCCGCGAACACCTGGGCGGGGCAGGCGATGCTCCCGCTCTGACAGGTTTCGGCGGGATCGCAGACGCCCCCCGACGCACGGCAGACGACCGTGGACGCGACCGGGGCCGCGAGCGAGGCGCAGGTACCATCGGTACCGCCCGTCAACGCACCGATGCACGCCATGCAGTCGTCCGGAGCGCCGCCGCCGCAGGCCGTGTCACAGCAGACGCCATCGACGCAGAAGCCCGTGGTGCATTCGGCCCCGTTCTCGCAGCCGAGACCGGGCGTCGCGAGGAGCGTGCCGAAGTACACGCCGCCCACCGATGGATTGGGGTACGAGGCTGGCCCCTTTTTTCCTTGCGCACCGATGACGGTGGTACCACCAGCGAGGGCGACCGCATTCCCGAAGTAGTCGGCGGCCGCTCCATCGCTCGCGACGAGCTTGGCCTGCTGGCTCCACGTCGTGCCGTTGCGGACGAAGCCGTAGACGGCTCCTCGATTCGTCTGCCCCCCGACGTCGGCGAGGGCCGAGCCGACGAGCACCGTGTCTCCGTCGACGGCGAGGCCACGACCGAAGGAGTCTGAGTCCGCCCCGTCGTCCGCGACGAGCTTGGCTTGTCGAGACCAAGTCGTGCCAGCGCGCACGAAGACGTAGGCCGCTCCCTGGTTGGCCACGCCACCGACGTCGGCGAGCCAGGCGCCCGCGACGAGAGTGTTCCCCGATACCGCAACCTCCGCGCCGAGCTCGTCGAGCTGGGCCCCGTCGTCCGCGATCAGCTTCGCCTGCTCGACGAAGGAGGCTCCCGCGAGCACGAAGGCGTAGACCGAGCCTTGGTTCGCATTGGCCCCGACGTCGTCTCCGCGGGCCCCGACGACCAAGAGGTCCCCCGCAGGCGAAAGGGCGAGCGCGTCGCCGAAGCTGTCGCCAGCGCCGGCGTCGCTCCCGACCATGACCTGCGTCTCGTTCCAGGCCGACCCACTCCGCCCGAAGACGTGGACCCTGCCCTGGCTGGCGTTCCCGCCGACCGTCGCGCCACTGGCTCCGACGAACAAGCGGTCCCCGAGGAGCGCGACGGCACTCCCGAACCGGTTGGACGCGGCCCCCGAGGAGCCGAGGAGCTTGGCCTGCAGAGACCACTGCCCGCCCGCACGCACGAAGACGTAGACCGCCCCCTGCTGCGCGTTGCCTCCGACGGATGCCAGGGGCGCGCCGATGGCCAGGGTGTCGCCGTCGATGGCCACGGAGCTCCCGAACTCGTCGCTACTCGCGCCGTCGAAGGGAACCAGGCGCGCCTGTCGCGTCCAGACCCCGCCGACCCGCACGAAGACGTGAGCCGCGCCATTGCGGGTTCCGGAGACGCCGTCGTGCCGATACTCCCCGACGACCGCCGTGTCGCCCGACAGCGCCACGGAAACGCCGAGGGAGCCCTGCGAGAGGCCTTCGCCCGCGACGAGGGGGGCCTCCTGGGACCAGGTCGAGCCCGAGCGCAGGAAGCCGCGGATCGCACCCTGGCCCGCGTAGTTCCCCACGTCCGTGTCCGGGGCGCCGAGGAGCGCGACGTCGCCAGCGAGAGTCACGGCCCTACCCACGTGGTCGGCCGCAGCGGCGCCGACCGTGACGAGCTCGGTCTGGACGGTCCACGTCGCACCGCTTCTCACGAAGACGAACGCAGAGCCCTCGTCCGTATCCGCGCCGACGTTCCGGAGCGGAGCTCCGGCGAGGACGGTATCGCCCGAGATGGTGACCGAAGCGCCGATCTGATCCGAGGCCGCGGCGGAGGGAACGATCAGTTTCTGCTGCAAGGACCACACGGTCCCGCTCCGCGTGAACACGTAGGCGCTCCCGGTGTAGACGCTGGTCGGGACGGTGAGGCCGTTCGAGTCCTGGGCCGCCCCGAGGACGACCGTATCGACCGAGATCGAGACCGATCCCCCGAGACGAGCTCCCGCGGAGGTCACCGTGGACGAGAGCTTCTGCTGCTCCGACCAGGTCGCCCCACTCCGGACGAAGACGTATGCCGAGCCCCGATCCATGAGCGACGAGAAGTCGTCGAGGGGCGAGCCGACGATCACCGTGTCGCCTTCGAGCGCCACGCTGGTCCCGAATTGGTCGCCCGCGGCGCCGTCGCTCGCGAGGAGGTCCGCCTGGAGTGCCCAGGTCGTCCCGTCCCACACGTAGACGTGGGCCGCGCCCTGATCCGTGTGACCCGAGGGATCCGCCTGGCTCTGGCCGACCGCGACGGTCGTGCCGTCGATCGCGACCGCGACGCCGAACTGGGACGACGCGGTATCTCCCCGGAGCTTCTGCTGCTGAGTCCACGTCGTGCCGCTCCGCGTGAAGACGTAGGCGGCTCCAGCTCCGGCCACGAGCCCCGTGGAGCTGGGAGCGCCGACGATCGCTCGATCGCCCGAGATGTCGACCGAATCACCGAAGCGCTGAGCGCCAGCGTCGCCCCCCACGAGCTTCGCCTCGTAGCTCCAGGTCGACCCCTGGCGGCGGAACACGTACGCGGCCCCCTGACTCGAGTTGCCGGTGCTCGTGGTGGTCGGAGCTCCGACGATCGCGGTGTCGACGTCGAAGGCGACGCTCGTGCCGAAGAGCTTGGACGACGGATCGCCGAGAACCGAGGGCGTGGCCGAGCCGTCCTCGACGTAGACGAGCGGGTCGATGGCGACCGGGAAGGCCGCTCCGGACACATCGACGCGCAAAGCGATGCGACCGGCCTCCACGGAGAGCGACGATTCGAGCTCGCGCCCCTCGGCATCGTGGGCGACGAGGTCCGCGTACCGCAGCGCCGCGTCACCGTGGGGGCTCGCGAGGCGCACGGCATCGTCCTGCAATCGGGGAACGAGGCCTCGCACGTCGAGCTCGACGGCGATCTCCCGTTCGCACGACGGAGCCGAGACGTCGAAGCCGTGCTCGAAACCGAGCGGGCCGGCGACGTACCACTCGTCGAGGTAGGCGTTCGATCCTCGCCCCGCCCGAGTGGAACGAACGCGGTTCGCGGCGTCGGCGTCGACGGTCGGCTCGCCTTCCTGGAGCGCGATCGAGCGTCCGTCGCATCGCAGCGTCCGGGCGTCGAGTCGCCCGTCGATGCCCGGCGCTCGGAACGTCGCCCCTCGACGATCGAAGCGCGCCGAGAGGCGGAGATCGCCGCCGTGAGCCGTGACGGCACGTCGGTTCGAATCCCTGGCCATCCGATAGCGTGCGTCCCGCGCGGCCTCCGCTTGGGTCGCGGCGACGTAGGCGGCGCGAAGCGCGCGCGGCGCCGTGTCGAGCGACTGCATCGTGCTCGCGTCCCGCGACGGCGCATGTTCGACCGAGCGCGTCGACGCGTCCGCCCGAGATCGCGAGGACGAAGGCCGCAGGATCGCCTCGCGACCCGAGCCCTCCACGAAGAGCGTCGTGACGACCGCCACGGACACGACACAGACCGCGAAGATCGACCGCGACCGACGAGAGCCCCAGAGCTGCATCACCCACTCCACCCCGGATTCCGGAACTGCCGCCGAGACGCCCCCGGATCGGCGCGGGCGAACTTGAAGGGAGGCCCAGGCCGAGTAAAGGCCGCGAAGCGCCGAAAAGGACACTCGGGTCCGCGTGGCGGGTCCACCGAAAGGCGTAGCCTTGGCGCGGGCGAGGGGCGCTCGGGTCTCGTGCGGAACGTGAACGGACCGCCCGGGCGAGCCGGTCCTGCGAGGTCGCCAGCCCCTACCCCCCGATCAAGCTCATCCCCACCCGCGTGTGCTCGTGCACCTCGGGCTCGAGGAAGAAGTGGCCCCGGGCCTTGGTGGAAATCGGGGGCTCGAAGCCCCACCGCGCGAGACGGGATGCGCGGAGTCGAGCTCCTTGGCGCATTCCGACGTCGCGCATGGGCGTCGCGTGATACGCGAGGGTCGATGGTTCGCGGCCGTGCATCGCAGGAGGGCTCGGCCGCTGGAACGATAACGATCCCTCGGTGGGTGGTGGCGGCTCGCGGCGAGGGTACCCCGCCGGCGACCCGTCGACCGAACAACTCGCGTTCGCGCCGCATCGTTCAAGGCGGCCCACGTTCTACGCGCGTCCGGCGCTCTGCTTCGCGGCGGCAACGAGCACGATTCCGACGCCGAGCGCTTCCATGGCCCTTGGCAGCGTCATCTGCTCGGCGTCTCCCACGTAGTCCTCTCGTGGGCAGTCCGGCGAAGACGCCAGGGCATGCACACAAGAGCCCTCGATAGCTGGCCTCGTCCTAGCTCCAGCGGGACACGGGCTCACCTCGCGCAAAGGCAGGAGACCGTGGGAGCCGCCGCGAGGCCAGGCACGAACGCGGATCGTTCTCGCACGCCTCCGGTGCGCAGCTACAGCCACCCCAGCGCTCGCATGCTCGTCTGCACGCGATTCACCTCTTCGCGGTTTCCGCGCGGACTCTCCTCGTGGGTCGCCACGACGACGCCGCCATCGGCGAGGTCCCTCAGCCGGATGAGGCCGCTCCGCGCGAGCGAGTCCGAGCCCTGCCCGAGCGCCTTCATGACTGTGGAAGGCAGCACCGAGAGCCAGAGGATCGGTGCCCACCCCGGAGACCGCCCCCCTGCAGACCGAACCGCGGCGGAGAACGCGCGCTCGTTATGCATGATCGGCCCCGCACGAACGTTGGCGTAGCAATCGACATATCCGGACAGGACGGGCCCCGAGTCCGCCACCGCACCGAGAAGCTTCGCCATGTCCCCGAGCGAGTACCCCTCGCTCTGCTCGCGTATCCGGTCGTGATGGAAGCGCACGGAAACGAAGTTCGGGGCGTAGGGGAGCTCGACGTCCGGATTCGTGAACATGCAGTCCACGACGTCGACGCCCTTGCGTCCCCGCCCGGTTCGCAGGCTCAGGGCGGAGTCGTCGCGCCCTCCCCGAAACTCGAGGCGCTCGCACAACCAGGACGGATCGGGCGATGCCTCGCCTGCCTTGCCGAAAGACCTCAGCGGCAGGCGCGTCGACACGGCCCACTCGCGCACCAACTCACGGAGCACGCGGACACCGTCGACTCCGCGCTCGAAGTGCACCAGCAGCTGGTACGCCGGGTCCATCCCCGCCCTCTACCACGCAACCGACGGCGGGCCCCAGCGTGATGCGATCCAGTCGATCCCCTCCGACGCGTGCCCGCTCTGTGGCTGCGCGAACGCATCGTGAGCGCGAGGCCCCGGACCGACTCCTCCGAGCGTCACGGCCGAACGGCCCAGGAACGGGCCTAGGGGCCCGTCAGGCGGCGCCGCAGCGCCAGGTCGAGCGCGACGAGCTCGTCGCGTCCGAGGAGCTCCGTCGTCGCGACCAGGAACACCCCTCCTGAACGACTCTCTGCGCGCTCCACCACTCCCGCGAGTCGCGCGGCCACTTCGTCGGCCGACAGCCCGAACGTCCGGCGACAGAGCTCGTCGTCCAGGAACGTAGCCGGCCACAACCGCGCCACCCCATCGCGTCCGTCCTCGTCCTTGCCCGATACGCCGGCCAGCTCCAGCGTCACGTCGTAGTCGTCGAGCATGAGGCCCCGATCCGAGATCACCTGGACCCGGTAGGGAGCGAATGCCTCCAAGAGGCACACCAGCGCCGAGCCCAGAAGGTCGCCGTACTCCTCCTGGGAGAGGCTGAATCCGAGAATCAGCCGGTCGTCGTACAGAGCCTGGTCCGCCGTGTAGTCGGGCGAGCGATGCACGTACGCCACATAGCCCGCGCCACCACGCGAGAGCGCCGGGCCGAGATCCACCTGATGCTCCAGGCTGCCCCGCACCTTGGGATCGGCGATTGGTGCGGCGGGATCCCACCACCGAGTCTGCGAGTTGCGCATGACCGAGAGGAACCGCCGGTGGAGGGACACCGGATCGTCGGACGGAGCCGAACGGCGTCTCATCTCCACCTTGATGTCTCGTCTGCTCACCGCTCGCCTCCGCTCGTCCGAGGAGCCCCGTCCGCGCATGTCGCGCAGCCGCTCAGGTGGTCCTCTCGAGGACCTGCAGTCCGCCGGCACGGGCCCAGACTTCGAGCCAAGGCTCGCCCGAGAGCGTCCAGAGAACCAGCTCTTCGTCCACGCGCTCGAGCCAGTCGTCGTCGGGCCAGACAAAGTGCCATCCACCGCGGACGGCGACCGCGGTCGACGTGTAGAACGGATGTTGGCCCTGCCACCAGGCTTCGTATTCGGAGACGACGCGACGATCCGGGAAGTTGTCGTTGTATCCCCAGGTCCTCTCCCATCGATTCTCGGCCAGCCAATCTCCGATCCGTTCCGAGCCGCGCAGGAAGATCCCCTCGATCGGCGGATACGACCTCCACGGAGAGGCGAAGAGCGGAGTACCTCCCGCGGGAGCCGCGTCCCCGTAGGACGCACCTGCTCCATGGTTTCCGTCGGGCACGAGACACAGCACGCGCCCGGCCACGACCACGGCCATCGAAGGCTCGCCGGACACGCGCGGATACGTCCAACCGACCGGCGCTCCGATTCCGCTCGGCGTCAGCTGCTCTCCGTTCCGGACGAGAAGCTCGGCCTCCTGCATCAGCGTGTCGATGTCCATGGTCTACGAGCTTCCCCGGGGGGCGTCCGTGTCGAGGGTCGGGTGGGAGTGCACGAGGGTCGCGCTCCGCGATTGCTGGCGCCTCTCGGCCCTACGTCTCGTCGTCCCACAGCAACTCGGACGCCTCCCCGCGATCGTCGAGGTACGCCAACGGAGCCGGGACGGCGGTGTCCACGGAAACGACTTCCGACCGCGGATACTCGAGCGGCTGACCGTTGCAGATCCATACCCGCTCGTCTTCGTGCGCAGGCCGCGGCTGATCGAGAGCCACTCGAATCGCGTCCCCCTTGTGGAGCGCGAGCACGTACGCGTCGTTCCCGCCCCCGATGGTGAGCCAGTCGCGCTCGCTCTCGAAGAGCGCCCCTTGAGTGCGCACGACACCGTCCATCGCGCGAACGCGCGCTCCACTTCGGCCCTGTCCGGGTACGCCACTTGGCTTGCGCCTTCGATGACGAGCAACACGAGTTTCCGCCCCGGATAGTAGCCTTCGAGAGCTTACAGGATTCGCAGCAGGACTCTGCCACGGCTCCACCATCGGTGACCATTCACTCCCAGAGCTCTTCGAACCTCAAATCCCCCATCCTCAGCTCGCACCACTCGAGCCTCGGGTCGCGCTCGTGCGTCGCGATGTACACCCGCATGGCGTCCAGGATCCTCTCGACAGGAACGAACGCCTTCGCCGGATACCAGATGACGAGATCTTGTGTCTCGACGGGCTGGTCGTCACCGCCCACTCCACCGGTGGTGATCCATCCCGGAGGAGCCTCGCCGGCGCCGAAGTGCATTGCACACGCGAGGTCCCCGCGACGAACCACGGTCAGCTGGGACCTCGCTCCTTCGGTGCGCACCGACAGGACCAACTCCGACGTCCGTTCCGCCCACGCACCTGCATCCAGCAGATCGCTCTCCGCGAGGGCAAACGAGTCGGAGGGCGTTCCGTCCGGTCTACGAAGGGCTCGAACGACGGTCATGCGAAAGGATAGCTGGTCTGGGCTCGACAGCAGACGTGATGGCTCCATTCTGGTGGAGTGACGTTGGGTGCGTGCGCTCGGTGGATTCCTCAGGGGAACGATCGAGGCTTCAGTCCCGGCTCATTGAGATGCCACGGCACATTGGAGCCGTATGCGATGTCCTTGGACCAAAACTCAGCATCTTCGTGATCTGAGGGATCCCCTCATCGCACCTACCTGACCTGACTTCATGATGGCAGGGAATTTCCAGCCGATTCGCGTGTTCGAGCGGCCATGAGCCGCCGCAAGCCGTCATCGTCGCCGAAAATCCGCCGTTCATCCTGCCGCCGGGATCGCGAAAGAGGAAGACCCCCGGGGACGCGGAACGGGCCGGTACCGAGAGGGATCCCATCGAGTACAGTGGCGGCGATGGTGTCCCGCGCCTTCGATGATGAGCTCCACGCGAAGCTCGAGACCTCCGTGACCAACGGCGTGGTCGGAGTGCTCGAAGCGAGCTCGCTCGCCCTCTCGCTGATCGGCGCCGGGCTCGCGTCCTCCCAGGGACTCGACACCAAGCACGCGGTCAAGCAGGTCGACCGGCTCCTCTCCAATCGCAACCTGCAGCTCGAGCAACTCGACCTGCCGTGGGTCCACTTCGTCCTCGGCGAGCGCAAGGACGTGGTCATCGCCTTGGACTGGACCGAGTATGCGCGCGACGGCCACTCGGTCATCGCCGCGAACGTCGTGACCTCGCATGGCCGCGCGACGCCGCTCCTGTGGAAGACCGTCGCCGTCAGCGACATCAAGGACGGGGCGCGAAACGACTTCGAGGACGAGCTGCTGCTGAGGCTGCACGCAGCGATCCCCGATGACGTTCGGGTCACGATCATCGCCGATCGAGGCTTCGGCGATACCAAGCTCTACGAGTTCCTCGCACGCGAACGATGGAACTTCGTGATCCGCTTTCGCGAGTCGATCCTCGTCACCACCGCCAACGGCAAGAGGCTTCCCGCTGCCGACCTCGTTCCGGCGGGCGGCCGAGCACGACTGTTCAAGAGCGTCGCCCTCACGGCCAACGAGCATCCCGTCGCCGGCTTCGTCGCCGTGAAGGCTGCAGGCATGAAGGACGCGTGGTGCCTGGCGACGAATCGCACGGACCTCACTGCGACGCAGATCGTGGCCCTCTACGGGAAGCGATTCACCATCGAGGAAACCTTCCGCGACGCGAAGAACCCGCGGTTCGGGCTCGGCCTCTCGGAGGTTCGCCTCAAGCGAACGGATCGCCGTGACCGACTGATCCTCCTGGCGTCGTTGGCCCAGGCGCTGCTGACGCTGCTCGGGGCCGCGAGCGAGGCCACCGGTCTCGACCGCACCCTCAAAGCCAACACCGTCACGCAGAGAACTCATTCGCTCTTCCGGCAAGGATGCCTCTGGTTCTGGCTTCTACCGAACGCTCGTCCCGAACGACGGGACCTTCTCCTCGGAAAGTTCGAGCAGCTTCTACGCGAACAGCCGTTCTTCCGAGACATCTTTGGAATCCTGTGACGTGTCGCAGGATGTCGGCGGAATGAGGGGATGATTCAGCTTCGTGATACCTGATGTCGTCTTCCCGAAGAAAGTCAAAACCACGCCATTGCCGATTGATTCTCCCAACGGCTTCATCCCTAGAGAATCCGAATTCTCGAATCATGAAGTCGACGATCTCATGACAGAACGCAGAAGACATTTGGTTGGTTCGAAAATCGAATTCCAGCTCCTGTGTCATCGGACTGGCACCTCCTCAAGGATTCGAAACGACCTCTCGGCGTGAAAGCTCGCCTGCAGCCCACTCAGAACAGAAGTAGCTCCCCTTCGCGCAGAGCCTGGGTAGCCCACCACAGCGACCTCACGATCCCGGCACTCCAGGCAGCCATATACTCGATCCAGCAGCTGGAGCCCTCCCCGGCTCACCAGGCCCTCGACCACGAACGCGAACACGCCCGCCCCGCTCACGCCTCCCCTACTCCACGACCTTTCCCGCATAGAGCACCTCGGCGAGCGCCCGCCACGAGGCCTCCTCACCCGGCTGGTGAAGCGGCTTCGGGTCGAAATGCGCGAGGCATCCGAAGAGAAACCCGGAGAGGTCGCCATTCTTCCAGCCGCGAGCGCCGTCGACCCGATAGCGCTCCGGCTCGGCACGCTCTTCCTCCTCCGCGCTCGCCCCCTCCTCGGCCAGCGCCCTGAGGAAGAGCACGAAGCTCTCGCGATCGACGACTCGCTCGAGGAGCTCTTCAGGTCGCATCGAGACCCCTGTTCGTGGAAGCCATCGTCTTCCGCTCGCCTTCACGCGATCCGGGGGACGAAGAGAGACGAACGCCCTCCGACGCCCTACCCCCCGATCAAGCTCATCCCCACCCGCGTGTGCTCGTCCACCTCGGGCTCGAGGAAGAAGTGGCCACGCGCCTTGGTGGAGAGCGACCAGTGCAGCGCCCACGCGAGCTCCCGATCGTCCGCTCCGGCTCGCATCAGGTCGCGGATCGACACGGCCTTGCGCGACGCGAGGCACGCACGCACGTCGCCGCGTGCCGTGATGCGCACACGGTTGCAGCTCCCACAGAATTCGTCGCTGAGCGGCGTGATGAAGCCGACGCGGCGGCCCGAGCCGTCGCTCGCCTCGACGTAGCGGGCGGGCCCGTGGTCCTCCGGCCGTCCGGACGTCTCCCGGACGACGAGCGAGCCGAGGCGCTCGATCACCTCGCTCGCGGGGACGCGCATCGTGGTCGGGAGGTTCGCGCCCTCGCCGAGCGGCATGAGCTCGATGAAGCGGGGCGTGACGCCGAGGTCGAAGGCCCAGCGCACGAGGCGCTCGGCCTCGTCATCCGTCTCGCCGCGGAGCAGCACCGTGTTGATCTTCACCTCGAGCCCGACGTCGAGCGCCGCGCGGATGCCCTCGAGCACCTTCGCGAGATCGCCGCCGCGCGTGATGCGGTGGAAGGCCTCGGGATCGAGCGAGTCGACCGAGACGTTCACGCCCGTGAGCCCCGCGTCGCGCAGCGGCCGCGCGAGCTCCGCGAGGCGCGTCGCGTTCGTCGTCATCGCGAGCTTCTTCACGGGCGTCGTCCGACGCACGAGCGCGACGAGGTCGACGACGTCGCGACGCACGAGCGGCTCGCCGCCCGTGAACCGGACGCGGCGGATGCCCATGCGCGCCATCACGTCGACGAGGCGGGCCGCCTCCTCGAACGAGAGGAGATCCTGCCGCAGGCCGTGCTCCGCCTCGCCGGCCGGCGGCATGCAGTAGACGCAGGCGAGGTCGCAGCGATCCGTCACCGAGAGGCGCAGGTACGTGTATTCGCGGCCGCTCGGGTCGAGGAGCTGGGGCAGCCCGTCGCGCGCGAAGCCCTCCGGCACCCGAGGCAGCGCCTCGTGGACGGCGGTCCGACTCTCGACGACGGGCAGCTTTCGCACGAGGGGACTCTAGGGAGTCCCGCCGGGGGGTCAAGACGTCGCCTCGTCTTCCCGTGCGCCGCGTCAGCCCCGCCCGCCCCCCACGCTTGACAGGGGGGGACCCTCGTTCAAGGCTCCCCGACTGAACGACCATTCACCGTCCCGCGGGCCCCTCGCTGCGTCGACGGCCGGGAGGGATGCATGGCCAAGAAGGACGCGAAGCGCGTCGCGATCGTCTCGGGCCTCCGGACGCCGTTCGCGAAGCAGTGGACCGCGTACAAGGACGTCTCCGCCCTCCGCCTCGGCACGATCGTCGTCTCCGAGCTGCTCGAGCGCACGGGCCTCGATCCCTCGGAGATCGAGCAGGTCGTCTACGGGCAGGTCCTCCCCTCGATCGAGGCGCCGAACATCGCCCGCGAGATCGTCCTCGCCTCCGGCATGCCGCGCGACATCGAGGCCTTCAGCGTCAGCCGCGCCTGCGCGACGAGCTACCAGAGCACGGTCAGCGTCGCCGAGGCGATCCTCGCCGGCACGATCACCTGCGGCATCGCGGGTGGCGCCGACAGCTCGAGCGACGTGCCGATCACGGTCTCGAAGCGCCTCGCCGAGGCGCTCGTCGCGGCGACCAAGGCCCGGAGCCTCGGCGAGCGGCTGCAATGCTTCGCGGGCCTCCGTCCGAAGGATCTCGCGCCCGTTCCTCCGGCGATCAAGGAGTACTCGACGGGCCTCGCCATGGGCGAGAGCGCCGAGCGAATGGCCCAGGAGAACGGCATCTCGCGCGCGGCCCAGGACGAGCTCGCGCATCGCAGCCACGTGAACGCCGCCCGCGCCTGGGGGGACGGACGCCTCGCCGAGGAGGTGATGGAGGTCTTCGTCCCGAGCCGCTTCGAGGAGTCGATCGCGAAGGACAACAACGTCCGCACCGACTCGTCGATCGAGGCCTACGCGAAGCTCAAGCCCGTCTTCGATCGGCGGCACGGCACGATCACGGCGGCGACGAGCTCGCCGCTCACCGACGGGGCGAGCGCCCTGCTCCTGATGCGCGAGGACAAGGCGAAGGCGCTCGGCTACGAGCCCCTCGGCTACCTGAAGAGCTACGCCTTCGCCGCGCTCGACCCGCGCGGGCAGATGCTGATGGGCCCCTCGTACGCGACGCCCCTCGCGCTCGATCGCGCGAAGCTCTCCCTCGACGACATGGACCTGGTCGACATGCACGAGGCCTTCGCCGCGCAGGTGCTCTCGAACGTGCAGGCCTTCGAGAGCGACGCGTTCGCGCGGGAGAAGCTCGGTCGGAAGAAGAAGATCGGCGCCATCGACTGGGACAAATTCAACGTGACCGGCGGCTCGATCGCGATCGGGCATCCCTTCGCGGCGACGGGCGCGCGCCAGATCGTGCAGACGCTCCGCGAGCTGCGGCGTCGCGGCGAGAACCTCGGCCTCGTGACCGCCTGCGCGGCGGGCGGCATCGGGGCGGCGATGGTCCTGGAGGTGGCGTGATGGCGAACGGATCCACCGAGGCGCTGCGCATCGAGAGGCGCGCGGACGGAGTCGCCGTCGTCCTCATGGACGTGCCGGGCGAGCCCGTGAACACGCTGAAGGCCACCTTCGTCGACGACTTCGCCCGCGCCTTCTCGGACCTCGAGCGCGATCCCACCGTGAAGGCCGTCGTCTTCGGCTCCGCGAAGAAGGACTGCTTCATCGCCGGCGCCGACATCGCGATGCTGCAGGCGGCGAAGAGCGCGAGCGAGGCGGAGAAGCTCGGACGCGCCGGCCAGCAGGCGATGAATCGCATCGAGGCCTTCCCGAAGCCCGTCGTCGCCGCGATCCACGGCAGCTGCCTCGGCGGCGGGCTCGAGACCGCGATGGCCTGCCACGCGCGCGTCACGTCGAGCTCGGGCAAGACGAAGCTCGGCCTGCCGGAGGCGATGCTCGGCCTGCTCCCGGGCGCCGGCGGAACGCAGCGCCTGCCCCGCCTCGTCGGCGTGCAGCCCGCGCTCGACATGATGCTCACGGGCAAGCAGATCGACGCGAAGAGGGCCCTGAAGATGGGCCTCGTCGACGACGTCTGCCATCCGCGGATGCTGCTCGACGTCGCGGCCGACCTCGCGCTCTCGCTCGTCGGCAAGAGCAAGGAGGAGAAGAAGAGCATCCTCTCGGCCCTCCGCGATCCGGGCGAGCTCACGGAGTTCGCGCTCGCGGGCAATCCGGTCGGGCGCATGGTCCTCTTCGACCAGGCGCGGAAGCAGCTCCACAAGACGACGCGGGGCCTCTATCCGGCGCAGGATCGGATCCTCGACGTCGTGCGCGCGGGCCTCGAGCACGGCTTCGACGCGGGGCTCGCGGCCGAGGCGAAGGCCTTCGGCGAGCTCACGCAGACGAAGCAGGCCGAGGCCCTGATGGGGATGTTCTTCGCGACGACCTCGCTGAAGAAGGACTCCGGCGTGGACGATCCGTCCGTGGTCCCGAGCCCCGTGAAGAAGGTCGGCGTGCTCGGCGCGGGCCTCATGGGCGCGGGCATCGCCTACGTGACGGCCGCCGTCGCGAAGACGCCCGTGCGGCTCAAGGATCGCGACGCGAAGGGCGTGCTCCACGGCCTCGCCTACGCGCGCGGCATCGTCGAGGGCCGCGTGCAGAAGGGGAGCCTCTCGGCGCCCGAGGGCGACGAGCTCGTGCAGCGCATCTCGGGCACCACGAGCTACGTCGGCTTCGACCGCTGCGACCTCGTGATCGAGGCGGTCTTCGAGGACCTCGGCCTCAAGCAGCGCGTGCTCGCCGAGGTCGAGGCGGCTACGCGCGAGGACGCGATCTTCGCCTCGAACACCTCGTCGATCCCGATCACGGAGATCGCGGCGAAGGCGAAGCGGCCCGGACGCGTGCTCGGGATGCACTACTTCTCCCCGGTCCACAAGATGCCCTTGCTCGAGGTCATCGCGACCGCGAAGACCGAGCCCGAGGCGACGGCGACGGCGGTCGAGCTCGGCAAGGCGCAGGGCAAGCACGTCGTCGTCGTGAACGACGGCCCCGGCTTCTACACCACGCGCGTGCTCGCCCCGATGCTGAACGAGGCCGCCTTCCTCCTCGCCGAGGGAGTGCCGATCGAGCGCGTCGACACCGCGATGCTCGACTTCGGCTTCCCCGTCGGTCCGATCAAGCTGACCGACGAGGTCGGGATCGACGTCGGCGCCCACGTCGGCGGGGTCCTCGTCTCGCACCTCGGCGACCGCCTCGCGGGACCCGAAGGGGTGAAGAAGCTCCTCGCCGACGAGCGCCTCGGCCGCAAGAACGGGCGCGGCTTCTACCTCTACGGCGACGAGAAGAAGCGGGGCGTCGATCCCTCGGTCTACGCGACGCTCGGCGTGACCCCGAGCGCCACGACCTTCCCGATCGAGGAGATCCAGCAGCGCTGCGCCCTGCAATTCGTGAACGAGGCCGCCCTCTGCTTCGGCGAGGGCATCCTCCGGAGCGCGCGCGACGGGGACGTCGGGGGGGTCTTCGGGCTCGGCTTCCCGCCCTTCCGGGGCGGGCCCTTCCGCTTCGTCGATCAGACCGGCGCGGGCGAGGTCGTCCGCCGGCTCGAGGCCTTCGCCGGCCGACACGGCAAGCGCTTCGCCCCGGCCCCCGTCCTCGTCGAGATGTCCAGGACAGGCGCCACCTTCCACGGACCGAAGAAGATTCCGTCGGGCCGGCACCGGGGATGAGCCCTCGGGCGGATGCCGCCCGCCGCCCCATTCGCTACAGTCTCCCGATGGTTCGCATCCACCGTCAGGGGTGGCCCGTCGTGGTCACCGAAGTGTCCGGGGACCCCGGCGCGGAAGACGTGGAGGTCGCGATCCGCGAGTACGAGCGGATCTTCGAGGACGGGGTCCGCTTCGTCTCGCTCGTCGACATCACGGGGGTGAACGCGATCCCGAGCGCACAGGTCCGCAACGCCTACGCGGATTGGCGCGCGGCGCACTACGCGGACCTCGAGGAGCACGTGGCCGCGGTCGCGTTCGTGGTGGGCAACCATCCGCTCCTGCTCGGCACGCTGACGGCGCTCTCGTGGATGGCGAGCCATCCCTCGCCGACGGGCCACTTCCGCAGCCACGACGAGGCGATGGCCTTCCTCGCGCCCTACGCGAAGGCCCTCGTGGGCCACGCCGAGTCGACGCGGCGCTGACGGCCGCCGGACGGCCGATCCGACGCGTGGCGACGGCCCCGTGACCGCTCGCGGCGCGCTGGAACACGTTCACCCGGCGGTGGTTGCTCCGCCCCCCAATGCCGGTATCCTCGCCGCGACGTAAACGCCGAGGATCCCGTCCGATGACGCAGCCGAACAGCCGAGAGCGCCTCCTCGAAGTCGCCGAAGCCCTCTTCGCGAAGCAGGGATACCTCTCCACGTCCGTGCGCGAGATCGTGCAGGGCGCCGGGGTGCAGCCGCCCGCCCTCTACTACCACTTCAAGAACAAGGAAGCGCTCCTCGTCGAGCTGCTGACGACCCGCTTCGACGAGTACTGCTCGAGCCTGAACGCCCTGCTCGCGAAGGCCGAGACGCCCGAGGACGTGTTCAACGCCTTCGTGGAGCACGCCGTCGCGGGGCTGACGGAGCGGCCGAACAGCATCCGCTTCGTCTTCGGCGTCCTCTACGGCCCGCAGCACAAGATCCCGGTGAAGCTCGTCCGCAAGCTGCAGTTCCAGTACAACGAGCTCGTCCTCGCCCGCCTGCGCGAGCTGCGGCCCGATCTCTCGCGCGACCGCCTGATCTTCGTCACGACGTCGTTCCTCGGGATGACGCTCAGCATGACGCTGCACTACCTCGTGCTCGGCAACCTCGACTTCCCGAAGGACCTCGGCGTCTGCATCGCCAAGCGCTGCGCCGCGATGCTCGACGACGAGCATCCCGTCCCCCACTTCGGCGCCTGAGCCGCGGCACGAGTTGACTCCCCGCGCGAGGGCCCGATGATGGGCGCGCGAGGAGGATCGACCATGGAGTATCGCGAGCTCGGCAGGACCGGCGTGAAGGTGAGCGCCATCGGCCTCGGCACGATGACGTGGGGCCAGCAGAACACCGAGGAAGAGGCGTTCGAGCAGCTCGATCACGCGACGGGAGCGGGAGTCACGCTCGTCGACACGGCGGAGATGTACCCCGTGCCCCCGCGCGCCGAGACGGTGCATCGCACCGAGACCATCCTCGGCCGCTGGCTCGCGCGTCGCGGGCGACGGGACGACCTCGTGATCGCGACGAAGGTCACGGGACGCGCGGCGATGCCCTGGATCCGCGGGGGCCCGCGGCTCTCGCGCGCCCAGATCACCGAGGCGCTCGAGGGGAGCCTGCGTCGCCTGCAGGTCGACCACGTGGACCTCTACCAGCTCCACTGGCCCGATCGCGCGACGAACTTCTTCGGTCATCTCGGCTACGCGCATCCGGCGACCGACGACAGCGTGCCGATCGAGGAGACGCTCGAGACGATGGCGGACCTCGTGAAGGCCGGGAAGGTCCGGTGCTTCGGGCTCTCGAACGAGACGCCCTGGGGCGTGATGCGCTACACGGAGCTCGCGACGACGCGGGGCCTGCCGCGCGCCGCGTCGATCCAGAACCCCTACAGCCTCGTGAACCGCTCGTTCGAGGTCGGGCTCGCCGAGATGGCGATCCGAGAGAGGATCGGGCTGCTCGCGTACTCGCCGCTCGGCTTCGGCGTGCTCTCGGGCAAGTACGTCGGCGACGCCTCTCCCGAAGGCTCTCGCCTCGCGCTCTTCGGCAACCACTTCACGCGCTACACGAAGCCGCTCGCGAAGCGCGCGACCGAGCGGTACGTCGCGCTCGCCCGCGAGGCGGGGCTCGATCCGGCGCAGATGGCGCTCGCCTTCGTGACCTCGCGCCCCTTCGTCACCTCGAACCTGATCGGCGCGACGTCGATGACCCAGCTCCGCTCGAACCTCGCGCATGCCGAGGTGGAGCTCTCGGACGACGTCCTGCGCGCGATCGAGGCGATCCACCAGGAGATCCCGAATCCGGCGCCCTGAGCCCGCGAGCCGTCCCGATTCGGGGAGCCCCGAGGAATCGCTCCCCGAATCGAGAAAGTGCGTCACGCTCCCCCCGGCTCGTGCCCAGACGGAACGAGCCGGTCCCTTCCCCGGCCCCACGAGGTTCCTCCGTGCGGGTCTCCGAGAGCACGCGTCCCCTTGGATCCCCAGGCTCGAATCGAGCTGAACGAAGCGATGATCCGCCTCGCGGGCGGGGATCGCTCGGCCCTGCCGCGCGTGGCGAGCGGCCTCGACGGCCCGGTCCGCGCCTTCTGCGCGAAGCTCCTCGGCCCGGGCGCGGACGCGGAGGACGCGGCGCAGGAGGCCCTGCTCGAGCTCTTCGCGCGGGCCTCGGACTTCGAGCGGACGGGGGACGTCCTCGCCTGGGCCCTGACGATCGCCGCCTGGGAGTGTCGGACCGTCCGTCGCCGTACGAGCCGCTCGCGGACCTCGAGCCTCGCCGCGGACCCGCCCTCGGAGGCGGCGGGCCCCGACACGACCCTCGAGGAGCGACGCCTGCGCGAGGCCTTCGCGGCCGCGGTCTTGGAGCTCTCGCCCTCGGATCGCGCCGTGCTCGAGGACGTGCTCGCGGAGCGCGGCCAGGGCCCCACCTTCCGGAAGCGCAAGGAGCGCATGCTCGACCGGATCCGAACGACCCTGCGGAGGCTGTATGGCCACGATGGATGATCGCTTCCTGAAGCGCGCCCATCGTGCCTACGAGCTCGGCCGCGCGCGGCGGAGCGCCCTCGTGGCCCTCCCCGCGCTCCTCTTCGTGGGGGCTTCGGCGGCGCTCGGCGGCGGGTCGAACGCGCTCCTGCTCGGCGCGGCGATGTTCGTGGTCGCGGCCGCGGCCGCGCAGCGCGGCGGCTCGCTCGGTCGCGGCGTCGGACCGGGCTTCGTGTACGGCATCCTCCCCTTCGCGACCGCCAGCGCGGCCCAGGGATTCGGTCACGCCTGCGTCGGCGACGTCTGCATGTCCTACTGCCTGCCGGCCTGCGCCGTGGCGGGCGTGATCACGGGCGTGCTCGTGAGCCGCTCGGCCCTCGATCGCCACGGAGGCCTCGGCGCGTGGGCGAGCGCCTCGTCGATCGTCGTGCTCGCGGGCGCGATGGGCTGCCGCTGCATCGGGCTCGGGAGCGTGCTGGGGCTCGCGATCGGGCTCCTCACCGCGACGGCGCCGATGCTGCCCGCGCTCGTGCGGGAGAGTCGGGGCTGAAGGCCGAGCCGCTCAGGCCGTCTCCCCGAGCCGCGCATACGCGAGCGCGATCCCCTCGAAGAGCCCCGCGAGCAGCACGGCCCGATCGACGAGCGCCGCGAGCTCCGCGTCCTTCGGGGCGCGCATCGTCTTGCCTTGCACCGATCGGCGATGGGCTCGTCCGAGGAGGTGGAACACGGTCGCGACGAGGGCGTCCTTCTCGCTCCACGCATCGAGCGCGGCGAGGTCGAGCTTGTCCTCCTGGGGCGCGAGCATGCGACCGACGAAATCGATCGCCTCGCGGCCGATCGGAACGGCGGGCAGCGCGGCGAGCCGACGCGTGGGTCGCTCGACGAGGGCGCGCGCGCAGCCGACCACGCGCTCGGCCGGTCCGAGCGACGCATCGAGGGAGCGCGCGCGTCGCGAGGCGTCCGAGGCGATCGGCCAGGGATGCGCGGACGACGGCCGGGCCTCCTTGAATTCCGCGATGCGCAGGGTGCCCGCGCCGTCCGCGAGCAAGACGGCGATGCGGAGGGAGCCGAGGCTGCCGGTGCCGGCGATGCGCTGGGCCGCATCGACGACGGAGAACCGTTCCGACCGCTTCGGCGCTCGGTCCCCGAGGGCCGCGTGCCAACGACTCACGAGCTCGGGCACGGCGTCGCGGGCTTCGGCGGGGAGCTCGAGGTATCGGGCGCCGCGCACGAGGTGACGCTCGCCGCCGAGGCGTGGCGCGCGATGGTCGAGGAAGCGCGACATCGAGCGCTGCTCGACCCGCGCCACGAGTCGGGCGATCGCGTCGGGGGGCTCGGGCGCGCGCGGAGCCCTTGCGCCGCCGAGGTTGCGCGCGTGCGTCTCGAGCCCGCGCTCGACGAGCGCGAGCGAGAGCGAGGGCGAGGTCCCGAACGTGCGTCCCGCGAGGAGGACCGACACGGAGAGTCGGAGGGCGTCGACCGCGAAGAGACCGTGCGCGGCATCGTCGAAGTCGTTGAGGTCGAAGACGACGGGAGCGTCCTTCCCGTCGACCCGATAGGCGCCGACGTTCTCGAGGTGCATGTCGCCCACGATGACGCCGGCCGCCGCATGGAGGGCGTCGACGCCCCCCTGCGCCCGGAGGAGCGCGTGGAAGAGCGGCGCGCTCCCGCGGAAGAGCGCGTGGGGCGAGGCCGACATCCGCTCGCGCTTGCGCGCCGCGAGCGTGGGGAAGCGGGAGAGGAGCTGCAGATCGAGCTCTTCCTGCGCCCGCGCGAGCGCGAAGGCGTCGCCGTTCCGCAGGGCCGCTCGCGTGGTGGCGCTCATCGCCCCAGCATCGCCGATGCGGAGGGCGTGCGTCGATACGCGGCTCGCCCGGCGCGCCGCCGGGCTCGGCTCATCCGAGCTCGGCGGTCTCCGAGACGGGCTCGCTCGGGGGCTCCGTCGGGAGCGGCGGCAGCTTCCCGCGCGCGCGCCAGTAGTCGTCCACGCGTCGCGACATGACGCCGTGCACCTGCTTCATCAGGCGCGGGACGTCGTCGTGGCGCAGCCCCTCGGTCGGGATCGGACGATCGTAGAAGACCGTCACGTCGAAGCCCGGCCGGAGCACGTACGAGCCCTTCCGCATGAAATCGTACATGCCCGTCACCGAGACGGGGACGATGGGCACGCCGAGGTCGAGGGCGATGCGGAACACGCCCGGCTTGAACGGGCCGACGCGCCCGGTGGTCGTGCGCGTGCCCTCGGGGAAGACGAGGA
Source organism: Polyangiales bacterium (assembly GCA_046351215.1). Taxonomy (GTDB): domain Bacteria; phylum Myxococcota_A; class Polyangia; order Polyangiales; family Houyiibacteriaceae; genus JAXLYX01. The sequence continues at coordinate 406,945 of JAXLYX010000009.1, read as the reverse complement.
TCGAATGACCGCGCTCGATCTCGGCGCGCATGCCCTTGATCAGGTTCTTCAGGCCCTCGGCCGAGCCGCGCACGACGGGGAGCGTGCCGCGCTGCTTCATGAAGGGGCCGTAGAACGGGTACTCGAAGTGCTCCGCGAGCTCGACCCCCTGCTTGAAGTGCGGGGTCGCGTTGTACATCGTGCAGTGATCGAGGTTGTTCACGTGGTTCTGGAAGAAGAGGTACTGCTTCTTCGGATCCACGCCCGGATGCACCACGGACTTCCAGCTGCACCCGGTGAGCGCCAGCTGCCCCTTGATGTACAGGCGATCGAGCGGATCGGCCTGATCGGTCGTGAGGAACTTCCGCGCGAGGTAGATCGCGCCCGTGCCGCCTGCGAGCCAGGGCAGGGCGAGGCTCCACATGCCCACCGAGACGAGGCGATCCTTGAGGGAGATCGGGTCCGGCTCGATCGGCGTGATCTCCGGCCAGTCGACCTCGAACTTGGGCTTCTTCCCGCGCGGTTCCGTCATGACGGGGGACTAGGGTAGCGCGAACGGGCGGCTCGGTCACGGAGGCCCCCGGCGTTTGACCGGCTCCCGGGGCCGCGATAAGCGGGGGCGATGCTCCGGTTCGGGTCGGCCCTCGCGCTCGTCGCCCTCGTCGCCGTCGCCGCCTGCGGCGGACGCGAAGAAGGGCCGCGGGAGCGTCTCCTGCCGCCGGCTCCGCCGCCCCCCGCCGCGCCGCCGGAGCCCACCATCGCGCAGGGGATCTGCGCCATCGAGCAGGCGGACGTCCACGTCGAGCCGAACGCCGAGAGCCGGGTCCGAGGGATCCTCCGCTGGGGCGCCCGCTTCGCGCTCAGCGACCGCCGCGACGTGAACGGCGAGACGTGGTGGCGGGTCCGCGCCGCGGGATGGGTGAAGGGAACCGACGTCCGGACGAAGACCGACGGCGAGCCGCAGCTCGGGTTCATCCCCTTCCAGCCGAAGCTCGATCGACCGATGCCCTACAACATCGCGCGGGTGATCGCCCGTGACGGAGTCCCGGTCTACCGCCGTCCTCCGCCGAGGGGCGAACCGGCCGACCGCTACGTGATGCGCACGCTGCGCGAGGGCTATTTCTTCACCCTCGACAAGGCGGTGAACATCTACGACCGCCAGCTCTACCGCGGGATCACGTACTGGTTCATCCCGCGCGAGGGGACGACGCCCGTGGTCGCCCCCGATTTCGAGGGCGTGCCCGTCACGCGGGAGATGCGCTTCCCCTTCCTCTGGGTGACCGATCCCACGGCCCGGCTCTGCGCGAACCCGCTCGCGCCCGGCCAGCCCGGCATCGCCTTCTGCGAGCCGATCGCGCGGCACTCGCGCATCCCCCTCGTCGGCCAGCGCAACGTGCAGGGCGGCGTCTGGTACCAAGTCGAGGGCGGCAAGTGGATCCCGTACATGCAGGTCGCGCGGGTGCACGAGGTGGAGCGCCTGCCGAGCGGCCTCCACGAGGGCGAGCGCTGGATCCACGTCGACCTCCGGAACCAGTTCGCGGCGCTCTACGAGGGACGCGAGATGAAGTTCGTGACGCTGATCTCGTCGGGCGACGACCAGCATCCGACCCCGACCGGCACCTACCGCCTGGAGTCCCGACACATCACGGCGCGGATGGACAGCGAGGACAACCCGAGCGGGGCCTACTTCATCCAGGACGTGCCCTGGGTCATGTACTTCAAGGGCGGCTACGCCCTCCACGGCGCCTTCTGGCACGACCGCTTCGGGCTGAAGACGAGCCACGGATGCGTGAATCTCGCCCCGCGCGACGCACGCCGCTTCTTCGAGTTCGCGACGAGCCCCGCCCTTCCCCCCGGGCTGCACGGCGTCTTCACGCAGCCGGACGAGCAGGGCACGTTGGTTCACGTCACGAACTGATGCTGACACGGATTTAACGTTCGGCGGACCCGCGCACGGGGACGGCCGAGAGCCACGGATCCAGCGGAATTCGTGCGTTCGGGCGTGCAGCCGGTACCCTGGGGACGTGACCTCGGGCGCCTCCACCTTCATTTGCCCGAAAGGGTGCCGCTCCGTATCCCATAACGTGTCGGGTCGAACCCGGACGGTCCCCGTCCGGCTCTGACACGGCGGAGCGCTTCTCCTCCATGGCTTCACCCCGCGTCTCGATGCGTCCCTCGCGCCCTCCCCAGGACGAAGCGTCCCGGCGAGCGGACCTCCGGGCCGCCCTCACCGAAGCGGCGAAGTCCCTTCCCCACCAGGGCGCGCTCTCCAATTTCGTCGCGCTGAACCAGCTGATGCTGTTCCAGCACATGCCCTTCCACGAGGCGATCGAGCACGTGCGGAAGCGCACGGGCGCGGAGGGCTATTTCTCGGAGGCTCGCTACCGCGAGGAATTCCGGCGCGGGCGCATCGACGAAGCCGACCTCTCCGTCGCGCTCCGGCTCCGGCGCGACCTCGGCACGCCGGAGGATCTGACGAGCGGCATGCGCGACGACGTGGCCCTCTCGGTGCAGCTCACGGCCGAAGAGGTCGACTCGATCGCGCTCCGGTACCCCATCTACCGGGAGACGCCCGAGACGCTCGCGTGGCAGACGAGCGAACGGGGCCTCCGGCGTCGGTTCCGGACCGACGTGCCGGAAGGCCTGGCCGCGGCGATGACGAACAAGAGCTCCGCCTGGGCGCGCGAACTGCTCGATCGCGTCGGCGTCGACCTGACGTTCCGCGACGCGGTCGAGGCGCTCGTCGGCTACGAGCTCCCGGACGCCGAGCCGAAGCGGAGGAAGGGTTTCTTCGCCCGCATCTTCGGCGGCCCCGCCGATCCGGTCGCCGCCCTCCTCGATCGCCTCGGCATCCCGGAGGCGAAGCGGCAGGGCTACCTCGCGCTCGTGGACGAGCGTTGCGAGGCGCCGGGCGACGCCGAGGCGCGCGCCCGCTACCTCGCTCGCGAGCACGCGGCGGCCTCCCCCGTGCTCCGCGCCACGCTCGAGATCGGAGCGAGCCTGCTCGAGCTCGAGGAGCTGCTCGCCCACGATGCGGAGCAACTCGCCGTCGGCACGCTCCACGCGCACTGCTCGGCCATCGCCCTTCCCGTCTCGGCGACGTACTCGGACGATCCGCCCCTGCTGACGCGCGTGGGCCGCGATCGCACCGTCGCGGATCTGCTCGGCGTCGTCGCGGGCGAGCATCCGGGAGAACGGGTCGATCCGCTGATGATCCGCCTCTGCATGTCCTTCCTCGACCAGGGCTCGGCGGACTGGACGCTGCCCGGGAGGAAGGACGGCTTCCTCGCGGCGACGCGCTCGGTGCTCGGCCACGGCCTCGTCTCGCGCGGCTGGATCGCGGACGCCACGCGCGAGCTCGTGACGACCCACGCGAACACGCCGGCGATCGATCTCGTGCTCGCGTCGCTCGACGATCTCGGGGTGAAGCCGGACACGTACACCGAGTACGTCGAGCGGGTCCTGCTCGCGCTCCCGGGCTGGGCGGGCCTCTTCCACCGTCTCGAGCACCGGCCCGAGGAGCTCGCCGTGGGCGCGCCGCGCGTCTCGCTGATGGAGTACCTCGCGGTCCGGCTCGTCCTCGAGCGGCACGCCATCCGCGAGGTCGCGAGCCGCCACCTCGGATGGAACGGACCCATCCGCGGCATCACGAAGTACGTGCGCATGAAGTTCGGTGCGCGGGTGGAGCCGCCCGATCGCTCGGAGTTCGACGCCGCCCACGTGCTCTTCCAGGTGAGCCAGCTCGCGGGGCTCGCCACGCCGGAGCTCGCGCGGCTCGGCATGACCGAGCGGCTCTTCGTCGTCCGTCGCCTCGAGCGTTTCGACGAGCTCGAGCGCCGTCGTGTCTGGCACGAAGCGTACGAGCAGCACGTGTACCGTCAGTTCCTCGGCGCACTCGATCAGAACCGCCGTCGGGTCGGCCCCACGGCCACGCGCCCCGGCAAGCGGCCCCGGTTCCAGCTGATCTTCTGCATGGACGATCGCGAGGAATCCTTCCGGCGGCACATGGAGGAGCAGTCGGACGACTTCGAGACCTGGGCCGTCGCGGGCTTCTTCGGCGTCGCGATCCGCTATCGGGCGCTCGACGACCTCGAGAGCTCGGCCCTTTGCCCGATCGTCGTCGACCCGCGGCACGAGGTGGACGAGGTCGCGGAGGACGGCCACGAGGCGACGTTCGCGATCCGCAAGCAGCGGCGCGAGGTGTGGGCGAAGTTCCGCTCCAGCGTGTACCGCGGGACGCGGACGCTTCCCGCCGGGCCGATCCTCACCGCCGCGCTCGGCCCCCTGGCCGTGGCGCCGTTCACGACGCGCATCCTCGCGCCGACCCTCGCGCAGAAGGCGGTCCGGCGCTTCGAGGACCGCCTCTTCCCGATGCCCCACACGAAGCTCACGACCACCCGGGACGAGTCGAAGCCGAAGCGGGACGGCGAGCTGCAGATCGGCTTCACCACCGAGGAGGAGATCGTCCGCGTCCGCCTGACGCTCGAGAACATGGGGATGGTCCATCACTTCGGGCGCCTCGTGGTCATCGTCGGCCACGGCTCGAACAGCGTGAACAACCCGCACCTCGCCGCCTACGACTGCGGCGCGTGCGGCGGCCGCCACGGCGGTCCGAACGGCCGCGCGTTCGCGCACATGGCGAATCGTCCCGAGGTCCGCGCGGGCCTCCGCGAGGTCGGCATCGACATCCCGGACGACGCCCACTTCATCGGCGCCGAGCACGACACCTGCTCGGACACCGTCATCCTCTACGATCTCGAGAACGTCCCCGAGACGCACCTCGGCGACCTCGATCAGCTGCGGCGCGCGCTCGACGTCGCCTGCGAGCTCTCGGCGCACGAGCGCTGCCGGCGCTTCGACTCGGCGCCCTCGGATCCGTCGCCCGAGGAGGCGCTCGAGCACGTCCGGAGCCGGGCGGTCGACCTCTCCCAGCCGCGCCCCGAGCTCGGCCACCAGGGCAACGCGATCTGCGTGATCGGAAGGCGCAGCCTCACGCAGGGCCTCTACCTCGACCGGCGCGCCTTCCTCATCTCGTACGATCCGACGACCGATCCGGAAGGTAAGATCCTCGAGCGCATCCTGCTCGCGGCGGGCCCCGTCGGAGCGGGCATCAGTCTCCAGTACTACTTCGCGCTCGTCGACGACGCGAGGCTCGGCTCGGGCACGAAGCTCCCCCACAACCTCGCAGGCCTGCTCGGCGTCATGGACGGCACGCTCGGCGACATCAAGATCGGCCTGCCGCGCCAGGGCGTGGAGCTTCACGAGCCCGTGCGCCTCCTCCTCGTCTGCGAGGCCGAGACCCGGCACCTCGCGACGATCTACGAGAACCAACCGGCGATCCAGGAGCTCGTCGGCAACGAATGGCTCCACCTGGTGACGATCGATCCCGAGACGGGCGAGCTGCACCGCTTCGTCCGCGGCCACGGCTTCGTCCCGTGGAAGGAGGAGACCCCGCAGCTGGCGACCGTCCGGCGTTCGATGGACTGGTACCGGGGCAAGGGGCCAGACTACCTCCCGCTCTGCTTCGTCGGAACGGACGGGCGGAACCCGCAGCCCGCCGCAGGGCACGGGGAAGAGGCTCATGCTTAGAGACGTCCTCCTTCGCTACCTCGTGGGGACCGCGCCCTTCTGGCCGGCCTCGGTCTTCCTCGTGCTCGGGCTGCTCCGGAAGCTGCACGTGCCGATGACCGAGCGCCTGATCGGGCGCGCCTCGCTCACGGCGATCGGCCTCTCCGTCGTGGCGGCCCTCTACGCCTTCGTCTGCGCCTTCTTCTTCCCGAACGCCCAGCACGCGTGGGTGATCCACTACGGCCAGTGGTTCCAGGTCGGCGACTACGGCTTCCGCGTGGGTCTCTTCGTGGACCGACTGTCGTCGGCGATGGCGCTGCTCACGACGGTCGTGACGTGGGTCATGGCCCGATTCGCCGTGACCTACCTCCACAAGGAAGAGGGCTATGCGCGCTTCTTCCTCCTGACCTCGCTCTTCACGTCCGGGATGATGCTCCTCGTCCTCGGCGACAGCTACGAGACGCTCTTCTTCGGCTGGGAGATCGTCGGCATCTGCTCCGCGCTCCTGATCGCGTTCTTCCGCGATCGGACGCAGCCGGTGCAGGCCGCGCTCCGAGCGTTCGCGACCTATCGCTTCACCGACGCCGGCCTGCTCGTGGCCACCCTGATCATGCACTCCGAGGGTCTCTCGACCGAGTTCGCCGACCTCGTGTTCGGCGGACACGCGGAGGGACACGGAGGCCCCGAGCACGTCACGACGCTCGGCGCGGCGCTCATCGGCCTCGCGCTCCTCTTCGCGGCGTCGGGCAAGTCCGCCCTCTTCCCGCTCGGCAACTGGCTGCCCCGCGCGATGGAGGGCCCGACGCCCTCGAGCGCGCTCTTCTACGGCGCCATCTCGGTCCACGGCGGCGTGTACCTCCTGCTCCGCTCGGCGCCCGTGCTCGAGCTCTCCCCCATCGCGAAGGCGGGCATCGTGCTCGTCGGCGTGCTCACGGCGATCCAGGGCGAGATCGTCGGACGGGTGCAGACCGACGTGAAGTCGCGCCTCGCGTACGCCGCGATGGGTCAGATCGGCGTGATGGTCGCGCTCATCGGCCTCGGCTTCTACGGCGTCGCGTTCTTCCTGCTCTGTGCACACGCCGTGCTCCGCGGCTACCAGCTCCTGCGGGCGCCCTCGGCCCTGCGCGACGCGCAGGACACCGGCCGCCTCTACGACTGGCCGAGCACCGCCGAGGCGCAGCAGATCTCCCCTCGGCTCTACGCCTTCGCCATCGCCCGGTTCCACCTCGACGAGGTCCTCGAGCGCTTCCTCGTCTGGCCGCTCACCTGGCTCGCGCTCCGCCTCGACCGGCTCGAGCAGCTGCTCCTCCCGACGGGCTCCGCGATCGAGACGCGGGTGGTCGCCGAGGCGGAGGACCACGAGGCGCACGGGCTCGTCACGGACTCGGTCGCGAACGGCGGCGCCCGCTCCCGGGCGAGGGCCGTGGCCGCCAATCCCCTCGCTCGTTTCCTCCTCCTCTCGGGAGCGTTCGCGGTGCTCTCCGTGATCGTCCTCGTCATCGGGAGCCGCTGAGAGGTCCCATGCCTTCCCTCGTCACGACCCACTTCGGCATCCCCATCCTCTCGATCCTGCTGATCGTCCCGACGCTCGCAGCGATCCTCGTGCTCGCCGTGCGCGACGTCGCCGCGAGCCGACGCATCGCGATCTCCTCGGCGGTGCTCGGCCTCGGTCTCGCGTTCGCCGCGCTCCTCCTCTTCGTGAAGGACCTCGACTCGATGCAGCTCGTCGAGACGGGGCTCCGCCTCCCGATCATCGGCGTGCGGTACCGCCTGGGCGTCGACGGGCTCAGCATCCTGCTCCTGCCGATGACGGCCGGCCTCACGCTCTCGGTCCTCCTCTCGGCGCCGCGCTACGAGCTCGATCGCGGCTACCTCGCGGCGGTGCTCCTCCTCGAGGCCGCCACGCTCGGCATCTTCGAGGCGATGGATCTCGGCGTCTTCCTCGCGTTCTCGACCTTCGCGCTCCTCCCCGGATTCTTCCTCGTCGCGACGCACGGCAGCTCGGCGACGCGCGAGCGGGCGGCGTCGATCTACGGCGCCTACCTGCTCGCGGGGTCCATCCCGCTCGTCTTCGCCGTCATGATGCTCGGACACGAGGGACGCGCGCAGGGGCTCGACACGCCCTTCGACCTCCTCGAGCTGCAGCGCGTGGGCATCCCCGCGGGCGTGCAGGCGACCGTCTTCACCCTCGTCGTCGTCTTCGTGCTCGTCCGGAGCTTCCTCTTCCCCTTCCACTCCTGGCTGCCCATGACGGTCGAGGAAGGGCCGCTCGGCATCGGCGTCATGCTCGCGAGCGTCCACGTGGGCGCGTACACGCTGGCCCGCATCGCCTTCCCGCTCCTGCCCGTCGCGTGCTCGAAGTACATGCTCCCGCTGCAGACGCTGGCGATGATCACGATCCTCTACGGGGCCCTGCTCGCCTACGTGCAGCGGGGTCTCCGCCGGAAGATCGCGTTCATGGCGATCAGCCAGTCGGGGCTCATCATGCTCGGCCTCGCGGCGCACGACACCGAGGGCCTCGCCGGCGCCATGCTCCAGGGCATCGCGGTCGGCAGCGGCATCGCCGGCCTCCTCCTGCTCACCTGGGCGCTCGAGGGCCGCACGGGCTCGCGCCTGATGCAGGAGTTCGGAGGCCTCATCCGGACGACGCCGCAGATGGCGACCTTCTTCTTCGTGTTCGGCATCGCCTCGGTCGGCTTCCCGGGATCGCTGAGCTTCGTCGGCGAGGACCTGCTGATGCACGGGGCCTTCGCGATCCATCCGATCATCGCGGCCGTCGGCCTCCTCGGCCCGGCGCTGAACGGCTACACGATCCTGCACGCCTGGAGCCGTACGTTCCTCGGCGGAACGCGGCGCGACGACCACAGCTCGACCGCACGCGGCGTCGAGGACCTGCTCCCCCGCGAGCAGATCGTCGGCCTGATGATCGCCCTCGTCAGCATCGGAGGCGGCATCGCCCCGCAGTCGTTGCTCTCGGTGCAGCACGCCGCGATCCTCCGCATGCATCCGCAGGACGAGACGCAGGAAGGCGGAGCCGAGCACGAGGCCCGGGAGGGCCGGCACGGCGCGGCCGCGGCCGGCGAGGGCCACCACGCCCCGGGCGGGGCGACGCCTCCCCCGCACCACTGACCGGGCGCAGCGATCAGCGGATGCGGGGGCGGGAGGGAGCGGTCCCCAGGGCCCCGAGGACCGCGTCCACGTGCCGCTCCTCGACGGCCCCGGCGCGGACGCAGCGCACCTTGTTCGAGGGATCGACGAGGACGTGGATCGGCAGCGAGCCCGGGCTCGCGATGCCCGACGCCCGCATCGAGGCGTCGAACGCGGCCTGGTCGGGCACGCGGGGGAGCGAGCCCTCGAAGGCGTGCTCGGTCTTGAACCGTGCGACCGTCGCGTCGTCGGCGTCGACCGAGAGGAAGACGACCCCCATCGGTCCGCTCGAGAGCTTGCGCTGGAGCATCGGGAGCTCCTCGACGCAGGGATGGCACCAGGTGGCCCAGAAGTTCACCCAGGTCCACTTGCCGGGCTCCGAGGCGACGGGCGCGTTGGTCGTGGGCCAGTGCCACGTCGGCGCGGACGCCGCGTCGTGCGCGGTGTCGCAGTTGTCGCGCAGCACCTGATCGACGTCGCCCTGCACCGTCTGCACGGACTCGAAGCGCGAGCCGGCGGCGGCCGGGTCGGTCGGGGTCGAATCGCCGCCGCAGCCCAGGGCCAGAGCGAGACCGAGCGCGAGGGGGGAAGCGTGGAGGAAGCGCACCGTGGGCCTCAGAGCTGGCAGTCGATCCACGCGATGAACGCGCTGCGGTTCAGATCCTCGGTGTCGCAACGACCGTTGCCGGCGCCGCTGCGCTGCCAGGAGCAGAACTGCTCGTCGAGCTGGGCGAATTCCTCGCCGAGCCAGAGCAGACCGACCTCGCGGTCGAGGTCCGGATCCTGGAAGCGGCCGCGGAGGTGCTCGAGGACGGCGTTCGCGCGCCGCTCCGAGAGCTCGCGGTTGTGCTGGACGGAGCCCTCGGGCGAGGAGCGCGAGACGACGAAGAAGTAGCTCGCGCCGCGCTGGTCCGCGAAGATCCGATCGACGAGCTCGGTGTCCTGGGGGTCGAGCGTCGCGCTGTCGAGGTCGAACTGGACCACGCCCGCACGCTGCGCCATCGGGAGGAAGAGCGCGTTGAAGTCCCCGCCCGAGAGGGCCGCGACCTGGGCCGCGTCGGCCGGCTGGCAGCCGCGGACGCCGCCCGACTGCAGGAGGCCGCAGGACTGGAGCACGCGACGGAGGATCTGCTTGAGCTCCGGGGTGCAGTAGCCGGCGTTCGCGTTCTGGGCGACGGCGGCCTGGGGCTCGGCGGCCGCGGCGGCGGCCTGCTCGACCATGCGGTGGTTCGCCTGGCGGACCCAGCCGAAGGCGAGCGCCGTCGGCAGGAGCAGGAGGAGCGTGGCGGCGATGGCGGTGGCGAGGTTCTTCATCGGGCGACTCCCGCGCGGCGCTCGAGCATCTGCGTGAGCGAGTACTCGAGGCCGAGATCCGTGTCCTCGTTGCAGAGCTTCTTGCCGTCGACGAAGAGCTGCGGCGTGAGGACCGGCAGCTCGTTCTGGACGGCCCAGCGGAGCCCGCGGTGCAGCTGCGAGCGGATGCGCGTCGAGCCGACGCAGCCCTGGGTGCTCGGGAACTGCGCCGTCACCATGCGCGCCGCCGCGCCGTCCGTCGCGCGCTCGGCCTGCATGATCTGCGTCTGGTTCGCGAAGGACCAGGCGAGGATGTCGTTCGCCTGGCTCGGGGCGCAGAGGATCGCCTCCGAGACCGCGCACGCTCCCGGATGGAGGGCGCTCGAGACCATCCAGTTGCACTCGTCGTCGAGCGGGAAGAGCAGCGCCCTGCGGTTCAGGCGCTCGTCGAGGCCGGAGGACTCGAGGCGCCCCTCGAAGGCCTTGCAGGCCGAGCACAGCGGGTCGAGGACCTCGATGGCCGGGACGCCGTTCGGCGCGGCCGTGAGCGGGACGAGGACGTTGTAGCGGTCCTCCTTCTGCGTGAGCTCGCCGCAGCCACCCGCGAAGGCCGCGTACTCCGGCATGGCCGCGACGTAGGCCGAGGCGGGCAGGAGGACGAAGAGACCGGCGAGCGGGATCGCCCAGAGCACCGAGCGCTTCGGCGCGAGCGCGGCGGGCGGTCCGCTGACCTGCGTCGCGTCGGCGGCGCCGAGGTCGATCGAGGGCTCGGCGCCGGCGGAGAGGTGGAGACCGAGCGCCGACAGGAAGCCGAAGAGGCTCGAGGTGTAGATGCCGATGCAGAGCTTGCAGACGGCATCGAGCTCGACGAGCGCGAAATAGGCCATCACGCAGGACGTCAACACCGGGAGCGCCCAGGCCGCCACGGTGAAGGACGTGACCTTCTTGTCGCGGTCGGCCCCGCTGAAGAGCAGGTAGGTCGCGAAGAAGGCGAGGAAGGCGAAGACGCTCATGCCGGGCAGCGAGATGGGGATCCCTCCCCAGAACTGCGTGCGGAGCACCGACGAATACCGGCTCATCAAGGTGAGCTGACAGCCCGAGGTCTCGGACGACGCCGCCACGAGCCCCGGAACGAAGCTGCAGTGGATGTCGTGGACCTGGCGGTCGAGGTGCTGGGCGAAGTCGTACGTCGAGAAGCTCGCGAAACCGAACCCCGAGAGTGCGAAGACCAGCGTCGCGATGGCGAAGACGCGCGTTCGCATGTCGACCTCCTGAAAGGACCGCGAACCAGAGGACGTAACGGGCGGTCACTTATGGCGAGGCGGCCTGGCAGTCAAGCCAAAGGTGGGACATGTGCACACATGGAAGGGCTGGCCCCCTCGCGTGTTAGCCTCTTCACCGGATGATGCAGTCGCCCCTGGTCGAGCTCCGCGAACGCTTCGCCCGCACCCCCGACGACGACCTCGCGTACGCGGCCCTGCGGTCGGCGCTACACGAGGCGAAGGCGTACTTCGAGCTCGCGGAGGCTCTCGAGAAACGCGCCTCCCGAGACCCGGATCCGCGGGCGTCGGCGGCGCTCCTCGCCGAGGCCGGGCTCTTCCTCGAGGCGGCCGACAGGCTCGAGCGCGCCCGGCAGGCCTACCAGCGGGCGATCGAGCTCGATCCCCGCCAAGCCCTCGCAGCGAACTCCGTGGTCCGCCTCGGCACGGACGGCCGCGACGTGCACCGTCACCTCGAATTCCTCGAACGCTGGCTCGCGAAGCTGGTCGCGCTCGGCGCGAGCGCGGAGGAGCGCGCGGACGTCCACCTCGCCATGGCCCGGGCCGCCTCCACGTTGCCCGGCCGGATCGACCGCGCCCTCGCCCACTTCCGGGAGGCCCACGGCCTCGATGGGGAGCTCGTCCAGGCTCTCGACGAGGGGCTCGAGGTGGCGCGGAAGGCGCGTCGCTCGAACGACGTGCGGGCGTTCCTCGCGCTGCTCGCCGACGCCGAACGGAACGGACCACGCCGGATCGCGCTCCTCCGGGAGCTCGGTCGGGAGCGCCTCTCGCCGCCCGTCGACCTCGAAGGAGCGATCGACGCGGCGACGGCGGCCCTCGCCCTCGCCCCCGACGACCTCGGCCTGCTCCACGAGCTCGCGACGGTCTTGCTCACCCGGGCGGTGCGCTCGCGCGGCACGGACGCTGGCAAGGCCGACCTCTCCCGCTCGGCCGACTTGCTCGTCGAGCTCGCGCGGCGGCTGCCCGACGACGAGGCCGAGCCCTTCCTCGCGATGGCGCTCGACCTCGTGCCGACCCATCCGGTCGGCCTCTCGCTCTTCGAGGCGAGCGACCGCGCCTCGCGGCGCCCGGACGAGCTCGCCCATCGCTGGCTCGCGGCGCTCCGCGAGGCCCCGGACGACGCGCGTGCGAGCCTGCTCCGGCGCCGGCTCGCGAGCCTCTACGTCGCCCACGATCGACTGGCCGACGCGCTGACGATCCTCGACCCGCTCCTCGGCGGCCCGATGGACGCGGACCTCGCCGAGCTCGCGGTCGCGCTGCTGGCCGACGACGGCCGCTTCGTCGAAGCCGCCGGCCTCCTCGACGCGGCCCTCGTCGACGACGGCTTCGACGCGCGCATCGCGCGCACGCTCGGTCTCTTGTCCCGGGCGAAGGCCCACGAGGACCTCGACGCGGTTCGGCTCTTCGCGACGACCGTCCTCGAGCTCGCGCCGACGCACGAGGCCGCGCTCCGGGCCCTCGCCGACGTGCATGCGGCGCGGGGAGAGCACGCGCAGCGCCGAGCGCTGCTGCACCGGCTCGTCGAGGTCGTCACCGAGATTCCCGAGAAGAAGCGCCTCCTCCGCGAAATCGCCCGCGTCTCCGAGGAGGAGCTCGACGATCCCGGCGCGGCCATCGAGGCGCTCTATCGCTTGGCCCAGGGCGACATGACCGACGCGAGCTCGCGCGACGCCCTCGTCGAGCGGCTCGGCCGGGCCGGCCGGCAGAACGAGGTCGCCTCCGTCCTCTCGTGGGAGGCGCTCCATCTCGGGAGCCAATCGGAGCGCAAGGCCGCGCTCCTCCGGCTGCTCGAGCTCCATCGCGACGTCCGCGTGGAGCCGGCCTCGCTCGTCGCCACCCTCCGCGCCTACCGGGCCCAGGACGCGGGCGACGAGGACGCGCGCAACGCCCTCGTCGCCGAGCTCGCGGCGGCCGGTGCCCTGGCCGAGGTCGCCGATCTCCATCGCGAGGCCGTCGCGACGGCGACGAACGACGAGGCCCGCGTCGCCGCCCTCCACGCGCTGACCCGCGTCCTCGTCGAGGGGCTCGCACAGCACGATGCGGCGCGGACCACGCTCCTCCGCCTGCTCGCGATCGATCCGAGCGATCGCGTCGCGGTGGACACGCTCGAGCGCCTCGCCGAGCAGAGCGGCGATCCCGAGCGCCTCGTCGAAGCGCTCGAACGCCGCGTCGTCGCCGAGCCCGACGCGAAGAAGCCCGACGTCCTCGCACGGCTCGCGCGGCTCCACGAGGAGCGGCTCGGCCAGGTGGAGCACGCGCTCCGTTGCTACGAGGACGCACGGATGCTCGCCCCCGATCGGGACGACGTCGCGCTGCACCTCCGACGGATCTACGAGTCGACCTCGCGCCACACGGCCCTCGCCCAGCTCCTCGACGAGCTCGCGATCCGCGCCCCGAACGACGAGATGCGCTTCTCGCTGCTCCGCGACCGGGCCCGCCTGCTCCGCGACGTGATGAAGGAGCCGGCGCTCGCGGCCGAGTCCTACCGCGAGATGCGGACGATCCGGGAGGACGACGAGGCGCTGCTCGCCCTCCTCGCCCACGCTCGCAAGACCGAGGCCTGGGACGAGCTCGCCGAGCTCGCGGCCGTCCGCCTCGAGCGGACGAGCGACGCCGCCGAGCGTCGCGAGCTCGGCATGGAGCGAGCCACCGTCCTGCTCGACCACCTGCTCGATCCGAGCGCCGGCGAGGCGCAGCTCCTCTCGATCCGCCGAACGGATCCCTCGTTCGTGCCGGCCGTCGCGCGGCTCGCCTCCGTCTACCAGGAGCTCGGCGAGCCCGAGAAGCTCGCTGCCGCGCTCTGGGATCAGCTGGCGCTCGTGACGCAACCCTCGATCCGCTCCGGCATCGCCAAGCGTCTCTTCGAGCTGCACGCGGGCTCGGTGCCGGACGACGCGAAGGCGCTCGACGCCCTCCGCGCCTGGGTGAAGGCCGCCCCCTTCGATCTCGAGGCCCTGCGCGACCTCTCGAGCCGACTCCCCGAGGATCGCGTCGACGAGCGCGCCGCGACGCGCGAGGCGCTCGGTGCCGAGCTCGGACGACGCCTCGATCGCGCGCGCCGCGACGGGGTGGAGCCGAAGGCGCACGAGGTCGAAGAAGCGGTGATCGCGCTCGTCGACGCCGCCGAGATCCTCGTGCGGAAGGACGGCGACCTCGATCGGGTGGAGCGCCTCCTGGTCCGCGCGATCGATCTCGGGCACGCCGACGAGGGCCTCTGCGACCACGTGGAGAGTGCCGCCCACCTCGCCGACGCGACGCATGCGACCGACCGGCTGCGCCGCACGCTGGCGAGCACGCTCGTCGGACGTGCGCGCGACACGCGCCGGCCCCTCAAGGACGCCCTCTACCTCCGCGCCGCGCACCTCGTCGGCACGGCGCTCTCCGATCCGAACGGGGCCTTCGAGCTGCTCCGCGACGCCATCGCGGAGACGCCGGGCAACGAGCCCCTCTTGATCGCGCTCGTCGACTACGGGACGACGGCCGGACGGGACGAGGATCTCGATCGCGTGCTCGAGGAGCGGGTGGAGGCCTCGATCGACGCGGCCGACGCCTGCGCCCTGCTCCGCCAGAAGGCACAGCTCCTCTACGTGCACGAGCGCTACGACGAGGCGGCGGACGCGTACCTCCGTCTCATCGCGATGGATCCCGACGACGATCGCGTCCGCTCCCGCCATCGGGAGTCGCTCGCCAAGGCGGGGCGGCACCAGGACCTCCTGCTCGCGCTCGACCAGGCGCAGAAGCGTGCGCCGACGGGCTCGATCGCACGGCTCGCGATCCTCCGCGAGCTCGCTCGCACCTGGGAAGGCCCGCTCGCGAACCGCTTCGAGGCCCTCGACGCCTGGAAACAGGTGCAGCGCGCGGCCCCGGGCGACGCCGAGGCGGCCGAGGCGATCGAGCGGCTCACGCCACGCACGCGCGTGGGCGTCGACGATCTCGAGTCGCCTCCGAGCGACGGCTGAACGTCAGCCGCCGAGCTTCGCGCCGAGGTGCAGGACCTTCAGCGCCCCTTCCTTCCACCGGTAGGCCGCGGCGGAGCAGACGCGGAAGCGCGTGCGCACGATCCGCCACTCGCCCTCGACGAGGCGATAGCCGTCGTCGTAGTAGCCGCCGACGTGGTGGATCGTGCCCTTCTTGGTGTCCGCGAGGTGGTAGGAGAGGCTCCACACCCCCTTCGCCTCCGTGCCCGAGAGCAGGGTGATCTGCGGCGGCCCACCGTGGTGGTGCTCGACGACGTTGTCGTGGAGCGAGATCGCCTTGAAGACCTCGTAGAGCTTGTCGCGGTGGTCGTGCGCGCCGGTCCCGTCGTAGTCGATCTCGATCGGCCCGTCGGCGAAGCAGGCCCGCACGGCCTCGACGTCCTTGCGGTCGCACGCGTGCCAGTAGCGGGCCTTCAGCTGCTTGATGGCCTCGATCGCCTCGAGGGCCGCGATGCGTGCGGAGAGCGCTTCCAGATCGTTCATCCCGCGACGATACCTCAGAACGTGCAGTGCCTGGGCGTGCGGGGAAACGGAATTACGTCGCGGATGTTCTCCATGCCCGTCACGTACATGAGCAGTCGCTCGAAGCCGAGGCCGAAGCCGGCATGCGGCGTCGTGCCGAAGCGACGCGTGTCGAGATACCACTCGTAGTCCGAGACCGAGAGCCCGTGCTCGCGCATCACGCGCTCGAGCACGTCGAGGCGCTCCTCGCGCTGCGAGCCGCCGATGAGCTCGCCGATGCCCGGCACGAGGAGATCCATCGCGGCGACCGTCTTCCCGTCGTCGTTGCGCCGCATGTAGAACGCCTTGATCTCCTTCGGGTAGTCCACGACGAACGTGGGCTTCCCGATCGCCTCCTCCGTCAGGTAGCGCTCGTGCTCGGCCTGCAGGTTCTTGCCCCACGCGACCGGGAACTCGAAGGCACGGCCGCTCTTCTCGAGGATCGAGACGGCCTCGGTGTAGGAGATGCGGGCGAAGTCGGCCTCGGCCACCGCCCGGAGCCGCGCGATCAGGCCCTTCTCGACGTGCTCGTCGAAGAAGGCGAGGTCCTCGGCGCATTCCTCGAGCGCGACGCGGAGGAGGTACTTCACGAAGTCCTCGGCGAGCGTCATGTCGTCGTCGAGGTCGTAGAACGCGGCCTCGGGCTCGATCATCCAGAACTCGGCGGCGTGGCGGCTCGTGTTCGAGTTCTCCGCGCGGAAGGTCGGACCGAAGGTGTAGATCTCGCCGAGCCCCATCGCGTAGCACTCGCCGTTCAGCTGCCCGCTGACCGTCAGCATCGCGGGCTTCGCGAAGAAGTCCGTGTCGAAGTCGACCCGTCCCTCCTTGCGTGGCGGGTTCGCGAGGTCGAGCGTGGTGACCTGGAACATCTCGCCCGCGCCCTCGCAATCGCTCGCCGTGAGGATCGGCGTGTGGACGTAGGCGAAGCGCCGCTCGGCGAAGAAGCGGTGCACGCCCTGCGCGAGCGCCGACCGCATGCGGAAGACGGCGCCGAAGGTGTTGGTGCGCACGCGGAGGTGGGCGATCTCGCGGAGGAACTCGAACGAATGCCGCTTCTTCTGGAGGGGGAAGCTCGGGTCGGCGCGGCCGATGACCTCGAGCTCCGTCGCGCGGAGCTCCACCGGCTGCCCCTTGGCAGGCGAGGGCACGAGCTCGCCGATCACCTCGACGGCGCTGCCCGTCGTGAGGTGCTGGGCCTCCGAGAATCCGGCCACCTCGGGGCCGACGACGACCTGGAGGCTCGCGAGGCAGCTCCCGTCGTTCACGGCCACGAAGACCACGTTCTTGCTGTCCCGCACGGTGCGGGCCCAGCCCTTGATGCGCACCCCGGACACCGGCGGGGCGAGGAGGAGCACGTCCCGGATCTTCGTTCGCTTCGTCTGCATGGTCGTCCTGCCGGAGCGAGGCTACCATGCGCGCCGGACCCGGGCCGCGGTCGCCGGTGGGGGAAGCATGGATCTGTTGCGGAAGAAATCGCTCGAAACCGTCCTCGCCGAAGCGGGCGATCCGAACGTCGAGCACGGGCACGCGGGAGGGCTCAAGCGTCATCTCGGTGCGCTGCACCTGACGATGCTCGGGATCGGCGCGATCATCGGCGCGGGCATCTTCTCGCTGACCGGTGCGGCCGCGGCGCAATACGCAGGGCCCGGGATCGTCTTCAGCTTCGTGATCGGCGGCATCCTCTGCGCGCTCGCGGGAGTGTGCTACGCCGAGCTCGCCGCGATGATCCCGATCGCCGGCTCGGCCTACGCGTACACCTACACGACGATGGGCGAGCTCCTCGCCTGGATCATCGGTTGGGACCTCGTGCTCGAGTACGCCTTCGGCGCCGTCGTGGTCTCGGCGGCCTGGTCGGGCTACGTGTACTCGCTCTTCCACAAGACGCTCGGCATCGACTTCCCGGAGTGGGCCGTGCGCCTGACCAAGGGTCCCTGGGAGACGGTCGAGCTCGCGAACGGCGCGCACGTCTCGGGATACTTCAACGTGCCCGCGACGCTGATCTCGCTCGTCGCAGCGGCCATCCTCTACCGCGGGATCCGCGAGGCGGCATGGGTCAACAACCTGATCGTCGTCGTGAAGGTCGTCATCGTCGTCGTGTTCATCGCGCTCGGCTTCGGCGTCGTCTCGGACGCGAACCTCCTCGTGAACCCGGCCGCCGGCGGCCTCGCCTCGCTCGTCCCCGCGGCGGAGCAGGTCCTCGTGCACGGCGAGCAGGTCAGCCGCTACGGCTGGGGCTTCGGCGGCGTCCTCACCGGCGCGGGGGTCGTCTTCTTCGCCTACATCGGCTTCGACGCGGTCTCGACGGCCGCGCAGGAGACCCGGAATCCGAAGCGCGATCTCCCGATCGGCATCCTCGGCTCGCTCGCCATCTGCACGACCCTCTACGTCCTCGTCGCCCACGTGCTCACGGGCGTCGTGAATTACCGCGAGCTCGGGGTCCCGGACCCGATCGCGGTCGGCATCGACCGGATCGTCGAGCTCCGCGGCTGGCACGTCGCGGCTCGCACGTCGTTCACGGCCTCGGTGAAGATCGGCGCGATCGCCGGCCTGACCTCGGTGATCCTCGTGCTGATGCTCGGCCAGACGCGGATCTTCTACGCGATGGCACGCGACGGGCTGCTCCCGTGGTTCGATCGGACGCATCCACGCTTCCACACCCCGCACGTCGCCACGGTCGTCACGGCCGTCTTCGTGGCGATCTGCGGCGGCTTGATGCCGATGAGCCTCGTCGGAGAGCTCGTCTCGATCGGCACGCTCCTCGCGTTCATGCTCGTCTGCATCGGCGTGCCGGTCCTGCGCGTGACGAACCCCGATGCTCCACGGGCGTTCAAGGTCCGAGCTCCGTTCCTGGTGGGACCGCTCGGCGCGGCCGCCTGCCTCGGTGTCATGAGCAACCTTCCGCCCGACACCTGGCTCCGGCTCGCCGTCTGGCTGGTGATCGGCTTCGGCGTCTACTTCCTGTACTCGCAGCACCACAGCAAGCTCGCGAAGGCGCCCGCGCCCTGAGCGGGCGATCGGCCCACCGACGGAAGACGAAAGGGGCGACCGCGAGGCCGCCCCTTCGTCGTTCCGTCGCTCTCGCGAGGCGCTCAGTACATGCCGTGGCCCGGACCGCCCGGGGCACCCGGCATGCCGGGAGCGCTCGGGGCCCCCGGAGCCCCCGGAGCGCCGCCGGCCCCGAGCTGCTTGTTCTTCAGCTCGAGGTAGAGGCCGACGAACATCAGCCCCGTCAGCGGACCGCTGACCAGCATGCCGAGGCCGCACGCCAGCATGCCGGCGAGGTTCAGACCGAAGGCCACGAGGAAGAACATGGCCACGTCGCCCACGTTGGCCATGACGAGCTCCTTGCTCCGATCGACCGCCGTCTTCCAGTCGAGACCCTCGGCCACCATGATGAGGGCGAAGCCGAAGAGGAACTCCGTGATGATGACGCCGATGCCGCAGAGGATGACGCCCGACATCATCACGGCGCCCGCGACGAAGTAGTCGACCTGACGCTCCTTGAAGGAGACCCAGAGGTCGTCGAAGGTCGCCGGCATGCCGGACATGCCCTTCCCGCAAGCCAGCATGTAGCCGCCCGAGAGGATGCCGACGAGGAACATGCCGATGATGGGACCGATGATGGGGATGAACCCGAGGACGGTCTGGATGACCAGGTTGATCACGCCGAGCGCCAACGCGCCGCCGACGTAGACCCCCGGATTCGACTTCAGGACTTCCCACGCTCGGTTGATCGAAGCTCCGATATCCATGCCGCGCTCCCTTTCCCCTCGGATTCCCAGCGAAGGCGACGTTCCGCCCTCTCCCCGCGCGGGAGCATAGAACGGAACGGCGGACCTCGACACGGAATCTACGTTCGGGGACGGTCTCTTCTCCCACACGGCCCGACCTCTTCGCGCGTGCTAGAGCAGAACCCGATGAGCGAGGCCCAGCTCCCCGACGAGGCGGCGATCGACGAAGCCGTGCGCGTGCTGCGCCGCGGAGGCCTCGTCGCGATCCCGACCGAGACCGTCTACGGCCTCGGCGCCGACGCCGCGAACGAGGAGGCCGTCCGCCGGATCTTCCACGTCAAGGGCCGGCCGGCGGACCATCCGCTCATCGTCCATCTCGCGAGCGCCCGCGAGCTCGATCGCTGGGCCGTGGAGATCCCGGCGACCGCCCACCTGCTCGCACGGGCCTTCTGGCCGGGCCCGCTCTCGCTCGTGCTCTGGCGCGCCGAGCACGTCCTCGACGCCGTGACCGGCGGCCAGGACACCGTCGCCCTCCGCGTCCCGAGCCATCCCGCGACGCTCGCCGTGCTCGAACGG
The DNA here is from genome assembly GCA_046351215.1 of Polyangiales bacterium. GTDB lineage: Bacteria > Myxococcota_A > Polyangia > Polyangiales > Houyiibacteriaceae > JAXLYX01. Next base: position 386,893 of record JAXLYX010000009.1, on the reverse strand, counting down.
CTCGGCTCCGGGATCGCCGCTCCCTCGGCGAATCGCTTCGGAAAGGTCAGCCCGACCACGGCGCACGACGTGGCCGAGGACCTCGGCGGCGACGTGGACTTCGTGCTCGACGGGGGCCCGGCCCACGTCGGCCTCGAGTCGACGATCCTCGATCTCACGGGCGAGCATCCGACGCTGCTCCGCCCGGGCGGCGTCTCGATCGAAGCGATCGAGGCCGTGCTCGGCACCACCGTCACGCGGACGACGCGCGGCCGGACCCGAGCCCCCGGCATGCTGAAGGCCCACTACGCCCCGCGGGCGCGCGTCGTGCTCACCGATCGGGAGGCCGTCTCGCGCGACGCCCTCACCGCGCGCGCGGCCGGCCAGCGGGTCGGCGTGCTCGCGATGCAGGGCCACGCCACGCTCCCGGACGGGGTCGTCGACCTCGACCTCGGTCGCGAGCCGGCGACGAGCGCCCGGCTCCTCTACGGAAGGCTCCGCGAAGCCGATCGGCTCGGCCTCGATCTCGTGCTCGCGATCCCGCCCGAGGAGTCCGGCCTGGGCGCCGCCATCGTCGACCGCCTGCGGCGCGCCGCGGCGGCCCACGGCGCCGGCTAAATTCACGCACCCGACACGCGACAATCGCCCTCGGGCCGCGTCCGCGGCTCTCGTCGCGCGGCGCGTGGGCGGAGCCTGCCATGGCAGGACGCGGCGTTTTCCACGGCTCGCGGGCCGCCCGCGATCCTTCACGGCCGCATTTCGACGCCTCGCCCCCCTCCCCGGACGGCTCGGCCTAATCCCCACTACATGACGGGACTACTCCGTTGCCCACCCTGGGTCGACCACTAGACTCCGCGCCATGTCCTGGCAGGCCAAGCTCACCCTCGCCCTGACGTTCGCGAACCTGCTCGCGATGGCGTGGAACGTCGCGACCCCGGACGTCCTCTTCCTCGGCCAGCTGGTCGTCCTCGTCGCGGTCGGCATCCTCGCGCCGGAGGAGGCGATCAAGGGCTTCGCCGACAAGGGCGTGTTCACGGTCGGGCTGCTCTTCGTCGTGGCGGCCTCGGTCCGCGAGACGGGCGCGATCCACCTCGTCGCGAACCGCATGCTCGGGCGTCCCAAGACCGTGGCGGGCGCGCAGGCGCGCATGATGTTCCCGGTCGCGTTCGCCTCGACCTTCCTCAACAACACCCCGATCGTCGCCGTGCTCCTGCCGGTCGTCTCGGAGTGGGGGCGGCAGATCCGCATCAGCCCCTCGAAGCTGCTGATCCCGCTCTCCTACGCCACGATCCTGGGCGGCACCTGCTCGCTCATCGGCACGAGCACGAACCTCGTCGTCGCGCGCCTCGCGTCCGAGCGCGCACCCGACGTGCACCTGCACCTCTTCGACCTCGCCTGGGTCGGCGTGCCGGTGGCGATCATCGGTCTCGTCTACATCCTCGTCGCCTCGCGCTGGCTCCTCCCCGCCCGCGACTCGCTCGACGAGAACGTCTCGTCCGCACGCGAGTACACGGTCGCGATGCGCGTCGGCGAAGGGAGCCCGATCGTCGGCAAGACGATCGAGGAGGCGGGCCTCCGCCATCTCCCCGGGCTCTACCTGATCGAGATCGAGCGCAAGGGCGAGGTCATGCCCGCCGTCTCGCCGGACACCCGGCTCGCCGGAGGCGACGAGCTCCTCTTCGCCGGCGTCGTCGACAGCGTCGCCGATCTCACGAAGGTGCGCGGGCTCGAGCCGGCGAACGGCGTCGTCTCCCGACTCACGCACCGACGCGAAGAGCGGCAGCTCGTCGAGGCCGTCGTCGCGCGCGAATCGCCCTTCGTGGGGCAGTCGGTGCGCGACGCGAAATTCCGCACGCGCTACAACGCGGCGATCCTCTCCGTGCACCGCCATGGCGAGCGCATCGAGAAGAAGATCGGCGACATCCAGCTGGAGGCGGGCGACACGCTCCTGCTCGAGGCGCATCCCTCCTTCGTCTCCGCCTACCGGAACGATCGCACCTTCTCGCTCGTGAACGGCGTCGAGAACAGCACGCCACCGCGCTATCGGAAGGCGTGGATCGCGGGCCTCGTGCTGATCTCCGTCGTCGGGCTCGGCACCTTCGAGGTCCTCGATCTCATGGTCGCGTCTGCGATCGGTGTCGCGGTCCTGCTCGCCACCCGCTGCATCACCGTGCCCGAGATGCGGAGCGCCGTGGACGCTCCGGTGCTCGTGACCATCGCCGCCTCGTTCGCGATCGGGAAGGCCCTCGAGACGACCGGAGCGGCGGCCGCGTTGGCCTCGCTGATCGTCGACGTCGCCGAGCCCTACGGCCAGGTGGGTTTGCTCTCGGCGATCTACGTGGCGACGACCTTCCTCAACGCGTTCGTCTCGAACAACGCGTCCGTCGCCCTGATGTTCCCGATCGCCGCCGAATGCCTCGAGGGAACGCACCTGCCGCTGCGAGCGTTGATCTTCCTGCTGATGATGGCCGGCTCGGCCGACTTCTCCACGCCGATCGGCTACCAGACGAACCTGATGGTGTACGGCCCCGGAAAGTATCGCTTCGCCGACTTCCTCCGGATCGGAATCCCCTTGCAGATCCTCGCGGCGATCGTGAATATCGCCTGCGTGGTCGCGCGCTGGGGGCATACCTGAGGAGATGAAGCCGGGCTCGTTGCTCGTCGACGTGCATCGGGGTGCGGCCGAGCCGCCCTTCGTGATGATCCATCCCGTCGGCGGGACGGTCTTCTTCGCGCGTCGCTTCGCCGACCTCCTGCCGGGCGACCCGTCGATGATCGGCCTCGAGGCCCGTGGGCTCGACGGACGCAGCGAGCCGCATACCTCGATCGAGGCGATGGCGGAGCACTACGTCGAGCTGCTCCGGGGTCGCCAGCCGCACGGGCCCTACCTGCTCGGAGGCCCGTCGCTCGGCGGCATCATCGCCTACGAGATGGCGCAACGGCTCCTCGCGGTGGGCGAGGAGATCGGCCTGCTCGCGCTCTTCGACACCTGGGGACCCGGCTTCCCTCCGCGGAAGCCCGTCCTCGCGCGCGCCCGGGAGTACGCCGGTCTCTTCGCGTCGGCCCCGGGCGCGAGCGGCAAGGCCGAGCTCGTGGCGACCGAGATCGGCAAGCGGATCGCCCCCGTGCGGGCCGAGAAGAAGCGGTTCGACCACGACCTCGCCTCGGCCGAGCCCGGCCTCGGTCTCGCCCTGCGCAGGGTCCAAGACGCGCTCCTCGCGGCCGGGAACGCCTACCGGTTCGCCCCCTACCCCGGACGGATCGTCCTCTTCCGCGCGACCGCGGTCCAGGCCGATTGGGTCGGCCGCAGCTTCGAGGACGAGACGAACGGCTTCGGCGCGCTGGCCCAGGGCGGCGTGGAGGTGATCCACGTCCCGGGTCGCCACCAGACGATCTTCGACGAGCCCGCCGTCCACGGCCTCGCGGCTGCCTTCGGCCCCGTGCTCGCCCGCGCCCAGGAAGAGGCCAGGACGAAACGCTGACCGGTCGGTCGCTCTTCTGCTTCCTCCCCCTACCGCGCCGGGAATGGTTCTGGCATCGTTTCCGTCATGCGTAGGAACCGCCTCCTTTCCGTCACGATCGCGATGCTCGCCTCGCTCGCCCCGCTCTCGGGCTGCGGCGACAAGAACAAGGGCCACAGGACCACCTGTGCCGACACGGCCAACTTCGCGACGGGCAGCGCGACGGGCCACGCCGCGCCCCTCGGCGCGAGCGCGACCGAAGCCCGTGCGGGCGTCCTGACGGCCGCGATGATCCCGACGCGCCCCTCGAACGAGATCGAGGAGCTCCGGGTCTGGCGGGAAGGCGACTTCGTCCTCGCGAACGACAGGGTCGCGATGGCGATCGAGGCGGCGCGGCCGTCCGATCACTTCGATCCCTGGGGCGGCATGCCCGTCGGCCTCGCGCGCGTCCAGGGAGGCGCGATGGTCGAGCCCGCGAATTTCAACGAGCTGATGTTCCTGCTCGGCAAGAACACGCTGCACACCGAGAGCGTGACCGTGATGAACGACGGCACGAACGGTCAGCCGGCCGTCGTGCGTGCGGTCGGCACGTTCGCTTCGGTGCCGATCCTGCTCCAGATCGCCGACACCACCCTGCCCTCGACGGTCGCCGGCATGCGCGCCGCGGTCGACTACTCCCTCGCCGCGGGCGCGGAGCACGTCGACGTGACGATGCGGGTCGCGAACACGAGCGAGACGGACCTGCAATACGGCACGCCGGAGAGCCTCGCGCTCCAGTTCTACACGATGCCGATCTTCGCCCCCGACGACGGCTTCTCGCCCCGCATCGGCATCGACTACCCGTACCTCGCGTACGTCGCGGACGGGCTCACGGGCTACGCGATCGAGAACCTCGTGCCGGACGCCGGCCCCGACGCCCTGATCCAGGCACAGCTCTCGCTCTCGGGCGCGAACATCCTCCGGCACAACCTCTCCGACGTGGAGTTCCCGACCTGTACGCAGAAGGAGCTGCCCTTCGCTCGGATCCACATCGGCGGCGCGGGCATCGACGGGCTGCGCCAGGCGATCGCACGGTCCGACGGGCAGGCGCTCCGCACCATCACCGGCACCTTCACCGAGTCGAACGGCACCACGCCGGTCGTGGGCGCCCACGTGCATGCCCGCGTCGACGCGACCCACTACCTCACTCGCGCCGTCACCGACGCCTCGGGCCACTACAGCCTGACGGTGCCGGACGGTCAGGCGGTGGAGATCCTCGGCTTCCGCCAGGGCTTCCCGGTCACGACGCCGGTCGCCGTCCCGGCCGCGCAGTCGAGCGCGAACCTCTCTCTCGTCCCGGGCGCGACGCTCGCGATCACCGTGCGGGATGCGACGACGACGCCCTTCGCGATCCCGGCGCGCATCCAGGTGACGCCCGCCGCTGGAGCGCCCGCGGTTCCCCCCGAATTCGGAGAGAACGATCCGGGCAACGGCCGGATGTACATCGAGTTCCCGACGAACGGCCAGGTCTCCCTGCCGGTCTACGCGTCGAACGGAGGCGCCGTCGACTACGACATCGTGGTCTCCCGCGGCTACGAATACGATCTGTGGGACAACCCCGTCTCGGTGAACCCGGGCGGCACGCAGACCGTCGACGTCGACCTCCACCGCGTCGTCGACACGACGGGGACTCTCTGCGGCGACTTCCACGTCCACACGAACCGTTCGCCGGACGCGCCCGACTCGGTCACGCGCAAGGTCGCCTCGGCCGCGGCGGACGGCCTCGAGCTCCCCCTCCGCTCGGATCACGAGTGGGTGAACGACTTCGACGCCGAGGTGCAGCGCGTCGGTCTCACGAATTTCGTGTACGGCATCAGCTCGCTCGAGCTCACGACCTGGGCCTTCGGACACTTCGGCGTGTTCCCGATGCGCGAGAACACGATGGAGCCGAACGGAGGCGCGACGGCCTGGTACGACTCGACGTCGCAGGCCGAGCCGACGCTCCTCACGCCGATGCAGATCTTCGACGCGGTGCGCGCCGTGACCGACGCGACCTGGGGCTCGCCGACGCTCATCGTGAACCATCCGCGCGACAGCTCCTTCGGCTTCGGCTACTTCACGAACTCGCTCTACTCGTACGACGCCGTGACCGGCACGTGGACCGGCACCGGCTACGACGAGGGGTTCAGCCTGATCGAGGTCTTCAACGACAGCGGTTGGACCACCAACTACACGGGCAACTACGCGCGTCCGCGGCCGGCCGACGACTGGTTCTCGTTCTTGAACCGCGGCCTCCCGATGTACGCCGTCGGCTCCTCGGACTCGCACGGCATCTCGGGCTCGCCCGTCGGCTACCCGCGCACCTGCGTGCGGGTCGGCACCGACTCGCCCTCGGCCCTGCGCTCGATGGCGAACGGCCCGGGGCTCGTGCGCGATCGCGTGCTCGCCGGCGCCCACTCGGTCTCCGGCGGCATCTACGTCGATGCCGTCGCGGCCGGCGGCAAGCGCTCGGGCGAGACGGTCACGGGCGCGAACCTCGCCGGCGGCGAGAACGTGACGGTGACGGTCCAGGCCGCGCAGTGGATCGACGCGGACACGCTGAAGGTCTACGTCGACGGCACCCTCCAGACGACGATCCCGCTCCCCGCCTGGACGCCGAGCTACGCGGGTCCGGTCACCCGCCTCTCGCAGAGCATCCCGATCAGCTTCCCGTCGACGACGGGGCGCCATTGGGTCGTCTTCGTGGCGGAGGGCGACACGAGCCTCGGGAAGATCCACCCCGGAAGGCTGCCGTTCGGCGTGACGAACCCGATCTTCTTCACGCCTTGATCGGTCGATTCCCCCTGACGGAAGCCCCCTCGGGGAACAGATAATCCACCGGGTTCGATGCGAGAGGCGGTTCGGCCGATCGGCTCCCGGGGCGAGAGCCAAGCGAAGACCCTCGGCGACGCGCTCGTCGAGGCGGCTCGCGCGCGTCCGGAGGCCGTCGCCTTCCGTTTCCTCGCCGACGGCGAGCGGACGGAGCGCGTTCGGACGAACGCCGAGCTCCACGCGAGGGCACGCGCGATCGCCGCCTCCCTCCTCGCGATCGCGAGCCCCGGCGACCGCGTGCTCCTCCTCCTCGAGCCGGGGCTCGAGTACGTCGACTCGCTCTTCGGCTGCTTCCTCGGGGGCCTGATCGCCATTCCGGCCTTCCCCATCGGCACGCGGCGAGCCCATCCCCGGCTCGTCGCGATGGTGGCCGACGCGCGGGCGAACGCCGTCCTCGGCCGTTCGCTCGGGGCCGGCGCCGCGCTCCCCCTGCTCGAGACCCTGCCCCGGCTCGATCCCGCCGAGGTCCCGCCCGCCCCCGAGGGCTTCCGCCTGCCCGAGGTCGCGGCCGAGGCGATCGCCGTGCTCCAGTACACCTCGGGATCCACGAGCGAGCCGAAGGGCGTGGTGCTCGGGCACAGGCACCTGCTCTCGAACGCGAGAGGCATCGCGCACGCGTGCCGCATCGACGACGCCGACGGTCCGACGGTGACGTGGCTGCCCCCGTGGCACGACATGGGCCTCGTCGGAGGCCTCCTCGTGCCCTTCCTCGCCGGGCACGAGGCGGTGGTGATGTCGCCCGCGCATTTCACGGCTCGCCCGATGCGCTGGCTCGAGGCCATCGCCCGGTACCGTGCCTTCGGGAGCGGGGCCCCCGACTTCGCCTACGCGTTGGTCGCGGCGCGTGCGACGCCGGAGGAGATCGCGCGGCTCGATCTCTCGACGTGGCGCGTCGCGTTCGACGGCGCCGAACGCGTCCGCCCGCGCACGCTCGCGCGCTTCGTCTCGACCTTCGCGGAGGCCGGCTTCCGCGAGACCGCGCTCGGCCCCTGCTACGGCCTCGCCGAGGCGACGCTCGCCGTCACGTTCGGCGACGATCGCGTCCCGCCCGCGCGCCTCTCGGTCGATGCGCGCGCGTTGCTCGCGGGGCGGGTCGTGCCGAGCGACGACGTGGGTGCGACGACGCTTGCCGGTTCGGGGCGGCCGCTCGAGGGCACGGCGGTCCGGATCGTCGATCCGGAGACCTGCCGCGAGGCCGAGGCCGGCAGGGTCGGCGAGATCTGGGTTCGAGGCCCCGGCGTCGCGTTCGGCTACGTCGATCGGCCGGAAGCGACCCGGGAGACCTTCGGCGCGAGGCTCGCCGAAGACGTGTCCGGCGAGACCTTCCTGCGCACGGGAGACCTCGGCTTCCTCCACGAGGGCGAGCTCTTCGTCACCGGGAGGATCAAGGAGCTGCTCGTCCTCGAGGGGCAGAACCACCATCCGGAGGACATCGAGCCCTCGGTCGAGGCCGCGCATGCCTCGCTCGTCGTCGGAGGCTCGGTCGTCTTCGCCGTCGACGACGGACATCGCGAGCGCCTGGTGGTGGTCGCCGAGGCACGGGCGCGTCGCGACGTCGAGGCGAGCGCGGTGCTCGCGGCCATCCGGGACCGCGTCGCCCGCGATCGCGAGCTCGAGGTGCACGACGCCCTCCTCGTCCTCCCGGGCTCCATCCCCCGCACGTCGAGCGGCAAACGGCAACGCGCCCTCGTGCGGAGGCGCTACCTCGAGGGGACCCTCGAGCCGTGGGCGCGCCTCGAGCTCCGGATCCCGAGCGCGCCTTCCGACCCGGCCCGCTCGGAGCTCGAGGCGAAGGTCGCGCGGGCGATGGCCGAGGTGCTCGGCCTCACCACCGTCGAGCGCGACGAGAGCTTCCTCGCGCTCGGGGGCACGTCGCTCCTCGTCGCTCGGCTCGCGCGGAGGCTCGCGGAGGTCCTCGGGCACGAGGTGCCGATGCGCCTCGTCTTCGAGGCCCCTTCCCCCGCCGGCCTCGCGGAGGCGATCGCCGCGCGGGAAGCGCGTCCGGTGCTGCCGCCGGTCACGCCCGGCGAAGGCGGGACGGAGGCGCCGCTCACGTTCTCGCAGGAGAGGATGTGGCTCGTGCACGCGCTCGAGCCGACGAGCTCGGCCTACCACGTCGCGGGCGCGCTCTCGCTCCGCGGTGCGCTGGACGTCGCCGCGCTCGAGCGCGCGCTCGACCGCGTGCTCGCGCGGCACGACGCCCTCCGGACGCGGATCCGGCTCGTCGACGGGCATCCGAGGCAATCCGTGGTCCCGCACGAGCCGTTCCGCCTCGCCTTCGTCGATCATCGCGGCGAGGTCGACCCGGAGGCTTCGTCGCAGGCGAGGCTCGGCCAGCTCGCCCGCGCCCCCTTCGATCTCGGGGAATCCCCGGTCTACAGGATCGAGCTCGAGCGCCTCGCCGACGATCGACACGTGCTCGCCTTCGTCGCCCACCACGTGCTCGTCGACGGGTACGCGGTCGATCGGATCCAGGAGGAGGTGCTCGACGCCTACGCGAAGCTCGTGCGGGGCGAGCCCGTGGAGACGCTCCCTCCACCGATCTCGTACCTCGACTACGCGGCCCACCAGCGGCGCTACCTCGTCGACGAGGTCCTGCGCCCGCAGCTCGAGCACTTCCGCGAGGCGCTCTTCGGGCTCCCTCCCCTCCTCGAGCTGCCGACCGATCGTCCGAGGCCACCGCGGACGCGGAGCGAGGGAGACCTCGTGATCGTGCCGCTCCCCGAGGCCACGCTCGCGGTGGTCGATGCGCTCGCGCGACGCCACGGCCTCACGCCCTTCATGGTGTTGCTCGCCGCGTTCGACGTGATGCTCGGACGCTACGCGGGCACGACGGACGTCGCCGTCGGCACGCCGGTCGCGAACCGACGCGATCGCGAGTCCGAGACGCTCGTCGGCACCCTCGTCAACACCTTGGTGCTGCGCACCGATCTCTCGGGCGGGCCGACCTTCCTCGAGGTCCTCGGGCGCGTCCGCGAGACCTGCCTAGGTGCGTACGCGAACCAGGACGTGCCCTTCGAGAGGCTCGTCGCCGAGCTCGCGACTTCGCACGCGCTCGACCACGCCCCGCTCGTCCAGGTGATGTTCGATCACCAGACGATCCGCCTCCCCCACGGCTCGATCGCCGGCCTCGAGGTCGAGGGCCGTCCGATGGAACGGCGCGGCGCGCAATTCGATCTCGCGTGCTCCATCGCGAACATGGGCCGCGAGACGCTGGCATCGTTCGAGTACCGCATCGATCTCTTCGAGCGCGCGACGATCGAGCGCTTCGCGCGCGGCTACCTCGCGCTGCTCGAGGCCGCCGCGAACGATCCCTCGACACCGATCGCGGCGTTGCCGGTGCAGGACCCGGCCGACCGCGAGCTCGCCCTCGCCTGCGGACGCGGTCGAAGGCGCCCCTACGCCTACGAGCTCGCGCATCGCGCCGTCGAGGCCCGGGCGGCCGAGCACCCGCAGGCGATCGCGATCGTACACGGCGAGACCAAGCTCACGTACGGCGAGCTCGAGGCGAGGGTGAGGACGCTCGCCTCGCTCTTCGCGCGGGCGCGTGTCCGCCCCGGCGCACGCGTCGCGGTCTGCCTCGGTCGCGATCCCGACCTCGTGGCGTCGCTGCTCGCGATCTGGCGGCTCGGAGCGGCCTACGTCCCGCTCGATCCGGCGAATCCGGCGGAGCGCACGGCGCTCGTCCTCGAGGACGCGGAGCCCTCGCTCCTCGTCACGACGCGCGGTCTCGTGGGCGCCCTCCCCGAGACCACGGCGAAGACCCTCCTCCTCGACGAGCCCAGCGTCTCCCGTCCGGAGAGCATCCCGCCCGAGCCCCCCGCCGAAGCGCCTCGGGACGCCATCGCCTACGTGATCTTCACCTCGGGCTCCACCGGGCGTCCGAAGGGCGTGGAGGTCTCGCACCGGGGCCTCGCGAATTTCCTCCAGTCGATGGCCGAGCATCCGGGGCTCGGACGGCTCGACCGCGTCCTCGCACTCACCACGCTCTCCTTCGACATCGCCGGCCTCGAGCTCTTCCTCCCGCTCACGGTCGGCGCGTCGCTCGAGCTCGTCGATCGCGACGTCGCGACCGAGGCCCGCCTCTTGCTCGAGCGCGTCGCCGATCCCGCGATCACCGTGCTCCAGGCCACGCCCTCCACCTTCCGGATGCTGCTCGACGCGGGTCTGCCCCGGCGGAACGACCTGCGCATCCTCGTGGGAGGCGAAGCGCTGCCCCCCGACCTGGGCGCGGCCCTCGTCGAGCGCGCGGGCGCGGTCTTCAACGTGTACGGTCCGACCGAGACGACGATCTGGTCGACCCTCGACCCCCTCGTGCGCGGCGGCCCGATCACGCTCGGTCGTCCCATCGACAACACCGACGTCGTGGTCGTCGACGACTCGCTCTCCTGCCTCCCGATGGGCGTCTGGGGCGAGCTCGTGATCGGCGGCGACGGGGTCGCGCGCGGCTATCTCGGCCGCCCGGAGCTCACCTCGGAGCGCTTCGTGCCGGATCCCTTCGCGCCGAAGCCGGGCGCACGGATGTACCGGACGGGCGACCGGGTCCGGATGCGCAACGACGGTCGCCTCGAGTTCGGAGGCCGATTCGATCATCAGGTGAAGATCCGGGGCCATCGCATCGAGCTCGGCGAGGTGGAGGCTCGCCTCGCGGAGCTGCCGGACGTGGCCCGAGCCGTCGCGGCCGTCCGCGAGGTGAGGCCGGGCGACGCCCGCCTCGTCGCGTACTGCGTCCCACGCGAGGGAGCCTCGCTCGAGCCGGCCTCGATCCGCGCGGCCCTCAAGGCCGTGCTGCCCGAGCCCATGGTCCCTTCGCACGTCGTCTCGCTCGACGCGCTGCCGATGACGCCGAACGGGAAGGTCGATCGCAAGGCCCTGCCGGCCCCGCTCGCCAGCGGAGCCGACGCCCGGACGCACGTCGCCCCGCGCGACGCGCTCGAGCGCGAGCTCGTGGCGATCTTCGAGGACGTCCTCGCGACGCGCCCGATCGGAGTGACGACCTCGTTCTTCGATCTCGGCGGGCACTCGCTCGTCGCCCTGGCGGTGACCTCGCGCATCGAGCGGCGCCTCGGCGTGCGCGTACCCTTGAGGGCGCTCTTCGACGCGCCGACGATCGAGGAGCTCGCACGCGTCGTCGCGGACGCCCGCGTCGAGAGCGCCCGCGGCGTCGTCTTCCTCTCGGCGGGTCGCTCCGGACGAGCCATCGCGGTCGTCGGCGGCGTCGCCCACGACGCCCGGCACGGCGAGCGTCTCGCCCGTCTGCTCGCCTCCGTCCTCGAGCCGAGCGTGCCGCTGCTCTTCCTCCCGCCGCCGGCGACGGCCTACCTCGACCTCGAATCCCTCGCGGCCTACCACGTCCGGCAGCTCTCCCTCGCCGCTCCGGCGGGCCTACGCGCCCTGGTGGGAGTCGGGCTCGGCGGCAACGTGGCGCACGAGATCGCCGGACAGCTCGGCTCGCGTGGCGAGGAACCGGACGACGTCTTCCTCGTGGACGCGCGGCCCGCGCCGTCGGCCTCGCCGCTCTCCCTGCTCGACGCCGGCTACCTCGGCTCGGTGGCGCGCGATCTCCCGCGGTGGACGTTCCACGTCGCACGCCTCGCCCCCGACGAGCGGCGCCGCTTCCTCGGCTCCCGAGCCGCCTACGTCGAGGACCGGCTGGCCAGGCTCCTCGGTCGCAAGCCTCCGTCGGCGCCGCATCCCCGCATCGAGGGCCACGTGGGGCACGACCCCGACGTCGCGGGCTACCGCGACCTCCCGTCGCCGTACTACGACGCCTGGCTCGCCCATCGGCCGCGGCTGGTCGCCGCCCGCGTGCACGTCCACCGCAGCCAGCACCGCGGTCTCGAGCCCGTGGGGCACGACCTCGGCTGGACTCGCTTCTGCCTCGCGCCTCCGCGCATCGTCGTGCTCCACGGATCGGACGAGGAGGCGCGCATCGCCGAGACGGCGCGCGCCATCGCGGTCGAGCTGCGCGCGACCGTCGTGGATCGGGGCGACGCGGCCGAGTAGCCGGGGCGGCTCAGTTCGCGATCGCCTGCATCACGATCGGATTCGGCGCATCGCGGAAGAACGCGGGCGGCGTGCCGATCGGCGCGGCGACCGTCACGGTGCCGCCCCCCGCGAAGGACTCGCCGGTGAAGGCGTGGTACCAGGTTCCCGCGGGAAGGTAGACCTCGCGCGAGGTCGCGCCCTCGACCACGACCGGAGCGACGAGGAGCTCGTCGCCGACCATGAATTCGTCGTCGATCGACACGACGGTGGGATCGTCCGGGAAGACCAGCACGAGGTGCCGGAGCGGCGGAAGCGAGCTCTGCGCGGCCTCCGCGACGAGCGCGTGGAACGTGGGCACGAGCGCCGCGTGCACCCGCGCCATGCGGCGGAAGTGGGCGATGGTCTCGGCATCGGAATTCCAATCCCAGTTCACGGTCCGCTTCAGCCCCTCGTGCGTCCGCATCACGGTCGTGAACGCGCCGAGCTCGGTCCACCGCTCGAAGAGCTCCTTCGAGCGCGGCGGCTCGGCGGGCAGGGCGCTGAAGCCGCCGATGTCGTGGGTCACGTAGGGCACGCCGGAGAGGCCGAGGTTCAGCATCGCGGGCACGACGGTCGGCAGCCCGTCCTCGACCGTCCAATTGGTCTCCTGATCGCCGATCCAGACGATCTGCGCCGTGCCCTGGGTGCCGAGCCATCCCGAGCGCGAGAAGAGGGCGAAGTCGTTGCCGGGGCGGAGCCGCTCGAGCAGCGCCCGATGCGTGCCGTGCCACTGCGAGGGATAGAGGTTGTGCTGCAGCATCGGATCGGAGCCGTCCGAGAGCACGGAGTCGAGGGGTAGCCACTCGGCGAAGTCGCACATCCAACCGTCGAAGCCGTAGCTGCTCACCATCGTCTCGAGGAAGCCCTCGAGGTAGGTGCGCGCGGCCGGGTTCGTCAGATCGGGGAGCGAGGACTTGCCCTCGGTGTTGCTCGACGGTCCGTCGAAGCGGTAGGGCCCGCCCGTCGCATCGTGGATGAGGGTGCCGGCCGCGCTCATCGGCCCCCAGTGCTCGAGCGTCTCCTGCACGAAGGGATTCGCGTACGCGAGGAAGCGCTTCCCGCGTCCGTGCAGGTTCGCCGTCATCGCGGCGAGGTCCGGATAGAGCGTCGTGTCGGGGAGCCAGTGGTACTTCACGCCGGAGAGACCCGGGGTGAAGTCGCGGAGGCCGACCCAATCCTGCGCCCAGAGCGCCGTGTAGGGCACCTGCGCCGCATCGAGCGCATCGGCCTCGGCCAGCACCGTCGTCTGCCCGCCCTGGATCGAGATCCACGGCCCGAACGTCCAGTCGGGGATCGCCTTCGGACGACCGTACACGTCACCGACCTGCCGCACGACGTCGCGCGGTGTCGGACCGTCGAAGAGGATCAGGTCGACGGGCACGCCGTGCTCGACCTCGAACCACGCGACCTCGGGATCCGTCGCGCAGAGATCCACCAGCACGCGCGCCGAGGTGTCGACGGCCATGCCGAAGCCCCGCGCGTCGAGGAAATAGGGCATCGGCAGGTAGCTCGTGTGCGCATCGCCCGTCAGACCGAAGAGGATGCCGGTGCGTCCGATGCCCTGCTCCTCGGTGAAGAGCGCGAACTTCTCCCCACGCTGGTCCGTGCCGTTGTATTGCGCGCCGAAGCCGAGGTAGCTCGAACGCGCGTCGCAGCGCAGCGGGATCGCCGTCGAGCCGAGCGAGTCCACGCCCGTGACGCGGATCTCGATCTTCGTCGTGCCGGACACCGCGCCGGGGAGCACGCGCATCGTGGCCTCGCGTCCCTGACCGTCCCCGTAGCGCAGCACGACCGAGTCCCCGTCACGCGCGCTCCCGAGGAGGCGCCCCAGGGGGAAGGCCTGCTCGCCGCTCCGCGTGAAGTCGTAGAAGCCGTTCAGCTGCACGTATTCCTGCTGGTACGTGCGTGCCACGAGGTGCTCTCCCGGAGCCGTCTCGAAGATCGTCCGAGAGCCCGACGCGACCTCGACGCTGCCGCTCGAGCCGACCGAGACCCGGACGCCGGAGGCGAGCGTGTACGACTTGCCGCCGTCGTCGCAGGCGGCGAGGAGGAAGGTCGCGAGGACGAGCGGAAGGGCGACCGGAACGCGGATCGACATGGGGGCATGGTGTAGGGCCGCCCCCCTCGGTCGCAAGGCCGTACCGTGCGCTACAGTGCGCGCGTGAAGCAGATCTGGCACGGCGAGAACGAGGCCGTCCTCGCGCGGCTCCCCGAGCGGTTCGCGCGCCTCGTCTACGTGGACCCGCCCTTCAACACGGGCGAGATCCAGCGGCGCGACCGCATGCGGGTCCGCCGGGATCCCGAGGGCGGGGAGCGGAAGGGCTTCGGCGGGGAGCGCTACTCCGTCGAGCGCGTCGACAGCGCCTCCTACGCCGATCGCTTCGACGACTACGTCGGCTTCCTCCTGCCGCGCATCGAGGCCGCGCTCCGCTGCATGACCGACGACGCCTCGCTCTTCGTGCACCTCGACGCGCGCGAGGTGCATTACGTCAAGGTCGCGCTCGACGCGCTCCTCGGCCGCGATCGCTTCGTGAACGAGATCGTCTGGGCCTACGACTACGGGGGTCGGCCGAAGGATCGCTGGCCGCCGAAGCACGACACGATCCTCTGGTACGTGCTCGATCCCGAGCGGTACGTCTTCGACCTCGAGGCCTCGGACCGCATCGCCTACATGGCGCCCGAGCTCGTGGGCGCCGAGAAGGCCGCCCGGGGCAAGACGCCGACCGACGTCTGGTGGCATACGATCGTCCCGACGAACGGCCGCGAGAAGACCGGCTATCCGACGCAGAAACCGCTCGGGGTGCTCGAGCGCATCGTGAAGGTGCACTCGCGCGAGGGCGACGTCGTCCTCGACTTCTTCGCGGGCAGCGGCACGACGGGCGAGGCGGCGGCGAAGAACGGTCGGGGCTTCGTCCTCGTCGACCAGAGCGCCCAGGCGATCGAGGTGATGCGGAAGCGGCTCGCCCGCTACGAGCCCGAGCTCCGCGAGCTGTCCCCGAGCGAGGGCTGAGGGCCTTTCTCGGGGCGGCCCGCTTGCGGGAGCGGACGGCCGGGAGCATTATCAGTCGTATGATCCAAAATGCTCGGTGGCCCCTGGTGGCCCTCGGCCTCGTCGCTCTCGTCGGCTGCGATCGCCTCCGTGCGCGCGCCCCCGAGCCCCTGCAAGGGGTGATCGAGCACGACGACTACGTGCTCGGCTTCGAGATCCCCGGCCGCGTGGCCGCGGTCGAGATCGATCGCGGGGATCGGGTGACGCCGGGCGAGATCCTCGTCCGACTGGACGACGGCCTCGAGCGCCCCGGCCGCGACGCCCGCGCCTCGGACCTCGAAGGGGCACGCGCCCAGCTCTCGCTCCTCGAGGCCGGCTCGCGCGCGGAGGACATCCGCAGCACGCAGGCCCAGCTCGTGGCCGCGGCCGAGCAGACGCGCATCCTCGAGTCGCAGTTCGAGCGTCAGCGCGGGCTCGTCGCCACGGGCGCGATGCGCCTCGTCGAGCTCGAGCAGCTCGAGACCTCGCTCGCGAACGCCCGCGGCCAGAAGGACTCGCTCGAGCAACGGCTCGCCCTGCTCCGCCGTGGCCCGCGCGCCCAGGAGATCGAGGCGGCCGCCGCCCGCGTGCAGTCGGCCGAGGCGGCGCTCGCCCAGATCGACGCGCGCCTCGCGCGCTACGTGCTCCGGGCGTCCGAGCCCGGCCACGTGATCGACGTGCACGTCCACGCGGGCGAGTACGTCTCGCCCGGCTCGCCCGGAGCGACCATCGCCGACCTCGACCATCCCTTCGTCGACGTCTTCGTGCCGGAGGGCGAGCTCGACGGGATCCACGTCGGGAGCACGGCGCAGGTGAACGTCGACGCGACGCGCACGTCGTTCCGCGGCCGCGTGGAGCACGTCTTCCCGAAGGCCGAATTCACGCCTCGCTTCCTCTTCAGCGAGGACGAGCGGCCGAACCTCGTGATCCGCGTCCGCATCCGCCTCGAGGACCCACGCCACCAGCTCCACGCCGGAGTCCCGGCCTTCGCGACGATCGACGGCGCGAGGAGGAACCGGCGATGACCGAGCGCGAGATCGTCGTCAAGACGGAGCACCTGCAGCGCAGGTTCGGCCAGCTCGTCGCGGTCCGCGACGTCTCCCTCGAGATCTACAAGGGGGAGATCTTCGGCGTGCTCGGACCGAACGGCGCCGGCAAGTCGACGACCATCCGCATGCTCTGCGGCATCCTCGATCCGAGCGGCGGAAAGGGGACGGTCGTCGGACACGACGTGGCGACCGAGGCCGAGCGGATCAAGCAGAACATCGGCTACATGACGCAGCGCTTCAGTCTCTACGAAGACCTCACGGTCGAAGAGAACCTGAAGTTCTACGGCGGCATCTACGGGCTCGCGGGCAAGACCCGGAAGGATCGGATCGAGACCGTGCTCGCCCAGACGGGCCTCGGAGAGCGGCGGAAGCAGCTCGCCGGCACGCTCTCCGGCGGCTGGAAGCAACGTGTCGCGCTCGCCTGCGCCACGATCCACGAGCCTCCGCTCCTCTTCCTCGACGAGCCGACGGCGGGCGTCGATCCCGTGAGCCGGCGGCAGTTCTGGGACCAGATCCACCGCATCGCCGACGAGGGGACGACGATCCTCGTGACGACGCACTACATGGACGAGGCCGAACGCTGCCATCGGCTGGCCTTCATCTTCCGCGGCGAGACGCTCGCCGTGGGAACGCCCACGGAGATCGTCGACCAGCGCGGCATCGCGGTCGCCGAGATGATCGTCGATCGCGCCGTCGCCGCGGCGGACGTCGTCCGCGAGCTCCCGGAAGTGGAGGAGGTCTCGCACTACGGGCACGTCATCCGCGTCGCGATCCGCGGCGCGCACGCCCCCGAGAAGCTCCTCCGCGAGACGCTCGAGGCGAAGGGCTTCCCCGTGGAGCACTACCAGGAGGTCCGTCCGACCGTCGAGGACGCGTTCGTCTCGATGGTCCGCGAGGACGAGAAGCTCCGCGCGAGGGAAGCGACGTGAAGCGCTTCCTCGCCATCGCCTGGAAGGAGCTGCTGCAGCTGCGGCGGGACCGGATGACGCTCGGCATGATGATCGGGCTCCCGGTGATGCAGCTCCTGCTCTTCGGCTACGCGATCAACACGGACGTGCGCCACATGCCGCTCGCCGTCTACGACCAGGACGGGAGCCAGGAGTCGCGCGATCTCGTCGAGCGCATGCTCGCCACCGATTTCTACGACCTCGCGGGCCGCGTCCGGAACTACGAGGAGATGCAGCGCGCCCTCCGGAGCGGCCGCGCCCGCGTCGCGATCGTGCTCCCCGTCGACTTCGGCGAACGGCTCCGCACGGGCACGGGCGCGAAGGCGCAGCTCGTCGTCGACGGCTCCGATCCCCAGACCGTCGGGAGCGCGACGAACACGGCCACGGCCCTCGCGAGCGGCATGGCGGTGACGATGATGTCGGCGAGGCTCGAGCGCGTCGGCGCGGGGCTCGGCGTCGTGCCCTTCGAGCTCGAGCCCACGACCTGGTACAACCCGGAGCTCGAGACGGCGATCTACGTCGTGCCGGGCCTCATCGGCGTCATCCTGACGATGACGATGATCATGCTCACGTCGATGGCGATCGCGCGCGAGCGCGAGCGGGGCACGCTCGAGCAGCTCATCGTCTCCCCGATCCGGAGCATCGAGCTGACCGCCGGCAAGATCGTCCCGTACATCGCGATCGGCTACGTCCAGATGTCGCTCGTGCTCGCCGTGGGCCACTTCGTCTTCGGCGTGCCGCTCCGGGGTTCGCTCCCGATGCTCTACGGCCTCGCGCTCGTCTTCATCGCGGCTTGCCTGGCGATCGGTCTCGTCTTCTCGACCATCGCCCAGACGCAGCAGCAGGCGATGCAGATGTCCTTCTTCTTCCTGCTGCCGAACATCCTGCTCTCGGGGTTCATGTTCCCCTTCGAGGGCATGCCGAAGCCGGCGCAATACCTCTCGCAATGCCTCCCGCTCACGCACTTCCACCGCGTCGTGCGCGGAATCACGCTCAAGGGCGGAGGCTTCGACGACGTCAGCACCGAGTGGGGCTGGATCTGCGTGATCCTCGTCGTGCTCGTGACGGTCGCCTCCCTCCGTTTCCAGAAGAAGCTCGGCTGACATGGCACGTCCCCAGAGCGACCTCTCGAGCCGGATCCTCGTCGCAGCGCGCGAGCGCTTCCTCCGCGAGGGCGTGGACGGAGCGTCGCTCCGTCAGATCGCCAAGGATGCCGGGACGAACATCGGCATGGTCTACTACTACTACCCGACGAAGGACGACCTCTTCGCCGCGGTGGTCGAGAACGTCTACGAGAAGCTGCTCATGGACGTGGTCGAGCGGCTGGCGCCGGACGTTCCCCCCGAGCAGCGCATCCTTCGTCTCTACCTCCGCGTGGCGAGCGCCTCGGACGACGAGTTCGCGGTCGTCCGCCTGATCCTCCGGGAGGCGATGGTCTCCTCGCACCGGCTCTCCCACATCGCCCAGCGCTTCCAGCGGGGACACCTCCCCTTCGTGCTGGCCACGCTCCTCGACGGAGTGGAGGGGAAGCGATTCACCGATCGCCATCCCCCCCTCCTGCTCCTGACCTCGAGCGTCGCGCTCGCGCTCCTTCCCCAGCTCATCCGCCGGCTCGCCGTCGAGGGGGAGCTGCCCATCGCCTCGGCGCTCCCGGACGCCGAATCCCTCGCGCGGAGGCTCCACGACGTCTTGCTTCACGGGATCGCGGGCCCTGCGCTCGAGGGGGACGAGGGACGGAAGGCCGATCCCTCTGGTACCCTGCCTCCGTGATCGTGCTCGAACGCCTCGGAACCCTCGACGTCTCCGCCGCGAGCGGCTGCGTCGCCCACGGAGGTCGCCTGCACGTCGTCGCGGACGACGGCCTGGCGCTCCACGTCTACGATCTCGTCGGCCGTCCCGTGGCGCGTCACCGCCTCTTCGACGGCGAGCTCCCGGACGAGCCCAAGGCCCGCAAGAAGGCCAAGCCGGATCTCGAAGCCCTCGCCCTCCTGCCCGACGGCTCGTTGCTCGCGCTCGGCTCGGGCTCGAGTGAGCGCCGCGACCGAGGGGCCTGGATCCACCTCGAGCACGGCCAGACCGACGTCCGTCTCGTCGAGCTCGGCTCGCTCTACGAGAGGCTCGCCCGCGAATTCACGGAGCTGAACATCGAGGGAGTCGCCGTCCACGGAAGCTCCCTCGTGCTCGCGCAGCGCGGGAACGGAGCGAAGCGCGAGAACGCCCTGATCCACCTGGATCTCGCCGTCGCGGTCGAGGGCATCGCGGGCGGCCGGCTCGCCGCCGAGGCGATCACGGCCATCCATCCGCTCGCGCTCGGCGAGCTCGACGGAGTCCCCCTCTCGATCACCGACCTCGCGCCCGCGCGCGACGGGACCCTGCGTTTCGCCGCGGCCGCCGAGGACACGGAGGACCCCTACCTCGACGGCGTGTGCAAGGGCTCGGTCCTCGGCCTCCTCGCCGACGAGGGACGGGTCGAGGCGTGGTGGCCCCTCTCGCACGTGACCAAGATCGAGGGGCTCACGGAGCTCCCGGACGGGACGTATCGGCTCGTCGCGGATGCCGACGATCCCGCGGTGATGGCGCCGCTCTTCGGCGCCCGGATGCCGCGCTGAGTCGCGCCCCTTCCTTCCGCTCCCGCGCAGCACGTATCCTGGCGAGGTGGCCCTCTCCCCCGAGCTCGCGCGGATCCCGGGTACCGACTCCGTCTTCGACATCGTGCGGATGACCTCCGACACGATCGCCTTCCTCGTGTCGCAGTACGAGCGGTACGGGCTCGTGAGCCGCGCGCGGATCGTCTCGCCCAACGTCTACCTCTTCGGGCCCGAGGCGAATCGCGTCGTGATGGTGTCGCGGCGGCACGACTTCAGCTACCGGCTCGGCTACGGTCGCCTCGCGTTCGCACGCCTCTTCGAGGACAGCGTGCTGCTGAAGGACGGGGACGAGCACGCGCGGATGCGGGCGGTCCTCGAGCCCGCCGTCGGCCCCGTGGCCATCGCCCAATGCCTCCCCCTCGTCCAGGGCGTCTGGGATCGATGGCTCGCGCGCTCGAACGACACGCGCGCCCACGACGTCTACGAGCTCGCGCTCGCCGCGACGTACGAAGCCGCGGGAGCCGCGCTCGTCGGCTTCGACCGGACGTCCGAGCTCGAGCCGCTCCGGCCGCTCTTCCAGACGCTGATCCAGGGCTCGAACGCCTGGCTCCCGATCCGCATCCCGGGAGCCAATCTCGACCGCGGGCTCCGGGCCCGGGCGAAGCTCGTCTCCGCCCTCCTGCCCCGCGTGGCGGAGGCCCGGAGGAAGCCGGCGAAGGGCATGCTCGGGCTGCTCGCACACCATCACGACGAGCGCGGCCGCGAGCTCGCGGATGACGAGGTCGTCGCGCACACGCTCCTCCTCTTCTGGGCCGGCTACGACACGACCGCGAGCGCCGGCTCCTGGTCGCTCCACATGCTGGCGGAGCACGCCGCCGTGCAGGAGGAGCTCCGCGAGGAGGCCTTCCGCGTGCTCGGCGATCGGCCCTACGCGCAGGAGGATCAGGCGAAGCTCGTGAAGATGGGCTGGTTCCTCCGCGAGATCGAGCGCCACTGCCCGAGCATCCTGATCTTCGCGCGGGAGACGACGGCGGACGTCGAGATCGAGGGCTTCACGATCCCGAAGGGCACGCCGATCACCTGGTCCCCGTACCTCACGCATCGGCTGCCCGAGCTCTACGAGAACCCGAACGCCTTCGACCCCTCGCGCTGGGATCCGGCACGCGGCGAGAAGACGGCGAAGGCGACGCACCTCGTCGGCTTCGGAGGCGGGCCGCGAATCTGCCTCGGGCGGAATTTCGCGCTCATGCAGCTCCGCGTCATGCTCTCGTCGGTGCTGCGACGATACCGCGTCGAGCCGGACCCGACCTCGCGCTGGCGGACCGCGATGCTGCCGATGCACCATCCCGAGGGCTATCGCGTGCGCCTCGTCCGCCTCTGAGTCGACGTCAGTCGCGCGCGAAGAGGGCGGCCGGATCGTCGGCGAAGAGGACGGGCGCCAGGTTGCGCACGAGCCGCACGGGGTCCGCGACCTCCTGCTCGTCGAAGTAGCGCCGGGCCACGGAGACGAGGAGCTCTCCCTCGCGGCCGCCGACGATGATGCCCTTCGCCCAGCGCGACGACATCGCGCGCCCGCTCATGCGCGCGCGCTCGCACTCCTCGATAGCGACGTCGAAGTACGAGAGGGCGTGCGACCTCCGCCCTCGGAGCGCCTCGGCGTTGGCGCGGATCACCGCGGCTCCGGCCCGGGTCCAGGCCTGGTTCTCGCGCTCCATGCGCTTCGCGTCCGCGAGCGCGCGCTTCACCAGGAAGGCGCGGCTCGAGGGCTCCTTCGCGGCCCGCGCGAGCGCGAGGAGGGCGCGCGCCTGGTAGAGCCCGGCCCGCATCAGCTGCACCCAGGCGAGCATCGAGCTCCGGGACTTCTTCACGGCGTGCTCGAGCCGCTCGTGCGCGCGCACGACGTCGTCGAGGTACGCGAGGCCGAACGCCGACTGCACGTGGTACATGTAGCGCTGGACGTCGAAGCTCGTGCCCGTCCACCCCTCGATCGTCCGGTCGGCGAGCTCGAGACCGAGCTCCGGATTCCCGCGCATGCAGTGCG
The DNA here is from genome assembly GCA_046351215.1 of Polyangiales bacterium. Classification (GTDB taxonomy): domain Bacteria; phylum Myxococcota_A; class Polyangia; order Polyangiales; family Houyiibacteriaceae; genus JAXLYX01. The sequence goes on along the minus strand of JAXLYX010000009.1, from coordinate 364,923 downwards.
CCTGGATCGAGAGGCCCGAGCGGATCGTCGCCATCGTGAAGAGATCGCCGCGCTCCTCCGCCTCCTTGAGCGCGCGGCTGGTGCGGTGCTGCAGCTTCTGCCACTCGCCCATCTCCCAGTAGCAGTGCACCACGCAGGCCTGGAGCGTCCGGAACTCGGCGGGCATCTCCGCGCACTCGTCGCGGAAGATCTCGTCGGCGCGGAGGAAGGCGTCGACGGCCTCGGACCATTGGCCCATGAGGTAGTGCCCCATGCCCTCGGCGTAGGCGACGACACCACGCGCGTGCGAGCTCCTCGCCCGCTCCGCGAGGTCCTTGGCCTTCTGCAGCATCTGGTAGGTGCGCGCGGACTTCTTGCCGCTGTTCGCGACGAGGTTGATCGCCTCCACGCCGAGGTGGCACGCGATCCGGCCCGGCTCGCCGAGCTCGAGCGAGAGCAGCATCGAGCGCGCGTAGAAGACGAGGCCTCGGATCGTGTCCGTCGGTGCGAGCCCGAGCGCCGCCGAGTGGCAGGTGTCGACGCGCAGCCGCGCCGCGGGGGCGATCATGGACTCGTCGGTCTCGTCGAAGCGCAGCCCGCGCACGACGAGGACGATGCGCACCCAGAGCAGCGTGAGGATCGCCTGGAAGAGATGGTTCGGGTACCGGATGCCGACGCTCGCGAGGACCTCGCGGAAGCTCTCGATGCCTCGCGCGACGTGCCCGGAGAGCAGGAATTGCTCGGCGGCCCTCCGGCGCAGATCGATCGCGTCGGCCGCGGAGGCTCCGGAGACCGCGAGCAGGAAGGTCTCGCCGGCCTCCTCGCCCCGGCCCGCGTTCGCGAGGGCCCGGGCGAGCTTCACCCTACGCCCCTCGAGATCGTCGTCGTCGTCCTCGGGCTCGAGCGAGAGGGAGGTTTCGTAGAGCACCGCCGCCCGATCGAAGGCGAGCACGTCGGCCGCCCGCTGCGCGGCCTTCGCGGCGTACACGGCCGCTCGACGCTTCTCCCCCGCACCCGCCCAATGCGTCGAGAGATCGACGAGGTCCGAGTCGCCCATCGCCTCGAGGGCGCGCGCGAGCCGCTCGTGGAGCTTGCGGCGGCTCTCGCTCGTCTCGGTCGCGAGCACGGCGCCCGCGATCCGCGCGTGGTAGGGCTCGATCTGATCGCTCTGCCGCGTGCCGGCCGTCCGCACGAGCCGGAGCGCGCGCAACGTAGAGAGGCAGCGGTGGAAGTCGTCGGCGGGGAGCTGGGCCGCGTGCGAGACGACCCCCTGCGCGATCGGGCCGCCGGCGAGCGCGACGAGGGAGAGGACCCAGCGTCCCTGCTCGTCGACGTGGGCGACGCGCTCGCGAATGGCGTCGTCGAGGAGCTGGACGTGTCCCGACTGGACCGGATGGACGCCGGCGTGGCGCGCGAGCTCGTCGAGGAAGAGCGGATGACCCTTCGCCTCGCGGACGATCTCGGCGATGCGCGCCTGCCGATCGCCCGTCTCGTCGCGGAGCAGCCGCTCCGCGAGCAGCATCGCATCCGCGTCGGCCAGCGCCTCGAGATGGAGCACCTCGGCGCGCACGCCGGGTACGACGTGCGCGACCGCCTGATCGCGCTCGGTCTCGTCGCCCGTCGTACGGAGGGTGCCGACGAAGAGCATCGTCGGCGCGCCCGGCTCGCGGAGCAGCTCGCCGAGGAGGGCACGGCTGTCCTCGTCGATCCACTGGAGGTCCTCGATCACGGCGATGACGGTCTCGCTCGCCGCGAGCTTGGAGAAGAGCGTGCGGATCGCCCCGAAGAGACGGGCTCGCTGCTCCTGGGGATCGCGCACCTCGTGCGAGACGGCGGACTGCAGCGCGTCGACGCGCTTCAGCACGGGGAAGGCGCGCGCCAGGATGTCCGCGTGCCGCGGCACGAGGCGGCGGACCTGCTCTTCGCCGAGCCGCGCCAAGTGGCCGCTGAGCGCGTCGACGAGCCCGTCGACCGAGCGGAAGGGCACCGACTCGCGCTCGTAGCATCGGCCCTGGAGGAGGAGGACGCCCGTACGCCGGACGGCGACGTCGTCGACGAAGCGACGGACGAGCTCGCTCTTGCCGATCCCCGAGTCGCCGGTGACGAGGACCACGCTCGACTTCGGCTCGAGCGTCCGATCGAGGGCCGCCTCGAGCCTCTTCCGCTCGGGCTCGCGACCGACGAAGGGCGAGCCTCCGCTCTGCGAACGCGACGAATGCGGGACGAGCCAGGTGTCGCTCTCGTCCTCGACGTGGAGCCGCGCGAGGATCTCCGCCGTGCCGGGACGCTGCTCCGGCTTGCGTCGCATGAGATCGCGGCAGAGGTCGTTGAGGTCCGGCGGGACGCTCGGCACGAGCAGCTTCGGCTCGGGCGGGTCCTCGTTGATCTTGGCGAGGATGATCGCCTCGGTCGTCCCGCGGAACGGAAGCTTCCCCGTGAGCGCCTGGAACATCATCACGCCCATCGCGTACCAATCCGTGCGCGCGTCGACGGGGAGCCCCGCCGTCTGCTCGGGCGACATGTAGGGATACGTTCCCATGATGCCGACGTCGCTCCGCTGGGCGCCGCCCCGCATCTCCGTGACGAGACCGAAGTCGAGGATCACGAGCCTCCCCTCGCGCGTCACGAGCACGTTCGAGGGCTTGATGTCGCGATGGACCTTCGACGAGCGGTGCAGGGCCGCGAGGCCCTGGGCGAGCTGGGCCAGGCTCCGCCGGAGCCTCACCTCGTCGAAGGCGAGCGCCGGCTGCTCCTCCCACTTCGGGGTGTCGGGCGTGCCGTCGTCCCCGTCCCCGTCGAACGGGAACGAGTCGTCCGCCGAGCCCGACCTCGGGCGCTTCGCCGCGCTCGTCGGGACGGCGTCGACGGCCGAGGCGGGCTGGGCCCGCTGGGTCCGGACGTACTTCAGGAAGTCCGTCCCCTCGACGAGCTCCATCGTGTAGAACCACTCGCCGCCGACCTCGAAGAGCTCGCCGAGGTGGATCAGGTTCGGATGCTCGAGCCCCTGGAGCGCGCGGAATTCCCGCTTGAACCGGAGAAGGGCCTCGCCCTCGACGACACCGACCGTCTTCAGCGCCACGCGGATCGCGCGCTCGCGATCGAGCACGTGGTAGACGGAGCCCATGCCTCCCGATCCCAACCGGGAAAGCACCTGGAACCTCTCCGTCCCCACGAAATCTCGGATCGTCATTCCCCCCGCTGACGATCCTATCACCCGTTCCGCGAAGGCGATCCCCATTCCCGCCGTGAGCGTGGGCAAATGGTGGGCGGATGTCGGAGGGGCGTCGCCTCCTCAGAGGTCCGGGAGCTCGATCGGCCAGTTCGGCGTCTCGATGCCGCCGTCGACCTCGAGGATCTTGCCCGTCACGAAGCTCGAGGCCGGCGACGCGAGGTACAGGGCGGCGAGGGCGATGTCCTCGACCTGGCCGAGTCGCTTCATCGGCGTCCGCCGGATCATCTCGGACTTCATCCTCTCGTCCTTCAGGAAGGGCGAGAGCGCGGCGGTCTCCACGGAGCCCACTTCGATGGCGTTCACGCGGATCCTCGGCGCGAGCTCGTTGCCGAGCACGCGGGTCATCTGGGAGAGGCCGGCCTTCGCCGTCGCGTAGGCGACGAAGCCGCGCGAGGAGACGCGGGCCATGGCGGTGGAGATGTTCACCACCGAGCCGCCGCCCCGCTCGAGCATCGAGGGCACGCACATGCGCGTGAGGAGGAAGGCGGACGTCAGCGAGAAGCGGATCGTCCCCTCGAAGACCTGCTCGCTAGTCCGGAGGAAGTCCTTGAAGGGGCCCCCTCCCGCGTTGTTCACGAGCACGTCGATGCCGCCGAGCTCCTTCACGGCCGCGTCGCGCAGGTGCTCGAGCTGCGTCCGGTCGAGCACATCCGTCGGGACGACGACGGCGCGCCGACCGTGGGCCCGCACCGCCTCGGCCGTCTGCTCGAGCGAATCGCGGGTGCGCGCCGCGAGCACGACGTCCGCCCCCATCTCCGCGAGCGCGACGGCGACGCCACGACCGATGCCGCTGCCGGCGCCGGTGACGATCGCGACCTTGTCCTTCATCGAGAAACGATCGAGCAGCATGATCACCTCGGTCTCCGCCGTCCCGGGAGGGCACGGGGAAGGCGAGCGTGCCGCGGAAAGGGCGTGCGGGGCAGGGGCGAAATTCGTTGCGATGACGACGGTCGTCGGGACGACGATCGCGAATCGGCCCGTCTCCTCGGGCCGGACGCTGGCCGGGCCCGGGGGCGGAGAGACTTCCGGCGTTGCCTCGGCCCCCCTCGGAGCCGCATCCTCCGGGGGTGGGCGAGGATCGCTTCGACGAGAGGATCTGGGACGGGACGCACGAGCAGGCGCTCGTGGTCACGGTCGGCCTGATGGGACGGGTCTACCGCCGGGTGCTCGAGCCCGTCGGCCTCACCACCGTCCAGTCCACCCTGCTCTTCCGGATCGCCCAGCGGGGGGGCCTGTCCCAGGCCGAGCTCGCGCGCGCCACCCTGCGCGACCGCGCCAACGTCACGCGGGTGCTCGAGGGGCTCACCGAACGCGGGCTCGTCGTCCGCCGTCGCGACCGCCAGGATCGTCGGAAGTACCACCTCTTCCTCACGCCCCTCGGCCGCCGGACGGTCGCCCGCATCCGGAAGCGCTTCCAGGCGGCCTCGCTCGACCTCCGCCGCGGCATCGCGGAGGCGGACGTCGCGGCGACGCTCCGCTTCCTGGATCGGCTGCAGGCCAACTACCGCACCTTCCTCGGCGACTCCGCGTGACGTCCGGCTGGCTCCCACGTACGAAGCCCCGAGGTCCTTCGTGACGTCCCTCCTGCACGCATTCGAACGCTCCTTCGTCGGCTACGCCCGGTGGGTCGGGGGCGAGGTCCGGCACGTCTCCCTCCACAGCTACTTCTGGCTCCTCGTCGGCGTGTCGGCGACGGTCGCCCTGCTCGAGGTCGTCCGGCCCTGGCGGAAGGATCAACCCTTCCTGCGGCGGGATTTCTTCCTCGATCTCTTCTACGTCTTCTTCAACTTCTTCGGCTTCGGCCTGCTCGGCTACGCCGCGCTCTCGGACGTCTCGGCGACGCTCGCCAGCCGTGCCCTCGCCTCGATCGGCCTGAGCTCGCTCGCCCTGGTGGACGCGACCGGCTGGCCCTGGCTCGCGCAGCTCGCGCTCTACTTCGTCGCGCGCGATTTCGTCGAGTACTTCATCCATCGCCTCCTGCACCGCGTGCCCTTCCTGTGGCGGCTGCACGAAGTGCACCACTCGGCGCGCGTGATGGGCTTCGCGGCGCACCTCCGCTACCACCCGTTCGAGACGGTCGTCTACCGCACGCTCGAATTCGTCCCGATGGCGTTGCTCGGCTTCTCGGTCACGGACTTCTTCCTCGTGCACGCCTTCGCTCTGACGATCGGCCACCTGAACCATGCGAACGTGCGCATCCCGCTCGGACCCCTGAAGTACCTCTTCAACTCGGCGGAGATGCACCTGCTCCACCACGCCGAGCGGATCCCCGTCCCCACGGGCGTGAACTTCGGCCTCACGCTCTCGGTCTGGGACTGGCTCTTCGGCACGGCGTGGGATCCGGATTCCGAGCGCAGCCACGTGGCGCTCGGCTTCGAGGGCGTGGACCGCTTTCCCCGGACCTTCCTCGGCCAGCTCGTCGAGCCCTTCCGCACGCGGTCCGCCCCTGGCGCGCCGAGCGTCGAGGCCCCATCGTCCGGACGTGGACCGGAGGATGCCTAGGCGGGCGATGCGACTCGGGGCGTGGCTCGCGATCGCGCTCGCGCTCGCTTCCGTCGTGCTCGCCGACGACCTCTCGTTCGAGGCGATCCGGGCCGCGATCGCCCGCGAGTTCCCTGACGTCCCCTTCGTCACGGGCGCCGCGCTCGAGGCGGAGCTCCGAGGTCCCTCGAACCGACGCCCGCTCCTGCTCGACGCGCGCAGCGCCGAGGAGTTCGCCGTGAGCCGGCTCCGGGGCGCGACGCGCATCGATCCGGATCGCCCCGATCTCCGGCTCGGAGGGCCCGATCGCAGGCGTGCGATCGTGGTCTACTGCTCGGTCGGCTACCGGAGCGCCCACGTGGCCCGTGCGCTGCGCAGAGCCGGGTACCGCGACGTCCGGAACCTCGAAGGCGGCATCTTCGCCTGGGCGAACGCCGGCCGCCCCGTCTACCGCGGCGACCGCGCCGTGCGTGACGTGCATCCCTACGACTCCGACTGGGGGCGGCTCCTCCGTGCCGAGCTCCGCACCCGCGTCCCGAGGAACCCGTGACCGCCCCCGCTCGACCTTCCCTTCCGCGCCGCATCGCTCGCGCCTTCGGCCTCGTCCTCCTCGTCCTCCTCGTCGGCCTCGCCACGCAGCTGCGTCGGGACCTGCCGCTCGCCGATGTCCTCCCCCGCTACGGCGCGCCGCCGTCCCGCTTCGTCGAGGTCGAGGGGCTCCGGGTCCACTACCGCGACGAGGGCTCGGGGCCCCCGATCGTCCTGCTCCACGGGACCTCCTCGTCCCTCCACACCTGGGACGGCTGGGTCACCGCCATGGCGTCGCATCGGCGGGTCGTGCGTCTCGACATGCCGGGCTTCGGGCTCACGGGCCCCGCCCCCGACCGCGACTACTCCGTAGCGCGGTACGCGCGCTTCCTCGGCGCCTTCCTCGATCGGCTCGGCATCCCGAAGGCCGACCTCGCGGGCAATTCGCTCGGAGGTCGTGTCGCCCTCGCCTTCGCCCTCGAGCATCCGGAGCGCGTCCGCAAGCTCGTGCTCCTCGATCCCTCCGGGCTCTCGGGGCAGACGCCGCCGACGATCTTCCGCCTCGCGAAGATCCCGGGCCTCGGTCCCGTGCTCTCCCGCGTGACGCCGCGGGCCCTCCTCCGGAAGAACCTCGAGGAGGTCTACGGCGATCCGACGAAGGTCACCGAGCCTCTCGTCGATCGCTACTACGCGATGACGCTCCGCGCGGGGAACCGCGACGCGCTCATCGATCGACTGACGCGAGCTCACGATCCCTTCCTCGACGATCGCCTCGCGGAGGTGCGCACCCCCACCCTCCTGCTCTGGGGGGAGGCCGATCGCTGGATCCCGCTCTCGTTCGGGCAGCGCTTCCATCGGGGCATCCGGGGCTCGGAGCTCGTGACGTACCCCGGCGTCGGGCACGTGCCGATGGAGGAGAGCCCCGCGGCGACCGCGCGCGACGCCGAGGCCTTCCTCGCGCGCCCGTGAGCCGGCGGATCAGCGGCCGAGGAGGAAGGCGTCCGTTCCGGCCAGTCGGACCATACTTGAATCCGATTCAGGTTCATGTTTTCGTCCTCCCATGCCCGAGAAGGCCCCACGCCGGACGAAGCGCGAGCCCGAGGCGACCTGGCCGCTGCGCGAGGCGCCGACGGGAGCGCTCGCGAAGAAGCCTCGTCCCACGGCCCGCGGGAGGCGCACGGAGGCGGCCCTCCTCGACGCCGCGCGCCGGGTGATCGCGCGCGACGGCTTCCGCGCCGCCTCGATCGCCGCGATCTGCGAGGAGGCGGGGACGTCGCTCGGCACCTTCTACACCTACTTCGACTCGAAGGAGCGCGTGCTCGAGCGGCTCGCGCTCGCGTTCAAGGACGAGGTGCAGGCGCGGTACGCCGACGTGCCGAGCGAGGGGAAGAGCCCCTACGAGCTCATGCACGCGCTCGTCCGCATCTACTACGAGGCGTTCCGCGAGCACTCGCCCGTTCTCGCGGGCCTGCTCCACGCGTCGATGCACGACCCGTCGATCGCGGCCTTCTGGAGGACGCTCCGGGCCGACGCGCGCCGGCAGATCGCCGCCAACGTCCGCTACATGCAGGAGCGTGGCTACGCGCCCGGCCTCGATCCCGAGGCCACCGCCTCCGCGCTCGGCGCGATGATGGACTACTTCTCCTACGTCTGGCTCGTGGAGGGCGGCGAGGACGGCCGTCCGACGATCCCGGACCGCCTGGCCGTCGAGACGATGGCCCGCATCTGGTTCCACTCCGTCTGCTTCCGCGAGGAAGACGTGCCGGAGCTCTCGAAGAAGAGGGGGAGACGATGAGCGCTGGAATGCACCACGTGGCGTACGCTTGCCGCGACGTCGAGGCGACGCACCGGTTCTACCACGAGGTCCTCGAGCTCGAGCTCGTGCACGTCGAGCTGAACCGCTTCCAGGGAGGGTGGTTCCGCCACCTCTTCTACGACCTCGGCGGAGGCGCCGCGCTCGCCTTCTTCGACCTCCACGGCTGCGGCGAGCCGACACCGCTCAAGACCTCGGTCTCGACCGACCTCGGCCTGCCTCTCTGGGTGAACCACCTCGCGCTGCGCGTCGACGACGCGACGCAGAAGCGCCTGCGCGAGAAGCTCGTCGCCGCCGGGCACAAGATCGTCATGGACTTCGATCACGGCTGGTGCTTCTCGGTCTACGTCCGCGATCCGAACGGCATCCTCGTCGAGCTCTGCGCGGACAAGCCGGGCGGCATCCCGATCGATCCAGCCGAGGCGCTGCGCCGCATGCGCGGCCTGCCGGAGGGGGTCTCGTCGTGACCGCGCTCCCTCGTCCCGTCGCGCACGACTTCGTCGCGCGCACGTCCGCGTCGGGCAAGGTCAACGCGGTCGGCTACCACCCCTGCCAGGGTCTCTACTGGCATCCGGTCGGCGAGCGTCCGAAGGTCGCCTTCCTCGCCTCGCACTACAACGTCTGCTTCATGGAGCACTACCTCGCGCCGATCCTCGCCGCGCGTGGCTTCGGTTTCCTCGGCTGGAACACGCGGTTCCGCGGCGCCGAGCAGTGGTTCCTGCTCGAGCACGCCCTGCTCGACATCGCCGCGGGCATGCGCTTCCTCCGCGAGGAGGCCGGAGTCGAGACGGTCGTGCTGCTCGGCAACTCGGGCGGCGGCTCGCTGATGGCGGCCTACCAATCGCAGGCGACCGAGCCGAACGTCCGGGCGACGCCGGGCGGAAGCCTTCCGGGAGGGCTCGACGCGCTCGTGCCCGGCGACTTCTACGTCTCGCTCCAGGCCCACGTGGGACGTCCCGAGGTCTTCACCGACTGGCTCGATCCCTCGGTGACGGACGAGAACGATCCCCTCTCCGTCGATCCCACGCTCGACATGTACGCGAAGGAGAACGGCCCTCCGTACTCCGCCGATTTCGTCGCGCGCTACCGCGCAGCCCAGGTGGCGAGGAACGAGCGGATCACGGACTTCGCGCTCGCGGAGCTCGAGCGCTGCCGGAAGCACGGCGCGATGGATCGCACGTTCGCGATCCACCGCGTATGGGCCGATCCGCGCCTCCTCGACGCGACGCTCGACCCCTCGGATCGGGAGGTCGGGCGCTGCTACCTCGGCCCCGCGAAGATGATGAACTACAGCCCGTTCAACATCGGCGCGACGTGCACCCTCCGCACCTGGCTCTCGATGTGGAGCCTGCGGACGTCGCAGTGCCGCGGCGCGCCGCACCTCGCCCGCGTGAAGGTTCCCTCGCTCGTGCTCCAGAGCACGGCCGACACGGGCGTCTTCCCCGAGGACGGACGCAGGATCCACGCCGCGCTCGCCGCGCCCGACAAGGAGCTCGAGCTCTTCCCGGGCTGCCACTACCTCGAGACGCCGACCGGCATCCGCGAGCACGTGGCAGATCGCATCGTCGCCTTCCTCGCCGCCCGGGGGTGCGCGCCGTGAAGGCGGTGCTCCAGTACCGGGCGAGCCCGCTCTTCGTCGAGCGTCTCCACGCGCTCGCACCTCCGTGGCTCCGGGTCGTCGTCGTCGACGAGACCGACAAGGAGACGTTCGGGCGCGAGATGCGAGACGCCCACGCGCTCCTGCACGTCCTCGAGCCCGTCACCCGCGCCGTGCTCGCGGCCGCGCCGGAGCTCCGCCTCGTCCAGAAGATCGGCGTCGGGGTGAACACGATCGACCTCGCGGCCGCCGCGGAGCTCGGCGTCGGAGTCGCGAACATGCCGGGCACGAACACCCAGGCCGTCGCGGAGCTCGCGCTCACCCTGATGCTCGCCGCCCTCCGGCGCGTTCCTCCCATCGACGCCGCCACGCGGGCCGGCGAGGGCTGGAAGCTCGATCCCCGCGTGCTCGATGCGTGTGGCGAGCTCGGCGGCAGGACCGTGGGCCTCGTCGGCTACGGCGCGGTCGCACGGCGTCTCGCACCGGTCCTCGTGGCGCTCGGAGCACGGGTCCTCTACCACGCGCGACGTCCGGTCCCGGATGCCGTGGGCGAGCTCCGCTCGATCGACGCGCTCTTCGCCGAGTCCGACGTGGTCTCGCTCCACGTGCCGCTGACGAGCGAGACCGAGAAGCTCGTCGACTCCGCACGCCTCGCGACGATGAAGAAGGGCGCCGTGCTCGTGAACACCGCCCGCGGCGGCCTCGTCGACGAGCCCGCCCTGATCGAGGCGCTGCGCAGGGGCACGCTCCGGGCGGCCGGGCTCGACGTCTTCGCCGAGGAGCCGGTCGCGCCCACGAACCCGCTGCTCTCGCTGCCGAACGTGGTCGTGATGCCGCACGTCGCCTGGCTGACGCCCGAGACCCTCGAGCGGAGCCTCGGGATCGCCTACGCGAACTGCGAGCGCGCGCGGAAGGGCGAGGGGCTGCTCCACGAGGTGCGTCCGAACCTGCGGGGTGGAGTGGACTAGACGCCTTGTCCGGCGTCGCCTGCCCGCTACCTTCGTCCCGTGCCCCGCGTCGTCGTCGTCCCCCACGCGATCTCCCGCCTCGAGCCGATCTGCGTGCGCTGCGCGTCGGTCGACGCGCCGAAGCGGGTCTCGGTCGGGATCGCCTCGAGCTTCCCCCTGCCCTTCGCGCTCGGACGTGCCTCCTTCCCGCTCTGCGCCGCCTGCGCCCGCACCGTCGCCGTGAAGCGAGCGGCCGAGCGGGCCGCGACCTTCCTCCTCGCCCTCGTCGTGCTCGCGCTCGTCGGGCTGCGTTTCCGGCCCCTCCTCGTGCCCGCCCTCGTCATCCTCGCCTTCCTCCCCTCGGCCTTCGCGAGGCGCTTCGAGCGCCAGGCCATCGGCATCACGGCGAAGAAGCAGCTCTTCGACGATCGTCTCGCCCTCGACGTGACGAACGCCGACGTCGTCGCCCGCTGGCGGCGTCGCTGAGCGGGCTTCGCGGCCGAGCCGACCGCGTCTCGGTCAGGCGCCCGCGAGCGCCCTCTCGAGGGGCCTCTTCACGATCGCGATCGCGAGCCCCGCGCCCATCGCCAGCGCACCGAGCATCGCGAAGAAGAGCTCCTTCGGCATGTCGGAATAGAGCGTTCCGAGCTGCCCGGCGAGCGTGTTCCCGAAGAAGCTCGCGAGGAACCACACCCCCATGAGCGTCCCGACCATGCGACGGGGCGCGCTGCGCGAGATGAGCGAGAGCCCGATCGGCGAGAGGTAGAGCTCGCCGACCGTGAGGAAGAAGGTCGAGAAGGCGAGCCAGAGGATGCTCCCCCGGGCCCCGTCCGGGACGGCGCGCGCCGCGACGATCATCACGACGTACCCGAGCGCGAGGAAGAAGCAGCCGAGCACCATCTTGCCGATGGTCGTCGGCTCCTTGCCCTTCGCCCGTCGCGCGTCCCAGTACGCGCCGAGGAGCGGCGTCAGCACGAGGATGAGCAGGGGATTCATCGACTGGTACCAGGTCGACGGGATCGAGAGCCCCAGCACGTGCCAATCCGTCTGGCGATCGGCCCAGAGCTGGAGCGTGTTGCCCTGCTGCTCGTAGGCGGCCCAGAAGACGAGGCTGATCAGGGAGACCGTGACGAGCGCCGTGACGATCCGTCGCTCCTCGGCCGGCGTCCGCTTCGCCACGCCCCCGTCCTCGTGGTGGACGGGAGCGATGGGCCGGACGTGGCGTTCCCCGAAGCCGTAGACGAGGAGCCCGAGGAACATGCCCACGCCGGCGGCGCCGAAGCCGAAGTGCCAGCCCAGCGTCTGCCCGAGCGTCCCGCAGACGAGCGGAGCGAGCATCGCGCCGAGGTTGATGCCGACGTAGAAGAGGGTGAACGCCTGATCGCGCTTCGGATCGCCCTCGGCGTAGAGCGAGCCGACCTGCGAGGAAATGTTCGGCTTGAAGGCCCCGTTGCCGAGCACGAGGAAGACGAGCGCGACGAAGAAGAGCGCCTCGAAGGCCATCAGGAAGTGGCCGATCATCATCAGCGTCCCGCCGAGGAGCACCGAGCGCCGCGGGCCGAGCCATCGGTCGGCGAGCAGGCCCCCGAAGAAGGGCGTGAAATAGACGAAGCCCGTGTAGAGGCCGTAGACCCGCGAGGCGAGGTGATCGGCGAAATGCGCCTCCGAGGGATCGGCGAGCAGCGACGCGATCGAGCCGAAGCCGAGCACGCGCTCCGCCACTCCGTCCGACACGAAGAGGTGGCTCGTCATGTAGAGGACGAGCAGGGCGCGCATGCCGTAGTAGCTCATCCGCTCCCACATCTCGGTGAGGAAGAGGACGAAGAGCCCCCTCGGATGTCCGAGGAGGGCACGCCCGTGGGGGACGCTGGCGTCGGTCGGCTGCACGTCGCTCGCCTCAGGGCAGGGTCTTCACGAGCTCCTGCGCCATCGCGTACTCGAAGAACGAGACCATGTTCGTGCCGAGCGCTTCCTGGAAGCGGGCCTTCGCACCCACGCGATCGCCGGACGCGAAGAGCCTCGCGCCTTCGTAGAAGCTCGCCTCGCAGCGCTCTCCGACCGTCGTCGCGGCCCGCGACAGCTCCTCGTACGTCATCTGCCCGACGGCGAACCGCGCCAACTTGGCGTACCAGCCGTCCGCGTCGGCGAACGGTCTCACGGCGGTCTCGACCTCGGGAGGCGCCTCGACCCCGGCGCGAGCGGCGACGAGCCGGACCCAGAGCCCGAAATACACCTTCCACTCGGGATCGAGGCTCATCTGGCGCCGCACCTGCTCGTAGACCTCGAGGGCGAGCTCGACGTCGGGGGCCGCGACGACGAGGTACGAGAGGATGGAGGCGTAGATCTCGCGCTCGGACGGCGCGCTCGTCATCGCGCCCTGGAACGCCTCGCGCGCCGCGTCGTGACGACCGAGGCGGTCGAGGAGGATGCCGCGCTGCACGTCGAGGAAGCCGAGGCGCTCGTCCTCGACCTGCGGGCGCACCTGCTCGAAGAGGTCGAAGGACTGACGGTACATGCGGTTGGCCTGGTCGGCCTCGCCGGCCTCGCGGTAGGCGTCGCCCATGTGCGAGAGGATCTCGGCGCGGCGGACGAGCCCCGCGAGGTCGTCCTGGGGCGTCATGTCGAGCGCCTGGCGGTACTTGCGCGCGGCCTCCGCGGGCCTGTCGGTGCGCTCGAGGAGGATGCCCCATTGCGTGAGCGCCATCGGCGTCGCGCGCGCTCCCACGCTCGCCTCGAAGCGTCGCGCCGCCTCCGCGGGATCGCCCGAGTTCATCTCGAGCATGCCGAAGAGGAATTGGAATTGCTCCATCGGTACGTCGGACTGCGCGTTCGGGAACCGTCGCGCGCGCTCCTCGAGGATGTGCTCGGCGTTCGTCGCGAGCGCGCGTGCGCCGGTCGGGTCGGCGTCGAAGAGGCCGTTCGAGATGAACTCGCCGAGCGCCGCGAGCGCCTCGTCGTAGAGGCCCTGCTCGGAAGGCGCGTCGTCGATCGCCTCGGCGAAGTAGGCCGTGGCCTCGGCGTAGCGCTGCGAGCCGGCGGCCACGCGCGCGAGGCAGACGGGGAAGCGGGGCTCGCCCGGATGGTCCCGGCGCCCGCGCAGGCAGACGCCGCGCACCACCTCGGGACGGCGCGACGCGTAGGCCTCCGCGAACTCCCAGAGCGCGCCGATCGAGTCGGGGCCCGAGCCGCCCGCCGCCTGGAGCGCACGCACGACCTGATCGGCCGAGCCCGCGTGCCCCATCTGCTGCACCCGGCGGAGCGCGTTCTCGATGTCCTGGTGCTCGAGGTAGAGAGCGGCCACCTCGAGCGGCGTCTCGATCATCAGGGCCTGGAGGGCGCGTCCGGCGCGCGGCCCGCCGCCGGCGAAGACCGAGTCCCGACGTGCTTCGAAGCGCGTCGCGGCCGCGTCGAGCATCGAGGTCGAGGGGTCGATCTCCGTCGCGGCGAGGTAGACCTCGAGCATCCCCTCGGCACGCTCGAGCTCCGAATCGAGCGAGCGGCGCGAGTCCTCGGCCCAGGCGAGGATCCGCTCGCGCTCGGTGCGGAGCCCGGCGTCGTCCGCATGGAGCTTCTCGAGCAGGACGAGCGAGGCGAGCGTCCGGCCTTCGTCGCCGCGCGCCCGCCCCGCCTCGAGGAGGGCTCGGAGGGCGGGCTCGAGGGAGGCCGGGAGTCCCGTCGCCTCGAGCTCGTCCGGGAGGAAGAGATCGACGGCGGCGTGCACGTGGTCGACGAGGGCCTCGTAGTCGCCCGCCGCGACGACGGAAGGCGTCTCGCCTCCCAGGTAGGCGAGAAGCGCGTCGCGCTCCGCGGCGCGCGCCGGGTCGGACGTCGACCGGGCCTGGTAGCGACGCACGGCCTCGTCGAAGCTCGCCGCATCCGTCGGCGAAGCGACGGTGGCGCGAGGCGTCTCGGTGCCACGAGGAGCCCGAGGTCCGCATCCGGTACCGAGGGCGAGAGCGAGCGCGAGCGAAGCGAGGCGTGTTCGGGTCATCCCGCGGGGAGCATAGCAACCCGCGCCCCCGCGGCACCATGACGAGGAATTCAGGGGCTCGAGCTGCGCCGCCTGGGCCGACGGCTGTCCCCCTCCCGCTGCCTGCGGCGGAGCTTCTCGTCCGAGCGCAGCCAGAGATAGGCCATGGAGCCGGGACCGAGGACGCCGGCGACGAACGTGAACACGAGGGCGTAGCGAGGCCAGATCGCGGTCGGCACGCTCGCGACCAGGAAGGCGGATGCCGGCGCCATGAAGCGGCGATCCGTGAGCATTCCGATGACGCCGCATCCGGCCCCGAAGAGGAAGACGTCCATCGAGACGTCCTCCATGCCGTCGTAGCCGAGCGAGGTGGCCATGACGCGGCGCAGGAAGACCATCACGGAGAGGAAGAAGAGGGACGTCACGTACCGCCGGCTGAGACGGTTCGGCATCAGCTCGCGTCGCATCACGACGGCGACGAAGCCGAGGAGCAGGACGAGCAGGCCCGTGTAGACGATCGAGTGCCAGCCGACCCAGCGGTACGCGCCGAGGGCCTGGAGCACGATGAAGAGCAGGACGGGGCCGAGGAGCGTGCTGCTCAGCACGATCACGAAGATCGCCCGGGCCCGGCGGCTCGAGACGTCGTCCATCTCCTCCCCGAGCCGCTGGAGCTTCTCGCTCTCGAGCCGCGCCAGGCGTATGCCCTCGCGGAGCGCCTCGATGCGCGGACCGAAATACGCCGCGGGCTCGCGCAGCTCGGCGAGGAGGGCCTCGGCGCTGGCCGCGTCGCCGCGGTCGAGGTGGTGACCGGCGAGCAGGAGCGTCGCCTCGGCGAGCCCTTCGTCCGCCTCGCGGTTCTCGGGCCATTCGCGCAGCGCCTGGGCGAAGCCGAAGCGGCACTCGCTGAAGCGGCGGTGGATCGACTGGGCGACCGGATCCGCGGGATCCTCGGGCGCCTCGCGCAGATCGACGCGGAGGGCGTCGAGCAGTCGATGGCTCTCCGCCGCGAGGCTCGCGCTGCTCCGATGCTGCAGGTAGCCCTCGATCGCGTGCCGGAAGTGCTCGACCGACTCGAACCGCCGCGAGGGGATCGGATCGAGGGCCGTGCGGACGATCGCCACGAGCTCCGCGGGCACGGCGTCCGCGAGGGAGGGCACCCTCCCCTCGTAGGCCGAGAAGAGGATGTCGTGCAGCGTGTCGCCACGATGGGGCGGATGGCCCTCCAGCACCTCGTAGAGCATCGCGCCGAGGAGGTAGACGTCGGTGAAGGGGCCGAGACGCGCGTGCTCCACGTCGACCATCTCGGGCGCGATGTAGGCCGGCGTGCCGATGACCTCGGCGACCTCGTCCGCCATCGGCAGGAGGCCGCGGTGCTCTTCGCGCATCGAGCAGGCCACGCCCCAATCGACGACGTACACGTCGCGGAAGTTGCCGACCATCACGTTGTCGGGCTTCAGATCGAGGTGGAGGATGCCGCGGCTGTGTGCGTAGTGGATGGCGTCGCAGACCTGCATGAGGACGCGCAGGTGCCAGGCCAGGGCGTCCTTCGCGTCCACGAGGCGCGAGGGATGAAGCGGGTCCCTTATCAGGGCGCGCCACGACACGCCCTCGATCCGCTTCATGACCATCATCGGCGCGCCGCGGGAGTCGACCTGGAGCGCGTAGACGGGGACGATGTTCGGATGCTCGACGAGCCCGGTGATCCGCGCCTCGCGGACGAACCGGGCGATGAATTCCTCGTCGAGGAATTCGTCGCGCAGCGTCTTCACCGCGACCTCGCGCCGGAGCGCGCCCTGCTCCGCGACGCGGATGAGGCCCATGCCTCCCTCGGCGAGCGGCCCCGTCACGCGGATCGTGTTCCCCGAGCCGGAGAGCTCTTCCCGCTCGGGCGTCGACCGCGGCCGCGTGAGCGGACCGTGCCCCCGGTACACCGGCGCCATGGTCGGCTCGAGCGTCGCGTCGTCCGCATGCGCTGCCGCCACCCTCGAGAGATCGAGGGTGGCGACGAATTCGTCGCGCGTCATGCGGTGCTCGGTCACGGGCGGAGACTACCTCGACCCGCCTGTTCCTGCGAACGGCTCAACGGAGCGCGAAGTAGGACGCGAGGGCCGAGAGGGTCACGATCGCCAGGCCCCCGACGACGAGCAGGGCGATGCGGATCGCCTTCCTCATCCGACGTCGGGTGCCGGAGGGCGCGGGCGCGGCCGCGGCCGCGGCGGGTCCGGTGAACGCGGGCTCCGGGAACGACGACCGCGGCGTGTCGACGCCGGTGAGCGAGAACCGGGGCGCGTCGTCCGGCTCGCTCCGTCGGCTGCCCCCTCGCTGGCCGCTGAGGAGGGCGTCGACGGGCAAGCCCTTGCACGACTTCTCGAAGGCGTCGGCGAACTCGTTCGGGGTCTGCCAGCGTTCCTCGACCTTGTGCGCCATCGCGATCTCCACCACGCGAACGAGGTCGTGGGGCAGATCCGGCCGCCGCTGCTCGAGCGGCTCGATGCGACCGGTGAGGATCGCGCCGAGGAGCTGCCCGTGGTCGGAAGCCGCGAAGGGCGAGTGGCCCGAGAGGGCCTCGTAGACGATGACGCCGAGCGCGTAGACGTCGGCCTTGCCGTCCGAGCCGTGGGCCGAGGCGATCTGCTCGGGCGCCATGTAGCGCGGCGTGCCGAGCACGGTGCCCGTCTTCGTCAGCTTCTTCGAGCCCGCCGTCAGCGAGAGCCCGAAATCGAGGACCTTCACGGGCGGGATGCCCGACGAGGGGAGGAAGAGGTGATCGGGCTTGAGGTCGCGGTGGACGACGCCCCGCTCGTGGGCCTTCGTGAGCGCGTCGCAGGCCGCCTTGAGGATCGGGACGAGCGCCTTCGGATCCATGGGCCCGAGCCGCCTTACGCGGTCGCGCAGGGTCTCGCCCTCGAGGCATTCCATCGACAGCCAGGACGTGCCGTCCTCGGTATGACCGAAGGCCCGGATGCCGATGATGCAGGGATGGTGTGCGCCGGCGAGGATCTCGACCTCGCGCTTGAAGCGCTCCTCCGCGTCGCCCGTGAGCGCGGACTTCTTCAGCACCTTGAGCGCGACGGTCTCGTTCGTGAGGATGTCGGTCGCCTCGTAGACGTTGCCCATGCCCCCGGTGCCGAGGGGGCGCACGATCTGGAAGCGTCCCGAGAAGAACGTCCCCGGGGCGAAGGCCTGCATGACGACGGTCTTCTCGCCGTCCAGCTCCTCCGCCCCGTAGTCGAAATCGTAGTCCATGGCCGCGTTCGATCGGCGCTAGACCCGCTCGACCTCGGTCACCCCGGAGAGCTTCGCGATGCCACGCATCACGGAGCGGAGGCGCTCGAGGTCCTGCACGGTGAACTGGAAGACGTTGACGGCACGACCCTCGTCCTCGGATTTGCAGGTGGCCTCGGTGATGTTGAGGCCGTTCTCGGTGATGACCGAGGTGACGAGCGAGAGGATGCCGGGCCGATCGTTCGTCGTGACGCGCAGCGAGACGGGCAGCGACATCCGCGAGTTCGAGCCCCACGAGACCTCGACGCGACGCTCCGGGTCGAGCTCCATCGCGCGGGGACAGCCGCGGCGGTGGATCGTCACGCCTCGCCCGCGCGTGATCCATCCGGTCACGGGATCTCCGGCGACGGGCTGACAGCACTTCGCGAAGCGCACGAGGATGTCGTCCATCCCCTCGATGCGGATGCCCCCGTCGTCGGCCCGCTTCGTGACCTTGTGGACGGTGCGCTCGATCAGGCTCGGACGCAGGGTCTCGCGCGACGGCGACTCGGCGGGCGCGACGAACTCGAGGAGCGTCGGCACCGAGACCTTGCCGTAGCCGACCGCGGCGAAGAGCTCGTCCGGTACCTGGACCTTGAAGTGGTGGAGCGTCTTCTCGAGCTCCTGGCTCTTCATGAAGCGCGTGAAGGAGAGATCGCGCTTGCGCATCTCCTTCTCCAGCATCTCGCGTCCGAGCTTCACGCTGCGCGCACGCTCCTTGGCGCGGAGATAGCCTCGGATGCGCGACCGGGCGCGACCGGTGACGACGAAGTCGAGCCAGTCCTTGCTCGGATGCTGGTTCGGGTTCGTGAGGATCTCGACGACGTCGCCGTTCCGGAGCTTGTGGCGGAGCGGCACGATGGCGCCGTTGACGCGCGCCCCGGCGCAGTGCTCCCCGACCTCCGAGTGCACCGAGTAGGCGAAGTCGATCGGGGTCGCGTCGCGTGGGAAGGTCTTCACGTCGCCCGCGGGCGTGAAGACGTAGACCTCCTCCTGGAAGAGGTCGCCCTTCACGCTCTCGTAGAACTCCTCCGGGTCGCGGAGCTCCTGCTGGAACTCCATGAGCTGGCGGAGCCAGGCGAAGCGAGCGGCATCCCGCGGATCGAGGCCGCTGCCGCCCTGCTTGTACTGCCAGTGCGCGGCGATGCCGTCCTCGGCGGTCCGGTGCATCTCGTGGGTGCGGATCTGCACCTCGAGGCGACGATGGCTCGGGCCGATGACCGTCGTGTGGAGCGACTGGTACATGTTCGGCTTCGGGAGCGCGATGTAGTCCTTGAAGCGCCCCGGGATGGGGGTCCACTCCTGGTGGACGACGCCGAGCGCCGCATAGCAGTCGCCGACGTTCTCCATGATGCAGCGGAAGGCGATGAAGTCCTGGATCTGCTCGAAGTCGACGCCGCTCGACTTCATCTTCCGGTACACGCTGTAGAGGTGCTTGCGCCGCCCGCTCACCTCGGCGTTGAAGCCGCGCTGCAGGAGCATCTTCTTCAGCTTCTTGCAGATCTCCGCGACGTCCTTGTCGCTCTCCTTCGCGTACTTCTCCGCCTTCGCCGAGAGGTCGGCGAAGGCCTCGGGATGGACGTAGGCGAAGGAGAGATCCTCGAGCTCGGCCTTGAGCCAGTGGATGCCGAGGCGTCCGGCGAGCGGCGCGTAGATCTCGAGGGTCTCGCGGGCGATGCGCTCCTGGGCCTCGGGCTTCATGTGCTCGAGGGTGCGCATGTTGTCGAGGCGGTCGGCGAGCTTCACGAGGAGGACGCGGATGTCCCGCGCCATCGCGATGAGCATCTTCCGGAAGCTCTCGGCCTGCCGGTCCTCCTTGGAGGCGAAGTTGACCTTGCCGAGCTTGGTGACGCCGTCGACGAGGAAGGCGACCTCGGAGCCGAAGAGCTTCTCGATGTCCCCGAGCTCGCAGTCGCAGTCCTCGACCACGTCGTGCAGGAGGGCGGCGCAGACGCTGGCGGCATCGAGCCGGAGGTCCGCGATGATGTTCGCGACCGAGACCGGATGCGTGAAGTAGGGGTCCCCCGACTTCCGGGTCTGGCCGTCGTGCTTGCGCTGGGCGAAGACGTAGGCTCGGTTGATCAGCTCGGTGTCGGCCTTGGGGTGATAGCCCCGGACCTTGTCGAGGATGTCGGTGAGCCGGACCATCTCAGCGGGTCGTCCTTCGGTCACCGGTGTTCGACGAACCCGAGGACCAGGAATGCAAGCTAACATCGGGCAACGGGCGTGCCAAGCACTCGGCGCAGCGCGATTCCCCGAGTGTTCGTGCTACCTTGACGGCCGCGCATGGACGTCTCCCGTAGCCTTCCCGCCTGGTTCGAGCGTCGACGGAAGCTGCTCGCGACGAGCGTCCTCCTGATCGGCTGTGCGGTGATCGGCGTCGAGCTCGGGCGCTCCGTGCCCCGCGAGGTGGAGGTCCGGTACGACCTCGGACCGGAGCATGCACAGGTCCGGGCCGTGCAGCTCGGGTACGCGGAGATCGGGGGAGCCGTGGTGCGCACCGCGCGCTTCTCCTACCCGGAGGGAGCCCCCCGCTCGTTCCGGCATCGCCTCGAGCTCGCACCGGGGGCCTACGGCTGCACGGCGCGCGTCACGAGGGAACAGGGCCCCGAGGAGGAGATCGTCCGTCGGTTCGAGGTGCCCTCGGAGGGAGTGATCCGCATCGACCTCTTCGAGACGGCCATGGCGCTCCTGGGGGACCGGCCGTGACCTCGACCGAGATCGGGACGCAGCTCGGCGAGGGCGGTCGCGTGCTCTCGCTGTCGCGCTGTGCGCTGGTCGTCCTCTCGGGCGAGAGGAAGGGGCACGAGGTCGTCATGGACCGCGACCTGCTCCGGGTGGGCAAGAGCGAGGAGTCCGATCTCTTGCTGCCCGACGCGACCGTCTCGCGCGTCCATTGCGAGATCGTTCGGGATTCCCAGGGCTACCGGGTGCGCGACCTCGACTCGACCAACGGGACCCGAGTGGACGGGGCCCGCATCCGCGAGGCCTACCTCGCGCCGGGGCAGGTGCTCACGGTCGGGAAGGTCGACGTCGCCGTCCGCCCCTTCGCGGAGCGGATCGCGCTCGCGCCGAGCACGCGGGACTCGTTCGGCCTCGCGGTCGGGCGGAGTCACGCGATGCGCGAGATCTTCGGCCTGCTCGAGCGCATCGCGAAGACCGAGGCGACCGTCCTGCTCGGGGGCGAGACGGGCACGGGAAAGGACGTGCTCGCACGGTCGATCCACGCGGAGAGCGCCCGCGCGAAGAAGCCCTTCGTGGTGGTCGACTGCGGCGCCGTCGTCGGCCCGCTCATCGAGAGCGAGCTCTTCGGGCACGAGCGGGGGGCGTTCACGGGCGCGACGAGCACGCGCCGCGGAGCCTTCGAGCTCGCGCACGGCGGCACCCTCTTCCTCGACGAGATCGGCGAGCTGCCTCTCGATCTCCAGCCGAAGCTGCTCCGCGCCCTCGAGCAGAGGAGCTTCCGGAGGGTCGGCGGCAACCAGGAGATCCGCGTCGACATCCGGATCGTCGCCGCCTCGAAGCGCAACCTCCGCCTCGAGGTGGAGCGCGGGAAATTCCGCGAGGACCTGTACTTCCGCCTCTCCGTCGTGCCGATCGAGGTCCCGCCCCTCCGCGAGCGCAAGGACGACCTGCCCCTCCTCGTCGACACGCTGCTCGCTTCGCTCTCGCGGCCCGACGAGCCCCGTCTGCAGATCGATCCGGCGGCCATGGCGGCGCTGCGCACGCACGATTGGCCCGGGAACGTCCGCGAGCTGCGGAACGTCCTCGAGCGTGCGGCGCTCGTCGCGCGCTCGATGGGGGAGACCACGATCGGGCCCTCGCAGGTCCCCTTCGTGGGGACGGCCCGACCTCCGGGTGGACCGGACGACGGGGAGCCGCCGTTCGATCCGTCGAAGAGCTACCGGGACGTGCGCGCGGAGTTCGAAGAGCGCTTCGAGCGCCGCTACGTCGCCTGGCTGCTCGAACGGCACGGAGGGAACATCTCGGCGGCGGCGCGGGCGGCCGACATGGATCGGAAGTACCTGCACCGCCTCGCGAAGAAGCACGGCCTGCATCCGGCCGACGCGGAGGACGTCTGAGCGTGCGGTGGGTGGCCTGGGCCCTCCTGCTCGGCGCGTGCACGGCAGCGGAGCCGGCGGTCCCCGCGCGGCTCGCGATCACGACCGCGCTCGTGGACGCCGAGCTCTACGTCGATGCCCATCCGCGTGGCCCTCTCGTCGACGGAATCGTGCTCGAGCTCGACCCGGGCCCCCACGTGCTCGAGGCGCGCCGCGCGCGGACCGTCGTCGCCCGGAAGGTCGTGCAGGTGCGGAGCGGCGATCGGCGCACCGAGGCGCTCGACGAACGCCCCTTCCGCGGGCGCGAGGTCCCTCGGGGGGCGAGGCGTCGCGACTGAGAGGGGCCGCCCGCCCGCGCATCGGATCACGCTCTACCTCCGTTTCAGTGGTCCATATCACGAGTCTCGCTCCAACTCTCGGCCAAGAGCCCCGAAGGAGCGAGCCACGTACAGCCCGAGAGGCGTATGATGATGAGAGTTGCGAGCGGGAGCCGAGGGGGCTCGCGCGGCGAGTCGGCGAACGCCGGAATCGGGGGAGCAGGAATCGGATGGCCGTGGGAACGGGGAGCAGGGAGGGAGCCCGGGGAACGCCGTCGGTGTCCCCCGACTTCGAGCCCAAGCGCTTCGGCTCCTACGTCTTGCTCCGCCGCATGGGCCACGGAGCCACCGCGAGCGTCTACCTGGCGAGCGAGCCGACGCAGACCGGCCGTCGCCCCGTCGTCCTCAAGCGCCTGCACGAGCACCTGAGCGAGGATCCGACCGCACGCGAGGTCTTCCTCGACGAGGCGAGGCTCGCGCTCTCGCTCCATCATCCCGGGATCGTGGAGGCCCACGACCACGGAGTCGCCGAGGGCCGTCCGTTCTTCACGATGGCGTACGTGAGCAGCGTCGACCTCGAGACCCTCTTCGCGAGGCTCGAGCGCGAGACGCAGCGGCTGCCCGCTCCGCTCGTCGTGCGCATCGGCCTCGACCTGCTGGCGGCGCTCGACTACGCGCACGGCCGGGTCGATGCGAGCGGGAAACCGCTCGGCATCGTGCACCGCGACATCTCGCCCGAGAACGTGCTGCTCACGTTCTCGGGGCGGGCGATGCTCCTCGACTTCGGCATCGCCAAGGCGCGCACGCGCCAGGTCCGCACCTCCACCGGGGTGGTCAAGGGCAAGTTCGCCTACATGGCGCCCGAGCAGGCGGAGGCGGACGACGTCGATGCGCGTGCCGATCTCTGGAGCCTCGGCGTGCTCCTCTGGGAGCTCTTCGCCGGGCGACGCCTCTTCGCCGCCTCGAGCCAATTCGCGGCGCTCACGAGCAGCATGCTCGGCGTGATCCCGAAGCTCGACGCCACGGCCGGCGTGCCGAAGGCGCTGTCCGAGGTGATCGATCGCGCGCTGCAGCGCGACCGCGAGCGGAGGTACCCGAGCGCGGCCGCCATGGCCGCCGATCTCGAGCGCGCGCTCGAGGCCCCGGCGGCCAGCACGGCGGAGCTGGCGACGTTCCTGCGCGACCGCTTCCCCACGGAGATCGCGCGCGACGCACAGCTCGTGACCGCGCCGATCCCGGACGTTCCGGCAGCCGTCGTCGTACCGCGCCCCTCCTCGCCCCCTCCTCGGCGGAGCCGGTGGATGGGCGTCGCCGTGGCGGTCTCCGCCGTCGCGCTGCTCGGCGTGCTCTCGGTGGCGCTCGCTCCGTCGGGCGAGCCGCCCGTGCCCGCCGAGGCGAGGGCGCCGGCGCCGCCGAGCGTGGGCGCCTCTCCGACGGAGCCTCCGCCGCCAGCGGCCGTCGCAGCTCCGACAGCCGTCGAGAGCCCCTCGGTCGCCTCGCCCGGGGCGACGAGCCCCCCACGACCGTCCACGCGCGTCCGCACCGCGGCGTCGACCCCCACGTCCGGCGCCGCGACGGCCCGCCCGGCCGCGGCCACCGAGCGGGCCGCAGAGCCCACGCCCCCCGCGGCCGAGACGTCCCCCGTCGCCGCACCGAGCACCGGGAGGCTGAGCCTCGTCACGGTCCCGTGGTCCCGGGTGGAGCTCGACGGCCGCGTGCTCGGCAACACGCCGCTCGTCGGTGTCGAGCTGCCCGCCGGCTCGTACGTCCTCGTCCTGACGAATCCGGAGGCCGGGATCACGATGCGCGTGCCGGTCCACATCGAGGAAGGGCGCACCACCGTGCGTCGCATCGCCCTCGGTCCGTGAGGTAGGATCCGCGGCGACGCATGGATCCGACCTCGCTCCTCTTCCTCGGCGGGACCCTCGGCGCGATCGCCGGGGCGGCGGCCATGCGCGCCTTGTCCCCCTCGAAGTCGGAGCCGTCCCCCACCGCCCCCGCGTCGACGCCCCCGCGTCGCACGTCCGACGAGCGGCTCGAGCACATGGTGTCGATCCTCCGGGCCATCCCGGACACGCTGGTCGTGGTCGACGACGACGACCGGGTGCTCGAGCTGAAGCTCGGCCGCCGCCACGGGCGCAGCGCGGCCCTGCCCCGTCTCGCCGACGTGACGCTCGACGAGCTCTTCCCCGGCGAGGTGGCGGAGTCGCTGCGCGCGGCGCGCCGCGAGACGGCCGCTTCCGACCGCGTCGTCGTCCTCGAGCTCGAGCTCGAATTCGCAGGCGATCGAAGGCCCCACGAGGCCCGCGTGGCGAAGCTCGACGAGCGCCGCGTCCTGATCCTCCTCCGCGACGTGACGGAATCGCGCGTCACCGAGCAGCTCCTCGTTCGCGCCAAGGAGCACGCGCAGGAGATGCTGGTCGCTCGGGGCGAATTCATGGCGCGGATGGGGCACGACATCCGGAAAGCGATGACCGGCGTGCTCGGGATGACCGATCTCCTGCTCGCGACGCAGGCGGATCCCTCGGCGCGGAGGTACCTCGAGATCATCCAGCGCTCGGGCGATCACCTCGTCGGGCTGGTCCGCGACCTCGCGGACTTCGGTCGCCTCGAGCAAGGGAGGATGCCGATCGAACGGCAGCCCACCGACGTCCGGCGCCTCGTCGCCGACACCCTCGAGTTCCACGCTCCGGCGGCCCGGAAGGTGGAGACCGAGCTCTCCTCGGTCGTCGACGCGGACGTGCCCGAGCGCGTCGAGCTCGATCCGCTCCGCGTGCGGCAGATGCTCGACAACCTCGTGGGCAACGCGATCAAGTTCACCGAACGGGGCCGCGTCACCCTCCGGGTCCGGTACCAGGGCGGGAAGCTCGCGATCCGCGTCGAGGACACCGGCGTCGGGATCCCCGCCGAGTCGCTCCCGCACGTCTTCGACGCCTTCGTCCAGGCCGTCGGCCAATCGCAGAAGAAGTACGGGGGGAGCGGGCTCGGCCTCTCGATCACGAAGCTGCTCGCGACCTGCATGGGAGGCAACGTCGAGGTCGAGAGCCAGGTCGGCGTCGGCACCGCGTTCGAGCTCGTGCTCCCGGCTCCCGCCGCCCCGTGAACGACGGGCCTGCGCCTCAGGGCCCGCAGGCGAGCGGGGCGCCCGAGCGCACGAGCCCGAGCGAGATGGGCATCGCGGTCGCGTCGTAGCGCAGGATCTCGTACTCGGCCGTGACGTTGCCGGAGGCGTCGAAGTCGACGGGTCCGCTCGCGCCGTCGTAGTCGATGCCGATTCCGCGACGCAGCAGCGAGATGCCCTTCGTGAGGTCGCCGGGCCCGATGACGACGTCGTCCGGATCGGGGCGCGAGACCTCGAAGAGCGCGTCGCGGATCGCGGCTCCGTCGGTCGAGCCGGCGCGGGCCATCGCGAGCAGGAGCAGCGCCGCCGCGTCGTAGTTGCGGGCCCCGTAGATCAGCGACGGGGCCTCGCGGAAGCGTCCCTCGTAGAGCGCTCGGAACGCGGCCACCTGCGGATCGAGCGGATCGGCGGTCGCGGCCGCCACGCGGATCCCCTGGGCGAGCGCCGGATTGCCGATCTCCGACGTGAAGACCGGGCTCAGGATGGACGACGAGGCGAACCACGTCACCGGCCGCCCGACGTAGGTCTGCCAGTTGCGCACGAGCAGGGCGGCCTCGCTCGGGAAGCCGACCACGACGACGCAGCCCGCGGTCGACGTGCCGGCGCTCTGGACCGCCGCGGCGTAGGACGTCTGCCCCTGCGTGAACGCCACGGTGGCGGCGATCGGCGGACCACCGTTGGCCGCGAGATCGGCGACGAGGCGGGATGCGAAGGAGACGCCGAAGGCGTCGTCCTGCTGGAAGACGACGAGCGACGTGCACGCCCCGCACTCGCGGACGAGCCTGGAGGTGACCACCGCCTCCTCGCTGTCGGGAGGCGTCGTCCGGAAGAAATAGCGATCCATGCCCGACTGCCCGGCGAAATCGCTGAGCATGTCGCTCGAGGCGCAGCAGCTCACGTGGGGCAGGCGGGCGTCGACGAACTGGCCTCCGATGAACACCTCGGCCTTGCTCGGCTCGGGCCCCACCATCGCGGCGAGGCCGGCGGCGGCCACGGTCTCGGCGGCCGCGACCACGGTGGCGTACGTCTCGCCGTAGTCGATGGCGACGAGCTCGACCCGACGGCCCGGGATCACGCCGCCCGCCGCGTTCGCCTCCTCGACGGCGAGCTGGACCGAGCGGCGCTCGATCACGCCGTTGCCCTCGTTGCCCGCCGCGGTGAACGCCGCGAGGAGGCCGAGGCGCACGGGCTCGGGCGGCGCGACGTCGTCGCAGCCGGCGAGCAGGCCCACCGAGAGGGCCAGTGTCCGCGCGATCCGGCGCCTTCCGAGCGACATCCGCATCCTTCCCCTTGGGCCGACAGCGTACCACGCGGCCCGGGCCCCCCGCACCCGCCCCCGGGGCGCCCCGGAACGTGGTAGCGTGGAAGCTCGACTCGCTTCGGGAGGGAGGGACTTGCGAGCTGCGATCCGTACGGCGGCGTGGGTGGCGATCGCCTCGGCCATGGCCGTGGGATGCGCCGAATCCCCGGTGACCGTGCAGCTCGACTTCCCGGCGCTCGACTACGTCCGGCTCTCGTCGACCGCGCAGGTCTCCGTCTTCGCCACGAGCGGCGGCTCCCGATGCGCCGACCTCGTGCTGATGGCCACCGAGAGCGGCGTCGACGCGAGCGCGACGGCGACCACGCCCCGCAAGCCTCTCTGTCAGCTCCGCGGCGGCGCCGCCGGCGTCCACGACCTCCGCGACGGGACCTACGACTTCCTGGTCGTGACCTACGCCGCCGACGGCAAGGCGATGTTCGCCGGCTGCACGCACGCGACCTGGGATCACGGCCGTCCCCCGGTCGTGGTCGAGGTGGCGAGCCCGTCGGACGCGGCGCTCGCGGCGCTCTCGGGCCTTCCCCCGGCGACCTGCCCCGGCCTCGACGACTACTGCGCGGGGGGCTGCCCGTGAGGTGGGCATCGATCCTCGCGCTCGCGATCGCCCTCTTCGCGGCCCCGGGGCTCGCGCAGGTGGGGACGAGCGCGCTCGCGACGGCGGAGCGCGCCTACCTCGACGTCGACTTCGACGGCACGCGGACGTCCGCGCGCGCCGCGATCGCGGAGGGTGGGCTCGACACGCGCGATCTCGCGCGCGCCTACGAGCTCCTCGCGGTCGCGTCGGCGGCGCTCGGAGACGACGAGGCAGCACGCGATGCCTACGTACGTCTGCTCGTGCTCGCGCCGGACGCGGGCCCGGGCGACATCCTCCCGCCCGAGCGACGGGCGGCCTACCGCGAGGCACGCGCCATCGTCGCCCTCCAGGTCGATCCCCTCTCCGTGGAGGTGCGCTGGGACGCGGCCGCGCGCGCCGCGCGGATCACCGTCCGCGACGCCCTCGGGCTCGCGTCGGGCGTCCGCTTCGAGCGATTCGACCGAGGTGCCGCGGCTTCGCGGACGGTGCTCCCGCTCGAGTCCGGCGTGGTGAGCGTGCCGCTCGCCGACGCCCACGGCGACGTCGCGTACGCCGTCACCGTGCTGGACGCACGAGGCAACCACTGGCTCGAGCGAGGCACGGCCGAGTCGCCCGCGCGGCTGCGGATCGCGACCCCGACCGAGGCGTCTCCGCCGGCCGAGGAGGCGCGTCGCCTCTCGCGCCGCACGCGCCGCCTCCTGTGGATCGGCTCGGCCGTCACGGTCGTCGCGGCCGGAGCGCTCACGGCCGGCCTCGTCGTCCATTCCCACCGGTCCACCCCGCTCGTGACCGACGTGGTCGTGACCCCGCTCTCGGCCCCCTGAGCCGCCGGCCGGGCCGCGAGCGCCCGTCCGCTCGGAGCGCCCCCCTCGCTCCGACGCGGCCTGCTATGCTGCCGCGCCCTTTCCGGGCCGAAGAGGAGCGTGGGGTGGCGTCGGAGTCCAAATCGAACGAGCCGGGATCTCCCCTCGGAGGGGCGACGCGCGCGGCTCTCCGCGGCCCCGGCTTCGCGCTCGCCGGCGTCGCCGGCGTGTCCGCCTTCGTCCTCTGCGCGAACGCGGAGCGCTTGCCCCGGGGCCCCCTGCTCGGCCTCGTCCTCCTGGTCGTCGCGATCCTCGGGCTGCTCGAAGGCCTCGGCCTGCTCGTCCCCCGCGACGGCGACCGGCCGGTCCGGGAGACGGCCCTCTTCGGGCGCGAAGGCGAGCCGGCCTGGGTCGCGCCCCTCGTCGCGGTCCCCGTCTCCTTCGCCCTCCTGCTCGGCGGCGCCCTGGCCTTCGGCTACGACCACCTTCCCGCGACGATCCTGGTCGCGCTCGCTCCCCTCGTGCCGGCGGCCCTCCGGCGCCCCGCGCTCCTCGTCGCCCTCGTCACGACGGCCCTCTACCTCCCGTTCCTCGGGACGTACGCGCTCTGGGATCCCTGGGAGACGCACTACGGCGAGGTCGCGCGCGAGATGCTCTCGCGCGACGACTGGATCAGCCTCTGGTGGGCGCAGGACCATTGGTTCTGGTCGAAGCCGATCTTCATCTTCTTCGTCGAGGCCTTCTCGCTCGCCTCGCTCGGCGTCGATCCGAGCCCCGACGCGCATCCGCTCCATCCCGAGTGGGCGCTGCGGCTCCCCCACTTCTTCCTCGCGCTCCTCGCGGTCCTCGCGATCCACCTCTGCGTCTCGAAGGCCTTCGGCAGACGCGCCGGGGTGCTCTCGGCGCTCGTCGTCGCCACGATGCCCCACTTCTCGCTCATCGCGCACCAGGCGATCACGGACATGCCGCTCGTCGCCTGCCTCGTGCTCGCCATGTGCTCGCTCGGCCTCGCCCTCGTCGAGGAGGGCCCGAGGGAGGCGCCCGGCGTGCGCGTCGGCCGGTTCGCGTTCTCCGGGACCACCGCGGCGATCGCGCTGCTCCTGCTGCTCGGGCTGCCGCAGATCCTCTACCTCGCCTCGCGCCAGATCACCTTCCATCCCTGGCGCGGCTTCTCGTTCCACGAGGATCAGTGGCTCTTCGGCTCCGGCGGGAACGACGGCACGGCGGGGCCCGCGCAGGTCCCCGGCAATCCGCCGCACCACGTCGAATCGCTCCCGTTCCCGCACTGGGACGGGGATGTCCCGTTCGGCACCGCGCTCGTCCGCCTCGTCGGCACCTTCTGGGAGCAGCCGCTCGTGCAGGCGCTCCAATGGTCGCTCTTGCTCGTGCTCCTCGTGAGGCTCGCGCGTCGGGATCGAACGGTGCGCGGCCAGTGGATGACCGCGTTCTACGTGTTCTGCGCGATGGGCTTCGTCGCGAAGGGCATCCCCGGCTTCGCCCTCCCCGGGCTCATCGCCTTCTTCTACCTCGTCGCCTCGAACCGCTGGTCGCTCCTCGTGAAGGGGGAGCTCCACGTCGTGCGCGGCGTGCTCGTGATCGCCGTGCTCGGCCTGCCCTGGTACTGGGCGATGTGCGTCCGCCACGGCATGCCCTTCCTCGACCGCATCCTCGTGCACGACCACATCAACCGCCTCGCGGCGGGCGTGCACGGCGACAACGGCCCGATCGACTACTTCCTCGCGCAGCTCGGCTACGGCACGTTCCCGTGGGTGGGCCTCCTGCCGATGGCCGCCCTCCTCTTCGTGGCCCAGCGCGCGCGACGTGCAGGCGCCGAGGGCGCGGACTTCGATCCGCGACGCGAGCTCGTCCGGATGATCGGCATGTGGGCGCTGGCCTCGTTCACGCTCTTCAACGCGATGGTCACGAAGTTCCACCACTACATCCTCCCCGTGGTCCCGCCGCTCGGGATGATGGCGGGGCTCGTGCTCGATCGCGCGTTCGGCGCCGAGGAGGCGATCCCGTCGATGCGCCGACGCCTCGCGACGCTGCTCGCGGTGGCCTCGCCCGCCCTGGTCGTGCTCGGGGTCGCGGGGCTCGGCGGAGATCCGCGGGGTGTGATCCCGGCGGCCGTGACGGGCCCGACGCGCAGCGAGTGGATCGTCCAGCATCCCTGGCCGACGGCCCTCGCGGGCTCGCTGCTCGTCGGCGGCCTCGTGCTCGCGCTCGTGGCGGCCGTGATGCTCGAGCGGACGGGCGCGACGGAAGGCTCGCAGCGTCCCGATCCGCGCTTCGGCATCGCCATGATCGTCGGCGCGGTCGGCGCCGCGTTCGTCGGACGCGACCTGTCCTGGGTCACGGCGGTGAGGCCGCAGGGCTACGAGCGATTCATCGGTCTCTTCGTCTACAACTACGCGCGACCCTGGCCCGAGCAGTTCGACTACCGGCCGATCCTGGTCGGGTTCGCGGTCGTCGCGTTCGGCGTGACCCTCCTGCTCGCCTGGCCCCGCCTCCGGCCGCTCGCGGCGCGCGCGCTCCTCGGCCTCTCGTTCGCGCTGTCGGTCTTCGCCCTCGACGTCTACCTGCCCGACCTCGCCGAACATTGGAGCTCCAATCTCCTGGTCGATCGCTACTACGCCGAGCGCCGGGGGTCGAACGAGCCCCTCCTCGCGTTCCAGATGAACTGGAAGGGCGAGAACTTCTACACGGGCAACCGCGTCTTCGTGTTCCAGGACCTCGACACGACGAACCTGCGGCGCTGGATCGGGGAGAACCCGAACCGGACCTTCTTCGTGGTCCTCGAGCACTCGCGTCTCGCGAACTTCCGCTCGATGGTCCCGAACACGACGGTGAGCGAGCGCTCGACGCCGAGGGACAACAACAAGTTCCTCCTGATCCGCGTCGCACCGGGGGCTCCCGGGGGCTGAGCCTCCCCATTCGAGGACATCGCCGGCCGACTCCCCGCCTTCGCGAAAAACTGAACGCACGAAACTAGACAGCCGATCAGTGGTCCGCCTAGGGTACCTCCCATGGACCACTCGATCGTCGCCGCCGTTCTCGTCTCCCTCTTCGACCTCGCCCGCGAGGGCAAGCACGCCCACATGGGCAACGTCGCGGGCCGCCTCGGGATCTCCCGGGCCGAGGTCGTCCGCGCCCTGAAGCTCCTCGAGCAGAAGGGACTCGTCGAGGCCCACCGTTGCCGGCTGACGATGGCGGGCCTCGCGGTCTCGGCCTCCCTGCGCGCCGACGCCAGGGCCCGAGCGAAGGCCAAGGCCGCTTCCCCGCGCGCCTCCGCCGTCCGCGCGAGCCGCCGCAAGGCCGCCTGACTCGCCCGGAGGGGTGTGTGGGCTCCGCACCGCACGCCTGCGCGCCCGGTTCGCCGTGGACGAGCAGGCCGCGCAACCGCTACGCTCGTGCTCCCGCATGAGCGACCTCGTCTTGGGCATCGATCTCGGGACCACGAACTCCGTGGTCGCCGTGGCGGACGGAGGGCAGGTCCGAGTGCTCTCCGACGAGGCCGGGAGCCGTCTGATCCCGTCGGTCGTCTCGTTCCATCCGGACGGACGCATCCTGGTGGGCGAGGAGGCGCGCGAGCGCCGCCTCGTCGACGCCCACAACACCGTCTACTCGATCAAGCGGCTCATCGGGCGGCCGTACAAATCCGCCGAGGTCGCCGAGGCCCAGAAGCGCTTCGCGTTCCGCCTGAAGGAGAGCGCGAACGGCGGCATCATGGTCGCCGTCCGGGACGAGGCCTACACGCTCACCGAGATCAGCGCCTTCGTCCTCCGCGAGGTGAAGCGCATCGCGGAGAAGGCGATCGGGAGCCCGGTCGGGCGCGCCGTGATCACCGTGCCGGCGGCCTTCAACGAGCTGCAGCGCAGCGCGACGAAGGCGGCGGGACGCGTCGCCGGCCTCGACGTCCTGCGCATCGTCAACGAGCCCACCGCCGCGGCGCTCGCCTACGGGTTCGGCAAGGATCGCCCCGAGCGTCTCGCGGTCTTCGACCTCGGCGGCGGCACCTTCGACCTCACGCTGCTCGAGCTCGAGAACGACGTCTTCGAGGTCGTCGCGACGGCCGGCGATCCCTTCCTCGGCGGCGACGACGTGGATCTCCTCCTCGCCGATCGCATGTGCGAGAGCTTCCTCGCCCAGTACCGCTGGGATCCGCGCTCGGACGAGCAGGTCTTCGAGCGCGTGCGGGCGGCGGCCGAGTGGGCGAAGTGCCAGCTCTCGGCGCAGGATCGGGTCGAGCTGACGATCGAGGAGCTCGCGCACGGCTCGAAGGGCGAATCCCTCGATCTCCGCTTCGCGACGACGCGGGCGGAGTTCGAGCCCCCCGCCCGCAGCATCCTCGAGCGGGCGTATCCGGTCTGCGAGCGGGCGCTCGCCGACGCCGGCATGAAGGCGAGCGACGTCGACAACGTGATCCTCGTCGGCGGCTCGACGCGCATGCCGCTCGTGCGCGAGCTCGTGAAGAAGTTCTTCGGACGGCCCCCGCTCGCCGACATCGATCCCGATCTCGTCGTGGCCCAGGGCGCCGCCATCCACGGCTACGCGATCGCCGGCCCCAAGAAGGCCGGCGGCGCGCCCGCGAAGATCCCCGCGCCGACGCGCTCCGTGGAGGAGCTCAAGGCGGCCCAGGCCAAGCGGAAGGCCCTAAGGGCCGAGGGGCCGAAGCAGCCCGCGTTCGCGCCCACCGCGCAGATCGACGCGCCCTTCCAGGCCCCCGCCCCTGCGAAGAAGGCGCCGCCGGCGAAGGCCGCGCCGCCGAAGCCCGCGGCGGGTCTGCCGTCGCCGCCCTTCTCGCTCGACTCCCTGCCCGATCTGCCGCCGGCGGTGGACCGGATCTCGTCGATCCCGCCGGGACCGGCGATGCGCCTGCCGAAGGGGATCGGCGGCCTTTCGGTCCCTGGCGCCCCACGCCCCACGGCGCCGAAACCCGCGGGCCCCGCGAAGGCCGACGCACAGAATCGGAGCCTGATCCTCGATCTCGACGACGCCTTCGCCCCCCCCGCGCCCGCGACGGTCGAGATCGAGCTCGACGAGGAGATCGAGGAGCTCGACGAGCTGATCCGGATCGAGTCCTCCCGTCCCGCTCCGCCTCCGGTGGCTCCCCCCGCGATCCCGCGCGCGGCCCTCCGACCGGCGGGCGTTCCCTCGGCCTCGTCGATCGCGATCGATCCCGAGTACGCGCACGAGGTCGAGGTCGCGCTCTCGCACGAGCACGACACGACCTCGGGTTTCGAGGAGCCCGAGCTCTCCTTCGGCGAGCCCGAGCTCGCGTTCGACGAACCCGAGCTCTCCGTCGGCGACGAGGACGAGGGCCTTCCGGGCCTTCCGTCGATCGAGGCGCACGCGCCCGCCGCGGCGCGACCCGCGGTGGCCGTGGCGCCGGTGGTCGCGGTCGAAAAACCGGCCCCCGTCGTCGAGATGCCCGCGCGGCCGGCGCCGATCCTCATGGACGTCACGCCGCATTCGCTCGGCGTCGAGACGGTGGGCCAGTACTGCCAGCACCTGCTCCGCCGCAACGTGCCGATCCCGGCGGAGCATTCGCGCGTCTTCTCGACCGCCGGCGACAACCAGACCTCGGTCGTGGTCCGCATCTGCCAGGGCGAGTCGCGGATCATGGGCGAGAACCAGCTGCTCGGCGAGGTCGAGCTCGACGGGCTCCGCCCGGCGACACGCGGCAAGGTGAGGGTGGAGGTCACGTTCGCGCTCGACGCGAGCGGCATCCTCGAGGTGCGCGCGCGGGACGTCGACACGAAGAAGGAACAGCGGACCCGCATCCACCTCCTCGGCGGCGCGGACGAGGCGGAGATCGAGGCGATGCGCCTGCGTCAGCAGGCGAGGCTCGGTGGCGCATGAGCGACGACGGCCTCGACGACCTCGACTACTACACGCTCCTCGGCGTCGCGGACGACGCCGACGCGGACGCCGTGAAGCGCGCCTTCCGCTCGTTCGCCCGCAAATACCATCCCGATCGCTTCGCGGAGGCGGACGACGCGAAGAAGCGGCGTGCCGACCGGATCTACCGCCGCGGCAGCGAGGCGTTCCAGGTCCTCACCGATCCCGAGTCCCGGAAGCTCTACGACGCGGCGCTCGCACGGGGCGTCGTGCGTCTGACGGACGAAGTCCGGGAGAAGCTCGCGCCCGAGGCCCCGCGCGCGGCCCCGCGGAAGGCCGCCGACCAGATCCAATCCGTCGAGGCCCGGACGTACTTCAAGAAGGCCGTCGAGCTCGCGCGCACGGAGGACTGGGTCGGGGCCTGGAAGGCCCTGCGCGCGGCCAACGTCGCCGAGCCCCGGAACCCCTTCCTCGAGGAGCGCTTCCGCCAGATCGACGAGCTCCTGCGCCAGAAAGGCGGGAGGCGGTGAGCCGTCGGGCGGACGGGAGCCCTTCCGCCCGGTAGCATCCGGCCATGACGCGGACGATCGACGAAGCGACGGTGGACGGGCTCGAGGCGGCACTCGACGCGGTGGTGGGCGCCGCGCTCGTCCTCGACGCCGAGCTCCGCGTGATCGCCGCGACGCCCTCGGCGAGCGCGATGGTCGGGGTGCCGGTCGAGCGCGGCACCCTGGCGCCGAAGCTCCTGTGCGGCGAGTCGACCCAACGTCCCCTCGCGGAAGCCCTCGCGGCGGGTCGGCCGATCCGCACGGAGCTCCTCCGGCCGGGCGCGAACGGCAGGAACCACGTCGTGCACGTGAGCGCGACGCCGATCGGTCGGGGCGAGAAGGCCCGCTATTCGCTCGTCCTGCTCGAGACGGAGGCCTGGGAGAGCGAGAGCCCCGACGCCCCGGTCGAGGTCCACGGCATCCTCACGCGCGATCGCGCGATGAAGAAGCTCCTACGCGACGTCGAGCGCGTCGGACGGAGCGACGTGACCGTCCTCGTGCGAGGCGAGACCGGGACCGGCAAGGAGCTCGTCGCACGCGCCATCCACGACGCCTCGCGACGCGCGAAGGGGCCCTTCCACGCGATCAACTGCGCGGCCCTCCCCGCGCCCCTGCTCGAGAGCCAGCTCTTCGGCCACGTGCGGGGCGCGTTCACCGGCGCCGTGCGCGACGAGCCCGGCCACTTCCGTCTGGCGCACGGCGGCACGCTCTTCCTCGACGAGGTCGGCGAGCTCGGCCTCGAGCTCCAAGCGAAGCTCCTCCGCGTCCTCCAGCAGAAGGAGGTGATCCCGGTCGGAGGGCAGAAGCCCATCCCCATCGACGTGCGCATCGTCGCGGCCACGCACCGCTCGCTCCGCGAGGCGGTCGAGGCCGGCGATTTCCGCGCGGACCTGATGTACCGGCTGCGCGTCGTGCCGCTCTACCTTCCGCCGCTGCGCGAGCGTCTCGACGACATCCCGCTGCTCGCCGAGCGCTTCCTCGCGCAGCATCCCGCCGAGGACGGAACGCTGCGGCACCTCGCCCCGAGCGCGATCGCGCGCCTGCTCGCCCACGATTTCCCCGGCAACGTGCGGGAGCTCCAGAACGCGATGGAGTACGCCTGCGCCCTCTCCGACGGACCGGTGGTGACGGAGGCCGACCTGCCACCGGAATTCCGCGCCGAGGGAGAGCAGGAGCCCGGGGGCGCGAACACGCCGAGATCTCCGGCCCACCTCGAGGGACGCGATCTCCCGGACGAGGCGAGACGCCTGGTCTTCGCGCTCGAGCGCGCCGCGGGGCATCGCGGAAGGGCCGCGCGGAGCCTCGGGATGAGCCGGGTCACGCTCTGGCGGAAGCTGAAGCAGTACGGCCTGCTCGCGGAAGAGGCCGACGAGGAGCCGCCGACGCGCTCGTCGACGACGGGGCAGTTGCGCTAGACTGCCCGAATGCAGCGCATCGCGGTCCTCACGAGCGGGGGCGACGCCCCCGGCATGAACGCCGCCATCCGTGCCGTCGTCCGCCGCGGCATCGATCACGGGATGCAGGTCTTCGGCGTCCAGCGAGGGTTCGCGGGGCTCATCCGGGACAGCATCGACAGGCTCGACGCCCGCGACGTCGGCGGCATCATGGAGCACGGCGGCACCTTCCTCGGCAGCGCGCGCAGCGCCGAATGGAAGACCGAGGCCGGACGCAGCCAGGCGCTGCACAACCTCGCACGCCGGGGCATCGAGGCGGTCATCGTCATCGGCGGGAACGGCTCGCAGACGGGCGCGAACGCCCTCTCCACGATGGGCTTCCCCGTCGTCGGGATCGCGTCGACGATCGACAACGATCTCTTCGGCAGCGATCTGACGATCGGCTGCGACACGGCGTTGAACACGACGATCGAGGCGATGGATCGCCTGCGCACGACCGGCGCGTCCCACCATCGGGCCCACATCGTCGAGACGATGGGCCGCGACTTCGGCTACCTCGGCCTGATGGCGGGCATCGCGGGAGGCGCCGAGGTGATCTCGATCCCGGAGCTCGAGGTCGAGCCGACCGAGATCGCCCAGAGGCTCCGCGACGCCTGGCTGCGCGGCAAGACCCACTCGATCGTCGTCGTCGCCGAGGGCTGCCGCAACGCGGCCACGGCGATCCACCAGCACTTCGAGCAGCACGAGTCCGAGATCGGCTTCACCGTCCGCGTGACCATCCTCGGGCACATCGTGCGCGGGGGCCCCCCGACCGCGGCCGACCGCCTGCTCGCGACCCGCCTCGGCGTCGCGGCGGTCGACACGCTCGCCGACGGGCAGCACGGAGTTCTCGTGGGGATGCAGCGGCAGCAGATCTCCCGCTCGCCCCTCGCCGAGGTCGCGGCGACCCGGAAGAAGCTCGACCTCGAGCTCATCACCCTCGGCCAGGTCCTGGCCCGCTGAAAGCGGCGACTCGTCCGCGGCCCCGGTCCGCGACGTCCGCAAAGTTTTCAGACCCCCCGAAAGAAGATGCGGCAGGGCCGGTCGCGCATTTCCCGAAACCCTCGGAATTGTCTAATGTTCCGCGGATGCAGACCGAGGCACGGACATTGCTTCGACGACCCTTCGGCATGGTGCGTCGAAAGGCCAGACAAGCAGGTTTCACGCTCATCGAGCTGATGGTCGTCGTGGTGATCATCGGCATCGTGGCCGCGCTCGCGGCCCCGACCATGGGCTCCGCCCTGAAGGAACGCCGGAAGAACCTGGCGGCGCTCGACGTGGTCCGCCTCTTCCGCGGGGCCCGGAGCCTCTCGGTCGGCACGGGTCGCTCGGTCCTCGTCCGCTTCGATCCGACGGGCGATGGCAACCGGGGTACGCTCGAGACCTACCAGAACACCTCGAACCGCTGCAACGCGAGCAACGGCAACTGGGACGCCATCGTCGGCGGCGGGTGCACGGGCAACACGAGCTGCCGCGACCGCTACACGGGCCGGACCTTCGACTTCGGCGAGAACAGCCGACGCACGACCCTCGCGATCATCGAGGGGAACCTCACCGGGTCCATCGTCGACGTCTGCTACGAGCCCTCGGGGGTCATGTACTGGCGGACGGGCACGACGGGCCGCCTCACCTCGAATTCGACCTTCGGCACGACGACCATGGCGGGCGGCTTCACCTTCCGCATCAGCACGGCCGACGGCGGCGGCGTCGCTCGTCGCGTGGTCGTTCCCCAGGGCTCCACCGCGAGGCTGATGCGATGACGAACCGACGCCATCGTTCCTCGAAGCGCGAGGGCTTCACCCTGATCGAGGTGATGCTCGCGGCCGGGCTCATCATGTTCGGGGCCGTGGGCATCATGGCGCTGCAGCAGGCCGCGATCCGCGGCAACCGCCAGGCCCGCCAGATCACGGCCGCGACCGAGATCTCGCTCGCGTGGGTCGAGCGTCTCCAGCGGCAGTCGGTCGCGTGGACGTCGGCGACCGTGGGCGGGACGCAGGACGTCCCCTACCTCACGGCGATCGCGAACCAGCCCTTGAGCTCGGGATGGTTCGTCCCGACGCTCCCGACGAATGCGACCCAGAACGAGTACCCCGGGCGCGACTGGGCGGGTCTCGAGAACGGCGACCCCACCCGCTGGCGCTACTGCACGCTCGTGAACCTGACCTGGCTCAACAACTTCACCTCGATGCGCGCGGACGTGATCACCTGGTGGCCGAAGGAAGGGATGGCCGACCAGGCGGTCTTCCCGAACTGCGGCATCGGCGCGAACGGAGCGGCGATCGTCGCCGCGATCCAGCAGGCGAACAGCCCCCTGCATTCGGTGGCGGCCTCCACGGTGCTCCGATGGAATCCGGTGGTGCAATGAGCCACTTCCTCGAGAGAAGGCGCAAGAGCGCCCGACGTCGCGAGGGCTTCACGCTCATCGAGCTGATGGTCGCGCTCGTGGCGGGGATCATCGCCGTCGGCTCGGTGTACGCGCTCAGCGCCGGCTCGTCGCGCCACTTCCAGGATCAGCAGCGCATCGCGACGACGCAGACGTCGGTCCGGATGGCGATGGAGCAGGTCCGCGCCGACATCGAGCGCGCCGGTTTCTACGCCCCCGCGGACTCGAACGCCGAGCCCTCGTGCATGCGGCCCGCGTTCCGCATCCGCGCGGTCGAGATGACCGACAGCTCGGATCCGACGAACACGGACGAGACGGTCATCGATCCGAGCCGGTTGAACGGCTCCGAGTCGGATCGGCTCGTCCTCGTCGGCAATTTCTCGACGTCGGGCGCCTACCTCGTCTCCAACGTCCTCGGCGCCGGTGGGAGCCTGAGCCTGCAGTCGTCCTGGCAGGCGTTCCGCCGGGACTTCGGCGTCCCGGGAACGACGTCGGGCCCCTGGGCCTACAGCGCCTCGCAGTTCGAGGCCGCCTTCAATCCCCCGAACAATTCGGGCGGCATCCAGCGCGTGCTCCGGCTCACGACGATGCAGGGGCAGAACTTCTACCCCCACATCACGAGCGCCGTCGGGAACATGGGCACGCCCGGCAATCCGGCCGTGATCAACCTCTCGCCTTCCCTTCCCATCGGCGGGACCTGCATGGTCGGGCTCGGCGACGGAGCCACCGTCGCCCCCCTCACGCGGGTCGAATACCGGGTGATGAGCCCGGCGGCGGCCGGCCTGACGGCCCTCGTCGGCTCGACGCCGACGGCCACGCTGCAGGCGATCGAAGGCTCGCCCGCCGTGCTCGTCCGTCGCGAGCTCACCTTCGACAACAGCACGCCGATCGCGGGCACGACCCGGGTCGTGCTCGAGTACGTGGCCGACTTCGACGTGTCGTTCGTCATCGACACGAACGCCCGGACCACGACGGCGCCGAACCTCGTCCGGGTGTCGGGCCGCAACGCCCAATCGGCCGCGGCGAACACGCCCTGGGCGATCCGCTCCGTGATCGTCTCGGTCTCCGGCCGTACCCCGGTCGGCGATCCGAAGTTCCCCGTCACCGGCGGCGCCGGCACGACGGACATGAACGGCGTGCACGTGCCGCCGACCCGCTTCGCCCCCGGCACGGGTGCCTCCGCCGTGAGCCTCGGCTCGCGCGTCCGCACCATGTCCACCGAGATCCGACTCCCGAACCTCCGCTGAGCCCCCCCATGGACCGAGCGAACCCACGCAACCGGAAGACCACGAAGCGCGAAGAGGGCGCGGTGATGCTCATCGTCATGCTGATGCTGCTGATGGTGACGGCGACCGCCACCTTCGCGGCCCATGCGACGGCGACGGAGGTCCGAGCCGCGGGTCAGCAGCGCCTCGGCATGGAGACCCACGAGGCCGCGCAGGCCACGCTCCTCGCGGCGATGGACTGGGTCGACCGCATGGGGCCCCAGGCGCTCGTCCACGCGAGCTCGGCGACCGGCACGACGCCGCTGAACCTCGGCACGTTCGAGCCGCCGCTCGCCTCGGACTACAACCCCGGCAACACCGCGAACAGCGCGTCGATGAGCAGCGTGCGTCAGCTCGGTCTGCGCCTCTACCTCAGCGACCTCTCGGTCGCCAGCGGCTCGGGCTCGACGTCGACGACCGTGGCGCCGATCGGTCCGAGCTCGTACGGCGCGAACCAGGCGCACTCGCCGCTCGTCGTCGTCGACATCTACGACATGTACCTGTACCAGGGCACCATGCCGGGCCAGCGCGCCGACGGCTACGGCCAGCTCTGCAACCTCCGCGCCACGTACACGGCGCGGGCGCGTGCCCGCACGGGCGATCCGAACGTCACGCCGACGGGCGCGGCGGCCATGCAGGAAGTCGCGAGCGACTCGCGCGGCGATGGAGTTTCGGGGCCGTTCGGCCTCTGAGGGTGTCGTCATGATGAACCGACTTCGACAGTCTGGGCTCCTCCTCGCCACCGGCTTGCTCGTCGCCGCGTCCGCAGCGCGCGTCGCGGCCCAGGCGGACGGCGTCGACATCAAGCCGACGGTGATGCTCCTCGTCGACACCTCGGGCTCCATGGAGCGACGCGCCGACTGCGTCTGCCCGCAGAGCTCGCCGGACTGCTCGTCGTGCCTGCCGCAGTGCGGCGGCTCCTCGACGAACAGCACGCGCAACCGCTGGGCGACGGTCGTCGAGGCGCTCACGGGCTCGTGGCCGACGTTCACCTGCACCCAGCAGACGCGCCCCGTCGGCGCTCCCGACGCCAACTACTACATTCCGCACTACACGAATCCGGGCACGACGGGACAGACGCAGGACGGCGTCCTCGACAGCTACATCGACCGCGTGCGCTTCGGCCTGATGACCTTCGACAACGTCGGCACGCTGACGACGGAGCCGACGCTCGTGCCGAGCTCCCGGTGGACGGCCGCGTTCCTCACCAACTCGCAGGGCGCCCTCGGCGACTACTCGTACGGCATCCCGCAGTCGTTCTGGTTCCCCGGCTGCAACGCCTGGCACACGATCGACAACGGAGCGCACAGCGCGACGGCCGCGACGGGCCCGCTGATCCCGCTCGGCTCGCCGACGACGGTCGACATGGCGGCGAACAACGCGACCATCCAGAACGCGCTGCTCGGCATCCGCCCCTACGGCGCGACGCCGATCGCCGGCATGCTCACCGACCTCCAGTACTACCTGGCCAATTCGGCGGACGTGCTCGCCCCGACCAGCGCGACGGATACGGGCGGCGATCCCTACGCGTCCTGCCGCAAGCGCTACGTCATCCTGCTGACGGACGGCTACCCGAACGCCGACATGCGCGGCCAGCCCGTCTACTGCGAGCGTCAGCCGACGACGATCCCGACCTCGCCCTATCCCTCGGATCGCTCCTCCACGGACTCGAACCTCTGCCCGTACGACCTGCCGGAGGACATCGCGGCCCAGCTCTGCAATCCGGTCGCCGGCACGTGCACGAAGAGCTCCATCCCCGGCCGCGGCGTGATCGACGGCCTCTACGTGATCGGCTTCGCGGTCGAGCAGAGCTCGACCACGACCGACCCGGTGTCGCAGCGCCTCAACACGATCGCGAGCAACGGCGGCACCCGCGTCGCCCTCTCGGCGAGCAACCTGACCGACCTCCGGACGGCGCTCGACAACGTGCTCACCCAGGTGGCCCCGCGTGCCTCGACCCGCACGATCCCGGCCTTCGCCAGCGCGACCGCCGGCACGACGTCGAACGCGCTCGCGAAGTTCAGCACGGGCTACAAGGTCCGCACCGTGACGTCGACGTCCCCGAGCGTCTACTGGCAGGGCGTCCTCGAGCGTCAGCGGATCGAGTGCGACTCGAGCTACACGCCGGTGGCGCAGCCGGTCGAGCCCCGCGATCAGTTCCACATCCTCCTCAACTCGCAGCGCTCGCGGAAGATCTTCACGACCCTCCCGACCTCCGCCGCGAACGTGCGCGGGTACCTCACGGCGACGAGCGACCTCGCGCCCCTCGGCCTGACGCCGACCACGTCGGGCTCGAACAACGGGCATCAGGGCGGCGGCGGAAACAGCTGCTCGCCGCGCAACGCGGGCGGCGGTGGCGGCGGGAACGCCGGCGGCAACGGCGGGAACGCGGGCGGCAACGCGGGCGGCAACGGCAACGGCCATCAGCCGACCGGTCCGGCCGAGACCGGACTCTCGCAGACGCCGACGCTCGTGACCTCGAGCATCTCGCCCCAGTACTTCGGCCTCGCGAACGGCGATACCTCGACGCGCAACACGCTCGTCGACTGGCTCTACGGCGTGAACGGTCAGCGCACGGACAACCGCCTCGCCGACATCATCCACTCGTCGCCCGTCATCGTCGGCCCGCCCGACCTGAACATCGCGGACGAGTCGTACAACGCGTACCGGCAGCGCACCGAGGTGGAGGGCCGGCCCACCATGCTCTACGTCGGGACCAACGACGGTCTGATCCACGCCTTCGTGGCGAAGGATTGGACGGCGACCTTCAACGTCGCGA
Source organism: Polyangiales bacterium (assembly GCA_046351215.1). Classification (GTDB taxonomy): domain Bacteria; phylum Myxococcota_A; class Polyangia; order Polyangiales; family Houyiibacteriaceae; genus JAXLYX01. Next base: position 322,669 of record JAXLYX010000009.1, on the reverse strand, counting down.
CGTCGAACTTCAGCTACAGCCAGGGCGACACGATCCCGGCCGGCACCGAGCTCTGGGCCTACCTCGCGCCCATGGTCATGCCGAACGTGAACGGCTTCCGGAGCGCCCACGGCAACGGCGCCGACGGCACGTCGATCGTGAAGGAGGTCTTCTTCCGCCGCCAACAGGGCGCCGGCATCGACGGCGGCATCTACCACACGGTGCTGCTCACGGGCTTCGGCCGCGGCGGCGGCGGCTACATCGCGCTCGACGTGACGAATCCGTTCACGCCGAAGTTCATGTGGCAGTTCGTCACCTCCGACATCGGCGCGACGATGGGCTCGCCGGCGCTCGGCCAGGTGCTGGTCCGCGGGAGCAACGGCACGCAGACGAACGTGCTGATCGAGACGGCGATCGCCCTGCTCCCGGCGGGCAGCGGCGTCGACATCTCGAGCACCTGCCAGGACGCCCAGATCGTCGACGGTCAGTGGACGATGCCGATCGGCTGCCCCTCGCAGGGCATCGGCACCCCGCCCGCGAACCAGGGCACGATCAACGCCCGAGACCACCAGAAATGCTGGGACACGACGGGACGACAGCTCTACTTCGTCGATCCGGCCACCGGTCAGCTGCTCCAGCAGCTCAACGACAGGGTCTTCGGGTCGCCGCTCTCCGGAGGCTTCTCGCTCTACACCGGCGAGGTCGGCACGATCGCCACGCGAGCCTATTTCACGGACGCGGACGGCATCCTCTGGCGGCTCAACATCTCCGATCCGAGCCCCGCGAACTGGAATGCGGTCAAGGCCGTGGACCTCTTCGGCGGCCTCGGGGCGACCCAGGGACAGCCCGCCTACTACCCGCCCGCCGTGTCGACCGACAGCGACGGCCACGTGGTGATCATCCAGGGCACGGGCGATCTCGAGAACCAGAACTCGATGGCCTACAACCGGGTCGTCTCCATCACCGAGATCCCGTCGTACAACACCGACACCGGCGCCGAGCTGGACGTCGCGTTCCCCGTGAACTGGATCGTCACGCTGCAGGGCGGCGAGATGCTCACGGGACCGATCGAGCTCTTCAACGGACAGGCCTACTTCGCGACGTTCCAGCCGCCCGCATCCGGCAGCTACGACCAGTGCCTCATGGGCTCGAGCCGGATCTGGGGCGTCGACTACCGCCAGTCGCAGACGGGCACGCAGAACCCCGTCGGCGTGCTCGAGAGCCCGGTCGGCTCCGGCAACCTGGTCACCTACATCGGCCCCTACCAGCAGCAGATGATCATGGGCACGAAGGTCACGCAGCTGCCGAGCTGCTACGACAGCACGACGGCGAACGTGACCGATCCCTACGTCGGCACCCGCACCGTCAGCCGGTTCGCCGGCCGGGCGGCTCCGACCTTCCAGCTCGTCGCGAACGTGAGCGGCTCGGGCGGCACGATCCAGACGGGCGCGACGGTGCAGCAGTTCACGCGGACTCTCACGCCGCCCGTGTCCTATACTCGGGTCCAGGGGTGGGCAGGACGTGCGGATTGAGCTTCGGAACGAGCGTCGGACACGGAATGGACTCCAGACCCCGACGCTCCTCTTCGCCCTCGGATTCGTGACGCTCGTGGGCTGCGGCTCGAGCGAGGAGGAGCCTCGCTTGCCTCCGCCGCGCCCGGCCGTCCAGGCGGTGCCGGCGAGGCGTCCGCCGGAGCCGCCCTCTCGGGGACCGCTTCCACCGAGCACGCTGGGCTTCGAGGGATTGAAGGTCCCGATCGGCTTCACGCAGACGGCGAGCTACGAACGCACGCGCATCTTCGAGGGGAACGCGGAGGCGCCCCGCGTGGTCGAGTACGTCCGCGGCCAGCTCGCCCGCTCGACCTTCGAGGAGCTCGGCGACGGCGGAGTCTTCCGCAGCGCCGTGCCGAAGGGCGCCGATCCGAACCGCGTGAGGCTGACGGTCCGCATCGTCTCCACCGCGCCGCGGCGGACGAGCGTCCAGATCGACTCCGCGATCCTCGAGGCCGCGCCGCCGGCCACCGAGGAGGAGCGGATCCGCCAGTACAACGAGTCGCTCCAGCGACTCGACTGAGTCGCCCCCCAATTGCGAACGGCCCCTTTCGGGGCCGTGCTCGCTTCACCTTCGGGGAAGGCTTGGTGCGGAAGAGAGGACTTGAACCTCCACGGGTGTTACCCCACCAGAACCTGAATCTGGCGCGTCTGCCATTTCGCCACTTCCGCGTGGACGGCCGGGATTATGGAGGAAAGGGAGGGGGTGTCAAGCATGGACGCCCCCATCGCCTCCCTGCTCAGAGGAGCATCGAGAGCGGCTGCTCGAGCAGGCCCCGGAGCGTCTTCAGGAACTGGGCCGCGACCGCTCCGTCGACCACGCGATGGTCGGCCGAGAGCGTGAGCTTCATCTTCTTGCCGGCGACGACCTGGCCCTTCTCCACGACCGGTTCGTCGCGGACGGTGCCGACCGCGAGGATCGCGCCCTCGGGCGGGTTGATGACGGCCGCGAACTCGTCGATGCCGTACATGCCGAGGTTCGAGATCGAGAAGGTGCCTCCCGAGATCTCCTCGGGCCGGAGGCGCTTGTCCTTCGCCTTGCCGGCGAGCTCCTTCACCTCGCGGCTGATCGCGAGCAGGCCCTTGCGGTCGGCGTCGCGGACCACGGGCGTGACGAGGCCGTCGGGGATCGCCACGGCGACCGAGATGTCGACGACCTGGTGGTAGTGGATCTCGTCCCCCATCCACGAGGCGTTCACGTTCGGCGACTTCCTTAGCGCGAGGGCCACGGCCTTCACGACGAGGTCGTTCACCGAGACCTTCTCGCCGTCGAGCGACTCGTTGATCGCCGCGCGGGCCTCGAGCACGGGCCCGGCGTCGACGTCGATCGTCAGGTAGTAGTGCGGGACGTCGCGCTTCGACTCGCCGAGGCGGCGCGCGATGGTCTTGCGCGTCGGGCTCGCCTTCTCGATGCGCGGCGGGAGCCGCTCGCCCGAGAGGAGCGGAGCGGGGGCGACCTTCGCCGGGGCGGCCGTCGCGGCCGTCGCCTCGCGGCCCTCGAGGTCGCGCTTCACGACGCGGCCGTGGGGGCCCGTGCCCTGCACCGTCGCGAGATCGATGCCCTGCTCGCGCGCGAGCTTGCGGACGAGGGGGGACGACAGGACGCGCCCGTCGCCGCCCGGAGCGGGAGCCGGGGCGGCCGTCGCGGCGGGGGCCGGAGCGGCCGCCGGCGTCGCCGCAGCGGCAGCGGGCGCCGCCGGAGCGGCTGCCGGGGCTCCGCCCGCCTGCGCGAGCAGCGCGGAGATGTCCTCGCCGGCCTGACCGACGATCGCGACCGGCTGGTCCGGCTTCAGCGTCTCGCCCTCGGGCTTCAGGATCTTGAGGAGCACGCCCTTGTCGAAGGAGCGGAACTCCATCGTCGCCTTGTCGGTCTCGACCTCGGCGAGGAGGTCGTCGACCTCGATGGCCTCGCCTTCCTTCTTCGCCCAGCGGACGAGGGTGCCCTCCTCCATCGTCGGAGAGAGCTTCGGCAATCCGATGATCTTCGCCATGCGGGAGTCCTCTTCAGCGGTAGGAGACCTGCCGTACCGCATCGGCGACGCGATCGACGGTGGGGAGCACGAGCTCCTCGAGGTTGGTGGCGTAGGGCATGGGCACGTCGAGCGAGGCGACGCGGAGCACGGGCGCGTCGAGGTAGTCGAAGGCCTCGCGCTGCACGCGATCGACGATCTCCGCTCCCGGGCCGCCGTAGGGCCAGTGCTCGTGCACGACGACGCAGCGGTTCGTCTTCTTCACGCTCGCGACGATGGTCTCGTGATCGAGCGGACGCAGCGTGCGGGGATCGACGACCTCGCAGTCGATGCCCTCGGCCGCGAGCTTCTCGGCCGCCTCGATCGCCGTCCAATAGGGGCGGCCCCAGGCGACGATCGTCACGTCCTTGCCCTCGCGTCCGATGCGCGCCTTGCCGAAGGGGACGAGCTCGTCCGCCTCGGCGTCGGGCACCTCGCCCTTCACGTTGTAGAGCGTCTCGCCCTCGAGGAAGATCACCGGGTTCGGATCGCGGATCGCGGCCTTGAGGAGGCCCTTCGCATCGCGCGGCGTCGCGGGCATGCAGACGACCAGGCCCGGGATGTTGGTGTAGAAAGGATCGACCGAGTGGCTGTGCTGCGAGCCGACCTGCTTCGCGGCGCCGTTCGGGCCGCGGAAGACGATGGGCACGTTCACGCGGCCGCCGCTCATCTGGTGGATCTTCGCCGCGTTGCTGATGATCTGGTCGAAGGCGACGAAGGAGAAGTTCCACGTCATGAACTCGATGACGGGCTTGAGGCCCACCATCGCGGCGCCGATGCCGATGCCGGCGAAGCCAGCCTCGGCGATCGGGGTGTCGATGACGCGTCGCTCGCCGAACTTCGCCAGCAGCCCTTCCGACACCTTGTAGGCGCCCTGGTAGTGACCGACCTCCTCGCCCATGAGGAAGACGTCCGGATCGCGGTCCATCTCCTCGACGAGGGCCTCGCGAACGGCCTCGCGGTAGCGGATCGTGCGCATCAGGTCCCCTCCCCCGCCATCACCGTGCTCCACATGACTTCCTCGCGGGCGGGCTCGGCCTCGTTCGCGAACTTCACGCAATCGTCGATCAGGTCGTCGACCTCGTGGTCGATCGCGTCGAGCTCCGCCTCGGTCGCGCCGAGCTCGAGGAGCTGCTTGCGCGTCACCTGCACGGGATCCTTCTTCTTGTGCTCCTCGAGCTCCTCGCGCGTCCGGTACTTGGCCGGATCGCTCATCGAGTGACCGCGGAAGCGGTACGTGTCGATCTCGAGGAAGGTGGGGCCCTCGCCCCGGCGCGCGCGATCCACCGCCGTGCGCACCTGATCGATCACGACCTCGACGTCGTGGCCCACGAAGTGCCCGCCGACCATGCCGTAGCCCTGGGCCTTGATCGAGAGGTCCTCGAGCGGGCTCGTGCGGTGCAGCGGCGTGCCCATCGCGTAGTGGTTGTTCTCGCAGATGAAGACGGCCGGGAGCTTCCAGAGGCCCGCGAGGCTCATCGCCTCGTGGAACCCTCCGATGTTGGTCGCGCCCTCGCCGAAGAAGCAGACCGTGACGCGTCCGTCGCCGTTGTACTTCGACTTGAACGCGGTACCCGCGGCGAGCGCGAGATGACCGCCGATGATGCCCCAGCCGCCGAGGAAGTTGTGCTCGACGTCGAAGAAGTGCATCGAGCCGCCGAGGCCGCGCGAGCAGCCGGCGTCCTTGCCGAAGAGCTCCGCCATCGCGGCGCGCGGGGTCATGCCGCGCGCGAGCGCGATGCCGTGATCGCGGTACGTCTGGAAGACGTAGTCGCCCGGCTCGAGCACGGCGTTCGTGCCGACGGCGACGGCCTCCTGACCGATGTAGAGGTGCAGGAAACCGCCGATCTTGCCCTGGGCGTAGGCACGCGCCGATTCTTCCTCGAAGCGGCGGATCACCATCATCTGGCGGTAGTACGTGAGCAGGTCGTCGCGGGTAGGCGGCAAAGGACCCTCCTCGGCGAATCTATCGGCCGCCCGCGCGCGGGAGCAAGCCCGACGCACGGCGTCCGTGCGGGATGTCGGAAGGGCTCGTGCGCGGGCGTGCGCCGGTCCCTTTCCGGTGCTCATGCCACACGACGGGCTTCCTGCCACCTTTCGTGCGTCGTCGGGCGCATGGCCGCGACGTCACGAGCGAACGGCCGCTCGGCCGGTTCTCGCCGCGACGGCCGCCGGGCTGCATCGAGCGCGTCCGATGCTAGGAGGAGCGCATGCGCATCGCGGAGCTCGCGGGTCTGACGATCCGGATCGTCGGAGGCATCGACGGCCAAGGGGGTGGGACCGGGCCCGTCGTCGTGCTGATGCACGGCTTCGGGGCGCCGGGCGACGACCTCGTCGTGCTCGCGAAGATGCTGCGGCTCCCACGCGAGGTGCGGTTCGTCTTCCCCGAGGCGCCTCTGCCCCTCCCCCCTTCGATGGGCGGCTTCGGACGCATGTGGTGGCCGATCGACCTCGAGCGGCTCGAGCGCGCGATGGCCACGGGCGAGCCGAGGGACATGCGCGAGGAGGATCCCCCTGGCCTGGCCGAGGCGCGCGAGCGCGTCGTGGCGTTGCTCGCGGAGATCCGGAGCGTGTTCGGAGTGGGTCCGGGAGGGCTCGTGCTCGGCGGCTTCTCGCAGGGCTCCATGCTCGCCTGCGACATCCTCTTCCGCACGGCGGAGGACCTCGCCGGGCTCGTCATCCTGTCGGGCACCCTCCTCGCGCGCGACGCCTGGACGCGAGGCATGACGCAGCGCGTCGGGCTTCCGGTCTTCCAGAGCCACGGGACCCACGACATGCTCCTGCCCTTCGGGATCGCCAGCGAGCTCTCGAAGGAGCTCGAGGCGCGGGGCCTCGCGGCCACCTTCACCCCGTTCCGCGGTGGGCACGAGATCCCGCCGCCGGTCCTCTCGGCCCTCGAGGCCTTCCTCCGCCGGACCCTGCCTCTCTCGGCTGCCGACTGAAGGCGACCTCACAATCGGAGGTCCAAGGGTCGCGAATCGTCACCCGACCGTCACCTGGCGTGATCGTCCGCTGCCGTTCCGTCGTACAACGGGCGACTGCAGAACGGCCGCCCGACGGCCGAGGGGGACGCGATCGATGCCGATGGAGCGGACGTTCGCCGCACCGGGGCCGGGGCCCTGGGAGCTCGAGACCACCCATTTCCAGCGCCCGCTGAGCCGCTTCGCGCAGCAGGCGTTCACGCGCGGCTTCCCTCGCGGCTTCGCGGAGGGGACGGAGCGTTACGGCCTGCTCCTCAGCCACCTCGAGCCGCGGACGGTGCACGGCTTCCTCTACCAGCAGCCGATCGCCGTGGCCGCGCCGGAGGGCGCGATGGGGCCGCCGCCCGGCCCGATCCTCTTCGTGCTCGCACGCGTGCACCCGGCGATCCGTCGGCGCGTCGCGACCGCGAAGAAGGCGTTCGAGCAGCGCCTCTGGCGGGAGGACCTCCGGCGCTGGGACGAGGAGGAGAAGCCGCGCGCGATCGCCAAGCATCGGGCCCTCCTCGAGGTCGATCCGACGACGCTCGACGACGCGGCGCTCGCGGAGCACCTCCGCGCCTGCCACGCGCACCTCGAGGACATGGTCACGCTCCACCATCGCTTCACGGTCGCCTGCACCGTGGCGACCGGCGACTACCTCGCGCACGCGATGGACTGGACCGGCAAGAGCGCGGGCGAGCTCCTCGGCGCCCTGCGCGGCTCGTCGCCCGTCTCGAACGGCGTGGCCGCCGACGAGCTCCATCGGCTGGCGACCGCGATCCGCGCGACCCCGGACGCGGCCCACGTGCTCGAGGGCTCGGGTCCGGCGGGCAGCATCCTCTCGGCGCTCGAGGCGCGGGACGACGCCGTCGGCGAGCACGCGCGCGCCTACCTCGACGTCGTACGGCACCGCTCCGTCGGCTACGACGTGGCCGATCGCAGCGCGGGCGAGATGCCCGACCTCCTGCTGCGCGCGATCCGCGCGATCGTCGAGGCGCAGGGCCGCGAGGACGGAGCGGTCGAAGCGGATCGTCGGGCGGCCGCGCTGCGCGAGTCGGTGCCGCACGCGCATCGTGCGACGTTCGACGAGCTCCTCGCCGAGGCGCGTCGCGTGAACCGACTGCGCGACGAGCGCGGCGTGTTCGCCGACGGCTGGGCGGTCGGGATCGCACGCCGGGCGCTGCTCGCCGCGGGGGATCGTCTCGCCGCACGAGGCCTGCTCGGCCATCGGGAGCACGTCGTGGACCTCGATCCCGAGGAGCTCTCGGCGCTCCTCGTGGGCCGGAGCGGTCCGACGCCGACCGAGATCCAGGGCCGCGTCCGGTGGCGTCAGACGAAGACCGTCGCCGACGCGCCCGCGTTCCTGAACGCGCCGCCCGCGCCCCCTCCCTCCGTCGATCTCCTCCCGCCGCCCGCTCGACGCGCCCAGCGCGCGATCAACGCGGCGCTGACGAACCTCTTCGACGTGTCGCAGCGCGAGAGCACGAAGACCGTGATCCGCGGGATCACGGTGAGCGAAGGGGTCTACGAGGGGCGTGCGCGCCTCGTCGCCGACGCCTCCGACTTCGAGAAGATCGAGCAGGGCGACGTGCTCGTGACCCGCTCCACCTCGCCCTACTTCAACGTCGTGCTCCCGCTGCTCGGCGCGCTCGTCACGGATCGCGGCGGTCAGCTCTCCCACGCCGCGATCGTGGCCCGCGAGTACGGGATCCCGGGCGTCGTCGGCACGAAGGACGCGACGCGGCTCATCCCCGACGGCGCGCGCGTGCGGGTGGACGGGAAGACCGGAGAGGTCACGATCCTCGGCACATGATCCTCGCCCTCGACGACGTCCGCGACGAGCCGAAGTACGGCGGCAAGGCGGTGCACCTCGGCCATGCGCGTCGCGCCGGCCTGCCCGTGCCGCCCGGCTTCGCGCTCGGCCACGAGGACGCCGATCGCGTCGCGCGGGGCGATGCGCGGACGATCGACGAGGTCCTCGTCGCCTTCCGCACGCTCGGAGGTCCGGTCGCCGTCCGCTCGTCCGCCGTCGGCGAGGACTCGGGCGACGCGAGCTTCGCCGGACAGCACGAGACGCTCCTCGGCATCGTCGACGAGCGATCCCTGCTCGAGGCGCTCCGGCGGGTGCATCGCTCGGCCCGCACGGAGGCCGCCCTCGCCTACCGGAAACGGCTCGGCCTGGTCGACGAGCCCCGCATGGGGATCGTGGTGCAGAAGCTCGTCCTCGCCGACGTCGCGGGCGTGCTCTTCACCCGCAATCCCGTGACCCATCGCGACGAGATCGTGATCGAGGCCTCGTGGGGGCTCGGAGAGGCCGTCGTCGCCGGGCTCGTCACGCCGGATCGGTTCCGGCTCACGCACGACGGGCTCCTCCTCGAGCGCACGGCGGGCGAGAAGGACCTCGCCATCCGGGTCGGCCCGGACGGGACGACGGTCGAGGTCCCGATCGTCGGGCCCCGCATCCACGAGCCCTGCCTCGGGGACCGGGAGCTCCGCGTCCTCGTCGAGCTCGCGCACCGTGCTCGCGCCTTCGATCCCGACGGCAGCGATCTCGAATTCGCCTTCGTGGGCGGTGAAGTCTACCTGCTCCAGCGGAGGGCGATCACGCGTGGATGAGGCTCGGTCCGGTTCGGTGAGCGAGGCCCCTGCGAAGGTGGCCTCCGCGACGCTCGCGCTCCTCGCCGCGGGCATGATGTCGTCGGCGCTCGCGCCGCTGAACTCCACGATGATCGCGGTCGCGCTCGACTCGATCCGCGAGACGTTCCCCGTCGCGCAGGGCTGGCTCCGTCATCTGCTCGTCACGAGCTACCTCATGACGAGCATCGTGCTGCAGAGCCCCGGCGGCTCCCTCGGCGATCGCGTCGGACACCGGCGCGCCCTCGGCATCGGTCAGGCGCTCTTCGCGACGGGCGCGGTGATCGCGATGGCCACGCCCGTTCTCGCCGGGCTCGCGCTCGCACGGGTCACGATGGCGGCCGGCGGCGCGATCATGGTCCCGAGCGCGACCGCGCTGCTCCGCACCGAGCTCCCCGCCGAGGTCCGCGGCCGCGCCTTCGGCACGTTCGGCGCGACGATGGCGCTCGCCGCGGCGACGGGCCCTCTCCTCGGCGGCCTGCTCACGCGCTCGTTCGGCTGGACCTCGATCTTCCTCGCCAACGTGCCCGTGCTGCTCGTCGCCTTCGTCCTCGCGCGGAGCGGGCCGCGGGCCGCGCCGAGCACGGAGAAGAAGGCGACCCAGCCCTACGACCTCCTCGGAACCGTCCTGCTCGGGCTCGCTCTGGCGGCCCTCGTGGGGGCGCTCGAAGGCCGTGGGGCGTTCCGGGCGGCGGCTGCGGCCTCGAGCGTGGTCGCCACCGTGGCCTTCGTCGCCTGGGAGCGGCGCGCCCCCCAGCCGGTCATCGATCTCGAGCTCCTGCGTCATCCGACCTTCCTCGCGGGAGGGCTCGTGATCGCGCTGCAGAACCTCGCGATGTACTCGCTGCTCTTCGAGCTCCCGCAGGTGCTCCATCGCGTGTTCGGCCTCGACTCGAAGGACACCGGCAAGGTCCTCGTCACGATGATGGCGACCATGGTCGTGACCTCGCCGATCGCGGGACGCGTCACGGAGAAGCTCGGGGCGCGGCGGACGGCCGTCGCCGGCTCCCTCGTGGGCACGCTCGGAATCGTCGTCTTCCTCGTCGTTCCGCTCACCGGCACGACCGCGGCCATCCTCCCCCTCGTGCTGATCGGGCTCTCGATCGGCTTCTCCTCGGCGCCCGCGCAGACGATGGCGATGAGCTCGGTCCCGGTGCGCAAGAGCGGCATGGCGGCCGGCGTGCTCGCGACGATGCGCTACCTCGGCGGCATCGCCGGCATCGCCATCCTCTCCCTGGTGCTCACGAGCGAGGAGAACGCGACGGTCGCCCTCGCCGAGCACGAGACCGCGCTCTTCCTCTTCCTCGCCGCGTTCGCCGCCAGCGTCGCGTGCGCCGCGACCCTCGTGCACCGTCCTCAGGACGCGGAGGGGCGGACGTAGGCTCCGCTCCGCGCGAGCCGCGCCATCGGCAGGTAGAGGACGAGGAAGAGCATGGACATCGCGAGGGCGAGCCCGAAGATCGAAGCGTAACCGAGGCGCTCCGCGAGCGCGCCGGCCCAGAAGCCCGTGATGCCCTTGCCGAGGTTCTCGAAGGCCGCGAGCACGGTGTAGTGCGTCGCGCCGACCCGGGGATCGACGGACGACATCATGAACGCGAAGACCACGGTCGTGAGCATGCCACCGACGAGGTGCTCGACGATGGCGATCGCGATCACCAGGATCTCGCGGCTCTCCCCGAGCGCGATCGCGAGCTCGAGCCCGAGGGGCACCGCACGGAGCGCGGCCACGGCGAAGAGGAGCGGGAGGAGGCGGAACCGCGACGCGAGCGCTCCCCCGACGAGCGAGCCCGCGAGCGAGGCGGCGGTCCCGTAGGTCGAGAGCCAGAGGCCGAGGTCGTGCGGCGCGAAGCCGCGGTCGACGAGCATCGGCCGGAGCATGACGTCGGCCATCGCCTCCCCCGCCTTGTAGAAGACGACGAGGACGACGAGATAGCGTCCGCTCGGCTCCGCGAGGGCCGCCGCCACCCGCGCGATCGCGGCGCGGAGGTCGATGGGGACGCCGTGGATCCTCGGGACCGGGGTGGCCGGCTCGCGGAACGCGAGCGTGGCGACGGTGGCGAGCGCGACGAGGACGGCCATGCCGACGAACACGGCGCTGTAGCCGTGGTCGCGCGAGAGGTACACGAGGACGCCCCCCGACGTCATCATGCCGAGCTTGTAGCCGGCGACCTGGGCGGCGTTCCCGAGCCCGAGCTCCCCGTCCCGCAGCAGGTCGACCGCGAGGCCGTCGACCGCGATGTCCATGGTGGCGGCGAAGAGGTTCGCGAGGAAGACGAGGCCGAGGAGCATCGGCAGGCCCGTCCGGACGTCGACGAACGCCCCGCCGAGCAGCGAGAGCCCGAGCCCCACCTGCATGGGCACGATCCACCGCTTGCGTCGGCCGAGCCTGCCCGGGGCCGTGCGATCGACGAGCGGGGCCCAGAGCGCCTTCAGGGCCCACGGAGAGGCCAGGGCCGAGAGATACCCGAGGGTCGCGAGCGACACCCCCTCGGCGCGGAGGTAGAGCGGGAGCGCGCTCGCCTGGAGTCCGAAGGGGAGCCCCTGCACGAAATAGAGGCTCGCGAGGATGCCGAGGGCGCGCGAGGCACCCATCGCCCCTCGGCTCTCTCCCCTCCGGACGACGGCGTCGTTCGACACCCGAGCGTCGTAGCACGCTCCGTCCCCGCCGAGGCCCGGGCGTCCCCGCGGGGGACGGTCCCGGGCCCTGCGCGTCTTGCTTCGATCCTCGCCGAGTCGTGGTAGCGTCGCGGGCGTATCCGGAGGAGAAGGCCCATGCGCACGCGTTTCGGCTTCCTGGTTCTCGTCGTCGTCGGGACGATCTCGGCCCTGCCGCTCCGGGCCGGGGCGCAGTCGAGTCGTTCGCGGAGCTCGGGCTCGGCGGAGCAGCCGGCCGCGGAGGCGCCTCCCCCGGTGGACGAGGCGACGCGTACGCGCGCCCGCGAGCTCTACATGCAGGGCGTCGATCACTGGAACAACCAGCGCGCCGAGCCCGCGCGCCAGGCCTTCCAGGAGGCCTACGACCTCGTGCACGAGCCCTCGATCCTCTTCAACCTCGGGAGCGCGCAGGTCGAGACGGGCCACCTGATCGAGGGACGCGACAGCTACCGCCTCTTCCTCGAGCGGGTGACCTCGGGCCCCGCGGCGCGTCATCGCCGCGAGGCGCAGCGGATGCTGCAGCAGGTCCAGGCGCGGATCCCGACGATCAAGCTGCAGATCGCGGACCTCGCCGAGGGCGACGAGGTCTTCCTCGACGCTCGCCCCCTCGCCGCCGCGGAGCTCGCCGAGCCCCTCGAGGTCGCGCCCGGCGAGCACACCGTCGTCGTGCGTCGCGGCGGGCGGGAGTGGGCCCACGAGATGGTCACCGTTGCCGAACGCGAGCAGAAGACCGAGCAGGTCGCGCTCGTCGAGCCGCCCACGGTCCCGACGCCCGAGGAGACGGCGCGCGCGGCCGCGATCGACGAGCACCAGGACCAGCGCACGCCGGCCGAGCGCCGCCGTCGGCGCATCATCATCGGCTCGTCGGTGGCCGGTGGCGTCGCCGTGATCGCGACCATCCTGGCCGTCGTGCTCGCGACGCGCTGAGCCCTACGGGGAGACGCGAGAGGCCGCGCATCCCGGCGTCGGGAGCGCGGCCTCCGTGTTCCGTCTCGGCGTCAGAACGCGGGGCGATCCATGATGCCGCCCCGTCGCATCGTTGTCGCAGGGCGCGTCGGACGCGGGGTCGGCGACGACGGCGAGCTGGTCGGGCGCGGCGTGGGGCGCGCTTCGGCCGCCGGCGTCGCGGCGTCCCGTGGGGCCGCGGCGGGGGTGGCCGCATCGACGGCCGCATCGACCGCGGCGTCCGCGATCGCCGCATCGGTGGCCGCGGCATCCGCGCTGGGGGCCGCTGTGTCGGCGACGCCCGCGTCCGCGGGAGCGGTCGGGGTCGTGGCCGTCGGCGCGGGCGTCGCGCCACCCGACGCCGCTGGGGCGGTCGGATGCGCGGCCGAAGCGGCCGCGGCCGCCGCCTCCGCCGCCAGCGTCGCCGCCCGGCGCGCCTGGTAGGTACGGAAGCCGTAGAAGCCACCGCCTCCGAGCGCGAGGAGGAGGAAGAGGCAGCCGATCGCCTTGGCGGCGCCGCCCCCCCGCGTCGGCAGGGGCGGAACCGACTCCGCGGAGGAGGCCGCGGGCGCGCCTCCGAACGGCGCGGGCTGTGCCGGTGCGCCTCCGAACGGCGCCGGCTGTGCCGGTGCGCCTCCGAACGGCGCCGGCGCGGGCTGCACCGGTGCGGCGACGGGCGCGACGGGAAGAGGCGCGGGCGGCGCGGCAGCCGCGGGAGGCGGGGGCGCCACCACGGGCGCGGGCTCGGGGGCCGCGGGCCGTTGCGTGGGCGTGGTGGAGGGGAGCATCACGTGGGCGGCCGACGGAGCCTGGGCCGCGGCGGCCGGAGTCGCCGCGGTGGCGGGCACGCCGGGCTCGGCCTTGGCGCCCACCCGCATCGCCGGCCGCGCCGCGACCGGGGGCGGCACGCGCTTCGGGGTCGTCGCGGTGCTGGGGGCGACGGCCGGCGTGGGCGACGCCGGCTCGGGGGCCGGGGGCGCCGCGGGAGGCGTCGCGGCAGCCGCGACGTCGCTCGCGGTGACGACGGGCATGGCGGCCGTCGGAGCGACCGGATCCGTGCCGAATTCGACCGGAGCACCGGCCGGCAGGGCCTCCGTCAGCTGGTCGATCGCCATCGACTCGGGCGGCCTCCGCGCGACGTCGAAGAGCGGCGCGAGGTCGGGCGGCAACACGTAGCGCTCGCGCTCGATGGCGGGCGAGAGGACCGCGGAGACCAAACGGGCGAGATGATCCGGGGTGCCGTTCGCCGCGCCGGGCTGGGCGGCGAGGAGGGCGCGACCGAAGTCGACGACGGTGGGGAAGCGCTGCGCGGGTGCGAGCGCGAGCGTTCGCGCGGCCATGAGATCGAGCTCGGGCGGCGTGCCGACGACGAGCTGGCTCGGCGGTGCGAACGAGGGGGAGCGCGCCGCGGCGAGCGTCTCGGTCGCCGTGGCGCCCGGCAGCGCCCGACGCATGACCAGCAGCTCGTGGAGCAGGACGCCGAGGCCGAAGACATCGGCGCGCGCATCGACGGCTTCCCCGCGCGCCTGCTCGGGCGAGACGCTGCGGTACGCATCCTTCGGCCCTTCGCTCGTCCCGGCGACGTGACGCGTCGCGAGGCGCGCGAGGCCGAGACCGAGGAGCTTCACCGTTCCGTCGAAGGCGACGACGACGGAGTCCACGCCGACGTCCCCGTGGACGAGGCCCGCGGGGCGACCGTCCGCTCCGAGCGCCGAGTGCACGACGGCGAGGGCCTCGGCCACGCGCAGCAGGAGATACGACGCGACCTCCGGCCGGAGCCGGCGATGGCGCGCCGCGAGCCCCTCGAGGAGCTGGCGGACCGTGAGCCCGTGGACGAACTCGCCGACCACGTACGCATCGCCTTGGTGCTCCGCGATCTCGAAGACCGTGGCCACGTTCGGATGCTGGACCCCACGCGCCACCGTCAGATCCGCGGCGAGCGCCGAAGCGAACGCCGGATCGGCCGTGAAGGCACGGTGGAGCACGAACAGGGCGACGTGCGCCCCGTCGTCGCGCCGAGCGAGGTACGCGATGCCGCGACCCCCGGATGCGAGCCGCGCGAGGACCGTGCAGCTGCCGACCTTCTCCCCAGGCGTGAACACGGGGCGACGTTACCTACACCCCACGACGGGGGCAAGCGTCGCCGGGAGGCCGTATCCCACCTTGGCGCGAGCCGCCGTGCGCCCCAGATCCTGGGTCGCGCTGGCATCCTACCGACCGGTAAGTATAATCCGGACCAGCGCGACCGGTCGCTCGCCGAGACAGGCGTAACGCCGGCCGCCTCCCCGCGGACGAAGTCTTTGTTTCGACGAGGTTTTCGCATGTACGCTCCGGTCTCGAGTCCCACGAACACCGAACCGGCCCGTTCCGAAGGCGCCATGCACGACGCTCCCCCTCCCGTCAGTCCGACCGCTCGTCGAGTGACCTGGATCCTCGTCGCCCTCTCCATCGTCGGACTCCTCGGTGCGATCGGGGCCCGGATGGTCCGAGAGAAGCAGGCCGCCGCCGAGCGGGCGCGCGTCGTCGCGCAGCAGACCGCGCTGGCCTCCGCGCCGCCCGAGGTCGCCGTCGTCGGCCCGGTGCCCTTCGCGTACGATCCGCACTTCTCGATCACGGGCACGCTCGATCCGGTCCAGCAGGCGGATCTCTCGTTCAACGTGCCGGGGCGCTTGATCCAGGTCGCGGTGGCGCTCGGCGAGCACGTCGAGGCGGGACAGGTCCTCGCGGTCCTCGACCGCAAGAGCGTGGCCGCCCAATCGCTCGCGGCCGGCGCGGCGGTGCAGGCCGCCGACGCCCAGCTCGCCCTCGCGCAGGATCGCCTCCGTCGCGCCGAGGCGCTGCACGCGCGCGGCGCCTCGTCGGACGCCGAGCTCACCGCCTCGCTGCAGGGCGTCTCCCTCGCGCAGGCCCAGCTCGCGCAGGCACAGGCGCAGACGCGCATGAGCTCGGCCGAGGGCTCGAACCACATCCTCCGCGCACCCTTCGCCGGGACGATCACGCGCGTGCCGAGCGGCATCGGCAACGTCGTGGGTCCGGGGCAGGAGCTCTTCCGGCTCGAGGACCTCTCGAGCCTCGTCCTCCGGAGCGGCATCACCGAGCGCGCGCTCGACCGCGTCCGCGTCGGCGACGCCGTCGAGCTCGAGAATCCTCCGGTCCGTGGCGTGGTCCGCGCCTTCGCGCGCTCGCTCGATCCCGTGACGCGCCGCGCGCCGATCGAGATCACGATCCCGAACCCCGATTTCCGCCTCGTCGGTCACTCGCTCGTGAAGGGCTCGATCCTCACGAACCGCCCGTTCCCCGCGATGCGCGTGCCCGGCACGGCGGTCAGCGGCGATCAGACGGTGCTCGTCGTGAACGCGGAGGGGCGGATCGAGGTCCGGCAGGTGATGGCGGTGGTCGAGACCGACGGCTCCGGCGTCGTCCTCCAGGGAATCGGACCGCAGGATCGCGTGGTCGTCCGCCCTTCGCCCGAGCTCACGCAGGGCCTCCGGGTCCGTCCGACCGCGCCGCGTGACGGCGACGGCGCGGCGGCAGCCGGCGCGGCGCCCGGCGCCGCGGCAGAGGGACACTCGCCGGCGGGCGCGCGATGACGCTCTCCGAAGTCAGCATCCGCCGGCCCGTCTTCACGACCATGCTGGCGGTGGCCAGCATGGTCCTCGGGTACATCGGCTTCACCCGGATCCCCGTCGACCTCTATCCCGACGTCGAATTCCCGGTCGTCTCGATCACGACCGTCTACCCGGGCGCGAGCCCGCGCGAGGTCGAGTCGCAGGTCACGGAGAAGCTCGAGGACGCGATCGTCGGCATCGCGGGCATCAAGCAGGTCTTCTCCTACTCGCGCGACTCGGTCTCGTCGGTCGTCATCCTCTTCGACCTCGACGTGAACCTCGAGGACGCGTCGAACCAGGTCCGCGAACAGGTCGGCACCGTGAGGCGCGACCTGCCCCGCGAGGCGGAGGAGCCCTCCGTCACGCGCATGGACATCAACGCGGCGCCGGTCATGACCTACACGCTCTCGGGAGACATGCCTCCCCGCGAGCTCCGGCACTACGCGGAAGACGTCATCGCGCCCCAGCTCGAGCAGGTCCGCGGCGTCGCCAGCGTGCGCGTCCGGGGCGGCGCCGAGCGTCAGGTCAACGTCCTCCTCGATCTCGAGGCGATCCAGTCGCGGGGCATCACCTCGCAGCAGATCGTCGACCGCATCCGGATGGAGAACCTGAACGTCCCCGGCGGCGACTACGACGAAGGGGCGCGCCAGGTCACGGTCCGCACGGTCGGCGAGATCACGTCGATCGCGGATCTCCGGAACCTCGTCATCGGCACGACGACGGAGGGCGACAACATCCGCCTCTCGGACGTCGCCCGCGTCGAGGACGGCGTCGAGGACCGCGACATGATCGTGCGCTCGGACGCGGCGCCGGCCGTCGTCCTCGACATCCTGAAGGGCTCCGGCCAGAACTCGGTCGAGATCGCGCGGCAGGTGCGTCAGAAGCTCGGCGGGATGCGCATGGCGGAGAACGTCCATGCGAACCTGATCATCGACACCTCGGACTTCATCCTCGAGAACGCGCACGAGGTCGAGACCGCGCTGATCTTCGGCGGCGCGATGGCCATCCTCGTGATCCTGCTCTTCATGCTCGACCTCCGGTCGACGCTGATCAGCGCGATCGCCCTCCCGACCTCGGTCATCGGCACCTTCTCGCTGATGTACGCGCTCGGCTACTCGATGAACATGATGACCCTGCTCGGGTTGTCGCTCGCGATCGGCCTGCTCATCGACGACTCGATCGTCGTCCGCGAGAACATCGTGAAGCACCTCGAGCGCGGCAAGGAGCCGACGCAGGCGGCGATCGACGGCACGCGCGAGATCACCCTCGCCGTCCTCGCGACGACGGCCACCCTCTGCGCCGTCTTCGTGCCGGTCGCCTTCACCTCCGGCATCGTCGGTCAGTTCTTCAAGCAGTTCGGCATCACGATCGCGGGCGCCACGGTCCTCTCGGCCTTCGTCGCGTTCACCGTCGACCCGATGCTGTCGGCCCGCTTCGCGAAGCAGCGCATCGAGGGCGAGGTCGACCGGTTCGCCTGGGTGAAGGCGCCGTTCCTCGCCGTCTTCCACCAGATGGACGCGGTGTACCTCGCGATCCTGAAGTGGATCGTCGCGCGCCGGCGCAACATGGTCGCCGTCGTCGTCGCCGCCATCGGGCTCTTCGTCCTCTCGGGCGTCCTCGCCGGGATCATGGGCAGCGAATTCGTGACCCTCGAGGATCGCGGACGCTTCGACGTGATCATCGAGCTCCCGGCCGGCACCTCGCTCGAGGAGACCAGCCGGCGGACGCTGATCGCCGAGCAGGAGATGGAGCGTGACCCGCGCATCGTCACCGTCTACTCGACGGTCGGCTCGGACGGCGATCCGAACGTCACGACCTGGCGCGTCGTCTGCGTCCCGAAGTGGGACCGCAACGAGGGCCTGCTCGAGATGGAGGAGATCGTCCGGGCGCGCATCCTGCAGCACATGCCGTCTGCGAAGATCTCGATGATGCTCCCCGGCATCGCCGAGGGCGGCCGCAACTACCCGATCGCCCTCTACGTCCGCGGCTCCGACTACGAGAGCCTCGAGCGCGCGGCCTACCAGGTCCGCGGCGTGATGGCCGGCATCCCGGGCATCTCCGACCTCAACGTCGACTACGCCGCGGGCAAGCCCGAGCTCCAGCTCGCCGTGAACCGCGACCGTGCGGCGGCGCTCGGCGTCCCGACGGCCGTGATCGCCGGCACCGTGCGCACGGCGCTCGAGGGCGAGGTCGCCGGCCTCTACCGCGACGGCGACGAGGAGATCGACATCCGCGTGCGCCTCGATCGCGAGGATCGCGACAACGCCGAGCTCATCGGCCTTCTCACCGTGCCGATCATGTCCGGCAACCAGTACGTCGGATACCTGCCGATCCGGGAGGTCACGCAGCAGATCCGCGCGGAGGGTCCGGCCGTGATCGAGCGCATGGACCGCGAGCGCGCGATCAAGGTCACGGCGAGCACCCGCGGGCGTCCCCTCGGCGACGTCGTCACCGAGATGCTCGCGACGCTCGAGCACACGCAGCTCCCCCCGGGCGTGACCTACAAGCTCGAGGGCGATGCGAAGATGATGCTCGAGTCGAACGAGAGCATGGGCCTCGCGCTGAGCCTCGCGATCGTCTTCATCTACATCGTGCTCGCCTCGCAGTTCGAGTCGTTCGTTCACCCGATCACGATCATGATGGCGCTGCCGCTCGCGATGGTCGGCGCGATGATCGCGATCTTCGTGACGGGCTGGGCGATGTCGATGGGCATCATGATCGGCATCATGCTGCTCATGGGCCTCGTGACGAAGAACGGCATCCTGCTCGTCGACCACGCCGTCGTCGCCGTCCGCGAGGGCAAGACTCCCGCCGAGGCCGTGCTCGAAGCCGGCCCCGCCCGTCTCCGTCCGATCCTCATGACGAGCGCCGCCATGGTGCTCGGCATGCTGCCGACCGCCCTCTCGAACGGCTCGGGCTCGGAGTTCCGCGGACCGATGGCCGTCGGCATCATCGGCGGCGTCATCAGCTCGACCTTCCTCACCCTGCTCGTGACGCCGGTCTTCTTCCTCTTCATGGAGTGGCTGACCGGCCTCTTCCAGCGCGTGCGCGGCCGGGTCCCGGCGCGGCCGACGGGCGAAGTCCCGGGCGCGTCGCCGGCCGAGTGACACATCCACATACAATCCGTCGCGGCTCGTAACGTTCCCCCCTTTTCCAGGCGGCCGGCGTTGGTAGCCTGAGGGGATGAAGTCCCGCGCCGTGCTCGGTCTCTCCCTGCTCCTCCTCACCGCCTGCGATTGCGGCGGGTCCGGCCCGACGGGGAGCGGAGGAGGGGGGGACGGCGGCGGCGGGAACGTCTCCGGCGACGGCGGCTCCGACGCGGCCTCGAACGGGAGCGGGGACGGCGGCGGCGCGGACGCCGGGAGCGGGAACGGCGATGCGGGCTCCGGCGTGAACGACGCCGGCCTCTTGCTGCCGAGCTGTGCGGAGCGGGCGAACTACATCTACGTCGTCGACAACGGCGACGTGCTCTACCGCTTCGATCCCCATCCCGCGACGATGGGCTTCACGCAGATCGGCACGGGCCCGCTGAATTGCGGGGCCACCGGCTCGCATCCCTTCTCGATGGCCGTCGATCACGACGCCGTCGCCTGGGTGCTCTTCGACAACCACAAGGTCTACCAGGTCAGCACCGTCGACGGGGCCTGCACCGGCGGCACCGCTGCGACTCCGGCGACGTGGACCACCTACGGCATGGGCTTCTCGAGCAACATGCCCTACCCGAACAGCCTGGCGGAGACGCTCTTCCTCGGCGGCGGCACGAACGGCTCCCCGGCCAAGCTCGCCACGATGAACCTCACGACCTTCGCGGTGACGGAGATCGGCAACCTCTCCGGGAATCCCGAGCTCACGGGCAACGGCAACGCGGAGCTCTGGGGCTTCCTCCCCGACACGAACCCCTCGTCGATCAAGCAGATCGACAAGACGAACGCGACGGCGATCGCGACCTACGCGCTGAACCAGAACAACCCGGACTCGCTCACCGTGACGACCGGGAGCGGCAGCCGGCGCTGGGCCTTCGCGTTCTGGGGCGGGGACTACTACGTCTTCTACAAGGCCGCGCAGGAGGCCTCGACGAACGTCTACCGCTTCCGGCCCCCGCGCAACGGCAACGCCGAGAGCTTCACGCGGATCATCACGAACAGCGGCAAGCAGATCGTCGGCGCCGGCGTCTCCACCTGCGCGCAGGTCGTGCCGCCGATCGACATCCAATGAGCCCGGAGAGCGGCACGCCGCGCGGGTGCTAGACTCGGCCCGTGTCCGACTCCGACGACCGACCGTCCCACGCGCTCTCGCCCTACCCGACGAGCCGCCTCGCCCCGGCGTTCTCGCTCGTGGACGTCGCGAGCGAGATCGCACGCGCGGACGAGACGATCGCCCGCGTGACCGAGGCTCGGCTCGAGGTGATCGCGCGGCAGATGCAGGCGCTCCGCGAGGAGGCCGAGAGGATCCTCGCGCGCGCGCGCGAGGACGCCGAGCTGCACCGCGCCCGCTGCACCTTCGTGCGGAGGCCAGGCCACGTGTACCACCTGTATCGCCGGGACTCCGGCGAGCTCTACTTCTCGCTGCTCTCCCCGACCGACTGGGGGCACGCTGCGCCCCATCCCTTCGTCGGGAGCTACCGACTCGAGGCCGACATGAGCTTCACGCGGACCGCGGGCCCCGGCCTCGAACCGAACACCCTCGACGCGCGCCCGGAGCCCCGCCGATGAAGCCCAAGAAGCCCCGAGCCCCCGAGCCGCGCGAAGAGCGGCCGAGCGAGCCGACGGTCGCCGCCGTCGTGCGCGGACGGCTCGACGTCTCCTGGACGCGCGCGCGCGAGCTGGTCGAGACCGGCCGGGTCACGGTGAACGGCGTGCTCTGCCGCGACCCCGCCCTGAGGGTCCCTCCCGGCGCCGAGGTCGTCTGCGATCCGAAGGCTCCCAAGCTCCGGCGCGGCGTGCTCCCGGACGAAGCCATCGTCTACGCGGACCGCGACGTCGTCGTCGTCGAGAAACCCGCCGGGGTGCTCAGCGTGCCCTACGAGGACGGCGACAAGGACACGCTCGTCGACATGACGCGCGCGGCCCTCCGCCGCCGGCGGCGCAGCGGCGACACCTTCGATCCCGACCTCGGCGTCGTGCACCGCCTCGACAAGGACACGACGGGCCTGCTCGTCTTCGCCCGGAGCTTCACGGCGAAGAAGCACCTCGCCGCCCAATTCCGGGCGCATACCGTCGAACGGGCCTACCTCGCGATCGTGCACGGCCACGCGGGCGACCGCCGGCACGACACCTGGCTCGTCGGCGATCGGGGAGACGGCCTGCGTGGCTCGTACGGGGTGTTCCGCAGGCCGCAGGGCGGGCCGCCGCCGGAGGCCCGACGCGCGATCACCGACGTCCGGCTCGTCGAACGGCTCCACGGGGCGTCCCTCGTCGAATGCGTCCTCTCGACGGGTCGGCAGCACCAGATCCGCATCCACCTCTCCGAGGACGGCCATCCGCTCGTCGGGGAGAAGGTCTACGTGCGCGACTTCGAGGGCACGCGCGTCGAGGCGGACCGCCCCATGCTGCACGCCTACCGGCTCGGCTTCGTGCATCCCCGATCCGAGGAGATCGTGCGCTTCGAATCGCCGCTGCCGAAGGACTTCGACGAGACGCTGAGACGCCTGCGCCGGGGCCGCTGAGCCGCGGGCCGACCGCGCCGCCCCGCCTCCCGCGGGCGATCGGCTATCCTCGCCGGATGGCGGTAGCGGGCGACGAGCGACTGTCCGAGGCGTCTCGGATCCTCCGCGAGGCGGAGGGTCGGGTACGGATCCTCCGCACGCTCTCGTGGCCGCTCGAGGTGGAGGCGCGCTTCTTCGAGAGCGGCGGCACGCAGCTGCCCGTCGTCGCCTACGCGAAGGCCGATCCGGCGCCGACGCTCGAGCGCATCGAGGCGGCGCTTCGCCTCCTCGACGCGGGGGATCCAGACCACGCGATGCTCCTCCGCCACGCCGACGCGATCGCCCAGGGCGCGCTCATGCTCGGCGTGGTCGGGACCCGCGAGTTCACGGAGCACGCGCGGCGCATCTACGGCACGCCGACCGAGCCGATCCTCGACGGGGAGACGACCCCCCTCGCCCTCGCACGCGCCCTCGCCGACGACCTCGGGCGTCTGCGCGCCCTCCCGACCGCGAGGACGCCGGCGCGCATCGCCCCCGAGGAGCTCGCCGAGCGGATGCGCCTCCTCGTGGCCGAGAGGCTCGGCCACGACGCGCCCGCGATCGAGGTCGCGCAGGGGCTCGCGTCGAAGGCAGTCGCCGGCCCTCGAAGGGTGCGGATCGCCGAGGACGCGGAGCTCACGGACGACGACGTCGCCCAGCTCCTGCACCACGAAGTCTTCGTCCACGTGCTGACGGGCCTCAACGGACGCACGCAGGACGCTCTCCCCCTCCTCGCCGCAGGCCATCCGGGCACCACGCGGACTCAGGAAGGGCTCGCCGTCTTCTCCGAGGTCGTCGGTCGCGTCATGACGCCCGATCGACTGGCCCGCCTCTCCGACCGCGTCCTCGCGGTCGCGCTCGCGTTCGACGGGGCCGACTTCGTCGAGCTCTACCGCTTCTTCCTCGAACGCGGCGGCGATCCCCGGCAGAGCTTCGACGACGCGCGGCGCGTGGTGCGCGGAGGGCTCGTGACGGGAGGCGCTCCCTTCCCGAAGGACGCGACGTACCTCGAAGGGCTCGTCCGCGTGCGCTGCCTCGTGCAGGCCGCGCTCGCCCACGGCTCGCTCGAGCCGGTCGCCATGCTCTTCGTCGGCAAGGTCGACACGGAGGACGTCCCGACGCTGCTCCGCCTCTCGAAGCGAGGTCTCGTGAGAGCGCCGACGCACCTTCCGCCGTGGCTCGACGACCCGCGCTCGCTCGTCTCGTTCCTCGCGCTCGAAGGCTTGCTGCAGCAAGGGCTGGGGGAGCGCATCCGGAGCCGCTACCGCGAGGCCCTGGCGAGCGCGCTCGACTGAGAGCGCGGGCGGGGCTCAGTCGGCGCCCTGCCCCTGCACGGCCGTCTCGAAGCGCTGGCGCACGTCCTCGGGCAGCGCCTCGAGGATGCGCTGGCAGTCCTCCTGATGGTCGAACGCGTAGGTCGGCATGACGCAGCGCTGGGCCTCGGCCGGCATCTCCCGGCACGACTCGAGGAAGCCGTCGCGATCGGGGCGGGGCACGTGCTGATGGAGCTCGCGGTCCACCGTGTCCATCATCGCGAGCAGGCCGTTCAGCGCCGTCTCGCACGTATCGCTTCCGCGCGGCGCCTGCTCGGCCGCCTGGGCCGCCGACGCGAGCGCCCGGTTCACGGAGGCCTCCTCCGCGGCCGCCTCGGGATCCTCGACGGGGCGGGGCGGCGCGGGCGGAGGCGCGATCGGCTCGGGACGCTCGTCCGGCAGGCTCTCGACGGGGCGAGCCGAGCGCCGCGCGGGCTCGGGCTCGTCGCCGCAGGCCGCCCCCCCGAGGGCGAGGGCGACGAGGATGCTGAGACACCACGGACGGTTCATCGGAGAGGCCTCCCGCTCCCCGAACGAGCGGGGCGCGGCGAAGGGGTAGCAGAGCGGGGCTCCGCTGTCCCATGCACCACCCGACGGACATGCTCGATCCGCCGCGGCCCGCGCGTCGTACCCGCCACCGATGGACAATCGTGGCGTGGAGCGCCGAACGTGTTGGGTCCGAGGAGCGCATCGGGCTAGGATCCCGACCGAGGGGCCCGGGGGGAAGCTCGGGAAAGCGGGAGGTCCGATCGTGCGTCGAAATCGTTTCCTCGTGCTCGTCGTCGCGTCGTTCGCGCTCGGTGGGCCCGCGCTCGCCCACGCCCAAGCGACGGGCTCCGGTACGTCCGCATCGAGCCCCGCGACGGGCGAGGACGATCCGCACGGCATGTCCGCCATGCGGATGGAGAACCTCTCGGACGAGCAGGCGCGCTCCCACTTCCGCGTCGGGCAGACACTCTACGGAGAGGGTCGGTACCACGAAGCCGGCGAGGAGTTCGAGCGGGCGTACACCCTCTCGCACCGCCCGGTGCTGAACTACAACGCCTACCTCGCATACCGGGACGCGGGCGATCTCGAGGACGCGAGCCGGACGCTCGAGCGCTACCTCGCGGAGAGCCCGAACGCGGAGGACCGCGAGGTCCTCGAACGCCGCCTCCGTGCGATGCAGTCCTCGGTCGATCGGCAGCGCATGGAGGCCGCCGAGGCCGAGGCCGAGCGACGGCGCCTCGAGACCGAGCGCGAGGCGCTCGCGGCCGAGGCGACGCGTCGCGCGAACGCCGAGCGCGCGGAAGCCGAGCGTGAGCACGAGCGGAGGCGCCGCGCGCGCGGCCCGCTCATGGTCGTCGTCGCCGGCGGCGGCCTGCTGGTCGGGAGCGGCGTGAGCGCGCTCGTCACGCATTCCCGCTCGAATTCGGCGGACTCGACCTGCCCCGACGGATACTGCCCCGTGACCGAGGACGCGAGCGCCGTGCAGGACTCCGTTCGGCGTCCGGCGATCGCGACGGATGTGCTCCTCGGCCTCGGCGCCGCGACGACGATCACGGGCCTCGTGCTCTACGTCGTGCGTCGCCACGGAGCCGACGAGCCGCCCCCGGTGTCCGCGGGCTGCGGTCCCACGGGCTGCGACGCCCACCTCCGTCTCCATTTCTGAACCGCCGAGCCCGTCGATGCGAACGAACCTCCACCCCCTCGCCGCCTTCGTGCTCGCCGCGCCCGTCGCCGGTTGCACCGCCATCGCCGATCCCGGCCAGTACGTGCAGGATCCCGGCTGCGACCTGCGCATGGACTTCATCGGGATGAGCGCCCACACGTCCCAGCTCACGCACCTCTACGTCGACTCGCCGACCGACGCGACGTTCGAGGGCGTGGCGCTCACCTGCCACGTCGTGCTCGATCCGACGCCGGCCCCGGACTTCTCCGTCCGGCTCCCGGAGGGCGTCGTCAGCCATCGCTCGAAGGTCGACTTCTACTCCGACGTCAACGGCAACGGGACCTACGACGGCGCCCTCGATCCCACGACGAACCCGGGAGGCGATCACACCTGGGTGAGGAGCGGCCTCTGCGGCCCCGAGCCCCTCTCGTTCACCCACGTCTTCGTCTTCGACGACTTCACGATCCCGAGCGGGCGCCCGAACCCGGCCACCGTTCGCTTCGTCGGCTTCCCCGCGAACGCCGGCCCCGTCGAGGTCCGCGTCTTCGAGCGCGACCCCGCTCTCGGCGACGTGTCGATCGGCCTCTACCACAAGACGTCCACCGGCTCGACGGGCACCTTCGACGCCGTGATCGACGGCATCGTCGACGCCTCGACCGACCTCGACCTGCGCGTCGAGATCTGGGTCGATCGCAACGCGAACGGAGTGGTCGACGCGGCCGGGCCGGACGTCGCGTTCACGAAGACCGTGCAGTCGAACGTCCTCGGCGGGACCACCGGCCTCGTCCTCGACTTCGCGTCGCTCGGCACCGTCGGTCCCTACGAGGGCACGGGACCGTACGTCACCCCGAACTGAGGGGAGCGCCGCGGTGCGGTAACGGGTGAGGCCGGAGCACGTCCGAAGGGAACCGACATGCGAATCCATCACCTCGATTGCGCGACCCTCTGTCCCTTCGGAGGCCGGCTCGTGAGCGGCGAAGGCCCCCTCTTCGCCTGCGCCGAGCTCGTCTGCCACTGCCTCCTGATCGAGACCGATCACCAGGGCCTCGTGCTCGTGGACACCGGAATCGGGCTCGCGGACGTGGCGAATCCGCGCTCCACGCTCGGTCTCGGCTTCGAGCTGACGACCCGTCCCGTCCTCGACGTCGAACAGACGGCGGCGCGCGCCGTCGAGCGACTCGGCTTCGCCCGCAAGGACGTCCGCCACATCGTGCTCACGCACGCCGACCTCGATCACGCGGGCGGCCTCCCGGACTTCCCGCACGCGAAGGTCCACGTGACGCGCGACGAGCACGACGCGGTCGTCGCCCGCGCGACCTTCAAGGAGAAGGAACGGTACCGCCTCCCGCACTTCGCCCACGGTCCGGCGTGGGAGACGTACACGACGACGGGCGAGCCCTGGTTCGGGTTCGGCGCCGTGCGCTCGCTCGTCGGCCTGCCGCCGGAGATCCTCCTCATCCCCCTCGCCGGACACACGCGCGGACACGCGGCCGTCGCGGTGAAGGACGGAGACGGCTGGCTGCTCCACGCGGGCGACGCCTATTTCTCGCGCCACACGGTCGATCCGAGCTCGCCCACGGCACCGGCGATGGACTTCTTCGAGCGGCTCGTGGCGCTCGACTACGCACGCGTCCGTACGAACCACGAACGGCTCCGCGAGCTGCACGCGCGGCACGGCCACGAGGTCCGCATCTTCTGCGCCCACGATCCCCGCGAGATGCCGCGGGCTCAGACGTCGGCGTCGTAGGGGACGACCTCGATCGACGTCAGCCCGCCGAGCTGCGAGAGGGAGCTCTGCACCTCGGACGCCGTGGCGACGACGACGATCTGGAGATCCCGCGTCGAGAGCCGCTCGCGGATCGCGGAGCGGGCGACCTCCGGCTCGACCGCGCGCACGTGCTCGGCGAAGCGCGTGTAGTGGTCCGAGGGCAGGCCGAAGAGCGCCGCGTCGAGCAGGGCGTCGAGGCGCTTGTGCGCGGTATCCTCCTCGAAACAGCGGCTGTTCGCGAGGTACTGCTTGGCGGCCTCGGCCTCCGCGTCGGAGATGCCGTCGACGACGAACTGACGGTAGAGCGAGAGCATGAGCTCCACGGTCGAGGCCGTCTCGCTCGCGGTCGGGAACGTGTACATCGAGAAGGCGTCGCGCGCGTGGTCCTGACCGATGCGGCTGCTCGCTCCGTAGGAGAGGCCGCGCACGGTCCGGATCTCGTGCATCAGACGCCCGGTGAACATGCCGCCGAACGCGGTGTTCGCGACGAGCAGCGGGAACGTGAGTGGATCGCGGAAGCGGCTGCCGAGGGTGCCGACCAGGATCTGGGTCTGCGAGCGCTGCGGCTTGTCGACGACGAGCAGGTGCATGCCGCGCCGCTGCTTCGTCGCGGGCACGCGCGCCGCTCTCGCCGTGCCGTCGGGCAGGTCGGCGAGGTAGCGCTCGACCATGGGCGCGAAGGTCTCGAGATCGATGTCGCCGGCGGCGCCGACGAGGAGGTTCCCGCGGACGAAGTTCGCCTGGTGGAACTCGACGAGGTCGGAACGGTCGATCCCACGCAGGCTCTTCTTCGTGCCCACGACCGAGCGGCCGTACGGATGATCGCGGAAGAGGGCCTTGCGGAAGTGACGCGCGACGAGGCCCCGGTCGTTGTCGAAGGAGGCGATGCGGTCGGCCTCGGCCTCGCGCTTCACGTGGGCGAGGTCGGCCACACGGAGGGCCGGCGTCGAGACGAGCGAGGCGACGAGCTCGACGAAGGGCTCGAGGTTGCGGCGGATCACCGTGCCGTGGACGCGGAGGTACGACGTCGAGACGTCGATGGAGAGCCTCCCGCCGAGCGCGCTGACCCGTTCTTCGACCTCGTGGCCCCGGAGTTTCTTCGTGCCCATGCGGCACATGCGACCGAGGAGGCGCGTGACGCCTTCCTTGCCTTCGGGATCGAGCGCGGACCCCGTCCGGAACACGAGCTCGAGGTCGACGAGCGGGAGGGCGCGGCTCTCCTCGAGGAAGAGCGGCATGCCGGCGACGAGGGTCCCGCCCTCGGGGGCGCGAGTCCGGCCGCGGCTCACGAGACGCTCCCGTCGGGGACGACGTGCACGACCGTCCTGCGCGACGGCCGGAGGATGGCCCGGACGACGCGCTTCACGTCCTCCGAGCGGACGCTGCGGTAGGCGTCGAGCTGCCCGAAGACGGTGCGCACGTCGCCGGTCACGAGATGGTGGAAGCCGATCGGCTCCGCCTTCCCCTGCGCCGTCTCCATGCCCTGGAGGAACCCGAGCTCGAGGCGGTTCTTCGCCTTCTCGAGCTCTGCCTCGGAGGTCCCTTCGCGTCCGAGACGCTCGAGCTCGGCATCGAAACGCGCGAGCGCGTCCGCGGCCTTCTTCCCGGCTCGCATGGAGAGCCAGACCTCGTGGAGGCCCGGATCGTGGAAGGGCGCGATCGAGCCCTGCGTCTCCGAGCAGAGCTCGAGGTCGTGCACGAGCAGCTGGTGGATGCGGGAGCTCCGTCCGCCGAAGAGGATCTCGTTCACCACCGTGAGGACGGCGTGATCGGGCTCGGCGAGCGCCGGCGCCCGATAGCCGATCGCCAGCTTGTCCGTGGCAGTCGGCTGCGGGAAGCGGAGGCGACGCTCGCGCTTCTGGGGAGGCTCGGGAGCGAGCGGGAGCGCCTTCGCACGCGACGGCTTCATCGTCCCGTACGAGGCCTGGACCGCGGAGAGCAGGTCCTTCTCGTCGAAGTCTCCGACGAAGACGAGCGTCGCCTTGTTCGGCGCGTAGTGCTGCCGGTAGAACGCGACGCAGTCCTCGAGCGTGAGGCCGCGGATGTCCTCCATCGTGCCGATGGTCGGGAACCGGTACGGATGGGTCGCGAACGCCGTGCCGTAGAGCTTCTCGTTCGTCGACCCCTCGACGTCGTCGTCGACGCGGAACTCGCGCTCGTTCGCGACGACGTCCTTCTCGTTCGCCACGGTGCGGGGATCGAGCGAGAGGTGCTGCATGCGATCCGACTCGAGCGCCAGCGCGAGCGGGAGCGCCGCCTTCGGGACGTTGTCGTAGTAGTACGTCCAGTCGACCCACGTGGCGGCGTTCGTCTCCGCGCCGGCTTCCTCCATGCGGCGGTCGAACTCGCCGGCCGGATGGTGCTTCGTGCCGGAGAACATGAGGTGCTCGAAGAGGTGCGCGAGCCCTGTCTTGCCGGGCACTTCGTGGCGCGAGCCCACGTCGTACCAGGACATGAAGCTGACCACGGGCGCGACCGGATCGGGACACGTGAAGACCGTGAGC
Source organism: Polyangiales bacterium (assembly GCA_046351215.1). Classification (GTDB taxonomy): domain Bacteria; phylum Myxococcota_A; class Polyangia; order Polyangiales; family Houyiibacteriaceae; genus JAXLYX01. Next base: position 293,410 of record JAXLYX010000009.1, on the reverse strand, counting down.
CCGTTGCCGAGGACCCAGCGACGCACGAGGAGGGTCGGCCCGAACGGGACCTCCTCCTCGAAGTGGACGCGGGCGCCGGTGAGGCTCGTCGCGCGCGAGAGCGCCTTGGCGATCGAAGCTCCCTCGCCGCTGCCGGAATCGCGTGCCATCGAGGCGCTGACTCTGTGGGCCGGGCCCCCCACGGTCAAGCGGGCTCCGCGGCGCCGCGCACGGGAGCGAGCACCGGCGACGAGGGATCGCGATCGAGCTCCGCGGGCACGACGATCGCCGTCACCACGGCGGAGGGCGGCAGCGCTCCGAGGGCCTCGAACGCGGCCGCGAGAGCCTGCCGGTCGCCGGGATCCGCCACCGTGGCCACCGGGGTCCGGCTGCGGACGGCGACGTAGAGCGTCCGTCCGGGCGCCCCGTCCTCGCGCACGCGCACGAGGTGGAAGTGCGAGTATCCGGCGTGCGCATGGGTCGCGTCGGGCAGGGCCGCTCGGACGAGGTCCATGGCCTGCCCGAGGCGCTCGGGGGCGACGCGTCCCTGCTCCACGAGGGGTCCGAGGGCCTCGAGGAGCGAAGCGGCTCGTGCCTCGGGCAGCCGCACGAAGAGGTGGACGTCCCCGCTCTTGTTGCGCGCGCGGGCCTCGCCGACCCGTGCATCGAGGGCCGAGTCCGTGGCGACGTCCCCCCGCGCGGTGAGGAGCACGGCGGCGAGGGCCCCGAAGGCCATCAGCAGGGAGAGCACGGCGATCGAGACGAGGGCGATGGACACGTCGGGGGGCTCCGGGAGGGGCGATCCATAGCGCCTCGGCCGGGCTTTGCCACGGGACGCGGGGGGCCTCCCTTGACCACCCGAGGGTGGGCGGTTAGACGGACCGGCCCATGTCCGAGATCCGCGTGCGCTTCGCGCCCTCCCCGACGGGCTACCTCCACATCGGCGGTGTGCGTACCGCCCTCTACAGCTGGCTCTACGCCAAGCAGAAGGGCGGGCGGTTCATCCTCCGCATCGAGGACACCGACCGCGAGCGCAGCACGGAGGAGAGCGTGCGCATCGTGCTCGAGTCGATGCACTGGCTCGGCCTCGACTACGACGAGGGACCGGACCTCGGCGGCCCCCACGCGCCCTATTTCCAGAGCCAGCGCCTCGACGTGTACATGGAGTACGCGGAGAAGCTGATCGCGACCGGCCACGCCTATCGTTGCTACGCGACGAAGGAGGACATCCAGGCGGCCCGCGAGGCGCATGCCGCGACGGGCGAGAAGGGCTTCCGCTTCCGCAGCCCGTGGCGCGACGCGAAGGCGCCGCCGGCCGATCCCGCGGCCCCGCACGTCATCCGGTTCAAGGCGCCCACGAGCGGCCTCACCGGTTGGAACGACATGGTGAAGGGCCGCATCGACGTGCCGAACGACGCGCAGCAGGACTTCGTCCTCCTGCGTCCGGACGGGATGCCGCTCTACAACTTCGGCTGCGTGATCGACGACCTCACGATGGGCATCACGCACGTCTGCCGCGGCGACGACCACGTCGTGAACACGCCGGCGCAGATCCTCCTCTACGAAGCCCTCGGAGCGACGCCGCCGCACTTCGCGCACCTGCCCATGGTGCTCGCCCCGAACGGCGAGAAGCTCAGCAAGCGGCACGCGGCGGTCGGCGTGCTCGAGTACCGCGACAAGGGCTACCTCGCCGACTCGGTGCTCAACTACCTCGTGCGCCTCGGTTGGTCGCACGGCGATCAGGAGATCTTCGGGCGCGAGGAGCTGATCGCGAAATTCGACTGGGAGCACGTGGGCTCGACCGCCGGCAAGTACGACGGCAAGAAGTTCGAGTTCGTCCAGACGGAGCACTTCCGCCGCGCGATCGACGAGCGCATCGACGTGATCGCCGAGGGCATCCTGCCGTTCCTGCGCGCGCGCGGCGTGACGGTCTCGGCCGACCATCCGAAGCTCCGTCCGGCGATCCGGGCGATGAAGAACCGCTCGACCACGTACGTCGACCTCGCCGAGTGGATCGACTACTTCTTCCACCACGAGCCGCCGATGGACGAGAAGGCGCGCGAGAAGTTCCTCGTGCCGGCCTCGGTCGACCTCCTCCGGGGCCTCGTCGACGTGCTCCGTCACATCCCCACGGGCGAGTTCGACCTCGCGACGATGGACGCGAAGGTGAAGGCCTGGCTCGAGGCGACCAGCCGCAAGATGAAGGACGTCGCGCCCCCCGCGCGCGTCGCGCTCACGGGCCGCGGCCACGGCGCCCTCTTCGAGGTGATGGAGGTGCTCGGCCGAGACGAGACCGTCGCACGGCTCGAGAAGGGCATCGCGCTCGCCGGTGGCTGAGGCCGGAGCGACGATCGGGAGCCCGGGGCTCGGCGCGAAGCTCGCCGAGCTCCACCCCCGTCGCTTCTTCCTCGAGACGTGGGCCACGATCGACGCCGAGGCGGAAGCCGCGCGACGTGCGCGGCGCGAAGCGGGCCTCGGCTACGACTACCGCCCCCTGATCGCGCTCGTCGGCGGCGCCGTGCTGCTCACGCTGATGGAGTACTGGGGCGATTCCCGGGCGCTGAACGTGCTGGCTGCCCTCGTCGACGCTCCCGGCGAGCGCTCCGTGCGCGGGCTCGCGGCCACGATCGCCTTCTCGCCGTGGGCGGAGCTCTGGCATCGCGGGTATTGGGCGATCTCGCGGGTCGTCGGCTACTTCGTGCTGCCGGCCGTGCTCGTCCGGCTCTCGGGCGAGCGCGTACGCGACCAGGGGCTCGCGACGAAGGGCTTCCTCGAGCACGCGTGGATCTACGCGCTCTGCTACCTCGTGGTCCTCGTCTGCGTGATCGCCGTCAGCTTCGACCCGGCCTTCCAGAGCTACTACCCCTTCTACGACCTGTCGCGACGCAGCCTGCTCGATCTCGCCGTCTGGGAGGTGCTCTACGCGGCCCAGTTCTTCGCGCTGGAGTTCTTCTTCCGGGGTTACTGGCTCCGCGCCTGCCAACAGGTGATGGGCAGCTCCGCGATCTTCGCGATGGTCGTGCCCTACGTGATGATCCACTTCGGCAAGCCGATGGCCGAGACGTTGGCCGCGGCGATCGCCGGGGTGGTGCTCGGCACGCTCGCGATGAAGACCCGGTCCATCTGGAGCGGCGTGCTGATCCACGTCTCCGTCGCCGTCACGATGGACGTCGCCGCGCTCCTCCAGACCGACCGCTTTCCGACGAGCTTCTTCCCGACGCCCTGAGCCGGGGCTGTACCGGGCTTGCGCTGTGCAAGCGTGCGGCACCCACCAAGGGCGTAACTTCGCAGGAAGATGGCTCACGCGGGATCCGCCCCTTGTGTGCACATGCTACATGTGCGTCGAGGGCACGCGATGAGGGTTCGGAGGCGTGGGCCTCCGACTCGGACGTGTCCTCCCGACCCGGCCATGTCTCCCTCGCACCCACTCGCTCCCCACGGACTCCGCGTCCTCGCGCTCTTCGCCGCGATCGCAGCCGCCTCGTGCTCCGACCCGTCCCTGCCTCGCGCCGACTTCGGGAGCGTGCAGGGCCAGACGCGCGGCGACGCCGGCACGTGCACGAAGCCCGAGGAGGGGTGTGCGTGCGTCCCCGGCGGCGCGCCGATCGACTGCTTCCTCGAGCCCCGGCGGATCGGCGATCGGATCGCCTGCAGCGCCGGCACGCGCTACTGCCGCGACGGCCTCTACACCGCCTGTCTCGCGCTCCGCGAATACACGCTCCCGGCCTCGCGCCTCTCGGCGCTCGTCGAGGCGCCGCACGAGTGCAACGCCTGCGATCCCGCGTGCCAGACCTCGAGCGTCGTTCCCGAGCCGGGCGACCTCACCCCCGCGCACGCGAGCCACGTGGTCTACGATCCGAGCGCCGGCGGCATCACCGTCGAGCTCCCTCCCGGCCTCTACGGGATGCCCGATGCGGACGGCGACGGCGTTCCCGACGTCGCCGATGCGTGCCCGGCGGATCCGAGCCTGTTCCGCGCGCCGTGCACGGCCGGGACCACGCAGGGCTTCTTCCACGTGCTGCCGTACGGCGCGGCGCCCGTCGACGACCGCCTCTCGGTCTCGATCCGGCTGAAGACGGCCGACGTCTACCTGCTCATCGACAACACCGGCTCCATGGGCGGCGAGATCGCGAACCTCCAGGCGAGCCTCACGTCCGGCACGATCGACGGCTCCTGTGCCGCCGGCGTGGAAGGGGGCGTCCTCGGCGCGATCCGCTGCGCGATCCCGGACAGCGCGTTCGGCGTCGGCTTCTTCCGCGAGTACGGGGACGGCCACTACGGCGACGGACGCAACGTCGCGTTCGCCCACGTGCTCGACATCACGGACTCGCTCCCCGACGCGCTGCTGGCGGTGAACCGCCTCTCCGTCCTCGGCAACTCCGACGTGCCCGAGGCGATCACGCAGGGACTCTACGCCGCCGTGACGGGCCATGGGCTCGGGCGCTACGTCGCGAACCGCACGGGCTGCTCGACGACGGGCGCGTGGGGCTATCCCTGCTTCCGTCCGAACACGATCCCGATCGTGATCACGATCACGGACGCGATGTACCACGAGGGCCCGATCGCGAGGTACGACTACGACGAGGGGCGGGTCGGATGGCCGAGCGCCCTCATGCCGCCCGAAGATCGGCGCGGCACCGCGGGCGACATCCTTTCGGCCGAGACCCAGGCGACCGCGATGGATCTGGGCGATCTCGCGCACGCCTACCGCAGCCTCACCGGCTCGACGACGGGCATGCAGGACGACTACCGCAACCTGACGCCGTCCCGCAACTGCCGCGGCGAGAACGCGGGCGACGCCGTGTTCCGTTTCACGCTCTCGCAGCGCACGGAGCTCGTCGTCGACACCGTCGGCTCGAGCTTCGACACCTCCCTCGGCCTCCGGGACGCCTCGTTCCAGCCGATCGACGGGGCCTGCAACGACGACGCCCTGCCTTCGCTCGGCTACTCGCAGGCGTCGATGGTCGTGCGCACCCTCGACGCGGGCACGTACTACGTGATCGTCGACGGCACGGGGGAGGGCGGGAGCTACCGACTGAACCTCCGGGCGATGGATTCGCGGTGGGTGCCGACGAGCGGGCAGGACGGAGAGACGGCGCTCTCGGCGATCCAGCTCGGCTCGCTCGCGCGCGGAGCCCCGATCACGATCTCGGGCTCGGTCACTCCGTACGACGACGACTTCGATCCGTGGTGCGGCCTCGAGACGCAGCCCGACGTCTTCTACGAGGTCTCCGTGGCGAGCGCAGGCACACTCGTGGTCGACACGCGCGGAGCGAACTTCGACACCGTCGTCGCGCTGCTCGACGCGAGCTCGAGGCAGCTCGCCTGCAACGACGACTCGAGCCTCGCGGGCGACGGGCACACGTCGCGACTCGTCGCTCGGGTCGCCGCCGGGACGTATCGGATCGTCGTCGAGGGACGCGGGGATCACACGGCTCCGTCGGTCGGCGAGTTCGAGCTCCACGCGACGCTCGTCGACGATGCCTCGACCGTGAGCTCGAGCCCGAGCGGGAGCGATCGCACCGATCCGGCCCCGGTCGCCCATGCCTCGGTCCTCGCGGCGCTCGCGGCCACGAAGACGCGCGTGCTCGGCATCTCGAGCTGCGATCCCACGGATTTCGCCTATCGCTGCAGCGACGTCGTCGGGGCCGCACAGTCCGTGGCGCGGGCCAGCGGCGCGGTCGACTCCCTCGGGAACCCTCTCGTCTATTCGATCGCTCCGGACGGCACGGGGCTCGGTGACACGGTCGTGAAGGCTGTCAGCGACCTCGCCAACTACACGCGCATCGACGTGACCGCGGTGGCGCTCGACGATCCGGCGACGCCATTCGACGAGCGGCTCCTCGTGAACGGCATCCTCCTCCGGCCGGCGGGCTCCTCCCGCTGCGAGAGTTGCAACGGCGACGAGTGCTCCAACTGTCTCCCGGGCACCACGATGTCGGTCGAGATCGAGCTGCAGAACGACGAGGTCATGCCCTCGTCCGCACCGCAGGTCTTCGAGATCCCCGTCGTCGTCTACGCGGACGGCTCCGAGATCGCGCGCACGCCGATCCGGGTCGTGGTCCCGCCCACCGTGCCGACCTACCCGACGAACGGCTCGTTCTGGGTCGACTACGACTCCTCGCTGCGCTGCGCCATCCCGCCGCAGCGTCCGAAGTGGGGGCAGCTCACGTACGTGATCCCCTCGCCGATGCCGGCGGGCACGTCGATCGTGTTCGACTTCCGCTTCGCCGACAGCCTCGACGCGCTCGCCTCGGTGGAGCCGGCGCTGAGCGTCACGGTCTCGCCGGACACGCCCCTCTCGGGCGGGACGACGGGGACGGGCACGATCGACCTCGCGACCCTCCTCGAGGAGGCCGGCGTGAACGGCTACTCGATCGACCTCCGGCTCACCGCGAGCCTGCGCGCGAGCTCCGCCGGGACGGCGGCGCCGGTCCTGAGGTCGTGGGACCTGACGTTCGAGTGCGTCGACTACGAATGAGCACGCCCGCGAGGGGGACGTGACGACGAGAGGCGGCGCACGCGCTCAGTGACAGTCGAGCTCGGCGGCGCGGAGACGCACGCCGGGCGCGCCGTCGCGCGCGTCGTCCCAGACCACCAGCAACCGGCCGCCCGACTCGGCGCCGATGCGAACCCGGCCCGCACGCGTCACGAGAGCCGCGACCGCCTCGTCGCGCACGACGGCGTACGAGCTCGCGTCGACGAAGGCGAGGCGCAACGACCAATGCGTTCCGTCGTCGCTGCCGCGGTAGGCGACCACGTAGCCGCCCGGTCCCGACGCGAGCGCGGGAGCGACGCCGCGACGCGAGCCGCCGAGGAGATCGCGCTCGCCACCGACGGGCGCTCCGTCGGAATCGAGCACGCGGAGGCGGAGGGCCGACTGCGAGGGCGTGAGCGCCACGTCGTAGACCGCCACTCCGCCCGTCGTGCCGGCGGCGAAGTCGAAGTCGACGGCGACCTCCGAGGGCTCGCTGATCGCGCGGACGGTGCCGAGGGTTCCGTCGGCGGCGATCGTGGCGAGCCGGAAGATCGAGCCGGAGTCTCGCCAGGCGAGCTTCGCGCCTCCGCCGAGGGCATGGAGCCGGAGGGCCCCGCGGACGTCGCCCATGCCGACGATCGCCTTCGGCGCACCGCTCGATGCCCCGAGCGCATCGAGCGTCTCCAGCATCGGCGTCTCCACGAGGGAGCCCATCGACAGGGATTCGACGACGTAGGCGAGGAGGAAGCCGGACGCTCCGACCTCGAGCAGCGCGGGATGCGTGTCGGCGGTCGTCGGCGTGGAGGTGAGATCCGTCGGGCCGGCGGCGATCGACGACGAGGCGTCGAGCCGCACGAGCGAGAGGTCGTACGCGGCGTCGAACGTCTGCGAGCACACCGAGACGAAGCCCTCGCCCGACGCCCGGACCACGGGCTGCCCGAGGCGCTGCTCGTCGCCCGCGGCGAGCGCCGGCACCGCCGGAGAGGGCGCGGCCCCGAACGGAACGCGGACGAAGAAGGCGTTCCGCGTCGGATCGTGCGCCGGATCGTGCTCGGTGTAGACGACCTCGAACGCGCTCGCGCCGCCCGTCACGTCGAACTCGAGCTCGTCGCCGGTGGCGGCGTCGACGATCTCCCGCACCCGGACCTCGCAGCCCGGAAGGCTCGCATCGATCGCCGTCGACGCGTCGGTCGCCGTCGACCCGTCCGCGCCGCCATCCGTCGCGAGGGATCCCCCGTCGTATGCGCCGAGCGGCGGTGGTGGCTCGTCGCAGCCGACCACGAACGCGAGCGTCGCGCCGAGGGCCAAGCCGGTTCCTCGCTGGGAGTCACGGAAGGGAAGCCGCATATCCGACGAACGTTAGTCGCGAGACGCACGCTCGGCATCCCCAGGACGTGCGTTTCCCCCTCGATTTCTCGGCGATCGGTGTACACTCGGTGCACATTCGCCCGTTCGGTGGAGGTCCGCTCCATCGTCGTGAGGAGCCCAGGATGCGCATGCCCCCCATCCATTCGGAGATCGAGATCGCCGCGCCGCCGGAGCGCGTCTTCGCGGCGATCGTGGATCTCGACGCCTATCCGCGATGGAATCGCTTCACGCCGAGGATCACGCTGCGGACGGCGGACGTGGCCGTCGGCGCCGAGCTCGACCTCGACTGCCAGATGACGGAGCAGCAGCTGCTCGAGAACGAGCGGGAGGTCGTCCTCGCGCTCGACCGCGAGCGGTATCGGTTCTGCATGGGCACCTCGCGCAAGCGGGGTCGCCCCGGGATCCGCAGCGAGCGCTGGCAGGTCTGCGAGGCGCTCGGAAAGGACCGGACCCGCCTCGTGAACTTCGAGGCCTTCGAGGGACCGCTCTCCCCGCTCGTCTGGCTGCTCTTCCGGAAGAAGCTCCACAAAGCCTTCGAGGGCTACTGCGCGGATCTCAAGACGTACGTCGAGACGGGTCGTCCCGGCTGACGGGGGGATCGGCGGCGGGTTTCGGGGGAGGAACGTGCACGTGGACGAGGGCCGGGCGCGTTCACGTGCACGTACCGCCGTGCACCTGCACGTGCACGAGAGACCGTGCACGTGGACGAGGGCCGGGCGCGTTCACGTGGACGTCGAGGCCCGGGCGGCCTCGTCGAGCGCGCGGGCGAGGACCTCGGGAGGCTGGGCGCCCTCGAGAGCGTAGCGCCCACCGACGACGAAGAACGGCACGCCGTGGATCCCCCGGCGCCCGGCCTCGCGGGCCTCGGCCGCCACCCGCTCCACGAGCCCCTCGTCCGAGAGAAGGGCGAGCAGCTCGTCCGCCTCGAGCCCCGTGGCCCGGGCCCCGACCGACGCGAGGACGGTGCGATCGCCGAGGTCCTTCCCTTCGAGGAAGTGCGCCTCGTGGAGGGCATGGACCAGGGCTCCCGCCGCCCGCGGCGGGACGCCTGCGACCAGGGCGTGGGCGAGGAGCGTGCTCGGCATGGTCTCGATCCGCTCGAAGGCGAAGCGCACGCCCGCCCGGAGGCCGGCCTCCTCGACCCGGGCCCAGATCGACGGGAGCCGGGCCTCGCCCCCGAGCTTGCGGGCGAGGGTCTGGCGGTAGGGTAGCCCCGCCGCCGGCACGGTCGGATCGAGCAGGAAGGGGCGGTAGGCCACCTCGACGCCGAGGTCCGGGCGCGAGCGGATCGCGGCCTCGAGGTTCGCGAGGCCGATGCGGCACCAGGGGCAGACGAGGTCGTGGACGAAGTCGACGCGGAGCATTCGACTCCCATGGTCGCGTGCATCGTGCGTACGTTTCCGGAAACTTGACAGGCCGCCGGAAAGCCTCGTGATCTCCGGTGGTTACGCGCGACGAAACCGGACGTTCGCTGACAACGAATTACAACTGGATGACAATTGTCCGGTCGCGATCGGACGGCGGCGAGCCCACTCTCCCGGCAAGGAAAAAGCCCCATCGCAGCCCGCGCTGCACCCCGGGGCGGAGGCCAAACTCGTGGAAGCGCTGATCATCGCCCTGTACCTGGTCGTGCTCGGAATCCTCGGTGTGTACGGGTTCCACCGCGCTCACCTCCTCGTCCTCTACTTCCGTCACCGGCAGAAGACGCCGCAGCCGGTCGCCGAGTTCGACGAGCTGCCGCTCGTGACCATCCAGCTCCCGATGTTCAACGAGATGTACGTGGCGGAGCGCCTGCTCGAAGGCGTCGCCCTCATCGACTACCCGAAGGATCGCCTGGAGATCCAGGTCCTCGACGATTCGACCGACGAGACCGTGACGATCGCGGCGAACAAGGTGGAGGAGCTGCGCGAGCGCGGCTTCGACGCCGTGTACCTGCACCGCACCGACCGCACGGGCTTCAAGGCCGGCGCGCTCGAGGCCGCGACGAAGGTCGCGAAGGGCGACTACCTGATGGTGTTCGACGCGGACTTCGTGCCGAACCCGGACATCCTGAAGCAGCTCATCCACCACTTCACCGATCCGAAGGTCGGCATGGTGCAGGCGCGTTGGGGCCACCTGAACCGCAACTACTCGATGCTCACGCACTGCCAGTCGATGATGCTCGACGGCCACTTCGTCATCGAGCACATCGCGCGCAACCGCTCGGGCCGCTTCTTCAACTTCAACGGCACCGCCGGCGTCTGGCGTCGGTCGGCCATCGCGGACGCGGGCGGCTGGCAGCACGACACGGTCACCGAGGACATGGACCTCTCGTTCCGCGCCCAGCTCCGCGGCTGGCAGTTCGTCTACGTCCCGACCGCGATCGCTCCGGCCGAGGTCCCCTGCGAGATGAACTCCTTCAAGAGCCAGCAGTTCCGCTGGGCGAAGGGCTCCGCGCAGACGACGAAGAAGCTGCTCTTCACCGTCCTCAAGGCCGACATCCCGTTCAAGGTGAAGCTCGAGGCGATCTTCCACCTCACGAACAACTTCGCCTACCTCTTCCTCGTCGTCCTCGCCGTGCTCCAGCTGCCGAACATGCTCATCCGGCACAACATGGAGCGCCCGGAGCTCCTGCTCCTCGACGTCCCGCTCTTCATGGCGACGACGGGCTCGATCATCCTCTTCTACCTGGTCAGTCACAAGGCGCTCTACGGCAACCTCTGGGATGCCGTGAAGCGTCTCCCGATGATGATGGCGCTCGGCATCGGCCTCTCGATCAACAACGCCCGCGCGGTGGTCGAGGGTCTCTTCGGCGACGACATCGAGTTCGTCCGTACCCCGAAGCACGGCGTCACGAGCGAGAAGTCGGGCGAGGCCTGGAAGAAGAAGTCCTACAAGGCGAAGTTCCCCGTCCACAGCCTCATCGAGCTCGGCTTCGGTCTCTACTTCGCGGCCACCATCGCCCTCGCGATCTACACCGGGGCCTGGATGAGCATCCCCTTCATGGTGCTCTTCATGATCGGCTTCCTCTACGTCGGATTCCTGAGCCTGTACCAGCACCGCTGAGACAGGGAGGGATCGACGAAGCGAGGCCCCGGAGGAGACTCCGGGGCCTTCGCCTTTCCGTCGGGAGGAGACGTACACGACCCTCGTGCACGGTCCTGCGTGCACGGGCACGACCCTCGTCCACGTGCACGGTCCTGCGTGCACGGGCACGACCCTCGTCCACGTGCACGGTCCTGCGTGCACGGGCACGTGCACGGCTCGCGTGCACGGGTACGACCCTCGTCCACGTGCACGGTCCTGCGTGCACGTGCACGTGCACGGCTCGCGTGCACGGGTACGACCCTCGTCCACGTGCACGGTCCTTCGTGCACGTGAACGCGAGCCGGGCACGTGCACGGTCCTCCCCCGAAACGGAAAACGCCGGCCTCCCTGGGGAAGCCGGCGCCTTCACTCTCTCTCCGCTCTCAGCTCACTGACACAACCCGTTCTTGCAGGTCTTCGCCGAGCCCTGGCAGTCGATCGAGGTCACGCAGTTGCTGTTCGCCTCGGCGAACGTCACGCAGAGCTGGTTGCGGCAGTAAGGGAGGTTCGCGCTCACCATCTGGCATTCCGTGTCCGAGCTGCAGCGGGTACGGCAGACTCCCTCGACGCACGGATGGTTCGGCTGGCACTGGGCGTCGCTCGAGCAGAACGGATGGGGACGGTCGTCGAAGGTGCAGCGTCCCGACGCGCAGTAGTAGCCGCTCGAGCACTGGGTGTCGGTGGTGCACGAGGTCACGCAGGTGGAGTCGATGCAGACCTTGCCCGAGCCGCACTGGGCGTCGGTGGTGCACTGACCCGTCGGCGGATTCGGGTAGCAGCCGCCGTTCTGGCAGACGAGACCGGCTCCGCAGCTGTCGACCGGGGTGCTGGTGCAGGTCGCATGGCAGGTGCCGTCGATGCAGGTCTTGCCGGTGCCGCACTGCGAGTCGAACTGGCAAGTGTCTGCCTGGGGCCGGCAGGTGCCCTCCGCGCAGACCTCGCCGGTCGCGCACGGATGGTCCGCATCGCAGCCGCAGGCGGCGCCGGTGCAGGTCGGGTCCTCCCACGCGCACTTGCCGTTCAGGCAGATCGCTCCGGCGGTCATGCAGTCCGCGTTCCGGGTGCAGGTGCCCGGGACCGGAGTCGGCGGGGTCTCGGTCGGGGCGAGGCATTCCCCTCCCATGCAGACCGTCCCGTTGGGACAGTCGGAGCTCGTCGTGCAGCCGATGACGCAGCCCGCCGAGGAGCAGGTCGACCCGGTCGTGCACTGGTAGTCGCCCGCGCACGGAGCCCGGTCCGGCGGCGTCGCCTTCCGGCAGCCGAGGCCGTCGCAGTAGTAGCAGCCGGTCGAGTCGCAGTAGTACCGCTCCTTCTTGCAGCCGACGCCGACGACGGCGGTGACGGCCAGGAGGGTACAGAAAGCCAGGTTGAGTTGCGTCCGCATGGATCCTCGGGAATCGGGCCAGGAGAGGCGGTTCCTGCACTTAACCACGTTCCGTGCCAGACCGCGAAATGCAGGATCGTGGGGGAATCCGCCGACCCTCGTAGGGAGGGACGACGGATCGTGAACCCGTGTTCACTCCCCTCGCGTGACCGGATGGCGTTGCCGACTGATAGGATGCGCCCGTGCGCGGGTCGCGAAAAGGGTGGCTGCTCCTCTGGGTGTGGGTATCGGCGTGCGGAGGAGCGAGCCCGGCGGCGAGCCCCGGCGACACGCTCCGGGCCTATCGCGAGGCCGTGGAGCGTGGTGATGCGGCGGCGGTCCACCGCCTCCTCTCGGCCGACACGCGGGACGAGGTCCCGGTCGAGGCCGTCGCGGCTGCCCTCGAAGGCTCGGGCCCGGAGCTCGAGCGCGAGGCCCGGCAGATGGAGGCTGCGGTCGCCCTGGGGCTCGAGGAGAGCGCCGAGGTCCCGCTCGAGGGGGGCCTGCCCGTCGAGCTCGTCCGCGAGCCGGAGGGAGGGCCCGAGGGCCCGTTCGCGATCGACGGGGGCGCCTTCGAGCTCGTCTCCCTCGCGACCCCCGAGCAGACCGTCCGGGCCCTCCGCGAGGCCCTTTCGCGCGGCGACCTCCGCCTCTTCCTCGCCGTGCTCTCGTCGTCCTCGCGGACGGCGCTCGAGACCGAGCGCGCCCGGCTGCTCGAGGAGACCTCGGAGCCCGCCGATCTCGAGGTCGAGATCGAGGGCGATCGGGCCACCGTCCGCCTCACGGGCGGTCGGACGTTGCCGCTCGTCCGCGAGGGGAGCACCTGGCGCGTGATGGATCTCCCATGAGCCGCGGCGCCAATTGGTTCGTCTGCCTGCCGACCTCGCTCGAGGAACGCGTGCGCACGGCGCTCGCGAGCCCGCCGCGCGGCGTCCGCCTCTTCCATCCGGAGGACGTGCACCTCACCGTGGCCTTCCTCGGCGCCGTCGACGAAGCCCACGCGCGCGCCGCGTTCGTTGCCTGTCTCCCCTTCCCCCTCGCGCCGCTCGTCGCCACGCTCGGCACCGTGAAGCCGCTCGGCAATCCCCGACGGCCCTCGGCGATCGCGGCCGTGGTCGACGAGGGGAACGCGGCGCTCGCGGATGCCCTGCGCGCGCGCCGTGACGTCGCCCTCGCGGCCGCCGACCTCCCGCCGGAGCGTCGCGACGCCCTTCCGCACGTCACCCTCGCGCGCGTCGGGCGAAAGGCGAGCGCGGCGGAGCACCGCGAGGCGCTCGCCTGGGCGCGTTCGCTCGACGTCCGCGGCGCGAGCGCCCGGATCGACCGGATCGCCCTCTTCACCTGGAACGAGGATCGCGCCGCGAAGCTCTTCCGGATCGTGGAGGAACGCGCGCTCGAGGCCCCGCCCCTCAGTGGTTCTTGAGCGCGAGCCGCAGCTGGAGCGGGATGCGCTCGGGCGGGAGCTCGAGCTCCTCGAGGATGCGCTCGAGCACGAGCGCCTCGTGATCCGTGAAGCGGTCGTCGATCATCGCCTCGCCCCACTTCGCCTCGACGAAGCGCTGGAAGACGCGGTGCATCTCGTCGCGGGAGAGCCCCGAATGCTCTTCGAGGTCGAGCAGCCGCGTCCGCTCCTCCACGTCGACGATCTCGTCGGCGAAGATCGACTCGAGCATCTGCATGAGGGCGGCTTCGGCTTCCTTCGACATCGCGGCTCCTCCACGGAAGCTAGCGCGGCCGTGGGATGGTCGGTAGCGGACGTCGCCGCTACTTCCGCTCGTTGCGCGACACTTCCATGCTGACGAGCCGGGCGAGGAGGACCGCCGGGTAGATCTGGCCGATCAGGGCTTCGAAGGCGGCGAGCGAGCGTCCGACGGGATGGAGGGCCGTGATGTCGCCGTAGCCGACCGTGGTCAGGGTGGCGAAGCTGAAGTAGACGAGCTGGGGCGCCCCCGTCGCCGTGTCGCGGAGCGGATGCGCGAGCACGAACGCTCCCGGGGAGAAGACCTCGAGGGCCTGGAAGAGCCAGGCGAAGCCGAGGCCGATCATCAGGTAGGTCGCGACGGCTCCCTCGATCCGGTGCTGCGTGATCTCGCCGGGGCGCAGGGACTGGCGGAGGACCATCCCGGCGAAGGAGAACGCGAACGTCGCGCCGACGAGCGAATGCGCCGCGCCGATCCCCGGGTTCGAGCTCCGCTCCGAGAGGTACGAGAGGAGACCGAGTCCGACGAGGAGGCCCGTTCCCGCGGCGCGGAAGACGAGGCGGCGCGAGACGGTGAAGGTTCCGACCAGGAAGGCGCCGAGGGCGACCGTGCGGAAGAGGTAGCCCTCGACGAGCCCGAGGGCCTCGAGCGGCGTGATCGCGAAGACGAGCCCGATGGTCAGCCAGAGGAAGAACCTCAGGCTTCGATCCTCGTTCCAGAAAGCCGAGATCTGCTGGAGGAGCCCGCCCATGCTGGCGCCGAGTCTACCCGTCCTCCCGGGGCCCGACCAATCCCGGAAAGCCGACGCCCCGTCGGGGCACGGAGGGGGGCGAAACGCGCGGCGCATCGGCGTACGATGGACGATGCCGAGGAGGGCCCCATGAGCCAGCCATCCACCGATCCGAGCGACGATCCCACGCGCATCCGCCTCCCGGAGCTGAGCCCGCGTGCGTACGAGCACGCGGCCGACCGGGCCGCGCTCACGGCGCTACGCAAGGTCCCCGGCTTCGACGCCGTGCTGAGGAAGCTCCTCGCGCTCGTCGGCGAGAGGAGCCTCCGCCTCATCTACCTCGGGAGCGCGGTTCGCGTGAACGAGCGACAGCTCCCGCGCGTGCACGCCATCTACCGCGAGTGCGTGGACACGCTCGGGCTCGAGAGCGCGCCCGAGCTCTACGTCACGCAGACTCCCTTCGTGAACGCCGGCGCGGTCGGGGTGGACCAGCCCTTCCTCGTGCTGCACTCCGGCACGCTCTCCCTGCTCGACGACGACGAGCTCCGCTTCGTGCTCGGCCACGAGCTCGGCCACGTGCTCTCGGGCCACGTGCTCTACAAGTCGATGCTCGTGATCCTCCTCCGCCTCGGCCTCGTGAGTCTGAGGACGCCGGTGCCGGGGCTCGCGCTCTTCGCGATCGTCACGGCGCTCGAGGAATGGGATCGCAAGTCCGAGCTCTCCTGCGATCGCGCGGGCCTGCTCGCCTGTCAGAGCCCCGAGGCGGCCGCGCGCGCGTTCCTCAAGATGGCGGGCGGACAGCACGCCCACGAGATGAGCGTCGAGGAGTTCATCGCCCAGGCGGACGAATACGAGGGAGGCGGGTCGGAGCTCGACGGGGTCTTCAAGATCCTGAACCTCCTCGGCACCCGGCATCCCCTTCACGTCGTCCGGCTCGCCGAGCTCCGGCGCTGGATCG
Organism: Polyangiales bacterium; assembly: GCA_046351215.1. Lineage (GTDB taxonomy): Bacteria > Myxococcota_A > Polyangia > Polyangiales > Houyiibacteriaceae > JAXLYX01. The sequence goes on along the minus strand of JAXLYX010000009.1, from coordinate 277,768 downwards.
AGGCGGGCGACTACGAGCGCATCCTCTCGGGCGACTATCCGAAGCGGACGTCCGATCCCGAGGCCTCGCTCGTCTCCGAGGTGGTCGCGTCCGCGCGCTCCTACCAGGAGCGCTACGCCACCTCGAAGGATCCCCTCGTCACGTTCGTCCGCGATCTCTCGAACGACGTCTCGACGACGGCGAACGACTTCGTCCGGACGTTCCTCGAGCAGTTCGGTCGCTGACGCGCCGCGGCCCCGACGCGCGCCGCGCGCTTCACAGGATCGGGCTCAGGAGCCTCGCCGCCGACTCGAAGAGCCGCTCGGCGAGCCCCTGCTTCTCGAGCTGCTCGCCCGTGATCTCCGCGGCCTTCGCGAGATCGCGCTCGAAGAGGGTGGCGAGCTCGTCCGCGATTTCACCGGAGTACACGGCCGCGGTGACCTCGAAGTTCAGGTGGAAGCTCCGGTTGTCCACGTTCGCCGTGCCGATCGCCGCGTAGTGCCGGTCGACCACCAGGGTCTTGGCGTGGAGCACGGGCGGACCGTAGGCGAAGACGCGCACGCCGGTCGCGAGAAGCTCGGGGAAGTAGGAGCGGGCCGCGGCGTCCACGATCCGATGATCGCCCCGCGCGGGCACGAGGATGCGCACGTCGACGCCGCGCCGGGCGGCGGTGCAGAGCGCGAGCACCGTGGCCTCGTCGGGGACGAAGTAGGGCGTCGAGACGAAGACCCGCTCGCGGGCCCCCGCGATCGCGGCGAAGTACTGCTTGTGGATCGCGAACTGCGCGTCGGGATCGGGCCCCGACGCCACGATCTGCACGAGGTGCTCGCCCTCGCCCGTCGGAGCGTGCACGTAGCCGTCGCCGTGGGGAACGCCCCCCGTCGCGAACTGCCAGTCCTCGAGGAAGACGAGCTGCAGCGCGCCGACCGCGTCGCCCTCGAGACGCACCTGCGTGTCGCGCCATGCCAGAGCGCCGCTCGCGTCCTCGTCGTGGCCGTCCTGCACGTTCATGCCGCCGGTGAAGCCGACCCTCCCGTCGCAGATCACGATCTTGCGGTGCGTGCGGAAGTTCACGAGCCGCGGCCGGAGGCGCGAGAAGGCGATCGGCAGGAACCAGGCGACCTCTCCTCCCGCGGCCTCGAGAGGCTCGAGGAAGGAATCGGGCAGCCCGCGCGAGCCGAGCCCGTCGAGGAGGAGCCTGACCTTCACGCCGGCCTTCGCGCGTTCGACGAGCGCGTCCCGGAGCTTCTCCGCCACCACGCCCTCCTCGAAGATGTAGTACTCGAGGTGGACGTGGTGCCGAGCCGCGCGGATCGCCTCGAGGATCGACGCGTAGCATTCCTTCCCGCTCGGCAGGATCCGCACGGAGTCGCAGCGCGCGGGAGGCGCCTCGCCCGAGCGCACGGCGAGCTCGGCGAGCGACATCGACCGATGCCCGTGCCCCGCGGCGATCGAGAGCAGGAGGCGGTTCGCGCGCACGGCGCGCGCGGCCTCGCCGGACATGACGACCGAGCGCGCCAGCGCGCGACGGATCCGCTTGCGCTCGAGGCGGCGCGGGCCGAACACGACGTAGACGAAGAGGCCGATGCCCGGCAGGAAGCCGAGGGCGAGGATCCACGCGAGGGTCGCTACCGGGGAGCGTCGCTCGAGCAGGATGTACGTCGCGAGCAGGACGATCCACGCGACCTCGACGACGCCGAGGTACTGCCATTCGAGGAGCCGACCGAGCGCGTCCATGGGAGCGAAGCCTAGCCGAAGACGCCCTCAGGCCGAACGGCCGTCGAGCGACGGCCTCGGCTCGACCCGTCCGAGGGCCGAGGCGACGTTCGCGAGAGGTGCGCGCTCGCGCGCCCGGACGACCCGGAGGCACGGACCGAGCGGAAAGGGAGGCGCGAGCAGCTCGCGTCCGACGAGCGCGGTCTCGTGGTCGTGCCGCCGCACCACCTCGTCACGCGAGGTCGAGGGCGAGGCCGCGAGCTGATGCGCACGCCGCCACGCCAGCGCGCGGGCCGCGTGGATGCCGAAGCTCGCGAAATGCTCGTCGCTGCGTCCACCGAGCACGTCGACGAGCGCCATGAAGGGCGAGAAGCGATCGACGACGTCCTGCACCGGATCGAGGAGCTCGACGAGGCAGGTCTGGATGTGGAGGAAGTCCTTCTCGAAGCCGGGGAGCGCCTCCTTCGGCACGACCTCGGCCACCGCGGCGCCGAGGTCGAGGAGGATGTGGGCGTTCATCTGGACGAAGAGGTTCTGGAGGATCGAGGACGAGCGCGACTCGGCTCCCTCGAACGCGACCTTCCAGCTCTCGGTCACGGGCGAGCCGCGGCGGTGGGCGAAGTACGCGTCGAGGTAGCGGTTGGCGAAGACGGCGTCGAGCACGTCCATGCGGGGGCCGTCGTCGAACTCCCCTCGATCGATGCCGGACTTCACGCGGAGGGTGACCCTCCGGTACATCGCCGGGAAGAGCGCCAACGCTCCCCCCCGCCTCCGTTCGGCGGCCTCGATGCCCTCGAGGATCGCGACGACGTCGTCGATCGTGTCTGCTCTCTCCACGTCCCCTCCGCTGCCGGGCCGGGCCCGGACGCGAGGTAGGTACCACGCCCCGGCGACGCACGAGAGGAAGAAGACGTCCGCGGACGATCAGAGTGGCGTCGGGCGGAGCCGATCGTCCCAGGCGGGAAGCCCCGCGAGCCGGAGATCCATCGCCGAGGGGCGGAAGCAGAGAGCGCGCGCGAGCTCGGGGCGGGTGCGATCGAAGAGATCCGAGGGCTCGCCCTCGACCTCGAGGCGTCGCGCGTCGAACGGCTCGTCCGAGGCGATCACGACCTCGCGCATCTCCGCCGCGACCCAGACGTCGACGCGCACGGCGCGCTCGCCGCCGAGCTCGCTCTCCATCGCCCGCGTGAAGGCGTATTCCTCGAGGCGCGCGCGGTCGCCGCGGAGCCGCACCTCGCCGAAGAGGTAGCGCATCCGAGGCGAGACCTGGGCATGGAAGCGCGCGGAGGCCCCCTCGCCCGCGCCCGCTCCGAAGTCGAGCCGGATCGGGACGAAGCGATGCCGGAAGCGCGCGTCGACGGGGAAGCGCGCGACGTAGCGCTCGACGGGCTGGGCATGGAACTGCACGAGCGAGACCCAGTGCGAGAAGAAGGAGTCGATCATGCGGAAGGGGCCCGCGAGCACCTCGTCGCGTCGCTCGAGGAAGCGCACGAAGGGCGCGAGCCGCTCGAGCGGCGAGTGCGCGTAGCCATCGGGGAGCGAGCGACAGACGGCGCCCATGCCGCGGCCGAGACGCATCGCGATCCGCTCGGCGTCCGGGGTCCCGATGCGGCCTCCCGCCATCCAGCGCTGGAGCGTCCGGAGCTCGAAGCCGAGCTCGTCCGCGAGCGCGCGCTGGCTCAGCCCGAGCTCCGCGAGGCGGGCCCGGACGAAGGCGTCGTCGAGCTGGCAGTCGTTGGCCATGGCGCGAAGGGCCGCTCCCGCCGCGCCCTCAGCGAGCCGCCGGACCGGCCACGCATTGGGCGAGCGGCGGACAGGGCGCGCGGATGCACTGGACCTCCACCACCTCGCAGTGCTGGCCGGGCTCGCAGACGACGCCCTCGCAGCTCGTCGGGGGGCCGCCTGCGCCGTCGTCGGACGAGGGCTCGGGAGCGGCCGAGTCGACGCCGACCGCAGAGGTCGCCGTCTCGCCGCCCGAGGCGGCCGGATGGGTCTCGGCGCCACCGTGATGGCAGGCCGCGAGGAGGAGGGCGAAGAGGGCCGGGAGGAACGCGCCGCGCATGCCGGCAGGCTAGCCGTGGACCGGCCGCGGGCAAAGAGGCGAACGGCGCTTGACCTCCACCCTCCCCCCGCCGTCTCATCGTCCCGCCCGCGCGGCGCGGGCACTGGAGCTCCCCCGATGACCGACAGCGTGAAGTACGTCCTCGACGAATCCCGCCTCCCGAAGGCCTGGTACAACATCGTGGCGGACCTGCCGACGCCGCCGCCCGCCGTCCTGCATCCGGGCACGCACCAGCCGATCGGCCCCGACGACCTCGCGCCCCTCTTCCCGATGTCGCTGATCGCGCAGGAGGTCTCGACCGAGCGCGAGATCGGGATCCCCGAGCCCGTCCGCGAGATCTACCGTCAGTGGCGGCCCGCGCCGCTCTACCGCGCGCGTCGCCTCGAGAAGGCGCTCGGGACGCCCGCGAAGATCTACTACAAGTACGAGGGCGTCAGCCCGGCGGGCAGCCACAAGCCGAACACGGCCGTCGCGCAGGCGTTCTACAACAAGGAAGCGGGCGTGAAGCGCATCGCGACCGAGACCGGCGCGGGCCAGTGGGGCTCGTCCCTCTCCTTCGCCGGCGCGCTCTTCGGCCTCGAGATCCAGGTCTTCATGGTCCGGGTCTCGTACAACCAGAAGCCCTACCGCCGCGCCCTGATGGAGACGTACGGCGCGAAGTGCATCGCGAGCCCCTCGAACGAGACCGAGTACGGCCGCGCCGTGCTCGCGAAGGATCCGAATTCGAACGGGAGCCTCGGCATCGCGATCTCGGAGGCCGTCGAGGTCGCCGCGAAGAGCGACGACACCAAGTACGCGCTCGGCTCGGTGCTGAACCACGTGCTCCTGCACCAGACCGTGATCGGCATCGAGGCGATGGAGCAGCTCGCGATGGCCGGGGACTATCCGGACGTGATCGTCGGCTGCACGGGCGGCGGCTCGAACTTCGCCGGCATCGTCTTCCCCTTCCTCGGAGAGCAGCTCCGCGGCGGCAAGAAGGTGCGCATCGTCGCCGTCGAGCCGGCGGCCTGCCCGAGCCTGACGAAGGGCAAGTACGCCTACGACTTCGGCGACACGGGTCACATGACCCCGCTCACGAAGATGCACACCCTCGGCTCGCAGTTCATGCCGAGCGGCTTCCACGCAGGCGGCCTCCGCTACCACGGCATGGCGCCGCTCGTCTCCCACGTGAAGGAGCTCGGCCTCATCGACGCCGTCGCCTACACGCAGACCCAGTGCTTCCAGGCGGGCGTGCAGTTCGCGCGCGCCGAGGGCATCGTGCCGGCCCCCGAGGCGACGCACGCCGTGAAGGGCGCGATCGAGGAAGCCCTGAAGTGCAAGGAAGAGGGCACGTCGCGCACGATCCTCTTCAACCTCTGCGGCCACGGCCACTTCGACATGCAGGCCTACAGCGACTACTTCGCGGGCAAGCTCACGGACCAGACCTACGCCGAGTCCGAGCTCGCGATGGCGCTCGCCGGCCTCCCGTCGGTGAACGAGGCCTGACGACCGACCACGGCTCGCACGACGCCCTCGCGCTCCACGGCGCGGGGGCGTCCGCGTTTCCGCTTCCCTGGCCGGAAGCGTGCGGAACTGGTAGGAAGTCCGGGCTTTTCGCGGAAGGGCGAGCGTCATGAGCGGCCATTGCCGAGGGTGCACGGAGCAGGAGCGCGGCTGATGCGGGTCCTCGGCATCGATCCCGGCACCATCCGGACCGGCTACGGTGTCGTCGAGACCGACGGCTCCCGCATGCGCTGCATCGCCGCGGGCGTGATCCACGCCTCCGAGGGAAAGCCCCTCGAAGAGCGGCTGCTCCTCGTGCACGACGGGCTCGCGCGCGTGATCCAAGAGCAGGCGCCCGCGAGCGTCGCCGTGGAGGACATCTACTTCCGCGAGCATCCGAACGCGGCGCTCAAGCTCGGCCACGCGCGCGGCGTGGCCCTGCTCGTCGCCGCGCAGGCCGGTCTCGCCGTGGAGACCTACCAGGCCTCGGTCGTGAAGCGCACGGTCGTGGGGCGCGGCTCGGCGACGAAGGACCAGGTCGGCAGGCTCGTCCAGGCGATGCTCGGCCTGAAGGACCTGCCGCCCGTCGACGCGACCGACGCGCTGGCGATCGCGATCACGCACCTCTCGGCCGTGCGCTTCCGCGCGGTCGCGCTCGGGGCTCCGAAGCGTCGATAGCCCGGCGGGGCCGGGCCGCGGAGCTCAGACCGCCACCTCGCCCCGCGAGATGCGCTCGAAGAGCTCGGGCGTGACCGGCACGTATTCCTTCGCCACGACGTCCAGGAAGTAGAGAGGCTCGTTCACCTTCGAGGGGTCGAAGCCGTCGCGCTTCAGGTGCGTCTTCACGTACTTGAAGCTCCCCGTGAGCTCCATCTGCGGCTGCAGCCGCACGAAGTAGGGGAGCGAGTAGCGCGGCAGGGAGTCGAGGCAGTGCTTCGCGAAGGCCTGGATGTCGAACTCGGGCCCGACCGAGACGGCGGCCATGCCCGCGCGCCCCTCGGCGCCCGGGACCTCGACCCCGTAGACGTTCGACTCGAGGACGCCCGGGCAGCGGTTCAACACGATCGACATCTCGTTCGTCGAGACGTTCTCGCCCTTCCAGCGGAAGGTGTCGCCGAGGCGATCGGCGAAGGATACGTAGCCCCTCGGATGGAGGTTCACGAGATCGCCGGTGTTGAAGTAGTCGCCACCGTCCCCGAAGGCGTTCCGCAGGATCTTCTCGTCCGTCTTCTTCGTGTCGAGGTAGCCGTCGAAGCGGTTCAGGGTGTTGATGCGACCGACGAGGATGCCGGACTCGCCCGCGATCGCCTTCACGAGGTGTCCGCGCTCGTCGCGGACGAAGTCCTCGGTGTCGGGATCGATCTTCACCACCACCTGGCCCGGCATCAGGCGCCCGAGCATGCCCGGCGTCCCGTCGAGGTTCACGATCGCCACGTTGCCCTCGGTGGCCGCGTAGAACTCGATGACCTGCGGCACGCCGAAGCGCTGCTGGAAGGGGATCCACACGTCCGGGCGGAGACCGGCGCCCATCATGAAGCGGACCTTGTGCTTCCGCTCGAGGGGATGCGTCTTCGTGTGGAGGAGGTAGCGGCAGACCTCTCCGATGTAGTTGAAGCCGGTCACGCCGTACTTCACGCAATCGTCCCAGAACTGCGTCGCGGAGAACCTCCGGCGCAGCGCGATCGCGGAGCCCGTCGCGACGACGGAGCCGAAGGACGCGACGGCACCCGTCGCGTGGTAGAGCGGGAGCGCGAGGTAGGTGACGTCGTCGGGCCGGAGCCCCGCGAGGTGGCGGCCGAACGACATCGCGGCGCGCAGGAAGCGCTGGTTCTTGATCTTCGCCGCCTTCGGGAGCCCCGTCGTGCCCGACGTGTACATGTAGAGCATCGCGTCGTCGACGGTCTGCTCGTCCGTCGTGCCCGGGTTCGCGCGGCTCGCCCCGGCGAAGAGGGGGTCGAACGCCTCGGCCCAGGCGGGCACCTCGGTCTCCGCCTTCTCGCGCCAGACGAGGATCTGACCCTTCACGGTCTCGGGCATGCGGCCCTCGATCTCGCGCACGTTCTCGAGGTGCTCGTCGCCGACGAGGACGAAGCGCGGATGGCAGATGTGGAGCGCGTGCACGAGCGGATCGCCGCTGACGTGGGTGTTCACGAGCGAGGTCACGACGCCGAGCTTGTTGAGGCCGATCATCGTGATCAGGTACTCGGGTCGGTTGTCCATCAGGAGCGCGACCACGTCGCCCTTCTCGGCCCCCCGGGCGCGGGAGACGTTCGCGACCCGGTTCGCGGCCTCGTCGAACTCGCGCCACGAATACCGACGATCCTCGAAGAGGAGCGCCGTGCGGTCCGGATCGCGCCGCGCCGTCTCCTCGACGAGACGCGCGGCCGAGACGCGCGCTCCGTCGCGAAGCGTCACCAGCATCATGTGCGCGCCCTTCGCGAGCGTTCCCGCGAACCGCAGATCGGCCTTCACCCTGTCGAGCATGTGCGTCCCCCCGCGTGCCGGCACCCGCCGGACGAGCCCACAGGATGGGATCTTCCGCGATGCGTTTCATTCGCCCTTCCGGGCGTCACGTTGCAGTTCGTGGCGCCGCGGGCAGGCTGATCGCGTGATGCACCGACTGTTCCGGGACGAGGATTACGCGCCGCGCATGAGCCTGTCGCGCGGCTCGGTGGCCGATTTCTTCGCCCCGAGGGCGGAAGACGGTCCTCTGCTCGAGGCGCGGCGGGAGGCGCTCGCGTCGCATCCGGAGCGCACCCTCGCCTTCCTGCCGGACGCGGGCGCCGAGCTGGCCGAGACGGCCGAGGTGCTCGAGGCGGCCGACCTCGCACGCCTTCCGAGCCGGGGAATGCCGGATGCCCTGCTGCGCGGGCTCGGGGGTTCCTTCGCTCCGGATCTCCTCGTACTCGGCCCACGTGGGGAGTGCCTCGTCCTCGTCGCCGGAGCCGTCTGCTTCCCTTCGTCGTGGAGCCTCGAGGAGAAGCTGGGACGGACCTTGCCCGCGATCCACGCACCGGTGCCGGGGCTCGAGGACTCGCTCGGCCCCGCGATCGCCCGCTTCCTCGACGCGCTCCCGGTCGGCGACGCCTACCTGCGCTCCAATTTCGGGCTCGCGGCGAGCGCGGCGCTCGATCAGCATCCGCTCGCCGACGTCCCGCGCCTCGGCGTCGGCGCGGACCTCGAGGAGGTCCACGTCCGCATCGAGGACCAGGCCTTCGTCCGTCTGCCGCGCACGCGAGGCGTCCTCTTCGGCATTCGCATCCGGACCTTTCCCCTGCTCGCCCTCCGAGACGACCGAGCCGCCCTGGTCGGCCTGCGGCGAGCGCTCGCCTCCATGCCCGAGCCCATGGCGGCCTACAAAGGCCTGCGGGAGGTCCGTGCCCCGCTCGTCGAGCGCCTCGGGGCCCTCCTCGGAGAACCGGATTCCCCGTCCGCTTGACCCCGGGGCCATCCTCGGTTCGGATACGCGCCGTGAACGACCCCCGCGACGAACGCCTCGAACGCGCGTCGGCGATCTTCGCCCATGCCGCCGTCTTCGCCCTCGCCTCGACCCTGATCGAGCTCGCCTGCACGATCGGCATGGCCACGACCGAGGTCGAAGGCATCCGGATCGAGCCGAATGTCGTCCGCGTCGGCGCCCTGCTCCGCTTCCCGCTCGCCTTCCTGATCGGGGCGCTCTTCGGCGCGACCAGCGGTCCGAAGGCGGAGGCGAAGACCCGTTTCCTCCTCCCGTCGCTCTTCGCGGCGCCGTGGTTCCTCGTCGAGGCGCTCGAGTACCGGACGCTCGGCACGACCGGAGGCATGCCTCGGCTCTCGCTCCTGCTCTCGCCGGCCGAGCTCTTCCGGGGCCCCCACCTCCTCACGGCCCTGCTCCTCGTGACGGCCGCGGTCCTCGCGACGCTCTTCGTCCCGCATCGCCTTGTGGGCCTCCTGCGCGCACGCTTCGAGCGCCAGGGCGTGCTGGCCGCCGACGCCGTCGCGATCGGCGTCGCGGCCCTGATCCCGCTCGGCGCGATGGCCGCCGGCTCCCCCTCCCTCTACTACGGCGCGGTCCCGGCCCCGGTGCACCTCCTCGTGGGCAAGACGCCGCGCCCCGAGGCCGTCGCCGAGCCCCACCACCACCACCACGACCACGACGGCGGCGCCCCCGAGGCGTATCCGGACGAGCCCGAGCCGGAGGACGGGATCCCGCGTCCGCCGGCCGACGTGCGCATGCTCCTCTACGCCCTCGAAGGCGTCGAAGCGCCTCTGCCGCTCCCGGACACGGGCCGGCCCTTCTGCCGGGAGGCGGTCCGTCCCGCGCGCCTCGCGGCCGCGAACAGCGTGCTCCTCCTCGTGCTCCACGGCGTCGGAACGCGGGAGATGCAGGCCCAGTTCGGCGGCCGCCCGGCGATGCCGAGCCTCGCGCGCATCGCCGCCGACGGGGTCTCGTTCACGAGCTTCCACGCGGTCAGCGACCGTGGCGACCAGGGCACGGTCTCGCTCCTCGCCGGCGTGCCCCTGCTCGCGCCGTCGACGTACGTCGAAGCCCACGTCCCGCCACGTCTCCCTTCGCTCGCACGCGATCTCGGCGCGCTCGGGTACGACACCTTCCTCGTGCACGGCGGGGAGCCCGGCCTCGGCGCGATGTCGACGCTCGTCCGCTCGCTCGGCTTCGGGCGCTACGACACGTCCCCGCGCGACGAGTGGACCGCGCTCCGGAGCTTCGGCCTTCCGGATGCGACGACGCTCGAGCGACTCCAGGCCTCGGTGACGGCCCAGCGCCGGGAGCACGCGGACCGACCGTACCTCGGCGTGGCCACGCTCTTCGGAACCGCCGAGCCCTATGCCGTCCCCGAGGGCTCGGAGGCGATCGCCACCGGCGAGGGCCCGTGGGAAGCGCTCGGAAACGCCGTGCGCGCGACCGACGCGGCCCTCGGTCGCTTCTACGAGTGGTACCTCGCGGAGGAGGCTCCGAAGGGAACGCTGCTCGTCGTCACGTCCGACCGCGCGAGCTCGCTCCACGTCGCGAACGAAGCACGCTCGGAGACCGAGCCCACGCGCACGCGCTTCGAGATCCCGCTGGTGATCGCGGGCCTGCCCCGGGCGACCCGCGACGCGGTGCGCGCGAACGCGCGGCGCAACGGCGGACAAGCCGACGTCGCCCCGACCGTGCTCGGTCTGCTCGGCGCCGGCCCCTTCGGTTGCTACCGAGGCCGCGATCTCCTGGGCGCGCGCGAGCCCTGGCCCGTTCGCAGGCTCGTCATGGCGGCGGCAGGACGCTCGCAGCGCTACCTCGTGATCTTCGACGGTCGCTTCCGTTGGCAGCTCGATCGCGATCAGGAGTCGAACGGCTTCGCGATCTTCGATCTGCAGCACGACGCCGAGCTGCGCCGCGATCTCGCGAGCCCCGACGATCCGCAGGCCGCGCAGATGCGCGAGTACGTCCTCTCCTTCCTGACGGTCGGCAACTACCTCGTCACGAACGACCGCTACCTCCCGGAAACGCCGACGTCGGTCATCGCCGCCCCCGCACCGAGCACGACGCGGACCGTGAAGGCGCTCGGAGGCGGAGGCGCGACCGTCGCCCCCGCGGACCTCGCGGCGGCCGCGAGCGCCGGCTACGGAGGCGTGGGGCTGCGCCTCGACGTCGCCGAGGACGGTCGCGTGGTCGTCGAGGGGACCACGATCACGCTCGAGTCGCTGCTCGCGCGGCTGCCGGCGGGCCTCGTGGTGGTCGCCCATCTGCCGAGCTTCGCCGAGGTCGGCGCACCGGCTCGCATCGCGCGGACCCGCGCCCTGGTCACGGCGCTCGGGCGCATCCCGAGTGGCCGCCTGATCCTGCTCGGTCCGGATCCGGCGCTCGCCTCCACCCTGACCACCTACCTCGGCGCGCCCTACTACCTCGAGCCCGGTGCCTTCGTGTCGCGGCAGGAGCTCGTCCGCGCCGCGCTCCGCCACGGCGCCACGGGAGTCGCGATGCCGGCCTCCGCGGGTCGCGTGGGCATCGAGGAGGCGCACCAGGCCGGGCTGCGGATCCTGCTCGACGGGACCTCGACCTACGAAGCGCTCGGCAGCCGACCCGACCTCTGGGTGCTCACCGACGCCGCGCCGCCGGCCCCCTGAGCCGGTAGAACACGTTCATTTCACGGCTGAACCGCGGGCTTTTCAGCTCCGTGGGAGGCGGGCCCGCCCCCGAGGGGGGCACGCCCCCGAATTCGGGCGTTTTCGCGGATTTTCGTTACGACGAGGACTTGGCACGGCTGTTGCGTGAAAGGCGCGACAGAACCCCAACCGAGAAACGTCGCCATGAAGCTCCGCACCCTCTTCGTCTCCTTCGTCCCCGCCTTCCTCGTCGGTCTCGCCGTGCACGGCCAGATGCACCGGACGAACGACGGCCGCGTGGTCGTCGAGATGGGCACGGCCGACGTCGCCACCGCCGACGCGAACCTCTCGCGCTGCATCCGTCGTACGGGCGCCCAGTGGGGCGCCGCCTGCGACGCGGACGGCAGCTACCAGGTCGACCTCGTGAACTCCTGCGACCAGCCGATCCGCGTCCATTGGTGCGTGCGCGAGGAGAACGACCGCCTCAAGTGCGGCGTCTCGCCCTTCCTCGGAGCCGGCCAGAGCGTCCGCGCGCAGTCCTGCAACGCGAAGCGCCCCGTCGAGATCCACTACGAGGTCTGCGAGGCGGGCGGCAGCTGCCGCGTCCACGCCGAGTGAGCGCACGCGGGCCCTCGAAGCCCGCCGGGCCTCCGCTATGCTGCGCGGCGGAGGCCCCATGGCATCGCCCTTCGACTCGCTGAAGAAGCTCCGCTCCAAGGGAGAGCACGCGCTCCGCATGGCCGTCGCGATCGGTCGCACCGTGATCGAGCAGCGACGCGAGCGCCACGACGACACGCCCCGCGCCCCGTTGCCCGTCGCCGAGCACCGCGACTACACGCGGAGCGAGCTCGCGGCGTACGACGGCTCGGATCCCGCGAAGCCGCTCTTGATCATCGTGCGCGGCAAGGTCTACGACGTGACGCGCGGACGCTCGTTCTACGGACCGGGCGGCCCCTACGCGATGTTCTCGGGCCACGACTGCACGCGCGCCCTCGCGAAGATGTCGTTCGAGCCGTGCGATTTCATCGCCGACGAGAGCGGCCTCGAGCCCTTCGAGCTGCGCCAGCTCGAGGATTGGATCGACACGTTCGAGGGGAAGTACGGCTCGATCGGGAACGTGATCGAGGAGAGCTGAGCGTCGCGCGCCGCGGAGCCCGTCCGCATTCGTCGCTTGCCCGCCCCGCTCTTCCCTCCTAGGAGGAGGGGAAGGGGGGAACGTGAGCGCCGAGTACATGAAGCAGCAGTACCTGATGCTCATCGATCGGGCGTTCAACCGAGGCGACTACTCGGTGGTGCACGACGTCATCGCCGCGGAGTACGAGGTCTACGATCCCGGCCTCCCGCGTCGTCGCGGGCCCGAAGGCGTGATCGCCACGGTCGACGAGATGCGCCGGGCGTTCGCCGGCTTCCGCTACGACGTCGTCGGCCTCGTGGCAGAGGGCAACCTGCTCGCCGCCCGCTGGTACGTGACGGGCCGCCACATCGGCTCCTACCGTGGCCTCGAGCCCGCGGACGGTCAGCGCACGTTCCGGGTCCTCGGCATGTCATTCAACCGCTTCGAGAAGGGCCTGATCGTCGAAGGCCACATCGTCTGGGACACGAAGGGCTTCATGGAGCAGCTGACCTTGCCGCAGGGGGCGAAGCTCTAGGCGCGGCTCTTCGGCCGCGAGGCGGCGGGGAAGCGCACCTCGAGCGCCGGGTAGCGCTCCGCGAGGAAGTGGAGCGCCACCACCGTGTGGCAGTGCCTCACGTCGGGGTTCTTCTTCGTCGGGCAGCTGCAGCCGAGGTAGACGTCGTTCGTCCGCGCGAGCTCGACCAGCTCGTCGAAGGGCTTCCGATCCTCGGCGAAGCGCGCCTCGAGCAGCGCGCGGTAGCGGGCCTCGAAGACGCGGAAGGTCGCCTCGTCCGTGTGGCCGAGGAACGCGTCGACGAGCTCGGTCGTGGGACGCAGCACGTGCGAGGTGTGCTTGCGCGTGTCCTGCCGGATGCCCTTCGGGAGCTCGGACGAGGGAACGCCGCGGACCATCGAGTAGCGGGAGAGCATCCTCACAGGATAGAGGGGTCTCGGAGGCGCGGCAGCCGGGCGTGCCGACCGACGCGCGGCACCGCCGTGGCGATGCCGCGCGCGGGTCGCCCTCGGCGGCTCAGGGCAAGCAGCCTCCCGGCGTGGTGTAGGGGGTGTCGATCGCCACGAAGGGAGTCACGTTGTCCGCGCTCGGATCGGGATCCGTGTCCCCCGGCATCCAGGAGTACGGGACCACGTTCGCGCCGGCGGCGTCGCCCCAGTAGTTGTGCGTCGCGTCGAGCGTCGCGGGCGGGTCGCCGTTCGTGCCCGAGAAGGAGGCCCCCGCCTTGTTCCAGCGCACACCGAAGCGGATCGAGGCGACGAAGTCGTTGCCGTGGATCTGCGCCGGAACCACGGTGCAGCCAGCCGCCGAGCCGACGTCGAAGTACTGGATGCCGCTACGATTCGCGTGGAATCGATTCGCCTCGAACACGTTGTCGCCGACGATGGGCTCGTAGTTCGAGTCGCAGACCTGGACGAAGACGCCCGAGCTCAGCTTCTCGAAGGTATTGCCCCGGAAGGCGTTGTCGCCGGCCGTGAGGACGATGCCCGCCACGCCGCCGCCGGTGGTCAGAGCGTCGTAGTCGCTGGCATCGAACACGTTTCCGACGACGTCGATGTGCCCTCCGGCCCGCTTCAGCACCCAGATGCCGCGGGTCTCCATGTGCTTCAGCACGTTCCCGGCGAAGCGGCCGACCATCGTGTTGGTGTTCGCCCAGACGCCGAGGTCGACGGGACGATGGAAGGTGTCGAAGAGGTTACCCGACATCTCGAAGGTGCCCGACTGCACCATGACGGCCGAGTCGGCGAACTTCTGGCAGGTGAAGAGCGTCCGGTCCGGTTGGCTCGGATCGTTGCCGCTCGTCGCGAGCGAGCAGGTCGGATCCCAGTCGCCGCCGTCGAAGACGTTGTTCACCACGCGAACCATCGGTCCCCCGTAGAGCGAGACGAGGTGGTAGGTGTTCCACGCGAGCGCGCTGTGGTCGCCCTGCGGGGTGATTGTGAAGCCGTCGATCGTGGCGCTGAACGCGTACGCCGCCGTCGGATGCGGATAGCCCGGGCTGCGGAAGCCGATCACGACGGACTCGGGACCGCGGCTCCCCGGGGAGACACCCGCGGAGACTCCGGCGTTGGCGCCACGGAAGACGAGGGATTTGTCGACCACGACCATCTCCGCATAGGTGCCCGAGGCGACCTGGATCACGTCGCCCGCGCTCGCCTTCGTGACGGCGTAATTGATGGTGAGGCACGGCGACGACGAGGCGCTGCAATCGCCGGTGTCGCTGCCCGTGGTCGCGACGTAGCGGGTGGCGGGGGCCGCCGGACAGGCTCCGGACGAATCCTCGAGGCGATTGCCCGAGCATTCGCAGCTGGCCGTCCGCGCGTCCGCGTCGGCCGTGCACGTGGCGCTCGAGTCACACGTCGGTGCGCATGCGATGGCCGTGCAGCTCGCGCCGTCCCCGACGTAGCCCGCGCCGCAGACGCAGCGCGGCACGCCGGGTCCGGTGAGGACGAAGTCCGCGTTCGGGTCGCAGGCACCCACGCACGCTGCCTGGATGCACTGCGTGCCGTCCCAGACCAGCCCGTCGTCGCAGACGCAGACGTGGGCATCCCCGTGCGCCGAGTCGACCGTGCAGTGCTGGTTCGAGCCACACGCGGGCGAGCAGACCGGAGCGCAGGTGGTCCCGTCGTCCACGAAGCCGCTCGGACACGTGCACGTCGCCGTCATCCCGTCGGCGCTGTCGCAGAAGCCGACGCCACAATCCCCGTGGATCGCACAGACGCCGGGCGGGACGCAGAAGGTCTGCGTGCTGTCGACCTTGTCGCCCACGTCCGGCGCGACCGAGGACAGGAGGGTGAAGAGCGGCTGCATCGGCAGCTCGCACCGATAGCCGGGGGTACGACAGTCGGTGTTCGACGTGCACGTCTTCAAGCAGACGCCGTAGTCGATCACCCTCTGGGCGCAGTCGGGATAGCCCTCCGCGCAGAGGGCCTGCTGCAGCGTCTCCCAGTCGGCGAGCGTCGTCGCGTGGAAGGGCCGGAAGCAGCGCCCTCCGTTCGCCGGATCGCATTGCGAATCGTCGGTGCAGTTCGGCTGGAACGAGCAATAGCCGCCGTTGAACTCGAGACCGATGGCCCCGAGGACCGGATTGATCGTCGGATCCATCAGAGGATGGATTCCGAGGAGGCACTCGGGCGTGCCCGGTCCACCGCAATCGCTCGACTGCATGCAGGCGCTGCCGATCGGCGCACCGGTCTGGCCGCCGTCGGCGACGTAGCCGGCGTCCATGCCCCCATCGCTCATCGGGCCGACCCCCGAGTCGGATGGATGCTTCGAGGCACCGCAGTCGCACGAGTCGCAGGCGCCGAGAACGAGCACGAGCGCGACGAGCATCGGTCGAGCCGCGAAGTGTCTTGCGCCAGCAGAAGATGGTTGGTACATGAAAGGTACTCCGGCAATGGGCGTAGGAAAGTCGAGCGATTCGTCGCATCGACCGGAAAAACCGAACGATCCGCCAAGCTATCATCCGCGTTCCGCGCGTGTACATCGGGTCGGCGGAACGCCACGAAAACACCATAATTCGGGCCTATCCGTGCAGGCGGACGGTCGATTGGCGTAGGCGATCGCCGAACTCCTTGGAACTCCAAGGATTGTCCTCGGGGTCGCGCGTGGACGTGGGAGCTCGCGCCCCGCGCTCGTCGGACGCATCCGTGCATCGCGGACGGATCAGGGCCCGGCAGCACACTCGGAGAAGCGGGCCATGGCTGCTCCTTCGCGGAGCGCGGTCGCCTCGCGTTCGAAGACGGCGACCTGTCTCGCTCGCTCGCGCTCTACCCAGAACCGAGCCGTCGCGATCCGCGATCGCCTTGCCCCGAATCGGACCTCGCCTTGGTGGCGGCCGGGGGCAGCTCGGCGGTATGCGTCGAGCGATGGGGCACGCTGGAGCGACGAGCTGGAGCGCGATCGCGCCCCACGCTCAGGCGAACACGATCCTCGCCAACGCCTCCGGCGCCGTCCACTGGACCATGTGCGAATCTCCCGGCAGCACGGTCATCTTCGTGTCGCGACCGAGGGCGGCGAGAGCCTGCCCGTAGGCGAGGGGAGCCGCGCGATCGGCCTCGCTGTGGACGAGGGACGCGGGCGTCTCGTAGGGCCCGACGGCCCAAGCGGGATCCGCGAGGGGAACGATACGGCGGAGCCCGCGGGCGAGTCGGTCCTTGCCTTCGTGACGCATCATCCGCTCGATCCACGAGACGTGGATCGGGTCGCGATTCTCGGTCGGGAGCCAGAGATCGACCGCGATGCCGACGGCCTGCTCGACGGCGACGGCACCCGACGCGAGCGCATCGGCGAGGCCGACGAAGGAATCCGCGTGCTCCTTGGTCAACGAAGGGAGGCCGGAGATCAGGACGGCGCGCCTCACGGCTCCGCCGAGGCGCGGGAGCACGCGCGCCACGAGCCAGGCGCCGAACGAATGCCCGACGAGGACGACGTCGGAGCCGGCCCCCTTCACCTCCTCCATCAGGGCGTTCTCGTAGTCGACCAAGGTCGCGCCGGGGACGTCGGGCCCGTCACCGCAATCGGGGCCGTCCCAGCCGATGCACCGGACACCGCTCGGCGCGTGCTCGAAGAAGCTCTCCCACGTGTAGGCGTTGCCGGGCATCCCGTGCACGAAGACGTAGGCGGTCATGCGATTCCTCCCCCCCGGGAAAGCCCCACGTCACCACGAAAGACGGCCTCGGGCAATGCCCCGGCGGGGCCCCGTCGCGCGGCGGGGGGGCGGCTGCTAGGCTCGGCGCCGTGATCGGAAGGCTCACGGGAATCCTCGGAGACGAGTCGCCGGACGGCTCGGTGATCGTCGACGTGCAGGGCGTCGGCTACGAAGTCTTCGTGCCGCTCGGCACGCTCGGACGCGTCGGCCGCGACGGCCCCGTCTCGCTCTTCGTCCACACGCACGTGCGCGAGGACGCGCTGGTGCTCTACGGCTTCGCGACGGCCGAGGACCGCGCCAGCTTCCGCTCGCTCATGACGGTGACGGGCGTCGGACCGAAGCTCGCCCTCGCGATCCTCTCCCAGCTCGACGCCGGCGCCCTCTTCGAGGCCGTCGAGCGCGGCGACAAGAACGCCTTCCGCGGCATCTCCGGCGTCGGGAAGAAGACCGTCGAGCACCTCCTCGTCGACCTCAAGGGCAAGCTCTCGCCCTCCGCGAGCCGCTTGCCGCCGCGGCCCGTGGCGGCGCGATCGACGTCCTTCGGCGGTCAGGGAGAGATCCTCGTCGGCCTGCTCGTGAACCTCGGCTACAAGCGCCCCGAGGCCGAGCGCGCCATCGACCTCCTCGACCCCGCCTCGCTCACCGAGAAGCCCGTGCAGGAGCTCCTGCGCGAGGCCCTCCGCCACCTCTCCGCGTAGGGACGCCCATGGCCGGCAAGAAGCAGAAGACGCCGCCCGAGGCGGCCGATCCGAGGACGCCCTCGGTCGTCGATCCCGTGGCCACGGAGCAGGACCGCGCCGAGGAAGGCGCCCTGCGCCCGAGGCGCTTCGACGACTTCGTCGGCCAGGACAAGATCAAGGAGAACCTCGAGATCATGGTCGAGGCGGCGAGGCGACGCGGCGAGCCCGTCGGCCACGTGCTGCTCTCCGGTCCGCCCGGTCTCGGCAAGACGACGCTCGCGAAGATCCTCGCCGAGGAGCGCGGGGTGAAGCTGCACGAGACCACGGGCCCCGCGATCGAGCACAAGGGTCAGCTCGCGGCGCTGCTCACGAACCTCTCGCCGAACGACGTCGTCTTCATCGACGAGATCCACCGGCTCACGCCCGTCGTCGAGGAGACGCTCTACACGGCGGTCGAGGACTTCTGCATCGACGTCGTCCACGGCGACGGCCCCTACGCGCAGGTCCTGAAGCTCCCCCTCCATCCCTTCACCCTCGTGGCGGCGACGACGCGCACGGGCCTGCTCACGAATCCGATGCTCTCGCGCTTCGGCTACGTGGCACGCCTCGACTACTACTCGCCCGAGGCGCTCGCCTCGATCGTGCGACGGAGCGCCCGCCTGCTCGCCATGAAGATCTCGGAGGACGCGGCCGAGGAGCTCGCCCGACGCTCGCGCGGGACGCCCCGCATCGCGAACCGCCACGTCCGCTTCGCCCGCGACTTCGCGCTCGTGAAGGGCGGAGGCGCGCTCGATCTCGAGCTCGCACGGAGCGCCCTCGATCGCCTCGACGTGGACCACGCCGGCCTCGAGGAGATGGACCGCCGCTACCTGCTCGTCCTCATCGACCACTACCGCGGCGGCCCCGTCGGCATCGAGACGCTCGCGGCCGCGCTCAGCGAGCCGCGCGACACGCTCGAGGACGTGCACGAGCCTTTCTTGCTGCAGCAAGGATTCCTCGCGCGCACGGCGCGCGGCCGCATGGCCACTGCCCGTGCCTACGAGCACCTCGGACGTCAGCGTCCGAAGTCCCAGGGAGACCTGTTCGAATGAAGCTCTTCCCCTCGGCGCTGCTCGGCCTCCTCGGCCTCGCCATCGCCTCCTTCGCCGCGCACATCGCGATCTCCGGTGCCGAGCCGGCGCTCCCGCGCGACGGCGACTTCGTCGAGGGCACGGTCGCCGAGGGCGGCGGCGCGCTCCAGGACTCGCCGGCCGGACGGCCCTTCTACTACGGCGAGGTCCGCATCCAGCAGGCGGGCACGCACGAGCAGTCGACGGGCTCGTCGTACTGGCACGGCACGTTCGGTCGCCCCGAGGTCCCCGTGACCACGGCGCGCGGCTCGACGCGGATCGAGCTCCCGCCCCCCGCGGAATGGAAGATGCTCGCGGACCTCGTCGACGTGGCGCCCGCGTCGACGCTCCGTGGGCTCCCGCTGATCGGCGACGTGCAGGTCGGCGAGCGTCTCCGGCCGCCCTTCGACGTCAGCGTCCGCGCCGTCCGCCCCGGCACGCCCCTCGTCGCGGCCCTCCGCGACGGAGACGTGACGCGCGTGTGGATCGGCGATCGCGCGACGCTCGAGCGCGAGCGGAGCGATCGCGACACCGCCCGGTGGCCGATCGTCGGCATGCTCGCGGCGATGGCCATCGGCACCTTCGTCGGCGCCTACCGACTCGCCGGTCGGATGAAGCAGCCGGCAGGCTGAGAGCCGGTGTAGCATCGCGGCGTGCCCGTCGAATCCCGCGTGAAGCGCTGCGGCCAATGCGGCGCGCCCCTCCGGCCCACGCCCGGAGCCACCGTGCTGCGCTGCGACTACTGCGGCGGCACCACCTACGCCGGCCCCGCCTCGGGCGACGCCATGGACGCCCCCGGCCTCGGAGCGCCGGGATCGTCCTCGCTCCACGCGCGCCTGCTCCACGGCCCGACGGGCGAGTCCCTCGGCCACGGCCAGAGGTTCGACGTGGGCGCGATGACGGCGCGCGACGTGCCCGCGTTCGAGCGTGGCCTCTGGCCGACGATGGCGACCGCGTCCTCGACCTTCGGTGGGAGCTGGTCGCCTTCGGTCCTCGTCGGACCGCCGCGCGTCTACCCTCGCTCGGGCGACATCATGGGCGCCTGGGCGCCCGGACCGCGCTCGAGCTCGGTCGAATGGATCGAGGTCCGCTTCGGCGCGAACGTCCCTTCGTCCACGATCCGCGTGTTCGAGACGAACTGCGCGGGTTCGACGTTCGCGGTGGTCGACACCACCGAGGGCGAAGAGCTGCTCTTCTCGGCGCCGCCGACGATGCTGCCGGGCGCACAGGTGCTCGAGATCGCCCTCGCCCCCGAACGCGTCGTCCGCAGCCTGCGCGTGTACCTCGTGAATCCCGCCTGGTGCGAGGTCGACACGGTCGGCCTCCTCGCCGAGAGCCCTCTCCCCGAGAACCTGCGGACTCGCGTGGTGACGCCGGCTCTCGGCAGCGCCGGGAGCAAGGTCGGCTGCCTCGTGGGGCTCGCGCTCCTCGGCGTCGGCGCGGCGGTGGTCGCGGGCCTCGTGCTCGGAAGGTCCTCGTCGAACGGAGCGTCGAGCGCTCCGCCTCCTCGCCCGGCGCTCGTGGCGCAGGGCACGACGATCGCCGCCACCCGGCCGCCGGTGGAGGACTTCACGAACGAAGCCGTCGTCTGGGCCGACACGCTCGGCGAGTTCTCGAGCGAGTACGCCAGCGAGACGAACGGGGCACGGCAGGTGCTCGGACCGCCCGACGTCTACCCGGGCTCGGGCGACCTGCCGGCCGCGTGGGCGAGCCTCGCGCAGGACGCGGGCTTCGAGACGATCACCGTGCGATGGACGATCGGAGTCGACGCACGCGCCCTCGTCTGGGTCGAGACGCTGAACCCGGGCGCCGTCGTCCGCGTGGACGACGTCAGCGAGCCCGCGCGGCCCGTGATCCTCTTCGAGGGCACGGAGCCGACGACCGGCGCGGCGAGCTCGGTGGTCCGCCTGGGCTTCCCGAGCCGCCGCTCGATCCGCGCGGTCCGCCTCGTGCTCGACACGCGCAAGGTCGCGGGCTGGAACGAGCTCGACGCGGTCGGGCTCGTTCCCTGAGCGATCAGTCCTCGTCCGGCGGCAGGACCTCGATCGTCTCCTCCGCCTTCACCGTGCGTCGGTAGGGATCGCTCGCCGCGTAGGCGCTCGCCCCGAAGCCCCGCATCGCGCCGTGCGCGCGCATCTCGAGGGGAAGCGGGATCGAGACCGCCGTGCCCGCCGCGAGGGGCCGGAGCAGGATGCGGATCGAGCCCTCGCTGCGGGCCTCCGCGCTCCGCACGTAGCCGCTGCGCCGGAGCGAGGCGAGCAACGTCTCGTCCGCGACCGCTCCCGTGGGGAGGAAGAGATCGAGGACTCCGTCGACGACCTTCGTGCGCACGGCGAGCTCGAGCTCGAGCGCCGCGACACCGGCTTCGTGGCCCGGATCGCCCCTCACCGTGACCGCGAAGGGCCCGTCGGCCTCGACGCGGAAGGGCGACGCGTACGCCGTCTCGACGACGGCGACGAGCGAGGTGCCCCCGTGCGGCTCCACCCTCACGTCGGCGGAGCGACCCGCGCGCACGTCGAAGGGGACGACGGCGCGCCCGTTCTCGAAGACGACGTTCGCCTCGCGTCCGTCCACGCGCACGTGGGCGGACGGGGCCTCGCTCGAGCCGAGCACGCCGTAGGCCGCGGCCGCGAGGTACCAGAAGGCCGCGTCGCCTCCGAGCCGACCGACGACGGCGAGCTCGCGCATCGCGCCTCCGACGGCCGAACGCGCGAGCGCCTCGTCGCCGACCTGATGCGCGGCGACGGAGAGAGCGAACGTCGCGGCGATCCGGTCCGCGCGCGACCGCCCTTCCGCCCCGCGGAGGAGGAAGGTCCCGGTGCCGTTGGGCTCGCGCGCGCCCGCGAGCTTCGCGAGCATCGCGCGTCCGTGCGCGTCGCCGGGGCTCGCGAGCAAGAGCGAGGCCGCGGAGACCGCGAGGAGCGTCGGCTCCTCCGGCAGATCGCGGAGCGTCTGACGGAGCTGGGGCAGCGAGGAGACGACGAAGGCGCCGATCGCGTCGCCGGGCGGCGTCTCCTCGTTCGAGCCGCCCGAGGCGAGGAGCGCGGCGACGAGGGCCGCACGCATCCGGAGGGCGCCCGCGCGGGGATCCTCGTCCTCGAAGGGCGTCGCTCCCCCGCCGAGCTGCGCGAGGAGGCGGTCGCGGACCGAGGCGGCCTCGGCGTCGTCGACGAGCGTCGAGAGACCGACGATGGCCGCGGCGCGCGAGAGAGGCGCAGTGGGCACCGTGGGCCCCTCGCCCATGGAGCGGAGCACCGCGGCGCGGAGCGCGGGGTCGAGCGTCGCCCCGTTCATCGCGCGCGACCAGGCGACGAGCGCCGGATCGTTCGTCCGCACCTCGGCGAGCTCCGGGATCTCGGCCGCGGCCGAGGGAGCGACGAGGACGAGCCGCCCCGCCGTGGCCTCGGCGCCCCCGGGCGGCTCGACGACGAGCGTGCGTCCTCCCTCGCCGACGAAGGCCGACTCGCGCCGGCGCTGCGGATGCAGGCCCGCGCCCACCGTCATCGGATGGGCGAGCGTCGCGAGCTCGCTGCCGCTCGCGTCGACCAGGCGCAGCGTGAACGCGCCGGGCCCTGCGCAGGTCGAGCCGATCGCGAGGCGCAGGATCGACGTGCGACCCGCGGGCACGCCCACGTCCGAGGGCGCGGTCACGCGAAGGCAGCCCTCGGAAGCGATCTCGGCGCGTGCCTGGCGGTCGCTGCCCGTGACGTTCGTGATCGGGAGGTCGGCCTCGAGGGTCTCGCCGAGACGCGCACGCTCGGGGAGACGGCCGTTGAGCAGGAGCGGGCTGCCGACCGCGCCCGACGCCGTGTCCATCGCGACCGTTCCGTCCGGGGTGGCGACGACGACGAGCACGCCCCAGGTGCGCGGCTCGCGCTCGAAGGGAACGGCGAAGCCGTCGGCGGCCGCCCCGAGATCGATCGGTCCGACGCGATGGCTCGGCACCGTCTCGGTGATGCGGCGGATCGAGAGGGCCTCGGGATCCGGATCGAGGAGGGGCGGGAGCGACGCGCGACCGTAGACGTCGGGCACCACGAGCCCCTCCTCGGGCGCGTTCACGTAGACCTCGCCCACCTCGAAGGCCGAGCGCACCGACGCGATCGTCGCGCGGCCGAGCTCGACGCCGCGCAGGCGTGCGACGAGCGCATCCTCTCCGGCGGCCTCGGCGTAGAGGCTCCGCTCCGGCAGCACGCGTGCGGTCGGATCCCAGAGGTCGTCGCCCGTGCCGAGCCGACCGTCCGGGCCCGCGCTGACGAGCTCGTAGCCCGGCACGGGCACGAGGAGGGAGAAGCGCGGATGCGCCGTCGGCCGGAGGGCGAAGGGATTGCCCCAGGCGTCGACGAGATCGTGCGCCGTGACCTCGCCGTAGGTGGACGTCCCGTTGCCCTCGGCCAGATCGCGGAGCCATTGCGCCGGCTCGCCGGGGCGCGCCCACGGCAGGTCGAGCCCTCGCTGGGCCACGTACGCCCGGAGCTCGAGCAGGAGCAGGAAGAGCCGACGGCGCGTGATGCGCCTCGCGACGGCGTCGTAGGTGAACGCCGGATCGAGGCGCTCGAGCTGCTCGATCGTCAGCGGATCGCCCCCGAGACCGGTCGCTCCCTCTGCGCCGAGGAGGCCTTCCCGGGCGACGCTCGAGAGGATGGCGGCGTTGAAGCGGTGACGTCCCCCGACGACGGCGCCGACGTCCTCGAGACGTCCGGGCACGGCCTGATCGACGAAGTCCTCGATCGCGCGGAAGAGGAGCGCGAGGCGTCCCTCGACGAAGCGTGCACGCGAACGCCAGGGATCCCGCAGCAGGCCGGCCGACGCCGGATCGGCCGGCGCGGGGACCGGCGTGACCCTTCCCTCGACGAGCACGAAGGGCGCGGCGGTGTCGAGCGGCGTCTCGGCCGCCAGCACGGCCGCGAGCAGCGAGTCCGGGAGGTCCGACACGGGCGAGGGATCAGGGCGCGGAACCGCGATGCGGGTCGACGGATCGAGCTCGCCCGTGAGCGCGCGCAGCTCGTCGATCGGCAGCGCGAGCGCGAAGGTGCGGGCCTCGGCGGAGGCCTCCCCCGTCACGGTCACGCCCACCCGGCCGGTCTCGACGTCGAGGCGGACGTCGGCCTCGAGCCTCGGTCCCGGGACGGCCTGCGCCATCGCCGTGCCGCCTCGGAGCTCGACCCATTCGGTCGCATGGAGCGCACGGGCGCGCACGACCACGCGCCCGAGCAGGTCGTTCGGCACCGCGAGCTCGGTCTCGCTGGCCCCCGGCTCGAGCACGACCGACTGCACCGGATGCATCGAGGGCGAGGTCGCGACGAGCGTGACGACGACGGGCAGCCGCGCCGCCGCCGGGGCACGCTCGATGCGGACGGGAAGGCTCCCGCCCGAGCGCACGCGGACGTTACCGAGCCGCACGCGCACGAGCCCGTCCGCGTCGATCGGGGCGCAGATCCGCGTCTCGGCGGCCCGATTCCCTTCCCCGATCGTCGCCGTGAGCGAGGTGGCCGCGCGGCCTCCGCAGGGATCCTCGCCTTCCGCCGCGAGCGCCCCGAGGTGCACGTCGAACGTCGCCACGCCGTTCGCATCCGTCTCGGCGACGAGCGGCTCGCGCAGGCGCGGTCCCTCGAGCCGCACGGGCACGTGCGCCGGCGCCCGATGCCCGTCGATGCCGACGGCGCGCACGAAGACGCGCGCGTCGAGCGGCCCGACGAACGCGCCTCCCTCGACGGCCATCACGCCCGCGAAGTCCTCGGCGGCGAGGCGGACGCGTGCGTAGCCGTTGCCACTGCCGACGCCGGCCTTCGTGACCTGCACGGCGATCGTCGTATCCGAGTAGCCGTCGCCGATCGCAGGGAGCCTGCGCGGCAGATGCGCCATGCCGCGCTCGTCCGTCTGGACGCGCAGCGTCTCCCGCTCCGAGAGGCCGGGGATGAAGGCCGTGGCGCGGGGCACGGGGCGTCCGTCCGGACGGCGCACGACGATCGTCAGATCGATCGTCTCCTCCGAGCGCGCGATCGTCTTCGAGGGTCGAACGGAGACGAGGAGCGCCGGCGCCTCGCGCGCGACGAGCTCGGCCGTCGTGCTCGTCGCGAGGGGATGGCGCGTGTCGCC
The DNA here is from genome assembly GCA_046351215.1 of Polyangiales bacterium. Lineage (GTDB taxonomy): Bacteria > Myxococcota_A > Polyangia > Polyangiales > Houyiibacteriaceae > JAXLYX01. The sequence continues at coordinate 252,782 of JAXLYX010000009.1, read as the reverse complement.
GAGCCACGCGACACGGCAGGAGATCGTCCCCGCGCGCGTCGAGGGTGGCAGCACGACGTGCTGGGCGAAGAGGCCCGCTCGATCCGTGCGCAGGCGCATGGGCCTTCCGATCGGACCGCTCGCATCCGAGCAGATCGCCTCGAGGTCCACGTTCGCGGCCGCGCGGCCGTTCGCCTGCGAGCGCGCCTGTCCGAGCAGCTCGAGCGGGCTGCCGGGGAAGATGCGCTTCGGCGCGAGCTCGGCCTCGATCGAGCGCGGCTCGGTCGTCTGCACCCCGAGGTCGAAGCGACGGAGGATCGAGCCCCGATGGCGCAGCTCGATCACGAGGTAGAAGCTGCCGGGAGCGTCTTCGGGCACGGGGATGGCGAGCACGCCGCGTCCGCGCGCGTCGAGCGTCTGCTCGAGCGCCTCGCGATCCCGCGAGAGCGAGGAGAGCACGCGCACGGTCGCGCGGGCCGCGGGCCGGAGGTCGCGGAGGCCGACGACCTCCACGGCCGCGACCGGGAGGCGCAGCGTGCCGCCGCGCGGGGCCGAGAGCGCGCCCTCGATCTGGAGGTCGACTCCGGTGACGTCGCCGACCTGGACCGGGCGTCTCGCGGCGGTCTGGGCGAAGCCGACGTGCGAAGCCGCGACGGTGGCGAGGATCGTGAGGACGAGCGCGAGGCGCTTCAGCGTGCGCGGGCTCATGGACGCACCTCGAGGGCGGGCGAGAGGGGGCGGATCACGGGGATGGGGAGAGGCCGTGGCTCGGGGGGTGGCGGCGACTCCTCGGGCTCGGGCGCTTCGGGCTCCGCGCCACGATCGACGAGCTCGATCGCGCGCGAGGCGAGGATCGCGACGCGCGGACGCGTGGTCCCCGCTTCGTCGTCGTCGTAGACGACCGCACCGAGGCCGCGCAGCGTCCCGGACACGCTCCAGCGGAGCGGGAGGGGAAGCCGGACGAACGCGCCCGGAGCGAGCGGCCGGAGGTGCAGGGAGAGCGTGCGCCCCTCCATCGTCGGCTGCGAGGCGGTGAGCGCGGCGAGAGCGGCGCGCGTCGGCTCGTCGAGCTCGGTGCCCGCGGGCAGATCGATCTCGACGATGGGCGAGCGCATGCGGCGCGGCGTGCGGTTGCGGATGGCGAGCACGAGACCGGCGCGCGTGTCGCGACCACCGGTCTCGCCCTCGAGCGCGACGTCGACGCGGAGCGGGAGCGACTCGGGGGCGCTCCAGGGTCGGCCGTAGCGCAGGTCGAGCTCGATCCACGCGAGCGCCCGCTCGGCGAGGCCGACCGAGAGGCGATGACGCCCGGGACGATCGAGGCCCTCGATCGAGGCGCGGACGAGCCCGGCCTCGCGCGTCGTCTCGATCGGATGTCCGTCGACGGAGAGACGGATCGCCCCCGGATCGCGGGGCACGAGCGAGCCGACGGCCGCGGCCGCGAGGAAGATCGCGTCCGAGCCGGCCGCGAGGGTGCGCTCCGGCCTCCGCGCGAGCCCGCGCAGGCAGGCGAACGCGGCCTCGCGATCGCCGAGCCCGAGGTAGGCGAGCGCGAGGAGCGAGGTCGGGACCTCGCGCGCATGCGGCACGCCGTACTGCTCCGGGACCTCGAGGAAGGTCGCGTCGTCCACGCGGATGAGCGAGCGCTCGAGCCGGCGGATCATCTCGCGTGCGCGGCGGTCTCCGTCGCCGCCGCTCGTCGCCGCGAGCGCCGCGGCCGCGTTGACGGCGACGGTGTCCGAGTCCGAGAGGCGAGCGGCGGCCGAGCCGACGACCGAGCGGAAGCGAGCGACGAGGCGATCGCGATCGGCGACGATCGCGCTCCGCCCCTCGCCTCGCATCGCAGGCGCCAGGAGCAGGAGGACGCGGGAGTCCTGGATCGCCGTGCCGGCATCGGGCGACGGGCGCTCGCCACGCTCGGGGAGCGTCCTCGACAGGAGCTCGAGCGCACGCGCGAGGTCCGCGTCCTGCACCTCGGGCGAGCCCCAGCCCACGCCGACGAGGCGCGCGAGCTCGACGAGGTTCCCGCCCCATACGATGGAAGCCATGCCACGCGCCTCGGGCAGGGGGATCTCGTCCCAGTTCCCGTCGCCTCGGTAGCGCAGAGCGCTCGCGATCGCGGCGCGCGTCGCCTCGTCGACCGGCAGGCCCGCGTAGGCCTCGGCCCAGGCCGCGCGCGTCTTCTCGAAGAGGTTCCCTCGCGGGAGCTCGCCGAAGAATTCCATCCCCGTCGCGAGGCGGAGCGCCGCGGGCCCACGCGGGGTCGCATCGCTCGGCACCTCGAGCTCGAGCTCGGCCGAGCCCTCGGCGAGGAAGCGGCGCGTCTCGCGCACGAGGCGCGCGTCCTCGAAGACGTGGAGCGGACGGCGGACGGCGTCGAGCGGCTCGCCTCCCGAGGCACGGACGGCGCGTACGACGATCGCGCCCTCCCCCACGGCCGTCACCCGCACCTCGACGATGCTCTCCACCGCGTCGCGCGGCGGCACCTCGAGCGTGCGCGTCGTCCCCGCGTCGATGCCGACGCCCTCGCTCGCCATGCCGATCGTGACCTGCATCGGCGTGCGCGTGCGGTTCTGCACGCGGACGGGGATGCGGAGAACGTCGCCGAGCGTGGCGAAGGGCGGGATCGGCGCATCGACGGTCGCCTCCTGATCGACGCGCAGCTCGGTGCGAGCCGAGGTCGTCCATCCGGAGACGGTCCAGGCGATCGCCTCCACACGGTAGGTCGTGAGCGCGTCGGCGAGCGCGATCGGCACGTTCGTCGTCGCGCCGTCGAGCGGGATCTCGCCGGCGAAGAAGAGCGTCGCCGGGAAGCGCTCGCGGATCCGCTCGCCGACGCGCGCGAGGGTCGAGCCGGGCGCGCCCTGCTGGCTCCGATCGTCGGCCTCGCCGGGCGGGGGTGCGGCAGGAGCGATCTGGGCCATCGGAGCCGCCGAGGCGCGGGCCATCATGCCGGAGCCGCGGCCGTAGCCCACGCCCCCACCGCCCGCCCCTGTCCCGACGAGACCGAGGCCGCCGTAGCCGATGGACTCCTCGTCCATCGCCTGGCTCGGCATCGCATCGCCGTAGGCCTCGCTCGCCGAGGCCGTGACCACCGAGCCCGTCTGCTCCTCGCTCGCCGCGAGCGACATGGTGCGGTACGCGGCGAGCATCGCCTGCAGCGTGCCCTCGCCGGGCGCGATCGTGCTGAGCGCGCGCATCAGGTCGTCCTCGCCCGAGGCGATCGCGTACTGCGTTCCCTCGGCGACGGCGCGGCGGAACGGATCGCGGACGTCGTCCGCGGTGCCAGGGCGTCCGTCCGGGCCCGGCGAGACGAGCTCCCACCCGGGCGCGCGATCGGAGACCACGAGGCGCGCGTCCGGGCTCGGGCGGAACACGAACGAGCGGCCCCACGGATCCAGGAGCGCCTCCGGCTCGAGGATGCCGAGCTGGATCATGCGCGAGAGCCAGCGCTCGCGGGGCTGCCCCGCGGAGGCTCGCTGGGCGTTCGGATCGTCGGGATTCGTGAAGGCGAGGAGCGCGTCGAGCAGACGCACGAGCCGGCGGCGCGCGATGCGCGTCGCGACGGTGTCGAAGCGGAAGCTCGGATCGGCGGCCTCGAGCATCGCGAGCGTCATCGGCACGCCGCCGAGCGTCTCGACCTGCTCCTCGGAGAAATTGCCCTGCTCGACCATCCACGCGATCGCGTCCGGATGGAAGCCCCGGCCCGTGCCGCGGCGCTGCACGAGCCGCTGCTCTTCGAGGTCGCCTCCGATCGTGCCCTCGACCGCCTGCTCGAGCGCGACCATCAGCTGCCCGATGCCGCGGCGGACGAGCTCGTCGCGGAGCTTCACGGGATCGCGGAGCTCGCCGCGCCCCGGGTTCGGATAGGGCTCGCCGTGATCGCCGTTGTCCCACGGAGGAACGACGAGCGGAGCCACGCCGCGGACGGCGACGTCCTCCGAGACCGCGGCGGCGAGCGCCGAGCGCACGAGGAGGGTTCCGTCCTCGAGATCGGGGCGCGTGACCTCGGCGTCGAACGCCGCGAGCCAGCGCGAGACCCAATCGACCTCTCCACCGTGCTGCGCGAGATCGCGCGCGACGATCGTGGCGAAGGCTCCTCCCGAGGCGCGCGACATCCCGACGGCCACGGACGCCGTGCCCCGCACGGGATAGGGCTCTTCGTCGGCGCGGAGCGAGAGCGCGAAGGCATCGACCGGGCGGACGAACGCCGCCTCGATCGAGCCCGTGCCGAAGGCGACGCCGCCCTCGACGCTCACGGGCCGGGCGGCCTCGGCGCCTCCGAAGGGGCGCGCACGGACGAGGAGGAGCCCCTGCACGTCCTCCGGCAGGCGGAGCGTCGCGCGGCTCGAGCCCGGCTCGATCCACACGGCCGACACCGGCACGCCCGCCGAGAGGGCCTCGACGAGGACGGGGCGGTTGCCCGAGGCCCCGCGGCGCGCGACGTCGACGTCGAGGTTCCCTCCGGGGGCCACGACCGGCGACGCGAGGTGGATCCGGACCTCGGCCTCGCGCGCGACGGGAGCACAGAGCTCCACGCGGTACGAATGGCGCGCGTTCACGGTGGCGTGGAAGCGGATGCCGATTCGACCGGTGCAGGGGCCGGCCTCCTCGATCGGGCCGGCTTCGCCCTCCGGGATGCGCATGCGCACCTCGGCGAAGCCATGCCGATCCGTGGCGACGCGCTGCGTGCGTCCGTCGACTCCGCTGCCCTCGACGTCGATCGTCGTGCCCGCCGGGACCTCGTGCCCGCGCACGTCCGTGACGTGGAGGAAGACGCTCGTCGGGACGTCGGGAACGAGACCGCCGTTCGCCGCGACCGCTTCGACGCGCACCTCGGTCCGCGAGAGCGTGTAGGCGACCGGGACGTGCAGCGTGCCGTAGGCCGGATGGCTCACGCGCACGGTCAGGGACTGCTCCTCGAGGTCGCCCGCGAGGTAGGCGGGCGCCTGGATGCGGAAGGGAGCGAGGCCCTCGTCGTTCGTCGAGAACGACTGGGGCGTGCCGCTCGGCGTCGCGACGGTGACGCTGGCGCCGCTCACGGTGGCGCCGCTCGGCGTGCGCACGCGGACCAACCCGACGAGCAGGCCCGAGGGCGCGACGACCTCCTGCTCGAGCGTGGCCGTGACGAGCAATCGCTCCGTCGTCCGTCGACCGATCTGGACCGAGCGCATCGCCGTCACGTTGCCGACGTCGGCCCGGAGCTCGGCGACGACGGTGTAGCTCCCGTCGGTGGCGGTGTCGGGCAGCGGCGCGTCGATCGAGATCGCGCCGGACGCGCGCGTGCGGACCTCGCGATCGAAGACGAGCCGCCCCGAGGGCTCGCGCACGGTGACGTGGACCGGTCGGTCGACGACGGGCGCGCGCGAGCCGAGCTCCTGCGCGCGCATGAAGGCGTGGAGCGTCTCGCCGGGCTCGTAGCGCTGGCGATCGGTGAGCAGGTCGAGGACGTAGGGAGCCCGCGCCGAGAGGCCGAAGTCGAATTCCCGACCGTCCTCGCGGCCGCGCTTCCCGACGACGACGTGGAGCTGCACGTTCGGCATCGCCCGGAGCGGCACGTCGAGCTCGACGAGGAAGCGACCGGCCCGGTCCGTCGGGAACGAGCCCGAGACGACGGTGGTCCAGACGCCGTGCTGGGGCTCGTAGGAGCGGAGCTCGGCCCGCACCTCCCCGCCGACGAGCGGACGGAGCGTCGCGAGCCCCTCGACCTCGTAGGCCGTTCCCGCGGCGCGGAAGCGCTCGCCGTAGGTGACGACGGTGGCGCCGCTCAGCGCGAGCTCGTAGCCGCCGCCGCGCTGGGCCTCGGCCTTGGCGCCCATCCCGAGACAGAACGCCGCGAGGGCCGCGGCGAGCGCCGCCCGGATGCCTCGAATTCCCATGTGCTCTCCCCTCGCTCGACCCGTGCCCCTTCCGGACGCACGAGCCCACGCCACGGTCTAACGGTACGACAGCCGAGGTCCTCGGAGGTTCCCGAAGCGAGCGGCCGTCGGCACGCGTATCAAGCGGCATCCATGCCGACCGCCGGGACCTCGCGTGTCCGAGTTGACAGGCCGCCCGATCCGGTTATGGTTGCGACCCTTCCGGCGATATAGCTCAGCTGGCTAGAGCGGGCGTTTCATACGCGCTAGGTCCGTGGTTCGAGTCCACGTATCGCCACCGCCCCCGCGGAGAGTCCTCCCGGGGGCTTTTCATTTCCGTCGCGAGCGCGTAGGTGTCCTGCCTGACGGCGAATCCCGTCTCCGAGGCACCATGTTCATCGAGACCCACGGCTCCGGCAGCCACGTCCTCCTCGTCCACGGCACGCTCGAGTCGCCCGAGGCCTACCGCCCGATGGCCGAGGCCCTCGCCGCCGAGCACACCGTCCACCTCGTGCATCGCAGCGGCCACGGCAAGGCCCAGGTCCCCTCGCACTACGACCTCGCGGCCGAGCGCGACGCCCTCCGCGACTACCTCCGCGACGTCGGCGCCGACGCCTACGGCCTCGTCGGCTCGGCCGAGGGCAGCTACCTCTGCTTCTCCCTCGCGATCGATCCCGAGCTCCCGATCCGCGCGATGCTCGGCCTCGCCCCCTACGCGGGCTCGGACCCCCACTACGTCGAGCGAGCCCGCGCCCTCGCGCTCGGGCTCCCCGGCGACCGTGCCCACGTCGCGGCCGAGCTCCGCGCCTTCGCGGAGGCCGAGCCCCTCCTCCGCCGGCTCCACGAGCCGCAGATCCCGATCGACCTCCGCATCGGAGCGCTCGACGATAGGCTCTCGCTCGAGGCGGTGCGCCACATCGCGCGGTCGCTCCACAACACGAGCCTCGACATCGTGCCGGACCGGGGACACTCGCTCGTCACGCAGGACTCCGCGCGCACGCTCGAGGCGGCGGTGATCACGGCGCGTAGGGTGAGGCCGATGCAGGTCGAGGCGCGCTGACACGAACCTGCGGTTCGCGTGCACGTGCACGAGGGCCGTTCACGTGCACGCAAACCGTGCACGTGCACGTGCACGACAGCCGTGCACGTGGACGAGGATCGTGCACGACGATCGTGCACGGTCACGTGCGCGGAGACCGCTCAGCGCGCGACCAGCGCCGCGAGGCGGGGATCGCGCTCCACCTCGGCGGGCGTCGCCACGATCACGCATCCGACCGTCGCCCGCGTCAGGGCGATGTGCATCCGCACGTCGTACTTCCGGCGCTCGGGCGCGAGCTCCGAGACGATCACGTAGGGCCGCTCGAGTCCTTTGAACCGCAAGAAGGTGTCGGCGACGACGTTCGTGTCCGCCTCCTCGTCGTCCACGCGGACGACCCGGAACGGCCCGAGCTCGGTGCGCGAGGCGAGCTCGCTCGCGCGCAGCCCGCGCAGGGCGAGCACGGCGATGTCCTCTGGCGCGACCTGTCCCTTCGCGAGCGAGAGCAGCTTGCGGCCGATCGCCGAGATCGGATCGTCGTCGACCACGAGCTCGAGCTCGACGCCCGCGTCGACGAAGTCCGTCGGACCGCCGTCGCGATAGAGCTCGGCGAAGCGCGCGAGCCTGTCGGGACAACGGTAGGCGCGGAGCAGCTTCACGCGCGGCACGGAGAGGTCCGCGGGGATCTGCCGATCCTCCCAATAGCTCTGGCCCGGATCGGCGAAGATCCAGAGCGGGCCCTCGCCGACGATCTTCCGGACGAGCTCCCAATCGTTCGAGGAGAAGTCCTGGCCCTCGTCGACGATCACGAAGTCGTGCTCGCTCGGCACGGCCCCCGCTCCGTCCATGGCGGCCTGCATCGCGACGAGCTCCCAATCGCCGTGGCTCCACTCCTCCTCGGGCCCCTTCGGCTCGGGCGCGACGCCCGCCTTCGCGAGCAGCGCGAGCGCGTGCTCGCGCACCGTCGCCGCCGCCTCGATCCCCTCGTCGCGGAGCCAGGTCGCGAGCCCCCGTGTCCAGCAGAGGAAGAGCGGCTTCCTCCCCGCGCGCTCGAGCCGACGGTAGAGCTCGCAGGCGACGAGCGTCTTGCCCGTGCCCGGACCGCCCATCACGCAGAGTCGAGGGTTGTCCTGCCACTCGTCGAGACGCGCGAGCTGATCCTCGTCGAGCTCGACGAGCTCCTGCTCGCGCAGGCGCGACCGCCGTCCCGGCACGAGGCGCGGAACCCAGGTCTCGCCCCAGAGCTCGTGCAGCCGATCGATCCACCAGGTCTCGCGTGCGGCCCCGTTCGGCACGAAGAGGTCGTTCGAGAGCTCGGCGAGGCGGGGCCCGATCAGCTCGAGATCCTGGGCGCCGAGCAGCGTGTCGCGCAGGTCTCCGTTCGAAGGAGGGCGCTCGAAGGGCGTCTCCGGGAAGACGGTCGCGATCGCGATGTAGGGGAGCTCCCGGCCGCCCTTGCGCCCGAAGGAGTCGCGGAGGATGTCGGCCGTGCGATGCGCCTGATCCCTCGGGGCGCCGAACATCATGTGGCCGTTCTGGAAGAAGCGGCCGTCGCGCTCCTCGATCCAGCCGCCCTTCACCTCGAGCACGAGGATCCCCTTGCCCGGGATCGCGACGACGAAGTCGCCCTCGCCCTCCCGACGGCCCGGGAGGACCCGCCCGTCGGAGCGATGCGGATGGGCGAGCATCTTGAGCGAGTGCCACGCGAACCAGCCGGGCGGCAGCGTCCGGACCAGGGCCTCCCAGACCTTCACCTCGGCGCGGTTGCGGTTGCGGGGCTCGGTGATCGGATAGACGCCAGGCTTCGGCACGGGCGGAGGATATCAGCTGCCTGCGCTCGCGAAAGGTCGTCCGGTCGCAGCCCCCGCCCATGACGTGGTACGAGGCGTGGAGCATGTCCCGCTCCTCGCTCCTCGCGCCGATCCGGCATCCCGACGCGCTCGCCCCAGGCAGCCGCATCACGCTCGGCGCGGAGGCGGCGGCGGCGCTCCGCTTCCGCGAGGTGAACGTGAAGGAGGCCTTCACGCTCGTCGATCGCGAGGGAGCCTTCTTCCGCGCGTCGCTCACGGGCCTCGCGCAGGGCTCGGCCGAGGCGCTCGTGTACGAGGCGATGCCTGGCTCCACCGAGTCGCCCGCGCACATCACGCTCCTCTGCGCGGTGCTCGCACGCCAGCGCATGCTCGGCGTGATCCAGAAGGCGACCGAGCTCGGCGTGATGCGCATCGTCCCCGTGCTCTCCGAGCGCTCCGTGCCCGCCGAGGGGCTCGCCCACGAGAAGGCCCACGCCTGGCCCGCCCAGGCGATCCGCGCCTGCCGGCAATGCCGCCGCGCGAGCGTTCCGGAGGTGCGCAAGGCCATCCCACTCGCCGAGGCGCTCGAGGACGAGAGCGTCCGACGCGCGGACCTCCGCTTCCACCTCGACGACCGCAGCGACCGCCCCGCCCGCGCTCGCCCGAACGAGCGCCGGCCGATGCGCCTCGTCTTCGCGGTCGGTCCCGAGGGCGGTTTCACGGACGCGGAGCGGCGCGCCTTCGACGAGCGGGGCTTCGAGGCGATCCGCCTCGGCGGGCGTGTGCTCCGGGCCGAGACGGCGGTGCTCGTGGGCCTCGCGCTGCTCCAGCACCAGTACGGGGACCTCGGCGGGCTCTAGAACGGGCGCGCCTCGGCCCGGATCTCGCCCCGAAGTGTCATCGCGGGGTCGATCGTGCACGTACGGAGGGCGTGTCCCCCCTCGACGCCCCCTCCCGCGTCTGCCAGCCTTTCCGGCGGGGGAATGCCGGTTTCGCTCGAGAGGTCCGTTTCGGACGTCACGGTGCAGGTGGCGCGCGAGCTCGTCGAGCGCGCGCCCGTGCGGCTGCCCATGCCCGACGAGCTCTGCGAGGGGCTCGAGCTCCAGCGGGCGCGGAATTTCGGGCGGCTCGTGGGCCCGGGGACTCCGATCGTGCTCGGGCTGACGTTCGTGCTCATCGCGACGGGCCTCGCGCTCTTCGGGCCCGACTTCTCCTCCGTCGACGCACGGCGTTGGTGGATGAGCGAGGCCGTCGCGCTCCTGACGGCGAGCTTCGGGCTCTGGCTCGTGCGCCGTCCGGAGATGCTGCCTCGCTTCGCGGAGATCGTGGGTGCGGGCTCGGCCCTCGTGCTCGGGACGAAGCTCTTCGTCCTCGTCGGCACGCGCGACACGGGGCTCGCGGTGCACGCGGCCTTTGTCTGCGTGCTGACGATCACGCTGATCGCGCTCGCGTTCCGCCTCCCTCCGACCCACGTGCTCGCGGCGTATGCGGGCGCGGTCGGTGTCGCGCTCGCCTTCGTGTTCGCCTCGGCGCCGACGACGATCGCGCCGACGAGCGACTACCTCGGCTACGTGGCCGGCTACGCGTTCATCGCGCTCGGCATCGCGCATTTCGCGGAGCGGCAGGAGCGCATCACGTACCTGCAGAGCGTGCTCCTCGCGTACGAGTCGGCGCGCAGCCGGCACCTGAACGCGGAGCTCGAGCGCATCGCGCGCACCGATCCGCTGACGAGCATCGCGAACCGTCGGACGTTCGACGAGCACCTGAAGAAGGAATGGGAGCGCGCCCGCCGCGCGCACGATCCGGTCGCGCTCTTGTTCGTGGACGTCGATCACTTCAAGGCTTTCAACGACACCTACGGGCATCCCGCGGGCGACGCCTGCCTCGCCCGCGTCGCCGAGGCGCTCGCACGCGCCGCGCGTCGGCCGGCCGATCTCGTCGCGCGCTACGGCGGCGAGGAATTCGTGGTGCTCCTCCCGGACACGGACCGTACGGGCGCGAAGGAAGTCGCCGAGGCCGTCCTCGGTGCCATCGACGCCCTCGAGCTCCCGCATCGCTCGAGCCGCGCGGCCTCGCACGTCACCGTCAGCATCGGCGTGGCGATCCTCTACGCGGACACGGAGCGCGACGAGACCGCGCTCACGCAGGCCGCCGACCTCGCGCTGTACCGCGCGAAGCACGAGGGCCGGCATTGCATCCGCATGCATGCGGGCGAGGTGGTGTCGTCGGGGGAAGTGGTGGCGATCAAGAGGGCTTGAGGGGGCCGAGGCCCCTCGCAGCGCTTCGCGCCCGCCGCCGCGCTTGCTCTGCCCTTCGCGCTCGGGTAGCCCTCTCGCATGCCGTCCAAACGCTCCCGTCCTTCGCGCAGGGACTTCGATCGACTGGCCGACATCCTCGACGAAGCGGACGAGGGCTCGACCGCCTACGACGAAGCGCTCGCCCGCATGGAAGCGCTGGCGGAGGCCGGTTCGACGGACGCCGCGGAGACGGTGGCCGAGATCTTCTCGAGCGATGGCCGGCATCGCGATCCGGAGAAGGCCTACCGCTGGTATGCGGTAGCCCTCGGGGCGCAGGGCTACTCGACGGATTTCCTCGACTTGAACGACAGCCCTCCGAGCTACCGCGGCCGGGACGGGGACTTCCGGAACGAAGCTCGCGTGAACGAGCTCGTCGCCGAGTTGGGCTTCGAGCGCGTGCGCGCGATCGATGCTTCGATTGGGAAGCGACGATGACACGTCACGAGAACGCTCTCCAAGCCTCGCAGTAGGCGGCCGCCCGCGGCCCCAAGAACGGGAAGAGACGGGCGGCCTCTACGCTCTCGCGATCGCTGGCGGCGACGAGCGCCTCCAGGAAGCCGGTCGCAACGACGTCCTTGGCGACTTCCTCTCCGACGGTCAGGACACGCTCGACGCAGGCGAACACCGCACGGATCTCCTCATCCGTCATCGCGTCGGCATGCCGGAGCAGCGTGCGAGCCAGCTCCGACGACACGAGGGTCGGAGGAGGGGATTCGGGCGCCCACTCCTCGGCGAGAAACGCTCGAAGCTCTTCGATCCCAGGGATCACCTTCATCAGCTCGTCGAGGCTCTCGTCCGTCGTGAGCATGGCTAGCTCCCGCTCGGCGCGCTCCGCGGGTCGCCCGCCCTCCCTCGCCACCCGATCCCCACGAGCACCGTCGCCACCACGCCCCACACGAGCACGTGGATCCAGAACACCGCGAAGATCATGTCGAGACACGGGAACGTGATCCACCCGAGCGGATCCGGCGCACCGACCGTGTGGAGGACCGACCGGCACGTCTCGTTGTCGTACCGTGGCACCACGTACATCACGACGAGCAGGGGCTGGAGGGCCACGAGCGCGATGCGACGCCGAAGACGCCACGGACCTCGGACGAGGAACGCGATCGTCGCGAAGAGAGAGAAGAAGCCGACGGGGGCGAAGAGGGACTCCACCGGCGCGATGGTACCCGACGCCCGCCGTTTTCAGAACCGCGCCCTGAGCCGCGCGACGTCCTCCGCCGTGAACACGCTCGCGTCGTCGTAGAACTCGACGAGCCCCGTCTCGAGGCTGTGCATCCCGCCGACGACGCCGATCTTCCCGTCCTCGATCATGCGCTCGAGGATGTAGCTCCGCTCGACGACCGCGAGCACGGAGCGGTGCACGTTGATCCGCGCGACGTTCTCGACGAAGTCCGAGTTCTTCGAGCAGCGCTGCTCGGGATCCTTGACCGTGCGCTCCTGGTAGACGGCAGGCTGGAGCTTCGCGAGCAACTCCGTGAGGTTGCCCATCTCGACGTGGTCACACGCGCCCTTGATCGCACCGCAGCTCGAGTGTCCGAGCACGACGAGCAGCTTGCTCCCGGCGACGGCGCACGCGAACTCCATGCTCCCGAGGATGTCGGTATTCACGATGTTGCCCGCGATGCGGATCGAGAAGATGTCGCCGAGCCCCTGGTCGAAGATCAGCTCGGCCGACGTCCGACTGTCGATGCACGAGAGCACCGTCGCGACCGGCCACTGACCGTCCCGCGTCTGGTTCGCCTGCTGGAGCAGATCGCGGTTCGCCATCAGGTTCTGGACGAAGCGCTGGTTCCCCTCGCGCAGGTGCTCGAGCGCCATCCTCGGAGTCGTGTTCGCCTGCGTGTCCTTCGTATGTGCCTTCATGCCATTCCCTCTCGAACGCCGAGCCGTGGCGTACTTCGAGAGGCGACGCATGGTCAAGGCGCGGCCGAAACGCTCAGGCGCACTCCCCCGCCCTCGCCCTCCGCCTCCACTCCCCCGGCGTCTCGCCCGTCCAGCGCTTGAAGGCCCGATGGAAGTTGTTCGGGTCCACGAATCCCGCCCGATCCGCGATCTCCTTGATCGCGAGCCGCGACGCCGCGAGCTCGTCGCACGCCCGCCTCCGCAGCTCGTCCTCGATCATCCCCGAGAACGAGCTCCCCGCTTCCCGCAACCGTCGCTGCAGCGTCCGCGAGCTCACGCCGAGCCGCAAGGCGGCCTCGGTCACGTCCATCTCGAGCGGCTTCGACTCGTTCGCGAGCAGCTCGCGCAGACGCACGGGGAGCGGCGCCTCCTCGTCGAGCGAGGCGAGCAGCTCCGAGGCCCGCCGCTCGAGCAGCGCGCAGAGCGAGTCGTCCTTCTCGAGCTGCGGACGGTCGAGGAGCTCCTTCTTCAGCACGAGCTCGTCGTGGGGCGCGCCGAATTCCACGTCGCATTCGAAGACCTCGGCGTACGTGGAGGCGTAGCCCGGATCGGCGTGGCGGAAGCGTGCGCGCTCGAGGCCCACGTCGGGTCCGAGGAACGCCTCGCCGACGCGGCACATGAACGCCGAGGCGTACTCCGACGCGTAGCGAGCGTCGGCGCCCTCGAGCATCGGATGCGTGAAGCGGACGGTGGCGAGGCCGTCCCGCTCGAGCAGCTCGAGCACGGCCCCCTCGACCACGAGCGGCCCGTACATCCGGAAGAGCTCGAGGCCACGACGCAGCGTGCGCGCGCTCCTGATCATCGGACCGATCACGTGCAGCCCGTGGAGCGGCGCGAGCGCGCCGAGCCGGAGCGCGATGTCGCGACGCCCGCACGCCTCGACCGTGTCGTCGATCAGCGCTCGCACCTTCCGGAGCGGCACGCGCGCGCTCGGATTCGCGAGCGCGGCCTCGTCGAGCGAGACGCGGGCGCCGAGCACGACGGGATCGACGCCGAACCGACGAAGGTCGGCGCCGACCGCACGGACGAACGAAGCGGCGATGAACATGGAGATCCCCCCGATCGAGGGGGAGATCTCACTCCTGGACGGGCGCGGCGTCGTTGGTCGACGCGGCCACCGGCGTGGCTGGAGCGGCCGCCATGCCCTCGGGGGCGGCGCAGGAGTACTCGACGCGCCACGGCGTCACGATGCCGATGGTCACGAGGCTGACGAAGCCGCCCCACCACGGCATGCTGCTCTTCGCGCGGGCGACGCCGTTCTCGCACTCCGGCGTGAGGTGCTCCTGACCCGCGAGGCCCCAGGCGTAGACGGGACCGCGCGCGGTGTGCAGCACGCCATCGGTCGGCTGACGGCTACGGACGCCGTAGCTGAAGCAGCCGGTCATCGAGATCAGGGCGAAGACGGAAACGACTCGTGCGAAACGGAGCATGACGTGGACCCCCGGACGAAGAGGCCGAGTCCGTCCTCGAGGCCCAAGCGCCGCGATGGACCGCTCGGCGCGATCCTCCGAGGATCTCCCACATGCGCGCATGCGCGTCGTCGGCTGGGTCCGCCAACGAACCTTCCGAACGCGCCAACCGTCCCTTCCCCCGTTGACGCGGAGCGAACGATTTCACCCGCAAGGAGGACGCGCGTCGTTCAGGGCCAGGGCGTGCGCGACCAGCGGAGGGTCTCGGCGTGTCCCTCGACGACCCGGTTCTGGTTGAAGCCGTTCGGATTCGAGAGGTAGATGCCGCCGCCCTGCCGGCTCGAGTGGAACGCCACCATGCGGCAGTCGGGCGAGAAGGCGGGATCCTTGTTGAGGCCCTGCCCCTGCGTGAGGCGGACGTAGGCCTGCGTGTTCACGTTCACCGTGAAGATGTCGAGGCCCGCGTCGCGGCCCGTGAACGCGAGCAGCGGCTTCTGCGGATCCATGCACCACGAAGGCGTCTGGTTGTGCGAGCCCTTGAAGGTCACGCGGCGCGGCTCGCCGCCGTCCTGCGTCATCACGAAGACCTGCGGACCGCCGTGGCGGTTCGAGACGAACGCGAGCTGGTTGTTCGGACCGCAGGCGGGGCTGACGTCGATCGCCGGATGGCGCGTGAGCCGGCGGATGTCCGTTCCGTCGAGCTTCGCGCTGTAGATCTCGCTGTTCCCGTCGCGCGTCGAGGTGAAGAACATCCGCTCGCCGCAGATCGAGATGCCCATGTTCAGGCCCTCGCTCTGGATCACGGGACGCTCGTTCATGCCCGAGTGCGTCAGGTACATGCCGAACTCGGTGAGTCGCGAGTACCAGAGGTTGCCGGGGCCGAAGGCGGGCAGCATCGCGATGCCCGTGCCGTTCGAGATGCGGCGCATGCCGGCGCCGTCGTAGTCGGCGACGAAGACGTCCTTGCGGCCCATCTGCTCGCGGCGCGCGAAGGTGAGCTGGGTGTCGAAGGCGCCGGGCGTGCCGGTGATCTGACCGACGAGCTCGTTCGCGAAGCGATGGACGAGCTTGCGGAGCTCGGCCTCCGTGCCCGTGTACGTGCGCACGAGCGTCGGATCGTTGCCCGCGACGCGGCCGACCTCGTAGAGGCGGAGCTCGAGCTCGACGTTGGGGGCGACGCCGCGGAGCTCGGCCTTCACGACGGCCTGCGCGCCGATGCCGGTCCACTGGCTCCGCGTGATCGCGAGGCCCTCGGTGGCGGCCGACGCCGGGTAGTTCCGCGCGTCGATGATCTGGAAGAGAGACGAGTAGTCGCAGTCGTGGCGGAGGACGTCGGTCGCCTGCGAGGCGAGGGGCTCGCGGCCGGCGAAGGTCGGGAGGGCGATCCGGTAGACCTGCCGCTCCTGCATCTCGACCTCGATCACGGCCGGACGCTCGGGGAGAGGCTGGTCCTGGGTGCCGCCCTGCTGCGTGCCGCCGATCGAGGGCGTGGCGACGACCGCGAGCGCGCCGAGGGCCGCGGTCGCGAGTACGAAGGAAAGGAGTCGTCGAAGCATCATGGGTCCTCGAGGGCGATCACTCGCCCGTGCTGTAGCCTGCACCGAGACGCTCGAGCGCGCTCGCACCCCCGCCCGAGGGCGCGGCGCCGGCGGGGGCACGACGTCGGACGCTGCCGGGCGGCACGACGTTCACCGAGAACGGGCGACCGATGTAGCGCTCCCGCTCGTCGTCCTCGGGCGGGGTCAGCACGGTGTTCGACGAGAGGATCTCGTCGATCCGGTTCTGCACCGCCCGGTCGTAATCCGAGTTCCCGCTCCCCTGCGAGATGCGGATGCCCTGGAAGGTCATGTCCGCGTTGATGACGACGGTGACCCGCGTCGAGAGCGTCGCGAGCTCGGTATCGGGGATCGTCGGAGGCGGCCGGAGCCCTCGACGGAAGAGCGAGACGATCTGCCCCGCGAAGAGGCTGCCGGAGCCCGTTCGCCGCCCCTCCTCGTTGCCCTCCGCCGAGCCCTCGGTCTCCGTCAGGCTCGTGCTCTCGATGAACTGCGCCCGGTTGCCGAGCTGCGTGAGCATCGACTCGTAGGCGTTCGGCGGCGGCACGCCGCCATCGGTCATGGCGCGCGTGAGCTGCGAGACGACGTTCGGATCCTGACGCCGCGGCGAGAGCGAGCTCCTCGCCACCTGGCGATCGGGGAGCTCGCGCGGATCGAATTCGCGGCCGAGCTGCACGAAGGCCGCCTGGATCACCTCGGGCTCGGGCTCCGCGATCGGCTCGGGCTCGGCGCCGATGTCGCTCGGCTCGAGGATGCCCGCCGCGACCGCGAGGCGCGGGAGCACGCCGAAGAGCACGAAGAGCAGGACCGCCACGCCGACGACCGAGGAGACCCCTCCCGCGAACGAGCCCTTCGTGAGGGTCGGCAGGTCGAAGGTGGTCTGCGGTCTCTGGTCGGCGCGTGCGACGTACATGCGCTATCGACCTCCGGCGCCCGTCGTTCCCTGGGTGGGCGTCCCCGCGCCGGGCTGGGCCGCGCCGCCCGCCGGATCGGTGACGAGGCCGATGTTCGTGGCTCCCGCCTCGCGGCAGATGGAGAAGATCTGCACGGCGAAGCCGTAGGGCACGTCCGCGTCCGCCTGGACGTAGACCTTGCCGTCGCGGCGCACGGCCGGATGGTTCCGGACCTTCTCGCCGAGGCGCTCGATCGGCACCTGGTCACGGCCGAGGAAGACCCGACGGTCGTTCCCGATCGTGATGAGCGGAGTCTCCTGCTCGACCTCGATGCGCTCGGCGCGGGCGCGGGGGAGCTCCACCGGCACCGCGGTCGTCATCATCGGTGCCGCCACCATGAAGATGATGAGGAGCACGAGCATGACGTCGACGAGCGGCGTCACGTTGATCTCGCTGAGCGGCGCGCGATTGCCGCCGCCTCCCGTGCTCATGCCCATGGATCAGCCCCGGAGGAAGTGCCGACGCACGATGTTGAGGTAATCGTAGCCGAACGATTCGATCTCGGACTCGAGGACCCGGATCCGGCGCAGGAAATAGTTGTAGGCCATGACCGCCGGGATGGCGGCGACGAGGCCGATGGCCGTGGCGATGAGGGCCTCGGCGATGCCCGGCGCGACGACGTCGAGGCTCGCGCTGCCGTGGCCGTGGATGGAGATGAAGGACTGCATGATGCCCCAGACCGTGCCGAAGAGGCCGATGAAGGGGGCGACCGAGCCCGTCGTCGCCAGGAAGGGGAGCAGGGTCTCGAGGGCCGTCATCTCGTTGCCCGCCGTGCGGCGGAGGGCGCGCTCGACGTTCTCGATGTCGGCCGTGCTGGCTCCCGGATGGGGGCCGGCGCTGCCCATGACGCGGGCGAGCTCGACGTAGCCGGAGCGGAAGACCGAGGCGATCGGGGAGGTCTCGTACTTGCGGACCTCGGCGTAGACGGCCTCGAGGCGCTCGACGGTCCAGCCCTGGCCCTCCTCGCCCGCCCAGAAGGCGTCGAGGAATTGCCGGCTCGAGCGGGTGGCCTGGGCGATCCGGACCGCCTTCGCGCCGATGATGAACCAGCAGCCGATGGCCATCGACACCAGGATGAAGATGACCAGCTTCACCACCAGGGAGGCCTGCAGGATCAGCTGGATGGGGTTCAGCTGCTCGTGGGCCGCCGCCCCCGCCGCCCCCTGCAGCGTCACGAGGTTCGCGAAGATCACGTCGTACATCGGACCCGGTGCTCCGTGGATGGGCGTCCTGGGACGCTCGGGGGGTTGAAGCACGCCACCCCTCGCCCGGTCAAGGTCGGGCCCCGATTCGAGAGGCGACCGTGGGCGCACGATGCGTTACTTTCGCAGGGTCCCGAGCGAGGCCCATGTCCGCCGCACGTACACCGACGACCGCCCGCGTCACCGTCCAGCTCGACGAGCCGGACGTCGAGGCGAGCACCCCGCCTCCCCCGGAGGTGACGCTCACCCGCAACTTCGTCGTCGAGCGGCTGCTCGGCGAGGGGGGCATGGGCCAGGTCCTCGAGGCCCGGGACAAACGCCTCGGCCGGATCGTCGCGATCAAGCGCCTGCACGAGAGCCTGAAGCGCGATCCGCGCCTCCGAGGTCGCTTCGTCACCGAAGCGCAGATTGGCGGGCAGCTCGAGCATCCGAACATCGTCCCGGTCTACGGCTTCGAGCTCGCCCCCGACGGGAGCCCGGCCTTCGTCATGCAGCTCGTCTCGGGCCGCACGCTCGTCGACTACCTCGACGAGTGCATCGCGGCGACGCCGAGCGAACGCGGGCCGAACGGCCGGTTCTCGCTGAAGGAGAGGCTCTCGAAGCTGCTCCCCGTCTGCGACGCGATCGACTACGCCCACAGCCGCGGGGTGGTCCATCGGGACCTGAAGCCGGGCAACGTGATGCTCGGCAGCCATCACGAGGTCCTCGTGATGGACTGGGGCATCGCCCGGATCCTCGACGACGCGGATGCCTCGGCCGACCTCTCGTTCGGCGCGGGTGCGAAGGGGGCCCCGCCGCCGACCTTCCCGGACGACCCGGGGTCCGTCGACACCCTCGCACCGACCCTTTCCGGCGGCACGCCGACGACCGAGATCTACGACCCGACGACGGATCCGCACGCCCCGACGGTCCCCAGCGATCCCCCGCGCTCCGGTCCGCCGACCTTCCGGACGACGAGCTCGAATCGCATCGTCACCCGCATCGGCGAGGTGATCGGCACGCCGCAGTACATGGCCCCCGAGCAGGCGGCCGGGACGCCCGTCGAGGGCGCGGCCGACCAGTTCGCCCTCGGCCTCATGGCCTTCGAGCTCGCGGCCCTCACGCCCGCGCGCAACCCGGAGACGATGCGCGAGGCGTACGCGCAGGCGGTCATCGGCCGCTACCATCCGCACGTCGACCATCAGGGCGTGCCGCTCGACCCGCGGCTCTCGGCGATCCTGGACAAGGCCACCGCCCCCCTGTCGTCGCAGCGCTACCCCTCCGTCGCGGAATTCGCCCAGGATCTGCGGCGATTCATCCAGGACGAGGAGGTGAGCGTCGCGCCGGACGGCCGCGCGCGGAAGCTCGTCCGGCACATGCAGGCCCATCCCGTCCGCTCGGTCGCGACCGTCATGGGCCTCCTGCTCGGCCTCGCCGCCGTGGCGATGGCCTCCCTCTACACCTCCGCCCAGCGCGCGCGCCAGGGCGAGGAGGACGCGCGCCACATCGGACGGCTGACGTCCGAGGTCGCGCGCCGCTCGCGGACGATCGAGGCGGACCTGATCGGCTTCGATTCGGCCCTCACGGCGCTCACGGCGGCGACGTTCGTGCGCCTGCAGGTCGCGCCCGAGGATCCCTCGGCGACGTGGCTCGTCCCGGCGGATTTCGACGCGAGCCGCGTGGAGGGCGCACTCCGGAGCCCGGTCGACGGGGTCCTGCGCTCCTACGAACATCCGGTCTTCCTCTTCGCGCCCGACGCGGACCCGACCGCCCCCGCGATGGCCCGCAAGCTCGTCGGTCTCGAGCCCGTGATGATGGCGCTCGTGCTCCGGAGCATCCAGCCGGACTACCTGCGCGTTCCGCCGGAGCGCCGTGGGCCGATCTTCGCGGGCGCGCGGAAGGGCCTCGCACGGCTCGTCCTCGCCTTCGAGGACGGTCTCGCCATCCAGTTCCCCGGGCGCGGGGGCTTTCCCGAGGGCTTCGATGCCCGCGACGCCGTCTGGTACCGGGAGGCGGTGTCCCGGACGGGCACGCATTACACGCGCCCGAAGTTCGGGGCCCAGGGGAAGACGGTGCGCATCGGCCTCGTCGGTCCGCTCCGGAGCGCGGGGCGGACGATCGGCGCCCTCCTCGCCGAGACCCGCCTCGAGCACGTGGTCGACGAGCTGCCGATCCCGGACGAGCCCGGGTTCCGTCGGGCCTTCCTGGTGTCCCGCGACGGCCACGAGATCGCGAGCCGGGAGCTGCTCGAGGGGGCGACCCGCGCCGGCGGGCGCGCGGAGGCCCCCGTGAACCTGCCCCGGATCCGGTCGGCGGCGCTCCTGCGCACGCTCGCGACCGGAGCCGAGGGCGGATTCGTGATCGAGGGCGACTCCCTCTACGTCTACGACCGGACGACGATCGAGGACTGGACGTACGTGGCCGAGTTCGACCGGCGCCGCTACCTCTCGCTCACCCACTGAGGCTCGCGAGGCGCGCCGGCACGGGCTGCCGCGGCAGCCTCAGCGGTGGACCCAGCGACCGACGAGCGCCGCGAGGCGCCCGACGAACCAGGTCGCTCCGGCGCCGACGAGGGCGAGGAGCGAGGCGAGGACGGACGGGTCGGTCGTCCACGTCGGCGAATGAACGGTGATGCTCATGTCAGTGGACCTCCTTGTCGGAGGACCTTGGGCACCATGACGCATCGCGTCAACCTTTGCGCGGAATCCCCACACGGGATTTGCGCAATTTCCGTACGTTTCGTGGTCCGTCTCGGCCCCGTCACCTTGCGTCCCTTGCCGCACCGCGTTATCGGTCCTACCTGGATAACGCAGCGCGTCATAAGGGAGGACCCATGGAGACGCTCAACAGCAAGATCAAGGAAAGCCGCGCCCGCCTGGTGCAGCAGGGCACCCAGTTCGCTCAGTCGACGAGCGAGGCCGGCACGACCTTCGTCACCCGCACCAAGAAGGCGGGCGAGAACTTCGTGAACCAGACCCGCAAGGCGAGCGAAGCCCTCGCGACCAGCACGAAGCAGGCCACGCTCGGCCTCGCGGCGGGCGTCCGCGAGGAGGCGAACGTCTGGTTCGACGTCCTCAAGGCCGAGAAGCTCCTTCCGGAGGGCGACGTGCTCGAGAAGCTCCCGAGCGCGACCGCCGCGAAGGTGCCCTCGCCGCGCGAGCTCGAGAAGGTCGTGCTCGTCGCGCTCGAGGATGCGCTCCGCACCATCGAGGGCCGCGTCCACGAGCGGATCGAATGGCTCGACAAGCAGGTCGGTCCGCAGCTCCCCGCGACGACGAAGACCGCGGCCTCGGCCGCGTCGTCCGATCCCGTCACGGCCAAGGAGCCCGCTCCCGCGAAGGCGCCGCTCACGGGCTACGACGACCTCTCCGCCAAGGAGATCGTCGCCCGCCTCGAGCGCGTCAGCGACGACAAGGCCGCGGCCGTCCTCGCGTACGAGCAGGCGCACAAGAAGCGCGCCACGATCGTCCGCGCGGCCGAGCAGCGCCTCGCCCAGCCGTCCTGAACCGACACGAGACGCCCCCTGGCGCGAGCCCGTCCGCGCTGCGTTCTCCGCGGGCGCGCTGGGGCGATCCCGCGACTTGACGGTCCCCGTTCCCGGGGGCCATCGTGGGGTCGAGGAATGCGCATGCCACGCATCGGCAAGCTCCTGGGGAGCATTCTCCTCGGGAGCGTTCTCGTTTCCGCCGGCCCCGCGCCGGCGGTCGCCCAATCCGCGAGGCAGGCCCTCGAGGCCGCTCGAACGCACATGGAGCAGGGGCAGGAGCTCTACGGCGAAGGCCGCTACCTCGAGGCCGCCGAGGAATTCCTCGCGGCGTACCGCGCCAAGGAGTTCAGCGCGTTCCTCTACAACGCCGGCCTCGCCTACGAGCGCTACGGCGATCCCGCGCGCGCCGCCGACCAGTTCCAGCGCTACCTCGATCGGGAGCCGACCGCGCCCGACGCGGACGAGGTGAGGGCACGGATCACGCGGCTCCGTGCCGAGGCCGGGACACGTACCGGCGGCGCGGGTGCGGCGACGGCCGTCACCGAGACCCCCGCGGGCGGGACCGGCGCGCCGACGACGGGAACGGAGCCGTCGACCGGCACCGCCGCGGCGACGGTCGGGGAAGGCGCCACACAGACCGCGAGGACCGCGGAGGTCCGACCGGCCGAGGACATGAAGTCGCTGCTCTCGGTGCAGACGCAGCCCGAAGGCGCACGCATCGTGCTGCGCCAGGGCGGAACCGTCGTGGCCCAGGGGCCCTCGCCCTTCGCCGAGACGCTCGCCGAGGGCGAGTACGATCTCACGGTCGAGCATCCCGACTACCGCGCCGTCGAGCAGCACGTCCGGATCCGCGCCGGCAAGGTCTACGTCGTCATCATCGAGATGAGCCAGGCCCAATTCCTCGGCTACCTGCGCGTGATCTCGGATCCTCCGGGGGCGGGCGTCTTCGTCGACGACCGCAGCGCGGGCGCGAACCCGGCGCCCTATCGCGTCGAGATCCCGACCGGAACGCATCGGATCTGGATCGAGCGCACCGGCTTCGAGCCGATCGAGCGCGAGGTCGAGGTCGGGCTCGGCGAGCAGGTCGAGGTCCGTGTGTCGCTCGAGCGCGTCACGTACGGACGCGTGCGGATGATCGGCAACGTCCGCGGCGCCGAGATCACGGTCGACGGTCAGCGCGTGGGCGGGCTCCCCTACGAGGGCGACCTGCCCGCGGGCGTCCATCGCATCCGCGTCACCGCGCCCGATCTCAAGACGTGGGAGCACGAGGTCCGAATCGAGCGGGGCCAGGTCACGCCGATCCGCGTGCGCCTCCGCCCCGCGCCGGATCGCTCGAACGCCTACGCCACGCTCGGCCTCTCCGTGATGTCGCTCGGCGCCGGCATCGGCCTCGGAGTCGCCTCGCGGAACCTCGAGGACGAGCTCCGGCACGAAGCGAGCGCGGGCACGCTCGCGTCGGACGATCCGCGCTTCAATCGGGGACGCGGCTTCGCGATCGGGGCGGATACCGCGCTCGGCCTGGCCGGCCTCTTCGGCGTCCTGACCATCTACTACTTCGTGCACGATCCGCTGCCGGACTCGGAGGGCACGGTGCTCGAGCCTCGCGACTGGACCTTCCTCCCGAGCCTCGATCCCGTGCGTCGGTCCGCCTCGTTCTCGATCGGGAGGAGGTTCTGATGAAGCGCTCCCGAACCCTGATGCTCGCGCTCGGAGTCGCCGCGCCGCTCGCTGGCTGCCAGCCGGGCGACTTCCAGGATCTGGCGAAGCAGGCCCCCGTCGTCGCCGTCGGCTCGACCTCGCCCTTCCCCTCCGAGACGTTCGGCGCCGTGCTCGGCTCGTACCAGGTCGCCTTCCCGGACGGCACGGGTGCCACGTTCCCCGTGTCGCGCATCGCGGTGGGCACCGGCATGCTCCAGCTCTCCGCCACCCAGGTCGACGGCATCGTGGCGAGCTACTCCGGATGGAAGGGCGGCTCCCTCGACCTCGGTCGGAAGATCTTCGCCCGCTGCAGCGGGACGACGTTCGGTTGTCCGCCGGACACGAGCTTCTCCATCGCCGGTCTCCCTTCGATCGGCGGAGAGCTCGGCTGCGTGCTCGCGGGCGCGCCCGGCGCCTTCGCGGGCTCGACGGGGAGCTACGTGACCGCGGCCTGCGAGACCTCGCGCGCGGTGCACGTCGTCGCGAGCGCCGAGCCTCCCGACGGCCTCGGCACCTCGGTCGCGGCCTTCCCGAGCGCCACCTCCTACGGAGTCGCGATCGCGGGCGCCCCCTCGCGCGGCACGAGCGGCGCGCTCGTCGTGATCCCGGACGACCTCGTCCCCGATCCGACGGCCCCCGAGATCACGCAGGAGTCGCTCGGTCTGCAGGGAGCGCTCGCCGGCTTCGGCGGCGCGCTCGCGGCGACCGCCCTGCCCGCCTCGCAGACGCTGACGGCCCTCGGCAGCCCGGTCGTGGTCGCCGCGTCCACCGGCGATGCCTCCGGTGCGACGCGGGTCGTCGTCTTCGCTCTCGGGACGCGCGACGTCGGCGGTGCGAGCACCACGCTGGCCGAAGCCCTCGGCTGCCTCGACTTCCCCGCGACGGGCGGCGAAGGTACGGTCCTCGCGCTCGGCGACGTGCAGGGCGACGCGTTGCCCGACCTCGTGATCGGCGCGCGCGCCGACGTGTCGGGGCGCTCGTCGCAGGTGCGTATCCTCGACCTCGGAGCCCTGGGCGCGACGGGCCTCCGCCCGGGCTGCGGCGCCGCGGATTCGAGCGACGATCCGGCGACCACGGTCGTGGCGTGCACGGACTCGGCCGGAGGCTCGACGATCGCGTGCGCGAACGGGGGCTTCGGCTCCTCGCTCGCGATCGGGGACGCGAACGGCGACGGCAAGGGCGACCTCCTCGTCGGTGCCCCCTACACCGTGGTCGACGGCCGTGCGAACGCGGGGGCGGCCTACCTCCTGCCGGGCGGAACGACGCTCGGAGAGTCGGTCGTGCTCGTGACGAGCGCTCCGCATACGAACGACACCCTCGGGCTCTCCGTCACGTTCCTCCCGAGCCAGATCGGGCCGGGTCAGATGCCCCGCGCGGAGCCCGTCGCCGGCGCCCCCGGACACGGAGCGATCTTCGTCTTCCTCTGCTCCGGCCTCGAAGGCGACACGCCGACGAGTGACGCGCCCCGCTGCATCGTGCAGAACTAGGGGCCAAGCCGAGCTCTCCCCCCGCGAGGTCCGACGTGGCGCAGAAACAGATCCTCGTCGCCGACGACGAGCCGAATCTCCTCCGGGTGATCTCCGCGCAGCTGCAGCGCGACGGCTACGACGTCTTCGCGGTCTCGGACGGGGCCGAGGCGCTCACGGCGCTCGAGGAGAACCACATCGACCTCGTGATCACCGACCTCCGCATGCCGAAGGTCGACGGGCTCGAGATCCTGAAGCACGTCCAGATCTCCTGCCCGCACGTGCCGGTGATCCTCATCACGGCGCACGGCACGGTCGACACGGCCGTCGAGGCGTTGAAGCGCGGCGCGTTCGACTACGTCACGAAGCCCTTCGACCGCGAGGAGATGCGGGCCGTCGTCGCGAAGGCGATCCGCACGCGCGAGCTCAGCCAGCCGTACATGACCGATCCCGCCGAGCGCGGGCGCTACCGCATCATCGGTCAGTCGCCGCCGATGCTCGCGGTCTACGACCTCATCGAGCGGGTCGCGGACACGCCGAGCACGGTGCTCATCACGGGCGAGAGCGGCACGGGCAAGGAGCTCATCGCCCGCGCGCTCCACGAGAATTCGAGCCGCAAGGACAAGCCCTTCGTGCGGGTGAATTGCGCGGCGATCCCCCCCGACCTCATCGAGAGCGAGCTCTTCGGCTACGAGCGCGGCGCCTTCACCGGCGCGGTCGCGAGCAAGCCCGGACGCTTCGAGCTCGCCGACGAGGGCACGCTCTTCCTCGACGAGATCGGCGAGATCCCGCCGAGCATGCAGGTGAAGCTGCTCCGCGCGATCCAGGAGCAGGAGTTCGAGCGCGTCGGCGGCATCAAGACGATCCGCGTCGACGTCCGGCTCATCGCGGCGACGAACCGCGACCTCGAGGCCGAGGTCCACGAGGGCCGCTTCCGCGAGGATCTCTTCTACCGCCTGAACGTCGTGCACGTGCACCTCGCGCCGCTGCGCGAGCGTCCGAGCGACATCCCGCTCCTGCTCGCGCACTTCGTCGAGAAGTTCAACCAGCGCCTCCGCCGCAACGTCGTGGGCTTCACCGACGAGGCGCATGCGGTGCTGCTCCGCTATCCGTGGCGCGGCAACATCCGCGAGCTCGAGAACGTCGTCGAGCGCTGCATGCTCTTCTGCGACGGCGAGCGCGTGGGCGTCGAGCACCTCCCTCCCGCGGTGCAGAAGCACGCGGGCGAGCGCCCGAGCGCGACGACCGAGCCCCCGCTCGCGAACGAGGGAGTCGACATCGCCTCCGTCCTCGACGCGGTGAGCGACGCGGGCCTCAAGGAGGCGGTGCGCGAGGCGACCCTCCGCGTCGAGAAGGAGCTCATCCAGCGCGCCCTCGAGCAGACGAACCACAACGTCACGCATGCGGCGCGGCTGCTCCGGATCTCGCGGAAGGGGCTGCAGATCAAGATGAAGGAGCTCGGGTTGCGGGAGTAGCGGAGGCTCCTCCTCACGGCGCGTAGCGGTGCACCTGGAGCTCGCCGCACGCGTCGCCGACGTGCCCGACCGAGGCCGCCCACACGGAGTCGGCGGTCGCCGTGGCGTCCGTGAAGCGCGCGGAGCCGCCGCAGGGGAGCGTGCCGACGATGCGGGCCGCGCCCGCGACGAGACGGCCGACGTAGGACTCGCCCCAGAAGTAGGGGACGCCGGCGAAGGTACCCGCGTCGACGAAGGGGCTCGCGCACGCGCTCGCGTACACGTTCGACCAGGCCGTTCCGTCGTACAGGCGGACCTGTCCCTGGGACGTCCAGAGGATCCCGTCCCCACCGACGCGCGCGACGCCGAGCGAGCTCGGCCAGGACCCCGGCGGAAGGTCCGGGACCACGAGCTTCGTGAAGCCCGAGCCGTCGCTCGGGCCGACGAGGACGCCGTCGACGAGCCCGAACACGATGCGCGTGTCGTCCGCGCTCACGGCCGAGGCGATGGGCTCGGGGAGCGGCGCGCCGAGCTGGCGGAAGGCGGTTCCGTCGTAGTGGAAGGCGCGCTCGCGGTAGGCGCCGTACCCGGAAGTCGACGAGACCATGTCGAGGCCGGCGAGCAGGGGCACCGAGACCCGGCACAGGCTGTCCGTGCCGACCACCTCGCGGATCGCGCAGCTCGAATACGCCGGTCCGTTGGCGATCTCGAAGAGCGGCCCCCCCTCGACGCCGACGAGCTCGCGCGCCCCCGTGGCCGCGGGGAGGACGACGAGGCGATGCCATCCGTCGGGCTCACGCCGATAGAGCCGCCGCTCGGTCCCGGGAACGAGCACGAAGACGCCGCGCGAGTCGGCGTAGACGGCCGCGTCGTCGATGCCCACGAGCGTGGGATCGCAGAAGGTCGCATCGACGCTCGGATCGAGGCTGCCCGCGTCGCCGGCATCGGCGGTCGACCCGCCGTCGGAAGGCAGGGAGGCATCGGCCGACGACGCCCCGTCGAGGCCGCCCTCGGACGCGTCGCGCACGTTCGCGTCGTCGCGGCCCGCGTCGCTCGCGGCGTTCGACAAGCGTTCCATGCGGTAGCAACCATTCGCGCCGAGGACGACCGCGATCGCGAGCACGACGCGGACGGTGTTCACGGGCGCCATGCCTCGCTCAGAACCGATGGAAGTCGTGCCCATCGAACCAGACCAGGAAGGTGGAGCCGCACGCGTAGTCGGTGTAGGCGGGGTCGACGAGCGAGAGGACGATCCGGGATCCGTCGACCGTTCCGTCGAGGTCGCGGAAGGTCGTGTGTGCGTCGCAGGGGAGGTCGACGAAGCGCTCGACGGTCCCCCCGTCGATGCGTCCGAACGCGCGCGACGTGAGGAAGTAGAGCGTGGTCCCGTGCCCCCACAGCGCTTGGAACGCGGCGTCGGGGCATCCCGCGAGGCCGGTCGGAACGGAGGTGAAGCTCGTGCCGTCGTAGTGCAGGAGCTCGCCGTGGTTGCTGCCGAACCATGCGTCGCCGGGTCCGAAGCCCCAGACCGCCCCGTAGCTCCCGAGTGGAATGTCGTTGGTCAGGTCGTGGAGACCTGCGGAGTCGACGACGAACGCCGTCTGATCGCTCCCCCCCACGACGATCGCCGCTCCATCCGTCCACAGGTCCGACGGCATGCCGGAAGGGAGCTCGAAGCGCTTCGACCATCCCGTCGCGTGCGCGTACGTGAGGATCTCGGAGGACATGAGCGCGAAGGGGCGGTCGCCGGGCGCGAGGAAGAGACGCGGCAGCCAGCCATCCGTCTGCAGCTGACACGTGACGCCCGCCGCCGTCAGCGGCCCATGCGCGATCCGCGTCACACCGCAGGCGACGCGGCC
Source organism: Polyangiales bacterium (assembly GCA_046351215.1). GTDB lineage: Bacteria > Myxococcota_A > Polyangia > Polyangiales > Houyiibacteriaceae > JAXLYX01. The sequence goes on along the minus strand of JAXLYX010000009.1, from coordinate 224,851 downwards.
CGAGGAGCCGAGCCCCGCGACGAAGAGATCGCCCGCGGCGTTCGCGATCATTCCGTCGGCGGAGAACAGAGAGTAGTCCGTGGGGGCCCAGAGTCGACGCGCCCATCCGGAGCCGTCGTTGCGGTGGATCGCCTGGCCCGAGGGCCGACCGGCCCACGGGCTCCCGAGATCGAAGACGTTGTTGTAGACGAGGGAGCGGACGTAGACGGCGTTCGCGTCGACGAAGACGTCCCAGGCCGAGATCTTTCCCGTGTCGTCGACGCAGACCGGCGTCGTCGAGCTGCCCCATCCCGGGTTCCCGGTCACGGGGAACTCGGGAGCCCATGCGGGCGCCGGGGGCAGCGTCGGACGCACGGGCTCGATCCAGGTCGCCGGATCGAGGCTGGGATCCACGCTCGCGTCGGCTCCTCCGTCGAGCGCGCCCGAGCCCCCGTCCTGCCCGCCATCGCCCGAAACGGCCCCGTCGGAGGGCATGGCGGCATCCGCGGCCGAGGGAACGCGATCGGAGCGGAAGCAGCCCTGGAGAGCGAGGCCGAGGACGAGGAGGAGGAAGCGCGTACCGACGCGAGGGCCGGCCGAGAGCGGGACGGGAAGCGTCACGGAAGCAATCAAGCTAACAGTCCGAGCGCATGATTGCGAGGAAAAGCCGATCCGAGCGCCCGAACGCCATCGGCCCCGACTCCGGGAGGAGCCGAGGCCGAGGACCGTCCGTCACCGCGTCTTCAGATGAAGAAGTCGGTGTTGTCCGCCCCGAGCAAGGTCGCGCCGAGGTTCAGCGCGGGCTTGTACGGGTTGTTCGCGTAGTGCGCCTGCGCCGCGTGCATGTCGTTGAAGTAGCGCAGGATCGGGTTCTCTTCGTAGATGGCGCTGCCGCCGGAGGCGCGGAAGAGCTCGTCGATCGCCTCGCCGCACTTCTGACCCACGAGGCTCGCCTCGTAGCGCCAGAGGATGCGCTGATCGATCGGGATGCGCTCGCCGCGCTCGCAGTAGTCCATCATCTCGTTGAGCTGATCCTCGAACACGAGGCGCAGCTCGCGCAGGGTCGCGCGGGCCTTCGCGGCCGCGAGCTGCGCCTGCGGATTGTCGGCGACGCGCGCGCCGACGCTGCGCGCGACGCGGCCCTTCTGGGTCTCGACGAAGGCGTTCAGCGCGCCCGTGAGCATGCCGATGCCACCCGAGGTGACCGTGCGGACGAAGAGCTGTCCGAACGGGATCTTGAAGAGCGGCGCCGTGTTCAGCTCGTGGCCCGGGCTCTTCTGGCGGAAGCCGTCACCGAACTTGTGGGTCCGGTGCTCGGGCACGAACTTGTCGACGACGCGGACGCTCTTCGAGCCCGTGCCGGCGAGACCCGACACCATCCAGTCGTCGAGGACCTCGAAGTCGGTCTTCGGGACGAGGAAGGTGCGCAGATCCTGCATGTTCGGCGTGCCGTCCTCCTTCGGAGCGAAGGCGCCGAGCATCGCCCAGTCGCAGTGGTCGACGCCGCTCGAGAAGCCCCAGGTGCCGCTCAGCTTGTACCCACCCTCGGCCTTCGTGACCTTGCCGACCGGCATGTACGAGGACGAGATGAGGACGCTCGAGTCCTTGGCCCACACGTCCTGCTGCGCGCGATCGTCGAAGAGCGCGAGCTGCCAGCTGTGGACCGAGACGACGCCGAGCACCCACGCGGACGAGGGGCAGGCGGCGGAGATGGTGCGGGCGACGTCGAAGAAGGTCGTCGGATGGACCTCCGCGCCGCCCCAGCGTGCCGGCTGGAGCGCGCGGAAGAAGCCCGCCGCCTTCATCTCGTCGATGGTCTCCTTCGGCACCGAGCGCTGCTCGCGAGCCTGCGGAGCGCGCTCGAGCAGCTTCGGGACCATGGCTTCGGCGCGGCGCACCAGCTCGGCGTGCAGCGCTTCGTCTCGCTTGGGTGGCTTGGTCACGAGGGCTTCCTCCGTGTCTCGGGGCTCAGGCGTAGAACTGCGAGTACCACTTGCGCAGCTTGATGAAGGGACCGTCGCCCTCGCAGAGCACGGGGTTCGGCGTGAACCGCTTCTCCTTCCAGATGTCGATGTCCTCCTGGAAGCCCTTGCTCATGTTCTCGACGTAGCCCTTCTGGAAGGCCTTCGTCTGGCGCGGGTCGGTGCCCTTCTTGAGCATGACGGCGAAGCGGAGATCCATGCTCTCCTTGTCGACCATCGTGTTCGCGTTGATGAGGCGGGCCTCCATGAAGCCCTTCCACTGCGAGATCTGGAAGCCGGGACCGTAGTAGGTCGCCTCGATGTGGTAGTGGTCGACGCCGCCGCCGATCGGGTACGCGGTGCCGCTGTTGATCTGCGTCGCGATGTGGCCGTCGAAGACGTTCTCGAACTTCTCGACCTTCGTGCGGTGCACCGGCGTGAAGTGGCCGATGTCGACGACGTTCTCGACGAGCTCGTGCGGATGCGTCGGCACGCGGAGGCAGGCGAACGACCAGGGCAGCCACTCGTCGGACGAGCACTCGGGCATCACGGGCACGTCGAACTGCGGCTCGCCGCCCTTCGGATCGTTCCACATGAAGATGATGTTGTTCACCTCCTTCACGTGGCGGACGCCGACCTGGGCCTTCGGCGGGATCTTGGCCGAGTACGGGATGTGGTTGCACTTCCCGTCCGTGCCGAAGCGCCACGCGTGGAACGGGCACTCGATCGAGTCGCCGATCACGCGGCCGCGGCCGAGGCTGCCGCCGAGGTGCGGACAGTACGCGTCCATGACGCGCGCGACTCCGTCCTCGCCGCGGTAGAGGACCATCTTGTCGCCGAAGTAGTTCAGGGTCTTCACCTCGCCGACCGGGAGCTCGGCGGAGAACGAGACGATGAACCAACCGCGGGGATAGCCCTGGAAGATCTTCTGGCGCTCTTCGGTGTTGGAAGACATGGAGTTACCTCTTCTCGGGTCTCGGGAGCGTCAGGCGTTGAACTGTTCGCTGGTGATGTTCATCCCCTCGAACGTGCCGGCGGGGAAGAACTGGCGGAGCCACTTGCGGTAGAGCGGGATCGGACCGTCGCCCTCGCAGAGCATCGGCGGATGGATGAAGACCTTGTTCTCCCAGACCGGGATGTCCTGCTCGAGCTGGCGCGAGACCTCCGAGATGAAGGCCTTGCCGACGCCGCGGGTCACGTCCGCGCCGACCGACTTCTTCACCATGAAGCAGAAACGCACGTGGACGGATTCCCCATCCGTGGGCGTCACGGCGGCGACGAGCAGCGTGTCGACGATGCCGCTGAAGCGGATGGTCTGGAAGCCGAAGCCCCAGGACGTCGACTGGATGCCGCCCTGCGTCGTGCCGCGCGAGGTGCCCATGTCCGCCTTCGAGGTCACGCGGAGCATGTGGCCGTTCTCCTCGGCGACGCTGTTCGGGTAGTTCAGCGTGCCGTGGAGGTACTGGAAGTGGGCGACGTCGACCTGGTTCTCCGCCATCTCCATCGAGTGGGTCTTGATGTCCCACTCGCGGACCTCGAAGTCGGTCCAGTCGGGATGACCGACCTCTTCGATCGTCGGGAGCTCCCACTCGGGTCCGCCGCCCTCGATGTTGTTCCAGGCCATGATGAGGCCGTTCTTCTCGACGATCGTCCACGGACGCGTCGCGGCCTTGGGCGGGATGTGCTTCGCGTACGGGATCTTCGCGCACTTGCCGCTCGCGCCGAACTCCCAGGCGTGGAACGGGCACATCACGTGGTTGCCGACGACCGAGCCGCCATGACCGAGGTGGGCACCCATGTGCGGGCAGAACGCGCCGAGGAGCACGGCCTGGCCGTCCTCTCCACGGAACAGCACGAGGTCGTGCTCGAAGGCCTTCACGGGCTTCACGTCACCGACCTTCAGCTCACGGCTCAGGCCGACGCAGAACCAGCCCTTGGGGCTCGACGTGAACGGGAACCTCGACTTCGTCTTGGTCATGGCAGTTGCTCCTCGCGTCCCCGCTCGCAGCGGGTGAGACGGCTTCTCTCGGCGACCCTCCGGCGCCAGGCGTGCGCCGGAAAGTAGAACACGTTTCAGTTCGGGGTTTAGAAGCAGGAACCGGGCCAACTTGGAAAAGCCCGTGATTTCGAGACTCGGACGAGTAGTGGGGATTACTGCATCCGATTTCGCGCAGTTTCTGCGCGGGGCGGCCGAATCGACGCGGAGTTTGCGTCCTGGGCGTCTTCGGCCGCCGATGCAGCGAGGCCGGATCCGTTTCCGGATCCGGCCTCCCCTTCAGCCCTTCGCTCCCTTTCGGAGCGGAGCGTCCTCGCGGACCTTCACGACGATCTGCATGCCGCGCCGCCCCGGATGGAGGCTGAGCTCGGGCACCTGATCGGGCTCGAAGCCGGGCACGAGCGTCGGCACGAGGTTCTGGATCAGCGTGCCGAGCAGGAGCTTCATCTCCATCTGCGCGAAGCCCTGGCCGAGGCAAACTCGCGGGCCGGCCGCGAAGGGAACGTAGGCGCCCTTCTTCAGCTGGCGCTCGTAGTCACGCGTCCAGCGCTCGGGCTCGAAGGCGAGCGGGTTCGGATGGCTGCGACCGTCGCGACCGAGGGTGCGCGGGCTGATGAAGATGTGGCACTCCTTCGGGAACGTGTACCCCTTGATGGTCACGTCCTCGAGCGGCGCGCGCATGTACGCCCAGACCGCCGGCATGAGCCGGAGGCTCTCCTTCATGACCTGGTGGAGGTAGGGGAGGTTCTCGAGGTCGGCGACGTCGAGCGGGCGGTCGCCGACGACGGTCTTCAGCTCCTCGTGGAGCTTCACCGCCTTCTCCGGGTTCTTCGCGAGCAGGTACCAGGCCCACGTCGCCGAGTGCGCCGTGGTCTCGTGACCCGCGAAGATCAGCGTCATCATGTTGTCGCGGACCTCGAGCGGCGAGAGCGGCACGCCCTGCTTGTCCTTCGCGAAGACGACGGCCGAGAGCAGATCACCGTGGTCCTTGCCCTCGGACTTCCGCTCGGCGACGAGGCGGTACATCACCTTCTCGATCGCCTCGATCGCGCCGATCTTGCGCCGGTTGCCGGGCGACGGCCACCAACGGGGGATGGGGAGCGGCAGGTTGATGTGCTCGACCAGCATCTCCGTGAGGTCGTGCATCGCGTCGAAGACGACGTTCGTGTCGCCCTCCATGTTCGTGTCGAAGAGCGTCTTGCCGACGATCTTCAGCGCGAGATCGTTGATGTCCTTGCGGATGTCGCGCTGCTCGCCGTCGGTGTACTCGGCGACCATGTTCTGGACGTAGCGCACCATGTGGGGCGCGTACGCCTCGATGCGGAAGCGGTGGAAGCCCGGCGCGACCATGTCGTGCAGGCGCTGCCAGGGCTCGCCCTGCTGCGTGAGGATGCTGTTGGGGCCGAGGAAGAGGTGCCAGATCTGCTTCGCCAGCTTCGGCTTCACGAAGAGCTCGGCGCGGCGGACGTTGATCTCGTGGATGATGTCGGGGTCGCGGACGAAGTACCAATCGCGGTCGACGATCCGGGTCACGACGACGTCGCCGTATTCCTCGTGGATCGTGTCGACGAACGCGAGCTGATCCTTCTGGAACTCGATGGTCGAAGCGACGATCGGGCTGCCTTTGCGGCGCGGGACCTCGCGCTTGGGCTCTTCGCCCTTCGTACCGGACTGTGCGCTCGTGGACCCTGGCGAAACGACCTGCATGGGGCACCCCGTTTGAGTGGTGGTGCCTCCTCAGTTCCGCACGAGGTGCCAGGGCGGGCACACCGGCCCGGCCACAAGACCCCACGCGCGCGGCCAATCGGGCGCATGCGCCCTGACGTGCGGAGGGGTCGACCCCAGAACGCCCAGCTCGGGGGCGCTCAGGGCTTGAAGCCGAAGCGGGCGAAGACGTCGGGCAGCTCGGCGTACACGCGCTCCTTCGTGAGGCCGAAGTCTTCGATCGTGTAGTCGCGCGGGCTCTCGTACGAGCGCTGCGCCGCGAGAGCGGCGTCGAGGCGGCCCGAGAGCTCCTCCGACACGGGCAGGCCGAGCCAGAGGTAGAGGGACTCGACGGTGGCGCGCGGATTCGCGACGAGGTCGTCGTAGCGGATCACGTAGAAGCGGTCGCGCGGCATCTCGTCGAGGAGCCGGAGACCGATCCGGTAGTACTCGAACCCGACCTCGGCGAGCTTCGCGACGAGCTCCCCGTCCTGCGGGATCTCGGGCGAATGGAAGGCCCAGGCCCGGAAGAACATATTGCAGAACGACGGCATCGCGTCGTAGGGATGTCGGACGAGGTAGACGAAGCGCGCATCCGGGAAGCGCTCCGCCATCGAGCGCACGCGCGGGGCGAAGAAGACGTTCTTGTTGAGGAAGCGCCGCTTGCCGCCGTGGGCGAAGAGGATGCGCTTCAGGACGCCCTCGTACGAGTCCATGAAGCCGTGGCGCGTCGTGTCCGGCAGGGCGTCGAAGTGGAAGCGGCTCGCGATCTCCTCGACGTGCGGGACCATCAGCATGGCCGTCGGGGTGTGCATCCCGTAGACGAAGGAGGGCTCGTCCTCTTCCGGCTCGTCGATCGCGATGTGATGGACGTCGTCCCATTTGTCGCCGACGAAGAGGGCGTTGAAGCCGTCGACGAGCTTGCGGAAGGGACGTCCCGGGAGGCGCTCGTCGAGGTCGGCGAGGGCCGAGATGCCCTTGATCACCGACACGGACGGCCAGACGGTCTCGTAGAGGCGGGGGCCGACCCAATGCGAATCGTCGAACGAGAGGAGGCGATGGAGCAGGGTCGTGCCGCTCCTCGGGTTCGCGAAGATGAAGACGGGGGCCTTCACCTCCTGCTCGCGCCACTCGGGGAAGAGCGCCTCGTCGAGGGCCTGGAAGGCGAGCGCGCTGCCGCGGCCGGCGGACCACATGGCCGCGTAGGTGCCGAGCACGGAGAGGCGCCGCGGGGTCGGATGGCGGAGGATGGAGGCGACGATCTCCCGGGCCGCCCCGAGGTCCACGAAGGGCCGGCCGGTCGCCCGGCGCTTCGGGCCGGAGGTCGGGCTCGCCTGCTTCGCACGGAATTCGCTGCCGTCCATGGGGCTCCTCGTCGCCCGGGTCGGGCGCCGCCACCATGCACCCTCCCGAGGGAACCGGAACACGTTTCAGGCCAATACCCCGAGAGGGGGGGCCGAGCCGTCGCGACCGGGGTGCGAAGCGTCGGTCCCCGAACCGGGACGGCCAGGGGAACGGTCCGTGGCGGCCATCCGGCTGCGCGGCGCATGTCGATGCGTTACCGCCTTCATCGAATCGCAGGGCTGCCGCGACACAAAGGGGTCGGAGGTCGCGTGGTGAACGTCGTCGAGTCGAGCCCGGAGCTGAGCGAGGTGGAGGCCCTGGTCCTCCGTCTCCGCCGTCGGGCCGTCGAGGCGATGCGTTCCAGCCTCGAGAACGAGTCGGCCGCTCGGACGGCCGACTTCGAGGGCTACTTCGAGACGCTGATCGAGCGATCCCTGCGCGAGCCGGGGTGGCGATGGTCCGCGGTCGAGGAGGAGCTCGCCTTCGACGCCGAGGCCCGGCGAGTGCTGCGCGACTGCGCCCTCGCGACGGTCCGCGCCCTCGAGGAGCGAGTCCGCCTGCGGGCGGCGCTCCGTCAGGGCCGCCGCGCCGCCTGAGCCGGGAGCAGGTCCCGGAGGAAGCGGCCCGTGTGCGAGTGCTTCGCCCGGGCCACGGCCTCCGGCGTGCCTTCCGCGACGACGCGCCCGCCGCCCTCGCCGCCCTCGGGTCCCATGTCGACGATCCAGTCGGCGCACTTCACGACGTCGAGGTGGTGCTCGACGACGACCACGGTGTTCCCCGCGTCGACGAGCTTCTGCAGGACGTCGAGCAGGCGGCGCACGTCCTCGAAGTGCAGGCCCGTCGTCGGCTCGTCGAGCACGTAGAGGGTGCGACCCGTCCGCGTCTTCGCGAGCTCGCGCGAGAGCTTCACGCGCTGGGCCTCGCCACCCGAGAGCGTCGGCGCCGGCTGGCCGAGCTTCACGTAGCCGAGGCCGACGTCGACGAGCGTACCGAGGATCGGCTCGATCTTCGGATAGGCCGCGAAGAGCTCGCGGCATTCCTCGACCGTGGTGTCGAGCACGTCGGCGATCGTCCGGCCCTTGAAGCGGACGGATAGGGTCTGCGCGTTGTAGCGCTTGCCCCCACAGACCTCGCAGGTGACGTAGACGTCGGCGAGGAAGTGCATCTCGACTTTCACGACGCCGTCGCCGCCACAGGCCTCGCAGCGGCCTCCCGCGACGTTGAACGAGAAGCGGCCGGCGGTGAAGCCGAGCGCGCGCGACTCCGGGAGGTCGGCGAAGACGTTGCGGATCTCGTCGAGCGCCTTCGTGTACGTGCCGGGGTTCGAGCGCGGCGTGCGTCCGATCGGCTTCTGGTCGATCGCGATCACCTTGTCGAGCGCGTCGAGCCCTTCGATCGCGTCGTGCTCGCCGATCGGCTCGCCCGAGCCGTGGAGGTGGCGCGCGAGGGCCGGGAGGAGGATGCCGTTCACGAGCGAGCTCTTGCCGGCGCCGCTCACGCCCGTGACGGCGACCATGCAGCCGAGCGGGATCGCGACGTCGACCTCCTTGAGGTTGTGCTCGCGCGCCCCACGGATCGTCACGCGGCCCGTCGGCTCGCGACGCGTCGCGGGGACCTCGATGCGCTTCCTTCCCGAGAGGTACTGGCCCGTGATGCCCGTGCGCGAACGGGAGAGCGCCTCGGGCGTTCCCGAGAAGACGACCTTCCCTCCGTGGATCCCGGCGCCCTCGCCGAAGTCGACGACGTGCTCGGCCGCGCGGATCGTCTCCTCGTCGTGCTCGACGACGATCACGCTGTTGCCGAGGTCGCGCAGGTGGCGGAGCGTCGCGATGAGGCGCTGGTTGTCGCGCGCGTGCAGGCCGATCGAGGGCTCGTCGAGCACGTACATCACGCCCGAGAGCTCGCTGCCGAGCTGGCTCGCGAGGCGGATGCGCTGGGCCTCGCCGCCCGAGAGGGTCGGACCGCTGCGGTCGAGCGTGAGGTACTCGAGGCCGACGTCGAGGAGGAACGTGAGGCGCGAGGTGATCTCGCGGAGCACGCCCTCGGCGATGGTCGCCTGGTTGCCGCGGAGCTCGAGCGAGCGGAAGTGCGCGCTCGCGTCGGCGACGGTCTTCGACGTGACCTCGTCGATGCCGAGGCCGGCGACGCGGACCGCGAGGCTCTCGGGACGGAGGCGCTTGCCCCCGCAGTCCTCGCAGCGCTGCTCGCGGAAGTACTGCCGGTAGTGCTCGCGCATGCGCTCCGACGAGGTCTCCTGGTACTTGCGGAGCAGCCCCGGGATCACGCCCTCGTAGCGCACGTTCCAGCTGCCGTGCGACTCGCTCCCCTGCTCGCCCCACTCCATCCGGATGCGCTTCCCCTCCTCGAGACCGTAGAGGACGATGCGCTGCTTCTTCGCGGGCAGCTTGCCGAAGGGCACGTCGAGATCGATGTCGACGGCCTTCCGGAGGGCGTCGATGGTGCGGAAGGTCCAGCCGTCGCCACGCTCGACCGCCGTCGCCCACGGTGCGATCGCGCCCTCGCGGATGGTCAGCTTCGGATTCGGCACGACGAGCTTCGGATCGACGTCCGTACGCGTGCCGAGGCCGTGGCAGGAGGGGCACATGCCGAGCGGGCTGTTGAAGGAGAAGCTCTGCGGCGAGAGCGCGGGGAAGGTCCGACCGCAGCAGGCGCGGTTCGTGCTGAACGTGCGGACGATCGAGCCGTCCTTCCGCTCGACCCGGAGCTCGCCCTTGCCCTCGCGAAGGCCGACCTCGACGGCCTCCGCGAGCCGGCCGCGCACGTCGGGACGGAGCACGACGCGATCGACGACGAGCTCGACGTCGTGCTTGCGCTTCTTGTCGAGCGTCGGCGGGGCCTCCGTGCGGTGCAGCTCCCCGTCGACGCGGACGCGGACGAAGCCGCGCGCGGCGAGGTCCGAGAAGACGTCCTTGAACTCGCCCTTCCGATGCGTGACGAGGGGAGCGAGGACGACGAGCTCCGTGCCCTCCGCGAGCGAGGTCAGCACGCCGACGATCTCGTCGACGCTCTGCCCTTCGACGGCCTTGCCGCAGCTCGGGCAGTGCTGCACGCCGAGGCGGGCGTAGAGCACGCGGAGGTAGTCGTAGATCTCGGTGATCGTGCCGACCGTGGAGCGCGGGTTCGACGACGCGGTCTTCTGCTCGATCGCGATCGTGGGCGAGAGCCCGCGCAGGCGCTCGACGTTCGGGCGATCGAGACGGCCGAGGAATTGGCGCGCGTAGGCCGAGAGGCTCTCGACGTAGCGCCTCTGGCCCTCCGCGTAGAGCGTGTCGAAGGCCATGCTCGACTTGCCCGAGCCGCTCGGCCCCGTGAAGACGACGAGCGAGTGCTTGGGCACGACCAGGTGGTCGACCTTCAGGTTGTGCTCTCGGGCACCGACGATCTCGATGACGTCGGGCTCCTTCGACGGGCGCTTCGCCTGCCTTTTCGCCATGGCGGCGGATCTAGCACCCCCTCGGCGGATTGAACAGGCGTTCAGTGCACCCATCGCCGTCGACCCCGCTCCCTCGGGCGGCTACCTTGCAGCGAATCGCATGAGACTCCGCGTCCCGACACGTCTCGCTCTCGCGGCCATCTTCCTTCTCGGCCTCGGCGCCTGTCACAAGAGCACGAAGCCCTCGGGCTTCACGGGTGCGTGGCTCGGACAGGACGGCCAGCTCCTCATCGACGTGAGCCCGACGAACGACGTCACGTTCCGGTACGTCGCCGGCATGGGCTCGTGCATCGACCTCGAGACGGGCACGGCGACGAGCAACGCGATCGTCGCCTCCGACGGCACGCGCCTGCCCGTGAAGGTGAAGGGGAACACGCTCACCCTCACCGATCCGTCGATGTCGATCGGCGGGAGCTACCAGAAGGTGACGCTCTCGACCGTCTGCTACGTCCACGTGCCCGCGCCGGGCGCGATGACGGCGCGGGGCAGCGTGCTCGTTCCCACGGCCGCGGTCTCGGCCGGCGGCGGCGCCCAGCGGCGCACCGTCACGTTCCAGGTCCCTGCCGGCACCGGCTCGCTGGCCTTCGACGTCTTCGGTCAGGACGTGGGCTACGAGGGGATCGCGATCACGGCGTTCGTGGGGCCCTCGGGAACGAACCTGCTGAACCAGGAGCCGGGCCTCGAGGAATGCTTCAACGGCTTCTGCGGCATCTTCCTCCCGAAGGCCCCGGGATTCGATCCCGTGGCCGGCACCTACACCGCCCGGATCGAGGGCGCGGGCGCGATCGACGACGCGTCGTTGCAGGTGCGCCTCATCCTCCGTCCTGGCCCGATCGCGCGTCCGACGACGATCCGCGTCCATCCGGTCGTCGGTCCGACGAGCTCGTCGAACAACGAGATCCAGACGGCGCTCGCCGGCATGCAGACGGCGCTCGCGGCGAAGGGCGTGACGCTCGTGATCGACCCGATCACGAACGTCGCGGACTCGCGCTTCGCGACGGTGGTCGGAGACTTCCTCCATCCCGTGACGCAGGCGTTCATGGCGATGGGCACGACCGACGCGGTGAACCTCTTCTTCGTCGAGGACGTGACCGGACTGCCCGGCCTCTTCGGCATGTCCTCGGGCATCCCCGGCTCGGTCGGCGTCGTCGGGCCGTGGAACGGGACGATCGTGAACCTCTCGCAGCACCGCGGCGGCGCCGGGCTCGCGACCCAGCTGCTCGTCGAGACGATCGTCCACGAGCCGGGCCACCTCCTCGGCCTCTATCACACGACGGAACAGGACGGCCGGACGTTCGACATCCTGTCGGACACGCCGGAGTGCCCCGCCAACCAGTTCGACGCGAACCGCGACGGGACCGTCGAGGCCGACGAATGCGCGAGCGTCGACGGGCACAACACGATGTTCTGGACCCCGAGCACGACGAACAACGTGCCGCTCGCACAAGACGTCCTGACCGCGCAGCAGGTCGACGTGCTCTCCCACACCGTCATCGGTCAGTGACGAGGCATTCCATGAAGCTCTCCCCCCTCCTCCTCACGCTGCTCCTCGGGCTCTCGCTGGGCTGCCACCAGAGCGTGACGCCCCCGCCCGCGCCGACGACGGCCGCCTCGACGCCGCCCGCGGCCGAGCTGCCCGAGGCCGAGGTCCTCGGCGCGCTCGACGGCCGCGAGTGGAACGTCGGCTCGCCCGCCGTGCGCAGCCTCGGCCCGGGCGCGGCCCCCGTGCTGATCCGCATCGCGGACGACGATCGACCGGAGCGCATCGCGTACCAGCGCGTCCGCGCGCTGCTCGCGCTCCGCTGGCATGCGACGCCCTCGGTGGAGACGTTCCTCCTCGGCTTCGTCGCCGGCGATCACGACGCTCCGCGGCTGCGCGCCGCGCTCGAGAGCCTCTCCATCGCGTTCGGCGCGAGCGATCGCGACCGCGTGATCGCGGCGTGTCAGTCCCTGTCGAGCCATCCGGACGCGAGCGTCCGCGAGGCCGCGAGCCGTGCGGAGATGCAGGCCCGCGTGGGTCGCGCGATGCACTCGGAGCCGAGCGCTCCCTGAACGAGGAGCCCCTCCCGTTGGCGCGCGGGAGCCTTATCATGAATGATAAGGTCGACGGCTAGGGAGGGTGGATGACGGGGATCCGAGCGGAGCGGGGTCGGCGGATTTCGAGCGTGAGCCTCGTCGCGAGCCGAGGAGCGAAGCGCTTCGGTCGGCTGATCTCGACGATCGCGCGCCATGCCCATCGTTGGGGATGGCTGCCGGACGATCGCGACGTGATCGTGCTCCACGACCTGCCGTATACGCGGCTCGGCGGGAAGCAGAGCATCGACGTCTACCTGCCGCGCACGATGGACCGGAGCCGTCCGAATCCCTTCGCCATCGTCGTGCACGGCGGCGGCTGGGTGATCGGCGATCGGAAGATGGGCGCGCTGATGGGCCGCCTGCTCGCGAGCCAAGGCATCCCCGTGGTCGCGCCGGGCTATCGCCTCGCGCCTGCGCACTCCCTCGACCAGCAGATCGACGACCTCCATCGCGCGCTCGCGTTCACGCTCGAGTCGGCGGAGCGCTGGGGCCTCGATCCCGAGCGCTATGCGCTGATCGGCGAGTCGGCGGGCGCGCACCTGATGATGCGCGTGCTCCAGGACTTCCGGGACATCGGCCGTCCGCGCGCGATCGTCGGCTTCTACGGCCCCTACGACCTCGAGCTCTACCATCGGACCCGGCTGCCGGTGCTGCGCTCGTTCCTCCGCCTCGTGCACCAGGGAGGCGATCCCGAGGATCTCGTGAGGCGTCACGGCGCCCTGCGCGAGCTGCCGTGGAACGACCTCCCGGTGTTGCTCGTGCACGGCGGCTCCGATCGCTTCGTGCCCGTGCAGAACAGCGTGCGGATGAAGGAGATCCTCGAGCGCCAGGGAGCGCCCGTCGAGCTCCGCGTCTACCCGGGCGCGGGCCACGGCTTCAACTACCAGCGCCTGATGAAGCCGCACCACACGGAGGCGGCGTACCGCGAGCTCGTTGGGTTCTTCCGGGCGAACGTCGGGTAGGCTCCCTTCAGTCGTTCGGGAGCCGATCGCTCGGGGCGGAAGGCGGCTGCGTCCGCTCGAGCACGGCCGCGATGGCTTCGTCGATCCGCTCGAGCTGCAGGGTCGGCCGCACGACACGGCCGTCGTGGAGCTCCACCTCGAAGAAGCCGCGGTGGAAGGTCACGGCGCCGACGACGACCTTCGCGAGCTCGTATCGGACGGAGCGGACCTCCGCGTAGGCGACGACGGTCGTCACGAGCGGCGAGCGCACGAGGAAGCCGTCGCGGTGGATCTCGATCGCCATCCGAGTCGTGGCGATCCCGTGGGCCACGCACGCGAAGCTCGCCAGGAAGCAGACGGGGACGAGCCCGAGCGCGCCCGCGGAGCCCATGGCGGGGTGAAGGGCACGGAGGGCCAGCACGGCGAGGGCCATGCCGAAGAAGATGCCCCCGGCGACCGCGAACACGCGGCGTTGCTCGGGCTCGTAGGGATGGACCCGAAGGGGATCCGGAGGAGCGGCTCGTACCGCGGCGGCGAGACTCATATCCGCAAGTCGTCGACGCGGTGCCGGATCCATCACGGAATCGTCGGGTCGATGGGGGTGGGAGCCGGCGAGGCGTCGGCGACGCAGTTCGGCCCGATGCCCGGTCTGCCCCGAGCGTCTCGGTCGCGCAGCCCTACCGGCTGCGCCCTCGTTGCACGAAGCGCTGCATCGTCCGCGGGCTGATCCGGAGCCGAGCGGCGGCACGCACGGCGCTTCCGTCCTCGAGCTCGAGCGCTCGAGAGAGGATCGCCTCGGTCATCGCGGCGAGCCCGGTGTCGAGGTCGAGCGTGATCGTCGCGTTCGGCGCCTCGGCGGCCGCGTCGGGACGACCGGACGCGCCCGCGACGAAGACGCTCGGCAGATCCTTCGCACGGACGGGGCGGCCGCTGCGGAGCAGGCAGAGCATCTCGGCGACGTTGCGGAGCTCGCGCACGTTCCCGGGCCAGTCGTGGGCGAGCAGGAGGCGCTTCGCCTCGCGCGTCAGCCTCGGTCGTTCCACGCCGTGCCTCCGGACGAAGGCGGCGAGGAAGTGCTCGAGCAGCGGTCCGATGTCGGCCCTGCGCTCCCGCAGCGGGGGAACGCGCAGCGTGATGCCCTGGATGCGATGGTAGAGGTCGTTCCGGAAGCGGCCGGCGCGCACCTCGCTCTCGAGCGGGCGGAGCGTCGCCACCACGAGGCGGACGTCCGCCTCGATCTTGCGGTTGCCCCCGACGCGCATGAAGCGCCGGTTCTCGAGGAAGCGGAGCAGCTTCGCCTGGGACGGAAGGGGCATCTCGCCGATCTCGTCGAGGAAGAGCGTGCCTCCGTGGGCCGCCTCGATCTTCCCGCGTGCCAGGCCCGAGGCGCCGGTGAAGGCTCCCTTCTCGTGACCGAAGAGCTCGCTCTCGAGGAGGGCCTCGGGAATCGCGGCGCAGTTGATCGGGACGAAGGGTCCCTTCGCGCGCGACGAGAGCGAGTGCGCCCGCCGTGCGACCACCTCCTTGCCCGTCCCGCTCTCGCCGACGATCGTCAGCGTGACGTCCTTCGGCGCCACCGCGCGCAGCGTGCGGTCGAGCGCCCTCATGGCCGGCGACACGAGGACCGCGGAACTTTCGGCGTCATCTTGTCGTTTTCGCGCCATTGGACCACCAGAATGACATCCATGGAGTCGCATCGCCACATGGCTCGCTGAAGGGAGCGCCAGTCTGACGGCTCGCGCGATGCGCCGCGCTCCGGGGGTCGTGCGAGCGACGGAATCCTGTTCCAGCAGCACGTTTCCGCGCGACCCGAGGTCGGGCACGGCCGTTGCAAAGCGGGCGGCATGCCCATGTCGGAGCTCCACGCCATCCCCCACGTCCCGCTCGTCCAGTGGATCGAGCGAATGGCCGCCCATACGAACCCGGAACGGATCCACCTCTGCGACGGGTCCGACGCCGAGCGCGCGAGGCTCGAGCGCGCGATGCTCGAGGACGGGACGCTCCTCCCGCTCGATTCGGACCGCCATCCGCGTAGCCATCTCCATCGCAGCGATCCCACGGACGTCGCGCGCACCGAGCACCTGACGTTCATCTCGACGCCGAGGGCCGAGGACGTCGGACCGACGAATCACTGGATGAGCCCCGGCCAGGCGCTCGAGCGGGTCTGGCCGCTCTTCGAAGGAGCGATGCGCGGCCGCACGATGTACGTGGTGCCCTATCTCATGGGGCCCGCCGGCTCGCCGTACGCACGCGTCGGCGTCGAGCTCACGGACAGCCCCTACGTCGTCCTGAGCCTACGGCTGATGACGCGGATGGGTCGGGTGGCCCTCGACCACCTGTCGAGCACGACGCGCGTCGTACGCGGCCTCCATTCCCTCGGCGACCTCTCGCCCGAGCGTCGCTACATCGTCCACTTCCCCGAAGAACGGGAGATCTGGTCGGTGGGCTCCGGCTACGGCGGGAACGCGCTCCTCAGCAAGAAGTGCCATGCCCTGCGGATCGCCAGCGTGGAAGGCCGCGACGAAGGATGGCTCGCCGAGCACATGCTACTGCTCGGTCTGACGAGCCCCGAGGGAAAGAAGCACTACGTCGCGGCCGCCTTCCCGAGCGCATGCGGCAAGACGAACCTGGCGATGCTCGTCCCGTCGCTCCCCGGCTGGAAGGTCGACACGGTCGGGGACGACATCTGCTGGATGCATCCCGGCCCCGACGGTCGCCTCTGGGCCATCAACCCGGAGAACGGCATGTTCGGCGTCGCTCCGGGAACGAGCCGTCGCACGAATCCGAACGCGCTCGAGTCGCTCTCCCACGACGTCCTCTTCACGAACGTCGCGCGACGGAGCGACGGGCGGGTGTACTGGGAGGGGCTCGAGACGTTGCCCGAGGGCGAGGTGCTCGAGGATTGGCGCGGTCAGCCCTGGACGGCGGGCCGGTCCAAGGGCCCGGCCGCGCATCCGAACTCGCGCTTCACCGCTCCGCTCGCGCAGTGTCCGTCGGCGGAGGGGACGTTCGACCTCGCGTCGGGCGTGCCGATCTCGGCGATCCTCTTCGGCGGCCGTCGCGCGAAGCTGGCGCCGCTCGTCTACGAGGCGCGCAGCTTCGCGCACGGCGTCTACCTGGGCGCGACGATGGTGAGCGAGACGACCGCAGCCGCGACCGGTCAGGTGGGCGTGCCGCGGAACGATCCCATGGCGATGCTGCCGTTCTGTGGATACGACCTCGGCGCGTACTTCGGGCACTGGCTCTCCGTCGGACGGAAGCTCACGCGGCCACCGCGGATCTTCCACGTGAATTGGTTCCGGACGGATGCGTCGGGTCGGTACCTCTGGCCGGGATTCGGGGACAACCTCCGCGTGCTCGCGTGGATCCTCGAGCGCGTCGAAGGGCGCGGCGGGGCGAAGGAGTCGCCGATCGGGCTCCTCCCCACCCTCGAGGCGATCGATCGCGCCGGCCTCGACGTCACGGACGCGGCGCTCCGAGAGCTGCTCCACGTCGATGCCGACGCCTGGCTCGAGGAGACCGAGCGGACTCGAGGCTTCTTCTCGAAGCTCGCGACCACGCTGCCCCGCGAGCTCCTCGCCGAGCACCAACGCCTCGTCCACGACCTCGCGGCCGCGCGCGGTCGTGCGGAGGCACGGTGCCCATGAGCCTCGACGAGACCGACCGGACGCCCTCCGCCGCGGCGGTGGCCGAGTCCGACGCCGCGCGCGCGATCGCCCTGGCCCTCGCCAGCGGACGATGTCCGAGCGACGCCGACTTCGACCGTCACCTGCCCCGCGACCTCGCGCGGCTCTCGTCCTGCTTCTGGACGCCCGTCTCGGTCGCCTACCGGGTCGCGGCCTGGCTCGACGAGCTCGGAGCGCGGAGCGCCCTCGACGTGGGCTCCGGCGCCGGCAAGCTCTGCGTGGTCGCGGCACTCTCGGGGTCCACGCGATGGCTCGGCCTCGAGCACCGGCCGCATCTGGTGAAGAGCGCGAACGAGCTCGCGAGGCGCTTCTCGGTCGGCGAACGCGTGGACTTCCGTGTCGGGGAGCTCGGGGCGATGCCTCTCCCGGTCGTCGACGCCTACTACTTCTTCAACCCCTTCGGCGAGAACCTCTTCGGCTACGTGGACTGCATCGACACGGACGTGGTCCTCGGGCGAGAGCGCTACGCGCTCGACGTCGCGCATGCCGAGGCGCTCCTCCACGCCGCGCCCGTCGGCACGGCGGTCGTGACGTACAACGGATTCGGGGGTCGAATGCCCGCGGCGTTCGTCGAGCGCCGCGTGGACCGGGAGCTCCCGTGCGTGCTCCGCCTCTACGAGAAGGTCGCTCCCCGGCCCGAGACGTACGCGAGCTCCGCGAGCATGGTCTGAGAGCCGGGGCTCACGCGGCGGGATGCGCGGACGGAGGGCGCTTCGACGACCTTCGCGTCTCGCTCGCCTCGAGCGCGCTCGCGAGGTCGCCGAAGACGTTCTCGCGTCCGACCAGCTCGAGGATCTCGGCCTTCTCGAGCTGTCCCTCGACCCTCGGATTCGCGCCGACGAGGAGGACGACGACACCTCGCCTCTTCAGTCCGTGGATCGCCTCTTCGAGCGTCTCGAGCGCCGTCGCGTCCACGAACGGAACCCAACCGAGACGGAGGACGAGGACACGCGGATCGGAATGCGTGCTCGCCATGGCACGCTCGAACTTCTCCACCGCGCCGAAGAAGAACGGGCCCTCCACCGAATAGACGAGGACGTCCTTCGGGAGCTCGAGGCCCGAGCGTTGGGCGAGCTCGTCTCCGGAGACCTCGGCCACCTCGACGCTCGCCGCCATGCGCCGGAGGAAATTCAGGGTCGCGAGGATCACGCCGATGTTCACCGCGACCACCAGATCCGCGAAGACGGTGAGCGCGAACGTGAGCAGGAGGATGACGACGTCGCCGCGTGGCGCGCGGCGCACGATCTTCGCGAAGTGCCTGGCTTCGCTCATGTTCCACGCGACCACGAAGAGGATCGCGGCGAGCACGCAGAGCGGGATGCTCGCCGCGAGCGGAGCGAGGAAGAGGAGCACCAGCAGGAGCGTCACGGAATGCACGATGCCCGCGATCGGACTCGTGCCGCCGTTGCGGATGTTGGTGGCCGTCCGCGCGATCGCTCCCGTCGCCGCGAAGCCGCCGAACAAGGGAGCGAGGATGTTCGCGAGGCCTTGGCCGATGAGCTCCTGATTCGAGTCGTGCCTCGTGCCGGCCATGCCGTCGGCCACGACGGCCGAGAGCAGCGACTCGATGGCGCCGAGCATCGCGATCGTGAAGGCGGGGCCGATGAGCTCGATCACTCCGTCCGGATCGATCGCGGGGAGCGACGGTGTCGGAAGGCCGCGGGGGATGCCTCCGAAGGCACTCCCGATCGTGGACACGCCTTCGAGCTGCAATCCGGCCTGCAGGGCCGTCCCCAGGACCAGGGCGACGAGGGGCCCCGGAATCCGACGAAGCCCCGGGACGAGGGGAGACGCGAGCACGGCGAGCAGGGCCACGCATCCGAGGGCCGTCGTGGCGGGGTGGAGGTGGGGCAGGGAGCGCGCGAGGTGCCAGAGCTTCTCGTGGAAGTGGTGGCCCGTGACCTGCGACAGCCCGAAGAAGTCGCGCCACTGCCCGACGAAGATCGTGAGACCGATGCCCGCGGTGAAACCGACGATCACCGGATCGGGCATGAACTTCACCACCGCGCCGAGCCGCGCGACGCCGAGCCCGACGAGCATGACGCCCGCCATCAGCGTGGCCACCTGCAGGCCGCCGATGCCGTGTCGTGCCGTGATGTCCGAGAGCACGACGATGAAGGCGCCGGTGGGTCCCGCGATCTGGACCCGACTGCCGCCGAAGACGGATACGACGAATCCGGACAGGATCGCCGTGTAGAGGCCCTGCTCCGGCTTCGCTCCGGAGGCGATGGCGAAGGCCATGGCCAAGGGCAGCGCGACCACCCCGACGATGGCGCCGGAGACGAGGTTGCGGGTCCAATGGTCGCGACCGAGGAGGCCTGCGCGACGCGCTTCGAGAGCGGCGATCACCTGCGCATCATGACATGCCGGAGAGCACGACCGCCGATCGAGGGGCACGGCTCCACGGTGGGGCCGACTCCGGCCCCGCCGTGCTGCGATGTCCCGCGCCTCGCCTCCTCGGCGAGGCGCGGAGCTCACCCTTCGCGCACGCCCCTCGCGCTCCGCCTGCGCCGCACGCGGGCGAAGACGAGGCCGAGGACGAGCGCACCGAACGACCAGGAGGCATCCGACGCGCCGGAGCCCGCGCCCGCCGCGCGGCAGGAGCAAGCGCCGCCGACGACACCGCCGCGGCCGTGCCCCGCGTCGGTCCCACCGTCGGTCACGCCACCGTCCGGACCGGCGTCGGCGCCCGCGTCCTCGCCTCCGTCGGCGCCCGCGTCGGGGAGGCCTCCGTCGAGCGGCACGGTGACCACGAGGAACTCGTGGGAGATCGGCGTGGGATCGACGTTCCCCGCCGGATCCACCGCACGAACGACGAGGTCGTGCATGCCGAGGACCAGGGTGGGCGTCGTGTAGGTCGCCGGGCAGGCCGTGAAGGCCGCTCCGTCCAGACTGCACTCGAACGTCGCGCTGGCGTCCGGCGAGGTGAAGGTGAACGTCGGCGTTGCGGTGGTGAATTCCGCCGGCGGCTGGGTCGCGAACGCCGTGTCGGGCGGCGTCGTGTCCACGGTGAACGTGAAGCTCGCCGGGGTGGCGTCCACGGTGCCGGCGGTGTTGCGTGCCCGGACGGAGAAGGTGTGATCACCCTCCGCGAGACCGGACTCGATCGTCGGCGAGGTGCACGGCGCGAAGGCCGCTCCGTCGAAGCTGCACTCGAAGGTCGCGGTCGCATCGTTCGAGGTGAACTCGAACGTCGCGTCGGGAACGTTCGTCAGCGCATTCGGATGCGCCGTGAGCTGGGTGTCGGGCGTGGAGGTGTCGATCGTCCACGTGTACGACGCGGGGGTCGGGTCCACGTTGCCGGCTGCGTCGACGGAGCGGACCTCGAAGGTATGGCTGCCGGCCGAGAGACCGGACACCGTCGTGCCGCTGGCGCAGGGAACGAAGGGGCCTCCGTCCGTGCTGCACTCGAAGGTCGCGCCGGCTTCCGTCGACGTGAACGCGAACGTCACGGTCGTCGCGTTGTCGACGCTCGGCGGCGCCGAGGTGATCGACGTGTCGGGCGGCGTGAGGTCCACCACCCAGCCGTAGTTCGCAGGCGTCGCATCGACGTTCCCCGCAGCGTCCACGGCGCGGACCGCGAGCGTATGGTTGCCCTCGGAGAGACCCGAGAAGACCTCGCTCGCGTTGCACGGGGCGAAGCCCGCTCCGTCGAGGTCGCATTGGAACGTGGCCGTCGGATCCGGGGAGCCGAACGTGAACGACGCGGACGTCTGGTTCGTGGGATCGGCAGGACCCGAGACGATCGACGTGTCCGGAGCCGTCGTGTCCACCGTCCACGCGTACGTCGCGGGCGTCGGATCGACGTTGCCGGCGGCGTCCACCGCGCGCACCGCGAACGCATGCCCGCCCTCGGCGAGGCCCTGGTACGACTGACCCGTCGCGCACGCCGTGAACGCTCCCCCGTCGAGGCTGCACTCGAACGTCGCCGTTCCGTCCGGCGCGCTGAAGGCGAAGACCGCGTCCACGCTCGCCGTCGGATCGGCGGGCTGCGAGGTGATCGCCGTGTCCGGCGGCGACGTGTCCACCGTCCAGGTGTAGGAGGCCGGCGTGGGATCGACGTTTCCGGCCGCGTCCACCGCCGAGACCTCGAGGGTGTGCGAGCCATCCGCGAGCCCCGTCAGCGACAGCGGCGAGCTGCACGGCGTCGGTGCGCCCCCGTCGACGACGCAGACGAAGGCGACGCCTCCGCCGAGCGAGGCGAACTGGAAGCCCGCGCTCGACGACGCGGAGATCGACGGGGGCGTCGACGTGAGCACCGTGTCCGGAGCGATCGTGTCGATCGTGAAGGTGTACGAAGCCGGCGTCGGATCGGCGTTGCCCACGGCATCGACGGCACGCACCTCGAAGGTATGCGAGCCGTCGGCGAGCGCGCCGAGCATCGTCGGCGAGGTGCACGCGGAGAACGCTCCCCCGTCGACTCGGCACTCGAACGAGGCGCCGCCGTCGTTCGACGTGAAGCCGAACGAGACCGCGGGGGAGCTCCCGACCAGCGGCGGGACGGACGTGAGGGTCGTGTCGGGTGGGAGCGTATCGACCGTCCACGTGTAGCTCGCCGGCGTGGGATCGATGTTGCCGGCGGGGTCGACCGCCTCGACGGCGAAGGTGTGGCTCCCGTCCGCGAGGCCGACGTACGTCAGAGGCGTCGTGCACACTGCGAACGGCGCGCCGTCGAGGCTGCAGCGGAAGGTCGCGGTGGCATCGGGCGACGAGAACGCGAAGCTGGCCGAGGACGATGACGTCGCCGCCGGAGGCTGCGACGTGATCTGCGTGTCGGGCGGGGTCGCGTCGACGGTCCATGCGTAGTTGGCGGGCGTCGAATCGACGTTGCCGGCGGGATCCACCGCCCGGACCGAGAGCGAATGCGCTCCGTCCGCGAGGCCCGTCAGGCCGAGGGGAGACGTGCAGACGGTGAAGGCTCCACCGTCGACGCTGCACTCGAACGTCACGGTGTTGTCCGACGAGGTGAACGTGAACGTCGCCGCGCGCGAGGTGGACGTAGTCGGAGGGCCCGAGGTGATGGTCGTGTCGGGGGCGGTGAGATCGACCGTCCACGTGTAGCTCGCCGGCGTCGGATCGACGTTCAGGGAGGGATCGAGCGAGCGCACCTCGAACGTATGGCTCGCCTCCGAGAGGCCCGCGTAGGTCCGCGGCGACGTGCACGCCGTCCACGCTCCCGCGTCGAGACGACACTGGTAGGTCGGGTTGGCATCGGTCGAGGAGAACGAGAACGAGGCCGACGTCGAGCTCGACGCGACCGGAGGCTGCGAGGTGATCGACGTATCGGGCGGAGTGCCGTCGACGAGCCCGACGAGCGTCGCGGCGGATGCGCTCGAGTCGCCAGCACCGCCGGCCGTCGCTCCGTTCGCCGTGAACTCGGTCAGGGCGCTGGAATTGGTCGTTCCGCCCGTGCCGCCGGCGGCCGAGACCGTGATCGTGCCTCCGCTCGTCGCGATGAAGCCGCCGCCTCCACCGCCGCCGGGCCCCTCGGCCTCGGCCGAGCCGATGGATTGATTGCCGCCCACGCCGCCATTGGCCTGGGCCGAGACCCCGCCGAGGGAGGTGGCCTGGATCACCAGCGTGCCACCCGCGCCTCCGCCTCCGGGGGCGTCGTTGCCGGCGCCCGTCGTGCTGGCGCCGTTCGCTCCGTTCGCGCGGATGCTGCCGGAGCCGTTGACCGTCCCGGCGATCAGCAGCACGAGGCCGCCGCCACGACCGCCCGCTCCGCCGACGCTGTTGTTCGCATCGCCTGCGCCGCCGCCGCCGCCGAAGAAGAGACGACCGTTCGCCGAAGGCGAGAGGGGTCGTCCCCCGAGACCTCCGACCTCGCGCCGACTGTCCCCGCCCCAGGCCCCGTTGCCCGGTGCCACCGTGGTCGCGTCCGCGTTGTTGGACGAGTACGTGTAGCCGCCGCGGCCGCCACCCGGGGAAGCGGTCAGCGCGTTCCCGTTGGCGATGTACGCGGGGTCCAGCGCCCAGGCGGAGAGCGGCGAGCTCGGCGTGACGAGCATCGTCCCGGCGCCCGTCCACGTGCCGGCCACGGCGCTCGCGTTGGCACCGCCTCCACCGCCCGCGTTGTGCGAGTCACCGCCTCCGCCGCCGTTCGCGGGCGCGCCGCGGCCGTAGCGACCGTTCAGCGCGTCGTATTCCGTCTGGAAGCCGGCGATGCTCTCGCCCTTCTCGGCCCCGTCGTTGGACGAGGCCGAGCGATAGACCGTGGTGTTGGAGCCGGGCCCGTTCGAGTTGTTGTCGACCACGCCGCCCCGGAAGCCGGCGCCCGAGGCGTCGACGGTGCCTTGGATCGCGGCGGTCCCCGTGACGTGGACGGCGACGACGCCACCGCGGGTGCCGTCCCAGGCGGTCGGGACGATGGAGGCGCCGGCGTTCACCGTGAGGGAGCTGAGCTGCGGGATGCGGACGATCTGCGTGCGCCCGGTGGTCGTGTACGCGTTCTTCAGCCCGCCGCCCGTCGGATCGAGCTGGACGACGTTGCCGCTCACTCCCGCCACGCCGATGAGCTCGTAGTTGCCCGCGCCGTTGAAGGCCGTGACCGCGCCGTAGGTGGCGGTGTTGGTCGAGTCGATGGTGGCGCCCTGCATCTGGACCACGAGGATCAGGTCGCCCGCCGCCAGGGCCCCGTACGTGGCGGACGTGAGATCCGCGATGTTCGTCACGGTGAGGCTCGTCGCTCCGACGGCCGCGTTGGCGCCGAGCACGGCGTATTGGTTCAGCACCGTGTTCGCCGCATTGACCGTGAGCGCGCCGTCCGTGCCGATCAGCGCCGACTGCGCGGCCGACGTGGCCTCGGGCTGGCTCGCCGGGGCCGCGGGGCCGTCGCTACAGCCGACGACGGTCGCGAGCAGGGCGACGACGACGAAGCGAGCTCCGCTCGCGTATGCCAACCCCGGGCCGAACGCGTTCGACCACGCTTCTCCACATGTGCGCATGCGAACCACCATGAAGCCACCACCTAGCTCGTAATCCGCTCAGTCTAGTGCGACACCCCGGAGGGTTACAGGTCTCAACTGCGGCACGTGAGCGCCCGGCACAGCGATCGAGCGCGGACTCGGCCAGGCCCGCCTGGGGAGGCCCCCGAGCGCTGGGGTTCCTCCGCACTACGAGGTCGATCTCGCGGCCTACGGGGGCCGGACCGTGCGCATCCGTTTCGCGCCTCAGTGGCGCACGGGCGCTTCGACTTCGGCGTCCTCGGCGACAGCCGTGGGCGACTCGTAGCGCTCCTCGATCTGGAGCGATCGACGGCGCTCGTTCTTGTACAGCCGGAGGACCACGCGGCCTCCGCCGACCGACCAGGCGATCGAAACGGAGTTCCCACTCTCGTTCACGATGCAGGCTGCGTCGTCGGAGTCGAGCACGGCGCGGGCGCAATCCGTCCGCGACCGATGCACGCTCGGTTCGCCATGGCGCTCGACGAGCGTGCGACGGCGAGACTGGAAGCGGCCCACCCAGCCGGCCACGTCCTCTGCGGGGAAGCGATCGGTGTCGATCATCGAGACGCGACAGACCTTCCGACCACGGCACGCCTCCGCGGTCACGAGCATCCGGTCGGCGCCCGAGCCGAGCTCGCACGCGTCTCCCGACCACGTTCCTCCTTCGTCCGCGCACGACCGCTCGACGCGAGAGATCGGCTGGCCGAATCGGATGCCGGCCACCTCGGGTGGAAACGTCTCGTCGAGCGCGAGCACGCCCGAGGCCATCGTCGCCGTGAGGGCGAGCGCGGACGAAGTCGCCGCCCCCGCGAGCCCACGTGCCCATCGCTTCGATCCCGTTCCTTCCATGGCTCCCCCCGTCCGCGACTCAGCCTCCGGCGAGGCCGCGCATCCGTGCGACCCACGCGTCGCGCGCGCCCGCCCATTGGTCGGAGACCGCTTCCCATTTCGTCGCGTTCTCGAGGGCCAACACGGCCTTCGCGACGTCCCCCGCATCGTCGGCCGCGCGCAGGCTCGCGACCCACGCGTCCCTCTGCCCGGCCCACGTGTCGTTGACGGCCTGCCAACCCATCCCGCTCTCGAGCGCGAGCGCGGCCTGCGCGAGCTGCGCCGGCGTGCGCGCCGCATTCACCTGCGCGATCCAGGCGTCCCGCCGATCGCGCCATCCGTCGCTCATCGACTCCCACTTCAGGGCGCGTTCGAAGACGAGCATGCCCTGCCCGACGGATTGGACCGGATTCTGGGCCACCGCCTCCCCCGCCGCGAGCACGAAGACGCTCGCGAGCGCGATCGAGGTGAGCCACGTACGAAGTCGAAGTGTGCGCATGTTCCGCCTCCTCTTCGAATCGCATCACGAAACGACGCATGCGAGAAGGCGTCACCGCACGTCATCCCAAGAGCAGGGACGTGCGGGTGTGTCGCGTGGTGTGAGGAGCGCTGCGCGCCTCAGTCGAGCAGTGCGCATCCCCTCTCGTCGAGGTCCTCTGGCAGGGTCCTCCGCACCGGCTGTCCGTCGCTCGGCGCGATGTCCCTCACGACGACGAGCGCGGAGTCGTCCTCCTCACCTCGATCGAGCATGAAGGCGGCGCGCGCCGGACAGGCCTCGAGCGGGAGATAGTCCACCCGATCGCCGCGGAGGGCGCTTCCATCGACGAGCGACGCTCGGCGGCCGAGCCGGTGCCTGGCGAGCACGTGGAGATCGTCCGTGTCGTCGTCGCGCTCGATCGTCTCGAGGACCGCCGAATAGGGCACTCCGACGAGGCCGTCCGCGGCCACGCGGGCCGCGACGAGACAGCTCGCGTCTCCGTCGTCCCTCTCGAGGTATCCGCCCTAGCGTCCGATGCCGGACCACGAGGCCTCTTCGACCGTCCGATGTCGGCTCGACGCGATGAGGAGTCGGCGTCGCATGGGGCGCACGTAGCACGAGCGCGCGAGCCGACGAGCGGGAGCCGGCTGGGGGAGCCTGCGGCCTCAGCGAGACGGATCCTGGTGCCACCAATGGCTGCATCCATCGGCGCATTCGGTTCGACGTCTGCGCCCGTCCGCGATGCCGAGCAGTGCGACGAAGAGCGAGAACGAACGTGGCTGCTCCTCTTCCGGAAGGCCCCAGACCTTCGCGGCCTGGGCGGTGAATGGCCCCTTTCCGAGCAAGACCGAGGGGGTATGCGTCGGCTTCAGACCGGCCTTGCGAATCGCTTCCGGGATTTCGGTCGGCCGCGGATGCGCCTGCTGGATCAGTGCCGCGAGCACGCGCAGCACGTCCTGCTTCTGCCCCGCCTCCAGCGAGGCGAACCACGACGACGCCTCCGACATGGGCCGGACGCCCTGCGCATACTGGTTGAGTCGAATCACGTCCTCGGCCGGCAGCATGGGTCGCGCCTCCAGGAACGAGGATGATGCATCACTCGGGAGCGCGCGGCTCGCGACCCGCGCAGCGCCCCCCCGTCGTTACTCTCCACCCCACCCATCGACCCCACCGATACCCCCCATCGATCGATTGCTCGTTGGCTCGACGTTTCCGAGCCTCATGATGGGTGCACGGGTCCACGACACGGCCCGCCGGAGGCGACCATGATTCGGATGCGACCAGGGAACGAGCGAGGGCATGCGCGGCATGGATGGCTCGACTCGCATCACACGTTCTCGTTCGCGGACTACTACGATCCGCGGCACATGGGGTTCCGCGCGCTCCGCGTGATCAACGACGACCGCGTCGATCCGAGCATGGGCTTCCCTCCGCATCCGCATCGGGACATGGAGATCGTCTCCTACGTGCTCGAGGGCGGGCTCGCGCACAAGGACTCGATGGGCAACGGCTCGGTGATCCGCTACGGCGACGTGCAGCGGATGAGCGCGGGCACGGGCGTCCGGCACAGCGAGTACAACGCGTCGGACGCGGAGCCGGTCCACTTCCTCCAGATCTGGCTGCTCCCCGAGCGGCAGGGCCTCCCGCCCGGCTACGAGCAGAAGCGCTTCTCCCGCGAAGAGAAGCTCGGGACGCTCCGCCTCGTCGCCTCGCCCGACGGTCGCGACGGCAGCGTGACGATCCGCACCGACGCGAGCCTCTACGCGGGCATCCTCGATGCAGGCATGAAGACCGAGCTCCCGCTCGCGAAGGGACGCCACGCGTGGGTCCACGTCGCTCGCGGCAAGGCCGTGGTGAACGGCCATGCGATGGGCGAAGGCGACGGAGCGGCGTTCTCGGACGAGGCGCTGGTGACGGTCGAAGGCGTCGACGACGCCGAGGTACTCGTCTTCGACCTCGGCTGAACGGCGCTCAGGCGCGCTTCGAGAGCACGAAGACCGCGTCGTCGAGCGTGAACGCCGCGACCGTCCCGTCGCCTCGCGAGAGGTAGGGGACGCGCGTCCACGCATCGACGACCAGGCCGAGACCGGCGAACGCGACCTCGACGAGCGTCGCGGCCGCGTGCTCGAACGAGCGGCGGTCGACGGGGAGGAGCTCGTCGGGGTCGACGGTCTTCGCGCCCACGTGCACGTGCGGCCGCAGCGGGAGCGGCACCGCGACGACGAGGAAGCCGTCGTCCGCGAGGAGGTCGCGGAGGCGCTCGAGCATCGTGAACGGACGGCTCGTCCGATCGATCACGTTGAGCAGCGCGATCGCGTCGAAGCGACCCGGCTCCGGCAGGGGCTCTTCGGCGACGTCGATCGTGTGGCAGACGTAGCCCTGCTTCCGCAGGCGCTCCGCCATGCGTGTCGAGAGCTCGGTCGTGACGACGGAATCGAAGAGGGGGGCGAGCTCGCGCGTCACGTGGCCATCGCCGGCACCGACGTCGAGCAGGCGGCCCTTCGCGCGGCCGCCGACGAAGCGCTGCCACTGCGCTCGCCCGAGCACCCGCATGTCGTGCGTGCCGAGCAGGGCGTTCGCGTCGTAGTCGCTCATGACCTTCGCCGCGAGCGCACGCGCCGCCATCTGCGCCTTGCCGTGTGGGTTCGCGATCGAGTCGTCGATCCAGGCCTTCGTCGACGCGTCGAGGCCGAGGCCGACGAAGCGCGTCGCGAGCGGAGCGGGCACCTTCGAAGCGTCGATGCCGTAGCGGAGCGCGAGCCCCCGGTAGGTCTCCACGATCACGGAGCGGCCTAGTTCAGGAGGCGCGGATCGGCCTTCGTGCGGGACGAGGCCTCGGCCTTCTTCTTGCCCCAGATCGCGGCCCAGCCGGCGCGGTACTCGTCGGTGGCCACTTGGGCCGGGCCCTTCGACTCCGCGCCGTCGGGCCCGTAGAGGACCTCGACGTCGCAGAGCGCGGGCATCTCCTCGCGCGGCTTCAGGCGGACGAGCTCGCCGGTGAGGGGCTTGCCCTCCTCCACCGGGCGGACCTCGCCGGCCGAGAGGGTGTCTCCGCGCTTCCGGAGGACTTGCAGGCCCTTCCCGTCTTCCGTGGGCGCGTGCACGAGCACGACGTCGTCGACGGGCTTCGCGAGGGGCTTGGGGGTCTTCGGGGACTTCGTGGGCATGGCGATGGGGGGCTGTCGGGGCCCCCTTCCCGGGAACTTGGCCATGTTCGCCCGGAAGGCAAGCCGGCCAGCGAAGCGGCGTTGCACCGAGGGGGGGCCCTGCCCCACGATGGCGACCATGACCACGGTCCACGACTTCACCCTCCCGACGCTGAAGGGCGAGCCCAAGGCCCTGCGTGACTACGCGGGACACGTGCTGCTCCTCGTCAACGTCGCCTCGAAGTGCGGGCTGACGCCCCAATACGAAGGCCTCGAGGCCCTGCAACGCCGCTACGCGGGTCGCGGCTTCTCCGTCCTCGGTTTCCCCTGCAACCAGTTCATGGGTCAGGAGCCGGGCACACCCGAGGAGATCGAGTCGTTCTGCAAGACGACCTACGACGTCACCTTCCCCCTCTTCGCGAAGCTCGACGTCAACGGCCCCGGTCGCGCGCCGCTCTACGCGCACCTCGTCGCCTCCGACGTCGGCCCCGAGCCCGCGGGCGACATCGCGTGGAACTTCGGGAAGTTCCTCGTCGGCCGCGACGGGACGATCCTCGCGCGCTTCTCGCCGAAGGTCCGCCCGGACGATGCGGCGCTCGTCGCGGCGCTCGAGAAGGCCCTCGGCTGAGCCGATGAGCGAGACCTTCGACGTTCGCGACTTCCTCTCGCCCGAGGTGGAGGATCGGGTCGACGCGCTGGAGCTGCCGTTCAACAAGCACGGCATCGATCCGTACGGCGTCTCGAAGTCCGACCTCGCGCTCTTCTTCTCGGTGCTCGGGAAGGCGTACAAGGACTACTTCCACGTCCAGGTCTTCGGGAGGGAGAACGTCCCGAAGAGCGGCCGCGGCATGCTCATCGGCAACCATTCGGGCGGCGTGGCGATCGACGGCGCGATGGTGATCGCGGCCTGCTTCTTCGAGCTCGACCCCCCTCGCCTCGCGCAGGGCATGATCGAGAAGTTCCTGAGCCGCGTCCCGGGCGCCGCGCAGATCCTCGGCAAGGCCGGTCAGCTCACGGGCCTGCCCGAGCACTGCATCCGGCTGCTCAAGGAAGACCGTCTGCTGATGATCTTCCCGGAGGGCGCGCGCGGCACGGCGAAGCTCTACCACGAGTCCGATTCGCTCGTGCGTTTCGGCACCGGCTTCATGCGCCTCGCGCTCGAGACGAAGACGCCGATCCTCCCCTTCGGCTTCGTCGGCGGCGGTGAGGCCTTCCCGACGATCCTCAACCTCTACGGGCTCGGGAAGGCCCTCGGCCTCCCCTACATCCCGGTTCCGCGCTATCTCCTGCCCGTGCCGCGGCCGGCGACCTTCCAGCTCCTCTTCGGCGAGCCGATGCTCTTCGAGGGAACGGGGAGGGAGTCGGACGAGGAGATCCTCGTGCACGTGGAGAAGGTCCGGAGCCGGATCGCCGGCCTCATCGAGCAGGGCCGGAGGATCCGCGAGGGCTCGCTCGATCCGGCCTCGCTCGAGCTCGGCGGCACGTCACGCGACGACGGAAGGGAAGTTCGATGAAGGTCCTCATCACGGGAATCTCCGGGAAGCTCGGTCGGCTCGTCGCGCGACGCCTCAAGGAGCAGGGACACGAAGTCCACGGCATCGACCGCCGTCCCTGGGCCCATGCGCCCGAGGGCGTCGAGGTCGTGCAGGCGGACATCCGCAAGCGCCCGGCCGAGGACGTGTTCCGCACCTTCCGTCCGGACGCCGTGATCCACATGGCGACCGTCACGCACCTGACGAACAAGAGCCCCGATCGCTACCGCATCAACCTGCAGGGCACGCGCGCGATCGTCGACCACTGCGCGCGCTACGGCGTCTCGCGCTTCGTCTTCGTCGGCCGGCACACGTACTACGGCGCCGCGCCGGACTCGCCGCTCTACCACACCGAGGACGAGCCCCCGCTCGCGCTGAACTCCTTCCCGGAGCTCGCCGACCTCGTCGCCGCCGACCTCTACGCGGGCTCCGCGCTCTGGCGCTTCCCCGAGCTCCACACCTCGGTCCTGCGCATCTGCTACACGCTCGGACCCGGACGCCACGGAACCCTCGCTTCGTTCCTTCGCGGACCGCGCGTGCCGACCGTGCTCGGCTTCGATCCCCTCTACCACTTCATGCACGAGTACGACGCGGCCGACGCGATCGTGCTCGCGCTCGAGAAGCAGATCCGCGGCGTGTTCAACGTCGCCGGCCCGCCGCCCGTGCCCCTCTCCGTGCTCGTGCGCGAGACCGGCCGCACCAACACGCCCGTCCCCGAGCCGCTCCTCAACCTCACGCTCGGTCGCTTCGGGCTTCCGACGCTCCCGAAGGGCGCGGTCGAGCACCTCAAGTACCCGATCGTCATCGACGCGAGCGCCTTCAAGAAGGCGACGGGCTTCGAGCACGCGTACGACGAGAACGAGACGATGGCGGCCTACGCCGAGTCCGATGGCTGAGCCCTCCCGGTACCTCGGCCCGGACGATCCGATCACCGACGACGCCCTCACGGGCGGCTATCGCGTCTACCAGCGGGAGCGCGGGCATCGGTATTCGCTCGACGACGTCGCGACCGCCTACGAGGCGATCCGCGCGAAGCCCGAGGCCCGGCGCTGCTGCGATCTCGGCTGCGGGCTCGGCTCGGTTCTCCTGATGGTGGCGTACAAGCTGCCGCTCGCCCGCTTCGACGCCGTCGAGGCCCAGGAGGTCTCCTTCGAGCTCGTGCGCCGCAACGTCGAGCGCAACGGGCAAGGGGAGCGCATCCGTCTCTTCCACGGCGACCTCCGCGACGAGGCCGTGCTCTCGCGCCTCGACGCGCCCTTCGACCTCGTGACGGGAACGCCGCCCTACATGCCGCCCGGCACGTCGACGCCTGCGCCCGACTCGCAGAAGGCGCATGCACGCGTGGAGCTGCGCGGCGGCGTCGAGGACTACCTCGCCTCGATGGGGAGGCTCCTCGGCGAGAACGGACGCGCCGTCGTCTGCTGCGACGCCCGCGCACCGGAGCGAGCGCTCCGCGGCGGCGAGGCGGCGGGGCTCGTGCCCGTGCGCATGCGCGAATTCGTGCCCCGCGACGGGCAGAAGGCACTCTTCACGGTCTTCGTCTTCGCGCGCCGGGACGAGCACTCCCTCCCGATGGAGCGGGCGGAGCCCTTCGTCGCGCGCACGAGCGAGGGCAAGCGGAGCGAGGCCTACCTCGACCTCCGCACCTTCTTCGATCTGCCGCCCCACACGCGCTGAGCCCGTCAGCGGAGCAGCGTCGGGGCCTGCATGTGGCTCCGGAAGGGCTCCTGCCAGACCGCGGCCCCCGCCATCATCGAAGCCCGTCGGAAGCTCTGCCAGGGACCGTGCGTGCTCTCGAAGCGCACGACCCTGCAGCGAGCGGCGCGCACCTTGGACGAGGCGTCGCCCTGGAAGCGGACGACACCTTCCTGCGAGGGCTGGAGGGTCACGATGCGACCGCGCGCCGGCAGCGAGGGGCCGAAGGCGCGGAACGAGAGCTCGACGTGCGTGCCGTCCTCTCCGTCCACCGTGACGCCGGTCTCCGTGCGCTCGAAGCGCGCGAGGGTCTTCGGCAGCTTCCAGATCTCCCTGCCGCCCGCGAGCGTGGAGGTGTCGTCGACGTACATCACCGAGACGAAGTAGCCACGCGCCTTGCGGGAGCCGCCGGCTCGCACGAGGCAGGGCATCCAGATCAGCTCGTGGTAGGTGAGCGGCGACGGCTCGCGATACTCGACGTACGCGAGCATGCCGGCGCAGCGGCCCGCGACGGACATCGGCTCGAAGCCCGGAGGCAGCTCGATGTCCTCGACGGGCGTCAGCGTCGGCGCGAAGACGCCCATGCCGTGCATCTCCCAGGGCGGATCGGGATAGGGACGAACCATGGCCGAAGGCTACGCAGACGACGCGGGCCGAGGTAGGCGCGCCCCCGTCGGAACGGCACAATTCGGGCCCGAATAACCCGCGCGGGCGAGAGGCGCCGCGCGGCTGCTCACTTCGTGAGCAGCCGCTCGAAGCCCTGCCAGTCGTTGGCCGGGGGCTCGCGGAGATAGCGGCGACAGCGCTCGAGGAAGACGGTCGGTACGGCGTCTTCGGGATCGCGCGTCCGCACCTCCTCGAACGCCGAGAGCGCCTCGTCGAAGCGCCGCGCCATGTAGGACTCCATCGCGGAGTTCAAGAACGGACGGGTCGCGAGCTTGGCCTCGCGCCGCCGTGGAGACTCGGCGTCGAGCACCTCGTGGATCTCCACCGCCTCGTTCCGCCCCTTCACCGCCACCCGATCGACCAGCCGGAGCTCGAACGCCCCGGGCGACTCGAGGGACTTCACCGTGTGCTCGCCCACCAGGAAGCGGGCACGGTAGACCTTCGTCAGCTGCTCGATCCGCGAGGCCAGGTTCACGGTGTCCCCGAGCACCGAGCACTGGATGCGGTTGTGCGCCCCGACGGTGCCGAGCACCACGGGGCCGGTGTTCGCTCCGATGCCGATCTCGAGCTCGGGCTGCGCGCGCTGGCGGGCCCGCTCGTTGAAACCTTCGAGGGCGCGCCACATCCCGATGCCCGCGCGGAGGGCCGCGTCGGGCGCCGCGTCGAAGAGCACCTTGATCTCGTCGCCGGCGTACGAGTCGATGAAGCCGCCGGCCTCGTCGATCGGACGCTCGACCGTGCCGAAGTAGCGGTTCAGCACCTCGATCACGGTCCGCGGACCGAGCCGCTCGGCGAGCGGCATGAAGCCGCGGATGTCCGCGAACATGACGCTCATCGTCTTGGCGACGTGCTCGCCGAGATCGACGTTCGCGATGTCGCGATGGTCGAGGCTCTCGAGGAACTGACTCGGGACGAAGCGCCGCTGCGCCTCGACGAGGCGGGTCTGGTCCTCGTAGAGCCGTGCGTTCTCGATCGAGATCGAGGCCTGCGCGGCCAGGAGCTTCAGGATCTCGATCCGCTCCTCGGTGAAGGCCCCCGCCGTCAGGCCGTTCTCCACGTAGACGACGCCCTCGAACTTCCCCGAGCGCACGAGGGGCACGCAGAGCACCGAGCGCGGAGACCGACTCTCGACGTAGGCATCCCGACCGAAGACCGCGTCCTCCGTCGCGTCGTGCAGGACGACGGGTTGATGCGTACGGAACACGTGGTGGACGATCGAGAGGGGGAGCGCGAGGGATCCCTCGCCCTCGAGAGGGCGAGACCGCGACGCCGGCTCGCCGGACGCGCCGGACTCGGTGTAACCCTCGGCGACGAGCCGCCCGGCCTGCCGCACGACGAAGCATCCACGCTGCGCGCCCGCGTTCTCGAGCATGATGCGCATCGTCGTCGTCCACAGGTTCTCGAGGACGAGCTCGCTCGAGATCGCCTGCGAGGCCTTCATGAGCGAGGCGAAGTCGAGCTCCACGGACTCGATCGACGTCTGCCCGCGCACGCCGCCCTCGAGGGCCGGTCCGGCCCCCCGACGACGCAGGGCCATGCGCTCGAAGATCTGCGGATGCTCCGCCTCGAGCTGCCAGACCTTCCGATGCGCGCCCCAGCGCTCGAAGAGGCCCACGGCCGCCCGGACGTACCCTTCGGCCGCCTTCCGACGGCCGAGCGCGAGCAGATGGCGCGCCGCGAGCTCGTTCGCGACCGCCTCGTCGCGGAGGTACTCGCTCCGGCGGGCGGCCTCGATCGCCGCGTCGTAGAGGCCGAGCGCCTCCTCGGCGCGTCCGTCGAGACGCGCGAGCTCCGCCTCCATCGTCAGCGCGAGGTGCAGGAAGTTCTCCGGGCAGTGGTCCGCGAGCTTCCGCATCCGCTCCCGATCGGCGCGCAGCCTCGCGAGGGTCTCGCTCGCCTCCGCGGGGCTCATCCGGGGCAGGAGCCCCGCGAGGACCTGGAAGGCCACCGCGTGGTAGCGCACGAGCTGCGGCAGCGACATCGCCGACGCCATCAGCCGGTCCTGCGCCCGCACGTGCTCGAGGGCCTCGTCGAACCGACCGTAGAGGCAGGCGATCTCGGTCTTGTAGATGTGGTAGTTCGCGACGCCCGTCATGAAGCGACGCGCGCGCATGCCTTCGAGGCAGCGCTCCTCGTCGAACGACTCGTCGTTCATCGAGAGCAGCTCGGAGGTGCGGCCGAGGAAGTTCCGCTGCATCTGCAGGAACAGGGTCCCCGAGTCGAGCGAGTCCTGGTACTCGCACTCGCGCACGATCTCGAGGTACGCGGCGTGCTCCCGCTCCGCGCTCTCGAGGTCCATCCGCGGGTCCCAGATGATGCAGTCCTGGGCGCTGTAGGCGAGGTAGAGGAGGTCCCCGGACTGGTAGCCCGACTCGATCCCCCTCCGGAACCACGGCGTCATGGTCGCCCAGTGGTGGCTCCAGTGGTGGATGAACATCGCGTACACGTAGATGACGCGGGACTTCAGCGCGATGTCGTCGAAGCGATCGTTCATCGCCACCGCGAGCTTGCCGTACTCGAGGCCGCGAGCCGGGTCGCCGAGCGCACCGCAGAGGAGCATCCCGAACGCCGCGTAGGCGAACGCGGACTCCGGGCTGTTGCCCCCCCGGAGCGAGATGTTCACCGAGCGGAGGACGAGGAAGGGGAAGAGGTTCCCGCTCCCCGAGAGGAAGGCCGCCGGGAAGATCTCCATCAGGAGACGGATCGCGACGGTGTCCGCCGGATCCCGGAGCACCGGCGCGTCGATCAGCGCGGCGATCGCGCGACCTCCGAGGTTCTCCTCCACCGCGCGGAGCTCGCCGTCGATGGCCTCGCGATCGGGGTCCTCGGTCATCGGGACGCCGAGCAGGCGGAGGCCTGCGATCGCGGCCTCGATCGAGGCCGCCATCTTGCCGATCGTCGCGTACTGCCTCGTCCGCGTGGAGAGGATCTCGGCCTTCTCGAGGTCGGTGTGCGCGCGTGCGAGGAGCGCTTCGGTACCCGCCTCGGCCTCCGGGTAGCGCGCCGTGAGGTAGGCGCACTGCTGCCGCTCGGTCGCGAGCGCCATCGCGAGCGCGTAGTGCGAGTCGAAGCGATCCTCGGGCAGGAGCTCTTCGCCGATCTCGAGGTAGCGCAGCGCCGTCTCGTACGAGGACGCACGTTGGGCGCGCAGGGCCGCCTCGAGGTTCAGGCGCGCCAGGTCGATGCGTTCCGCCTCCGTCTCGATGAGGCGACGGCCTTCGTCGAGGTGGCCGACGATCTCCATCAGGCGCTCCCGACGCGCCTCTTCCCCTCCGTGACGGAGGATCGAGCGCCCGATCGAGAGATGGACCTGCGTGCGGGCGTTCGGCTCGATGAGGGCGTAGGCGGCCTGCTGGACCCGGTCGTGCTGGAAGCGATAGGTCGGATTCGGAGCCTCCCCCTCGGCGGAGATGGGCTCGGTCCCCGCGCGTCCGACCAGCTTGTAGTCGGCGTGCAACGGTACGAGCAGGTGCCGACGCAGGGCGGGCTCGAGCGCGGCGGCCGTCGGGTCGGCTCCACGCTCGCAGATCACGGAGAGCGTACGGAGGTCGAAGGTGTTCCCGATGCACGCCGCCAGCTGGAGCACGCGCTGGGTGTCGACCGGCAGCTTCTTGAGGTTGGCGACGACGAAGTCGACGACGTTGGTGCTGAGACCGCTGGTCCGGACCGCCTCGAGATCCCACCGCCAGCGTCCGAGCTCGGTCGCGAACCAGATCGCCCGATCGCGCTCGAGCGTCTTCAGCATCTCGATCAGGAAGAACGGATTGCCCTCGGCGGTGTCGTGGAGCAGCCGCGCGAGCTCCCGCGCCTCGTCCACCTCGAGGCGCAGCGTGTCGGCGACGAGCTGGTCGACGGCCTCGGCGTCGAGGGGCTCGAGGTGGAGCTCGTGCACCGTGCGCGTGTCGCCGATCTCGTCGAGCGTGAGGCGCAGCGGATGCCCCACGTCCACCTCGTTGCTCCGGAACGCTCCGAGCAAGAGGAAGCGGGGAAGGTCGCGCGTGGTCGAGAGACGACGGATGAGCGCGAGCGTCGCCGCGTCCCCGAATTGGAGATCGTCGAGGAAGAGGACGAACGGCCGCTCCCGCGCCACCACCCGGACGAAGCTCGAGAAGACGAGATGGAAGCGATTCTGGGCTTCGGTCGGCGGGAGGTCGGGCACCCTCGGCTGAGGGCCGAGGATGTGGCCGAGCTCCGGAGCCAGATCGACGAGCAGCCCCGCGTTCGGAGCCACCGCGGCGAGCAGCTCGTCGCGGAGCTCGCGCGTCCGCTCCTCGGGCTCCGCGAGCCATTGCTGTGCCAGCCCACGCAGAGCGATCGCGACGGCGGAGTAGGGCGTCCCGCGCTGGAACTGATCGAACTTCCCCTGCGCCATGTAGCCGCGGCGGTGCACGAGCGGCCGTCCGAGCTCTCCGACCAGCGCCGACTTCCCGACGCCGGAGAAGCCCGAGACCATGCAGAGCTCGGTTCCGCCCGCGGCGACCCGGTCGAAGATCTCGAGGAGCATCGTTCGCTCGAGCCCGCGCCCGTAGAGCACCTGCGGCACGTGCAGACGACGCGCGACGTCGCGCTGACCGAGAGGGAACGGAGCGACGCTGCCGGTCTCCGCGAGCGCGTCGCGGCAGCGCGCGAGATCGGAGACGATGCCGAAGCTGCTCTGGTAGCGGTTCTCGGCGTTCTTCGCCATCAGCTTGCGGAGGACGTCGGAGACGGGCTCGGGGATCGAGCGCTCGACCTCGCTCGCAGCGGGCGCCGGACGGCTGATGTGCGCGTGCACCCATTCGAGCGCGCTCTCGGCCTCGAAGGGTCGCTGCCCCGTCGCGAGCTCGAAGAGCGTCACGCCGAGCGAGTAGTAGTCCGAGCGGTAGTCGAGGTCCCGGTTCATCCGGCCCGTCTGCTCGGGCGAGATGTACGGGAGCGATCCCTCGAGGCGCCTCGCGAGCGCGTAATTCTGACGCTCGACCGTGAGCTCGGAGGCGATGCCGAGATCGACGAGGCGGATGGCGCCGTCCTCGCCGAG
Source organism: Polyangiales bacterium (assembly GCA_046351215.1). Classification (GTDB taxonomy): domain Bacteria; phylum Myxococcota_A; class Polyangia; order Polyangiales; family Houyiibacteriaceae; genus JAXLYX01. Next base: position 187,401 of record JAXLYX010000009.1, on the reverse strand, counting down.
GAGGATCGTGCGCGGCTCGACGTTCTTGTGCACGATCTCGCGCTCGTGGATCGCGCCGAGCGCTTCGGCCACCGCGATGCCGACCGTGAGCACCCTCTCGAGGGGGAGCTTCCCGCCGGGCGCGCCGTGACGCTCGTCCGAGAGCGAGCGTCCGAGGCGCTCGAAGACGATCGCCACGTTCCCGCGCCCGTGCGGCACGAGCTCGAGCACCCGCACCACGGCGGGCACCGGCTCGAGCGCCCGCGTGATCTCGTATTCGCGCCGCAGGGCGGCGACGCGATTGCGATCCGGATACTCGGCCTCGATCGTCTTGAGGACGACGGGGAGCCCGTCGGTCGAGCGACGCCCGGCGAAGACGGAGTGGTCCTCGCCTCGATGGAGCCTCGCCTCGATCTCGTATCCGGGGATCACCTGAGCCCAGGGGTCAGACGCCGAAGACGGCCTTCGCCCGCGCGACGAAGTCCTGCTTGGCGGTGTCGCGCAGGGGTTGGCCGTGGCCGCAGAGGGCGTGCGCGAACTCGAGCTTCGTCAGCATCCGGAAGTCCTCGCCCTTCGGATCGTTCACCTGCATCCAGACCGGACCGAAGTTCGCCCTCTGGAAGAAGCCCATGTTCGTCATGTTGGTACGTGACTCGTCCGAGAAGAACTCGTCGGGACGCTCCCAGTTCTGGAGCGCGTCGCAGGCGATCAGGATTCCTCCCGCGCGATCGACGTGGAGGATGCACTCGGGGAGCTTCGTGGTCTCGAAGCGGATCACCGAGCAGCCCGCGAAGGGCATCTTGCCGCCCGGCTCGAGGAGCTCGTCCGGCACGAGGCCGCCTTCGTGCTGCATCCCCGGGAGCGCCCAGAACCTCGCGCCGTAGCGTCGCACGTAGAACGCGTCGTCCCGGCCGTGGAGCGAGCCGATCTTCACCACGTTCCGCACCGTGCCGAGCGCCTCGAGCGCCGCGAGACCGGCGTCGTCCAGGCGGACCGTGTTGATCAGGGTGAGGTCGCGGCCCTCGCGAACGACCGTCATGTTGCGGCTGAAGTGCCACGGCGCGTTCATCAGCACGGTCTTCATCGTGCCGGTCACGAAGAAGACGTCGGGGAAGACCTCTTCGATCGTTCCGTGCGGCAGGGCTTCGGCGAACTGTTCCATGGGCTCTCTTCTCCGGGCGTGTCGGTTTCGGCTCGCGTCAGGGCCCGCGCCGGGGATCGGGCGAGTCCGCCTCGGGCCCTGGGGCGAAACGTCCGACGTAACGGTACTCGTGGGCGTAGGCGTGGAGATAGGTGTCGAGGTAACGGCGCTGCCGCGGCGTGAGGCGTCCGGCCCGGACGTCTTCGAGGGTCTCGTTCCCGTCGGAGTCGTCGAGACGCTTCAGGTGGAAGAGCGTCATGTCGCGACCGCCGAAGAAGGTCCGCAGGAAGTCGTGGTGAGTGCGTGCGTCCGCCATGTCGAAGACGTGGTCGTCGAGGACGGTGTAGAGCGGATGGGCGCGCAGCGTGGCCTCGTCCACGACTCGACCCGCCGAGGGAGGCACGAAGCCGTCGCGCAGCTCCGGCTCGAAGACGGGATGGCGACGAAGCGTCTCGACGTACCCGGCGTCGAGCCCCGCTTCCGTCGCGCCCCGCACGAGGATGTTGAGGTAGCGACGCGTCGGGAGGCAGGTCTCGTCGAGGAACGAGGGCAGCCCGACGTAGACCCACGCCTCGATCTCCCCGTCGCTCGTCCGGACGGCGAGGCGGAGCCGCTCGTAGCCGTACCCTCGCGCCTCGGCCGCATCGAGCAGCGGGAGGGCGGAGTCGTCGCATTCGTGGAGCACGCCGAGGACGACGTCCGACTCCCGACCCGTGGGGCGGACGTTGCCCACGCCGCCCTCGTGCCGGAAGAAGTGGGCGACGTCGAAGACGAGGCGATGCCCGTGGAGCGCCGCCGGCGCCGAACGGATCGGCTCGACGCCCTTCGCGCGCAGCGAGGCGCGGTCCATGTTCGAACCGTATCCGAAATACGTGAACCCCATGCCAATCGCCCCGGTCTCGGGTCGACCTCCACCCCGCGGGATGGTGCCCCACCGCGACGAATCCTGGCAACTCCCGTCGACGCCGAGGCGAGGCCGCACGGAGGCTAGGACGGCCCGCTCGCCCCGAGTCGCGCGTGGAGCGCCCGCATCGCCGCGTGGATCGTCTCGGCTTCGTCGGCGATACGACGGGCTCGCTCTTCCGGTGCGAGCGCTTCGAGCTCCGATGGGGAGAGGCCCGGGCGGTGGAGGGCGAAGCCGAGGCGGAGCTCGGGAATGCGGCCCACGCCCACCGGCAGGGCGAGGGCGCCGTGACGACGCACCTCGTGCCCGAGGCTCTCGGAGACGAGGGAGGCGACACGGTGCACGGGCACCCGCGAGGGGATCCCGACCCGCCTCGCCCATCGCTCCGTGCCGTGGTGCACCGCGAGGAGGACGGGCCTTCCCGTGCGGAGCGCGAGCTCGACGAAGCGCGGGCTCGCGAACGGCTTGAGCTCCGAGGGATCGCCGACGACGCAGTTCTGGCCCTCGGGCATGATCACGACGTCCGTGCAGCGACCGCTCTCGAGAGCACGCACGAGCGCGTCGAAGGACGGCGGGGACGAGGCCTGCGTGAGCCTCGCGGCGAGCTGCCGGAGGCCGGGCACGGCGTAGAGACCGCGGAACGTCACGCCGAGCATGCGGCGCTCGCCGCCGCCTTCGTCGAGGATCGCGAGACCGAGGGCCGCGAGGGGGAGGAGCGGAGCGTGCGCGGGACCGTGGTTCAGGACCACGACGAGGCTCGGATGCTCGCGGAGCGCGGCCGCGAGCACCTCGGCGCCCTCGGCCAGGGTCGAGCGCGCGACGAAGAGCCGGAGGATCCGGGCGAAGAGCCCCCGATCCCGGACGAGGGGCCGCGACGCGTGGGGCCCTGCGCGCACGTCAGTAGACCTCGAGCGTGCCCGCGAGGAGCGCCTCGCGGATCGCCGGGATCGCCGCGAGCCCTTCGCGCACGTGCGCCTCGACGCGCGCCCTCGTCACGGGCGTGGGGGCTCCCTCGCGGAGCACGAGCCTCGCCTCGGCGAAGCCCGGATCGGCGACGGAACGACCGATGCGGCTCACGAGGACGATCGCGACGTCCTCGATCTCCGGCATGTCGGCGGCGACGGACGCGGCGATGCGCGAGGCGACGAGGTTGTAGAGCTTGCCGACGTGCGTGACGGGGTTCTTCCCCGCCGCGGCCTCGAGGGTCATCGGACGGTAGGGGGTGATGAGCCCGTTCGCGCGATTGCCGCGACCGACCTCGCCGTCGTCGCCGGCCTCGGCCGAGGTGCCGGTCACCGTGAGATAGAGCTCGCCGCGCTCGGGCTCGTCCGCCGCGTTCACGACGACGTCGACGGGGAGGTCGCTGACCTGGCGCGTCGCCTCGAGCGCGGTGGAGGCCACGATCTCCTTCGCCCGGCGGTACGCGGGGAGATCCGGGACGTGGGCCGCGATCATCGCGCAGCCCACCGTCAGCGAGATCCGTCCCTCGGCCCGGACGCCCATCACCTTCACGTCCTCGCCGATCGCGGGACACGCCTTGCGCGCGGCGTCGGAGCCGAGCGCCCGCTCGACGGCGAGGACGGCGAGCTCGAGGGGCGTGAGCGGTGCGAAGCCGACGCCGACCGACGTGTCGTTCGCCCGCGGAACCGCGCCTCCGTGCTCGTAGTTCGCGACGAGATCGGCCGAGCCCGTGCGGAGCTTCGGAACGATGCGGACGTGCCGCTCGACGTCGAGGTGGTGGAGGGTGCGGCGCAGGTGCTCCTTGCAGGCCTCGACCGCGATCCGGTCGATCGGGAGGACCTTGCCCTTCACCTCGCTCGTCGCCCGGCCCGCGAGGTAGACCTCGATCGGCTCCGTGACCTCGCCGCCTCCGAAGCGGGCCTGCGAGCCGCCGCCGACGAGGAGCACCTTGTCGACGTTGTGATGGAGGATCGCGCCGAACTCCGCGCGGTACGCGAGGCAGAGCGCACGCGAGACGCTCTCGGCGATGCCGTCGCAGAGCGTGTCCGGATGGCCGCGCCCCTTCCGCTCGACGACCTCGAACGGGAGGGAAGCCGTCTTCGGCGAAGGGGAGACGTGGACGAGGAGCTCCATGGCGAGCGAGCCCGGATCCTATCCGTTCACGCGCTCCAGCACCATCACGGGGATGGGTCGGTGGATGCGGTCCTGGTGCACCGCGTAGCCCGCGTACGTGCTCACGGCCTTGTCGAAGAGCCGATCGCGCTCGGCGCCGAGGGCCTCGCGGGCCCGCCGCTTCGTACACTGCCCGCGGATCTCGATCTCGCAGTCCGGGTTCTTCTTGAGGTTGTGGTACCAGGCCGGGAGCACCTCGGAGGCGCCCTTCGAGGCGACGAGGACCACGTCGTCGCCGAGCCTCGTGTGCAGGAGCGGCACCGAGCGGAGCTTGCCCGTCTTCGCGCCGCGGCAGGTCAGGAGACAGAGGTTCTTCCCGAAGTCGGTGCCGAGGCCGCTCGAGATGCGACCTCCGCTGAAGCGCAGGAGGTGGCGATCGATGGGAGTGGCGATGCGGAGGGCGACGTGGGCGCCGAGGCGCGTCGCCACGATCTTCTCCATCAGCTTCTGGTACGGATTCATCGACTCCTCGGAGTTCGATCGTCCCCCCAGCGATCGGCTTGTACCGAACGGTAGATACCACGGCGGGTCGACGCAACGTTTCTCGTCGCGAAGGGCCGATCGACTTCCGGTAAGGACGAGGAGAGGGAGGCGCCAGGGCACCTCCCTCTTCGTCACGACGGAGCGTCCGTCGCCTTCAGCCCGCGAGGCCGACGTAGATGTTCTGCACGTCGTCGTCCTCGTCGATCGCGGCGAGGAAGGCCTCGACCTCCGCTCGCGCCGCGGCGTCGAGCGCGACGGGGTTCTTCGCGATCCAGACGAGGTTCGCGGACTCGACCTTCCAGCCGAGCCCGCCGAGCGCCTTGCTCACGGCGTCGACGTCGGTCGGCTCCGTGAGGAAGCGCGTCGAGCCCTCGTCGGCGGGCTCCACGTCCTGCGCCCCGGCCTCGATCGCGGCCTCCTCGGGGTCGGCCCCCGGCGAGGGCGGAGCCGCCTCGACCGCGCCGCGGCGGAGGAAGTCCCACGAGACCGAGCCGCTCGAGCCGAGCTGGCCCTTGCGGAAGAGCACGCGGATGTTGGTCGCGGTGCGGTTCTTGTTCTCGGTCAGGCACTCGACGATCACGGGCACCTGATGAGGCGCGAACCCCTCGTAGGTCACGAGCTCGTAGTTGACCTGCTCGTCGAGCTGTCCCGAGCCCTTCTTGATGGCGCGCTCGAGCGTGTCGCGCGTCATCGACGCCTTCCGCGCCGCGTCGATCGCGAGCCGCAGCCGGGGATTGCCGTTCGGATCGGCCCCCGACTTCGCGGCGATCATGATCTCCTTGGCCAGCTTCGTGAACAGTCGCCCCTTGGCGTCCGCGCTCTGCTCACGGCCCTTCTGCTTCCACTGTGCGCCCATGGCGCGGGTTCTAGCCGAAATCCGGGCCGGTGGGAGGGGGCAAAGGCGCCCTCCCCGCCGGGCTCAGCCGGGAGCCGGGGCCCCCGTCTCGCATCGGAGCAGGGCGAAGAAGGACTTCCCCGTGACCCGCATCGAGCCGATCACGTAGGTCAGGCCGATCGGGCCGTCGATCCCGAGCAGCGCGTACTCCCAGACCTCGGACAGGCGGTGCGGCACGGCGTAGAGGACGGCGCACACGGCCGAGAGCCGCACGAGGCCCTGCCAGAACACGACGGGAGCCCGGACGCCGAGGTCGTGGGAGGCCCACATCAAGCAGGCCGCGGCCATCAGGAGGAAGGTGCCGAGCGTGATCAGGGGGACGAACTGCCCCTTCACGGGGGTCTCGGCCATGGCCACGCCGACCGCGCCGAGCCAGGTCAGGGCCCCGACCAGGAAGTCGGAGGCGCCGGTCCAATAGACGAACTTCTTCAGCATGTTCCCTCGCGGGAGAGCGCAGGCCCCGGGGCGTCGGGGCGGGCGTCGCCCTCTCCTACCACGGCCCAGGGCGCGTGGCCTCGACGCTACGCGCGGTGGCGCTCGGTGCGTATGTCCGTCGCGAGGAGCCGTCGCCGATGAGCGCTGCCGTGCGAAACCAGAAGGAGCTCGAGGGTCTCTCCAACGAGGCGCTCGTCGGGTTGTTCTCGACGCTCGAGGCCCCGACGATCGACGAGATGAACGGGGAGTATGCGGCGACCCTGCTCTCGCAGCCGAGCCTCGTCGCGGCGCTCCAGGGCACGTTCGCGGTACGCAATCCCTTCTATCCCGGCGTCTGGCTCGCGAAGTGCTTCCGGCCCGTCGATGCCGTGTCCGGGCGTGGATACAACTCCTTCTCCCACCTCGGCCGGACGGTGCAGCGATACCCGATGCGCACCGTGATCGCGCGCTCGCGCTTCGACGGGAAGCCCGCCTACCAGCTCGTCTATCGCGCCTACCGCTCGTTCTGCGGCGACATCCACATGGTCGACGAGGTGCGGCGCCTCGCGCCCGGGCTCTACCTCGGAATCGGCACCTGGGGCTTCAACGACGCCCAGCGGCGGGTCCCCCTGCCCTTCGCGCTCGAAGGGCCGACGGCGCCGTACCGAGGCGACATCGGTGAAGAGCGGGCGGGCTATCACCTCGAGGACGAGCTATCTCCCGGTCCGCGGGAGTGACGAGCGATGGTGGAACGAAGCGACGATGAAGCGGCCGAGCTCGCGTGGGAGCACGTCCACGCCACGACGAACGAGCCGCTGTTCCGTCGCCTCGTGAAGGTCTTCGTCGTGGCCGGTCTCCTCGCGCTCGTCCTCGTCGCGTCGATCGCGGCGCGCGGGAGGCCGATCGATGCCGGGTTCCTGCTCGGTCTCGCGAAGGTGGCCGCGGGCCTGCTCCTGCTCGGCATCCCGACGAGCGGGCTCGTGGCGATCGCGATCCTCGGGAAGAACACGGAGATGAGCTATTCGCTCACGCGGGACGGAGCGTCGGCCAAGCTCGCCAAGGCCCACTCCGCGTACCTCGAGGACACGTGGGGCGTCCACTGGGACGAGGTCCGTCGCGTGGTGCGCGACGAGGGCGCCCTCCGGATCGACCTCCACGACGAGAACGAGCTCCGCGTCGTGCTCCGCTGCGCCGATCGAGCCACGTTCGACCGGGCGTCCACGATGGTCGCCACGCGTGCGACCCACGCCGCCTAGCCCGACGGAAACGAAAGCGCCCGGCCCCGGCTGGCCACGACGGGCTCGCCGGATCCGGGCGGATTCAACCCACGCCTTCGACGCCGGCCTCGACGGACCTCGCGCCGACGAGGCGCTCGAGGCCCTCGGAGCCGACGACGATCCGCAGATCGCCGACGGACTTCGCGACGTCCTTCAGCATCTCGAGCTCCGTCAGGCGGAGAAGCACCGGCTGCTCCGCCATCATCCGGGCGCTGCTCGCCCGCAGACGGGTGGCCGCCGCCTCCTCCCGGCGGAGGATGACGTTGGCGGCGGCCTCCTTCTCGGCCTCGATCACGCGGTTGAGGAGCGTCTTCATCTCGCCGGGGAGCACGACGTCCTTCACTCCGACGCGCTCGACGCGCAGGCCGAGCGCCCCCGCCTTCGGGACCACCTGCGCCGCGAGGAAGGCCGTCATCGCCTCCCTCGCCTCGAGCAGCTCGTCGAGCGTGACGGAGCCCACGTAGTCCCGCGCAGCGAGCTGCACGAGGACGTAGAGGGCATCCTTCGCGTCGGCGATGCCGATCGTGGCCTTCACGACGTCTTCGATCGTGAATTCCGCGGTGAGCGAGAGCCGGAGCGTGACCTTGTCCTTGGTCATGAGCTCCTGGGGCGCAAGCGTGACGAGCTGTCGACGCACGTCGACGAGCTTCACGGCGACCGGGGCGTGCACGCGTTTCCAGTGCGCGTACCGACCGGGCGGCAGCACCTCCACGAGCGCCTCGCCGACGAAGAAGAGGCCCTTCGCGTGCGCGGGCACGTCGAAGAGGGCGACCTCGTTCGACGGGACGACCTGGAGGAGCTCGTCCGTCAGCGTGGGCATCGGGGCGTCGGTGGAGTACACGCGGAGCTCGACCGAGGGGTCGAGCGTCCAGTGGAACCACGTGCCCGGACGCAGGTACATCGCCGGACGTCCGTTGCGGTAGAGCACGCCGCGCTGATCCTCCGCGAGCGTCACCTCGCGGTACCAGGACGCGGGGAGCACCGCCCGCACCTCCGGGAGCACGTCGAAGCAGAGGTGCTTCGTGCTCATCCTCGTAACTGCGAGGCCGAAGCCCCGAACCCAGGTCCTTCCCGGTCCAACTGCGCGGATCGGGAGGCCATGCCTGTACACCACGGCTCGTTCGTCGAGCCCGACGTCGATCTTCACGAACATGGGAGTCCTCCCTTCTGGAATCGCCGGAGCCGCCGGCGGCGGACGACCCGAGGTCGCGTTGCCTGGACGCCACGGAGTGGCGTCGGAGAAGGAACCCGGGATGTCGGGGCATGCGGAGCGCGAAGGGACGCACGGGGTCTCGCTCCACCCGGAGCGAGCGCGCGGCGTGCCACGACGTGCACGACGGGGGCGGATGCGGACGGCACGCGACCCGGGCACGCCCGTCCGGACGGTCTCGGCGCACGGAGCGCGGAGCTGGTCCGGATGGAAGCGAGCCCGCGCGGCGGACCGGCGGATCCCTCCCCCGCGACGAAGCGGGGCGCCCGGAGGCGACGGCTTCGTCGGACGGATGCCCCGACATCACGGGCGGATGGGGAACGTATCTTCTACGTTCGAGCTGCTGCTCTACCGTTGAGCTACGCGCGGAGCGCGGGGAGATTCGAACTCCCGACCGGCAGGTCGTACGAAGGGCCGGCGCGGGATCCGGCGAAGGACGCGCGACGAGGACTCGGGACGAGCTCGAAGCGCGCGACGACGGACCGCTTTCCCTCGGAGGGGGCCGGAGACCTCGACGGGGCGATCGGGGGGATTCGAACCCACCTCCTCCCGGGCCACGGCCGGGCGCGCAATCCACTACGCGACGATCACCGGATGCGCCGCCGTCCACGGACGGCGACGACGCTGGAATCCCGGACCGCCGAGAGGCGGCCGGGGAATGTCGAAACGGAACCGATGGGGATTGTCAGAGAACGACGAAGGCCGCCCGCGAGCCTCCGCGAGCGGCCTTCCCCGTCGTTCTCCGGACGGAGGGGTGCTACGCGGAACCTCGTCGGAAGGTCCGATGGAACGTCTCCGAACCGGCGATGAAGTCGGTCGGGAATCGCGATTGAAGATGGGACCGAGTCAACGGCTCGGCCCCCCTCCGGCTCGCGGGACGATGCGAGCGGACGGAAACGAAAGAGCCGCCGGCGGACTCCGCGGGCGGCTCGGAAAGACTGGAAAACCAGTCGATTCTCACCACCTCGGCGGAGACTCGTGCTGCCCGGGCCGGCGATGACCGGCGGCGAGCGTGACGGACGGGATGTGGAGGCGGTCGTTCATGGAGCGCACAAGATGAACGCAGATCGGAAAGTCGTCAAGCACTCAAATGAGATTCCGTGCGAATCACTGCTCGGGTTTCGTCGTCGGTGAACGATCTCCGCCCGAATCGAGCCCTCGGCCCGTTCCGGTCAGCACGTGCCGACTCCGTGCCGATTCCACTCTGCGCGTGGCGGCTCCGTCCCTCGAACTCGTCGAGCCATCCGAGGCGCCTCGCCGGCGGCGGGGCCAGCGTTCCGCTGCCGGGACGTCACGCGATCTCACGGACCGACGAGCCGACGTCACGCGTCCTTCGCCCGGGGGACGATTCGCGTCGCAGGAGCCGCACGAGCGCGGCCGTTCCGAGCCCCGGCCCGAAGCCGTCGTCGCGAACGACCGTGAAGCCGCAAGCCGAGAGCGCTTCGGCCTCCGCGAGGTGGGAGCCTCCCTCGGCGACGATTCGGAGATCCGGACGGCACCTGCGAAGGCGAGCGAGGACCTCACGTCGCTCCGAGCGGGCGTCCGCGAGGAGATGATTCACCAGCCCGCGGTGGACGGAGAGCTCGGTGAACGGGAGCTCGTCCAGTCTCGTGCAGAGGGAGTCGAGGTCCTTCACGCGTGGGAGCCTCGCCGCGATGCCGGAGCCCACCAGGGCCTCGAGGTTCTCTCCCACGGTCCGCGTGGTCGAGGCCGACCAAGGCACGTCGATCTCGAGCGTGATGGCACTCGGAGGGAGGCCCGTGTCGGCGAGCTCGTCCTTGACCACGCACGCGAAGCCGCGGGTCGCGACGAGCTCCGGGTCGACCTCGACGACCGCCCGTACGAAGGCGCCGCGCACCGCCAGGCGTGTCACTTCGGCGAGGCTGCGCTCGAGCAGGGCGTACGCGAAGACCGCAGTCCTCCCCTGCCGCCCGATCGAGGAGGCGAAGAGCCGCGCATCGATCGGGCCGATGCCGGGAAGGGTCAGCCAGGGGCGAACGCGGACGGACTCGCAACGACGCGTCGCGAGGACGATCTCGGGTTCCAGGGAGAGGCTCAGGTGGCCCGCGTCGATCGCGGCCGCCACCTCGATCTCGGTCTCGAATCCATGCGACTTCATCCGACTGCCTCCGAGCTGCCCGTCCCACGAATCCACTTGGAAGCTCCGGGTGACCGATGTCGCAACGCTGCGTGTCGAGTCCGAAAACGGTTCGGAGCGGACCGTTCGGCCCGAGCACGCGAGTCGTGCCGGCGCGAGCGTGATCGTGCGCGCGCACGCTCGTCGTTCGAAGGAGGTTCGGCTCCACGTCGGGAGAAGGTGACGAAGCGGAGAGGAATCGTCACGGAGTCGTCCCGCGATCGTCGACCCCTGGGCGCGAACGGGGACGAAGTCTGACCACGAGGGAGGTCTCCATGCGAGTTCTCGTGACCGGCGGGGCCGGCTTCGTCGGCAGCCACATCGTCGAGGGCCTGCTCGCCCGATCGCACGAAGTGGTGGTCCTCGACAACCTGAGCTCGGGACGGTTCTCGAACCTCTCGCCCGGCGTCGAGCTCTTCCAGGTGGACCTCCGCGATCGCCGAGCGCTGGATCGCGTGTTCACGAGCTTCCGCCCGGAGGTCGTCTGCCACCACGCCAGCTCGACCACGGGCCTCTTCGACGAACGGGACCCCGTCGAGGATGCGTCCGTGAACATCCTGGGAACGCTCCACGTCCTCGAGGCGATGCGGAAGGCCGGCTCGCGCGGTCTCGTCTCCGCGAGCACGGCCACCTGGCTCTACGGCGACCTCGGGGAAGGATCGACGGCGCGCGTCGACTCGGTCCCGCGGCCGACCGGGACACGCGGATGCGCGTTCCTGGCCGCCGAGTCCTATCTGCGCACGTACGCGGAGGAGCACGGCTTCGCGTGCACGATCCTCCGATGCGGCAAGATCTACGGGCCGCGGCAGGATGCGGGCCACGAATCGTCGGTGGTGGCGCGCGTCGCAGCGAGGCTTCGCGAGGGGCGAGCGGTCGGCATCCACGGACGTCGCGTCGCGGGCGACGACGGTTGCGTGCGAGACTACGTGTACGTGGGCGACGTCGCATCGGCCGTCGTGAAGGCCGTGGAGGGAGCCCTCCCGGCCGGCGTCGCCCACGTCGCGACGGGGCGCGCCACGTCCACGCGCGCACTGGTGGCGCACCTCGAACGACTTCTCGGTCGCGAGGCGAGCCTCGATCACCTGCCGCCTCGATCTCGGGACGTCGGGTTCAGCGTCCTCGAACCGGCACCGCCCGAGCTCCTGGCCCCAGCCCTCCCGCTCGAGGAGGGGCTGAGGAGGGTCCTCGCCCCCCTCGGGGAGTCGGCCGCGGTTCGGCACGACGTGGGACGCCGTGCGGACGCCGCCTTGTAACGCGGCCCTGACTTCTCTACGAAGTCGGCATGAGCACCCCCTCGATCACCCTCTTCGGCTCCGTCACCTCCCCCTTCGTCCGCCGCGCTCGCATGGTCGCCCTCGAGGCCGGCGTCGCCGTCGAGCTCGTCGACACGGCGACGGAAGCCGGGCAGCAGAAGCTCCGGAAGACCTCGCCCGTGTGGAAGGTGCCGGCCGCACTCGTCGACGGAATCGTGATCTGGGACTCGGCCTCGATCGTCGACGTGCTCGTCGCGCGCGCCACGAAGGAGGTGCTCCGGCCCCTGCCCGATTCGGCCCTCGCACGCGCGGTGGAGATGAACTTCGTCCACGCGATCGACGAGGCGACGCTCTCCTCGATCCGCCTCTTCTACCTGGCGAAGGACGGCCTCGAGGCGACCGGGACCTTCCTCGAGAAGGAGCGCGACCGCGTGGGCAACGTCCTCTCGTACCTCGACGGTGCGATCCACGGGACGTCCTGCACCGAGGCGCAGGGGTTCGGCCGTGCCGAGCTCGCGCTGCTCACCGGCCTCGATTGGCTGCGCTTCCGCAACCGGATCACGCTCGACGACTACCCGCGCCTCGAGGCCTTCCACGCGGCGCACGCCACGCGTCCGAGCTTCGTCGCGACGTCGCCGGACGCGCACCGCTGAGCCGGACGGGGTCTGGGGCTCAGGCCGCGTCGTCCGTGGAGAGGTACTCGCGGAGCGCGAAGATCGCCCCGAAGAGCGCGGCCACGCTCCCGACCGGACCGAAGTGGGTCGTGGCCCAGGGCAGCGGGAGCGAGGCGCCGATCTCGACGTGCGCCGGGCCGTTCGCGAGCACGACCTCGATCCACGGGAGCAGCGTGCTCACGAGCAGACCGGCAGCGACGTACGCGATGCCCTTCCGCCCCTCGAGGCGCTCGCTGCGGAGGCCGACGAAGACGAGGACGTCGCAGAGGAGCCCGAGGATCCACACGGCTGCGACCGCCGGATGCAGGTAGTAGGCGTCCGCCACCCGCGTCTCGAGCTGCCGCTCGTTCCAGAAGGCCATCGCGGGGAGCAGGAGCGAGAGATGACCGGCCGCGATCGAGAACGCCGCGAAGCGGACGTAGACGTGGTGTCGCTGGTCCTCGAGATCGTCTTCGTCTTCGAGAACGTCGGGGCTCCGTAGGCTCATGCGCATCCCTCGGAGCGCGCTCGAGGCCGAGTGCCGATCCCGTGTCCCTCGACGCGCCCAGGTGTCGAACATGACGGATAGGTGAACACCGCGCCCCGCCCGGGAAGCCACGATTCCGCAACACCTCGGTGTCGCGCGGTGTCGGAAACGTCACCCGGCGACGTCTTCGGTCGCGAGCCGCCGATCGATGACGAAGGGACCGAAGGGCAGGAGGGCCGCGACGAAGACGAGCGCCGTGCGCGAGAGGGGCCAGTCGCGCTCCGAGTGCGTGCTCGCGAGCTGGTAGAGGAAGGCGAGGAAGAGGAAGCCGTGCACGAGGCCCGGGACGCGGACCGCGTGGGGCATGCCCCCGAGGTACTTGAGCGGCATCGCGACGCCGAGCAGGACGAGGAACGAGGCGCCTTCGAGCATGGCGATCAGGCGGAGACGGCCGACGGGGGTGCGGAGCATGGATCTTCTCTGGGGGCGGAGCGGTCGGCGGGCGAGGCTCAGAGCGCGCCGACGCGCTCGAGCCATTCGAGCGCCTTCGGGAACGGGCCGAAGCCCGAGGCGAGGTTGATGTGCCCGAGCCCGGGGAGGATCTCGACGGGCACGTCGATCGCCTCGGCGACCTCGACGAATTCGTCGTCGCTCGCGTACTCGTCGTCGTCGCTGCCGACGAGGAGGGTCCGCTCGCGGATCGGCGCCCAGGCGTCGCGCGAGCGCGGAGGCGGCAGGAAGCTCTGGATCGGCTCGAAGAGGGAATAGGCCGAGGGCGGCGCCACGAGGAGGACGGCCCGGAGCTTCGAGGTGCCGTGACGGGCGACGTAGTGATCGACGGCCCAGCAGCCGAGCGAATGGGCGACGAGGGTGACGCTCCCCGGCTCCGCGTCGGCGACGACGCGTGCGAGGGCCTCGACCCAGACGTCGCGCTCGGGCTCGAGCGGCGAAGGGAGATCGGGGAAGACGACATGCGCTCCGCGCGCGCGGAGCTCGTCGTTCAGCCAGTGCTGCCAATGGCCCGGTCCCGAGCCGTCGTATCCGTGGACGAGGACGATCACGGGCGGAAGGTAGCAGGATCGGCCGGCCCCGAAAGGCACGAGCCCGGTCGTCCAGGGTGGGTTCCCTGGGCGCCGGGCTCGCGTCGGTGGGGAGGCTTCAGCGACCGCCGCAGGAGCTGCGGGCGGCGGCCGAGGTGATCGCGCTCTTGGTCGCCGACGAGATCAGGCCCTGGGAGAGGAACTGCTCCGCGACGTGGGTGACGGCCGAGACGTACGCGCCGTGGTTGCGCCACGGGAGCGACGAGCCCTGGGGACCGTCGCAGGGCGCGAGCTGGTCGATCGAGCAGCCCACGCCGGGCTGCACCACCGAGCCGACGGGCGTGAACTCGCACTGGTCGGGGCCGTTCGCCACGCCATCCCCGTCGCGATCGGGATCGCAGACGTCGCCGATCCGGTCGCGGTCGAAGTCGGCCTGGTCCGGATTGGCGGCGAGCGCGCAGTTGTCCGCCGTGTCGAGCACCGTGTCGTCGTCGTCGTCGACGTCGCAGACGTCACCGAGCCCGTCGCCCTCGTTGTCGCGCTGGTCGGCGTTCCAGACGAAGGGGCAGTTGTCGGCCGCGTTCGCGACCGCGTCGCCGTCGAGGTCCGGATCGCAGGAGTCGCCGAGGCCGTCGCGGTCGGTGTCGAGCTGCGTCGGGTTCGGGAGGCTCGGGCAGTTGTCCGCCGTGTTCGCGTAGCCGTCGCCGTCGAGGTCGGCGTCGCAGACGTCGCCCTGTCCGTCGGCGTCGAGATCCGACTGGTCCGGATTCGGGGAGAACTGGCAGTTGTCCGCGCCGTCGAGGACGCCGTCGCCGTCGTCGTCGGGGTCGCAAGCATCGCCGAGGCCGTCGCGGTCGTCGTCCGACTGATCGGAGTTCACCACGTACTGGCAGTTGTCGCGCACGTCGAGCACGCCGTCGTCGTCGTCGTCCTCGTCGCAGACGTCGCCGATACCGTCGCGCTCGAAGTCGCGCTGATCCGGGTTCACGTCGAGCGGGCAGTCGTCCTGCGCGTCGAGGACGCCGTCGCCGTCGTCGTCGGGGTCGCAGGCGTTGCCGAGACCGTCGCGATCCTGGTCGAGCTGGTCGAAGTTCGCGACGAGGCGGCAGTTGTCGCTCACGTCCTGCACGTCGTCCCCGTCGTCGTCCTCGTCGCAGGCATCGCCGAGGCCGTCACGGTCGGTGTCGGTCTGGTCGGCGCCCGAGAGCCCGGGGCAGTTGTCTTGCGCGTCGGGGATGCCGTCGTTGTCGTCGTCCGGATCGCAGGCGTCACCGAGGCGATCCCCGTCCGTGTCGATCTGCAGCGGATCGGCGACCGTCGGGCAGTCGTCGCTCGTGTTCGCCACGTTGTCGCCGTCGAGATCGGAGTCGCAGGCGTCGCCGAGGCTGTCGCGGTCGGTGTCGGCCTGGTCGGGATTCGAGACCGCCGGGCAGTTGTCGACCGAGCTCTCGATGGTGTCCGCGTCCTGGTCCGCCGTCAGCGGGTTCGAACAGGTCGGGTAGTTGAACGCGAGCACGAGCGCCGAGATCCCGGTCGGATCGAGGACGGTCCAGTCGATGGTGCCGACCTCGGCCGCGTTCGCGAGGATCTCGGCCTCCGTCTTGATCGTCTCCTCGACGATGGTCTCGCCCGCCTCCTGCTTCGCCTGGCGGAGCGCCGCTTGCAGGTTCTCGCGGAGCGTCGTCTTCTCCGCCGCCGAGAGCGCGGCGCGGACGCCCGAGTTCCAGAGGGTCGACGTACCGAAGCTCGCCGCCATCGACGCGAGGTTGTAGGCGACCTCGAAGACCGAGGTGACCTGGTTGATGATCACGTTCGAGCAGGTGGCGGCGGACGTCGCGCAGCCGGCGCCGCAGGCGACCATCCCGTTCGGGCAGACGCCCCAGCAGACGGGACCGATGCCGTCGTACATGCCGTCGCACTGCTGGTAGCAGAGGCCCGCGTCGTACTCGAGACCGTTCGCGCAGGAGAGCGTGCTGCCCGCGCCGCGGCCGTAGGTGTTCTTCGCGAAGATGATCGCGTCCTTGCGGCAGGTCGCGCCGTCGTCGGTGAAGCCCGAGGGGCAGCTGCCCCAGCAGACGGGACCGACGCCGGAGTAGCCGGGCGCGCAGTACGGGTAGCAGAGCCCCGCGTCGTACTGCATCCACGGATTGCAGGTGAGCGGGTCACCGGCGCCGCGGCCGTAGCTGCTCTTCGCGAAGATGTGGGCGTCGATGCGGCAGGTGCAGCCGTCGTTCTGGTAGCCCGCCGGACAGTGGGAGCAGCCCGGCGCGAGCGTGAGCCCGCAGGTGTCGTACCAGGGACACTGGCTGTTGTCGGCGCTGATGATGTTCGCGTCGCGACGGCAGAACGCGCCGTCGTCGGTGTAGCCCGCGGGGCAGGCCTGCCAGCAGACCGGGCCGACCGGGTAGTAGCCGGCCTGGCAGACCGGGTAGCAGAGGGCGCCGTCGCGCTCCTGGCCCCAGGGGCAGGAGTCGGGCACCGAGCCCGCGCCACGGCCGTAGGAGGGCTTGCTCGTGATCACCGCGTCGAGCCGACAGAACGCGCCGTCGTCGGTGTAGTTGCTCGGACAGTTCTGCCAGCAGACCGGGCCGACGCCCGAGTACCCCTCGTTGCAGAGCGGGTAGCAGAGGCCCGCGTCGTACTGGCTGCCCGAGGGACAGACCGTCGGGATGCTCCCGGCGCCGCGCCCGTACGAGGGCAACCAACAGAAGTCCGACGAGCTCAGGGCCGCCGTCGAGGCGGTGACGGGCGAGTGGGAGACCGCTTCGGTCTCGTGCGTCGGGGTCGGTTCGTCGCAGGAGGCGACGAAGAGCAGCGCGGCCCCTAGGGAGAGGGCTCGCAAGAGCGAACGGGCGTACATCCGGGACTCCATCGGCCTCGGGGATGGGAATCGACGCACCGGACGGACTGCGGCCGATGATGTCGGGGGGTGGGCGAGGCTGGCGGAGCTTGCAGGAGGATGACGCCCCTGCAACGACAAACACCCACATAATCGATCTTGCGTAGGCTGGATGGATTAACCCCTCCTCCCCCTTCCGGGCGCTCGGGGGACCCCACGCGAGGCCTTCCCCCCATGGATTGGGGAGGGAAGCGTCGTTCGGACCGCGATAGGCTCGCACCGTGACCGCGGGAGAGAAGACGCCGAGCGGAGCCGTGCGCGTCGGGATCGTCGACGACGACACCGTGCTCGCGCGCGCGCTCGTCCGCACGGTCCAGTCGGACGCGGGCTTCCGCGTGACCTTCACGGCCGAGTCGCTCGCCGAGGGTCGCGCGAAGCTCGCCGAGCAGCCGGTGGACGTGCTCCTCGTCGACGTCGGCCTCCCGGACGGCGATGGGCTCGAGCTCGTCGCGGAGGCGCAGGCGCGCGGCCCTTGCAAGGTGCTCGTGGTGAGCGTCTTCGGAGACGGCCGCACCGTCGTACGGGCGATCGAGCGGGGAGCCGACGGCTACCTCCTCAAGGGCTCGGCCGGGCCCGAGGCCGTGGCCGCGATCCGCAGCGTCCTCGAAGGCGGAGCGCCGATCAGCCCCGCCGTCGCCGGACACATCCTCTCGCGTGTCCGGGGCCTCGCTCCGCAGCCCCGGGAAGAGGTCCCCGCGACGCCGACGATCGCGCTCACCCCACGCGAGATCACCGTGCTCGAGCACCTCGCGAAGGGCTTCTCCTTCAAGGAGGTCGCGCGCGTCGAGGGCATCTCGTACCACACGGTCGCCGACCACGTGAAGGCGATCTACCGGAAGCTCTCGGTCAACTCGCGCGGCGAGGCCGTGTTCGAGGCGATCCAGGCGGGCCTCATCGACGTGCGCGAATGACGGGCGACGAGGGCGGCATCGATCGCTGGCTCGCCTGGGCCGACGCCTACCTCCCTCCGGGGCTCGCCGACGCGGAGAGCGTCCGCACGGTGCGCGTCGCCGTCGCCCAGGCGTGGCTCGGCTTCGCGGCGACGCTCGGCATGGTGGCGCTCTACGCATCGATGGGCTCGAAGCTCGCGGCGTTCGCGCTCGTCGCGGTCTCCATGGGGCTCGCGGCCGCGCCCTTCCTCGTCCGACGCGGCATCCCGGTCTTCTACGTCGGCAACGCGATGATCGGGCTCGCCTACGTGGCGACGTTCCTCGTCGCTCTGCGCTCCGGAGGCTTCGGCTCTCCGGCGCTCGCATGGAACTTCCTCCTCCCGATCGCCGTGTACGCGGTCTGCGGTAGGACCTCGGCGATCGTCTGGGCCGCGCTCGCGGGCCTCGAGCTCGGAGGGCTCTACGTCGCCGCGACGACGGGCGTGCGGATCGCCGACGACCTCGGTCCGCGGAGCCACGCGATCCTCGCCGTCGTCGGACACGCCGGTGTGCTCGCCGCGACGCTCGCGCTCTTGCTCGTGCTCGATCGGGCACGCCACGCCTCGCTCCTCGCCCAGCGCGAAGCGGAGCGGGCGATCGAGCGCCAGCGGATCCTCGACGACATGCACGACGGGCTCGGGAGCCAGCTGCTCGGCCTGCTCGTCGAGGCCCGCGCCGGCTCGCTCGACGAATCGCGGCTCGAGGCCGGCCTCGAGGGATGCATCGACGAGCTCCGGCTCATCGTCGATTCGCTCGACCCGCTGCAGGAATCGCTCGAGGCGGCCCTCGCCGCGCTGAGGGCCCGGCTCGCTTCCCGTTGCGAGGCGCTCGGCATCGAGCTCGCCTGGGACGTCGACTCCGCCTCCGCGGCGCTCTTCCAGCCGGCCGACGGGCTCCAGGTGCTCCGTGCGCTGATGGAGATGGTGACGAACGCCCTCCGGCACGCGAAGACCCCGCGCATCGACGTCCGTCTCGCTCCCCGGGGCTCGGATCGCAGCGGCCGCACGCGGATCGCGATCTCCGTCCGGGACTACGGAGTCGGCTTCGCGTCGGGCGAGGTCCGCCCGGGCCGGGGCATGAAGAGCCTCCGGATGCGGGCACGCAAGCTCGGCGGCGAGCTCCGCGTCGAGGCGGCCGATCCGGGGACGACGGTCACGCTCGAGCTCCCCCGCTGACCCCCCCCCAACTCACGGGGTACCTCGCGGCGCCGGAACGCGCTCTGCTCTCGGAGTGCGGTCCCTGCGAGGGACTCCACCTCGGAGGTAGGCGGCGATGGACACGACGAGGCTCTTCGACCCACTCTGGCTCGCGCTGCGGGAGCGCGTCGGCGACGCGACGCTCGGCCATCCGCTGCTCTTCGTCGTGTCCGTGATGACGACCGTCGTCGTCGCCGGGCTCGCCTTCTCGGCCGTGGACGTCTTCGTCACGAAGAAGCTGCCGTTCCGCGAGGCCGCGAAGTACCTCCTCGTGACGCTGCCCGGCTACCTCCTCGTGTTCGTGCTGCTGCGCGCCGTGCCCTTCCCGTTCCGCTTCGAGGTCCCCGAGCACGCGCCCACGCTCCTCGAGCTCGCGCGCGACCTCGTGATCTGCATGGTGATCGGGGACCTCCTCTCGTACGCCTGGCACCGCCTCGAGCACGGGAGCCGCTTCGTCTTCCGGCACGTCCACTACGTGCACCACTCGGTCGAGTGTCCGCTCACGGTCTGGAGCGGCTTCTACGTCCATCCGATCGAGTCGCTCTGCGTCTTCACCACGTTCTACGTGTACCCCTTCGTGATGCAGGTGCATCCGATGACGTTCGCGCTCTACGCGGCGCTCAACACGTTCATCACGATGGTCACGCACTGCGGCTACGACCTTCCCCTCTATCCCAACGCGATCTTCGCCTCCGGCCCGATGCACGAGCCGCACCACGGCGCGAAGGTCCCGGTGAATTTCTGCGTGCTGCTCACGCTCGGCGATCGCCTCTTCGGGACGTACGTGCGGCCCGTCGCGGCTCGGACGGCATCGGTCCGCGTGGAGGTCTCCCCGGGACCGCCGCTCGACACGCACCGGGTCTGACTCGTTGCGCGCAGGGCGAGGCATCTGAGAGACTCGACGCGCGCCGGGGCGCGAGCGCCGGGAGGAGTCCTCGATGGACGCGTACATCAAGATGTGGATCGCGGCCGTTCTCACGGGCGCGCTGGTCGTGCTCGGGGTCTACGTCCGCTTCGGCCGTGGGCTCGCCACCCGCCTCTTCCTCACGATCGTCCCCCTCGAGGTGATCACCGCGCTCGCGGGACACGGCATCGGAGCCAACGACACGACCTACGCGTCCATCGGCGTGGGTGCGTTCGTCTGCGTCGCCATCACGGTCCCTTGGCTGATGTGGGTCTACCAGTCGGTCGTCGGCCGACTCGAGACGCAGATCGGGATCCTGGCGACGAGCTCGGCCCAGATCGCGGCGACGGCCAAGGAATCGGCCGCCACGGCGTCCCAACAGGCCGCCACCGTGGCGGAGATCACGGCGACGATCGAGGAGCTGCAACAGACGAGCGCGGCGACCGCCGCCTCCGCGCAGCAGGTGGCCGCGGCCGCGAGCGAAGCCAGCAGCCGCGGTGCCGAAGGGCTCGAGGCCTCGAACCGAGCGAAGAGCGTCCTCGAGCTCGTCGCCCAGATCACGGAAATCGTCGAGTCGGTACGTGACTTCGCCGATCAGTCGAACCTGCTCGCCGTCAACGCGGGGATCGAGGCGGCGAAGGCAGGAGAGCACGGTCGCGGATTCGCCGTCGTGGCGGCCGAGGTCCGGAGCCTGGCCGAGCAGAGCAAACAGGCCGCGCAGCGCATCCGCGCCGCGGTCTCGGGCGCCGAGGAGGGTCGGCGTGCGCTCGAAGGAGCGAATGCGACGCTGGCACGTCTCGCGGCGACGCTGGACGAGAGCACGGACCGCGCCAGGCAGATCGCCGCGACCGCAGCCCAGGAGGCGGCGGGAGTGCGTCAGATCGCCGAGGCGATGACGAGCGTCGCGGAAGGCGGCCACGCGAGCGCTGCCGCCGCGCACCAGCTCGAGGGCGCCGTCGAGACGATGAACCAGGTGACGGAGGATCTGCGCCGCTTCGTCAGCGGTTGAGCAGCTCCGAGACGAGGAACTGCAGCCGCGACGACTCGATCGGCTTCGTCAGGAAGCCGTCGACGCCGGCCGCGAACGCCGAGCGTCGCGTCGCGTCGTCCTTCTTGGCCGTGACGATGACGAAGGGAGTGCGTCGCAAGGCGGGGATCTCCCGCAGCTTCTTGCAGAGCTCGAGGCCCGTCATGCCCGGCATCGCGAGATCGGAGATGACGAGATCCGGATGGGCCCGCTGCACCGCCGCGAGCGCTTGCGGACCGTCGGCTGCGGTGTCGAACACGAAGCCCTGACTCATGAGATGGACCTTCACCACTTCGATGGTGGTCCGGGAGTCGTCGACGATCAGGATTCGGGAACCCACGGCCGAGCACGCTACCATGTGCCCGAAGAAGTGAGTCTCCGCCTTCTCAAGGTCGCGGCACTTTCGGTACGATGGAATGCGACGGCACCGATGAACACGCACCCGCCCTCCGAGCTCCTCGAGGCGATCGCGACGAAGGAACGGGAGCTCGACGTCCTCCGGCGTCGGCTCGCCGCGTTTCGCGAGGCGATCCGCCTTCCTGCGGGGCGGGTCGGGGTGTTGCGCTGTCGTCTCGGGGGGAGCCACGTCGCATTCCGCGAGGACGAGATCGACGAAGTCGTCGCGATGGCGGAGCTCCTCGTCCTCCCGAATTCACCCGCATGGCTGATGGGCCTCCTGACGGTGGGGCGCGTGCGGATCCCCGTTCTCGATCTGGTCGCGCGCGACACAGGCGTACGGCGAACGGCGGACCCGAGCGAGCACGTGGTGCTCGCGACCGTCGCCGGGAGGCGACTCGGCGTCGTCGTGGACGAGCTCGAGTCGCTCGACACCCTCGAGGGAAGCGACGTGGCGCGCCCTTCGGCGGACCTCCCGTTCGCCGCTCACGTCGTCGGAGTCGCAGACGTCGGCGAGAGACCGACCTTGCTGCTCTCCATGGAGCCACTCGTGGCCGAGCTGCCCCTCGTGGAGGGCGCGGGATGAACACCGTCGCCTCCATCGAGCGGAAGCTGGGCGCCGCGCTCGGGTTGCGTCCCCGCCCCGGTGCGAGGGCGAGCCTCGAGCGCGCCTTGGCACGGCTGAAGGCCGAAGAGGACCTCGCCCCGGAGGAGGTCGAGCGACGCATCGACTCCGATCCGGGGCTCGTCCGGCGCCTCGCCACCGCGCTCACCGTCGAGGAGACGTTCTTCCTCCGTCATCGCGAGCAGTTCGAGGCGCTCGTCGGCTTCGTCCGGCGGCGCCTCGCGGACGCCGGTGCGCGGCCCATCGTGCTCTGGTCGGCCGGTTGCGCGAGCGGCGAGGAGCCCTATTCGATGGCCATCGCGATCCACCGGGCGCTCGGCCCGGGCGCCCTCGCCCGCGTGCGGATCCTCGCGAACGACGTCGACGAGGTCTCCATCCGGAAGGCCCAGCGCGGCGAGTACGGACCCTGGTCGTTCCGCGGAACGGAGCCCGAGCTCAGGGATACGTACTTCGAGGAGGTCGGCCGGGACGGGCATCGCGTGGCCTCCTTCGTCCGGGACGCCGTCGCGTTCGCGCACCTCTCGTTCGAGGATCGCCTCTCGAGCCTCGCGCCGGCATCGGTCGACGCGATCTTCTTCCGCAACGTCGCGATCTACCTGACACCGGAGGCGCTCGCGCGGGTGTATGCGGGATTCGCGCGCGTCCTCCGCGACGGCGGCCTCCTCTTCCTCGGCCCCGCGGATCCGTGGCCGGTCGAGGCGGACTTGTCGCGACGACGCGAAGCGAGTGGCTTCGTGCACGAGAAGCGGTCCCCCGATCGAGCGATCGCCGTGCGGAGCCAAGCCATCGCTCGCCCGGAGCCCGGACCGCCGCCAACACGGGCCGCGGCTCCGGCCCGTCCCGTGACGGGGGTCCACACGCGCAGCCGTCGCGCCCTCGACGTGGCGGGCGAGCTCGCGGATCGCGGTCGCCACGACGAGGCGCTCGCGCTCGTCGAGGGAGAGCGACTGCTCCAGGGCAGCTCGGCCGAGCTCCTCGCGCTCAGGGCACGCATCCACCTCGCCCGAGGAGCGATCGACCGGAGCATCGAGGACCTCCGGGCGGCCCTCTATCTCGAGCCTGCGGACCTCGTGTCCCGCTTCCACTACGCGCACGCGCTCGCCACTGCGCATCGTGCGCGGCCCGCGAGGCTCCAATTGCTCGACGTCCTCCGCGCGCTCGAGGAGCTCGCGGACGACGAGCCCCTCGGGGGCCACGAGACGGCCGCGTCGATGCGCCGCGCGGCGAACGAGCTCCTCCGGCGGATCGAATGACCGACGACGAACGCAAGGCGCGGCTCCTCCGCGAGCGAGCCCGGAAGCTCGCCGACCGGGACGAAGACGTCGCACCGCGACGCGTGCGCTCGCGGGTCGTCGTCGTGGAGTCCGGACGCGAGAGCTACGGGCTCCCCGTCGCCTCGGTCCGGGAGATCGTGAAGGCGAGCCCCATCGCTCCGATGCCGGGCCTCCCGGCGCACGTCCCCGGAGTGGCGGCCGTGCGCGGCGAGCTCGTCTCGGTCGTCGATCTGGGTGAGCTCGTCGGCCACGGGAGGACGGGGACGGGCGCCTTCTTCGCGGTGGTCGAGTCGCCGCGCGGCACGCTGGCGCTACGGGTGGAGACGGTGGTGGGGATCCGCGACGTCCACGAGGACGAGATCGCCGAGGCGCTCGGCGAGGATTCGCGCCCGGATGCATTCGTGGCGGCGTACACGCGCGACTTCGTCGGCCTCGTCGATGTGACCTCCCTCCTCGCGGACGAGCGACTCGTCGTCGGTCGCGTCGCGCTCGGTGAGATCCGAGCGAAGGCACGGGCCTCGTGAATTCGGACGCCGAGCGACAGCTGCGCGCGATCTTCCGCGAGGAGGCCACGGAGATCCTCGACGAGCTCCGCGTCGTCGTGGGACGTCTCCGCACGGCCGACGCGCGCGCCGCACGCGAGGAGGTCGCCGTGGCGATGCGCCTCGCCCACAACCTCAAGGGCGCGGCCGGGAGCGTGGGGCTCGACGCCATCGCCGCGACGGCCCACGTGCTCGAGGATGCGTTGCTCGCCTCGAAGGAGCGGGGGCTCGACGCGCTCCGCCTCTCCGTCCCCCTTTTCGCCGACGCGATCGCGGCCCTCGAGACCTCGGCCGCGGGAGGAGGAGACGAGAGCCTCCGCGCGATCGGCGAGCGCCTCGCGGAGCGAGCGGGCCCGGCCTCGTCGCCCGAGGCCCCTCCGACCTCGCACGCCACGTCCGGGGACGACGAGGCCGAGGCGACGATGGGCGCCGAGGAGCCGGCGGGAGACGCGCGCTCCGAGCCCGCCCCCGAAACCGGAGAGGCCGCGCCGACGCACGACGCTCCGGAGGATCGCGCTCCCGACGCCGAGCAGAGAGCCTCCGCGACGGTCCGGATCGACACGCAGCGATTCGACCGCCTCTTCGGCTTCGTGTCCGAGCTCCTCGTGACCGAGACCGACATGCGGAACCGGCACGAGGCCCTCGTGGCCGCGCGAGAGGGTCTCGAGAGCGCGGCGCGTTCCGTCCCACGGGAGGCCCGCGGGGCGCTCGATGCCGCCCTCCGCATGCTGGTCTCGGTCATCGACGATCACCACCGGTCCGTCGGGGCCTTCGGACGGCTGTCGAGCGATCTGCACGACGCGATGAAGCGGGCGCGGATGGTGCCGCTCGAGAGCCTCGCGGCCTCGCTCCGGCGCACGGTCGACGAAGCGGCTCGGAGCCTGGGCAAGGTGGTCGAGCTCGAGCTCGCGCTCGGAGGCATCGAGCTCGACAAGGTCGTGCTGGATCGGCTCCGCGACCCCCTCGTCCACCTCCTCCGCAACGCGGTCGACCACGGCATCGAGCCTCCCGGCACGCGCGACCTCGTGGGCAAGCCGGAGGCCGGTCTCGTCGTCGTGCAGGCCGAGGTCGAAGGCTCGACGGTGCGCATCCGCGTCGCGGACGACGGGCGGGGGATCGATCCCCGACGCATCGCGAAGAGCGCGGTCGAGAAGGGGCTCGTCACGAGCGAGGCGGCTTCTGCGATGGAGGACGGCGCGCTCGTCGATCTCCTCTTCGCCGAGGGCTTCTCCACACGCGAGGCGACCACCCTGTGGAGCGGCCGCGGCGTCGGCCTCGACGTCGTCCGGCGTGCGGTCGCCGACTTCGCCGGCAACGTGCGCGCCACGCCGAGGGGCCCTCTCGGCGGAGCCGCGTTCGAGGTCGTCGTCCCGCTCAGCGTCCTGTCGACCCGGCTCCTGCTCGTACGTGCCAGCGAGGTCGTGTACGGACTTCCGATCCATGCCATCGACCGCGTCGTCCGTGCCGAGCGGAGCGCGACGCGCAACGTCGGGGGGACCGCGGTCGTCACGCTCGACGACGGGCGCTCCCTCCCTTTCCATCACCTCGCGCGCGTGCTCGGGGGGCGCGTGGTCCGCGAGCCCGAACAGCTCCGACTCCTCCTCGTCTCCCACGGGGGGAGCTCCCTCGCCGTCGCCGTCGACGAGGTCCTGCGGGAAGAGGACTTCGTGGTCCGGAAGCTCCCGTGGAACCTGGTCACCGTGCCAGGCGTGAGCGGCGCCGTGGTGCTCCCGGACGGCTCGGTCGCAGTGGTGGTCGACGTCGCCGGTCTCTTCGCGCGAAGGACCGTGGCCACGACCGGTCCGACGGAGGCCGCCGCCCCGGATCGCACCCGCATCCTCGTCGTCGACGATTCGATGACGACTCGCACGCTGCACCGCAACCTCCTCGTCGGCGCGGGGTACGACGTCGTGCTTGCCCACGACGGCCACGAGGCCTGGGATCGGCTGCGCAGCGAGGCGATCGACGTCGTCGTCTCCGACGTGCAGATGCCCGGGATGGACGGATTCGAGCTCACGCGAAGGATCCGCAGCGACTCCCGACTCGGCAGCCTTCCGGTGATCCTCGTGACCTCGCTCGCGCGCCCCGAAGACGTGAGGCGCGGGCTCGACGCCGGCGCGGACGAGTACGTCGTGAAGGGACCGCTCGAACAGGACGCGCTCCTCACGGCCGTCGCGAGGCATGCGGGATGAGTCCCACCCCCATCCGCGTGCTCGTCGTCGACGACTCCGCCACGGCTCGGGCGGCGCTCCGGCTCGCGCTCGGGGACGACCCCGGGCTCGTGGTGGTGGGGGAGGCCGCGGACGGACCGACCGCGACCCGCCTCGTCCGCGAGCTCGGACCCGACATCGTCACGATGGACGTCTTCCTCCGCGCCGAGAGCGGGATCGACGTCGCCGCCGCGATCATGTCGACGAAGGCGACTCCGATCGTGATCGTCACCGCATCCGATCCACGCGATCCATCGCTCGTCTTCCGGGCGATGCAGGCCGGCGTGCTGGAGCTCAGCGCGAAGCTGCCGTCACCGACCCATCCCGACTACGACACGCGGAAGGCACGCCTCGTGCGAACCCTGAAGACGCTCGCGTCGGTGCCCGTGATCCACCGTTTCACGGACTCCGTCGGTCGCAGCGCACCGCCGTCGTCGACGATGCCCGTCGTCGCCCCGCGGCCGCCCTCGAGCCCGGTGGGTCCGCTCTCCGTTCCCGCGGGCAACGTCCCCCCGAGCAGCAGCGTCGTGCCACCTCCGACGACGGACGCGCCGGTCTTGCTCATCGGGGCATCGACCGGTGGTCCCCCCGTGCTCTCGACGCTGCTCCGCGCCCTGCCCAGGCGTTTCGCGATGCCGATCGTGGTGGTGCAGCACATGACGCCCGGCTTCATGCGAGGGTTCGGCAACTGGCTCGCGAGCGACACCGGCCATCCGGTGGAGCTCGTCGACTCGGCGCGCTCGCTCGTCGCGGGCACCCTCTACGTTCCCGCCGACGAGCACCATCTGGTGCTCGAGGCCGGGCGACGCGTCGCCCCGTCGAGCGCCCCACCCCGCGGATTCCATCGTCCTTCGATCGACCTGCTCTTCGAATCCGCCGCGACGCCGACGCAGGCTCCCCTGACCATCGCCGTCCTGCTCACCGGGATGGGAAGCGACGGGGCCCGTGGCCTGCTCTCGCTGCGCCGAGCGGGGGCGTGGACCATCGCCCAGGCACCCACGACGTGCGCCGTGCGCAGCATGCCGGAGCAGGCCATCGCGCTCGGAGCCGCCGAGACCGTCCTACCGCCCGCGGCCGTCGCGAACGCACTCGTCGCGAGGGTGGCCGCCTTTTCGCGCACACGGGGATGAGCATGGCGAACATCGAGAGGAAGCCCACCTTCTGCCGAGTCTGCGAGCCCTCCTGCGGCCTCCTCGCCGAGGTCGAGGACGGGGTCGTGAAGAGGCTCCGGCCGGACGCCGAGCATCCCGTGACGCGCGGTTTCGCCTGTCACAAGGGGCTCGGCTTCCTCGGGATCCACCACGATCCGGATCGTCTCTCGGTCCCGCTCGTGCGTCGGGGCCGCGACGCCGAGGGGACGTCCGTGTTCGAGCCGACGAGCTGGGACGAGGCGCTCGGCACGATCGCGCGCGAGCTCGCCCGCATCCGCAGCGAGCACGGACCCGACGCGATCGCCGGCTACCTCGGCAATCCGACCGCGTTCAACGCGCTCGGCACCCAGGCCGTGACCGAGTTCTTCGGCCTGCTCGGGAGCCGGACGATGTGGAGCGCGGGAACGCAGGACTGCTCGAACAAGTTCGCCTCGGCCGAGGCCGTGTTCGGGACGAGCACCCTGCATCCGATCCCCGACATCGAGGAGACCGATTGTCTCCTCCTCTTCGGCGAGAACCCCCGCGTCTCGCACATGAGCTTCGTCTCGATCGCCGACCCGATGGCGAAGATCCGGGCGGCGAAGGCCCGGGGCGCGAAGGTCTTCTTCGTGAACCCGCGGAGGATCGAGTCCGCCGGTCCCGACACGGGCGAGGTGATCCCGATCCTCCCGGACACGGACGTCTACCTCCTCGCGGCCCTGCTCCACGAGATCGATGCGCTCGGACGCTTCCGTACGGACGTGCTCGAGGCGCACGGGAAGAACGTCGAGGGCCTGCGCGCCTTCGTCGCGCCGTACTCGGCCGAGGCCGTCGCCGGCGTCGTCGGCGTGCCCGCGGAGACGATCCGCGCGCTCGCCGACACCTTCAGCGCCGCGAAGCGCGCCACGGCCCACATGTCGACGGGCGTGAACATGGGGCGCCAGGGGACGCTCGCCTACTGGCTCCTGCAGATGCTCGTCTTCGTGACGGGCAACCTCGACGTGCCGGGAGGCTCGTTCTACGGCGAGGGCTTCTATCCGGCCACGAAGTCCGGGAAGCGCGGCTCCGGGAGCCCCTTCTTCCCCTCGCCCTTCGGCGAGCTGCGCCACGTGCGCGGGGCGCTGCCGGGCGTGCTCGCGCCCGACCTGATGCTCCACGAATCGAAGCCGGTCCGCGCGTTGATCGTCGTCGCCGGCAATCCCGTCCTCAGCGTCGGCGGCGAGGCGCGGTGGCGCGAGGCCCTCGACACGCTCGAGCTCGTGGTCGTGATCGATCTCTTCCGCAACGCGACCGCCGAGCACGCGCACTTCGTGCTCCCGTCGGCGGACATGCTCGAGCGTCCCGACCTGAGCCTCTGCGGCCTAGGCATGCAATACGAGCCCTTCGTCCAGCTCACCGACGCCGTCGTGCCTCCGGCCGGCGAGCGACGCGAGGAGTGGTGGATCTTCGCCGAGCTGCAGAAGCGCCTCGGGATGCCCTCGCTCCTCGACCAGGAGCCTCCGAAGCCCTTCGCCCGCCTCGACCGCATGCTCTCGCGGAGCGAGCTCTCGGTGGACGCGCTGCGCGCCCTTCCGTCGCAGACGGCGGTCCTCCCGAGGCGCTCGTTCGGGCGCTTCTACACCGACTTCGTCCAGACCGACGATCGGCGCGTCGATTGCTGCCCCGAGCTCTTCGTCGAGGCGATCGCGACCGCCCATCGCCTCTTCGAGGAGCTCCGCTCCGCGCCACCGCGGTTCCGTCTCGTCAACCTCCGTCACATCCACATGCACAACGGCTGGTTCCAGAACGTGGAGAAGCTGAAGCGGGGCCGGAACGGCGCGCACGGACTCCACGTGAGCCCCGAGGACCTCGACGCCCTCGGCCTCGACGAGGGAGCGAAGGTGACGGTCGACAGCGGCTACGGGAGCCTCGTGACGACGGTCGAGAGGGACGCGAGCCTGCGTCCGGGCGTCGTCGCGATGACGCACGGCTGGGGCAACGCGAGGACGCCCGGGATGCGCGTCGCCCGGGAGCATCCGGGCGTGAACGTGAACGCCATCCTCCCCCACGGGCCCGGGAGCTACGAGAAGCTCAGCAACCAGGCGTTCATGAGCGGCGTGCCGGTGACGATCACGAAGCTCGGAGGCGGGCCGGGCTGAGGACCTCGCGGAGGCGCCTCAGAATCGTCCGGACACACCGAGCGAGGCGCTCCGCGTGGTCGGATCGACCGCCGGGAGCCACACCATGTCGGCGTCGTCGGGCTCGCGGTCCCGCGCGCGCAGCGCCCCCATGACGATCAGGGCCGGCAAGGCGGCCCCGCCGATCGCGGCGAGCGAGATGCCCGCGTTCCGTTGGCGTCGCAGGGAGTCCTCGTCGCTGCAGGCGAGGCCGTCGGCGATCGCCTGTCGGCAGTCCTCGAGCGCGTTGTCGCGGTTCAGCCAGTAGGCGACGCCGACGATCATCGTGACGCCCGCCGCTCCGGCCCCGACGAACCAGCCGACGGGCGAGCCCTGCGCGCCCGAGGATTCACCCTCGGCGACGGCGGCGGGCGTGGGGACGGCTGCGGGCGCGCTCGTCGTCGTCCCGGTCGGCTCGCTCGCGCCCGCGGCTTCCTCGTCGCCCGCTCCCGCCGTCTGCGCGTGGGCTCCGCTCGCCTGTGCGAGAAGCAGGAGGAGGGCGAGCAGCCATGGCAGGGACGACCGCCAGGTCGGCTTCGTGCGCGCGTGCGTCGGAGGTGAGTCCATCGGTCCCCGGAGCCGCGAGGTCGAGCCGCTCCCGTGCGCCCCCCCGGCGAAACCCCGAGCTCCCAGTCTGCAAGAGGCCGCGGTCCCCGCAAGGGTCCCCGGGGACCGCTTCGCCCATCCGGGCGACGTGCGACCGAAACTCCCCGAGGGCCCTCGATCGGCGCTGGTGTGGGCGCCCGACCCGTTTCACGTTGACGCTCGTTCAATTACCGTTCGCAATTCGCGCCCCAGACCCGAGGGAGGAACCCATGGCCGACACGACGCCGCTCGATGCGAAGGATCCGAAGGAGGAGATGCGGGAGCGCATCGGAGCCGCCTTCGAACGACTCAGGGAGAACCGCTGGAGCGTCGCGCAGACGACGGCGGACGAGCGGATCGCGAAGCTGAAGCGGCTCAAGCAGGTGATCCTCTCGCGGCGCGAGGACCTGAAGCAGGCGATGTGGCAGGACTTCCACAAGCCCGCGTCCGAGGTCGAGCTCACGGAGATCCAGCCGACCCTCGTCGAGATCAACCACACGATCAGCCACCTCAAGCAGTGGATGAAGCCGGTGCCGCACAAGGCGCCGCCGACGCTGATCGGCACGAAGAGCGTGGTCCGTCACGAGCCGAAGGGCGTCTGCCTGATCCTCGCGCCGTGGAACTATCCGTTCTTCCTCTTCGCGAGCCCGCTCGTCGCGGCGATCTCCGCCGGCAACGTCTGCATGATGCGGCCCTCGGACAAGGTGAAGGCGACGAGCAAGGTGATCGACGCGATCATCCGCGAAGCCTTCCCGGCGAACGAGGTGGCGGTCTTCACGGGCCCCTCGTACATCGCGAACATCATGCTCGAGCTGCCCTTCGACCACATCTTCTTCACGGGCAGCCCCAACGTCGGCCGCCAGGTGATGGCCGCCGCCGCGAAGCACCTCGCGAGCTGCACGCTCGAGCTCGGCGGCAAGTCGCCCGTCATCGTCGACGAGACGGCGGACGTGGAGAAGGCGGCGGAGCGCATCGTCTGGGGCAAGTACCTGAACGGTGGTCAGACCTGCGTCGCGCCGGACCACATCTACGTGCACGAGTCGCGTCACGACGCCTTCGTCGCGGCGGCTCGCCGCGTGATCGAGGCACGCTACGGCACGAGCTCCGAGGCCCGCAAGCGCAGCGACGACTTCTGCCGCATCGTCGATGCCAACAGCCAGAAGAAGCTGAAGGTCATGATCGACGACTCGGTCTCGAAGGGCGCGCGCCTCGAGATCGGCGGAGAGGCCGACAACTCGGAGCGGTACCTCGAGCCGACCGTCCTCTCGAACGTGACCGAGGACTCGCCGGCGATGGAGTTCGAGATCTTCGGCCCCGTGCTCCCGATCCTGAAGTACCGCGGCCTCGACGAGGTCTTCCGCGCGATCCACTCGCGTGGCAAGCCGCTCGCGCTCTACGTCTTCAGCGAGAGCACGTACAACCAGGAGCGCATCCTGAAGAACACGACGGCCGGCGGCACGGTGATCAACAACGTGCTGCTCCACGTCGCGAACCCGGAGCTGCCGTTCGGCGGCGTCGGCGAGAGCGGCCTCGGCAACTACCACGGCATCTACGGCTTCAAGTGCTTCTCGCACGAGCGCGCCGTGGTCACGCAGGGTCGCGTGAGCGCCCTCGAGTTCTTCTACCCGCCGTACACGCCGAAGGTGAAGAAGATGCTCGACGGCTTCACGAAGCTGCTCGAGATCACCTGAGCCCGCGCGAGCGGACGCGAGGAGCCCGGGTCGCCGTTCGGGGACCCGGGCTTCGTCGTTCCGTCCTCCCGCCTTGCGCCCCGGGCCCCTCCGGTCCAAGGAGGGGGTCCCGTGACGCAGTCCCCCCCCATGCGCCGCCCCCTCGCGCACCTCGGCGGCCCCCTCGAGATCCGCGGCGATCGCAAGCTCGGCGAGCTCCTCGCCGAGGCGCATCGCGCCGCCGCGAGCGAGGATCGGGACACGCTCACGCACGGCTTCCACGCCTACCCGGCGCGCATGCACCCGGCGATCCCCTACGTGCTCGTGAAGGAGCTGACCGGGGATCGGGGAACCGTCCTCGATCCCTTCTCGGGGAGCGGCACGGTCGCGATCGAGGCGATGGTCGCCGGCCGCGAGGCGCACGGCGTCGATCTGAATCCGCTGGCCGTCCGGCTCGCACGCGTGAAGTGCCAGCTCCGCGACACGGACAGCCTCTACGGCTTCCTCCGCACGCTGCGCGAGCTCGGCGATCGCTCCGAGGAGCGCGTGCGTGCGCGCGTGGCCTCGCGCGCTCCGATCCCGCCCGAGGAGGTCCGTCACTACGAGGGCCACACGCTGAAGGAGCTCGCCGGCCTGCGGGAGGAGATCCTCACGGTCGAGGACCCGCGCGATCGCGAGGCGTTCCTCCTGCTCCTCTCGGCGATCGTCGTGAAGTTCTCGAAGCAGAAGGCCGACACGTCCGAGGGCCACGTGCCGAAGCGGATCCGGAAGGGCCTGCCGACCGAGTTCTTCGTGCGCAAGGGCGAGGAGCTCGCCGAGCGTTGGCACCAGCTCCGCGCCGCCGTGCCGCCCCACGTCCGCGAGGCTCGCATCGTCGAGGGCGACGTCCGGAATCTCCGCCACGCCCTGCCCCGGGGCTTCCACGCGGATCTCGTGCTCACGTCGCCCCCCTACGGCGGGACCTACGACTACGTGCAGCACCACGCGCGCCGCTATCCCTGGCTCGGCATCGATGCCGCGGACTTCGACCGCGGCGAGATCGGCGCCCGTCGCCGCTCGCAGGGCCCGGGCGCCGTCGAGCGCTGGGATCGCGAGACGCGCGGGACCCTGCAGTCGATCGCCGACGTGCTCTCGCGGAACGGGATGGCGATCCTGCTCGTCGGCGACGGCGACGTCGCCGGCCAGCGCATCGACGCCGCCGATCACCTCGCCGAGCTCGCCCCGAGCGCCGGCCTCCGTGCGATCGCGGCCGCCTCCGAGGAGCGGCCCGATTTCACGGGCAAGGCGGATCGCCGCGAGCACCTCGTGGCGCTCGCGAAGGCCTGAGCGCGAAGGCGGAGGTTCGTGCCCCCGTGGTCGAGTCGATCCTCCCGCCGCTCTCGCTCCTCGCCCTCGTCTACAACGCCCTCGTCGCGCTCGTCTTCGCCTACGACAAGCGGCAGGCACGGCTCGATCGCCGACGCGTGCCGGAACGCACGCTGATGACGCTCGCGGCCGCGTTCGGCGCGATCGGAGCCCTCGTCGGCATGCGCCTCGCGAGGCACAAGACGCGGAAGCCGCTCTTCTCCGTCGGAGTGCCCGTGCTCGTCCTCGCCCAGGTCGGGCTCCTCGCCTACGCGATGGCGCCCCGCTGAGACTCCGTTCCGGCACGGGCTCCTCCGGGGCTCAGCGGTTGCCGGTCCAGCTCCCGCCGTTCGTGGCCGAGTCCCCGCTTCCCCACGTGCCCGTGAACGAGCGGCTGTCGGGCGCGAACGTGAGCACGAGCTTGCCGCCGCCTCCGCCCTGATCGCTCCACGTGCCCGTGAGCACGTCGTTCTCGAACGTGCCCGTCACGGTCCCGGGAGGCGAGCCCGTGCTCGTGAACTGCCCCGTCACCTGCGTTCCGTCCTGGGTCAGCACGAGGTTGCAGACCTGGCTGCCTCCCCACCGCGTGCCCCAGCGGCCGCCGATCTGGCCGGGCACGATGGGTCCCGACGCGGCGGCGGGCGGCGAGACGGCCTCCGAGAGCGCCGAGACCGTGTCCTTGCAGCCGCTCCCGAAGAGCGCCGAGCCTGCGACGAGAGAGAGCGCCGCGATGCGATTCGTCCGTGCCATTCCCAAACCTCCGTCGGTGCGGCGAAGCCGCCCATGCCCTCGCTCGGGGGACGGGGGATGGATCCATCACGGAAAAGCGCCTCCTACGCCGGACGGCCCAGCCCGCTGGATTTCCCGTCCGATCCGGCCGCATCCGGCCCGCCCCGTCGGCTTTTTCGAATCCTCCCGCGCGAAGACCCGCTGATCGGGCCCCGCCCGCGCGCTACAACTCGTCCGGGTTCGAGCGCGGCCACCGACATGCGTCGGCGGTCGGGTCGTGGAGGTGCGCGGGTGTGGAGTCTCTTGCCCCTCACGAGCGTCGTGAGGTCGAAGGTCCTCCGGAAGCCATCGCCTGCATTGCAGGAGGTGGCGCTCCGGAAACGGGTGATCTCGCCCGGAGGCGAGCGGCGCACGAAGCCGGCGTTGGCCCTCGAGGGACAGCTCGACCGTGTGACGGGCTGGGTCTTCCGGGACGAGGCCGGGCAGCGCCGTAGCCTCGCGGGTGAGACGGTGAACGACGCGCCGACGGTGGCCTACGAGCTCCGCGACGTCGTCCTCCTCGACGGCGTGCTCTACAAGGGCTCGGCGACGCGCCATCTCCACGGCCGCACGAAGCGCGTTCCGACGCTGAAGGTCGAGACCACGCTCGATCGTGCGTCGAGCTATTGCAGCTGGAACGGCCACCGCTGGTTCGGCATGTGGCTCGCGGACGATTGCCCCGCGTACCTCCTCGCCGAGAAGGAAGCGGAGCCCTTCACCTCGGCCCGACCGGGCGCTCCGAAGGGGCATCAGCGCGAGTACGAGGAGCGGCTCGGCATGAGACCGCGCCGCGAGAGCGCCGCGTGGATCCGCCACGCGGTCTTCTTCGACGACGTCGGGCACAACGAGAGCAAGCGAGCGCGGATCGTCGAGATGCGCGAGCGACTGCTCGGCGGCACGAGCGCGCGACGTCATCCCGGGGTCTTCCTCCTCCGCGGGACGGCCGGCGATCTCCGGCTGCTCCGGAACGAGCTCGAGATCGCGGAGCTCGCCGCCTCGGAGCTCGGACTGCGGGTGCTCGACCCGCTGAAGAGCAGCGTCGACCAGATCGTCCGCGCCTGCGCGGGCGCCTCGGTCCTGATGGGCGTCGAGGGGAGCGGCCTCATGCACGGCATGCCGCTCCTCGACGAGGGCGCGCACTATTTCGTGCTGCAACCTCCCGACCGCTTCTGCACCGTCTACAAGGACTACGCCGACCGCGACGGCCACGGCTTCGCGTACGTGGTCGGCAAGCCCGAGGGCGAGGGCTTCGTCGTCGATCCGGACGAGGTCCGTCGGACCTTCGACCTGATCGCGAAGGATCGGGTCGGGGCCGCGGGCGGCTAGCGCCCTCCCGCCCGACGTCGACTGGAACGCGTAGCAGCGCCGAGGCGCCGTGGCCGGCTTTACACGGGCCGCCGGATGGTCGATCGTCGGACGACGACCGCCATGGGGAACCGGTATCTCGTCCTCTCCGACCTGCACCTCTGCGACGTGGAAGAGCACGCCGACGGGTGGAAGGCGTACAAGCGCGAGAAGTATCTCTTCGATCGCGACGTCTCGGCCCTCGTCGAGCGCTTCCTCGAGACCACGCCGGACGACGCCGAGCCCGTGCTCGTCCTGAACGGAGACGTCTTCGACTTCGATCTCGTGACGGCGGTGCCGGTGGATCCACCGTGGCCCGTGCGTCACGCGGAGCGGGTCAACGGGCTCGATCCGACGGCCGCGAAATCCGTCTTCAAGCTCCAGCACATGCTCTCGTTCCACGGAGAGCTCGTGAGGACGCTCGCCCACTTCGTCGGTGGCGGCCACCGACTGGTCTACGTGCTCGGGAACCACGACCGCGAATTCCACTTCCCCGAGGTGAAGACGGCGTTCGTCTCGGCGCTCCGCGACGCCGCTCTCGAGGAGGGACTCGCCTTCGACGAGGAGGCCGTCCGCTTCGAGCCGTGGTTCCACTACGTCCCCGGCGAGATCTACGTCGAGCACGGGAACCAATACGACCACTACACCTCGTTCCGGTACGCGCTCTGGCCCGTCGTGAAGATGCACGGGGAGAGCATGCTCGCCCTGCCGATGGGCAACCTCTCGAACCGTCACCTCATCAACCGGATGGGGTTCTTCAATCCCCACGCCTCCGACTACATCCTCAACGTCTACCGGTACGTGGCGCATTGGTTCCGCCACTACGTCTTCTCGAAGCGGGCGCTCGCGATCCCCTGGCTCCTCGGGAGCTTCCGCGTGATGACCGAGCTCCTCGACCTCAAGCGGCGGCTTCTCGTCGAGCCGCCCGAGCAGTCGGAGGAATTCGAGGCCGTGACGCAGCGCTCCGGTCTGCCGCGCGAGACCGTGAAGGCGCTCGCCCGGCTCTGGCGCCCTCCGATCACCCAACGATTCTTCGGCATCGTGCGCGAGCTCTGGATCGACCGCGTCGTGATGCTCCTCCTCATGATCGTGATCGGCGTCGTGCTCGAGCTCGTGCCGATCCCGCTCTGGATCAAGCTGATGGTCCCGCTGACGGTCTTCCCGCTCGTCTTCTTCGTGTACGAGGAGATCGTGAAGGGGGAGGACATCTTCACGATCGAGCACCGCCTCCCCGAGTGCGCCCGCGCGATCGGCGAGCTCCTCCCCGTGCGCGTCGTCACGTTCGGCCACACGCACAAGCCGCGTGTGATCCCGCTCGACGGCGGCCTCTCCTTCGTCGACACGGGGACGTGGGCGCCGATCATGCGCAAGCTCGAGGACGATCGGCTCGTGCCGGGCTACCGGAACTACCTCGTGGCGGACTTCACGACCGACGAGCCGAAGGTCGAGCTCCTCTGCTGGGGACGCGGACCGACCGGCTCGGAGCGGAGGAGCTCGTTCCCGCCTCGCGCCCTCGAGACGAACCCGCCCTCAGCGCCGCCGGAGCACGGTCGCGCCCCGCGGTCCGACGACGGTGATGCCGAAGCCTTCGAACCGCGGAAGGTAGGCTAGCGGAGGCGGCTCCTTCCGCTGGCCGCGCACGAGCGAGAGCGTGACCATCCGCTTCTCGAGGTCGTAGTCCGCCTCGTAGGTCGCATCGCCGACCGAGACCGTGCGCGGGTAGTCGCGCTCGATCGTCGTCCGCAGGTGGAACGGCAGATCGGGAGCGAGGAGGTCCTTCGGAGAGAGCAGCTCGAGGTCCTCGCCGCTCTCGATGCCGAGCACGAGGAGCCGGCCGAGCACGAAGTCCTCGAGCGAGGGCGGCGCGGGCGGGGGCTCCTCGCCGAGCACGTCCTTGCCGAGCCTCGAGGCGAGGCCGACGAGCGCGAGCCGCTCCTTCGTCGTCGCGAGCGACTCCCGGAAGAGGCTCCCGCGGAGGAAGAGCGTGGCGATCGCCTCGCGCGCGAGAGCTCCGGTCGGCACCTCCTCGCGCGTCCCGAGGACGCGCTTCGCGTAGACCCGCTCGATGCGCGCTACGACCTTCTTCTTCTCGAGCGAGACGCCCTCGAGCCGGTCCCGGCCGAGACCGGCACGGAGGATCGCCGCGAGCGAGACGGGGCTCGCGCAGGTCACGAGGATGCGGGCGTCCTGGCCCGAGCCGAGGGCCCGCGACTCGAAGACCACGATCGCCTCGAGGTCCCTCGCGTTCCGCACGCGGCTCTCCCGCGCGAGCTCGAGCTCCGTGCCCCCGTTCGAGAAGGCGATCTGGCGACCGCGGACGCGGGCGACGTGGACGGAGCGGGGGTCCGCGGCGATCGCCGTGCGCAGCAGACGGTCGCGATCGAGCTCGGCGCTCGCTGCATCCGCGCCCGTCTCGGCCAGGCCGTGGGCCCGGCGCAGACGGGCGCGGATGCGGCGCGCCTCCGCGAGCACGAAGGGAGAGACGAAGGGCTCCGTTCCGTTCGAGGCGCGGAGCGTACGGACGAGCGCGCTCGCGTCGCAATCCCCCTCCCGGAGCGTCGAGTCGTCGGAGCCGGTGCCCACGAAGAGCGGCCGCCCGACCGAGAGGACGGAGACGAGATCGATCGCGTCCTCGAGGGCCCCGGTGTCGCGGGCCTCGACGAGGAGACGCGCGAGCGGGGCATCGAGCGGGAGCCCGTGGAGCTCCTTCCCGCGCTCGGTCGCCCGTCCTCCGGCGTCGAGCGCGCCGAGGGCGACGAGCTCCTCGCGCGCCGACTCGAGCGCGTAGGCCTTCGGAGGGTCGAGGAGCGGGAGCGCTTCGACGCGCTCGCCCCACATGGCGGCCGAGAGCACGAGCGGGACGAGCGACTCGCGATGGACCTCGGGAGGGGTGGTCTTGGCGAGCTTCGCCGCCCGGCTGAAGAGCCGATACGCGATGCCCGGCCCCGTTCGCCCGGCGCGGCCGGCGCGCTGCGCCGCCGAATCCTCGGCGATCGGCACGAGGGAGAGGAAGGCCCTTCCCTCGTGGTAGCGGGTCTGCCGCACGAGCCCGGTGTCGATCACCACGCCGACGTTCGGGAGCGTGATCGACGTCTCGGCGACGTTCGTCGCGAGGATCACGCGACGCCGCGTCGACGGCTCGAAGGGCCGACGCTGCTCGGCCAGGGAGAGCCCGCCGTGCAGGGGGAGGAGCTCGTCGGGTCCGCCGCGGAGCGCACGTGCGCAGGCCTCGATCTCGGCCTTGCCGGGGAGGAAGACGAGGATGTCCCCCGGATCCGAGGCCGCCGCGGCGACGGCCCGCGTGACGCGGGGGACGATGTCCGAGGGATCGGGTAGGGGCGAGCCCGACTCGAGGTAGCGGACGTCGACGGGATGCGTTCGACCGCTCGCCTCGAGGTGACGTCCGCCGACGTGCGAGGCCAC
The DNA here is from genome assembly GCA_046351215.1 of Polyangiales bacterium. GTDB lineage: Bacteria > Myxococcota_A > Polyangia > Polyangiales > Houyiibacteriaceae > JAXLYX01. Next base: position 148,973 of record JAXLYX010000009.1, on the reverse strand, counting down.
GCGGTCGCCCTCGATCGTCGCGGACATGACCACGAGACGCGGGCCTCTCCCCTTCGCGAAGAGCGCGAGGAGGAGATCGAGGTCGAGGCTGCGCTCGTGGAACTCGTCGAGGACGACGACGTCGAACGACTCCACGAGCGAGCGCGCCCGGAGCACGATGCCGGGGGTCGCGAAGAGGATCCGCGTCGCGTCGCTCGTGACGGCGTCGTCGCGCACGGAATAGCCGACGGTGCTCCCGAGCGGCGTGCCCTCGAGCTCGGCGACGCGCACCGCGAGGCTCTGGCAGGCCACCCGGCGGGGCTCGACGACGAGCACGCGCCCCTTCCTCCGCATCGCCCAGCGAGGGATCTCCGTCGACTTGCCGGAGCCCGTGGGCGACGAGACGACGACCGGCCCCTCGTCGAGCGCCGCCTCGAAGTCGGCGCGGATCGCGTGGATCGGCAGCACGTCAGAACCCCGCGCGGGCCCGGAGGTGCGCGACGAGCGCCTCGGCCATCTTCCGATGCGTGGTGAAGCTCGGATGGTAGTCACAACCGTAGCCGTCGGCGGGATCGGCACCGTAGAGCTGGAGGAAGGAGATCCGTCGATCGCCCGCGCGCCGCCGCGCGTCGACCAGACCACCGACCCATTGGAGGGCCTTCGAGAGGGCGTGCGAGTGCGGAGGGTAGTCGTCGGCGAGCATCGGACCGACGACGAGCACGAGATGGGCGCGCGGATGGTCGCGACGGATGCGATCGAGGAGCCCCGCGTACGCCGCGACGAACGCGGCCCGATCGGGATGCGGCCGGAAGAGGTCGTTCGTGCCGAGGTTCAGGACGACGGCCTGCGGATCGAACGCGGCGGGATCGTAGAGCGGCTCGGGCTCGGTCGGGATGACGCGGTCGTAGACGCTCGGGATCGTCTCCGGATGCCCCGGATCGTAGTTCCGGTACACGCCGCGCCCGGACCACGCGATCGCCTGGTAGCCCGCCTCGAGCGTCTTCGCCGCGAGGAAGGCGTAGGAGCGAGTGGCGTTCTCCGTGCCCGCGCTGAAGTGGCAATTCGCGTCGGGACCGTCGATGCCGTAGCCGGCCGTGATCGAATCGCCGACGGCGAGGATGCGGCGACGGAACGGCGGCGGAGGCTCGAGGAAGCGCTGGCCCGGCGCGACGTCGGCGCCGAGGAAGGTGACGGTCCCCGCTTCCGCCTCGGTGCGCTTCAGGATGCGGACCTCGTGCACCCCGTCCGGGAGCCCCTCGACGATCGGATAGTCGCGGACGCCCTCGACGAGGGGGATGGTCACGGGGGCGCGCGAGTCGACGTAGGCGGCGAGGAGGTCCGTGTCGTGGATCTCGTCGGTGTACGGCACGTCGCGGAAGCGGAGCACGAGCCGCGTGCCGCGGAAGCGCAGGCGGAAGCCGGACGCCGGCCACGCGAAGCGAGGCGCGTCGGGATCGCGCGCGTCGATCCTCCCCTCGTAGCGGACGGCCACGTGGGAGGCCGTGTAGAAGCGCGCCGAGTCCGGCTTGCGCGGCGGGGACGGCGGGAGGGGCCTCACGTCCTCGTGCCCGCAGCCGAGCGCGAGCGCGACGAGGAGCGCGAGGAGCTCAGAGGCGAGCGCTCGGTCGCGCACCGATCTCCTCGTACCAGCGCTTCAGGTTCGGATGGTCGTCCCCCACGCGCACGTTCGCGACGCGACCGAAATCGAGCGCCACGTAGCCCGTGATGTCGGCGACGGTGAAGCGGTCTCCCGCGAGGTAGGGCCGGTCGCGGAGGGCGCCGTCGAAGAACGCGAGACGCTCGATCGCCTGCTCGCGGCTGACCTCGCCGAACTCGGGGACCTGGGGGATCCGCCCCGCCCAGAAGGCGTTGGTGTTGCGGAACGCGTGGGCGATCGGCCAGTAGAGCTCGAGCTCGGCGTGCCGGCTCCATTGCTCGACGAGGGCCTTCTCGAGCGCCGTGCGCCCGAAGAGGTTCGGCTCGGGATGGAGCTCCTCGAGGTAGCGGCAGATCGCCATCGACTCGCAGAGCACGGTGCCGTCGTCGAGCTCGAGCGCGGGGACGTAGCCGAGCGGATTCTTCGAGCGGTAGTCCGGACCGAGGTTCTCGCGGGTCGCGATGTCGATCGCGGTCTTCGGGATCTCGAGCCCCTTCTCGGCGAGGAAGATCCGCACGCGACGCGGATTCGGCGCGCGGCCGTAGTCGTAGAGCTTCATGGGCGGGACTCCTCGGGTCCCGAGCAGCCTGCGCGCCCTCGACCGGGCCGGCAAGGCGGCTCAGCGACAGCGGCGACGCGAGGCGCGCTGGCGGCAGCGGGTCTCGCAGCTCGCGCTGCCCGAGCATCCGGCGACGCAGGTCTGCGCATCGGAGTCGCGCGCGCGCTCGCACTCGGCCCGACGTGCAGCGTCGGCGCTGTGGCGGAGCGCCTGGGCCGCGACGGCCTCGCCGCGCGTGGCGAGCTCGCTCGCCCCGGCTTCGCATTGCGTGTGGACGGGGACGCCGACGACCTTCTGGCAGACGTCGCGTCGCAGCGTCGCGATGCGCGTGGCGAGCTCGGCGCGGAACGCGGCCACCGTCTCGGGCGTCGCGTCGGTGCGCGCGGCCTCGGCCTGCACGTACGACGAGACGGTCGCGATACGCTCGCTGACCGTGCGCCGCAGCACGGCGTCGGTCGCCTGGCAGCTGCGGAGCGAGCCCGCGGAGCCCGGATAGGCGACGACGTAGGCCCAGATCATCCCGTCCGGGCGCGCGAGGTTGCGGCAGGCCCAGGACACGGCCGTCATGCGCATGCGCTGCACCTCCATCTCGTGCTCGGTGTCGCCGGTGAACGCGAGGAAGTTGTCGATCTGCGCGCCGTCGCCCTCGACGAGACGCGCGGGCTCGGTCGCGGCCCAACCCTGGAGCGTGCGCAGCCAGGCGTCGGTCAGGTAGGCGCGCGCCTGCGGATGGGTGGCGAGCTCCTGGTAGGCCTCGAGCACGCCCTGGGCCGCGTGCGAGAGGTCGGTCTTCTGCAGCACGACCCAAGCGGCCCAGGCCACGACGAACTGCGAGTCGTTCCCGAGCTCGGGGAACCTCCGGCACACGCCGCCGAAATCACAGGTGCCGGTGAGGCAGGGCGCACGGGCTTCGTCCCGCTCGAGGTCCCGACGACGCGCCGCCTCGCGGGCCGCGCGCTCCTGGTTCGCGCCCGCGTACTGCTCGCATTCCGGCCGGAGCGACTCGATGCCGATCGGCGCGTCGGAGGCGGTCGCGACGGCGCAGAGGTCCTCGACCTGGACGCAGCGCTCGAGCTGCTGCGGCGTGACGCCCGTGCGCGCATCCTGGGCCCGGATGCCCTCGGTGCAGAGGCGCACGTAGCGGAGCGCGACGTTCGTGTGCTCCTGCGCACGCTGGCGCTCCTCTCGACCGCCGTGCTGGGCGTCGGCGTAGAGGGCCCGGATCGGCCCCACCTGGGCGCGCCCCCGCGTACCGTGGCGCTCGAGCTCGACGAGCTGGGTCTGGCAGGTGGTGATCGTCCCGCAGATCGTGGTGTCGGCCGACGCGGGCGAGGCGACGAGGGCGAGGGCGACGAGGACGAAGGAGGGCAGGGAGACGAGCGAGCGGGTGTCCATGACGAGCCGCATCATACCCGGCCCGGCGTCCCCTTCCGAGGGTCGTCGCTCGCCGAGGCATGACCGGATGCGCCGGTGCGGAGACGCGGAGGGGGCGCCCGGACCTAGGGGGCCGGAACGCCCGCGTCCGCCCCGCCCGTGGCCGCGACCACGGCGGCCTCGGCCGCCCGCAGCTCGCGCATGCGCTTGCGCAGCCGGGCGAGGGCCACGACGGCCGCGTCGACGTTCGCCCGCTCGAGGACGGTGTCGGGAAGGAAGAGGCCGGGATCGACGAGGAGCTCGAGCGAGACGAGGCTACGCCTCCGGCTCGGGGTGGAGACGAGCTGGAAGCGGGCCTCGAGCGCGTCGAGGTCCGAGGTGATCTTCCGGGCCGAGATGACGTGCGTGCCGTCCTCCCGGCCCTCGATGCGCACGTCGAGCTCGGCCGAGAACCGACGCACGAGTCGGGCCCGCCCCGTCACGGCGAGCTTGGCCCGCCCCCGCTCGCGCTCGGTCACCCGGACCTCGCGCAGCGGGAGGAAATGCCCGTACCGGGGGAAGTCGACGAGGACCCGCATCACGTCCGCGAAGGGCGCGTCGACCAGGCCGAGCGCCTTGCCGGCCGCGACGCCGGAGGGCCGCTCCACCGAGCTCGCCTCGATCCGGCCGTCCGAGACCCGCGAGGAGAGCTCGAGCGACGTCGCCCAGGTCTGGGCGTCGGCGCGGCCCGCGAAGGAGAGCAGCGGTCCGACGGCGAACGGCGCCGCGGCGAGCCGGACGATGCGCGCGAGCGCATCGCGACGGCCGATTCCGGCTCCGGGGCAGCGCGACGTCATGGACGAACGCTAGCATGGCGGAGGCGCCCGGGGGACCGAGGGGCCGTAACGCTGGGGGGCCGTCCCCCGACGGGGGAGCGACGAGCTCCGGAGGAAAGATGAAGATCAGCCCGAACACGCGCGCCATGGTCACGGGTGCGAACGGCGGCCTCGGCCGCGCCATCGCCCGCGCGCTCTCCCGACAGGGGGCGAGAGTGGTCCTCGCCGCGCGCCGCCCCGAGACGGTCGAGGACCTGGCGAAGGAGCTCGCGGCCGAGGTCGCGCTCGCGGACCTCTCGCTCCGGGAGGACACCGAGCGGCTCGCGGAGGCCGCACGCGAGGTCGACGTGCTCGTGCTGAACGCCGCCCTGCCCGCGAGCGGCCATCTGCACGAGTACGAGACCGATCAGATCGATCGGGCCCTCGACGTGAACCTCCGGGCCCCGATCGTCATGGCGCGCGCGGCGAGCGAGGCGATGGCGGAACGAGGTCGCGGCCACATCGTCTTCATCTCGTCGATCTCGGGCAAGGTCGCGACGCAGGGCACCTCGATGTACTCGGCGACGAAGTTCGGTCTGCGGGGCTTCTCGCTCGGCCTGCGCGAGGATCTCCGTCCGCACGGCGTCGGCGTGACGACGATCTTCCCCGGCTTCATCCGCGACGCCGGCATGTTCGCGAACGCGGGCGTCGACCTCCCTCCGGGCGGCGGGACGCGCAGCCCGGAGGACGTGGCGAACGCGGTCGTCCGCGCCGTCCACACGAACCCGGCCGAGATCGACGTGGCCGCGCTCGAGCAGCGGGCGGGCGCGTGGATCGCGCATTTCTTCCCGGACCTCGTGAACAAGGCGCAGCGGATCGCGGGAGGGGAGCGCGTCGCGAGCCAGATCGCCGCGAGCCAGAAGTACAAGCGCTGAGCGCGGATGGAAGAGCCGCTCGCACCCGCCCGCGTCCGCATCGAGGGCATCGACGTCGCCCGGGGCTTCGCGCTCTTCGGGATCCTGGTCGTGAACGTGCAGACGTTCGGCGGCCCCTTCCCGTGGGCCCAGCCGGATCCGTGGAACCACGGCGTCGATCGGATGGTCTACGCCGTCACGGACGCGCTCTTCGCCAGCAAGTTCTTCCCGCTCTTCGGATTGCTCTTCGGGGTCTCGGCGCGCCTGCAGCTCGACGCGATCGAGGCCCGGGGAGGCTCGCCCGGGCGCTTCTTCGCGCGCCGCATGGCGGGGCTCTTCGCGATCGGGCTCGTGCACGCGGCCCTCTTGTCGACGATCGACATCCTCGTGCAGTACGCGCTCCTCGGGCTGCTCCTCCCGCTCTTCCGGAAGCTCCGCGACCGGACGCTCGTCGCGATCGCGCTCGTCTCGCTGGCCGTCCCCGTCCTGATCGTGCTCCGGCTCCTCGCGACCGGCGCCCTCGTGAAGACCTTCGGGAGGCTGCCCCCGGCGGAGCCGATGATCGCGGCGTACGGCCGGGGCGATCTCGCGACGCTCTTCGCCCGGCGGGCGAAGGATCTCGCCGGCTACTACGGTTGGTTCGCGAGCTACTCGGGCTGGGTGATGCTCGCGACCCTGACGCTCGGGCACACCCAACGCGCGGCCGAGCTCGTTCGCGACCTCCCCTCGAGCCTCGACGCCCTGCGCCGGATCCGTCGGCTCGGGCTCGGGGTCGGGCTCCCGCTCGCGGCGGTGCACGCCTCCGCCTTCCTGCACTTCAAGGACCACGGGCCCCGCGACCTCTGGGTCTTCCCGGCGATGAGCCTCTCGGCCTACGGGGCCGAACCGGGGCTCGCCCTCGCCTACGCGGCCAGCGTGCTCCTCTTCGCTCGGTCGGGGCGGCTCCCCCGGATGGCCTCGGCGCTCGCGCGGATGGGCCGGCTCTCCCTCACGCAGTACGTGGGCCAATCGGTGGTCATGAACCTGGTCTTCTTCTCCTTCGGCCTCGGCCTCTACGGCCGCGTCCGCCCCCTCGCCCTGCTCGGCTTCGTCGCCCTGACCTACGGGGCTCAGCTCCTCTTCGCCCGGGCCTGGCTGGATCGATGGGAGCAGGGCCCCCTCGAGGCCCTCTGGCGGCGCCTGACCTACGGGCGGCCCGCCTCGAACGGTTGACATTCCGCGGCTTTTGGTGGAACCAAGCGGGCCATGTCCCTGCGCCCCGCCGTCCTCGTCGCGCTCCTCCTCGCCCTCCCCGGTATCGCCCAGGCCCAGCCGGCCGCCGACGCCGGGGCGCGAATCCAGCTCGCGTTCCAGGGCGGGTTCCTCGGAAAGCTGCACTTCTCGGACTCGGCGGCGAACCCCGGGAGCTACCAGTTCTCGTACGGCTTCCTCGCGCGCATCGACACGGCCGTGGCGCGTTACCTCGTAGCCGGCGGCGAGGTCGGCTTCAGCCGCTTCAACGCCGAAAGCCTCGATGCGGCCGGGATCGGCCGCGGCACCTACGCCGACGTGGGCAGCGTCTGGAAGCTGCGCTACCCGATCCCGCTCGACAGCGGGAAGTACCTCGAGCCCTACCTCATGGTGCCGCTCGGGATCACCTTCTTCGCTCCCTCGACGCAGTGGGACGTCATGGCGGGCGGCGCCGGCTTCTACACGGGCGGGTTCGCCGGCCTCACGTACTTCCTCGGCCCGCGCACGATGATGATCGGCGAGCTCGGCTGGCAGCACCGGTTCACCTGGCAGGAATTCCAGTCCGGGGGCGAGCACCGGACCTTCGCCAACGGCGGTCAGCTGACCTTCCGCGTCGGCCTCGCCCTGCGCCTCTGACGCGGCTCGGGAGCGCGGACGCCCGGCCCCGGGGAACGCTCCCCCCGAGGATCGGAACGAGTCCCCGGGACGAAGGGCCGTCCACGGTGTAAACGAACCCTGGGGAGAGCTTTCTTCATGGGTGCCGACACCGACAGCCCGCCTCCGTCCTCCGGCACGGCCGCCCGGCCGGGCCGAGCGCATCGCGTACGGAGGATCCTGCTCGGAGCCGCCGCCTCGCTGCTCGCGCTCGCCGTCCTGCTCGCGGCCGCGGCGCTCTTCGTGCTCGGTCATCTCGAGCATCCGTGGGTGAAGCCGACGGTCGTGCGCACGCTCGACGAGGCCCTCGACCTCGAGCTCGACTACCGCGCGCTCTCCTTCTCGCTCGCGAGCGGAACGCTCCACGCCGAGGGCCTCGAGGTCGCGCAGCCGTCGCGCTTCCGGGGCAAGGCCGCCCCCTTCCTCGTCCTGCGCGAGGCGGACGTCTCGCTCGCCGTGCGGCCCCTGCTCTCGGGCGAGGTGCGCATCGCCGACGCGACGCTCGCCGGGCTCGAGCTCACGTACGTCGCCGACGAGACGACGGATAGCTTCACCCTCCTCTTCCCCACGGATCCGAGCGAGCCGGTCGCGCCTCTCTCGCATTCGCTCGACTCCCTCCGGGGGCTCGGCGTCGATCTGACGAAGGCGCGGGCGCCCGGCGCCGCGGTCGCCTACGTCGAGCTCGAGGGCGGGCGTGTCGTCCGCCGCGCGCGGCTCGCGGAGCTCGCGCTCGAAGCGCGATTCCACGAGAACGCCGGCCGACTCGACGTCGGTGTGACCCTCGGCGCGGACGAGCCGGCACGCGGAGCCGCGCTTCGGCTCGCGCAGGAGGGTCGGGCGGCGAACGCGGACGGGACGATCCCCGCGCGCGAGGCGATCCGTGGCGACGGGCGCGTGGCGGTCGAGGGAACGCTCGCGATCCGCGAGTCCCTCGAGCTCCGCCTCGCTCTCCGCGTGCTCGAGTCGAGGGGGCTCCCCGTGCCCGCGGGGGATCCGCTCGCCACGGCGCTCGACCTCGGCATCGCCTTCGATGCACGGGCCGGGACGACGCGCGTCTCGCTCCGCCGCCTGGGCCTCCTCGGCGACGTTCTCACGGCACGGCTCGACGGCACGGTGGAGGACGCGCGCCCTTCCACGCTCGCCCGCGCGAGCGGCGGCGCGGAGCTCCGCTTCGACACCGCCGCGTGGCTGCCCTCGGGGATCGACGCGCAAGGCGTGCGGGGCACGCTCGTGCTCGACGAGGCCGAGCTGTCCCCGCACGGTGCGAAGGGTCGTTTGGACCTCCGAGCATCGGCGGAGCGAGCGTCCTATGCCGAAGAGGGGCAGGCCGCGGGGGTCGAGGGCCTCGAGCTCTCGCTCGCGACGCAGGCGAACGTTCCCCTCGACGCGGAAGGCTCGACCCCCGGCAGCGATCCGCGCCTCGTGCAGCTCCGTCTCGACGTGCGCTCGCGCTCGCTCCGGGCCTCGGACGCGACGGCCGGGACGTCCCTCGAAGGGACCGGGCTCGTCGCCTCCCTCGTCGGGCCCGGCCTCGTCCTCGCGCCCTCGGGACCGACGAGCCTCGGCGGGGAGGGCTCCGCGCGCGAACCGGACGTCCTCGACGTGGCCTTCGACGGGCTCGCGCTCGCCGAGGGCACGAGCACCTCGGCCCGCCTCGCGCACCCGAGGCTCCACGCGGAAGGAGCGGGGCTCGTCGGCGCGATGACGGCGAACACGGCCGCCGAAGGCCGCGTCTCGCTCGAGGCCGAGCGGCTCGAAGCGCGGAGCGGGGGCGACTCCGCGAACCTCGCGCCCGTCTCGCTCTCGACCGAGCTGCACGCGTTCCTCCGGAATCCGGCCGGCCTCTTCGGGCTCGGCGGCCGCGCCTCGATCCGCCTCGCGACGACGGGCACCGTGTCGAGCGCGGGCCAGGTCGCGCGCGTGTCCGGCTTCGCTCCCGCGCTCGAGGCGGATTTCGATCGCGGCACCGTCGAAGGGAGCCTGCCCTTCGGAGCCCTCTCGGTCCGCTCGGCGGGCGAGGAGTCGCTCGCGCTCTCGCGCGCCCAGCTGCGGATCTCGACGAGCTCGCCGACGACCCTCGCCCCCCCGAGCGCCCGAGGCCACCTGCTCGTCGAAGGCCCGATCGGCCACGTTCGCGCGAGCGGGAACGCGATGGCCCTCCCGCGCGTCCGCCTCGAGCTCGTGGGCGAGGGCGGCGCGTACGCGCTCTCGGGCGAGGCCACCGTCACCGACCTCGAGACCTCGAGCGGACGCTTCGAGGGCGAGCACCGCCTCGCGCTCTCGGGCCGGGCCGACCTCCGTCGCCACGTCTACGATCTCGAGGCGCACCTCGGCGCCGATTCGAGCGGCGATTCGCCGAGGCTCGACGCCAGCCTGCACGGGACGATCGAGCCGGCCACGGGCGCGCTCGACCACCGCGTCTCCCTCACCGCCGAGCGCATCGCGCCCGAGCTCGCGCGCTTCCTCCCCGAGGGCACGCGGGCCGATCTCTCGGGTGTGCGGCTCGAGACCCATGGGAAGCTCGCCGGCGTCTTCACGCGCGTTCCCCGCGCCGGCGAGGTCCCGACGCTCGCGGACGTCGTCCTCGCACGTCTGCGCGGCGAAGAGCACGGCTCGCTCGTGGTGGAAGGCCTGCACGCGACGCGGGAGGACGGGACCGAGCTCGAGACGCCGCGCGTCTCCCTCTCGCTCGACTTCGTGCAGCGCGACGAGGGCGCGGAGATCGAGCTCGGCGGCGAGGCCGGAGAGGCGCGCGTGAAGAGCGGCAACGACGAGCTCGTGCTCCACGGCTTCCGCCCCCACGTGGAGATCCGGATGCCCGACGCCGACGTGCCCGAGGTCGCCTCGATCACGGCGGACGTCGCGCTCGCGCGCGTCGAGCAGGCGATCGTCCCCGGCTATCCGGTCACGAACGTGCGGCTCACCGCCGCCATCGACTCCGATCCGTCGGCGTTGACGATCCGCGAGCTCGTGCTCGTGAACGGGGGCGGACACGGCTCGATCCGCATGACCGGGGCCTACGAGAGCGACGTCGACGGCTCGATGACGAGCCGGGCCGCCCGCTCCGAGGCCGCGATCGACGGCCGGCAGGCGCTCTCTCTCAGCGGCACGGTGGAGCAGGACCTCGCGCCGCTCGCCGGGGGCGACTTCGCACGCCGGGCGAGCGGCCGGCTCCGCATCCCCTTCGAGATCCAGTCCGGCGACCTCCAGAGCTACCGCGCCCTCGCCCGGCTCGTGGCCGAGGCCGTCGAATTCGTGAATCCCGACGGGAGCCTCACGGTCGAAGGCCTGAACGGGGAGATCCCCATCGAGGAGACCCTGACCCTGATCGCGGGCGGCCCCGTCCTCGATCCCGGCGTTGGCGTGGCCCCGATGTCCCGGGCGCGGTTCCCCGACGTCCAGCCCTTCTTGAATACCGACGCGTTCGTCACGTCCCAACGGATCGTGTGGCAGGGGAGCACCCTCGGGCCCCTCGCGGGCAACGTGCGCATCGCCGGAACGACCGTGCGGATCGATCGTCTCCAGATCGGCTACCGCGGCGGCGAGCTGACGGGGCAGCTCGAGCTCGATCTCATGCCGGGGTCCTCGCACATCGCCTTCCGCGGGAACGCGACCGGCATCCACACGGAGCACGGAGGGGACGAGGTCCTCGACGCCAACATGGCGATCCGCTTCGTGCCGGAGACCCTCGCCCTCGACGGCTCGATGCACCTCGTGCGGATGAGCCGCGAGCACCTGCGCGAGCTCATCGACGCGCTCGACCCCTACCACGAGAACACGGATCTCAACACGGTCCGCTCCGTGCTGCGCCTCGGCTATCCGCGCTTCGCGCGGCTCGTGGCCTCGGAGGGCCTGCTCGACTTCGAGGTCGCGCTCGGAGGCCTCGCGAGCGCCATCCGCATCGACGCGATCCGCGCGATCCCGATCGCGCCGCTTCTCGACGAATACGCCGCCCCGCTGGTGGAGACGCTCTTCCCGCGGGATCGTCCCCACGTCGCCGGCCCCGAGGCCGCGGCCCCGAGCGAAAGCCCCCGAGGAACCGCCCCATGACCGTGCCCGCTCGACTCCACGCTCCGAACCGACGCCTTCCGTGGCGCCTGGCCCTCTCCGGGCTCGTGCTCGCGGGAGGCTGTGTCCGCGCCCCCGAGGTCGCCGTCGTCAGCCAACACACGGCGCTCGAACGCCAGGCGGCGGGCGAGTATCCGGAGCGACGGACCGAGCTCTCGAACGCGGCGATCTCCCCGGCTCCGGCCCCGATCCCGCGGGAGCAGCTCGCGAGCGGCGGCGAGTCGAACGGGCTCGGCGTGGTCGACGAGATGGTGGCGCGCGCCGAGCCCGACGAGGAGCGGCTCGACGCGCTGCTCGTGGCCCGCTGCGTCGGAGAGGCGCGCACGGGGCTCGTCGAGGTCACGAGCGAGAGCTGCCAGCAGGACGTCGACGCGACCGAGGTCGCACGCCTCGTCGGACGCATCAACGTGCACCGACGCCAGATCTGGACGTACGTCGCGGCCCAGAGCCCGAACACCACGGAGGATCAGGCGCGCGACCGCTGGATCGTGCTGCACATGCAGCGCGTCGTCTGCGGCGCGCAGGTCCAGGACGAGGCCGGTCGCTGGGAGCCGAAGCCGTGCGCGGACTGAAGCCCGACCCGAGGACGAGGCTCGCCGCTCTCGGGCTCGCGGGCGCGATGGCGCTCGCCGCTCCCTCCGCCGTGCGCGCGCAACCCTCCGATTCCGCCGACGGCCCCGAGGACGAGCTCGCCGTCCGGATCCCGGTGCGGCTCACGGCCGGGCCCTCGGACCACCTGATGGGCGTCGCGACGCCCGACGGCCAGTCGCTCTTCTTCATCGGGGACGAGCACGGCACGACCGAGGTCCTCGTGCAGTCGCCGATCTCGAGCGGCGCGCGGCCTCTCTTCGACGCGCTCGGCGATCACGCGTTCCCGAGGGTCAGCCCCGACGGGCGTCACGTCGCGTACATCTCCTACGTCCGCGATGCGACGGGCGACGCGTGCGTGCGCAAAGTCCGGGGCGGGAGCGAACGTTGCCTCACGGGCCCGGAGACGGCCGAGCTCGAGGTGCTCTGGCTCGACGAGGGCTCCCATCTCGGCGTGCTCTCCCGCTCGGCGCTGCACTCCGGCTTCTCGCTCTCGAGCCATCCGATCTCGGGGGGGCGCTCCGAGGTCCTCGTCGAGCGCGACATGATCGGCCTCTCGCGCTCCGCGGACGGCCGCTACCTCGCGTACGTCGCGATCGAGGCGAGGCGGGGCGACGTCGGGGTGACGTTCGCGAGCCGCGTGGGACGTGGGCTCCGCGTGGAGCGCATGGGCAGCCGCGGCCCCGAGGGCTCGCCCGTCGTCTTCGAGCCCGAGCTGCCCGGGCTCTCGGGCTTCCCGGCGTTCTCGGCCGACGGCCGCTACCTCTACTTCTCGCAGTACCTGAACGACACGAACCGCGACGGGACGATCGACGGCGAGGACAACAGCGTCCTCGTCCGCGTGGGCTTCGACGCGACGAAGACGAATCCCTTCGAGGGCCAGAGGGTCGAGCAGCTCACGAGCTCGCGCTGGAATTGCCACTACCCTGCGCCGACGCGCGAGTCGTTGCTGATGACGTGCTCGCACGGCGGCTCGCTCGACATCTACTCGCTCCCCCTCGACGGCGTCGTCCCGGCCGATTGGAGCGAAGATCGGCTGCGCGCCGAGCTCGCGGTCGCCCGCGATCTCTGGGCGAAGCTCCTCCTCGCGAGCCGGCTCGCGGAACGCCTGCCGGCGAGCGACGCGCGGCTCGACGTGCTCGAGCAGGTCGTCTGGCTCCACCTCGAGCTGCGCGAATACGAGTCCGCGCTCTACTACGCCGATCGCATCGCGACCCAGGCGGGTGCCGACTCCGCGCGCGGACGCTGGGCGAGGCTCTTCACCGAGCTCGCGAGCCATCGTCGCGCCGATCTCGCCCTCGCGCGCGGCCAGCTGAGCCGTGCGTACGTCGAGCAGGAGCGCGCGAGGCTCGCCGAGGTGCGGGGCCTCGGAGCGCCCGCGCCGGGCGGGGGCACGGGACCGTCCGCCGCGGACCTCGCGGCGCTCGCACGGCTCGTGGCGAGCGAGATCCTCGACGACCTCGGCCAGAAGAGCGACGCGCTCGCCGAGCTCCGGGCCGTCGACGTCTCGACGCTCTCCGATCCCTACACGCTCCACCTGGTCGGCGATCGGGCGGAGCACGTCGATGCGCTCCTCGGCGATCGCGAGGCGCTCCTCGACGTGCGCGCGAAGCTCGCCGGGCATCCCGCGCTCTCGCTCTCCGATCGTCTCGAGCAGGCGAGCGACTACGTCGCCGAGCTCGTGCGAGGCCGCGGCCGGGAAGCGCGCATCGCCGCCATCGACGCGGCGCGCGCGCGGGCCGCGGACGGCTCGGAGCTCGCCCTGCTCCTCGACGTCGAGCGACCGCTCGCCACGCTGAACGACGCGAACCAGGAGGAAGTGCGCGCGCGCATCTTCGAGCTCTACCGATCGGAGCCGGACGCGGAGCGGAGGCGCGCGATCGCGCTCCGCACGGTGCGTACGGCCTCGCGTACGGGCAACGAATTCCTCCAGTACCAGTTCGCCACGACATGGGCGAGCAGCGTGCGTCCCGACGATCCGCAGCGTCGCTACGCCGAGGAGCTCTACCGCGCCATCGTGGTCGAGCGCGCGTACGGCGAGCTCGGGCAGGGCGATCTCCAAGAAGCGGCCGGCTACTTCTTCCAGGCGAGCCGCAACGCCGCGGCGCTCGACGCACACATCGGCTTCATCGAGGCCCGCCTCGCGCGGGGCCCCGAGGATCTCGAGGCTTTCTACGACCAGCGCTTCGCCTCGAATCCCGACGATCCGGGCTACCTCTTCGCGAAGGCCTACCTCGCCGCGCGGACGCTCCCCGGCGTGAGCGACCCCGAACGCCACGCCCAGATCGTCGCGCGCGTGGTCGAGCTGCTCCGCCGTGTCGACGCCGCCTGGCCGAGGCGTGTCGAGGTGCATCACCTCTGGGGCTTCACGCTGCACCGGGCCGCGCTCGAGACGGGCTCGCGCGAGGACGCCGGCTCGGCCAACGCGCACTACCTCCTCGCGCTCGATCTTGCGCGGGACCGGCCCCGGGCGCGCGCCGCCCTCCTCGAGGCCGCCGGCACGCTGCAGGCCTCGCTCGGCAACCACCGCCGTGCGCTCGAGCACTTCGAGCTCCGTGCTCGTCTTCCGTTCACGAGCCCCGAGTCCGAGCTCGCCTTCGACCTCGCGCGCTCGCGCAGCTTCTTCCACGCCCGCGAGCCGGAGCAGGCTCGCGCCTCGGCGGAGCTCGCGCTCGCGCTCGTCGATCGCACCCCCTCGCTCGCGCCCTTCCGTGCGGCGGCGCTCGATCGTCTCGCGTTCTCGCACGTGGCGGCCGGGGAATTCGTGAAGGCCTCGGCCCGCTACGAAGAGCTCCTGCGCACGCTCTCGGGCCCGGACGATTCGCCGATCGATCGGCTGAAGGCGGAGATCGGCCTCGCCTCCTCGAGCCTCTCGGCCGGCGAGGCGGCGGCCGCGCTCGCGGCGGTCGAGCGGGCCGAAGCGCTCCTCCGTGCGAACCCCGGGCTCGAGGCGAGGGGCTCGGGCTCGCTCGTCGAGCACTACGTCTACTCCCACGCCCGCTACGCGGCGCTCCTGCTCGGCCTGCGCGCCGAGGCGCTCGTCGCCCTCCGCCGATACCCCGAGGCCGAGACCGCGCTCGCCGCGCGCGAGCAGGCCCTCCGGGGCTTCTTCGAGGCGAGCGAGGCGGACGAGGACCTCCTCGCCCTCGCCCAGGTCGAGCTCCGGCGGGCCGAGGTCGCAGCGTCCGCCGGCCAGGGGACGGAGGCCCTCCGCTTCGCCGAGGGCGGGCTCGCCCGCATCGACGACTTCAACGAGCGGACGGGGAGCGGCGTGACGGAGACGAGCCTGCGCCTGCTCCGGGTCCTCGCGGCCCTGGTCCTCGACGGATCCGTCGCACGCTCGTCGCTCCACCGGGACCTCGAGGCCGACCTCGCCGCCGCCTACGACTTCATGGCGCGTTTTCCGAGCCCGCGGACCCGGGAAGACCGGATGCGCTTCGAAATCTACCTGACGATGCTACGATCCGGAGCACCGACCCCGAACGCATCCCCCGGGAGCCCACGATGAAGCGGAACGTCCTCCGGAACCTCCTCGTCTCCACGACCCTCGGAGCCCTCGCCCTCTTCCCCGCGGGCTGTTTCGACACGGGCACCACCGTCACCGACGGCGGCATGGGCTCGGACTCCGGCGTGCCCGCCGAGTTCCAGTCGATCTACGCCTCGACGACGTTCCAGATGTGCAAGGACTGCCACGCGCCCGGCGCCCCCGGCTTCACCGTCGGGACCGAGACGACCCAGAACTGGACCACGAGCACGACCGCGTTCACGACGCTGAAGGGCAACGCGGCGGGCCTCGTCGGGAATTTCGCCGCCTGCAACGGCGTGCCCCTCGTCGGCCCGACCTCGAGCCAGAGCCTGATCGTCGCGATCTTCGATCCGACGGTCCGGGCGGGCTTCTCGTATCCGGGTCATCCGGGCTGCGACGGGACGGCGATCACGGACGAGACGCTCCGCGTCGGCGCGATCCCGCCGGCGCTGCTCACGCAGCTCAAGGCCTTCATCGACGCCGGCGGCTTCCAGTGATCCCGGCTGGGGCCCGAGGGCCCCGCCCCTGACGGAGCCTCCCCACCCACACCGCGGCCCCCCGGGTCGCGGTGTACGGTTTTTTGACGCCCGATCGCACCTCGACGAATGTCCGGTGCCATGTCGACGGACGAACGCTCCGAGCTGCGTGGCACCGTGCTCGACGGCCTGTACCGCATCGGTCCGGCCATCGGGGTCGGGGGCACCAGCGTGGTCTTCGAGTCGACACGGCTGACCGACGGGGCGACGGTCGTCGTGAAGACCCTCCGGCCCATGTTCGCCCATCACGCGGACCTCGAGCGCCGGCTCCGGCGCGAAGCCGAGGTCGCCCGCCGCGTGCCGCATCCCGGCATCGTGCCGGTGCGCGACGTCGGTCTCCTGCCCGACGGCTCGCCCTACATCGTGCTCGAGCGGATGCACTCCGAGAGCCTCTCGCGCCTGCTCCGTCGGCGCGGGCTGCTCGAGCCCGACGAGGCGGCGGCGATCGGCCTCCGGCTCGCGTCGATCCTCCACAGCGTCCACCAGGCCGGCTACGTCCATCGGGACCTCAAGCCGGAGCACGTGCTCCTCGACCGTACGGAGGGCGGCGCGCTCCGCGTCTCCGTCCTCGACTTCGGCGTCTGTGCCTCCGAGTCGGCGCCGCTCGACGAGAAGGACCGCGAGCGCGGCCGCGTCTTCGGCACCCCGAGCTACGTCTCCCCCGAGCAGGCCGGAGGCAATCCCGACGTCGACGCACGCGCCGATCTCTACGGCCTCGGCGTCACGCTCTACGAATCGTTGACGGGCGAGCTCCCGTTCAGCGCCTCGAGCGTCTCGGCCCTGCTCCGCCGCATCCTCCGCGAGGAGGCGCCGCGCGTCTCGCACCGCATGGCGGGCATCCCCCGCGTGCTCGACGAGGTCGTCGCCGGCCTCCTCCGCCGCGAGAAGGATCACCGCTTCCCGAGCGCACGCGCCGTCGGCCGCGCGCTCGCGCCCGCCGTCGCCGATCGCCTCGCGGTCGAGCGCCGTCTCGCCCAGAGCCTCCAGGTCGGCGCCGAGGCGCCCGAGGGAGTGCCGACGGCCGAGATGGTCGTGGCGGCCTGACGGAACGCCTCGAGCGCGCACGGAGGCTCGGGGCCTGCCAGGGGCGCGGTGCCACGCCATGCCATCGGACGAGGGGAGGCCCCTGTTGCGCCATTCGCGAATTGCGAATAGCCTGATTCCATGCTCAAGCCCCAGGACGTCGTCGTCGCCCTCAAGGTCGCGACCTTGGCGGGCGAGCCGTGGACCTACGCAGGCCTCGCCGCCAGCTTGGGGATGAGCGCCTCCGGCGTACACGAGAGCGCCCAGCGCGCGATCGAGTCCGGCCTGCTCACGCCGGACGCGCGCAGGCCCGTTCGTGCCGCGCTCCTCGAGTTCCTGGTCCACGGGGCGAGGTACGCCTTCCCTGCGAGGCGAGGCGCCATGGCCCGCGGGCTCCCCACCGGAACCTCCGCACCTCCGCTCGCAGACCGGCTCGTGTCTCGGGATGCGATCCCCCTGGTCTGGCCCGACCGCACCGGAACCGTTCGTGGCGAGTCGCTCGAGCCGATGTATCCGGGCGCGCCCAAGGCCGCTTCGCGCGACCCGAAGCTCTACGCCCTGCTGGCCGTCACGGATGCCCTCCGAGCCGGTTCGGCGCGCGAACGCGACGTCGCGGCCTCGGCGCTCCGCGAGCTGCTCGCCGCATGACACGCGACTCGATCGACATGCTCATGGCGGTGAGTGCACGCCTCACGAGCCTCCCCCGACGAATCGCTTTCGTCGGAGGTGCGACCACGGGGCTGCTCGTCACCGATCCCGCCGCAGCGCCTCCGCGAGCGACTCTCGACCTCGACCTCATCGTGGAAGTGCGAGACATGTCCGACTATGCGACGTCTCTCGGGCCCGAGCTACGCCGCCTCGGCGCACGCGAGGACGATTCCGAAGGCGCTCCCCTCTGCCGCTGGACGCTCGAGGGGGTCGTCATCGACATCATGCCCACCGACGCGCGCGTGCTCGGCTTCGCGAACCGCTGGTACGAAGCGGCCCTCGCTTCCGCGTCGTCGGTGGAGCTCCCGAACGGCGCCCGCGTGCCGGTCGTCGATGCTCCGCACTTCGTGGCCACCAAGATCGAGGCGTTTCGGGGTCGAGGTGGCGGTGACTTCCTGGCGAGCAAGGACATCGAGGACATCGTGGCCATCCTCGACGGTCGGCTCGAGCTCCTCGACGAGATCCGAGCTGCCGGCGCCGAGCTCCGGGCATTCCTCGCGGAATCCTTCGTCGAATGGCTCGACACCCCCGATTTCGTCGAAGCCCTCCCAGGCCACCTCCCGGGCAGCGTCGACAACTACGCGCGCGCCGAGTGGCTCGAGGAGCGCATCCGACGATCGATCGAGGCGGCTCGCCAGACGAGCTGACGGACCGCGACCACCCCTCGGCAGGCACCTTTCGCGATGCGCCGTGCCTCAGCCCGCGCCGATCTTCTCGCGGAGCGTCGCGAGGAGCTCGCGCGCGTCACGCTCCGAGAGCGCCGTGAGCGGGATCCGCGGATCGCGATCGGTACCGAGATCGAATTGCAGGAAGAGCCCGTCGACGGTCGAGACCGAGCGGATCTCCGAGAAGCGGATGTGCCTAGGTTTCGCGAGCAGCGCGGGCCGGAGCTCGATCCCCTCGTCGTCGAGGCGTGCGATCGGCGTCGTCGCGGTCCAGTAACCCTGGTACCCGACGAGACCCGCGCCGACGAGGAAGACGAGGGCGAGGTGACCGACGCCCGCCGCGTACGCGATGCCCGCGAGCGCGACCTGCAGCGCCGCCGCGGCGTACGCCGCCTTCACGTACCAACGCGGCACGAAGTACCGACGTTCTCCCCCCGTGGACTCCATCGGGCGGAAGGTAGCAGGAAGGCGCCGAGCCGACGAGCACGTGCACGGCCCATCGTCCACGTGCACGCCCTTCGTGCACGCGCACGTGCACGGCCGAACGTGCACGTGAACGGCCCATCGTCCACGTGCACGCCCTTCGTGCACGCGCGCGCTAGCCCGGCGGCCTCGCGGCCGGCGGGATCGAGAGCCGTCTCGCCATCTCGCCCTTCCCCGGCAGCTCCCAGGCGAACGAGTCGACGACCACCGGCTTGCTCTCGGGATCGAGGGGATCCTCGAGGCCGATGCACCACGCGTCGACTCCGCTCTGGTCCTCTCGCACGCGGAGACGCACGAAGTGCCGGAAGCCCGGATGCGCGAGGGCCGTGAAGGCCTGCGTGTTCTCGTAGCCGAGGTACGTGAGCATCGCGAGGAAGGTGCCGAAGACGAAGCCTCCCGTTCCGACGGCGCTGACGAGCGCGATGGCTCCCCAGAACCAGGTGTTCGCCTCGAGCGAGAGCGTGGCGAAGAGGCGCCCGACGATCGCGAGGACGAGCCCGGGCACGGCGCCGGTCGCGAGCCCGGCCGCGACCGAGAGCAACGCGATCTTCCAGGCCGGTCCCTTCCGGACGCCTCCGATGAACGCCATCACGACGGCGGCGAGCAGCCCCGAGACGATCGAGGCGATGACGAGCCCGACCTCTCCGAGCTCGTAGCCCCCGAGACCGAGCATCGGCACGGAGATCGCGGTCATCACGGCGTGCGGGATGTGCCCCGAGCGCCCGAGCGCCACGTGGAGCGGGACTCCGGAGAGGAGGCGCTTCGACTGCTTCGGACCGGGCCATTGCACCTCGGCCGGATGCCCGCCGTCCGCCTTGATCGGAGAAGGATGGAGGAACGCGCCGCCGCCACCTGCCGTGACGTGGATGCCCTGTCCGACGCGCTCGCGTCGGTAGTGGTGGATGTCGCCGGCGAGGACCATGTGGCTCTCGGACTGCGGCGAGAGACGCAGCGAGTGGATCACCTTCAGCCCGTCGCGGCTCGGCCGTCCGAAGGGCAGGACGGGATCGTGCAGCACGACGAGCCGCGCCGCCTCGGGGTGGCGGTTCCACCAGTCGAGGAAGAAGCGCTTCTGCCGGTAGTCGATGCTGCGGAGATGTCGATCCGCCGCGTAGAGATGGAGGTTCGGCAGGAGCGGGAGCACGAAGTAGCTCGCGCGCTGCACCGTGCGGTACCCGTGGAGCACGAGCGCGTGGGCGCGGTGCATCGTCTGACCGGCGATCAGGTTGCCGACGAAGCGGAGGCTCGTGTCGAGCCAGGAGACATCCGTCGTCTCGGTGCGCGCCTCGGGCTCCTCGCTGAAGTGGCGCTCGCGGAACGTGCGCGCGTAGCCGTCGATGCCGTCGTACCAATCGTGGTTGCCGGGGATGCCGAGCATCACGCGCGGCCGACCGTCGTCGGGGAGCGTCTTCAGCGCCGCGTTCCACGGGGCGAGCAGGCGATCCTGGATCTGGTTCGCGGTGCCGACGGGGTAGGCGAGATCGCCGCCGTGCACGAGGAGGTCGCCCCGCTCGGCGACGATCTCGCGCGAGGGATCGCGCGGGTCCGGGAGGCGATACGGTTGGAACAGCATCTTTCCGACCGCGTACGAGACCATGCCGTCGTCGCCCGTGTCGGCGACGAAGTCGACGAAGAGATCCCGACCGAGGTTCTCGACGAGCGTGGGATGCATGGGCTCGGCGCCGAGCTCGTTCGAGATCTTGGCGGCGAACTGCGGGGGGGGAGTCGGCTCCATCCAATCGCGCGTGTCGACGTCGTCGGTGGCGATGGCGCTCGCCATGAAGTGGCGGAGATGACCCCAGAAGGAGCGGAAGCCGAACCAGCTGATCGCCCTCGGCGTTCCGAGCGGGTTCGCGTGGTGGAAGCGCCTCGTGAACCGGAGTCCGGTGCGGTCCGGGGGGGCGGGCGCGGGCCTGTAGACCGATGGGCGCGTCACCGCCTCGGAAGCGCCCGATGCGGGCGGCTCGGGGAGGAACGACGCGTGTTTCGCGACTTCGTCCAATCGGCTCCTCGAAGAGGGTAACAGACGCCGATGGGCCGCCGCACCTTTCGGGGCGGGCGCGAGGGAGGCGACGCGACAAGGCCCACGTGTCTTGGTAGGTTCCAGGCATGCGCGTGCTGCTCGTCCGCCATGCCGCCGCCATCGCCCAGGTGGCCTGCTCCTCCGACGAAGTCCGATGGCTCACGACGGACGGTCGCGCCACGGCGCGACGCGTCGGCCGCGCCCTCTCGGAGCTCGGGCTGCCGATCACCTGCATCTACACGAGCCCACTCGTGCGAGCCGTGCAGACGGCCGAGATCCTCGCCGACACGACGGGGTTCACCGGTCCGCTCGAGGTGCACGAGCCGCTCGCCCTCGAGCGGGGCACGACGGCCCAGGCGCTCTCTCCCCTCGATCACGCGGGCGATGACGACCTACTCGTCCTCGTGACGCACGAGCCGAAGATCCGCGTGCTCGCGGGTCACCTCTCGGGCCTCCGGGGCTTCCCCGGCTTCCAGACGGCCGGCGCCTGCCTCATCGAGTACGAGCGAGCCCGTCAGCGCGGCCGCTTCCAGTGGATGCTCGATCCCGAGACGCTGGCGAGGGCGACCGACGTGTCCTCGCTCGGGCCGCACTAGGCGGCCGTCAGTCCGCCTCGATCGAAGCCAGCCTCGCCTCGAGCGAGGCCTTCGCGTCGGCATCGTCGGCGACGAGCGAGATCGCCTGGCGGAGCATCTTCCGCGCTTCGTCGGGCAGCCCGCACTCGACGAGGAGCCGCGCCGCCTCGCTGCAGTAGACGGGACGGCGCGCGGCATCGCTTCCGCGCGAGAGCAGTCGGTAGAGATCCGCCGCGCGCTCGAAACGACCGTGCCTCTCGTGCAGCTTCGCGAGCGCGACGCCCGTGTCGACCGGGAGATCGAACCTTCCCTGGGCGGTGAAGAGCTTCTCCACCTCTTCGAGCACCTGCTGACCTCCGGCCTCGTCGCCGGCGTCGAGGAGGCAGAGACCGAGCTCCTGGAGGATGAGCCAGTCGACGCGCTCGCCCGTCAGGCGCTGGGCCACGCGCTGGACCTCGATGGCCTCGCGCGGATGTCCTTGGAGGCGCAAATACTGACCGAGCGTGATGAACGGACGCGGATCGTCGCCGGCCGAGTCGATGGCGCGCTCGAGCTCGGCCATCGCACCCTCGAAGTCGCCGCGCGCGTCGAGGAGACGCACGCGCTCGACGTGGGCCTCGAGCCGGGCCTCGGGCGTGATGTCCGCGCCGACGCGCTCGAGGAACTCGCGGTAGGCCTGCTCGGCGCCCTCGCCGTCGCCGACGTGGAGCCTCGCCCGCGCGAGGTCGCGGTAGAGCCAGCGCGGGGAGTCGGCCGTCTCGACGAGCCCCTCGAGGAGCTCGCGGGCGCGCACGAAATGCCCCTTGTGGAGCTCGAGCGCGGCGTCGAAGGCCTCGTCGCCGAGCTCGGCGTACTCGATCTGCTGGTCGTCCGTGTACTCGCCGGTGATGAGGGCGAGGCGATCCTCGTCCGAGAGGTCGGCGGGATCCTGCTCCTGCGCGTAGGCCTCGTAGGCCTCGATCCGCGTGAGCAGCTCGTCGCCGCGGGCGAGGAGGGCCTCGTCGACCGCCACCTCGAGGGCGCCGCGGACCTCGTGCTCGGCCAGGTCCGGCCGGCCGTGGACGAGGAGACGCTCGCCCTCGACGAGGCGCTGATCCGCGATCGCGTTGCGGGCCGCGGTGATTCGCCCCTTCACGCGCTCGCGATCGGCGTCGGACGCTTCCGCACCGAGCTTGTCGAGCACGTTCTCGTAGCGGAGCTTCGCGAGCCCGAACTCGCCCTTCTCGAAGAGCCCGTTCGCCTCGGTCTCGATCTCCGCGGCAGATTCCATGCCCAGGAGCTTGCGGAAGAATCCCATCGTCGCTTGCCTCGTCGGCCGGGGAGCATACTAGGGCTTCGGCCCCCGGCGGGAGCCCGAACCCACACGCCGGATATACGATCGGTAGCGCAGGATGCCACGCCGACCCCTCAGGCGATCGAGGGTCGCGAGGACGGTGGGGAGACGCGAGCGCCTCGTGGCGTCGAGGGAGGCGAGGAGGCGCAGGTAGGGCTCCCTCGCGTCCGGGCGGGCGGCGAGCGTGGCTCGGAGGACCCTCACCCGGAGCACGTCGTCGTCGTGCAGCTCGCCGAGCTCGTCCTGGAGCTCCTCCACCCGCGCGCGGAGCTCGCGCAGGGGCTCGGGCAGGAGCTTCCGGAAGGGCTCGAGTGCGTAGCGCATGCGCTTCGACGCGATCCTGAGCTCGTGGAGGGCGCGCTCGCTCGGCGCCTCGGCGACGGCCTCGAGCCGCGAGCCGAGCACCTCGAGCCGGCGCGCGATCGCGAGGCGCGCGAGCTCGGTGACCGGTGCGTCCGGCCCGAGACGGGACTTCTTCCCCGCCCGCTCGGCGAGCCCGCCGAGGGCCGCCGGCTCCCCGTCGAGGTGGAAGGCGTCGAGGATCCGGACGAAGGCGCGATGGGCCTCGTCCCGCTCGGGTCCGAGGCTCTCGCGCACGAGCCGGGCGGCCGGCGAGCGCAGGGCCCCGAGCCGCTCCCTCATCACGTCGAGGTCCCGGACCCGGCCGAGCGAATCGTTGAGGCCCTCGAGGCGCGCGAGCCGCTTCGCATGGGCCTCGGGCTCGAAGGCGGGCGCGAAGACCCGGAAGACCTCTCGGAGCCGCTTGGTGGCGACCCGCATGTCGTGGATCCCCGCCTCGACCTCCCCTCGGCGGGCCGCGTCCTCGTGCGCGAGCACCGCAGCGAGCATGGCCGGCATCGCCGCCTCGACGGCGACCCGCAAGGTGCTCTCGGGTGCGACACGGACCCCCTTCCCCATGCCAGCGATCTACACCCCCGACCCTCCGGGCGCGAGGATGCGCTCCGGCTCTCGACCGTGATGCGCCGCTCGTGATACCCGGAACGGGACTCGGTGGGGCAGGCAGAACTTCCGGCGGCTTCGGGCGTCTAGTGCCCGTGCCCCGGCAGGGGCGCGCGCGTACATGACGCGGCACGGGGAGGGACGTTCGCATGCGACGCATCGGAACGGGGCTTGTCTTGGTCCTCGCGCTCTCGGGATGCGTGGGGTCGATCGGGGAGGACGTCGGGGCGACGCTCGCATCCGTCGCGTCGATCCGCGGTCGCGCGACGGTCGACGGCGCGGCGGTGACACGGTTCGCACGGGCCGGTCGCGACGACGCGCTGCGGGTCGAGTCGGGCGGCCTCGCGCGCGTCACCCTCGACGACGGCGGGGATCTCCTCGTCGACGGCGGCGCGCGCCTCGTTCCGACGGGCGATGCCTCGCTGAAGCTCGAGGCCGGACGCGTGTACGCGAGGGCGCGCGGGCGCTCTCCCCTCGTCGTCGAGACCCCGCAGGGGACCCTCCGCCTCTCGGCGGCCGAGGCCTCGCTCGAGCTCGCCGGCGCCGCGACCGTCGTGCACGTGATCCGCGGCGAGGTCGCCTACGTCGCCCGCGGAGCGCGCGGCGTCGCACGGGCGGGCGAAGAGCTGAGGCTCGAGGGCGGACGTGCGACCGAGCGGGCCGAGCAGCTCTGGGCGGATTGGACGGGCGGGCTCGCCGAGCCGGGACCCCGTGCCTCGCGAGCCGCCGAGGGAGTCGGCGTGCTCGAAGGCCGAGTGCCGGACGCCATCGGCGAAGCGCGCTGGCCGCTCGTGATCCGCGACATGCGCGTGACGGTGCGCGTGGTCGGCGACCTCGCGATCACCGAGGTGGAGCAGGTCTTCTTCAACCCCGCGAGCGAGACCGTCGAGGGGATCTACCGGATCGCCGTCCCCGACGAGGCCGTGCTGCACCGCTTCGCGGTGGATCGGAACGGCCGGATGGTCGACGGCTACGTCCGCGAGAAGCAGCAGGCGGCGCGCGCGTACGAGGCACAGGTCTATCGGGGCTCGACCCTCGATCCCGCGCTCCTCGAGTGGGACGCCCCCGGTCGGTACCGCGCGCGCATCTACCCGATCCAGGCGGGCGAGTCGCGGCGCATCGCCATCCGCTACTCCGAGTGGCTCTCGCGCACGACGCCCGAAGGACCTCGTGTCTATCGCTACCGGATGGCGGGCTCCGACGACCTGCCGCCGATCCAGGAGCTCGCTCTCGTCGCCGAGCTCGGAGGCTCGAATGCCACCGCCGTGCGCGCGGGCCACGGCGCGCGCGTGGACGGAGATCGGGTCGTGCTCCGGCGGAGCGACTTCCAGCCCCGCGCGGACTTCGTGCTCGAGCTCGAGGGAGAGGGCACGTCGACCTACGCGTACCGCGCGGATCACTCGCCCCCGCCTCGCGATCCGCGCGCGGGCCCCGCGCCGGCCGAGGAGGAGAGCGACTACTTCTTCCTGCCGCTCCGCATCAGCCCCCCGACGCCGCCGCCGAGCGCGAGGGGTCTCGACCTCGTCGTGGTCGCCGATCTCTCGGCGGGCACGGATCGCTCGCACCTCGAGCTCGGTCGCACCGTGATCGAGGCCCTCTCGACCACGCTGCGCCCCGAGGATCGCATCGCGATCGTCGCGGGCGACCTCGCGATCCGCACGGTCCAGGGCGCGTCGGACGCGCGGCTCGGGCCCGCGTCGCGCGAGCGGGTCACGCGCCTGCTCGACGGCCTCTCGCGAATGCCCTCGGGCGGCGCGACGGATCTCGGCGCCATGCTCGTCGAGGCTGCGGGGCTCCTCGATCCCGCGCGGCCCGGCGCGGTGGTCTACGTCGGCGACGGGAGCCCCACGGTCGGCGAGCTCGGCGCGGGCACGCTGCTCGAGCGGCTCGCGCGCCTGCCCGCTCCGCTGCGCGCGTACGCCCTCGCCGTCGGCGCGGACGCGAACCTCGAGCTGCTCTCCTCGCTCGTGCGTGGAGGGGGCCTCGCCGAGCGCGTCGAGACGCGGGCCGAGGCGGCGGAGGCCGCGCTCCGCCTCTTCGCGCACGCGAGCCGTCCCGTCGTCTCGCGCGTCGAGGTCGACCTCGGCGCGGGTATCGATCGGCTCTACCCGCGAGGCTCCCGCGACGTCGTCCTCGGCGACGTGCTCCCCATCGTCGGGCGCGTGCGCGGCTCCGTCCCGAGCTCGGTGAAGGTGCGCGGCCTCTTCGCCGGACGGCCCTTCGAGCAGCGCGTGACGATCGAGACGAAGTCGCTCGAGGACGAGGGCGATCTCCGCCTCCGCTGGGCGAGCGCGCGCCTCGAGCAGCTGCTCCTCTCGGGCGCGCAGCGGGTGGAGGTCGCCGACCTCGGCACGCGCTTCGGCATCATCACGCCGTTCACCTCGTTCTACGTGCCGAGCGCCGCGGAGCTCACGGAGCTCGGACCTCGCGCACGGCCGCTCTACGAGCGCGGCGCGCTCGCGGAGGCGCCCCGGGTCTCGATGCCGTGGAGCCTGCCGGCGGTGATCGAATGGCCGCTCGCGGGTCTGCTCGGCCTCGCCGGTTGCTCGAACGAGAGCGCCGCGCCCGAGCGCCCGACCGAGCAGGCCCAGGCCTCGTCCGCCCCACCGTCGACCGTCGCACCGACGAGCACGACGACGCCGGGCGCGCCGGCCGCGGCCGCGCCTCCCGCCGAGGCGGAGGAAGCACGCAGCGAGGCACAGGCGGCCGCCGATCGCGCGGCGAACGTCGCCGCCGTGAACCAGCCACAGGCCGCGGCGCCCATGCCGGAGCCCGCGCCCGCTTCGCCCGTCGCCGCGACGGGGAGCGCGGACGGGACCACCGCGGACGCGCCCGCGCAGGGCTTCGGGGGCCTCGGTCTCCGCGGCACCGGCGTCGGTGGCGGCGGCACGGGCGAGGACTCCATCGGCATGGGCAGCATCGGCACGATCGGCCACGGCGCCGGCTCCGCGAGTGGCTCCGGCTACGGCCGGGGCGCAGGCGTCGCTCCGATGCGCTCCACGCGCTCCCGCGAGGCGCGCCGAGCGGTCGACGATCTCGACGCGAACCCCTACGCCGACGAGCGGGAACGCGCCGCACCTCCGCCGACGTCCGGGACGAGCGCCGCGATCGTCGCGACGACCGTCCTCGTCGTCGGCCACGACACGCGACGCTGCAGCGACGCGGCTCCGCTCCTCCTCGACGCCCGCAAGGGGCTCTGGCGCGAGCGGCTCGCGAACGCGTACTCCGCCTACGATCAGGCGCAGGTCTTCGAGCGCGCGACGCGCGCCTGCGAGACCCCGACCTGGCGCGATCGGCGAGTGCTCCTCGACCTCGTGCTGACGCGCGCGGGCGACGTGCCCGGCATGATCGGCGTGTACCGCGAGCTCTCGCAGGCGGGCGCACGCCTCTACCTCCGCCGCGCGATCCTGGCGCGCGTGCGGACGCCGGACGATCTCCGCGCGGCACGTGACGCCTTCGGCTCCGGCGCCGCGGACGCGGCCCTGATCGAGGGCGAGCTCGCGCGCGCCACCGACGAGGCCTCGAAGCTCCGCATCCTCCGGGCGCTCGCCGCCCGCTTCTCCTTCGACCTCGACCTCGCGCTCCGGCTGCTCGCGGCGCTCGAGCACGCGGGACACAAGGACGAGGCGATGCGCGTGGCCGAGCAGCTCCGCGGCAATCCCCTCGCGGACGCCGGCGTGCGGACCGCGATCGGAGAGATGTACCTCCGCTTCGGCGACGAGGCCGAGGCGCGCCGCGTCTTCAGCGAGATCGTCGAATTCGCGCCGAACGACGAGCTCGCGCGACGCCGGCTCGGGGATCTCTACCGTGCCCACGGCTGGTACGACGACGCGTACCGCCAGTACCAGACGCTCGCGACGATCCGCCCCGACGACCCGACGGTGAACCTCCTGCTCGCGCAGGCGGCCGCCGGCGCGGGACGCATCGACGAGGCGCTCCGGCTCGAGCAGCGCCTCGCGGAGACCGCCTCGCCCGGCGGCGCCGAGGGCGCGGCCCGGACCGCGATGCTCTGGTCGTCGGTGCGGCTCGCCGAGCTCCGCAAGACGGCGCGCGAGGCGAACGACGCGGAACGCGTGCGCGCCTACCTCGCCGCGCTGCGCCGGGGCGGCATGCTCCGCCAGGCGTCCGCGCTCCGCGCCACGCTCGTCTGGGCCCATCCGGACGCCGACCTCGCGCTCTACGCCTCGCACCCCGGGCTCTCGCTCACGCGCCCGGAAGACCTCGCCCCGGAGTTCGGGCTCGAGGCCTTCGACGTCGCCGAGCAGGAGCCCGGCACCTACCGCTTCGAGGTGCGACGTGGTGCCCACGACTCGCTCGGCTCGGTCGACGCGAAGCTGGTCGTCGTGCTGCGCGAGGGCGCACGCGACGAGCGGATCGCCGTCTTCCCGCTCCGATTCGACGCGACGCATCGGAGCTTCGCCTTCGCGGTCGAGGGCGATGCGATAAGGACCGCCACCCCCACGCAGCCGGAGGCCGGCCGATGAACCGCTCGATCGTCCTCTTCCTCGCGCTCGCGCTCCTCGCCCCCGCGACGCAGGGCTGCGACCTCTTCGGCGGCGGCGAGACCCACGGCCCCACGGTCGGTCGAGCCGAGCTCGTCCGCGGCGGAGCCTCCGTCGGCAACGATCGCGCCCGCCGCGCGATCGCCGCCCCCGTGCGCGTCGAACGCGGCATGCGCGTCTCCACCGAGGCCGATGCCCGCGCGATCCTCCGCCTCGATCGGGGCGCCGTCGTGCTCCTCGATCGCGACACCGTCGTGAAGCCGGACCTCGCCTCGCTCGTGCTCGAGAAGGGACGCATCTTCGTCGACGCGACCGATGCGGACGCGACGACGATCGAGACGCCGAACGGCTCGCTCGTCGCGGAGGGGGCCACGCTCTCCGTCCGCCTCGCGGGTGGACGCGTGGAAGCGTATTGCGCCTCCGGCGAGGTCACGTACCGGAGCCCGCGCGGCAGCGATCGGTTCGCGCAGGGCGAGACGCTCGTGCTCGGGCCGGGCGCCCCGAAGGTCGAGCCCGCCGAGGTCTTCGACGACTGGACCGGTGGGCTCGCGGATCCGACGCCCCGGCGGACGCCGAGCGTCTCCCACGTCGGCATCCTCGCGGCACGCGGCTTCTCGGCCCTCGGCGAGGCCTACGAGCCGCTCGCCATCCGGGGCCACGAGGTCACGGCGACGATCCGCGGCGACCTGGCCGTGACCACCGTCGAGCAGACCTTCTTCAACGGCGCGAGCGAGAACGTGGTGGGCGAGTACGCGGTGCGTCTCCCCGAGCACGCGATCGTCGACGGCTTCGAGGTCGACACGGGCTCGGGCTACGTCCCCTCGTCCGTCGTCCCCGTGCAGAACCAGGTGTACCAGCCGGTCTTCCTCGACGACGTCTCCGTCCCGACGAGCCGTCTCGTCTACGACGGCCCCGGGCGTGTCCGCGCCCGGATCCAGCCGATCGCCCCGGGCGCCGTCGTCCGCGTGCGGCTCCGCTACACCGAGTGGCTCGTCCGCCGCGGCGCGATGCGCTCGTACGCGCTCCCGATGCGCGCCGAGGGCGAAGCTCCCCTCGTCGGCGAGCTCGCCATCCACGTCGACGCGAAGGACTCCGGAGCGAAGACGATGCGGGCCGGGATGGGTGCCACGATCCGCGGGACGACGGTCGAGCTGCGTCAGAGCGACGCGCGCCCACGTGCCGACTTCGTCGTCGATCTCTTCGACGACGACTCGCCGACGAAGGTCGCGGCCTACGAATCGCGGAGGCCGCGTGCGACCGGCGAGGGCGAGGACGTCTTCGTCCTCTTCGACGTGCCGACCGACGGCCTCTTCGACGCGGACGAGGCCACGAAGGCCAAGGACCCCCTCGATCTCGTGCTCGTCGTCGACACCTCGGGCGGCACGGAGCCGGAGGACCTCGAGCTCGCCCGCTCGGTCGTCGAGTCGGTGCTCCGGCACCTCTCCCCGACGGATCGGGTGACGCTCCGCTTCTCGGACGTGGCGAGCCGAACGCCCGAGGGCGTGGCCGCGGCCCCGACCACCGCCTCGACCGCGGTGCGCGACACGCTCCTCGAGGCCGTCGCACGGATGGACGTCGCCGGCGCCACCGACCTCGCCACGAGCCTGCGGAGCGCCGCTTCCGTCGTCGCGGGCAAGCCGCGTGGCGTGCTGCTCTACCTCGGCGATGGAGTGCCCACCACGGGCGCGATGTCGGCGACCGCCATCCGTGCGGCGCTCGACTCGGTCGAGGCTCCGCCCCGCCTCTTCGCCCTCGGTCTCGGCGAGGACGCCAACGTGGATCTCCTCCGCGCCGTCTTCGGCGAGGCGACGTCGGTGGTCGGCGATCGCACGGAGGCCACCGGCCGCGTCCTCCGCTTCCTCGCCGACGCCGCCCGTCCGACCCTCCGCGGCGTCACGGTCGCGCTCGGTCCGACGGTGGAGCGAGTCTTCCCGCGCGGCACGCTGGTCGTGCCCGAGGGAGAGCCGCTCCGGCTCGTGGCGCGCCTCCAGGGCGAGCTCCCGCAGCGCGTGCGGATCCGCGGCCTGCGCGACGGACGCGCGGTCGAGAAGACCCTCGAGGTCGAGTCGGCCCGTCTCGACGACGGCGGCGACATCCCGCGTCGCTGGGGCTCGAGGCGGCTCGACGAGCTCCTCGACGACGACGAGGGCCGCGAGGCGATCGCGGAGCTCGGCCTCCGCTTCGCCTTGCTCACGCCGTGGACGATGCGCGTCGTCGGAGGCACGCCGAGCGTCCCCGTGCCGCTCCTGCGCGGCTTCGACGTGGATCCGAACGAGCCGGCGTGGGACGTCGGCGGCCGCGGGCCCGGTCTCCGGCGCGACGAGCTCGGCGCGCCGCTCGGCTGGCGCGCGCGCGCCGAGAGCGGCCCCTTCGTCGCGACGGCCCCGGAGACGACGTGGGAATCGCATCCCGTCGACGTCCTCGCCGCCGCGGGCGGCACGGGGGACGGAGGCCTCGCCCTCGCGGCCGTGCGGCGCGTGCTCGCGCTCGGAGGGCGTGGCCCGAGCGGCTGCTACGAACGTCGTCTCGCGACGCGTCCCGATCTCCAGGGCCGCGTGACGGTCGACGTGCAGGTCGACGGGAACGGACGCGTGCTCTCGGTCATGCTCGTCTCCTCGACGCTCGGGGTCGACGACGTCGACGCCTGCATCCTCGACGAGGTCCGTGGCCTCGGCTTCCCCGCGACGCTCGGCGCCACGGTCCGCGTGACGCACGTCTTCGAGTTCTTCGTGCCGACGCGCCAGCTCGGCATCACGCGACACTGCAGCAGCGCGTCCCAGCGCGACCTCGCGACCCGCAAGCGCCTGTGGCGGGAGCGCCTCGACGCGTACGGCGGGAGCACCGACGGTGCCATCGAGGTCTTCCGCGACGCGGAGCGCCGCTGCGAGCTCCCGGATTGGGGCGCCCGACGCGCGCTCGCGACGATGATCCTCGGCTTCGTGCGCGAGATGCCGCGGAAGATCGAGATCTACCGTGCCTTCGTCAACGATCCCGTCGTGTCCGCCTACCTCAAGCGGGCGATCCTGAGGGCGGTCCGGACGCCCGAGGACGTGATCCTCGTGCGCAACGGCCTCGGGCTCGACGCCGGCGTCGAGTGGTCGGTCTTCGCGCGGATGTGGAACCAGGCGACGACGCCCGACGCGAAGCTCGCGCTCGTGCGGAGGTGGCTCGAGGTCGTGCCCGACGACTTCGATCTGCGCCTGCGCTTCCTCCGCCTGCTCGAGGAGACCCGGAAGCTCCCCGAAGCCCGCCGGGTGGCGGCGAGCCTGCGCGAGGATCCCCTCGCCGACGCACGCGTCCGTACCCGCGTCGCCGAATTCTGGCTGCGGCAGGGACGGCCGGACGAGGCACGCCGCGCGGTCAGCGAGCTCGTCGAGCGCACGCCGCTCGACCCGTGGGCGCGGAGACGCCTCGGCGACGTCTACCTGGCCCACGGCCTCGCCGACGACGCCTACCGCGAGTACGAGACGCTCGCGCGGCTCGTGCCGGACGAGCCCGCCGTGCTCCTCCTGCTCGCGAGGGCGGCGGAGGCCGCGGGGCGCACGGACGAGGCCCTCCGCCTCGAGCAGCGCCTCTCGGAGCAGAGCGACGCCGACGTCGACGAGGGCGCGGCGGCCTACGCTCGCTTCCACACGTCCGTGCAGCTCGCCCGCATGAAGGTCGCCGCGCGCGACGCCTCCCTCCGGGCCGCGATCCACGCGCGCGAACGGGCGACGGGCGCGCTCCGCGATCCTCCGGACGCGTGGGTCGCCCTCGTCTTCCGGCATCCGGACGACGCGCTCGTGCTGCGCTACGCCACGCCGACGATGACGGCGACCGAGCCCATGCTCTCGGCCGAGGTCGAAGGCCCCTCGTTCGGCATCGACGCGTTCCGCATCCGCGAGCGCGAGGACGGGACCTACCGCATCCGCATCGAGCGCCCGGACACCGAGGACCTCCGGGAGAGCGTGGCCGAGCTCGTCGTCGTCGAACGCCCCGGGAGACCCGACGAGCGCATCACGACGCGGGAGCTCCGCCTCACGCGCGACCAGCGGGTGAAGGAGCTCGCGCTCGGCGCCTCGGGGCTCGCGCCCTGAGGCTCGGCGCGGGCCCGGGGCCGTCGCTGGACGGCCCCTCCGCGCGCCTCAGCCCGCGAGCTTCTTCTTCAGGTAGTGCTCGATCTCCTCGTCGCTCGCGTAGACCTCCTCGATGTTCTCGGAGTGCACGAGCGTCGTCGAGATCTGACGCAGGAGGTGTTGGGGCGAGCGGGCCTCGGCCGCCGAGGCCACGAGCTCCGCGAGGAGGGCCGGACGCTTGCCCTCGTCGAGCTCGAGCAGCTCGTCCCGCTCCATCGTCGCGAGGATCTCGGTGAGGGCCACGCGGAGCTTGCGGAGGAAGGGCGTGTCGTTCGGATCGGGCGCGGCCGGACGCGCCGGACGCTCGTCCTCGAGCTCGTCGTCGTCGAGGTCGTCGAGCTCGTCGTCGAGCTCGTCGTCCTTCGGCTTCTTCGCCGCGACCTTCTTGGCCGGCATCTTCTTCGCGGGGGCTTTCTTCGCGGCCGCCTTCGTGCCGCCGGCCTCCGCCGTCTCCTCGGGCTCGGCCGCCGCCTTGCCCTTGGCCTTCTTCGCCGGCTTCGCCTTCGTCTCGGACGCGGGCGCCGCCTTCGCGGGCGCGGCCTCCTCGTCGAGGGAGACGTCGTCGGCATCCACCGAGCGACGCCAGCGGTCGTGACGCTCGGTCCACGCCTTGGCGAGGTTCGCGAGGACCGGATCGGGAGCGACGGCGACGTCGTCGATCACCTCGGGCACGAGGCCCGTGTGGATCGACTCCTCGAACGCCGCGAGCTGCTTCGCGAGCATGCGATGGGCCGAGTGGAGCTCGGTCGGCTTGATCGACTTCGGGAAGTCGACGAGGCGACGCTCGAGGAAGCGCTGCACGAGGTAGAGCGAGAGCCGGCGCTGCCAGCCGTCCTTCTTCTGCAGGCGGAAGGGCTCGATCGGCTGGTCCATCACGGGCCACTCGCCACGCGAATAGGCGTCCCAGGCCTCGGCGAAGGGAGCGTCGATCAGCGTCTCGAAGACGAAGAAGCCCGAGCTCGCGGTGTCCTCGTGCGGATCGTCGAGCGGGACCGCGTGGACGTCGGTCGCCTGGTCGAGCTCTGCCGCCCCGAGCTCGTCGCGCGCCCTCTGCACCCTCACCGCCATCCAGGCGAGCGCATGGGCGACGTCCGGGAATTCGAGCATGCCGCGCACGCCGTCGACGTAGGTGTAGACCCGGTGCTTGCCCTTCGGATCGGGGACGGAGTCCGCGAGGAAGAGCAGCTCCGGCTCGCTCGGGAGGAGGAAGGGCTCGAGCTCGGCCAGCTGGACGGCCCAGAGGAGCTGCCAGGGCTTGCGCGAATCCCCCACGGCGAGCCCGGGGTAGGGATCGTCGACCAGGTCGAGGAGCTTGAACGCCCCCTTGGCCTCGGAGGTGAGGTGCAGGAGCTCGACGAACGCGTCGAACGGCTCCTCGGGCAGCTCGGGCAGGGGCCCGGCGAGCCCGACGGCCTTCCAATAGGCGTCTCTTGCGGTTTCGAAGGTGGATGCCGCCATGGCGGGGGCCACCCTAGCAGCGATCCGGGGCCGCTTCACGTGCCGCCCGCCCTTTACAGGGTCGCCCTCCCGGGTAAAGACACGGGCACCCGCCGCGACGGCCACGCCCGGCCGTTCGGCTCGCCCCCCAAGGGAGACCGGAGAGCCATGCCTCTCGACCTCGATACGTTCCGTCAGAGCCTCCGCCGCTGGGCCAGCGGCGTCACGATCGTCACCGCCAAGGCGGGGGACGAGATCCACGGGATGACCGTCTCGGCCTTCTCGAGCGTCTCGGCGGAGCCCCCGCTCGTCCTCGTCTGCTGCAACCGCGCCTCGAAGACCAACGCCCTCGTCGAGAAGGGCGGCGTGTTCTGCGTGAACATCCTGGCGGCCGACCAGCAGGAGCTCTCGGGCCGTTTCTCCTCGTCGAAGACCGAGGGCTCGCGCTTCGAGGGAGTTCCCCATCGCATCGGCGAGGGAGGGGCCCCCGTGCTCGACGGCGTGCTCGCGGCGCTCGAGTGCAAGGTGAAGAGCGCCTACGCCGAGGGAAGCCACACGATCTACGTCGGCGAGGTCGTCGCGGCGCACCTCTCGGACAAGGAGCCGCTCGTCTATTACTCGGGCGCCTACCGCGGGCTCGTCTGAGCCTCGGCCCCGTCCGCCGACCAGACGCGCACCGCGGGCCGCTCGAAGGGCGAGGCGCAGGTGGGGCAGGGCACGCTCGGCCGTGAGCGCGCCCTGCGAACGCCGGCGAGGGGATCCTCCGTGCCGACGAACGTCTGGTAGTCGCAGGGGTTGGCCGTCACGCCGCGGAAGCCGCAGTGGAAGCAGGCCTGGGCCTCGGCGAGCACACGGCACGGTCCGTCGGCGGTCTCCACGACGTGGTAGACGATGAAGGGCTTGTCCGGCTCGCGCTCCTCGCCGAGCGCGACGCGGAGCCCCGGGCAGAGTCGGCTCGTCGCGACGTAGCGCGCGAAGATCCCGCGGCTCGCGATCGGACGCCCCTCGAGGCGCCCCTCCGCGAGCAGGCGCGCGATCGTGACTTCGTCGGGCAGGAAGAGGGTCTGACCGTCGACCTCGATCCGCTCGAATCCGGGATCGCTCGTGCGCATCGGAGGAAGGTAGCAGAGCGGGCCGGCGGACCGTCTCTCGGGCGCGTCCCTACTGCACGACGCGGGCGCTGCGGATGTAGTCGAGGTTCGGGAACTGCGCGCGCAGATAGGCGTTGCCCTGGTCGTGGATCAGGCCCTGCGAGGGGCCCATGCCACGCGGCTGTCCCTCGCCGTACCCACCGAAGAGCGCGTCGACGACGGCCATGTCACGCACCTCGGCGAAGGGCGAGAAGCCCATCCCGTCGAGGCGGGAGTTGTCGCGGTAGTTGACGAAGAATTGCGTCGTGCGCGTGTTCGGACCCGCGGTGGCGAAGCTCACGCGGCCGCGCGTGTTGTGCTCGACGACGGGGTCGTCCGGGATCGTGTGCTCGCGCCACGCGACGGTGACGCGGGGATCGCCGTGCAGGCCGACCTGCGCCATGAAGCCCGGGATCACGCGGAAGAACGCGACGTCGGTGTAGTAGCCGCGCTTCACGAGCGTGTAGAAGCGGTCGGCTCCGTGGGGCGACCAATCGCGGTGGACGTCGAGCTCGATGTTCCCCTTCGTGGTCTCGAGCACGACCGTGAAGCGGTTCGGGGCACGCTCGTCCTCGGCAGGCGGGGGCAGGAGCTGGTCCGTCGGCGCCGGCGTCGCCGGGGCGGCCGGAGGCGCCGCCGCGGCCGGCGGAGGCGTGGGCGCCGCGGGCGGCGGGGTCGGCGCCGCGGCGCGCTCGGGCGTGTGCGCGGCGGCGGGCGGCGGCGGCGGCTCGCCCATCGAGCAGCCCTGGGCGATCGAGAGGAGAGTGGCGAGGACGACGAGGAAACGCTGCGGATGCATCGCGGTGGGAACCTCCGAGCCCGCGAGCATAATCGCAAATCCCGTCAGCCGCCGCGAAGGAACGCGGGCCTCAGGATCACGGGCCCGGACGGCCGCATCGAGATCTCGGCCACGGGGACGATCTCGGGCCCCGGCACGGCGGTGAACGTCACCTCGCGGAGGATCCGCGCGAGCAGGAGGCGGGATTCGAGCAGGCTGAACACGTTGCCGATGCAGACCCGCGGCCCCGCGCTGAAGGGGAAGTACGCGTAGGGATGGCGTCCCGCCGACGCGCCGGGTGCGAACCGCTCCGGCCGGAAGCTCTCGGGCTCGTCCCAGAACTCCGGATGACGGTGCACGAGCAGCTGGGGGAGGAAGAGCGTGTCGCCCTTCCTCACCCGGTAGCCGAGGATCTCGTCGTCCGCTGCCGCGTTCCGGGCGACCGACCAGACCGGCGAGCGCAACCGCAGGATCTCGTCGAGGACCATCGACGTGTAGGGGAGGCGATCGAGCTCGGCCTGCGTGAGCGGTCCCGAGCCGAGCACGGCATCGGCCTCCTCGCGGATCCTCGCGACGACGTCCGGATGGTCCGCGAGGAGGAGGAGGCCCCACGTCAGCGTCAGGGCCGTGGTCTCGTGGCCCGCGAGGAACATCGTGATGACCTCGTCCCGGAGCTGCGGATCGTCGAAGCCCTGTCCCGTGATCTCGTCGCGCGCGGAGACGAGCAGCGAGAGGAAGCTCCGGGCTCCGCTCGGGGCGCGGGAGCGCGCCTCGCGGATGACCCGGTACACGACGTCGTCGAGCCGTGCGAGCGCCGAGCGCACGCCGCGGTTCGTCGGCGTCGGGATCCACAGGGGGATCGGGATCGGCTGGAGACCGCGGGCCGAGAGGAAGTGGAGCGCGTCCGCGAAGGCCCCGCCGTGCACCTCGTCCGCGCCCGTCTGGGTGCCGAAGAGCGATTCCGCGACGATCTCGAGCGTGACCTGCGTCATCTCGGCGTGGACGTCGAAGGGCGCCCCGCGATCGGGGCGCGCCCGCCAGCGCGCGAGCATGCGCGTCGCCGCGCGATCCATGACGGGCAGGAAGGACTCGAGGTTCCGCGGCACGAAGACGGGCTGCGCGATGCGCCGGTTCCGCTGCCATTCGTCGCCCTCGCTCGTCACGAGGCCGTTGCCCACGAGCAGGCGGAAGTTGTCGTACGCCTGCCCCTTCACGTAGTTGGCGCGCTTGGTCTTGAGCACGTCGCGCGCCGCGTCGGGATGCACCGTGACGAGGCACTCCGCGGAGCCGATGCGTGCGCGGAAGACGTCGCCGCGCGCACGCCAATTCCGCTCGATGTACGAGACCATCCCCTCGCGCATCAGGTAGGGCAGGGAGCCGAGGACGGGTGCTTCTTGGCCTCGAGGCGCTTCGCGGATCATCGGAGCCGCGAGGGTACCGCGTTCCGCCGAGCGCTTTCCACGGCGTCCCGTCGCGCGAGGGCCTCGAGCGTCTCGCGCACGACGGCGGCGTTCTCGGGCGCTTGCCGCCCGTGCGCCTCGGCGACCGCGACCACGTAGCCGTTCAGCGCGTCGAGCTCGAGCGGGCGTCCGGCGTGGAAGTCGTGGTGGCTGCTCGGGAAATGGGCCCGGTACGTCTCGATCCCGCGGAAGACCTCGTCCTCGAGCGCCGCGAGATCGACGCTGTCCAGGACACGTGCGAGCTCGGGCACCTCGCGCGTCTCGGCGAGGACGGCGGAGGTCTCGTGGAAGATGCGGTGCATCCGTGCGACCCGCTCGGGCACGTCGAGCAATCCCGCGACGTCGGTGTCGTGGATCACCGTGAGCAGGTTCGCGCAATCGTTGATGTGGAACTTGCGGAGGAGCTGGTAGCCGAAGCGCGGATCCGGCTCGCAGGGCTGGCCGTGCGCCGAGAGGAACGATGCGACCGCACGCGGTCGCTCGCCGTCGCCGTCGACCTTCCAGGGCAGCTCCTCGTTGTGCAGCTCGAGGCCGTCGGGCAGCGAGGGATCGAAGGCGTAGCCTCCGGGCGTGATCACGCGGACCATCGGCGCGGGCCAGGGCGTGCGCGGAGGGCGCGTGAGTCCGTTGTGCAGCGAGACCACGAGCTCGGCGGTGACGCCCGCGCGTGCGAGATCCGCCGCGACCGCCTCGTGGTGGTAGGTCTTCGTCGCGAGCACGACGAAGCGGAAGGCGCGCTGCTCGAGACGCTCGAGCCCGGCGACGCGCGCGAGGCCGTAGCGAGCGACGATCCCTGCGACGGTCGGATGCGGCTCGACCCGGCCCGGCCGCCCCGCGAGCACGACCTCGAGCCCGGTCCCCGAGCGCGCGAGCTGGCGTGCGAGGTAGGCTCCGACGCAGCCTTCGCCCACGATCAGGACGCGCTCCCTCTCGCTCACGCGCCCTCTCGCGCCGTCCCCACCGCGTGGCGCGCCGCGAGGAAGCCGAAGACCATCGAAGCGCCGATCGTCGCGCCGGCCCCCGGATAGCCATGGCCCATCGCGCTCGACATCGCGTTGCCGCAGGCGTAGAGGCCGCGCACCGGCTCGCCGCCGACGCGGAGCACCTGGCCGTCGACCGTCGTCTTCGGGCCGCCCTTCGTGCCCATCGCCCCCGGATGGATCGGGAGCGCGTGGAAGGGCCCCTTCTCGAGGGTGCCGAGGCTCGGGCTCGGTGCGTTGCGCGGATCGCCGTAGTACGTGTCGAACGCGCTCCATCCGCGGCGGAAATCGCGGTCGACGCCTTCGCGTGCGAAGCCGTTGAACCGGTCCACCTCGGCGCGGAGCCCGACGGGATCGATGCCCACCTTCGCCGCGAGCTCCTCGAGCGTCTCGGCCGACGTGATGTAGTCGGGGATCGGACGGCCGCGGAAGGCGGTGACCAGCGCGTACTTCTCGAGGTACTGCGAGTCCACCACGAGCCACGCGGGCATGTTCGGACGATCGTAGGTCGTCGGATCGTGGTGGAAGAAGGGCTTCGTCATGTCGTTGTAGTTGTGAGACTCGTTCGTGAAGCGCCTGCCGTAGCGGTTCACGATGATCGAGTGGGGCAGGCAGCGGACCGAGAACTCGCTGCGTGCGAGCTGGCCACCGTCGTACTGCTCGCCCGGCACGACGACGGCGGGAGTCCACCACGCCTCGCCCATGTTCCCGAGCTCGGCGCCGATGCTCATCGCCATGCGCAATCCGTCGCCCGTGTTCGAGCGAGGGCTCACGGGATGGGTGACATCGATGGGCAGGAACGCGCGGCGGAGCGCGTCGTCCCATTCGAAGCCGCCGCTCGCGAGCAGCACGCCCTTCCTCGCGCGGATCGCGATCCTCTCCTCGCCGCGCCGCGCGACGAGGCCGATCACCGATTCGTCCTCGCCGAGCACGAGCTCTTCGCCCGCGGTCTCGAGCATCGGCTCGACGCCCCGCGCGAGCAGATCGCGGAGCAGCTTGCCGCAGAGGCAGGCCCCACCGTGGACGATGCCCTTCTTCCCGCGCTCGATGATCTCCTTCACCGGGAAGCCGGTCGGATCGTAGAAGACGCCCCAGCGCATCGCCTCGGCGATCGTGATCGGCGAGCGGCCGTTCACGGGGTTCTTGCGCAGCTTCTCCTTCCACTCGCCGAGCTCGTTCGTGTCGAAGAGCCCGTTGTCGAGGGAGCGCCCGCCGTTCTTCCCGCCCGGGAGCTCGGGGTGGTAGTCGGGATACGTCGGCAGGGCCTCGAAGCGCACGCTCGTGTTCGCCTCGACCCACTCCACCATCTCGGGGCCGGCGTCGACGTAGCGCTCGACGAGCGCGCGCTCGCTGCGTCCGGCGCCGACGAGCAGGATGTAGTCGATCGCGGTCTGCCGATCGTCGGTGCAGCCGACCTCGGCCATGTGAGGGTTCGTCGGGATCCAGATCACCCCGCCCGAGACCGCGGTCGTGCCGCCGACGACGGGGGCCTTCTCGAGGACGATCACGTCCGCGCCGAGGTCCTTGGCGGCGATCGCGGCGAGGAGCCCACCGGCCCCCGTCCCCATCACCACGAAGTCCGTCTCCCGATCGAAGCTCGTCACGCCGCGCAGGACCATCGTCATGCCTCCGTGCGAGGGAGCCTAGCCGGTTCTAGAACGCGTTTCACGCGTCTTCGGAAGCCGATCGCTACGCCTTCCCGCGCTCGAAGAGGGTGGCGAGGGCCGACGAGTCGAGCTCGCCCTTCCCTTCGGCGACGAGCCGATCGATGCGCTCGCTCGCGGCCTCGGCGCAGGGGAGGTCGAGGCCGGCCTCGGCGGCGGAGGCGCGCACGATGCGCATGTCCTTCGCGTGCAGCTTCGCCTTGAAGCCGGGCGCGTACGCCCCGTCGAGCATCCGCTTGCCGTGGATCTCGAGGACCTTGCTGTAGGCGAAGCCGCCGAGAAGCGCCTCGCGGACCTTGGCCGCGTCGACGCCGTGGGCCCCCGCGAAGGTCAGGGCCTCGGCCACGCCCTCGATGGTCACGGCCGCGAGGATCTGGTTGCAGGCCTTCGCGACCTGCCCGGCGCCGCTCGGTCCGACGTGGACGACGTTCTTGCCGAGGAGCTCGAAGAGCGGTCGGGCCCTTTCGACGGCGGAGCCCGAGCCGCCGATCATGATCGAGAGCGTGCCCTGCTCGGCCCCGATCTGGCCTCCCGAGACGGGCGCGTCGAGGAAGTCGATGCCCCGCTCCTCGAGCGCGCGAGCGACGCTCCGGATGCCGGAGGGCGAAGCCGTCGTCATGTCGATCACGAGGCCGCCCTCGGCCATCCCTCCGGCGACCCCGTCGCGCCCGAGCAGGACGGCCTCGACGTCGGGCGTGTCCCCGAGGATCGTGAAGACGATCGACGCCGCGCGGCCCACGTCGGAAGGGCTCGCGTGGGCGACCGCATCCGTGCCCTCGAAGGCGGCGAGCGCTTCGGGCCGACGCGCGAAGAGGTGAAGGCGATGACCCCCACGGGCGAGATTCCTCGCCATCGGGAGGCCCATGATACCGAGGCCGACGAATCCGACATCCATGGGTAGCGACTCCGGCCCCGAGCATAGCCGAGGTCCGACGCCTGCGTCGGAGCCGCGGATCGCCTTCGAAATGGCGGCGAAACGTTCGGGAAATACGAAGATTCTCGACGATTCTTCCTTACGATAACGTCATTTGCCGCGAAACCAGCCTCTACCTAGGTTTGGTCCTGGATCCCTCCCCGAAGGCGCTTGCCGTAGGTCGCGAGGCGACGCACCTCCCAGGACCCCCTCATGGCCAACCCCCTCGCTCAGTCCGGATACGGCACGTTCCAGGAAAACTGGAAGTCGGATCTGCTCTCCGGCTTCCTCGTCTTCCTGATCGCGCTTCCTCTCTGCCTGGGCATCGCCAAGGCGAGCGGCTGCCCGCCCATCGCCGGCATCATCACGGCGATCGTCGGCGGCATCCTCTCCTCCCACCTCGGCAGCGCCCCGCTGACGATCAAGGGCCCCGCCGCCGGCCTCATCGCGATCGTCCTCGGCGCCGTGACGGAGCTCACGCCGGAGGGGGGCGACACGGCCGTCGGGTACAAGCGCATGCTGGCCGTCGGCGTCGTCTCGGCCCTGATCCAGATCGTCTTCGCCTTCGTGAAGGCGGGCAAGCTCGCCGACTTCTTCCCGTCCTCGGTGATCCACGGGATGCTCGCGGCCATCGGCGTCATCATCTTCTCGAAGCAGCTCTACGCGGTCGTCGGCGTCGTCCCGACGGTGAAGGAGCCGCTCGAGCTCATCGCCGGCATGCCCGAGGCGATCAAGCACCTGAACCCGCCGGTCGCCCTCATCGGCGCGCTCGCGCTCGTGATCCTCTTCGGCTGGCTCTACATCCCGGCGACCGCGAAGATCAAGAAGCTCCCCGCCCAGATGGTGGTCGTGCTCGTCTCGGTGCCTCTCGCGACCTACTTCGGCTTCTCGCACGAGCACACGATCCACTTCAGCGGCCACGACTACACGGTCGCGCCCTCGCTGCTCGTGAAGCTCCCGGGCCAGCTCCTCGACGCCATCGTCTTCCCGGACTTCTCGGCGATCACCTCGGGCGCCTCGATCAAGTACATCGTGATGTTCTGCCTCATCGGCAGCATCGAGTCGGTCGCGAGCGCGAAGGCGGTGGACGCCCTCGATCCGATGCGTCGCCGCGCGGACATGAACAAGGACCTCCTCGCGCAGGGCGTGGGCAACCTCGTCTCGGCGAGCCTCGGTGGCCTGCCGATGATCTCGGAGATCGTCCGTAGCTCGGCGAACATCGCGAACGGCGCGAGGAGCCAGTGGTCGAACTTCTTCCACGGCGCGTTCCTGCTCCTCGCGGTCGCCCTCATCCCGGGCCTCCTCCAGATGATCCCGCTCGCCGCGCTCGGCGGCATGCTCGTCTACACCGGCCTGCGCCTCGCCTCGCCGAAGGAGTTCGCGCACACCCTCGAGATCGGCCGCGAGCAGCTGATGATCTTCGTCACGACGATGGTCGTCACCCTGGCGACGGACCTCCTCGTCGGCGTCTTCGCGGGCATCGCGCTCAAGTTCTTCGTCCACATGACGCGCGGCGTGCCCATCGCCCACTTCTTCACGACGACCGAGACCCAGGAGGTCGAGGGCGACACCACCACGTTCCGCTTCGAGAGCGCCCTCATCTTCAGCAACTACCTGAACCTCAAGGGCAAGATCCAGCGCACGACGACTCAACGCGTGGTGCTCGACATGTCGCAGACGACCCTCGTCGACCACACGACGATGGAGCGCCTCCACGACCTCCAGGAAGAGCTCGCCTCGCAGGGGCGCGCGCTCGTGCTCGCGGGCCTCGACAAGCACGAGGCGGTCTCGGGCCACAAGCTCGCCGCGCGCCGCCTCTCCGCCGCTCCGGCCCCGGGTGGCTCGGCCGCCTGAGCGGAGCAGCTCTCCGCGCCGCGCGACGGGCCGCATCTCCCCGAGGGAGGCGGCCCGTTCCGCTTCCGTCCACGGAAGGCGGCGCCGCGGATGACCTGCTAGCGTTCGGCCATGGCCGACCGAATGCTGGAGCGGATCCTGAAAGCCCGCGTCTACGACGTGGTCTCGGAGACCCCGCTCGATCCGGCGCCGAAGCTCTCGCGCGAGCTCGGCAACGAGGTCTTCCTGAAGCGCGAGGACGCCCATCCCGGCGTGTTCTCGTTCAAGATCCGGGGCGCGTACAACCGCATGGCCCATCTCTCGCCGGAGGAGCGGGGCCGCGGGGTCATCGCCGCCTCGGCCGGCAACCACGCGCAGGGCGTCGCCCTCGCCGCCCAGCGGCTCGGCGTGCGCGCGGTGATCGCGATGCCGCGCACGACCCCGAGCATCAAGGTCGAGGCGGTGCGGGCACGCGGGGCCGAGGTCGTGCTCGAAGGCGATTCCTACGACGACGCCTACGCCGC
This sequence comes from Polyangiales bacterium, assembly GCA_046351215.1. GTDB lineage: Bacteria > Myxococcota_A > Polyangia > Polyangiales > Houyiibacteriaceae > JAXLYX01. The sequence goes on along the minus strand of JAXLYX010000009.1, from coordinate 105,988 downwards.
GGCCCGACGCATCGGCGAGAGCGAAGGCCTCGTCTTCGTGCACCCCTACGACGACCTCGACGTGATCGCCGGCCAGGGCACGGTCGCCCTCGAGATCCTGCGCCAGCATCGGGGTCCGCTCGACGCGATCTTCGTGCCCGTCGGTGGCGGCGGCCTCGTCGCCGGCGTCGCGGCCTACGTGAAGGCCCTCTACCCGGAGGTCCGCGTGATCGGCGTCGAGCCGGACGACGCGGCCTGCCTCCACGCGGCGCTGCGCGACGGACGCCGCACCGTCCTCGAGCGCGTGGGCCTCTTCGCCGACGGCGTCGCCGTGAAGCAGGTCGGCCAGCTGCCCTTCGAGCTCGCGCGCGCCTACGTCGACGAGGTCGTCCTCGTCTCGACCGACGAGATCTGCGGCGCGATGAAGGACGTCTTCGAGGCCACGCGCACGCTCGCGGAGCCGGCGGGCGCGCTCGCGGTCGCCGGCCTCAAGCGGTGGGTCGAGGAGCGGGGCGTGACGGGCAAGACCCTCGTCGCCATCGAATCCGGGGCGAACGTGAACTTCGATCGCCTCCGCCACGTGGTCGAGCGTGCCGAGATCGGCGAGCACCGCGAGGCCCTCCTCGCCGTCGAGATCCCCGAGCGCCCCGGCAGCTTCCTCGAGTTCCTGCACTGCCTCGGGGATCGCGCGATCACCGAGTTCAACTACCGCTACGCCGATCCGAAGCTGGCCCACGTCTTCGTCGGCATCGGCCTGCCCGACGGGCTTCGCGGACGCGATCAGGTCCTCGGACGGCTCGAGGGCGCGGGCTTCCCCGTCGTCGACCTCACGGGCAACGAGCTCGCCGGCCTGCACGTGCGGTTCATGGTCGGAGGCCGGGTCCCGGGCCTGCGAGACGAGCGCATCGTCCGCTTCGAATTCCCCGAGCGACCGGGGGCGCTCAGCAACTTCCTCACCCGCCTCGCCGGCCGCTGGAACATCAGCCTCTTCCACTACCGCAACCACGGAGCGGCCTACGGCCGGGTGCTCGCGGGGCTGCAGGTGCCGGGCGAGGAAGTCGAGGCGTTCGAGCGATTCCTCGTCGAGCTCGGATACGAGCACACGCAGGAGTCGGAGAATCCCGCGTACCGCCTCTTCCTCGCCTGAGCGTGGGCCCGCGTCGCGGCCCGCTCACAGCTTCGCGATGATCTTGTCCGCGTACTTCCGCAGCATCGCGAGCTTCACGTCGAGCGGCTGCGAGTCCTGCTGCTCGGCGTAGGCGTTGCGGAAGCCGACGACGAGATCGGTGACTCCGAGATCCTCGAGCCGCTTCACTCCGTCGAGGGTGAAGCCGTCGATCGAGGCCGCGTGGACCTCGAAGGGCTGGTTCTCGGTGCCGTGCTGCTTCCGCAGCTCCGTGAGGCGTGCGAGGCAGGTGACGAGCTCGTCCGTCTTGCCGCCGGCGAACATCCATCCGTCGCCGAGGCGGGCGGCGCGGGCGAGCGCGGCCTCGGCATGACCGCCGATCAGGATCGGCACCGGCCGATTCGGCACCGGGCAGAGCTTGATGCGCGGGATGTCGTAGTGCGGGCTGTGGAATTCGTAGAAGCCGCCCTTCGCGAGGCCGCGGATGATCTCGATCATCTCGTCCATGCGCTTGCCGCGGGTCTTCCAGTCCTGGAAGCAGACCTGGAAGTCCTCGGGCCACGGGCTCGTGCCGACGCCGAAGGAGAAGCGGTCGTTCGTCATCACGGCGACCGAGGTCACCGACTTGGCGACGAGGACGGGCGAGCGGATCGGGAGCTTCACGACGTAGGTCGCGAAGCGGATGCGCGAGGTCACGGCGCCGAGCGCGGGGATCAGCGTGAACGGCTCGATGATCGGCTTGTCCTCGAGGAACTGCCGCTCCCCCGTGCCGTTGTACGGGTACTTGGCGTCCGAGTGCTCCGGGTAGCAGATGCTGTCGGGCACCGTCATCGAGTCGTACCCCGCCTCCTCGGCGGCCTTCGCCAGGTGCACGTAGTAGCTCGGATCGCACATCGCTTCGGCGTAGGAGAACCGCATCGGTCGGCCTTTCGATCGGGGGACCCGTCCATGATGGCGACCCACGACGCCGGGGCAACGGCGACAATCGATCCGCCGATCGGTTAGGTTCGGGAGCGATGGCGAGAGCGCGAGCCGGGAGCGAGAAGGCGAGACCGGGACGGCCGAAGGGCGGCTCGTCCGAGGAGACGCACGACCGCATCGTCCGCGCGGCGCGGAGGGTCTTCGCCGAGCAGGGGTACGCGAACGCCCGGAACCGGCAGATCGCGGACGAGGCCGAGGTCACGACGGCGACCCTCTACCACTACTTCCAGTCGAAGCTCGATCTCTACGTCACGGTCTTCCGGGCGTCGGAGCGGGAGCTCGCCGAGACCTACGCGGCCGCCGCGAAGGCGGGCAGCCTCGTCGCCCAGCTCGACGCACTCTTCGACGGCTCGCTCGCTCTCCACGAGCGGGACGAGAGCCTGCTCGTCTTCCTCGCCGGCACGGCCCGCGAGATGCGGAGCGACGAGGAGCTCGCGCGAGCGATCGCGCGCTGCCCCGTGCGGACCGATCGGATCCTCTCGGACCTCCTCCGTCGGGCGGAGGCCCGCGGCGAGCTCCCCGCGGGGACCGACGTCGACGCCGTCGTCACCCTGCTGCTCGCGCTCACCTCCGGCGTCTCGCTCTATGCGAGCTTCCTCGGCGATCGCAGCTACCCGCGGATGATCGGCGCCCTGCGCGAGATGGTGCACGCGAAGCTCAGGCCGACTCCGGAGGCGGCGCCTCGTCGGGCACGCCGAACACGCCCTCCCAGCGGGCGATGACGACGGAGGCGAGCGCGTTGCCCGTGACGTTCGTGACGGTGCGCGCCATGTCCATCACCTCGTCGACGGCGAGGATCATCGCGATGCCGGCCTCGCCCGGGAGCCCGAAGCCCGCGCAGGTCCCCGCGATGATCACGAGCGTCGCGCGCGGCACGCCGGCCACTCCCTTCGACGTGAGGAGGAAGGTCGAGAGCATCACGAGCTGCTGCCCGATCGACATCTCCACGCCCGCGGCCTGCGCGATCGTGAGGCTCGCGAGCACGAGGTAGAGCGTCGAGCCGTCGAGGTTGAACGAATACCCGGCGGGCAGCACGAAGCTCGCGACGCGACGGGGGACGCCGAAGTCGACGAGCACCTCGAGGAGCCGAGGCAGGGCGGCCTCGCTCGAGGCCGTGCTGAACGCCGTGATCATCGGCTCGCGGATCGCGCGGAAGAAGTCGAGCGGACGCACCCGCACGAGGAAGAGGACGGGCAGGAAGACGAAGAGGAAGAGCAGGCCGAGCGCGAGGTAGAGGCTGCCGACGAGGCGCGCGTACCGCCCGAGCAGGTAGAGCACCGCGGGCCAGCCGCGGATCACCTCGCCCGCGACCTCGTGGCCGGCGGCCATGTGGCTCACGTTGTAGGCCATGGCGCCGAAGACGCCGATCGGCGTCAGCTTCATGATCATGTCCGTGTAGGCGAACATGACCTTCGCCACGCCCTCGAAGAACGAGCCGACCGGCCGTCCGACCTCGCCGACCCGCGTGAGCGCGATGCCGAAGAGCACGGAGAAGACGACGACCTGCAGGATCTCGCCCTTCGCCGCGTGCTCCACGACGTTCGAAGGGAAGAGGTGCAGGGCGAGCTCCCATCCCGAGGGCGGATGCTGCGGGATCACGCCCTCCGCGGTCGCCGCGCGGTCGAGCGGCAGCCCGTCGCCCGGCCGCAGCACGTTCGCGACGAAGAGGCCGACGAAGAGCGCGATCGTCGTGACGAGCTCGAAGTAGAGGAGCGCCTTGCCGCCCATCCGCCCGACGGCCTTGATGTCGCCCGTCTGCGCCACGCCGACCACGATCGTCGAGACGAGGAGGGGCACGATGAGGCCCTTGATCAGGGAGACGAAGGCCTTCGAGAGGAAGCGGAAGAGCTGGTAGGCCTCGGGATGGCGATCGGCCGGGAGGAAGCCCCCGAGCGCCACGCCGAGCCCGAGCCCGAGGAAGATGTAGAAGGTCCCCGAGCGGTACCAAGGCCCCTTCGTTCGTTCCTCCATCGGCCCTCCCATCGCGGATTCCTACCACGGGCGCGGTCCCCCGCCTGCCTTGACGTCCTCCTTGCGACCGCTACCATCGTTCCATGGAAGGGAACAGCGTTCCACATGGCGGAACGACGGGCGAAGGGACGGCCGCGATCGAGCGGGCGTTCGACGTGCTCTTCCATCTCCACGAGGAGCGCTCCGCCCTCGGCGTGAGCGCGATCGCGCGCGCGCTCGGGTTGCCGAAATCGACCGCGCATCGCCTGCTCGGTGTCCTCGTCCGTCGCGGCCTCGTCGAGAAGGACGACGCCGGCCTCTACCGCCCCGGCATGGCCCTCGTCGCCCTCGGCCTCGGCGTGCTCGCGCGGGATCCCCTCGTGGCCGCCGCTCGCCCCGTGCTCGAGGAGGAGGCGAAATCGGTCGGCGAGACCCTCTTCGTCGTCGGCGCGCGCGGGGGCGAGCTCGTGGTCCTCGACGAGGTGCAGGGCACGGGTCTCCTCCGGGCCGCGCCGACCGTGGGCGCCCGGGTGCCTGTCCACGCGACGGCCGCGGGCCGGCTCTTCCTCGCCTTCGCGCCGGACAAGCTTAAGAAGCCCCGCTACCCGCTCGAGGCGTTCACGGAGCGCACGCCGGTCGCGAAGGAGACGCTCGAAGCGCGCATCGAGGACGCGAGACGCCTCGGCCACGCGACGAACGTCAGCGAGTGGGTTCCGGGCCTCGCGGTCGTCTCGGCCGCGATCCGGACGACGGATGGGACGATGGTCGGAGCGCTCGCGCTGGCATGCGCGCAAGAGCGCTTCGCGGCGCTCGGCGGGGATCGGCTCGCCGAGCGGCTCGAACAGGCCGCCGCGCGCATCGCGCGCCGGCTCGAAGGGAAAGGGACATGACGACGATCGCGATCGATGGGCGGATCTGCGCGGCGAACGAAGCGCGGGTCTCGGTGCTCGACCACGGCCTCCTCTACGGAGACGGGGTCTTCGAGGGCATCCGCGTGAACGCCGGGGCCGTATTCCGCCTGGACGATCACCTGCGTCGACTCGAGATCGGGGCCGCCGCGATCGGGCTCGCCCTCCCCGGCGGCGTCGCCCGCATGCGCGAGATCGTGCTCTCGACCTGTCGCGCGCACGGCCGCGACGACGCCTACATCCGCCTGGTCGTGACGCGCGGCGAGGGCCCGCTCGGCGTCGATCCGACGACGTGCAAGGATCCCGTGACGATCTGCATCGTCTCGGACATCACGCTCTTCCCGGCCGAGAAGCGCGCACGCGGCCTCGACATGATCACGGCGAGCAACCGCAAGCCGGGGCCGGATCAGCTCGATCCGCGGGTGAAGAGCCTCAACTACCTGAACAGCGTGCTCGCGAAGCGCGAGAGCCGGCTCCGCGGCGCGGACGAGGCGCTGGTCCTCAACGTGCGCGGCCTGGTCGCCGAGGCGGCCGTGGCGAACGTCTTCGTCGCGCAGAGGGGCGAGCTGCTCACGCCCCCGACGACCGACGGCGCGCTCGGCGGCATCACGCGGCGGAGCGTCCTCGAGCTGGCCGCGAGGCTCGGCGTCCCGGCCCGCGAGGCCTCGCTCTCGCGCTTCGATCTCCTCGAGGCCGACGAGTGCTTCCTGACCGGTACGGGAGCGCGGATCGTCCCGGTCGCCACGCTCGACGGCGTGACGATCGGCACCGGCGAGAGGCCGTTGATGCGGCGCATCGACGAGGCCTTCGTCGGATTGACGCGCGAGCTCGGCACGCCCTTCCGCGTCTGACGCGGAGCCCGCCGGGCACGAGAGGTGTCGAAAAATGGCTCTCCTGACGTAGCCGTGGGTGGCCTCGGAGGCTGAAACGAGCGCGCACCCCCCGTTCGCCGCAGGATTCGGTTGTCTAGGCCGGAACCAAGAGGTGGCGGGGAGTGCGCAACGCGAGGATGTTGCTTCGCGCGTTCGGTGTCGAGCGCGCCGTGCTGGAAGATGTGCGGTGGTCGGGGGCGAGCCCGGAGGGCGCCGCCCTGGTGCTCCGAGTCCGCCCTACTCGGAAGGAGGAGGGGCGGTGCTCGCAGTGCGGTCGACACTGTCCCGGGTACGACCGCGGCGACGGGGTTCGGTCGTGGCGGTCGCTCGACTTCGGGCTTCAGGAGACGCGCATCGAGGCCGAGGCGCCGCGTGTGCGGTGTCCCGAGCACGGCGTCGTCGTGCAGCGCGTACCGTGGGCGCGACCGGGGAGCTCGTTCACGCGCGCGTTCGAGGACCAGGTCACGTGGCTCGCGGTGCGCACGGACAAGACCACGCTCGCGTCGCTGCTGCGCATCGCGTGGCGGACCGTCGGGAAGATTCTCGAACGCGTCGCGAAGAGCATGCGCGCGACGTTCGACCCCTTCGCGAACGTCACGCGCATCGGCATCGACGAGGTCTCCTACCGCAAGGGGCATCGCTACCTCACAGTCGTCGTCGACCACGATTCCGGCAGGCTCTTGTGGGCGAGCCCTGGGAAGGACGAGGCAACCCTCGGTCGCTTCTTCGATGCTCTCGGTCCTGAACGCTCCCGCAAGATCGAGCTCGTCAGCGCGGACGCGGCCTCGTGGATTCCGAACGTCATCCGCGAACGGTGCCCGAACGCGACGCTCTGCATGGACCCGTTCCACGTCGTGCAGTGGGCCACGAAGGCCCTCGACGAGGTGCGACGCTCGGTGTGGAACGACCTCCGGCGCGGCGGTCAGAAGGCGAGCGCGAAGTCGCTCAAGGGGGCCCGCTGGGCGCTCTGGAAGAACCCCGAGGACCTCACGAGGGAACAACGCGTCAGCCTCGTGAGCATCGAACGGGAGAACCGGCCCCTCTACCGTGCCTACCTCCTCAAAGAGCACCTGCGCGACGTCTTCAAGCACCAGGGACAGCAGGCCGTGAACATGCTCGACTACTTCGTCGCCTGGGCCTCGCGCTCGAGGCTCGCCCCCTTCGTGAAGCTCGCTCGTTCGATTCGCGACAAGCGCGACACCATCGTCGCCACGCTCACGCTCCGGCTCTCGAACGCCCGCGTCGAGGCGGCAAACACCAAGCTCAGGCTCCTCACCCGACTGGCCTTCGGGTTTCACTCCCACGAGCCCCTCATCGCGCTCGCCATGCTCAAGCTCGGAGGACTCTGCCCGCCGCTACCGGGGAGGAAATGACCCACGGGTCCGTCAGGAGAGCCCGAAAAATCGCCCGGGAGCGAGCGCGCCCGCAGCGCCGAGCCGAAGGAATACGCCGGTATTTCGAGGTTCGGCGCGAGGACGCAAGCCGTTCACGGGCGATTTGGCGACGCCTCTTCAGCCCATCCGGAAGTCGTGGATGCGGTCGACGCCCTCGAGCCCCTCGTACGGGTTCGGGGGCCAGTGATCGACGAGGCCGACCGCGGCGTTCGGATGGACGGCGCGCGTCAGCTCGCAGACGACCGGATCGCAGTCGAAGAGCGCGACGAGGTCCCCGAGCCGCTCGAGCGCGGGCACCGTGCTCCGGAAGAACGCGTCGTCCCCGAGCGTCGCGTCGGGCTTCATCACGAGGGAGACGCCGAGCTCGACGATCGGGAAGCCGTGGTCGCGCAGGCTCTCCACCGTGCCGGCCAGCATGCCGGGCACGTCGCGGCCCGAGACGTAGACGACGAGCGCCCCGGCGGCGTGGAGCCGCCGCACGTAGTCGACGCCTCCCGGGCAGGCGACGTCGAGCGGGAGGTACGCCTCCTCGTAGAAGCGGCTCCGCCAGAACTGCGTGATGCGCCGCACGAGGGGCGCCTGCACGATGCCCACGCCGCGCAGCGTCTCGCCGAGGAGCGAGTGGACCTCCGCGGGCACGAGGCTCTCGAGGGCCTCGGCGACGTCCGCGGCTTCCCCCCGGATCTCCTCCGCGAGCTCGCGGAGGATGTGGAGGGTGCGGGTCCGGGTGTCGAGGAGCGTTCCGTCGAGACCGAAGGCCACGACGGGCGGTCGCCCGCCGTCGGCGGATTCGACGGCGACCCGATCGAGGACGTATTGGAGGACCTCGATCTGACGTGGCAGCGGCGGGGGCAGCACGCAGCGACCCTACCAGGGGCGGGACCGGCCCCGCAACGCCGGTCGTCCGCCTTTCCTTGCGAAACCGTCATGGTTTCGCCGAGTCCGGGGCGTTGCCTCGGGAGGCCCGGCCACGTATGGTGGGCGTTGGGCCAGGGAACGGGGGGACGGGACGTCGGGATGACGGAGCCGATCGAGCGACAAGTGGGCAGGACGCGCCGGGATTCGTCGATCCCCGCGCCCGCCACGCGCGACTCGAAGCTTCCCCCGAAGCAGGCGGCGCCGCGGATGCGCGGCGTCCTCGTGGTCGAGAACGATCCGGACCTCCAATGGGGCCTCGCCCGCATGCTGACGGTCCTCGGCCATCGCGTCGTCGGGACCAGCTCGTCGGACGGCGCGCTCGCCCTCCTCGCCGAGTGGCCGGTGGATCTCGTGCTCCTCGCCGAGGATCTGCCCGGCATGGACGGCCTCGAGCTCGCGCGTCACGTGCGCGAGCGAGCGCCGGGCGTCCCCGTGATCCTCCTCGCCAACGACGGCCCCGGCGTCGGCGACGCCGCGAACGCGGCCGGCGTCTCCGCCTACCTCGTGAAACCGTTCCAGCTCGAGACGCTGAAGGAGCTCGTCCTCTCGCTCGACGTCTCGGGCAGCGGCAGGGAAGGCCTCGAAGGCTGAGACGAAGCGGGTTCCGCGCCCGACCGGGTGCGCGCTAGGATGGCACGCCTTGCGACGCTTCCTCTCGTTCCTCTGCTTCGCTGCCGCTCTCGCCCTCCTCGGGACGGTGGCAGCGGCTCGTCCGGAGGTCGTGACGATCTCGACGGACGAGATCCGCCCCGGCATGCGGGGCTACGGTCTGACCGTCCTGCGCGGCACCGAGCCCGAGCGCTTCGACGTCGAGGTCATCGACGTGCTCCGGCGCTTCCGTCCCGACCAGGACCTCATCCTCGTGCGGGTGGAGCATCCGCTGCTCGAGCGGGCCCGGATCGTGGGCGGGATGAGCGGCAGCCCGATCTACCTCGAGGGCAAGCTCGCCGGCGCCTACGCGTACGGCTGGCCCTTCGGGACCGATCCGGTCGGAGGCGTCACGCCGATCGCGAACATGCTGGCGGAGATGCGGCGGCCGACGCGCCCCGACTCCTTCCCGGGTGCGCGCCCGATCCCGCCGAGCGGAGCCGCGGCCGCCCTCTCCCGTCCCGGCGGTCCCCTGCTCTTCCGCGACGGTCGCCTGCCGGACGCCTTCGCCGCGCTCGCGTCGATGCGCGAGCGGACGGAGGCCTCCCTGCACGGCCCGCTCGGCATGGTGGCGGCCGAGACGCCCCTGATGCTCGGCGGAGTCACCGACGACGTGGCCCGCATGCTCGAGACCACGCTCGCCCCCTTCGGCCTCGTGCCCGTGCAGGCCGGCGGAGGCGGAGGCGGAGGGAACGCGGCGGAGGCGCGCTACGTCGACGGCGGCTCGATGGCGATCTCCCTCGTCTCGGGGGACATCTCGCTCAACGCCGTCGGCACCGTGACGCACGTCGGCGAGGGCGGGCGCGTCCTCGCGTTCGGCCATCCGATGATGGATCAAGGCGAGATCGGGCTCCCTTCGTGGACCTCGCGCGTGCTCCACGTGCTCGTGAGCTCGCAGCGCTCCTTCAAGATCGGCGAGGCCGTCGCGCCGCGGGGGACGCTGATCCACGACCGCACGAGCGGCATCGTGATCGACCAGGATCTCGAGCCGGCCACCATCCCGCTCCGGATCCGGCTGAACGGCGTGCCCGGCGCCCGGAAGACCGAGTGGAACGTGCGCATCGCGAGCCATCGTGCGCTCACGCCCGCGCTCGCGTTCGCGACGATCGCGAACGCGATCAAGGCGACGGCGAGCGATCAGACGGATGTCACCTACCGTGCGCGTACGCGGGTGACGCTCGAGGGCATCGGCCCGATCGAGCTCGTCGACGTCGGCGTGATGTCCCAGGGTCCCGGCAACGCGGCTCCCCTCCAGCAGCTCCGGGCCTTCGCGCTCTTCGAGGCGGCGTACGGGAACCCCTTCGTCGAGTCACGCGTCCTCGACGTGGACGTCGAGCTCGATCTCGTCTTCGAGCGCTCGGCGCTGACGCTCCTCTCCGCCTCCACCCAGGACGGCGAGGTCCTGCCCGGCGAGGTCGTGCCGATCCGCGTCGTGCTCCGGCGCTACGAGCAGGAGCCCGAGGTGCGCACGATCGAGGTGCGCATCCCGGAGCGTTGCGCCGGTCAGACGATCCGCGTCTCCCTCGTGCCGGCGCCGTCCGTTCCCCGCGAGGTCGGGCGCGCGCGCACGCTCGCCGACCTCGTCGCCTACGTGCGGGGGGCCCGTCCCTCCACCGAGCTCGCGGCCACGATCGAGATGCCCGGACGAGGGCTCGTCTTCCCGGGCCACGTCGCGCGCGACCTCCCGGCCTCGGCGATCGATGCCCTGCTCGCCGAGCACGACACGAGCCCCTCGAACGCCTTCGCCACGCACGTCGAATCCTTCCATCCGATGGGTGCCGTGATCACCGGCACCGCGGGCCTCGAGCTCCACGTCCGAGCCCGGGGCCGCTCCCGAGGAGCTCCATGACCGCGCAGAGAACGAGGCTCTCCCTCCTGCCCACGACGCTGCTCGCGATCGCGCTGTCGATCCTCGGCGCGGAGCACGGCGCCCGCGCCGTCACGACGGAGCCGCTCGTCGTCGAGACCTCGGCGGACTTCCTCCGCGGCGAGCTCGACGGGACGGCGGTGACGTCGACGGGCGAGGTCCGGACGAGCGTGGGCGAGGAGCGCTTCCCGATCGCGGACGCGAGCGTGGCCTATGCCCTCGCGCGTGGACGCGACGGTTCGATCTACGTGGGGACGGGAACGGACGGGAAGATCTTCCGTCTCCGCGGCCGCGAGCTCGCGCCCTTCGCGACGACGGGCCAGCTCGTCGTCTCCTCGCTCGCGGTCGGCGCCGACGGGACGCTCTACGCGGGCACGCTCCCGGAGGGTCGCATCTTCGCGATCGCGGCCGACGGGACGAGCCGCGAGCTCGCGCGCCCCGAGGGAGCGGAGCATGTCTGGGCCCTCGTGCACGACGCACGGCGGGACCGCCTCTTCGCCGCGACCGGCCCCCACGGCAAGGTCTTCGCGATCGATCGCACGGGCCGCGCCGCGGTCTTCTACGCGGGCGAGGACGCGCACGTGATGTCCCTCGCCCTCGACGCGGACGGAACGCTCTATGCCGGCACGAGCGATCGCGCGCTCGTCCTGCGCTTGCGCGCGCCGGGCCAGGCCGAGGTGCTCGTCGATCTCCCGGGCAACGAGGTCACTGCGCTCTCCGTGCGCGACGGGGAGCTCGCGGTGGTGGGCAACGACTTCGGCGCCGCGCCCGCCCAGAGCGCGCCCCAGGGCCCTCGCTCGCTGCCGCCGCAGGCTCGCTCGCGGCCGCGGCCCGGCAAGGGGAGGCTCTACCGCATCGATCGCGAGGGTCGCGTCGAGCGCGTGCTCTCGGAGGACGATCATCACTTCACCGCCTGCGAGCTCGCGCGCGACGGCACGATCTTCGTCGGCGGCAAGGACGGCCGCGTCGTCCGCGTCGCGCCGGATCGGACGAGCGCGACCTGGCTCGACGTCGAGGAGCGGCTCGTGCTCGCGCTCTCGCTAGACTCGGACACGCCGGTGGTCGCCACGGGCGACGGCGCCGCGATCTACCGCATCCTGCGGACCCCCGCCGAACGGCCGACCTGGACCAGCGCCGTGCTCGACGCCGAGGCCCGCTCGCGCTTCGGACGGCTCGTCACGCGATCGAGTGGCCCGCTGTCGGTCTCGACCCGCTCGGGGAACACAGAGACGCCGGACGCGACCTGGTCGGAGTGGAGCGCCTACACGAGCGCCGGCGCCGCGATCGGAAGCCCCGCCGCGCGCTACCTCCAGATCCGCGTGCGCTTCGACGACGCCGACGCGGTCCTCCGCGGAGTGACCGCGTATCACCTCCGGCAGAACCAGCGGCCCGTCGTAGGTCCCGTGACGACCACCGTGGACGCCACGCAGGCGAGCGCTCGGCGACGTGGCCGAGCGGCGGCCTCCTCCACCGTTCGGCTCAGCTGGCGCGTCGACAACCCCGACGGCGACGACCTGCGTTACCGCCTACGCTTCCGACGCGACGGCGAGGAAACGTGGCGCGCTTTGACGCGCCCCGATCAGAACGTCACCCAGACGACGTACGACTGGGATACGACCGGCGTGCCGGACGGCTTCTACGTCGTCGAGGTCGAGGCGAGCGACGAGCCGTCGAATCCGGAGTCGCGCACGCTCTCGTCGCGCGCGGTGTCGGCGCCGTTCCTCGTCGACAACCACGCGCCGCGCATCGAAGAGCTCGCACTACGGGGTGATGCGGTCGTCGGACGCATCGTCGATGCGGTGGGACCGATCTCGCGCCTCGAGGTCGCGATCGACGGCGCGCCGTTCCGCGACGTCGATCCGGCGGACGGCTTGCTCGATCAGGCCGAGGAACGACTCGAGCTCGTCGTCCCGCACGACGCTTCTCACCTCGTCGCCGTCCGCGCGACCGACCAAGGCGGGCATCAAGTGGTCGCCGAAATCGACACGTCGTCGCGGCGCTTGGAGCCCAGGCGCACATCCACCCACAACCCCTGACGTTTCGTACGAGGGGGTGGTGACGATCGACGAGACCGTTTGTTATCGTAACCGCTGCTTGATTGATTGGGCCGATGCAGCTGTGGTACAAGCTTCGGCCGAACCCGGCAGCGCAGGCCCGGGCGCGCAGAGCTCAGAAGGAGAGAAGGCATGAATTTCAAGAAGGTAGCTTTGGCACTGATCCTGGGCGGCTCGATGGCCCTCGGCGCGGTGGCCTGTGACTCCGGCGGCGGCGGCGGCGGCGGCGGCGGCGGTGGCGGCGGTGGCGGCGGCAACGATGACGGCGGCGCCGTCATGGGCTGCACGGTCACCACCGACCCGACGGCGGCGGACATGGCCCAGCCGGAAGAGATCTTCGTGATCAACCGCTTCCAGCTCCCCTCGGGTGCGAGCGCGACGGTGGTCGACGGCCTCGACGTCGACGCCCAGACGACCTCGTCGACCTCCGACGCGGCCGGTTGCTTCGTGCGTGACACGAAGTCGACGGCCACCTCGACCGTCTCCAACGTCGACAACCAGCTCGCGGCCGTCGGCACGGCCGCCGCGACCCTCGGCGTCGACATCTCGAAGGCCCTCCAGGACGCCGTCGCCCCCTCGACCGGCGCGGCCTCGCTCGAGATCAAGGTCGGCCTGAAGAACTGGAACCACACGCTGACGGACAACTGCGTGGCGGTCGGCCTCTACGTCGGCGCGCCCGGCTCCTCGACGCTCCTCGCGACGCAGGTCACCGCGCTCAACGGCGGCATCAGCCCCGTCGTCTCGAACTGGGGCACGCTGAACGTCAGCGTCACCGTCTCGGGCATCGCGGGCTGCACCTCGATGCCGGGCGTCTCCTGCGGCGGCGGCCAGACCCAGGACTGCAGCGCGACCATCCCGCTCAAGCTCTTCGGCGTGAAGCTCCGGCTCAACGTCCAGGCGAAGACCGGCGGCGGCTTCCAGCTCGTGACGAACCGTCCGAACCCGCCCGAGAACGTCACCACGGTGGCGAACCCCTCGATCATCGGCGGCTTCCTCTACTGGGGCGCCAAGACCGGCACCCCGGAGGCGGGCTCCTTCCAGGAGGCCCTCAAGAACGCGCTCTGCGAGCTCGGCCAGGGCGGTCAGTGGTCGACCGTCCAGAGCATCATCGCCGGCAAGCTCGACCTGCACTCGACGGCGGCGGGCGCGACCCCCGACGCGTGCACGGGCACCTCGGCGGCCTCGGGCAACGCGAACGCGATCTCCATCGGCGCGTACGCGGGCTCGGGCTACTGAGAAGGCCTCCTCGTCCCCACGACGAGGAAACGTGAGAGGGGCCCTCCGGGGCCCCTTTTCCTTTCCGTCGTGACGGCCGCAGACGATGGTTGATGTTCGCGGCCATGTCGGCCAACATGGGCGCGATGTCCGTCCACGGAGGGGATGCCACGGAAGGCGCGTCGGCGCCGAGCGTCGTGCCGTTCGGGAAGTATCTTCTCCTCGAGCGTCTCGCGGTCGGTGGCATGGCCGAGGTCTTCCTCGCGAAGTCCTTCGGGATCGAAGGCTTCGAGCGAATCCTCGCGGTGAAGCGCATCGCGCCCTCGATGGCGGAGGACCAGAGCTTCATCGAGATGTTCATCGACGAAGCGAAGATCGCGGGACACCTCTCCCACGCGAACATCGCGTCGATCTACGAGCTCGGGAAGGTGGGCAACGCCCACTACATCGCGATGGAGTACGTCTGGGGCAAGGATCTGCTCCAGATCATGAACCGCCATCGGCTCTTCGGCATGCGCATGCCGGGGCCGCGCGTGGCGTACATCGCGGCGCGCACGTGCGAGGCGCTCGACTACGCGCACAACAAGCGCGACGCCCGCGGCAAGCCGCTCGAGCTGATCCATCGCGACATCTCGCCGCAGAACGTGCTCGTCTCGTACGACGGGCAGGTGAAGCTGATCGACTTCGGCATCGCGAAGGCCCAGTCGCGCACGACGAAGACCGTCGCCGGCTTCGTGAAGGGCAAGTTCGGGTACATGAGCCCGGAGCAGGTGCGCGGGAAGAAGATCGACGCCCGCTCCGACCTCTTCGCCGTCGGCATCTGCATGTACGAGATGCTGACGTGCGAGCGCCTCTTCGCCGGCGAGACCGACTTCGAGACGATGGACATGATCCGCCAGGGGAAGGTCCGGCCGCTCGCGGAGGTCCTCCCGACGGTGCCCCTCGAGCTCGAGGCGATCGTCATGAAGGCGCTCGCGAAGGAGCCCGAGGACCGCTACCAGACGGCCTCCGAGATGCACCAGGCGCTGATGCGCTGGCTGATGTCGCAGAAGCCGCCGTTCACGAGCGCGCGCCTCGCCGAGTGGATGCAGAGCGCGTTCGAAGACGAGATGACCGAGGAGAAGGCGAAGATCGACGCCTACCGGAAGGTCGGCCAGGACGCCCTCGCGGGTCGGACGAGCTCCCCTCCGGGCTCGCTCGGTCTGCGCAGCGGCGAATTCCGGGCTCCCTCGAGCCCCGGCGCGGCCGTCCCCGAGACCGACGACGACGAGACCCTCGTCCAGAAGACGCCGGAATTCACCTCCCTCGACCTCGAGGATTGGTCGGACCAGCCGACCCAGGTCTTCTTCTCGGAGTCGGATCGCGACCAGGCGGCGGCTTCGCCCGCGGCCGAAGGCGTCCGTTTCGAGCCCGACGCCGCCGACGAGATCCCGACCTCGCCCGGAACCCAGCCGAGCCCGAACGGCCTGCCGGCCCCGACGACCCCCGCCCGACGCGATCCGACGCCGGCCCGCGTCTGGCCCTCGGAGCAGCCGGAGGAATGGGCGAAGAGCACGCGCGAGCGCACCGGCCCCCAGAAGCTCGCCCCGCCCGAGCCCAAGGCGCCGATCCCGCCCTCGACCACGGCGAAGGTGCGCGCGGTCCTCGAGACCCCGAAGGGGAAGGCCGGCGCCGCCGCGATCGTCGTGGCCCTCGCCGGCCTCGGCTACGCGATGATGCGCGGTCCGTCCACGGGCTCGCTCCACGTCTCGACCGGGCCGGCCGCCTCGGCCGCGGTCAGCATCGACGGCCAGCCCCGGGGCTCCGCTCCGATGCACCTCGAGGGCGTCGCGCCGGGAACCCACGTGGTCGAGGTCGCGGCTCCCGGCTATCGCTCGGTGCGCCAAGAGGTGATCGTCGAGGCCGGTGGCAGCGCGACGGTGCACGTCGAGCTGGCGGCCGAGCCTCGCTGACGCCCCCCGCGGGGCGCACCCTCACTCGTCCTCGTCGCTCTCCGGAGCGGCCGGCGCCGGCCGCGAGAGGTGTCCGACCTGGAGCCGGCGCATGACGGCGAGCTTCTGCCGCTCCTTGTACGCGTCGTGGCTGGCGTCGCCGACCTCGTTCCCCTCGTCCGTCTGGCGATCGAGGATCTGGAACTCGGCCTGCACGAAGATCACGCGGCCGAGCGCCCAGGCGGAGGGCGGGGCCTCGGCGAAGATCCGCTCGGGGAGCCGCACCGGGAGATCGACGACGAAGTGGACGACGCGATAGCTCGGCGCGGTGAAGCGGTTGTCGAGCGCGCCTCCGCCCTCGACGTCGGACGGATCGGTCTGCAGCTTCCCGCGGAGCTTCTTCAGGTGCCTGTGCGTGTCGCAGTAGGCGCCGAAGTGGACGAGGGTGTTCGTCGTCTGGCCGGGGATCGCGAAGTTGAACGGGAAGACCTCGCGCTGCAGGAAGGCGAGCATCGGGAAGAGGTCGTCGGGCGACTTCGTGACGATGCGGAAGCGCAGCTTGTCGTAGATGTTCGCCGCGCTGACTTCCTTCTTCGAGAGCAGCTTCGTGTAGAGCGAGTCCTTGTTCTTGCGGCCGCCGATGAACTCGACGATCGGGAAGCCGGCCGCGAGCGCGCTGCCGACGATGCGGTAGACCTTCTGCTCGACGAGGTGGAAGACCTCCTCGTCGGAGACCGGGAGCATGAAGAGCAGCTCCCGCGCCTCGAGGTGATGGATGATGTGCATCACCTTGAGGATCGTGCAGGCGCAGAGCTGCCGATGGCCCTTGGTCCCGGCGAGCCGGACGAGCCCGATCAGATCCTCGTTCGCGACGGGCTTCGGGATCGGGAAGTCGAAGTGCCGCCGCAGGTAGCTGATCGCGGCATGCTTCACGGCCTCGGCGCGCGCGCGATCGACGGGATCGTCGAGGTCGAGCTCGAGGGAGCGGACGAAGCCGCGGATCTCCTCGTCGTCGCGGAAGTTCAGCCGGTACCAGTCGA
This sequence comes from Polyangiales bacterium, assembly GCA_046351215.1. Lineage (GTDB taxonomy): Bacteria > Myxococcota_A > Polyangia > Polyangiales > Houyiibacteriaceae > JAXLYX01. Next base: position 89,105 of record JAXLYX010000009.1, on the reverse strand, counting down.
TGACCGACCCGCCGCCGAGCAGGAGGCGGATGCCCTCGAGGTCGGCGACCGTGAACTCGTCCAGGGTCTTGAGCCGGCGTTCGGCTGGCACGGGAAGGATGGCGGAGCTCCTCGGGTGGAGAGGCCAGCGTCCCGGCGGGAGGACCCGTCAGGGCGATCGTTCAGGTGCGGTCGGCGGAGGACTGGGAGGCGTCGGCGCGGGAGCGGGAAGCCACCGAGTCGCGGCCGAGCGAGAGCGTACCGCAGAAGATGCCGGCGGAGACACCGAGCACGATCAGGTTCCCCCAATAGGCACCACTGCAACCGGCCAGGCAGAGCGGGGCAGTCAGGGCAGCGAGCGTCGCAACGAGCTTCATGGGACGTTCCCTCGGTTCGATCCTAAAGGTAAGCTCTTGTCCTACACTCCCGCTCGGGAGGTCAAGTTAGTACCAAACACGTTCCAGGATGGCTACCGGGAAATGACAACGGGCTTGTAGGGTCAGGTGGGATGCGGGTCGAGGGGGCCCGTACCCGGCGCCCGCTTCCAACGATTGCCCCCCCGGAACCGGTCGAGTACCGTGCTCGGAAGATGAGTACCGATTCGCTCTTCCCCGCCGGAACCGAGGCGATTCTCCCGATCCTGCCCCTCCGGAACTCCGTGCTCTTCCCGGCGTCGGTGGTGCCGGTGAACGTGGGCCGGGCCCGGTCGGTCCGGCTCATCGAAGAGGCGTGCAACCAGGACCGGCCGGCGATCGGGGTGGTGGCCCAGCGGAGGCCCGAGACCGAGGACCCCGGCTTCGACGAGTTCTACGCGATGGGGACCATCGCCCGGGTCCTCAAGGTGATCCGCCTCTCCTCGGGGAACTACTCCGTCGTCCTCCAGGGCGTCTCCCGGATGCGGATCGTCGAGCCCCTCGACCGCTCCCCCTACCTCAAGGCCCGGGTCGAGCGGATCCACGAGCCCCCCGTCGTCGACCCCACCCTCGAGGCCCTCTCGATCACCCTCCGCCGGGCGACCGACGAGCTCTCCCAGCACCTCCCTCCCCCGAGCCGGACGGCGACCTCCTCGCTCGAGAACGTGAAGGAGCCGGGCGCCCTCGCCGACCTCGTCGCCGCGAGCCTGCCGATCGGCAACGATCTCAAGCAGGCGATCCTCGAGACCCTCGAGGTGCGTCGGCGCATCGAGAAGGTGCTCGAGCAGGTCAGCCGCCAGTCCGAGGTCTTCAAGGTCAAGAAGGAGATCTCGACGATGGTCGAGGAGGAGATGCACCGCTCGCAGCGGGAGCTCCTCCTCCGCCAGCAGCTGAAGTCGATCCGCCGCGAGCTCGGGGAGAGCGACGAGGAGGAGGAGGAGCTCGACGCCCTGCGCGAGAAGATCGCGCGGCACGAGCTGCCGATCGACGCCTCGAAGGCCGCGAAGCGCGAGCTCAAGCGCATGTCGGCGATGAGCGCGTCGAGCGCCGAGTACCAGGTCGCGCGCACGTACGTCGAATGGCTCGCCGACCTGCCGTGGTCGAAGACCACGCCCGATCGACTCGACGTGACGGAGGCGCGTCGCGTGCTCGACGAGGACCACTTCGGCCTCGAGCGCCCGAAGAAGCGCATCCTCGAGTACGTCGCGATCCGCAAGCTCCGCAAGGACGGCCGCGCGCCGATCCTCTGCTTCGTCGGCCCTCCCGGCGTCGGCAAGACCTCGCTCGCGAAGTCGATCGCGCGCGCCGCGGGGCGTCAGTTCGTCCGCGTCTCGCTGGGCGGCGTCGCCGACGAGGCCGAGATCCGCGGCCATCGCCGCACCTACGTCGGCTCGTTCCCGGGCCGCATCATCAACGCGCTGAAGAAGGCCGGCTCGAAGAACCCGGTCATCGTCCTCGACGAGGTCGACAAGCTCGGCAAGGACCATCGCGGCGATCCCGCGAGCGCCCTGCTCGAGGTCCTCGATCCCGAGCAGAACGATACCTTCACCGACCACTACATCGAGGTCCCCTTCGATCTCTCGCAGGTGATGTTCATCGCCACCGCGAACCGGAAGGACACGATCCCGGGCCCGCTCCTCGACCGCATGGAGGTCATCGACCTCCCCGGCTACACGCGCGAGGAGAAGCGGAGCATCGCCCGCGAATTCCTCGTGCCGAAGCAGCTCTCGGAGCACGGACTCTCGCCCGATCGCCTCGACTTCTCGGACACGGCGATCGCGCACATGGTCGACGAGTACACGCACGAGGCCGGCGTCCGTCGCCTCGAGCAGATGACGGCCTCCGTCTGTCGCGCCGTCGCCGTGCGCCTCGCCGCGGGCGAGGACGTGCAGATCGTCGCCGAGCCCCCGTTCATCGAGGAGGTCCTCGGACCTCCGAAGAAGTCCCAGCAGATGCCCGAGCGCAAGGCGCGTCCGGGCGTCGCGACCGGCGTCGTCTGGTCGCCGGCCGGCGGCGAGCTGATGCTCGTCGAGGCCACCCGCATGCCCGGCAGCGGCAAGCTGCAGATGACGGGCCGCATGGGCGACATCATGAAGGAGTCGGTCGCGACCGCCTTCAGCTTCATCCGCGCGCATGCGAGCGAGCTCGGGCTCGCCGACGACTTCCTCTCGAAGATCGACGTGCACGTGCACCTCCCGCAGGGCGCGGTGCCGAAGGAAGGCCCGTCGAGCGGCCTCACCTTCTTCGTCGCGCTCGCCTCGATGCTCACGCGCATCAAGGCCCGCGTCGACACGGCGGTCACGGGCGAGATCACGCTCCGCGGCAACGTCCTCAAGGTCACGGGCATCAAGGAGAAATGCCTCGCGGCGCATCGCGCGGGCCTCAAGCACGTGGTGATGCCGAAGGACAACGCGCCGGACCTCGAGGAGGTGCCGAAGGAGATCCTCGCGGACCTCCACATCCACTTCGTCTCGAAGGCCGACGAGGTCCTCGCGCTCACGCTCGAGCCCGACTCGCCGACGCTCGCCGCCTCGTCGCACGCCTGAGCATGGGACGCGGGTTCCGTCCGCCCTTCGATTTCGTCTGCGCCCTCCTCGCCGTCCTCGCGCTCGCCCCGAGCGCGCTGCTCGGCATCCCGGGCGTCGAGAGCGCGCTCGTGCTCGGGATCGTGCTCCCGCCCGTGATCGCGGGGAGGATCGCGTACCGCGTGGCCTCGGCCACCGGGGCCGGCGTGTACCGCGAGGCGCTCCCCCTGCTCGGCCGGGCGTTCTCGTCGGGGCTCGGCACGGTGCTCGTCGCGAGCGCGCTCTTGCTGCTCAACGCCTATCGCCAGAGGCCCTGCGATCCGCTCTCGGGCCTCGCCTTCCTCGCGGTCGGCCCGCTCGTCGGCGCGGGCCTCGCCTCGCTCGTCGGCGTGCTCGTCGGAGGGCTCGGCTTCCGGCCGCGGCGGGCGGCGTTCCTCGCCGCGCTCGTGCCGCTCCTCGCGCTCGCGGCGGGGCTCGGGGAGTTCGCGTTCACGCCGGCGATCTACGTCTACGGCCTCTTCGGAGGCTTCTTCCCGGGCTCGATCTACGACGAGAACGTCGGCATCCCCTCGAGCTTCCTCGGCTTCCGAGGGCTCTCCCTCGTGCTCGCGGCCGGGCTCGCCCTGACGATCGAGGCGGGCTGGCACGGCACGCGCTTCTCGTTCGCGCGCCTCCGCGAAGCACCGCGGCGCGTCGGCTTCGCCCTGCTCCTCTTCGTCGGCTACGCGTGGGGAACCGTCGACGGAGCCTCGCTCGGGCATCGGAGCACGGTGGCCCGGATCGACGAAGCGCTCGGCGGCGAGGCGTGGAGCCGGCGCTGCCACTTGCACGTGCCGCGCGAGATGCCCGTCGCGGAGCGGCGGCTCCTCGCCGACGACTGCGACTTCCACGTCGCGGCCGTCGAGTCCTTCCTCGCGGTGCATCGCACGAAGCGCGTGCAGGTCTTCGTCTACCGCTCGCCCGACGAGAAGCGCGTGCTGATGGGCGCGGCCGACACCGACATCGCGAAGCCCTGGCTCGGCCAGGTGCACGTCGAGCGCGAGGCCTGGCCGCATCGCATCCTCCGCCACGAGCTCGCGCACGTGCTCGCCGCCGAGCTCACGGACGTGCCGTTCCAGGTGGCGGCGATCTACGGGATCGTGCCGAACCCCGGCATCATCGAAGGCACGGCCGTCGCCGCGGCCGGCGATCACCGGGATGGTTTGACCGCCGATCAATGGAGCCGGGCGATGCTCGAGCTCGGTCTCCTGCCGAAGGCGGAGGACGTGCTCACGCTCGAGTTCCTTCGGACGCCCGCGAACCGGGCGTATTCGGCCGCCGGCTCGTTCCTCCGCCACGTGCACGAGCGACGCGGCCCGCGCGCGATCCGGAACCTCTACGACCAGGGGCAGTGGGAGGCGCTCGGCGAGCTAAGGGCCCTCGAGCGGAGCTGGCACGCGCATCTGCGGACGGTGCGTCTCACGGACGAGGAGCGTGCGCTCGCGGTGCTTCGCTTCGAGCGGAAGAGCGTATTCTCGGCCGTGTGTCCGCACCTCGTCGCCCGCCTCAAGGACCGCCTCGGCGAGGACCTCGCGGCCGGCGATTCGCGGTCGGCGCTGCATACGTGCAGCGAGATCCTCTCGGTGGACGCGAACGATCGGATCACGCAGGCGACGCGGGCCTCGGCCCTCGCGCGGCTCGGCAGGCTCGGCGAGGCGGAGCGCGAGGTCGCGGCGATGGCGCGCGATCCGCAAGTGCCCTCGGCGCTGCTCGCGACCGTGCGCGCGGCGATCGCGGATGCGCGGTGGATGCGGGGCGATGCGGCGGGCGCGCACGCGGCCTACGTCGCGCTGCTCCGCGAGCCGATGCCGGACGACACGGCGCGCGTGCTCGAGGTGAAGCGGCTCGCGCTCGAGGACGACGCGACGACGCGCGAGCTCGTGCGGGATTTCTTCCTGCACCGCGACGGACGGCCGGCGTCGATGGCGGTGGCCGTGCACCTCGGGCATCGGCTCGCGGAGCATCGCGAGGACGGGCTCGGGCCGTATCTCGTCGGCAGGCAGCTCTTCAACGAAGGCGAGCACGCGCTCGCCGCGCGCGAGCTCGAGCGGGCGCTCGGGCGCGGATTGCCGACGGCTCGGTTGCAGAGGGAGGCGATGCGGATCGCGGCGCTCTCGCACGAGGCGATCGGCGAATTGGAGAGGGCGGATGCGCTCTTCGAGCGGCTGCTCGGGGCGCCGTTCGTGGCGAACGAGGCGGAGCTGCAGCGGGAGCGGATCGGGTTTGTGCGGGGGCGGTGAAGCTCGGGCCAATGCGCGAGGGATGGACACCGGACGTCGCGCTCCTAGAGTCTGCGTCATGACCGACGAGCTCCGCGTCTTCCCCAAGCGACCCACCCGTGCCCAAGCGCTCGCCGAGGTGAAGCGCTTCTTCGCCAAGCTGCGGCAGGGCGATGCGAAGGGCGCGGGCGCCCTCGTCGCGCACCGCTCGAAGGATTGGTGGCCCCATCAGGTCCGCTCGATGTGGCAAGACCTCGTGGTCCCCTGGCTCGAGGAGCAGGACGAAGAGGCCGACCTCGACGACGACGAGTCGTGGCGCGACCTCGGCTGGCTCTCGAGGATCGGCGTCGACCTCGACACGGACTGGGACGGGGAGGACGACACCTTCTTCGTGAACGTCACCTACGACGGCGAGGTCACGGACGTGTCCGCCGAGTTCACGCTCCGGAAGCGGAAGGACGGCTGGGTCGTGCAGCGGGACATCGTGCACGTGGAGTGAGGCTACGGCGCGCCGCTCCGCGCCGCGAGGCGATCGGCCTCCGCGAACCCGACAAGCCGCTCGCTCTCCGGATCCCAGACGTGGATCGAGAGGCAGGCGAGCACGTCGCGCGGAGCGAACGAGGTGCTCGGGGGATCGTGGAGCTCGGGGATCGCCGCCATCGCTTCGGGCAGGCGGTAGAAGGGGATCCGCGGGTCGAGGTGGTGCACGTGGTGGTAGCCGATGTTCCCGGTGAACCAATGCATCAGCGGCGACATGCGGAAGAACGACGAGCCTTCCAGCGCCGCATGGAGCGAGTCCCAGCGCGAGCCCTGCGGGAGGAAGCGCGAGTCCGGGAAGTTGTGCTGCGCGTAGAAGAGGTAGGCGCCGAGCGTCGAGGCCACGGAGACCGGGAGCGCGAAGAGGAAGAAAGCGTTCGTCGCGCCGGCGAGCACGACGAGCGTCGCGAACCCCGTGAAGTGGAGCACGAGGACCAGTGCCGCATCGGCGTTCCGTCTCGGATCGCGGAGGAGCGGACCGAGGCCGATCCCGAGCGCGAAGACGGTGATCCACGCGAAGACGAAGATCAGCGCGTGACGCACGATGCGGTACGCGCGCCGCTGTCCGGGCGCGAGGCGCGACCAGGTCTCGACGTCGACGACGCGGTTCACGCGATCGCCGCCCCGATGCCGCGCGAGGTCGTCGTCGAGGAGCAAGGCGGTGGTGCCGTGGTGCGCGTTGTGGAACTCGCGCCAGACCGGCGGGGAGACGAGCGTGAGGAGGCCGATCAGCCGGCTCACGAGGCTGCGGAGGGGCGAGGTGCGGAGAATCGCGCCGTGCTCGATGTCGTGCAGGAAGATGAAGAGGCGGACGAGGACGAGGCCCGCGACGACCGAGCCGAGCGCTCGGAGGGGCCAAGGGCGCGCGAGGCCGGCGACAAGCAAGGCCGAGACGAGCGCGAAGACGGTCCCCGCGAGGAGACGCCACGTGCGGCCGACGTCCTCGACGGCGAAGCGGCGTGCGTCGGCGAGGATCTCCGCTTTCGTCCGCGGAGGGGGGGAGCCTGTGCTCATGCGGGGATCCGAGCGCGCATGGCCCCTCGCGTCAATGACGCGAGGGCGGGCGTGGATTGACCGAACGCGCCATGGGGGCTCGGTGGGGACGAGCGGAGGCGAGCGTCGGTCGGGTATGCTGCGGGCGAAACGCGGGGGAGGAACCATGGCGATCAAGCAGCTCAATCCGTACCTCTACTTCGACGGCACGGCCGCGAAGGCGATCGCGCTCTACGAGCGGGCGCTGGGCGCGAAGACCGAGAGCCGCATGCGCCTCGGGGACGCGCCGGGCGGGCCGACCTCGGGGGAAGCGGCCGAGCGCGTGATGCATGCGGTGCTGCGGCTCGGGGGCGGGACGATCATGCTCAGCGACTCGATGCCGGGGACGCCGTTGGTGGTCGGCGGGAACAGCCAGGTGTGTCTCGACTTCGACGATGCCGCCGAGATGCAGCGCGCGTTCGACGCGCTCTCCGAGGGCGGGAGCGTGACGATGCCGCTGCAGGACACGTTCTGGGGCGCGCGGTTCGGGACGCTGACGGATGCGTTCGGCATCCGGTGGATGTTCAACTGCGAGAAGAAGGCAGGGTGAGGGGATCGAGGACGCTCGGTCTCACTCGAAATACTTGCGGACGTCGTAGTTGGCGATCGTCGTCGCAAGATCCCGGGGACTCTTGCCGTGCGAATTCTTCCGGTCGGGATCCGCTCCGCCTCGAAGCAAGGCCACCACACATTCGCCGTTCCCGCGGTAGAAGTAGACGGCCTTGGTCAGCGGGGTATTGCCCCATCTGTCGGCGATGTTCGAGTTCGCGCCTGCGGCAAGCAACGCTCGCACCACCTCCGCCTGCTGGAATTGGGAGGCGAACGCCAGTGCCGAGAACCCGTCGCGGTCGCGGCAGTCGAAGTCGACGCCGCTCCGGATCAGCTCGAGGGAGAGCTGGGTCATGCCCCTCGTGATGGCGTTCATCAAGGGGGTGCGGCCGTCCCGATCGGCCTCGTTCCGATCGCAGCCCGACAGGCCACGCGCGAGGATCTCCGCCTCGACTCCCACCAGGATTTCATCATTCAGAGACCTCGCACCGGACTTGGCCATCACTCATTCCCCCAGCGAGCCGTCGTTCATCTGTTGCTCCTCCGCTCGATCGCCCCGGGAGCGGTACGTGCGAGCCCGCCGAGGATCTCGGCGAACGAAGCGGCCTTGCTCGTAGAGGTCAGCTAGGGCCCTGCAGGCTTCGGGATAGTCCCCGCAGTTCGCCTGGAGGTAGGCGATGGCCCGCTTCGCACGCGGGTCGTCTCCGTCGGGTGCAACGGCGAGGTCGTACGTGGCTCGAACGAGGCAGTACTCGCCATCCGACCGACTGCAGGCTCGGGAGCATGCGGCGTCCGTGGCGGCCGAATCGTTTCCGTCCCGCGTGCCACGCGTGCATGAATCGGCGCATGCGCGCTGAGATCCGAGCGCGCATGCGCGCAACATCAGTTGGTCGCTCGAGAGCGGTGCGTTCGGCGTATCTCCCGGGCTCGAGGGCCCTCCAGCGACCTGCCTACTCAGGTCGGCACACCCGAGAGCGAGTCCCACCGCACAGGAATCCGTCAGCAGCTCGAGACGACGCTCCCGCGACAGCCGGGATGCAAATGGCACGTCGTTTCCGAGCTGTTGACATGCGTCCCCGCCACCTGCCGTACACGAGCGTTCCAACAGGCGCTCGCCGCTGGGACAGACCCGGTATGGTGCCTCGCTGAGTGATAGTGGGTCCCCAAGGCAGAGTTGCGCCCGGATTTCACATGCGACGGCATCCCGCAAGCTGCACGCCGAGTCGCAAACCTGAACGCGCTCCCGGTCTTCCGCGGACCCTGGCGATGGCAGGTGTGTCGATAGGATCTCACACAACAGTCCGCACGCGAGCCCATCACCCGCCGTACACAGGTCGCTTGCCTCGGTCCTCATCCTGGCCAAGTCCGAGCGTGGCAGTCGTCTCCGCCGATATCGAAGCGAAGTTCGGCACGACCACTGCGACTCGCTCACGCACGGCTCGTCCGCCCTGCGTTCGAACTCGAGTCGATCGGTCAACGGACGCCGCACCGGAAGGGAGCGAAGGAGGGCGAGGACCGAAGGCACCGACGTGACGTCGACCGGGGGCGTGGGCTCCGCCCGCACCTCGACGTGCGCCACGGCGAGGGCGGCCAGGAGGATCAGGAGGAACGACGGACGAGCCATTGCCCCGTCTCAGCCCCCCACGATCCCCGCGAACCGCCGCAAGATCGCCGTCCCGTGCCCGCTCGCGCGCACCGCGCGCAGGAGCGCCTCCGGATCCCCACCCTCCCCTCGGATCCTCTCCGCGCGCTCGCGGATGTAGGTCGTGGAGACGTGGTCGTCGAACTCGGGATGGAACTGCACGCCCCAGCTCCGAGGTCCGAAGCGGAGCGCATGGCTCGCGTCCTTCGGCGAGGTCGCGAGCACGACGGCGCCGGGCGGCGGCTCGAGCACGCATTGGCTGTGACTCGTTTGCACCACCAAGGGATCGCCGATCCCCCCGAGGAGCGCGTCCGCGCGTCCTTCGTCCGTGAGCGGCGCGTCGACGGTGCCGATCTGCCGGCCGTTCGGGTTCCAATCGACCTTCCCGCCGAGCGCGTCCGCGAGGAGCTGGTGGCCGTAGCAGACGCCGAGCAGGTACGTCCCGTGCGCGTGGGCCTCGCGGAGGAGCTCCGCGGTGGCAACGCTCCAGGGCTCGCGATCCGTGACCATCGCGCTGCTGCCCGTGATCACGATCGCGTCGTACGGCCGGAAGTCAACGAGCGCCTCGCCCTCGACGACGCGCACGACCTCCATCGCCTCGCCGACCCCGAGACCCTCGCGGAACCAGCGGTCGTAGTCGCCGCGCTCCTTCGCGAGCTCCACCGACGTCCGACCGACCATGAAGAGGAGGAAGCGCTTCGCCATGTCACCTCGTCGCCGTCCCGGCGCGGATCCTCGATCTAGCATAGAGGGTCGAGCCGCCGAGCAGGACGAGGAAGACCCCCGCGATCCTGGGCTGATCGACGGCCAACGAGACGAGGCAGACGGCCGAGAGCACGAGCGCGATCCCGGGGAAGAACGGATGGAAGGGCGCGCGGAACGGGCGCTCGAGGTCCGGCTCCGTGGCGCGCAGCCGGAAGAAGGCGAGCATCGACAGCAGGTAGAGCACGAGCGCCCCGAAGCAGGAGAGCGTGATGATCTCCGCCGTCCGTCCCGTCAGGATCGCGACGAGGCCGAGGACGAGGTTCACCGCGAGCGCGACGCGCGGCGTGGCCGAGCCGACGTGCACGGCGCCGAGGAGCTCGGGGGCGAGGCCCGCGCGGCCGAGGGCCATCGTCGCGCGCGCCGCTGCGAGCAGGATGCCGTGGAACGAGGCGACGAGGCCGAGCAGGCCCACTCCGAGGAGCAGCGAGTAGAGGATCGAGCCGCGGCCGACGAGGTGGCCGAGGGCGAGCGGGAGAGGCGCGTCGCTCGGCTCGGTCGAGCCCGGGGGATAGACGACGGCCTCCCAGCCGGCGACGCCGACCGAGGCGAAGAAGACGAGGATCGCGAGCACGCCGAGCGTCGCCATGGAGGCCGCGAATCCGAGCGCCACGTCGCGCTGCGGGTTCTTCGCCTCCTCGGCCGCGTTCGCGAGCCCCTCGATCGCGAGATAGAACCAGATCGCGAAGGGGAGGCCGTGGAACGCGCCCGACCAGCCGTGGGGGAGCGGGTCGACGGAGAACGCCCGGGCATCGAACGAGGGCAGCGCGACCGCGACGAAGAGCAGGAGCTCGGCGACCGCGAGGACGGTGACGACGAGCTCGAAGCGGGCCGCCTGCCGCACGCCCCAGGCGTTGAGGCCGGTGAACGTCAGGTACGCGAGCGCCGCGACGAGGCGCGGATCGAGCGAGGGGAGCCGCTGGGCCACGTAGGCGGCGATCGCCATCGCGATCGCGGGCGGCGCGAAGACGAATTCGATCGCCTGGGCGAAGCCGGCGACGCTGCCGACGAGGGGTCCGAAGGCGCGCGTCGCGTAGACGAAGGCCCCTCCGGCCTGCGGCATCGCGCAGGCGAGCTCGGCGTAGCTCGGTACGAAGGTCGCGTACATCAGCGTCACGACCAGCGTCGCCGCGAGCATCCCGTACGTCCCCGCGAGGGGGAGGCCGAGATTCCAGCCGAAGTACTCGCCGCTGATGACGTAACCCACGCCGAGGCCCCAGAGGGCGAGCGGGCCGAGGGTCTTCTCGAGGGCCGTGTTCGGCGTCACGGCGCGAGCATAGCGCGCATGCACTCGTCACGTCCGTCGGGCGCGGAGTCGTGGCAGTATCGCCGGACGGCGCGAGCCCAGGGGGAGACGATGGACGTCCGAAAGCTGTCGAACGCGAGCGACGTGGCCGAGTACCTCGAGGCTCGGGGGCTCTCCTACGCGAAGCTCGGGGTCACGGACGTCGACGGCATCCTCCGGGGCAAGTACCTGCACAAGGACAAGTTCCTTGGGGCGCTCGAGAAGGGCTTCGGCTTCTGCGACGTCGTGCTCGGCTGGGACTCGAACGACCAGCTCTACGACAACGTGAAGTACACGGGCTGGCACACGGCCTACCCCGACGCGCCCGTGCGCATCGTGCCCTCGACGGCGCGCGAGCTCCCCTTCGAGGGGAACATGCCCTTCTTCCTCGCGGAATTCGCGGGCGGCGCCGAGGCGATCTGCCCGCGCGGCCTGCTCCGCCGCGTGATCGAGAAGGCCCGCTCGATGGGCTTCGAGCCGTACTCGGCGCTCGAATACGAGTTCTTCGTCTTCGACGAGACGCCCGACTCCGTGCGCGAGAAGGGCTATCGGAACCTGAAGCCCTTCACGCCCGGCATGTTCGGATACTCGGTGCTCCGCTCGTCGGTGCACTCGGACCTCTACCAGGAGCTCCTCGACACCTTCCTGCGCATGGACGTGGCGATCGAGGGCCTGCACACGGAGACCGGCCCGGGCGTGCTCGAGGCGGCGATCGGCGTCGACGACGCGCTCTCGGCGGCCGACAAGGCCGTGCTCTTCAAGACCTTCACGAAGGTGATCGCCCAGCGGAGGAAGCTGATGGCGACCTTCATGGCGAAGTGGAGCAATTCCTATCCGGGCCAGAGCGGCCACATCCACGTCTCGCTCCAGGATCGCGCGACGGGCGAGGCCGTCTTCCACGATCCGGCGGCACCGCATTCGATGAGCGCGCTCCAGCGCCATTTCCTCGCGGGCCAGCAGCGCCTGCTCCCCGACTTCCTCTGCCTCTTCGCGCAGACGGTGAATGCCTTCTCGCGCCTCGTGCCCGGCTTCTGGGCGCCGACGCACGCGACCTGGGGCGTCGAGAACCGCACGACGGCGCTCCGCGTGATCCCCGGCTCGCCGAAGTCGCAGCGCATCGAGTTCCGCCTCGGCTCGGCCGACGCGAACCCCTACATCGCCCTCGCCGGCGCCCTCGCCGCGGGCCTCTACGGCATCGAGCGGAAGCTCGAGCCGACGCCGATCACCGAGGGCAACGCCTACGCCGTCGAGCATCCGGCCGAGCTCCGCTTCCCGCGCACCCTCTACGACGCGGCCGATCGTCTCGAGAAGTCGGGCGCGGCCCGCGAGCTCTTCGGCGACGCCTTCGTCGAGCACTTCGCGGCGACGCGGAAGTGGGAGGATCGCGAGTTCCAGAAGCACATCACGGATTGGGAGCTCGCCCGCTACTTCGAGATCATCTGAGGAGCCGAGGATGTCCGCTTCGATTCAACGCACGATTTCCCCGATCGACGGCAGCGTCGTCGTCGAACGCGAGCTCGCGGGCGAAGCCGCGATCCGCAACGCGCTCGAGGCCGCCGAGCGTGCGCAGCGCGATTGGGCGCGGCGCCCCCTCCGGGAGCGCATGGAGCTCTGCGCGCGCATGGTCGATGCCTTCGTGGCGGAGAAGGAAGGCATCGCGTCGGAGCTCACGGCGATGATGGGCCGGCCGATCCGCTACGCGCCGAACGAGGTCCGCGGCTTCGAGGAGCGGGCCCGGCACATGATCGCGATCGCCGAGGAGGGCCTCGCCGTGGTGAAGACGGCCCCGAAGGAGGGCTTCGTCCGCTACATAAGGCGCGAGCCCCTCGGCGTGGTCTTCGTCGTCGCCCCGTGGAACTACCCGTATCTGACGGCCGTGAACGCCGTGGTGCCGGCGATCCTCGCGGGCAACGCGGTGATCCTGAAGCACAGCTCGCAGACGCCGCTCGCGGCCGAGCGCTTCGCCCAGGCCTTCGAGCGCGCCGGTCTCCCGGAGGGCGTGTTCCAATACCTCCACCTCTCCCACGACGCGACGGCCGCGGTGATCGAGGCCCCCGAGACCCGCTTCGTCTGCTTCACGGGCTCCGTCGAGGGCGGGCGCGCGGTCGAGCGCGCCGCGGCCGGCCGCTTCCTCGGCCTCGGGCTCGAGCTCGGCGGCAAGGATCCGGGCTACGTCCGCGCGGACGCCGATCTCGCGCACGCCGTCGACTCCCTCGTCGACGGCGCCTTCTTCAACTCGGGCCAGTCCTGCTGCGGCATCGAGCGGATCTACGTGCACGAGTCGCTCTACGACGACTTCGTCGAGCGCGCGGTCGCGCTCACGAAGACCTACGTGCTCGGCGATCCGCGCGATCCCGAGACCACCCTCGGGCCTCTCGTGCGCACGAGCGCCGCGAGCTTCGTCCGCGATCAGATCGCCGAGGCGGCGCGCATGGGCGCGACACTGCACCTCGACGAGAAGGCCTTCCCGAGGAGCGCGCTCGGCACGCCCTACCTCGCGCCGCAGATCCTGACGAACGTCGACCACCGCATGCGCGTGATGTCCGAGGAGAGCTTCGGCCCCGTCGTCGGCATCATGAAGGTCGCGGACGACGAGGAGGCCGTGCGCCTCATGAACGACAGTGCCTACGGCCTCACGGCCTGCGTCTACACCCGCGATCTCGAGGCCGCCGAGAGGCTCGGCCTCTCGCTCGAGACGGGCACGGTCTTCATGAACCGCTGCGACTACCTCGACCCGGCCCTCGCCTGGACCGGCGTGAAGGACTCCGGTCGCGGCTGCACGCTCTCCGTGCTCGGCTACGAGCAGCTCACGCGTCCGAAGTCCTTCCACCTGAAGCTCCTCTAGGAGAAGCGCGATGTCCCTCCGTGGCGATTGGAACTATCCGACGACGATCAAGGCGGGCCCCGGCCGCGTGTCCGAGCTCGCGGCGCACTGCCGCGCGGTCGGCCTCGCGCATCCGCTCGTCGTCACCGATCCTGGCTTCGCCTCCCTCCCCTTCGTCGGGACGATGCGCGAGGCGCTCTCGAAGGAGGGCATCCCGAGCGGGCTCTTCACCGATCTCCGGCCGAATCCTGTCGGAAAGAACGTCGAGGCCGGCGTCGACGCCTACCGCCGGGGGAAGCACGACGGCGTGATCGCGATCGGCGGCGGCAGCGCGCTCGACGTCGGCAAGGCCATCGCGCTCATGTCCGGCCAGTCGCGCCCTCTCTTCGACTTCGAGGACGTGGGCGACAATTGGCTGCGCATCGATCCGGACGGCATCGCCCCCTCGATCGCGATCCCGACGACGGCGGGCACGGGCTCCGAGGTCGGACGCGCGAGCGTGATCACCGACGAAGCCGTGAAGACGAAGAAGATCGTCTTCCATCCGAAGATGCAGCCGCGCCTCGTGATCCTCGATCCCGAGCTCACCTACGGCCTCCCGCCCTTCCTCACGGCCGCGACCGGCATGGACGCGCTCTCGCACTGCCTCGAGGCCTATTCCGCGCCCGGCTACCATCCGCTCGCGGCCGGCATCGCGCTCGAGGGGATGCGCCTCGTGCGCGAGAGCCTCGTCGTCGCGTTCCGCGAGCCGACGAACACGGACGCCCGCACGCGCATGCTGACGGCCTCGAGCATGGGCGCGACCGCGTTCCAGCGCGGCCTCGGCGCGATGCACGCGCTCGCCCATCCGCTCGGGGCGCTCCACGACGCCCACCACGGCGCCCTGAACGCCGTGCTCATGCCCTACGTCCTCGTCGCGAACCGGAGCGCGATCGGCGACCGCCTCGCGGCCGCGGCACGCTACCTCGACCTCCCGAACGCCTCGTTCAACGGCTTCCTCGAGTGGGTGCTCGAGCTGCGCCATACCCTCGGCATCCCGCGGACCCTCGCGGGACTCGGAGTCGACGAGACGCACGTCGACCGCATCGGCGAGCTCGCCGTCGCCGATCCCTCGTCGGGCACGAATCCGATCGCGTTCACGGCCAAGGAATACGAGAAGATCTTCCGCCGGGCGCTCGAGGGGCGCCTCGGCCTCGAGGAGAGCCACCGATGATCGACCACATGAGCCTCCCCTGCTCGGACGTCCCGCGCGCGCGAGCCTTCTACACCTCGGCGCTCGCCCCGCTCGGCTACGCGATCCTCATGGAGTTCGAGGACGTGGTGGGCATGGGGGTCGCACCGAAGCCGGACTTCTGGCTCGGGCCGGGAGAGGCCCCGAAGCCTCCGCTCCACGTCGCCTTCCGGGCGCGGAGCCGCGCCGAGGTCGACGCCTTCTACGCGGCGGCGATGGCCGCGGGCGGGCGGGACAACGGAGCCCCGGGGCTCCGTCCCCACTACCATCCCCACTACTACGGCGCCTTCGTCCTCGACCCCGACGGCAACAACATCGAGGCCGTCTGCCACGATCCGGAGTGAGACCCGTCTCGCTCAGATCGAGCCGGCATCGGGGGCGGGGGCAGCCGCATCCGGAACCCCCGCATCCCGCGTCGGCGGCGGCTGGACGTTCGTGACCTCGGGCGAGCCGCCGCCTGCGACCGCGCGGATCTGGGAGGCGATCGAGCAGTCCGCGGCGCCGCTGCGCGCGAGCGCGTCCGAGTCGACCGTGTGGCGTCCGACACCTCCGATTCGGCCCGTGTAGAGGGTGCCGAGGGAGCGGGTCGGGGCGGAGAGCAGGAGCTGGCCGCTCCTCGGATCGTAGATGCGGACGTCCACGGCGCCCGCGACCCGGGTGTCGCCCCGGACGATCGCGAGCAGGAGGTACTCGCTCGCGACCATGCTGCGCAGGAGCGGGAGGTCGCGCTCGATGTGCCGGCCGAGCTGGTCCTGCATGACGCGCAGCCGCATCACGTCCTTCGTCTCGATCACGCCGCGCACCCACTCGGGGGTCAGGAACTCGGCTCGGTCGTAGAGCACGCGGAGACCCGTCGGATCGAGGCCGAGGCAGCGCGGGATCGCGTCGGGCGACATGCGTCGCGCGGCCGCTGCGACGTGCGCGCGATCGTTCGCGTCGGCCGCGGGCAGGCGGAGGTAGAGGCCCGCGCGACCGTGGAGCGACTCGATCGTGAAGCCCTCGCGGACGTAGGTCCCGGTCTGCGCGTTCGCGGCCGCGATCGCGAGATCCTCGATCTTGGCGCGGAAGGCGAGAACGCTCGAGGCCTCGCGCCCGATGCCCTGCTCGTACCGATCCTGGATCCCGGTCCGCAGGTCACGGACCTCGCGGTACGTCTGGTAGCGGTAGAGGTAGGTCGCCCCGAAAACGAAGATTCCGAAGAGTCCCAGCCAATGCCATGGCGGGCCCCTTCGGAAGCTGGGTTCTCGGCTCGACGGCTCGTACCGCGCGGGCCGCAGATCGTCGGTCATCCGCCGGTCGCGTTGACCGCGAAGGAGATGTTCGAATACCCGGCCATGCCGGCCGAGAACATCACCTTCTTGATGATGCGGAAGTCGATGTTCCGGTCGGCCTGGAGGATGACCATGCCGTCGAACTCCTGGCCGGGATGGAGCACCTGCCAGTTGCGCTTCTTGACCTCGAGCTGCTGGATGAGCGGCTCGATGCGGTCGATCTGCGCCGAGGCCATGAGGCTCTGGGCGTCGGCGACGCGCTGACCGTCGAGAGCGACGACGCGGCTGTCGACCGAGATGATCGGCGCGACCTCGAGGGCGACCGTGTGCTCGGCGTCCGGCATGCGGATCGACGCCTGCTGCGCGATGAGCTCGCCGGAGGCGCTGAACGACATCAGCAGGAAGACGACGAGGGTGATGAGGAAGTCGATGAAGGGAACCAGGGGGATTTCCTGGTTCATCGCCTTCTTGCCGCCGCCCGCCACCTTCTGGTGCACGAAGCGGAGGGGGATGTGGTGCAGGAGCCGCTTGCCGGGCTTCGCCAGGCGGGGATGGGGCTCGCGGAGGCGGAAGGACATCGGGGACCTATCCTCGGATCACTGCAGCGTGGAGGCCGCGGAGATGGTGAAATCGGGGAAATTCTGGCCGACGACCACGTCCATCGCCTTGACCACGTCCTCGTAGCGGACGCCGTCCTCGGGCTCGATGGTGATGTCGCGGCGGTTCGGGTCCATCTGGTGGACGTCCCGGAGCTTCGTCTGCAGCTCGGCGAGGTTGTACGCGTTGCCGTTCTTCGGGATCGTGATGCTCTCGCCCGCGGACGAGGCGATCACGAACCCGGAGTTCTGCACCTGGAGGACGAGACGGACGCGCTCGGGCGGTGGCTCGTCGGGAGGGGTCGTCGACGCCTGGCCCGGCTGCTGCTGGTTCGCGTTGATGCGCGCCAACTGGTTCCAGACCGCCGTCACGAGGAGGAACATGACGCAGCAGAGGAGCAGGTCGATGAACGGGACGAGCGGGATCTCCTGATCGACGTTCTTCTTCCCGCCGTGTCCGCCGCCACCTGTCGATACGCCAGCCATGTTCCGTCTCCCTCCGCGAAGAGCCTACGTCGAGCGCGCCCAGGGGCTCAGGCCGCCTCGGACACGGCCGAGACGTTGACCTTGGAGCGGTTGTTGACGACGAGGTTCAGGACCTGGACGGTCGCCGCGTTGATGTCGTCGAGGAGGCCCTGCGTCACGCCGTTGAGGACGGCGAAGGACACGAGGCAGGTGATGGCGGTGAGGAGGCCGAACGCGGTGCAGTTCATGGCCTCCGAGATGCCCTTCGCGAGCATGGTCGCCTTCGACGACGCGTCCGCGCCGGCGACGGCGCCGAACGCGCCGATGAGGCCGACGACGGTGCCGAAGAGGCCGCAGAGCATGGAGAGGTTCGCGAAGAGGCCGAGGAACGGCGTGCGGTGCTCGATCTTCGGCAGCTCGATGAGCGCCGTCTCGTCCATCGCCGACTGGACCTCTTCGTCGGGGCGGTTGGCCTTCAGGAGGCCCGCCTTGACGATGCGGCCGAGCGGAGCGTTGGACGCCGAGCACAGCTTGATCGCGCGGCCGAGATCACCGGCGAGGATGCACTTCTGGAGCGTGGCGACGAACTGAACCGCGTCGATGCGGCTCTTGTAGAGGTACACCGCACGCTCGATCGTGAATCCGAGGCCGAGGATGAGGAAGAAGAGGATGAGGTGCATGGCCCATCCGCCCTCTCGGTAGTGCTCCATCAAACCGCCCATGGACTTGCTCCTCCAATGCTTCGCGGGCACGGCCCGCGGCGTCCCTGGGGGGCCGCTGCACACGGCATCGACGGCCCGTCCCCAGTTTCCCCTCGGCAAACCCTGTGCCTTCGGGGGTTTTCTCCAGATGAGGGGTGCGATGATATCGACCCCACCCATGCTGTCAACAGTGATCTCCGGCACCTTCCCGGCCCCCCGTGGCGTCCCGGCGGTCGTCGTTGACAATTTCGAGGGGCGTCGTGTACGGTCCCTCGACGTCGGAGAAGCGTGGCCTAGAGTGCCCACATTCCCGGCGAATTCCGGGACGCGGCGGGAACGGTCGCAGGGGACGGAACCGCGTACCTCGGAGTGTCGGAGCACCGCCTCTCGAGAGGACCCGAAGGAGCCTCACTGATGGAACAAATCTGGGACGCACTGCTGAAGGGTTTCCCCTTCTCGTTCATCAACATCGCGGTCCTCGCGCTCTCGTTGGCCATCATCACGGAGCGGTTCGTCTTCATCTTCACCCGCTACAAGGTGAACAGCGGTGAGTTCATGGCCCAGATCCGCAAGCTGGTTCAGGCCGGCAACGTGGACCGCGCCGTGAAGCTCTGCGAGGCGGCTCCGCTCCCGCTCCTCCAGGTCATCAAGTCGGGCCTCACCCAGATGAGCCGCGGCGAGGAGATCGTCATCGCCTCCATGGAGGAGAAGATGGCCGAGGTCGTCCCCGACCTCGAGAAGCGCACGCCCTGGCTCTGGACGCTGGCGAACATCGCCACCCTCATCGGCCTCCTCGGAACCATCCGCGGTCTGATCCGCGCCTTCCAGGCCGTCGGTCTCATCCAGGATCCGGCGCAGAAGACGTCGATCCTCTCGGCCGGTATCGCCGAGGCCATGTGGAACACCTTCCTCGGCCTCCTCATCGCCGTGACCTGCATGATCTTCCACCTCGTGCTGAGCACGATGTCGAAGCGCCACAAGCTCGACCTCGAGCGCTCCGTGATGCAGCTCGAGAATCTCCTCACCCTGCGTCGCACCGGCGGCTGAGGGCCCAAGCGATGGCCGAGTTCTCGCCCGCTCAGCGCGCCTACATCAAGAAGAAGTCGAAGTACCACGAGCTCGACGTCGCCGAGGCGTCGGACGAGCTCAACATCGTCCCGTTCCTCGACATCGTCGTGAACCTCATCATGTTCCTTCTGATGTCGATCACGACGATCGCCTTCTTCTCCCAGGTGGAAGCGAACCTGCCGACCCTCGGTCGGGGCGGGCGAGGTCAGGCGGGCGCCGAGGCGACGCTGAACCTCAACATCACGGTCGCGCGCGAAGGCGTCATCGTGAGCGGCTCGGGAGCGAAGCTCGCCCCGGGCTGCACCTCGACGGCGACGGGCCGCGTGATCACGGTCCCGGTCCGCCGCGCGAACGAGTACGACTGGAACGGTCTCACGGAGTGCGTCTCGCGCATCAAGCAGCGCTTCCCGGACGAGACCCGCGTGACGGTCAGCGCCGACCCGCAGGTCGAGTTCCAGCAGGTCATCTTCGCGATGGACGCCGTCCGCAACAAGGGCTCGGACGAGCTCTTCCCCGAAGTTCTTCTCTCGGCCGGCGTGCGCTGAGGCACGCGCGGGTTCGGAGCGATCGATGTCCGAGGCTGACAACGTTCCGCATGCATCGATGGGTCAGGTGAAGGCGGCCATCCGTCGCCGTCTCCGCAAGCACCCCGAGCACGAGCACACGGGTCTGAACATCTATCCGATGATGGACATGATGACGATCCTGCTCGTCTTCATGGTGATGCAGTTCGCCTCCGGGACGGCCGCGGTGGTCACCGAGAGCTCCGAGCTGAAGATCCCCTACTCGGTCTCCGACGCCCAGCTCCAGAGCGCTGTGCCGGTCCAGGTCTCGCGCAACGCGATCCTCGTCGACGGCCGTCAGATCGTGCAGCTCCGCAACGGCGTCGTCGATCCGAGCCAGAAGCAGGGCGGCGCGAACGGCTTCCTGATCATGCCCCTCTTCCGCGAGATGGGCCGGGTCCGCGACCTGAAGAAGGCGATCGCCGCCCGCAACCCCGCGCGTCCGTTCACCGGCGAGGTCCAGATCGTCGCCGACCGCCGCACTCCGTACCGCACGATCTCCGAGATCATGTACACGGTCGGCCAGTGCGAGTTCGCGAACCTGCGCTTCGTCGTGCAGAAGCCGCCCAGCCCCCGGCGCTGAGCCCTCCGGCCTTCCGCTCCGGGCGCCCCGCTAGCCGGCGGCCGACGGCCCTCCGCTGACCCCGACGAGCAGCCAATGCCCGTCCTGGCGGAGGTAGATCTCCGTCCAGCGTCCGCGGAGCTCCCGCTGCTCGCCCGCGCGCGAGACGACATCGGCGCGGTAGGCGTAGTGGGCGATCCCGACCTCGTCGTCGTAGAGCTCGACGCTCTTCGGATCGAGGGAGTAGGAGACCACGCGCGAGTCCGCGTCCGCGACCGACCGGAGCGCGTCCGAGCGATCGTGGGGCGATTCGCTGCCCGTGACCCAGCCGACGTAGCGTGGATGGATCGCCTCGCCGATCGCGGCCCACTCGCCGCGCACCAGGAGCTGCCAGAACCCCTCGACCCGCTCCCAGAGCTCTCTCTGGGCGGGCGGGAGCGAAGCGGGCGACTCGGGGGCGCGGACGAAGCTCACCCTCCGAGTATGCCCAGTCGGAGCGGGAAGTCGCGAAGCGATCTCGCCCTTACGGACGATGGCTCGCAGGCGGAGGCGGCGTCACGGGCACCGTCGGCTCCGGGCCCCTCGATCGCTCGACACGGCCGCCCGAAACGGCGACGCGCCGCCCCTCGGAGGAGGGTGCGGCGCGTTCCGTGGACCGAGGAGCTACCCCGGCCGCCGACTCACTTGCGGCGGGCTTCCTCGCGCGCCTTGGCGGCGGCGATGACGGCCTCGGTCGTGCTCGCCGAGCACGGCTGGTAGTGGCTGAACTCCATGGAGAACTGGCCACGACCCGAGGTGGTCGAGCGGAGGTCGCCGATGTAGCCGAACATCTCGCTGAGCGGGCAATCCGCCTTGATGCGGACGCCGGTCGGCGTGGAGTCCTGGCTCTTGATCATGCCGCGGCGACGGTTGAGATCGCCGATGACGTCGCCGACGTTCGCGTCCGGAACGTAGACGTCGACCTTCATGATCGGCTCGAGGAGCTGGGGACCGCACTTGGGCACGGTCTGGCGGTAGGCGGCCTTCGCCGCGACCTCGAAGGCGATCTGCGACGAGTCGACCGCGTGGAAGCCACCGTCGGTGAGGGTGACCTTGGTGTCGATGAGCGGGTAGCCCGCGAGGACGCCCTTCTCGACCGAGACCTTGAAGCCCTTCTCGACGGCCGGGATGAACTCCTTCGGAACCGAGCCACCGACGACGCCCGCCACGAACTGGAAGCCCGAGCCCGGCTCGCCCGGCTCGATCGTGTAGTCGATCTTGGCGTACTGGCCGGAGCCACCGGTCTGCTTCTTGTGCGTGTAGCCGTCCTGAACGGCCTTGGTGATGGTCTCGCGGTAGGCGACCTGCGGCTTGCCCACCTCGACCTCGACGCCGTAGGTGCGGCGGAGGATGTCGACCTTGATGTCGAGGTGGAGCTCGCCCATGCCCATGAGGATGGTCTCGCCCGACTCGCGGTCGACCTCGACGTGGAACGAGGGGTCCTCGGAGACGAGCTTGCCGAGCGCGTTACCGAGCTTCTCCTGGTTCGCCTTGTCCTTCGCCGAGACGGCGAGGGAGATGACGGGCGCCGGGAAGACCATCGGCTCGAGCGTGGCCGGATCGTTCTCGTCGCAGAGCGTGTGGCCCGTCTTGACGTCCTTGAGACCGACGAGCGCGACGATGTCACCCGCCTGCGCCTCCTCGATGAGGGTGCGGTCGTTCGCGTGCATCTCGACCATGCGGCCGATGCGCTCGGTCTTGCCGGTCGCCGTGTTGAGCAGCGACATGCCCTTGACGAGCTTGCCCGAGTAGATGCGCGTGAAGGTCAGGGCGCCGTAGCGGTCGTCCATGATCTTGAACGCGAGCGCGCGGACCGGGCCGCTCGGATCGACGATCGCGAACTTGCCCGTCGGGTTGCCCTCGATGTCGGTCTCCGGCTGCGGCGGGACCTCGGTCGGGTTCGGCAGGTAGTCGACGACGGCGTCGAGGACGTTCTGCACGCCCTTGTTCTTGAAGGACGAGCCCGCGTACGTCGGGAAGAACGAGAGGTTGATCGTGCCCTTGCGGATGCACTTCTTGATGGTGTCGATGTCCGGCTCGACGCCCTCGAGGTACTTCTCGAGGACCTCGTCGTCCTGCTCGACCGCCATCTCGATGAGGTCGGCGCGGTACTTCTCGACCTTCTCGGTCATGTCCGCGGGAACCGGGAGGATCTTGAAGTTCTCCGGCAGGCCGGAGTCGTCCCAGACGTACGCCTGACGCGTGAGCAGGTCGACGACGCCGACGAAGTCCGCCTCGGTGCCGATCGGGAGCACCATGACGAGCGGCTTCGCGCCGAGGATGTTCTTGACCTGCTCGACGACGCGGTAGAAGTCCGCGCCCAGACGGTCGAGCTTGTTGACGTAGATGATGCGCGAGACCTTGGAGTCGTTCGCGTAGCGCCAGTTCGTCTCGGACTGGGGCTCGACGCCGCCGGAGCCGCAGAACACGCCGATGCCGCCGTCGAGCACCTTCAGCGAGCGGTAGACCTCGATCGTGAAGTCGACGTGGCCCGGGGTGTCGATGATGTTGAAGCGGTGATCCTTCCAGAAGCACGTCGTCGCGGCGGACTGGATGGTGATGCCGCGCTCCTGCTCCTGCACCATGAAGTCGGTCGTGGCCGCACCGTCGTGCACCTCGCCCAGCTTGTGGATCTTGCCGGTGAGCTTGAGGATGCGCTCGGTGGTCGTGGTCTTGCCGGCGTCCACGTGCGCGAAGATGCCGATGTTGCGTTGCTTCGTCAGGTCGTGCATGGGTCTCTGCTCGCGAGAAGGCCGCGCTAACTACGTGATCCGGGGCCGATTCGCAACCCGACGGGCTCCGAAAGGTCGGCCGAGGTGGGTGGTCGGCTCGGCCGCTCCCGCGCGCCCGGGGAGACGGTTCGACCACCAAGTGCATCATATCACGGACGAATCGGCCGGCGTGCGAGGGTTTCGCCTCGGACGCCGGCCGGGAGATCGCGCCGGGCGGCGCGTCCCGTCCCCGGGACGTCCCCCGGTGGCGCTCAGCGCGCGTTCTGGATCTTCGTCACGAGCGCCTGCGGCACCGTGCGGCCGACGAGGCTCGCGCGGGCGCGCTGCGTGAGCTGCTCCCACTCGGCGCGGTTCGCGTTCAGGTCGAACTGCTGGACGCCGCGCGAGAGCGCCGTCTGGAGATTTCGATCGTCGTCGCGCCGGATCGTGCGGGCGAGCGCCTGGTGGGCGCGCGCAGCGGTGTCGAGCAGCGCCGCGCGGTGCTGCTGCGGTACGCGATCGAACGCGGACTGCTTGAGCAGCGTGGCGCCGATGATCACGCCGAGGCTCTGCTGGCTCACGTGCGTGAGCCGCGAGTGCCAGTTGAGCGAGACGACGGCGAGCGCCGAGGCGTACACGGTGTTGATCTGGCCGCCGTCGAGCGCGCGGGAGACCTGCGCCATCGGCGTCTGCTGACGGCTCGCGTTGCCGGCGGAGACGAGCGCGGCGGCGACGAGGTCGTCGCGACCAGCCCAGAAGGGCCGCCCCGCGAGCACGGCCGGGCGCGTGACGGGCTGGTTCGCGAAGATGCGGCCACGGCCGACGTCCGCCCAGCCGAGCAGCTTGTAGCCGCCGTTCGGCGCCGAGGCGAAGACCTGGTCGAGGTCGCCCGAGAGACGCTGCCGCACGCGGTCGAGCTGATCGTACTCGGTGACCAGACCGGGCAACGCGAGGCCGAGCGAGGCGGGCGCGGCGATGCCGAGGCCGTTCGCCGTGAGGACCGCGCCGTCGTACGTCGTGCCCTGCATCCCGGTCACGAACTCGCGCTCGTCGGCCGTCCGTCCGCGCGAGACGAACTGCAGGGAGACCTGGTTCTGGGTCGCCTGCTGGAGGCTCTGGTTCCACGCGTTGAACACGCGGAACCACGAGGAATTCGCCGGAGCGAGGGTCGCGATCTTCAGGGTGATGGTCTGCTGTGCCGAGGCCGGCCGCGACGCGGGCCAGGGCAGGACGGCCGCGGCGAGCGCGGCGAAGACCGAGATCATCAAGAAGCGACGGTTCATCTCATCCTCTCTCGATCCGGGATGCTCGGGGTCGGGCCCTGCCGGGCCGGACCCTCGTCGAGGGCCCCGGACTCGCTCGATCGGACGCACCCCGGGCCTCCGACATTCACCCCGGACGTACGCGCGCCCTGGGGGCCGGGCAAGCCGGCCCCGGGGGCCGGGTCATTGCGGGAAGCGGGTGTCGACCTGGCGGAGGTAGCGGGCCGCCCGTCGCTTCGCGACGCGGTTCATCAGACGGGCTTCGGGCAGGACGTCGCCCGCCTCGAGCGCCTCGCGGAGCAGCGCGACGTAGAGGGCGCGATCCTGGGTCTGCACGGCGTAGGTGTTCGCCATGTTGACGAGGACCGGCAGGGCGCGGCGCTGCGTGCGCTCGAGCGCCTGGTCGAAGAGCCGCTTCGACGCCTCGAGATCTCCGTCGGCGATCGACGCCTCGATCGCGCCGAGCGTCGCCGTGCCGGCGTAGTTCTGGTACTCGGGATCGAGCGCGACCGAGCGGCGAACGAACGCGCGGGCGTAGGGGAGATCGGCGGCGGCCGACATGTCGTCGCGCGAGGCTCCGATGTACGAGGCCCAGGCCGAGCCCGTCCAGAAGAGGAGCGGCGCGTCGTCCTCGTCGTCGAACGAAGCGGCGAGCCAGCGCTCGAGGGCCGCCTCGCCCTGGCTCATCGCGCGATCGAGGCCGTCCTCGCGGTCGCGGACGAGGTAGAGGCCGAGGTCCTTGGCACGCAGGTACATGTACTTCGCGCGCCTGCGCTGCTCGTCGCCGCCGGAGTAGTTCCCCTCGAGCTCGAGCTGATCGGCGCGATCCTCGACCCAACCGTACGCGTAGCCGACGTAGGTGCGCGCGAGCCGGAGCACGAGCTCGTCGTTGTCCGGATCGACGCGGCACATCGCCTCGAGCTGCATGATCGTGCTCGGCATCGCGTCGCCGGCGAGCTCCCAATCCCAGAGCTGCTCCACGCCCGGAGCGGCGCGGCGGGCGATCCGGGCCGACGAGCGCGCCGCGATCCGGGCCGAGTCGCAGCCCGCGAGCGAGGGCAGGAGGAGGAGCCCGAGGAGCAGCGCGCGGAGGGGCGAGCGGAGGACGTGGAGCATGATGGCGGGTGTTCTACTGACCTGGGCGCCCGCGCGTCAACGTGCCGGAGGACCTCGGCCGTCGGCCGGATGCGTTGACGCCGGGCGACCGGCTGCCCACGATGTCGGAGATGCTCCGCCGCCTCTTCCTTCTCGCCGCCGGCCTCGCGCTCGTCGCCTCGGCGACCCGACCCGCCCTGGCTTCCGTCGTCGAGGCGATGAGCCTCGAGACGCTGGTGCACGCGAGCGAGCACGTGGTCGTGGCCACCGCGGTCGCGCAGCGCTCCCGCTGGGACGGTCCCGGCCGGATCGTGACGGACGTCACGCTCGAGATCGAGACGGCGCCGAAGGGCGACGGCCGGCGTGGCCAGGCCCTCGAGGTGGTCTGCCTCGGCGGCTCGGTGGACGGCGTGGGCATGCGGGTCGAGGGCGCACCGCGCTTCCAGACGGGCGCTGCCCACCTGGTCTTCGCGGAGCGGCATGCGGAGACCGGCTATCTCGTGCCCTCCGGCCTCTCGCAGGGCGTCATGCGCATCGAGTCGAGGGGCGGCCGGCGCATGGTGGAGCCCGGCGGTCACGGGCTCGCCCTGGTGCAGCGCTCCGCGTCGGGGCAGCTGCTCCGCAGCGCTCCCGCGCTCATGCATCCGCGCGACCTCGAGGACGTGCTCGTCGAGATCCGCGGCCTCGTCGCGCGGGAGGCTCGCCGATGAAGCGCCTCGCCCTCCCCTGCCTGCTCGCGACGCTCGCCGCCCCCGCGAGCGCCTCCGCCTGGTGCCGCATGACGACGAGCCAGGACGTGCCGGCGAATCCCTCGGACTGCATCACGGCAGGCACGCCGCTCGCGTGGCAGCAGCGTTGCCTCTCCTATTCGATCGACGATCGCGGCTCGACCGACCTCACGGCCGCCGACCTCCAGCCGGTGCTCGGGGCCAGCTTCGACGCCTGGATGCAGGTGCGGTGCAACGGGCAGGCGACGGGCTTCGTGATCTCCGAGACCTCGTCCTTCGCGCACTGCCAGGACGCCCAGTACCACACGAAGAGCGGCAACGTGAACACGATCGCCTTCGTGAACGACTTCGCGGCGCGCATGTACCCGACGAACGCGTACGCGATCACCACCGTCTGGCACAACACGGACACGGGCGAGATCCTCGATGCCGACATGCTGCTGAACGATCAGCAGCGCCCCTACCGCGTCTGTCCGGCGACGGGTTGCCCCCTCGTCGGCGGGTACCGCGCCGTCGACGTGGTGAACGTGGTCACGCACGAGGCGGGCCATTTCCTCGGCCTCGCGCATTCGGCCGACACGAGCTCGACGATGTACTACGAGGCGCCGCGCGGAGAGATGACGAAGCGCACCCTCGAGGCCGACGACGTCGCGGGCCTCTGCGCCGCGTACCCGCCGGGAAACCTTCCCTCCTCGTGCGATCCCACGCCTCGGCACGGTCTCGCGCTCGATTGCTCGACCAGCACGAGCACCAAGAGCGGTCGTTGCTCCGCGAGCCCGGGCGAGCGTCCGAGTCCGCTCGCCGCGTTGCTCGTGGCAGTCGCCGCGGCCGTCGTGGGCGCACGCCGCTTCCGGACCTCGCGCGAGGCCGCCGAGGACTGAGGCGCCGCCCTCTCTCGAGGCCGCGGCGCACCTCGGCGCCGCCCGTGTCTCGACGGAAAGAAGCAGCCCGGTCGCTTTCGCGGCCGGGCCGGGCATGCGACGTCGCCGGAGCTCGACGTCGCGACAGGTGGGGGATCACTCCGCGGAGTCGAGCACCGTGAACTGCACGCGGCGGTTCCTGGCGCGATTCGCGCTGGTGATGTTGGGGACGAGCGGTCGCGTCGAGCCGTACCCTCGAGCCGAGAGGCGGCCCTCCTCGACGCCGTGGTCGACGAGCCAACGCCGGACGGCCTCGGCACGACGCTGCGAGAGCTCGAGGTTGTGGTCCGCACCGCCGCGGTCGTCGGTGTGGCCCTCGATCTCGATGCGCTGAAGCTCCGGATGACGGAGGATCACGTCGGCGATCTCGGCGAGGAGCGCGTTGCTCGTCGGCAGGATCTCCTCGCTGTCGGTCACGAAGTTGATCTGCCGCTTGATCTGGATGCGACGCCCACGGAGCTGCACCAGGGACCGGCGCGGCCGCGGGAGGAGCGTGATCTGCTGCGTGCCGTCGGCGCGCGGCACGACGTCGAAGGCCTGCTCGGCGAGGAGGAAGCCTTCGGCGTCGAGACGCGCCATGTAGCGACCCGGGGTCGCGTCCGCGAGCCGCGCGTCGCCGGAGGCGTCCGTCGTCACGGTGCGGGACTCGGGGCCGGTGATCTCGATGCGCGCGTTCGCGACCGCCGCGTTGGTGTCCCCGACGACGTGCAGGGTGACGCTGCCGCGACGCGGACGCGCCGCGAGCTCGCAGCGCACCTCGACGACGAGATCCTCCGGCATCGTCGCAGCCGGCGGCGCGCTCGGCTCCGCGGTCGCGGTCGCGCCCTCGGCCGCGGCGGGTGCGGCGGCCGGCGGAGGTGCCGGACGCTCGCTCGGGATGGTGGCCGAGCAGGAGCCCGACTCGTACTCGGGATGCGAGAGCTCCATCGCCACCTCGCCCGGCTCGAACGAGTACGTGGCGAAGAGGCCGTCGCTCGAGGCGACGAGCGCGTTGACGTCACGGCCGGGGAAGCGCACCACGGCCCCGTCGACGCGCGTCTCGGTGCCCTGCTCGACGACCGTGCCGACGACGTGGCCGCGCACCGGATAGACGGGCGGGACCTCGACCGTCCGAACGACCTCGCGCGAGGCGCGGCCTCGGCCCTGCGGATCGTACGAATAGGTCGCTCCGAGGAGGATCTGATAGGGCATCGTCGGCGCGAGCTCGCGAACGAAGGTCCGCGTGCCGGTGAGACCGATGTCGGCCGCCACGGTGATCGAGAAGCCCTCGACCGCCGGGAAGAGGCGTGCGCCGAGCGTCGCGGTCATCGGGAAGGCCTTCGCGCCGGCGACGTCGAGGCAGCTGTCGCGACCGGGCACCGGCGTGTCGCCTCCCGGCACGGCCGGGATGAACGGGCAGACGTAGCCCTGGCGATTGACCGGGATGCCCCAGCTCCACTCGGCGATCGGATGGAGGAAGACGCGCTCCGAGAGCTCGAGCGGGAACTCGAAGCCGATGCCGAGGTTCACCGAGTCGACGCGGTTGATGCCGAGCGCGAAGCGCTCCTGTCGCGTGATCAGGTTGCGGGTCTCGAGACCGGGCGGGAGCGGCGCGTCGAGGCTCGCGTAGCGCGCGTCCTCGGTGCTCGCCGTGATGTTGGACGAGTTGTCGAAGTAGTACTGCGCGTTGAAGCGCGCGATCATCGGGATCGAGCGGCGCTCGAGGTTGCGGAGATCGAACGAGAGGTTCCCGCGGAAGCCCGCGCTGATGCTCTTCCAGACGATGCCGATGTCGCCGACGGGGTTCAGGAGGGCCACCGTCGCGTCGCCGCCGAGGACGAGCCAGGGCTTGATGGCGTGATAGCCCTTGCCGCCGAAGCGGAAGTCGCCGAGCGACTGGATGAGGTTCGGATCGCCGACCGAGTTGTAGGCGGCGTGGGCCGTGATCGAGGCGAAGACCTCGAGGTGCTCGATCGGGGTCACGGAGACCGAGAGCGTTCCTCCGATCGACTTCGTCCGATCGCCCGAGACCAGCCAGTCGTCGAGGAACATGAAGCCGGTCATCAGGGAGAGACGGAACGAGCCCGCGGGGCCGGAGCCGGCATCGACGACGTGGAAGCCGCCGGAGGGACCGTAGATCGTCGACTGCAGACGGAGCCCGCGCGACCGGGTCGGGGCGCTGCGCTCCCGGGACGCCGACGTCGGCGCCGCGGCGGTGGCGGTCGCGGCGGCGGTGGCGGGGGCCGCGGTCGTGGCGGCGACCGGCGGCGCCTCCGGGGCGGCGGCCGGCGACGTCGAGGCCGTCCCGAAGTCGTCCCCGAAATCGGTGCCGCCCGAAGGCGTCGAGGGACCTCCGGCGCTCGGGGCGCTCGCGGGTCGACCGAAGTCGTCGTCGAATTCGTCTTGAGCGAGGGCGCGCGGCGCCTCCAGGCAACCGACGACGACCAGCGCGGCCGCGAACGACGCGGCGGAGAGCGCTCTCATGCGGAGCTCCTTGAGCAATCGAAGGACGACGGGCGATGAAGCACCCGACCGAGCCTACTTACACCGCGCTCGGGCCCGAGGTCCACTTTCGGCACCGTGTGCCGATGCAATTCATCTCACCGAGTCGAAACGCGGAGAGTGACCCGGCCGGAGGGCGGGATCATGACGACCCGCGGGCTCGGCTGCTCGCCCTGCGCCGGACGGAGCTGGGCGACGTACTGACCGCCCGGGACGCCCGCGATCTCGCATCGCCCGGCCTGGGTGCGGCACGAATAGGTCGCGCCGCCGCCGGAGGCGGGCGTGAGCACGAGCTCGCCGTCGGCCGACGCTCCGCCGGGGTCCCGGACCTCGACGACGACGGCCGCCTGCGCGTACGCGACGCCCGCGACGAGCCACGAGGCCAGGAGCATCGCGATTCGGAGGCGGGGCGTCGGACGGGACGGGAGAGGCATCGGCATCGTGGGGAGGGACGGCGAGAGGGCGGTCCGGATTCAGCGAGGAGCGCGAGCCGGCGAGGACTCGAGCATGCGTCGAGACGGGGCCGGCGACGACCCCGGAATCGCGTCAGCCCTCGGCGGGGTCGAGATCGACCGCCTCTTCGACGTCGTCGACCTCGTCCATCACGTCGTCGGCGACGTCGTCGGCCGCGGCCTCGGCCACGCGCTCGTCGACCACGGCCGCCATCGGCGCGGCAGCCGGCGGCGGAGCCACCGGAGCCGCCGGCTGGGCGGCGGGCGCCGGGACGGCGAAGCCGAGCGAGGCGCGGAGGTTGCGGTACGCGTCCTCCGTGGTCGGCGCGGGCGCCTTCGAGACGCGCTCGGCCTCCGAGAGCTCCGGCCTCGGCGGCTTGTTCGGGATGGGAATCGGACCGCCGTATTGGAAGAGACCGTCGGACGGCCCCGAGGGCTCCGCCGGCCGCGCCTCGGGCTGCCACGCCGAAGCGAGCGCCGGGCGGGCGAGCTGGTCGGCGTCGAGGTCCTTCTGGACCGTGAAACCGGGGGGCACGGGCGGCGCGTTCGGCGGCGGCACGCCGCGGAAGCCTTCGCCGGTCGCGCCGACGTTGCGTCCCCCGCCGGCGATCGGGGCGACCTCGACGGCCGCGGGGATCTCGCGGGCCTGCGGGCGAGCGGCCGGAGCGGCCGCCGCGACGGGCTCCGGAGCGGAGACAGGGGCGGGCGCCGGCGCGGCGACGGGGGCGGGCGCGGGCGGCTCGACCGGGGCCGCGGCCACGGGCTCCGGCTCGGCGACCTCGGCGACCTCTTCCGCCGCGACGGGCTCGGGCTCCGGCTCGGCCTCCTCGGCGAGGAAGTCGGCCGCGGAGGCGA
Organism: Polyangiales bacterium; assembly: GCA_046351215.1. Taxonomy (GTDB): domain Bacteria; phylum Myxococcota_A; class Polyangia; order Polyangiales; family Houyiibacteriaceae; genus JAXLYX01. The sequence continues at coordinate 58,299 of JAXLYX010000009.1, read as the reverse complement.
CCGTGGTCGCCTCGTCGTCGAACATGGCCTCGATCGGCGCAGGGGCCGCCTCTTCGACCTCGGCGACCTCTTCCGCGGCCACCGCTTCGACGGCTTCCTCGACGGGCTCGGCGACGTCGGCCACCTCGGCGACCTCTTCGGCCGCGACCGCCTCGGCAAGGCCTTCGGGCACGGCCATCTCGGTCGACGGCGGCTCGTCGCCGACCAGCGACGCGCGCGCGACCATCAGGCGCTCGAAGACGACCTCCGACATGCCCTCGAGGCGGAGGCCGGCGATCACCACGTCGTAGCGGGTGTCCGGATCGCGATCCTCGCCGCCGTCGTAGGTCGCGGTGACGAAGCCGGAGCCCTCGAGGCCCGGCGTTCCGTCCGCGAGCAGGACCTGGAACCCGAGCTCGGCGCCCTCCTCGTACGACTCGGGGCCGTAGAGGATGATCTGGTTCTCGTCGACACGATCCGCGAGCCCCTGGGCGAGCTCCGAGATGTCCTCGAAATGCGTGTGGACGGTGAGGACGTCACTCATGGTGTCAGGGCTCCTTCGCGGTGATCGGTCGGGTGGTCACGGTTCCGTCGTCGGCCGAGAGCAGCGCTTCGACGCGTCGCTCCGCCGCATCGAGTCGCTTCTGGCCGTCCCGCGCGAGCTTCACGCCCTCCTCGAAGACCGCGAGCGATTCCTCGAGGGGGAGGTCGCCGCCTTCGAGGCGCGCGACGACGGTCTCGAGGCGATCGAGGATCGACTCGAACGACGCCTCTTCGGGAGCAGGCTCGGGGTTCTTGCGGGACGAGGGGCTGGCCATGCCGGAATCCGGAAGCGAGACGGTACGAAAGGCGTCGGCCGTCGGTCAATCGGATCCTCCGATTCATGACCACGGGGGCACGATAACGACTCCCCGAAGTGCGGGCGATGTACGAGAACATCGCTACGCAGCCGCTCCGTTGACAGGTAAGGAACCGGCCTGCACCGTGCTGGGATATGCATCCTGCCGTTCGCTTCCGTCCGCTCGGCCAGCTGGCCACGCTTTCCTTCCTCGCCCTCGCCCTGACCCTGGGGGCGTGTGACTGCGACTCGAAGAACGGAGGCGGCGACGGCGGCCCCGGCGACGGGGGCTCCGATGCCGGCTCGGACGGCATGGTGCCCGATGGCAACGTGACCGACCCCTGCGGCAACGCGGTCCGAGGAAGCGCCGAGGCCTGCGACGACGGGAACATGGTCGGCGGCGACGGCTGCAGCGCCGACTGCAAGATGGTCGAGCTCGGCTGGAAGTGTCCGCTCGGCGGTGGCGCGTGCGTGCCCACGGTCTGCGGCAACAAGCTGATCGAGCCGCCGACGGAGAACTGCGACGACGGCAACGCGAACGGCAGCGACGGCTGCTCGTCGACCTGCCAGCTCGAGAGCGGCTGGTCGTGCCCGATCATCGGCGCGGCGTGCAGTGCCGCGCGTTGTGGCGACGGCCTCTTGGCCGGGCTCGAGGAATGCGACGACGGCGACACCGTGGACACGAACGGTTGCAGCAACCAGTGTCGGTTGAACTCCGGCTACAAGTGCCCCACCCCCGGCCAACCCTGTGTGGCGATCCGCTGCGGCGACGGCCTCGTCGAGGGCACGGAGCAGTGCGACAACGACGTCTCCGCCGTCGGGGCGCTGCCTCGCTCCTTCGATGGCTGCAGCTCCACCTGCCAGAACGAGCCGAGCGGTTGCTCGGGTGGTACGTGCACGCCGATCTGCGGTGACGGGATCATCCTGGACCTGCCCGGTCAGGAGGCCTGTGACGACGGGAACAAGCGCAACGGCGACGGCTGCTCGTCGACGTGCCAGGTCGAGAGCGGCTTCTCCTGCACACTCGTGCCGGAGCCGCTGCCGGCGCAGCTCCGACTGCCGCTCACGCTCCGCGATTTCAAGGGCATCGAGTGGTACACGGCCGCCAACGGTGGCCACCCCGATTTCAACGATCCGAGCGACTCCAACGACACGATCCGGTTCGGCCTCGTCAGTGACACCCTGACGGCCGGACGTCCGACGCTCTCGGGCAGCGGGAGCGGAGCCGCGGTCGGTGACACGACCAACGGCGACCCCAAGACCGTTGCAGGCTTCAACCAGTGGTACACGGACAACGCCACGGTGAACCGCGTCGTCGTCCGCGAGCTCGTGCTGACGCTCTCTGGCAATACGTACACCTACGACTCGGCCGGGACGGTGCAGAATCCCACGGGTTTCTTCCCGATCGACAGCGCGGGCTGGACGAGCACGTCGGAGCCCATGGCGAGCCGTGAGGCGCCCCGCACGGCCGACATGGCGACCAACGGAGGCGGAAGCCACAACTTCAACTTCACGACCGAGACGCACTTCTGGTTCCAGTACGGTGGCAACGAGGTCCTGACATTCAGCGGTGACGACGACCTCTGGGTCTTCATCGACGGCCACCGCTGCCTCGACGTCGGAGGACTTCATCCTCGGCGAGTGGCGACGATGAACCTCGGGAATCCGAACGCGAGCTCGGCCGATGGGCCCGACGGACCGACGACCACCGCTGCGACGACGGCCGAACGTGCGGTGGTCCAGAGCTGCAAGGCCCATCTGGACAGCCTCGTGACGGCGGCCAACCCGCGACCGCTGGTCGAGATGGTCATCTTCCATGCGGAGCGGCACACCAGCGCGTCGAACTTCAAGCTCACGCTGACCGGCTTCGTGAAGCAGAGGTCGAGCTGCGCCTCGACCTGCGGCGACGCGATCGTCACGCGCTTCGAGGCCTGCGACCTCGGCACCGCGATGAACACCGGCGGCTACAACGGTTGCAACGCGAACTGCACGCTCGGGCCCTACTGCGGCGACATGATCGTCCAGCAGCCCCAGGAGACCTGCGACGACGGCACGAACCTCGGCGGCTACAACCAGTGCGCGCCCGGCTGCAACAACATGGTCGGCTGCGGCAACGGCATCCTCGAGGGCTCGGAGCAGTGCGACGCCGGTGCCAACAACGGCAAGCCCGGCAGCGGCTGCACGGCGACCTGCACCATCGAGATCGGCTGATCAGGGAAGGCGGCCTTCGTCCTCGTCCGTGACGGTGACGAAGGCCGGCGCGCCACGCGCCCAGGGGACGAAGACCCTGGCTTCGCGGGTGACGAAGGTCCGGATGCGTCCCGCCGGATCGACGAGGACGACGCGAACGGCGCCCGCGGGGGCCGGGGCGAGCTCGAGGACGAGCAGCTCCTCGCCCGACGCGGGCTCCGCCGTTCCGGCGGCGAGGACACGCAACCGCGGCCTCAGCGACGGATTCGTCTCCACGCGCGCCGCGGCCGCGATCGCCTCGCGGGCCCGCGGATCCGTGGACTGGGCGAGGGCGTGCGCGACCGCGAGCCTCACCCTCGGATCGCGATCCGGGAGGGCCGCCACGAGCGAAGGAACGGGAGCCTCGTCGCCGAGCGTGCCGAGCGCACGGGCGCTCGCCGAACGAACCTCCGCCGCCGGAGCGCGCAGGCCACGCAGGAGCTGTCGGCGAAGAGCGTCCGAGCGAGCCCGCGAGAGCGCATCGAGGCGCCGCGCGAGCAGCGGCGCCGCTTCGACGTAGGTCCTCGGATCGTCGAGGAGGCGGAAGAGGAGCGACGTCTCCGGCGCGGCTCCGAGCTCGTCGAGCGCGGCGAGCATCGTCGAGGCCGCCTCCACGTCCGTCTCCCGCGCGAGCGCGTCGAGCAGCGGCGCGCTCGAGTCGCCGAGCAGCGCGAGGGCGCGGGCCGCGTCCGCGCGTGCGACGGGATCCCGCGCCCCGAGGAGCCCGACGAGCGAAGGCCGACACGAGGGATCGCGGGCGACGGCCCGGGCGAGCAGGGGCGCGCGAGAGAGGGCGCCCTCCGGGCTCCTCCCTCCCGACGCGCGAGACGCCCGCGCGACGGCGAAGGCGAGGGCTTCTTCTCCGCCGCCTCCGGCTTCGAGCGCGAGGAGCGTCGCGAGCCCCGCACCGCCCGGCAGGCGCGCGAGCGCGTCGAGCGCCCCCGGACGATCGATCGCGAGCCCGCGCTCGAGCACGGCCAGGAGCGCCGGCGACGGTGCCGCGACGACCGCCGCGGTCACGGCCCCGCGCATCCGTTCGTCCCCACTCGAGACGAGCGAGAGGAGACGCGGCGCGACCCGAGCGGCGTCGAGGCGGAGCGCCGACGCGAGGGCGGCCTCGAGGTGGGGCGAATAGCCGTCGAGGAAGGGCTCGAGGCGCTCGACGTCCTCGGGGCGGCCCACGGAAGGGAGCGCGAGGATCGCCGCGCCCACGACGAGCTGCGAGCCGTCCGCGAGCGCGTCGAGCACCGTATCGCGCGCCCGCGCGCCGCCGATGGCGCCGAGGGCCTCGATCGCGGCCGCGCGGATCGGCGACTCCCCGCTCCGCGCGCGGTCGACGAGCGAGGGAACGGCCGTCTCGTCCCCGAGCCGCCCGAGCACCTCGATCACGCGCACGGCGCGCGGATCGGCCTCGAGGGCCCGGAGCAGCGCCGGCGTCGCCGCGGTGCCGAGCTCGACGAGCGCGTCGGCGCAGGCCCGGGACGGTCGAGCCCGGGGAAGGCAGCGCAGGAGCGGCTCGGCGCCCGCCGCTCCCCGGATCGCGGCGAGGCCACGGAACGCCCACTCCTCCTCGGCGTCGAGACCGGAAGCCGCGATCTCCGCGAGGACGCGGATCGAGTCGGGGGAGGCGCGTCGGACGAGCGCCTCGAGCAGCGCGAGGCGCACCGCGCGGTCGCCCTCGCGCGAGAGGGCGTCGTGCAGGACGGGGATCGCCTCGGTGTCCGGCGCGTAGCGCCCGAGGTCGCGGGCCGCCGCGAGCCGGATCGCGCGATCCCGCGAGCCCAGGAGCTCGGCGGGCACGTAGCGTCCGAGGACCCCGTCGACGCCATGGCGCACCCCGATGGGCGACGTCTCGGCGTCGAGGGAGGTCTCGACGTGGACGGCCGAGGGCTGGGCCGACGCCGACGCGCAGAGGAGCGGGCCGGCGAGGATCCCTGCGGCGATCGCCCGTTCGAGGCCCCTCTGCACCGCGGAAGCCTACCCGGGCGGTGCGGCGGTGACGAGCGCCACGCTCCTCGCGACGTCGGGGGAAGAGGAATCCGCTCTCCTTGGAACTCGACTCCCAACGAGGAAGGCGGCTAAGATGTCCAACCGAGCGAAGGGGAACCGTTCCGAGGGTTGACATCGGAGGTGGGTTCTCGTTCCATCTCGACCAAGGCTCGATCTTGTCGCTCCACCTTCATCCACGGTACTTGGCAGACGCTCGGAGGGGGCATGTCTGAGGCGCCTCCGCCACCGCCACCCGACGCCGCGAAGGGCGCCGATCCGCTGATCGGCCGGGTCATCAACGATCGCTACAAGATCTCGACGATGATCGCCCGCGGAGGCATGGGAAAGGTCTACCGCGCGGAGCAGGCGCCCCTCGGCCGCCAGGTCGCGCTCAAGGTCCTGAACCCGAACTACCAGGGCGACAACGACCCGGAGTTCCACAAGCGCTTCTTCCTCGAGGCGTCGATCAGCGCGAAGCTGACGCATCCGAACACGGTCACGATCTTCGACTACGGTCGGACCGAGGACGAGATCTACTACATCGCGATGGAGCTCCTCGAAGGGCGCACGCTCCACCGCGCCCTGCGCGACGAGGCCCCCTTCGAGCCGCATCGCGCGCTCCACATCGCGCGCCAGATCTGCCGCAGCCTCCGCGAAGCCCATCAGATGGGCGTCATCCACCGCGACCTCAAGCCCGCGAACATCTTCCTCGTCCGCCACGGCGACGAGAGCGATTTCGTGAAGGTGCTCGACTTCGGCCTCGTGAAGGACCTCGACAAGGAAGGCGAGGATCTCACGCAGACGGGCCTGTTCATGGGCTCGCCGAAGTACATGGCGCCCGAGCAGATCCGCGGCGAGAAGGTCGACGGACGCACGGACGTCTACGCGCTCGGCGTCATCCTCTACGAGATGCTCACGGGAAAGGTGCCGTTCGATCGGCCGAACTCCGTGAACATCCTCATGGCGCACGTCCACGAGGCCGTGCCCAACATGAACGACATCAATCCGGGAGCCCACGTGCCTCCGGCGCTCCAGGGCGTGGTCATGAAGGCCATGGCCAAGAAGCTGGACGACCGGTACTCGGGCATGGACGAGTTCATCAACGCGCTCAAGGAGGCGGGCGAGGCCGGCGGCTTCGGCGCCTCGCGCTCGATGGACCTCTCCGGCGACGTCAGCTACTCGGGCCTCGACTCGCATTCGGGCTCGTTCACGCCGAGCGGCGGCAACACCCTCCTCTCGTCCCACGCGGGCACGCCCTCGCACGGCTTCCCGATCGCCCCCGCGATCCCCGAGCCGGCGCCGAGCAACAAGGGCAAGATCGTCGCGGCCGTGGTCGTGGCCGCCGTCGTCGTCGGTGGCGCGGCCGCCGTGTTGACGAAGAAGCCGCCCCCGCCTCCGGCGCCGGTCGCGACGACCACGCCCGCGCCCGCTCCGACTCCGCCGCCGCCGCCCCCGACGGGCACCACGACGGCGACGGGTCCGATCCAGGTCCAGCTCCGGACGACGCCTCCCGGCGCCACCGTGGTGGTCGGCGACAAGACCTACGGTCCGACGCCGGCCGACATCGAGTGGACGGGAGCCGACGCCGCGCAGGGCCGCGAGGTCACGTTCCAGTTCCACCTCGAGGGATACCGCGATTTCACGATCACCCGTACGGTGTCCACGAGCCCCATGGTCGTCTCGGCCACGCTCGACGCCCTGGCCGCCTCGGCGGGCGGGGGCAATCGACGGACCGTCCGACGCCCTGCGGGCGGCGGCGGCGGCGGCGGCTCGACGGGAAGCGTCGGCAACGTCTCCGGGTTCAAGAACGAGCCCTACTGAGCCGCCCGTACCCGCGGCCACGGACCGAGCCCCGCCTCCGCGGGGCTCTCCATTTTTGACGGCTCGACCTCCCCGGGGATAATCCGGGGACCATGCCTTCCCTGCCCGCGAGGCCGTCCGTCGTGACGCCCGGCAACCACGACGGCGTCCATCTCGGACACCGGGCGCTCGTCGACGCCGCCAAGGCGCGCGCCGCGCGGGACGGTCTCGTGACGACGGCGATGTTCTTCGACCCGCATCCCACGAGCCTCCTCGCTCCGGAGCGGGCGCCGACGCTCCTCACGTCGCCGACCCGCCGGGTCGAGATCCTCAAGGGAGCGGGCGCCGACGAGGTCTTCGTCATGCCCTTCGACGAGGAGTTCGCGAGCCTCACGCCGCGCGCCTTCGCCGAGAAGGTCCTCGTCGAGACGTGCGGCGCACGCTGCGTCGTCGTGGGCCCCGACTTCCACTTCGGCACGAAGCGCTCGGGCAACGTGCAAACCCTCCGGGCCCTCGGCGAGGAGCTCGGCTACGACGTGATCGTCGTCCCGCCCGCCCTCTTCGAAGGCGAGCCCTCCTCGTCGACGCGCATCCGCAAATGCCTCCGCGAGGGCGACGTCGTCGCGGCGGCCGGCATGCTGACCCGGGTCCACGAGGTCACGGGCAAGGTCGTCCACGGCGATCACCGTGGACGCACGATCGGCTTCCCCACGGCCAACCTCGCGTGGGAGGACGTGCAGCTCCCGGCGGACGGCGTCTACGCGGTGGTCGCCCGTCGCCTCGATCGCCCGGAGCGGGCGGAGCTCCTCCACGGCGTCGCCAACCTCGGCGTACGGCCGACGATGGCGGCCGGGCGCTCGTTCGAGGTGCACCTCTTCGACTTCGACGGGGATCTCTACGGAGCGACGCTCCGGGTGGGCCTCGTCGAGCGGATCCGCGGCGAGCGTCGATTCCCCGGCCTCGAGGAGCTCAAGGCCCGGATCGCACTCGACTGCGACGCGGCGCGCACGGCCGTCGGCAACGTGCGGAAGGAATGGCTCGCATGGCTCTAGATCGGCTCCTCGGACGCGTGGTCGATTTCGCGTTCTCCCTCGCGTCGACGCCCACCAAGCCCGCCGCGCCGCCGGTCGAGGCCGAGCCCCTGCCCTGGCAGGCCCCGGAGGCGAGCAAGGACGCCCCCGACGCGGAGGAGGCCACGATCCTCTCGGCGGACGAGGCGCGCGCGGCGATCGCCGACGAGCCCTTCCCGACGCGGACCATGGCGCAGATCCTCTCGGCGCAGGGCGAGAAGCGACGCGCGCTCGCCATCTACCGCGCGCTCGTCGCGAAGGATCCGGACGACGCCGATCTCGCCGCCGAGATGCGCGCGGTCGCGAAGGCGCTCGAGACGAGCCCGCCGCCGGCGCCGCGTCCGAGCGAGGACACCGTGACCGCCGACCAGGAGGTGGTCGCCGTGCGTGTGGACAAGACGTCGGTGCTCGTCTCGTGGGAGGTGAGCGACGCGGGCATCGAGCGCGCGAAGCGGCTCCTGCCCGATGCGCGCGGGCTCGCGGCCCGACTCGTCGTCGTCGCGCCCGATCCCGAAGAGGTCGTGCGCACCGAGGCGAAGCAGCGGGGCGTCGAGCGCATGGGCGAGTGGCTCGTCGCCGGGCTCCCGCCGGGCGCCTACGCCACCGCGGCCGTCGGCCTCGTCGACGGCGAACGCTTCGTGTCGATCGCCCACGCGCGCGTTCTCGCACCGGCGGCCTGAAGCGCGCTCAACTCGGCGGAGGGGCGGCCGAGAACGGGGCGTGACGCACGCTCCCCCTCGACCGATCCTCTGCCTCCTCGTGCCCCTCGCGCTCGGCACGATCCCCTCCGGCTGCGCTCCGGGCGCCACTCTCCCGCTCCCTTCCCTCGTGGTCGGGCTCGTGGCGACGCGCCGCGCTCCGGGTCCCGCAGGTGCGACGACCCCGGCGAACGTCGTCGGTCTCCTCTCGCTCGTGCTGGAGCCGCGAACGATTGCGGGTGCAACGAATCTCCCCGACGGGGCGGAGGACGAAGCGACGACCGCTCTCGCGGAGATGGATCCCGGGGGCTCCCGGGACGCGACGCTCGCGGCGCTCGAACGTCGCGCCGTCGCCCTCGCCCTCTCGCGCTGGCTCGCGGGTCCCGAGGGAGAGGCGCTCCGATGACGCGTCGCGTCGAGACGGGGCTCGTCCACCTCTCGTGCTGGCTCGCCCTCGGAGGGCTCGCCGGCCCATCCGCCCACGCTCAGCGATCCGGTCCGGACGGTCCCGAGCCGAGGACGGTTGCCGACGCGCGGCTCGAAGAGGCGTTCGCGCGCCACGCCGACTCCCCCTCCGTGGACGACGTGGTCCGCGCCGCGCTCGCGGAGGCTTCGCTCCATCCGGAGCGCATCGAATCCGCGGCCCGCAGGGCTCGTCGTGCGGGCCTCTTGCCCGTGCTCCGCATCGGCGTCGTGCGCGGCCACGGCGTGGATCTCTCGGCCCGCCAGACGACCCAGATCGACCAGACGTCCCTGCGTCAGGGGGACGATCTGCGCCTCGAAGCCACGCTCACGTTCTCTCTGGACCGACTGGTCTACGGTACGGACGAGGTCGCCTGGTCCCGCGAAGCGCGCGCGCTCGAGAACCAACGAGAGGCGCTCGTGCGCGATGTGGTGACGCTCTACTACCGTCGCCTACGCCTGCTGGTGGAGCGCGAGGTCCTGGACGACTCGTCGATGGAGAACTCGGTCGGCATCGCCGAGTGCGAAGCGCTCTTGCAGGTCTTTACGGGCGGAGCGTTCTCTCGCATCATGGCCGCACGATCGAGGTCTCCCTGATGCGTGAGCAGCGTCGCCATCCACGCGTTCCAGTCCAGGTCACGACGGAGCTCTCCGCGGGCGACGTCTTCGCCATCGCCGAGACGAAGGATCTCTCCCTCGGCGGCGTGTCGATCCTCACGGACGAGAATCTCGTGAAGGGTCGCACGGTCTTCGTCACGCTGATCCTCACGCAGGACGGCATCGAGGATCCCGACGAAGAGCCGCTCGAGTCCTCGGCGACGGTGCGCTGGACGCAGGACCGTCCCGACGGACGCTGCCTCGCCGGCATGCAGTTCGGTCCGCTCACGGCCGCGCAGAAGGCCCAGCTCGATCGCTTCCTCGCCGCGACGAGCCAGCACGCGAAGACCGGCACCGAGCGCTGAGCTCCGTGCCGCGCGTCAGCGCCCGAGCAGGAGCGCGACGACGAGGCCGCCTCCGAGCACGGAGCAGAGCAGGAGCGCGAGCGCGAATACCACGGCGAGATCGCTGCTCGCGGGAGCCTGCGTCGCGTCGGAGCGCTTGCGCGGTGCGGCAGCGGTCCCGAACGTCGGTCGCGGCGGAGGAGCGACGAAGCCCTCGGCATGGGGGCGCCGCAGCGGCGGAGGAGGAACGGGCGCTTCGACCGGCTGCCATCGCAGCACGTGCGGCGGCGACTTCTCGGCGCGCGATGGCGCGTCGGTGGCCGGTGGGAACGGCGACGGGGGCTGGGCGAGCTCCGGCTCGGCCGACCCGTCCGCGGACATGTCCGGCTCGGAGACGAGGGCCTCGATCGCACGGCGCGCGGTGGCGAGATCGCAGCTCGTCGCCGCCCGGTACTCGCGGATCGCCTCCGCGCCCCGTCCCTCGCGGAGGAGGGCCTTCACCTTGGCCCGGAGGATCTGGCTCGAGCCGCTCACACGAAGACCTCGTCCCATTCGTCGATCGTGAAGGTCGAGACGACGCCCTCGAGCACGAAGGGATCTCCGTCGACGAATTCCTGCGCTGCCTCGCGGCTCGTGAAGACACCGAGCGCGCCCTTCGGGGGCTTCCCGATCGGGCCCGCCATGAGGAGGACACCGCGGGCATGGAATTCGTCGAGACGCGCGCGATGGCCCGGGAACGCCGCCGGGATCTTCGCGAAGCCGTCGGCGGCCAGCGCGTAGGTCAACACCGCTTTCATCGCTCTCTCCCTTCGCCCGACCGTCCGGGCCGCCCGTGACGTGGCTCGCTCCGAGCCTGGCGCGCTCCGCGGTACGACGCGAGCATGTCGATTCCGAATGGTCGACATGAGAATAGACCATGCGCCGACGGATCGTCGCGGAGGTAGAAGCGAACGAATCGTCCTTCGCCCCCCGCACCGAGGCGGACATGAAGAAGCTTCGCGTCATCCAGTGGTACACCGGCGTCATCGCCAAGCACCAGATCCGGCTCGTCCACTCCCATCCCTCGATGGAGCTCGTCGGCGGCTACGTCCACCACGCCGAGAAGAGCGGCCTCGATCTCGGCGAGATCGCCGGCATCGCTCCCCTCGGGGTGAAGGCCACGAACGACCTCGACGCGATCCTGGCGCTCGACGCCGACTGCGTGCTCTACAACCCACCGACCGAGCGCTACGACGAGATCGTGAAGATCCTCGCGAGCGGCAAGGACGTGATCAGCATCATGGCGGGTTGGAACCCGAAGAAGCGTTCCGTCTGGCCCGTGCTCCGAGAAGCCTGCGAGAAGGGCGGCTCCTCGCTCTACGGCACCGGTCTGAACCCGGGGCTGAGCTACGAGCTGGCGTTCCTGGCGTCGTCGATCTGCCACGAGGTCTCGTCGATCGACATCAAGACCTGCGAGCCCCAGGATTCGCTGAGCCCGATCTTCCTCTCGGCCTTCGGGTTCGGGAAGACGGAGGCCGAGCTCTCGTCCGGACCCGCCGGTGCGTACGGGCTCTTCGCCCGGAGCCTGCAGGACGTGACCGATCTCCTCTGCGAGGAGCTCGGCCTCCCCCACGACGGCCGAGGCTTCACCTACGAGTTCGAACCCTCCCTGCGCGACTACGACGAGAAGATCGTCGTGCGGAAGGGGACGATGGCGGGCCTGCTCGTGAAGGCCTTCACCTCGTACCAGGGCAAGCCGGTCGCGACGATCGAGCTCCGCTTCCTGCTCGGCAAGGAGTACGTGCGCCCCGAATGGCTCGCCGACGGACCGAGCCAGGGCTGGTGCGAGGTCGACGTGCGGGGCACCCCGGGCAGCCGCATCACGCACGAGATCGTCGCGGAGAACGACCTCGTCGGGACGTATGCCACGGGCACGAGGGCGGTGAACGCGATCCCCTTCGTGGTCGCGGCGAAGCCCGGCCTGCTCACCCCGCTCGACCTTCCGCTCGGCCGCATGCTGCGCCGCTGAGGGCCGCACGCAGGACGGCTCAGAGGAAGGGCTGGAGCACGAGCTCGGGCTCGAGCTTCCGCACGCGCGCGACGAGGATGTAGATGACGAGCGCGAGGGCGACGGACGAGAGCAGCGGCCCACTCAGGACCTCGACGGCCGAGGGCACTCCGACGACGAGCCAGGCGGTGGTCGCGACGAGCCCGAGGACGGCCATCGGGACCGCCCAACGCCAGGTGTCCGCGGCGGTTCCCGGGGAGACGCTGCGGGCCCAGAGGCCCATGCCGAGCAGCGCCCAGCACTTCGCGACGTAGAGGACGATGCCGAGGACGGCGGCGTGCGCGGCGCTCCCGAACGGAGCGTTCCATCCGCCGAGGAAGAGCGCGGCGCCGAGGCAGCTCACGACGAGCAGATGGCCGCGAGCCGCCACCTTCGAGACGGCGTTCTGCGTGCCGACCGGCTCCACGCGGCCGAGGGCGGTCGCGGCGAAGACCGGGAAGAGCGCGAAGGCGATCGGGTTGCGGAAGACCAGCCATTCCCAGGGAAGCCCTCCCTGGGCGCGATGCACTTCCTGCAGGTGGCCCGTGCCGACGAGGAGCGACATCGCCGTCACCGCGATCGTCAGCGGCGTGCCGGCGACGAAGAAGGGAAGCAGCTTGCCCTCGTGCTCCTCGTCCTTGCCGTCCCCGAAGAGACGGGCGGTGAGACGGAGCGCGAGCGACGCGGTGAGCAGGATGCCGATGCCGAAGCCGCTCTCGAGGAAGCGGGCGACGCCCGCGACCCCGGCGAAGCAGGCGCTCGCGCCGACGATCCCCACGCCGAGGATCAGCGCCTTGCGGACCTTCTCGCGACGCGTCTCCGCAGGGAGCTCCTCGCCGAAGAGCCAGACGAGCGTCGCCTCGGGATCGAAGGGAGGCCGCCGCGCGAGGAAGGCGGAGAGCCTCGCCGTCGGCGCGACGAAGAGCAGCACGAGCAGGAGCAGGCCGAGGACGATCGCCATGCCGACGGCGAAGGCCGAGGGCGCGTCGGAGGCGACGAAGAGCGGGATCTGGAGGATCGCCGGAGTCGTCGCATCGCCGCGGAGGATCTCGAGCTCCGTCTTCTGCATGCCGGGCGGGGGCAGGAGATCGGCGACGGTGTAGAGGTGGAGCCCGTCCATCGCGACGACCCGGTCGTCCGCCTTCACGCCCATGCGATCGGCGACGCTGCCCGGGGTCACGCGGACGACGACGAGCCCTCCTTCCTCAGGCTCCTCGTCCGAGAAGGCGAGGCCGAGGCGATCGGCGACGGAGCGGCCCCTCTGGGAGTCCTCGAGGCTGCGCTCGAGACGCTCCCGGGTGCTCGGCATGAAGTCGAGGACGAGCCCCTCGCGGTGCCCCGAGACGGTCGCTCCCGGACGGGCGCCGGGGAAGGAGACGTGCAGCTCGCCCCGGAAGGTCGCCCTGCCCCCGACGGCCTCGAAGAGCGCGGGGGTCGCGGAGACCTCGATCCGATCGGGGGAGACGGCCGTCCCGTGGGTCTCGTAGCGGACCGTGACGGGGCGTGCCCCGGGCACCCGGCTCTCGCCTTCGAGGCGCACCGTGCCGGCCTGGCCGGCCGGGAAACCGTGGCCCCGGATGCGGAGCAGACCGCCGCGCTCGACGCGGCTCGGCTCGACCCCCTCGACGCCGAGGAGCGGGCTGTCGGACGAGGGCGCGCAGGCCCCCGCGCCCACGGCGGCGGCCGTGGCGAGGAGGAGGACGAGGATCGGTCGGAGGACGAGGATGGAAACAGCTCCCGCGCCCGCGAATTCGCAGATTCCGGCCCGATCGGTCAACTTCGCGACAGTCCGCGCCCGGGGAGGCGCTGGAACGGCGGGGGCGGGGAAATTTCCCTTTGACAAGAGCCGTCGTTCGGAGCAGATAGAGCGGCCCTAACCGGCGGGGTCGTAGCTCAGCTGGGAGAGCGTCGCACTGGCAGTGCGAAGGTCAGGGGTTCGATCCCCCTCGGCTCCACCCCCGTAGAAGAGGGCATCTCGACAGAGATGCCCTCTTCGTTTTCCGTCCTTCGGCGATGAGCACCCCTACCCTGTCGATCCGCTCGGTGTTCCGGGCCGCCTTCGCGAACGTGCGAGGGCGCGGTGCCGACCTGTTCGCGCTCGAGGTCGCGTGCATGGCGCCGGCGTGGGCCGCCATGACGCTCTACGAGCTGTCGAAGCAGCTCCCGGACGACGAGCCCGGGCTCGAGCCGCTGGTCATGCTCACCCGCGGCGTCCTCCTCCTCCTGTGGGTCGGCTCGCTGGTGATGTGCAGCAGCCACGTGTCGGTGGCCCTCCTGGAATCCGCGTTCTCGCGGCGCGCCGGTCGGCCGGTCGCCTTCCGCGAGGTGTACGGCCCAGCCTGGCGGGCGACGCCACGGATGGCCGTGAGCAGCATGGTCTGGATGCTCCTCCTCGTCCTCGGCATGGTCGCGTGCTTCGTGCCCATGGTCTGGGCGGTCGCCCTGTGGACGCTTGCGGGCCCGGTCCTCGTGGCCGAAGGGCTCGGCGGCTTCCGCCTCTTCGCGCGCGCCCACCGCCTGGCGCTCACGGCCTGGCTCCCGATGATCGGCCTCTCTCTCGCGTGGTCGGGCGCGTGGTGGCTCTCCGGCCACCTCGCGGGCTCCGTCCTCCGAGGCGGAGAGCCAGGGTCGTGGCTCTCCCTGGCGGTCCTCTGGGCGCGCCAGCCCGTGGACCTCCTGATGAACGTCGTCGTGGCCGAGCTCTCCGTCGCCGCCTACCTCGAGCTCGTGGAGCCCGAGCGGACGGTCGACGCCCAGGGCATCGCCGACGTCTTCGCCTGAGCTTCCGGCCGCGACGCGGCCCTCAGAGCGCGTCGAGCCCCGCGAGGTCGTCGAAGAGCGCGACCGTGGCCGCGAAGACGCCGTCGGGATCCGCCTCGCGCGCGAGCGGCCGGCCGTAGCGGAGGCGCAGGTAGTCCTGGTACGCGCAGGCGAAGAACTCGTGCTCGTCGCTGAGCTGGTAGGCGATGGCGACGTACTGGAGCTCGGACGCATGCCGGTGGAGAGCGCGTACGCGTTCCCGGAGCGCCTCCGGGAGATGGAAGTACGCGAGGTGGGCGAGCTCGTGGGCGAAGACGAAGCCGCGCTCGCTCTCGACGTCGAGGAGCTCCTCGATGCGCGAGAGGGCGACGTTGTCCCGCGCTCCGGCGACGCCGCCGAGGGCGGCGAGAGCTCTGTCGTCGTCCTCGAAGCGCTCCGCGTCGTAGTCCCGGAAGACCTCGAGATCGACGGTGCGGACGTCGATCGGGAGGAGCCGGACCTCGGCCCCCACGGCGGCGAGCCGCGGCAACACGGCACGCAGGGGCGCGACCGATGCCACGACCACCCGGCGCTCGAGCGGGGTGAGCGCGTCCCAGTCCGGGACGACCTCGGGGAGGAGAGGAGGCAGAGGGACCTCCGGGAGCTCGCCTGCCGCCTCGAAGAGGCCGTGGGCCTCGTGGTCGAGGACGGCGCCGATGCCGCGGAACCCGGCGAAGTGCGTGCCGTCCGCGGCGCACGCGGCCTCGAACGACCGTCGCGCCTGCCTCGACTTCCCGAGCCGGAGCTCCGCCTCGCCGCGCTTGGCGAGCGTCGTCGCGGACGCCTCGGCGACACCGGCGAGCCTCTCGAGGATCCGTTCGGGTCGCTCGAGCTCCGTCCGCTCCGGCACGTGGGGCGTGCCGACCATGAGGGATTCGGCGAGGAGGCGATAGTTCACGCCGGCGTGGGGATCGAGCTTGCCGGCGCGCGCCGCCCGGACGACCCCCGCCTCGGGTCCGACCAGGCGCCCGTGCACCGCGTGATGGAGATCGCTCGCCCGTTGATGGCCTTCCCGGTAGAGGTCGAAGGCGCTCGCGGAGGTCGCCAGGCGCATCTCGCCCTCGTATCCGTCCATGGCGAGCTCGAGCAACGGCAGCGCCTCGGCCGGCCGATCGAGCGCGACGAGCGCACAGGCCCGCTCGAGCGTGGTGCCGAGCGTCGGCCGAGCGATGCCGTCGAGCACGACGAGCGCCTCCTCCGGATCCCCCGCTTCCACGAGACGCATGGCGAGCCGGTTCGCGAGCTCGATCGACTCGGGCGCGTGACGAAGGGCACGCTCGCAGACGCGCACGCAGGCATCGGCGTCGCCACGCGTCGCGAAGAGCGCGTCCGCCGCGAGCAGCGACTTCGGCGTCGCGACGTCGGCGGCGAGCACCGCATGCGCGAGCGCGAGCGCGCGATCGTCCCGCTCCTCGAATTCGAGCTTCCGGAGACCCTCGATCACGACCTCCTCGCGATCGCCCAGGGCGACCTCCGCGAGGATCGACGCGGGCTCGAGCTCGGTATCGAGCAGCTTCGCGACGGCTTTCCGGACGCGTCCGGCTCGGAAGAGGAAGTCGAACATCGATGGATCTCCTCACTCGGCGTCCGGGTCGGAGACCGACCTCGATCTCCGACCGGCGCGGGCGCGCGTCTGCGTCAGGGCCAGGAAGGCTGCGGAGCCTCGGGAGCGTGGACCGGGAGCCCGGCCAGGAGGAAGCGGCTCCGCAGGCACTCGGACATGCGGTCTTCGAGCGCGCGGTAGTCGGGGAGAAGCTCGCTCGCGAAGCGCAGGTCGTCGTCGTCGTGGAGGCGCGTCCCGGGCGCGTCGATCCGGCGCACACGCTCGAACCGCGCCTCGGGCGTCGGATGGCTGTCGTACGCCGTGGGCTCGCGCGTGAGGACCTCGGCGATCTTCTTCTCGAGCTCCTCCTCGGGCACCGGCGTGGCCGGGAGCTGCGTGTAGAAGCTCTGGATCGGCGTCTCCGCCGTGAGCGCCTCGCGGACGAGCGCCTCCATCTGGGTCCCGAAGCGGACGTCGGCCGCGACGACGTGACGAAGGCCCCGCTCGAACGCGCCCGAGCCGTAGGCGAGCGCGGCCCATTGATCGGCGAGCACCTCCTGCAGGCGCGAAGCCCCGTGCGAGATGCGGAGGAAGATCCGGAAGTAGCCGTCCAGGAAGAGCCAGGCGGGATTCAGACGGGTGGCCGTGCCGGCCTGGGCGAGCCCGTCGGCCATCGTGTGCAGCGAGCGACGCACGGCGAGCGCCAGCCCTCCGCCGGCGGAGTCCTCGTTCCGGAAGTGACCGTACTCGTGCGCCAGGATCGACTTCAGCTCGGACAGGCGCATGCGATCGAGCGCAGCGAGCCCGAGGACGAGGCAGCGCTCGCCCCCGCCGCTCAGCTGCCTGCGCAGGCTTCCCCGCTCGAAGACGGCGATATCGGCCTCCGGCACGAGGTAGACGGTGTCGACCGGGCGCGTCCCGACCACGCCCGCGACTTCGTCGAGGAGCGCTCGCAGCTCCGGGTAGCGGGCGAGCTCGAGACGCTCACCGGGCTCCGTCTCGACGGGGCGCACGAAGAGGCTCCGCACCATGTGGAAGAGCGTGACCAGGGCGGCGATCGCCACGATCCCGAGGAGCTTGATCGGCAGCCGACCGATGGCGAAGAAGAGCGCGAACACCCCGCCCGCCGCGACGAGCACGAGCAGGGCCACGACCGGCATGGAGAGGTAGTAGTAGACGCAAGAGGCTCCGAGCAGGAGGCGATACGCCGCCCGGAGCCGTGCCGACACGACCGTCCCGCTTCCGTCGACGTGGGTCGGCAGCGTGCGCACGGCGCGAAGCGTCAGGTACGACAGCACCGAGCCGACGAGGAGGAGCAGCGCGAGGCCCGCGAGCCACGAGCCGAAGATCCACGCGAGGGGACGCACGACGGAGGGGAAGCGAGGCCGCGGTGCCTCGATGGCCGCCTCGAGCTCGTCACCGAGCTCGAGCGGGAGGCCCGAGGACCGTGCGAGCGCGAGGCTCTGCTCGGCTTCGTCGAGGCGACCCGCGGCGGCGTGCTCGACCCCCTCGAAGAAATACGTGAGCGCGTCCCCAGGAGCGAGCTCGTGGAGGTGGGTGATGGCCGCGCGCAGCGCGATCCGGTCGCCCGAGCGCATGGCCGTCATGGCTCGCACGCGCCACACGTCCGCGTCCGTCGGTGCGAGACGGATCGCCTCGGTGATCCACCCTTCCGCCGCGCGGGCGTCGAGCACGGCCAAGCGCTCCGCGGCCCTCGCATGCGCGGTCGCGAGCTCCGGCCCGGAAGCCGCGTGCGTGGCGAGACGGTCGAGCGCCTCCTGCGTCCGCTGCACGTCGCGGTCGGCCACGGCGACGGCGAGCTCGGCCTCGACCGTCTCCTTCGCTTCCGGGAACCGTTGCCGCAGGAGCCCGAGCTCGGCATGCGCGGAGGCGAGGTCCTCGCCCCCCCGCTCGGCGAGGATCCGGACGAGGGCCGAGCGGTTCTCGGGCAGGTCCTCCTCGACGATCGCCGCGCGGAAGAGCTCGATCGCCTCGCCCACGCGTTCCTGTCGGAGCCGCACGTAGCCGAGACGGCGCGTCGCGTGCGAGAAGGTCGGCGCGAGCTCGCGCACCCGCAGGAGGTCGCGCTCGGCCTGGTCGAATCGCTGCTCGTCGAATTCCCCGGTGGCGCGCTCGAAAGCGGCCGCCGCTTCCGGATTCGAGGCGCGGAGCGGCTCGAGGATGCGCGCCTCGTACGCGGCGTCCCGCTGCGCGGCGGCCCTCGCGGGCTCGTGGAACGAGACGAGGAGGAGGGCGAAGAGCGAGAGGACGATGCCGAACCGCGACATGCCCCGCGGCTAGCACGCCGCCCCGGCGAAAGGGAGGATGATCCGGGGGATGAGATGTCGATTCCGGGCTGGAATTCGCCGCCAATTCCCGAGTGACAGCACCATTCCGCTCCGGCCGGAATCGACCGCCGCGAGGCGCTTCCCGGACCGTCTCAGAGCTCGTGCGGCATGCGATCGCGCGGGCTCTGGAAGTAGTGCAACGCCGAGTAGTGGCGGAGGTTCGACGCGCGTGCCGTGTAGAGGCAGGCGTACTCCTCGACCTGATCGCCGAAGCTCGAGACCTCGGGCCCGCACTTGAAGAGCGAGCCCCAGAACGGGTGGAAGTGGACCTCGATCGCGCGCTCGAGCTCCTCGTGCTCGGCCTCGAGGGCCTCGAGACGGTGCTTCAGTCGATCGGCCGCGCGCTTGTGGCGGAGACGCGAGGCCTCGAGCTCGAGGCGCTGGTCGTGCGGCAGCTCGCCCTCGAGCTTCTTCACGAGCCGCTTCAGCCTGGACTGGTGCTCGCGGAGCTCGTCGACGGCCTGCATGCGCTGCTCCTCGAGCGCGTCGAGCCGCTCGTGATCGGCGCGCAGACGATCGACGACGGAGAGCTCCTCCTCCATCTCCTGGAGGATCATCGCCGTGCGCCAGGCGCCTTCCTTCTTGGCGCGGAGCACGTCGCCGTAGATGTGATCGCCGACGTAGAGGACGCGATCGCCCGCGATCCCGAGCATGCGCTCGAAGTCCTGCATGTTCCCGCCGGCATACACGCGCCCGCGCTCGAGCGTCGTCGCCGGGATCCGCTCGTCGCCGACGACCTCGAGGAAGGGCTCGCTGCCGACGAAGAAGGAGGGCTTCTTCGCCGTCGTGACGACGACGTCGAAGTACTTCTTCCACGTCGGATAGGCCGGCATCTGCCCGTCGAGCAGATGGCTCATCATCGTGTCGGTGTACGGCGCGTGCGAGTTCGTGAGCAGGAAGACCTTCTTGCCCGCGCTCCTCAGCTTGTGGAGGGCCGTCGCGAGCTCCGGATCCTTGCGGATGAAACGAGGCAGGTCGGCGAGCACGGGGCCGAGGATGGTCCCGTCCTGATGGCTCTCGTCGACCGCCTTGCGGATGTCGCCGTAGAGCCTCTCGTAGTCGACGGCCATGCCCTCGCGCTCGAGCGCGTCGATCGCCGCCGCGAACATCGAGACCTCGCAGAGCGAGTAGAGCGTGTCCACCCAGTGGTAGCGGCCGCCGAGCGCCCGGATGCGGCGCGTGTGGTAGGCCTCGCGACGCTCGTCCACCGTGAGCTCGCGGAAGCCGTGGTAGGCCTTCTTCACGTAGCGGTGGCGGTCCATCTTGAGGACGTTGCCGAGCTTGCGATCGATGAGGAGCCCTCGGATCGCGAAGTCGAGGCGGTAGTGCATGTGGCGCAGCGCCTCGGGGTAGCCGCGCTTCACGAGCTTCTCGACCGTGGCCTCGATGCTCTGCCGATCCATCGCCTCCTGGCGGTAGATCGCGAGCGTGTAGTCCATGTCGAAGCCGACGGCCTCGACCTGGTCCATCCGCAGGCTGCGGTTCACGTAGATGCGCTCGGCCCGGGGCGGAGGCGTGGTCGCGTCGAGGAAGCCGAGGTCGGAGAGGGGAAGTGGGAGCTGCACGTTTCCCCGACAGCCTATCAGACCGCGGATCGCGGTGTCGGCGCGCGAGGGTCCCCGCAGGGAGCCGCCCCTGCTCCGAGACGACGGAACGCGACGAGCCGCCGGGGCACGTGGCCCGGGCGACTCGGTGGATTCGCTGGGAAGTGGCTCAGGCCTCGATCGGGTAGACCGAGACCTTCTTGCCCGACTTGCCCTTGCGCTCGTACTTCACGACGCCGTCGATCTCGGCCCAGAGCGTGTAGTCCTTGCCGACGCCGACGTTCTTGCCGGGGGCGAAGGTCTGACCGACCTGACGCACGAGGATGCTGCCGGCGGTGACCTTCTGGTCGCCGAAGACCTTCACGCCGCGGTATTGCGGGCTCGAGTCGCGGCCGTTGCGGGAGGAACCTTGTCCCTTTTTGTGTGCCATGGCGCTTCCCTCGCTCTCAGGCGCTGACGCTCTCGATGCGCAGCTCGGTGTACGGCTGACGGTGGCCGTTCTTGCGGCGGTAGTTCTTCCGCCGGCGCATCTTGAAGACGATGATCTTCTTGGCGCGATCCTGGGCCACGATCGACGCGACGACCTTGGCGCCCGCGACCGTCGGCTTGCCGACGACGACCTTCTCGCCACCGACCAGGAGAATCTCGTTGAACTCGACCTTGGCGCCGACGTCACCGGGGAGCTTCTCGACCCGGAGCGTCTCGCCCTGGCTCACGCGGTACTGCTTGCCGCCGGTCTTGATGACTGCGTACATGATGAAATCCCGTCTATCCCTGCAGCGATGGCAAGGGGCGTGCATTCTAGGCAGGAAGCCGGGGCGGGCAAGGAGAAATCGGATCTTTCTCGACACCCACCCGGGATGGCGCGACCTACCGCGAATCCGGAGGCGTGCTATTCCCGGCTCCTCGATGACCCCCCCACGGAAGAACCGCGGTAAGGACGCCCCCGGGGCGGTCCAGGTCGTACGCCGGGCCC
The DNA here is from genome assembly GCA_046351215.1 of Polyangiales bacterium. Lineage (GTDB taxonomy): Bacteria > Myxococcota_A > Polyangia > Polyangiales > Houyiibacteriaceae > JAXLYX01. The sequence continues at coordinate 37,057 of JAXLYX010000009.1, read as the reverse complement.
CGGAGGAGCGCAAGCGCCTCCCCCCCGATCTCGAAGCGTTCGCGCGCTCCGAGGAGACCAAGCTCCGTACGAACCGACCCAGGACGCCGAAGCTCAAGGACCCCCGCGCGGTGGCCCTGATGCCCGGCGTCGCGAACCGGGACGCGCGCGCCCTGGCGGATGCCCGCCTGGACGTGCTCGCGGGCCTGCTCGACCGCCGGAGGGAAGGCGAGGACGTCCGGGAGGAGCTCGAGATCGCGCTCGCGGAGGCGATCCTGCTCGGCCTCTGGCGCGGCCGGAGCCTCACGGGCTTCGACGCGATGGTGGAGAACATCCTCGGCCTGCCCCTCGAGGAGGCCGAGGTCCTGGCGCGGAAGGGGGCCGAGCGCCTCGGCCTGCCCCTCGCCCTCCGCTCCGAGAGCCTGATCGCCGTCTGGGTGCGCTCCGAGTGCGCCCTGCTCGAGTTCGGCCTGCCCGGCCGGGTCGGCCTCCGGGTCGACGCCGACCGTCACGAGCACCTCATCCTGGACCTCCCGATCCGACGGGCGCCGGAGGCGATCCAGGAGATCGGTCGCCGGATGTCGCCGCTGGTCCACGACAAGCGCTCGCGCTGAGCGGCGCGACGAGCCCGAGGCGCTCGGCCGCGACGACCGCCAGCACGAGGCCGTGCTCGAAGACGCGGCCGAGGAGCGGCTCGTCCCAGGTGCGCTCGGCGAGCCAGCCGTCGAGCGGCGCGTAGGCGACGAGCGCGCTGGCCGCGAAGACGAGGCCGGCGAGGCGACCGCTCGCGGCCTCGAGCGGCAGGAGCACGAGCAGGTACCAGGGATGGACCTGCGGCGCGAGGAGCAGCGCCGCGAGCACGAGGTGGCGGGTCGCGAGCAGCGGCTCGACGCGACGTCGGGCGAGCACGAGCGCGAACACCGCGATCGTCGCGGCGACGAGCGCCCGGGCGAGGAAGGGCGCGATCGAGTCGAGGTGCACGTCCGTCGCGCGCGAAGGCTCCTTCTTCGGGCCGAGGAAGGTGTGCCGCGGGTCGAGGGGCGTCCCGCGCACGAGACGCTCGTACGACGCGAGCCCCGGGAGGGACACGCGCCTCGGCGTCGTCTCGCAGCACGCGGCGAGGCCGGCCGCGACGGTCGCCTCCACGACGCCGTAGAGGCCGTCGTTGCCGCGCCACCGCCGCGCGTAGTGTCCGAGCCCGGCCCGCTCGGTCGAGCCGCCCGCGGTCACGAGGGGCGCGACGGAGAGCAGCGCGAGCCCGAGCAGCAGGGCCGTCGCCCGGCGGTCGCGCACGGCCAGCATGGGAAGGAGCAGGAGACCGACGAGCTTCGTCGCGGTCGCGAAGCCGGCGGCCCACGCGGCCCGGACCGGGCGGGCCTGCGCGAGGGAGAGGACGGCGAGCGCGAGGAACGCGCCGGCGACGGCGTCTACGTGGCCGGCCAGCGCGGTCTCGACGAGGGCGAGGGGACAGAGAGCGTGGACGAGGGCGGCCTCGCACCGCCGCGACCCGGCGAGGCCGGCGACGATCGGCGTCGCGGCGAGGTGCGCGAGCAGGGCGAGCAGCTTCGGACCGAGCACGCCGAGCGGGCTCGCGAGCGCGAAGAGCAGGGCCGCGAAAGGGGGGTAGATCGTCGCGATCCCCGTGTGGTTCAGGTGGGCGAAGGCCTCGTCCCGGAGCGGAGCGAGGCTCGGATCGTCGGGAGCGAGCGCATAGGGAGAGATTCCGTGGAGCAGCAACCTTCCGTCCCAGAGGTACCGGAAGAGGTCGTCCGACAGGACCGGAGGGGCCGCGAGGGCCGGGATCGCCGAGAGGGCCGCGAAGGCCATCGACGCTCGCACGGGGAGCGCCACGGAGCGCTGCACGAGCAGGGCATACGGGAGGAACGCGAGGGCCTCGAGGGTGACGACGAGCGAGGGCTTCGCCCCGAGACAGGCGGCCCCTCCGGCCGACGCGACGAGCGCGGCGGTCGCGAGCGCGGCGAGGGGAAGGCCGTGCTGCACGGCGCGCTCCCGGTCGGCCGTCATTCCACGTCGAATTCGAGCACGGCGCGGCGCTCGTTCGGGCCGATGGTCACGCGGTACGCGCCGACCTGACGGCCTCCGGCCGAGAGGCCCACGGTGACGTCGGTGCTGCCGGCGCTGCTCATGCACTCGCCCCAGTAGTGGAGCTCGACGACGTAGTGGCCGGAGGGCGGGCGTCCCGGGTACACGAAGTTCTCGACGTTCGCCGGATCGGGGGTGCGCTCGCAGTTGCCGCGCGAGCTCCGATCGACCACCGCACCGTCGTACGACGTCGGCCGCTGGTAGCTGACGAGGTCGCCGGAGGGGATCGTCACGTAGAGGTCGAGGTCGACCCCGGTGGTCCAGGCGGCGGTGATCTGGAGCTTGCCGGTGGCGTACCCGCAGCCTTCGTCGATACCGCCGGAGCAGTCGTCGTCGAGCGCGTTGCACATCTCGCGGACGTTCCGGTCGCAGAGCAGGGGCAGGGGACGCACGTCGAGGCCCGGCGAAAGGTGCGCGACGGCCACGGGAGCCGCCTCGGTCTCGCCCGACTCGCCGCCCGACGTCGACTCCGTCTCGGTCGTGGTGGCCGTTGCCGACGGACCGCAGGCGCGGCAGCCCGACAGGGCCAGCGCGAGCAGGAGGACCGAGAGCCTCTCTCCCATGCCCCCTTCGTAGCAGAGAAGCGCTCGCGGATCCTACGGGGCCCGACGTGTGCCATCCTCGGGGCGTGGACGTTTCGACGAACGATGAGGCGGCGCGCCTCGAGCGGGCGCGCGAGAGCGTGGAGAAGGCGACCGGGGCGCGTCCCCGGGTGGGTCTCGTCCTCGGCTCCGGTCTCGGAGCCTTCGGCGAGCGCGCCGTGGACGCCGTCCGGCTCCCGTACGCGGCGATCCCGGGCATGCCGACGGTGTCGGTCGAAGGGCACGACGGGGAGCTCGTCGTCGGCCGGGTCGCGGGCGTCACGACGGCGATCCTGAGGGGGCGCGTGCACCTCTACGAGGGACGCGCCGAGGACGACGTGGTCTTCGGCACGCGCCTGCTCGCGCGGCTCGGCTGCGAGGTGCTCGTGCTCACGAACGCCGCCGGGGGCATCGCGGCGGACCTCGCGCCGGGCGCGCTCCTCCTCATCACGGATCACCTCAACCTCACGGGACGGAGCCCGCTCGTCGGTGCGTCGGGACGCACGCTCGGACCGCGCTTCCCCGACATGACGGAGGCCTACGATCCCGAGCTCCGCGCGCTCGCGCACCGGGTCGCGCGGGAGAGGGGCATCCCGCTCGCCGAAGGCGTGTACGCGGGCCTGCTCGGTCCGAGCTACGAGACGCCCGCGGAGATCCGGATGCTCCGCACGCTCGGAGCCGACGCCGTCGGCATGAGCACGGTGCTCGAGACCATCGCGGCGAGGCACGTCGGTCTGCGCGTGCTCGGGCTCTCCTGCATCACGAACCTCGCGGCCGGCCTCGCGGGGAAGAAGCTCGCGCACGACGAGGTCAAGGAGACGGCGTCCCTCGCGAGCGATCGTTTCACCGCCCTGGTCGAGGGAATCGTCGGAGGGCTCGCATGAGCGCCCCCGATCTCGACGAGCTCGTGCGCCGCGCGACCGAGGTCCGCGAGAAGGCGTACGCGCCCTACTCCCACTACCACGTGGGCGCGGCGCTCCTCGCGGAGGACGGCCGCATCTTCGTCGGCGCCAACGTGGAGAACGCGAGCTACGGGCTCTGCCAGTGCGCGGAGCGCTCCGCGATCGGGTCGGCCGTCGCAGCCGGCGCGCGGCGCTTCCTCGCCCTCGCCGTCGTGACGCAAGGCGACGCGCCCGGGACGCCCTGCGGCATGTGCCGTCAGGTGCTCGCCGAGTTCCCGCCCTCGTTCCCGATCCGCTGCGCCACCACGTCGGGCGCGGTCCTCGACACGGACGTCGCGAGCCTCCTGCCGCATGCGTTCGGCCCGAGCCATCTCGGGGGGAGCGAGCCCACGTGACGCTCGACGTCGTCGTGCGCGGGGGCACGGTGATCGCCATGGACGGGACGCCCCCGCGCGTCGCGGACGTCCACCTGCGGGGCGATCGGATCCTCGCGATCGGCCGCGTCGAAGCCCCGAGAGCGCGGGTCCTCGACGCACGCGGAGCCGCCGTGATCCCCGGCTTCGTCCAGGCGCACGTCCATCTCTGCCAGACCCTCTTCCGTGGCCACGCCGCCGACCTCCCGCTGCTCGCATGGCTCGCGGAGCGCATCTGGCCGCTCGAGGCGGCGCACGACGAGGCTTCGCTCCGGGCGAGCGCCGAGCTGGGGCTCGCGGAGATGTTGCTCTCGGGGACCACGTCGATCCTCGACATGGGCACGGTCCACCACCACGACGTGGTGATGGAGGCGATGGTGCGCTCCGGCATCCGGGGCTCGAGCGGCAAGGCCATGATGGATCGCGGCGCCGGAGTCCCGAAGGGCCTCCGCGAGAGCACGAGGGAGAGCCTCGCCGAGAGCGACGCGCTGGCCTCGCGCTGGCACGGAGCCGCGGACGGCCGGGTCCGCTACGCGTACGCGCCGCGCTTCGTGCTCTCGTGCTCGCGGAAGCTGCTCGAGGCCACGGCGGAGCGGGCTCGAGCGCGTGGCTGCCTGCTCCACACGCATGCGGCCGAGCACGCGGAAGAGCGTGCCCTCGCGCGTCGCGTGCTCGGCATGGACGACGTCGCGGCCCTCGCGGCCGCGGGCTTCGAGGGCCCCGACGTCGTGCTCGCGCACGGCGTGCAGCTCCGGGCCGCGGAGATGCGGAGACTCGCGAAGCACGGGACCCGCGTCGTCCACTGCCCGAGCGCGAACCTGAAGCTCGCGAGCGGAATCGCGGACGTGCGCGCCCTCCGCGACGCGGGCGTGGTGGTCGGGCTCGGCTCGGACGGGGCGCCGTGCAACGACACCCACGACCCCTTCGTCGAGATGCGCTCCGCGGCGCTCCTCGCGAAGGTGAAGCGACGCGACGCGGCGGCGCTCCCGGCCGCGGAGGCGCTCGCGCTCGCGACGCGCGAGGGGGCGCGCGTGCTCGGGCTCGACGACGTCGGCGTCCTCGTCCCGGGCGCCAAGGCGGACGTCGTCGTCGTCGGCCTCGGCGGCCTCGCCCAGACTCCCTCGCCCGACCCGATCGGTGCCCTCGTCTACGCCTCCCGCGGCGCCGACGTCCGACACGTGGTCGTCGACGGACGCGTCGTCGTCCAACGCGGAGAGCTCCTCGGCGTCGACGTCGAACGCGTGGCCGCGCGCGCCCTCGAAGAGGCACGACGGGTCGCGCGCCGCGCCGGGATCGAGCTCCCGACGCCCGAGGCCGCGAAGCCGGTCACTGGGCGGGCGGCGCCCCGAGCTCGATGAGCGCCTGCTGGACCTCGGCGCGATCGATGCCGCCGGCGGGAGCCGTCTCGAGGTAGCGCTGGTAGTGGCGGATGGCGCCGGCGCGGTCACCGCGCCCACGCAGGCCGTCGCCGGCGAGACGATGCGCGTCGGCGAGCCAGGGCGGACGCTTCGACATCGCATCGCCGAGGTCCGCCGCGCGGATCAGGGCCGAGACGCCCTCGCCGGCCTGTCCCGCGTCGATGCGCACGCGACCGAGCTTGTACCAGTACTCGCCGACGTCGGGCTTCGCCGTCGTCACGCGCACGAAGGCGGCGATCGCGTCGCTGCGATTGCCGAGCTGCTCCTGGGCCTCGCCGATGACGGCCCACGCCTCGACGCGACGCGGATTGAGCTCGAGGGCACGCTGGCCCTCGACGAGGGCGTCCGCCGCCTGGCCGGTGCGCGAGAGGATGCGCGCGAAGACCCAGTGCGCATCGCCCGAGTTCGGATCGGCCGCGAGCGCGGAGTTCACGGCCTCGCGAGCCGCCGCGATGTTGTTCTGGTCGAGCCGACACCACGCGAGGTACACGTTGTACTCGGCCCGCTGCGGGTCGAGCGTGACCGCCTGCGCCAGGCGCTGCTCGGCAGCCGCGTAGTCGCCGCGCTGGAAGGCCGCGCGGCCGAGGTAGTGGATCGCTACCGGATCGTTCGGGGTCCGCGCGAGCACCGCGTTCAACGTGCGCTCTCCGGCATCGAGCCGACCCGCGACGACCTGCGCCGCGCCGAGGCGGATCTCGAGCGTGGAGTCCTCCGGGTTCGCGCGCAGCGCGCGCTCGTAGGCCTCGACGGCGCGGTCCATGTAGCCGAGCCCTTCGAGGACGAGGCCACGCTCGAGCATCAGCCCGGGGTAGCTCGCGTCGAGCCGCTGGAGACGATCGAACGTGGCGAGCGCATCGTTCAGGTGGTTGTCCCGACGGTCGGTGACGCCGAGGCCGAAGAGCGCTCCCCGATCGTTCGCGTCGAGCTCGAGCGCGCCCTGGAATTCCGCGCGCGCCGCGGCGAGGTTGTTGCGACGGAGCTCCGATTCGCCCTTCATGCGGCGAACCTCGGCCGTGACCTCGACGTGACCGTCCGCGAGGGCGAGAGCCTGGGCCGCCTCGTCGGGCTTCTCCTGGCCGAAGAAGAATTGGGCGAGCGCCAGGTACCCCGCGAAGGAGGTCGGCGCGACCTCGATGACCTTGCGGTAGGTGGCCTCGGCCTGGGCGGCCTGGCGGAGCGCCTCCTGCACGTTGCCGAGCGCGAGGAGCGCCTCCGGATCGTCGGCGCGATCGCGGGCGAGACCCTGCGCCGTCTCGAGCGCCTCCTGGGGCCGGTCGAGACGCAGGAGCGCCTGGACGAGACCGAGCTTCGCCTGGACGAGGAGCGGTCGCTCCCCCTCCGCGACGAGGCCGCGCGGCTCGGGCTGCTCGAGGGCCGACTGGAAGCGCACGAGCGCCTCTCGGAAGAGGCCCTCCTCGACGAGCATGCGCCCCGCGCCGACGAGGGCGACGAGCGAGTAGGGATCGAGCTGGCACGCGGCCTGGTAGGCGAACCGGGCGTCCGCGCGATGGTTGCGCGACTCCTCGATGCGACCGACGGTCACGAGGGCGCCCGCGCGCTCCACGGGCGAGCCGCGGAGGCGACGCCCGGCGACGTCGACCATGCCGGCCGCCTCGCGGGCGAGGCCGAGCGCCTCCTCCGGACGACCTGCCGCGAGCACGAGATCCGCCTTCGCGGCGCGCGCCGCGATGTGGCCGGGGCTCGCGGCGAGGGTCGCGTCCACGGCCGCGAGCGCGCCCGCGTCGTGCGTCTCGCGCAGCGCGCGGGCGAGGCCCCATTGCGCCCGGGCGCCGCCTCCGTGGGCGAGGCCCGCGCGGAAGGCGGTCGCCGCGGCGGCCCCGTCCCCCTTGGCGAGCGCGATCTCGCCGGAGACGAGGTCGACGTACGGGTCGTTCGAGGCCTGCGCCCGGGCGGTGCCGACGTGCTGCACGGCCTGCTCGAGGGCACCCCGACGGAGGTTGTCCGCCGCCAGCGCGAGCTCGATCCCCGGGGCGTCGTTCGAGCGCTCCTCGAGCCGGGCGAGGATCCGCCCGATGCGCGACGAGCTCGCCGGATCCGCCCCGAAACGCACCTGGTAGAGCGACTCGTGCACGACGCTGCGCGTGAGCAGCAGGCGGTTCAGGCCCTCGCGTGCGCGCGCCTCGCTCAGGCTGCGTAGCGCCGCCCGGACGTCGGCGTAGGTATCGCTCTTCGCGCCGTTCTCCGCGGCCGTGATCGCCGCTCGGGCCGAGGCCTCGGTGCCGGCCTCCGGGAGGTATTTCTCGAGCGCGAAGCGGCCGAAGACGCCGTACTTGGTCTCCTTCAGCGCGAAGCCGACCCCGCCCACGACGGTGAGCGTGAGGGCCGTCACCACGAGGGCGCGGACGAACTTCTTCTTCTTCAGCGTGAGCGCCTGGGCCTTGCGATCCTCGCGGCCGAGCTCCGCCTTGCGGTCGGCCTCCTGGACCATCGGGGGCGGCGCGTGGACGTCCGGCATGCCCCCGGACGACGGCGGCGCCTCGGAGGTCGGGATGCCTCCGAACTCGACGCCCACCTCCGCTTCCTCGACGTGCTCGTCGCCGAGATCGAGCTCGCCGAACCCGGTTCCCCCGGCGCCCGCGCGACCGTCGGCGGTCACCGGGCTACCGGGCGCGGCCTCGCGCTTGCGCGGCGAAGGCAGGGCCAGGTCGTCCTCGAGCGTCGGCATCGCGGGCGCTGGCGGGGCCTCGGAGGCTCCGAAGAGCGCGCCGCCCGACACCTTCGCCGCGGAAGGGGCCGCGGGCCGGCCGAGGTCGAGCTCGGCCAGCGGATCGAGCGCCACGTTCCCCTTCGAGGGACCGGGCGCGTTCGGCATCGGGAGCTCGAGATCGCCGAGGGCCGGCGCCGGACCACGAGGCGCGGGCTTCGCCGGAGGCAGGTCGAGGTCGAGGCTCGGAGCGGCCGCGCGCGCGGGCTTCGCCGGAGGCAGATCGAGGTCGAGGCTCGCGCCTCCGCCGCCGTGCTTCAGGTCGTCGAAATCGAGGTCGCGGGCGGTGCCGACATCCCCTTGATCGAGGTCGTCGAAGGGCGTGCGCATGGCCCCCTGCCCCTTCGGCGTGGGCAGGTCGAGCTCGATGCCGCCGGCACCCTTCGGCATCGGGAGGTCGAGGTCGAGAGAGGCTCCGCCCGTCTTCGGCGCGGGGAGATCGCGGTCGAACGAGGCTCCGCCCGGCTTCGCCATCGGGAGGTCGAGGTCGAGAGAGGCCCCGCCCACCTTCGGTGCGGGGAGATCGAGGTCCCCGAGGGCGGGGGCCCCCTTCGCGGCCTTGGGCGCCGGCAGATCGAGATCGAGGACCGGCGGACCGGCCTTCGCCGCTTTCGGGGCCGGCAGATCGAGATCGCCGAACGAGGGCGCGACGGCGCCCTTGGGCGCGGGGAGATCCAGGTCATCGAGCCGAGGCGGTGCGACGACGGCGCCCTTCGGAGCCGGCAGGTCGAAGTCGTCGAACGCCGGCTTCGCCGCGGGCACGGCCCCCTTCGGAGCCGGCAGGTCGAAGTCGTCGAACGCCGGCTTCGCCGCGGGCACGGCCCCCTTCGGAGCCGGCAGGTCGAAGTCGTCGAAGCCGGGCGGCGCGGGAACGGCTCCCTTCGGGGCCGGGAGATCGAGGTCCGACGAAGGCACCGCGGCCCTGGCGGGCCTCGCCGGCGGCTGCGGCGCGGGGACGGCGCCCTTGGGCGCCGGCAGGTCGAAGTCGTCGAAGCTCGGCATCGCGGGCGCGGCGGGCTTCTGGGCCGCCACGGGCACCGCGCCCTTCGGAGCCGGCAGGTCGAAGTCGTCGAAGCCCGGGAGCCCGCCGGCCGCGGGCTTGGCCGCCGCCGGCGCGGGCACGGCCCCCTTCGGGGCGGGGAGGTCGAGATCGTCGAAGCCGGGAGGAACCGGGATCGCCCCCTTCGGCGCCGGGAGATCGGCATCCGCGCCCGGGAACGTCGGCGCCAGCGGCGCCCTGCGGGCCGCGGCCGGTGGCGCGGCAGGAGCCGCGGCGGGCGGCTCGAGGTCGCCGAGACCGGCCATCGTCGGCTTGCGGGGAGCCGCCGGTGGCTTCGGCGGCGCCGGGGGGGCCTGCGGGGCCGGGGGACCGCCCGCCGCGCCGAGCCCGGGTGCGGTCGGCTTGGCCGCCCGAGGGGCCGCGGGCGGCGCCTGCGGAGCGGCGGCGGCCGGCGCCGTCATCACGCCCTCGGCCGTCACGGTGAAGGTGCTGTCGCACTTCGGACAACGCATCTTGAGGCCGGTCTTCGGCAATCGCCGCTCGTCGACCTCGTAGGGAGCATGGCAGGACGGACACTCGACGTGGATCATCGCGCTCTCGGGAGTCGGCTCGCCCGACGGGGGCGGGCTCCGGAGCGTATCACGGCACCGGGGCCGTTCCGAGATCGCGGAGGGGCCGCTCCTTGACGCGGACGATCGAAGCCCTCTAGCCTCGGCTCGACGCCGTGAAGCAAACCGTCAGCATCGACATCGCCGGCGCGAAGTACAAGATGACCACGGACGCCGATCCGGATCATCTCCAGCGCCTCGCGGCCGTCATCAACGAGCGGATCGCCGAGCTCGGTCCGAAGGCGCTGCGCACCGCGTCGCCGACGCAGCTGCTCGCCGTCGTGGCCCTCGGGCTCGCCGACGACCTCGAGCAGAGCGAGGCCCGACGCCGGACGCTCGAGACCTCGACGCGACGTGCCCTCTCGGCCGCGATCGAGCGCATCGATCGCCGACTCGCGCGCGATGCCGAGCGGCATCCGGAGGACGAGGAAGACGACGGTTCGCTTGCGCCCGGAGACGACGAGACCTAGTCCTCTCCCGTCGTGACGACGCCGACCAAGAGGCCCCTGCCCGAGCTCGACGAAGCGCTCCTCCGCCGCAAGGCCAAGCAGGAGATCCGTCGGTCGATGCGCGCCCTCCGGAAGGCCCTGCCGGCCGAAGCCCGCAGCGCCCGCTCGCGGCAGGTCGGAGAGCGCGTGGTCTCGCTCCCGGAGTTCGGAGCGGCCCGCGTCGTCGCCGCCTTCGTGCCCATCCACGCCGAGATCGACCCTGCGCCGATCGTCGAGGCCGCGTGGGCGGCGGGCAAGCGCGTGGCGCTCCCGCGCGTCGATCCGGAGTCGGGCGGCGTCGTCTTCCACCTCCACCGCGAGGGAGACGTGCTCGAGGAAGGCGGCTTCGGGGTGCCGGAGCCGCTCCCGAGCGCCGACCGGATCGCGCCCGAGGACGTCGATCTCGTGCTCGTCCCCGCGCTCGCGGTCGACCCGCGCGGCCATCGGATCGGCTACGGCAAGGGCTTCTACGATCGACTCCTGCCGACTCTCGTGCGCGCGCTGCGCTGCGTCGTCGCGTTCGACTTCCAGCTCCACGGAGAGATCCCGGACGAGCCGGGCGACGTCGCGGCGGACGTCGTCGTCACCGACGCACGCCTGCTCCACGTCCGCGACGCGAACGGCTGAGGGACCGTGGATCCGGAAGCCCTGCGCCTCGCGCTCGACACGCTCCCGACCTCGCCGGGCGTGTACGTCTTCAAGGCCGACGACGGCTCCGTGCTCTACGTCGGCAAGGCGCGGAGCCTGAGGAGCCGCGTCCGGAGCTATTTCCAGCCGAACACCGGCGACGTCCGCTTCTTCATCGCCCGGCTCGAGCGGGAGCTCGGCAGCCTCGAGACCTTCGTCACGGCGAACGAGAAGGAAGCGGCCCTCCTCGAGAACCAGCTGATCAAGGCGGAGCGCCCCCGCTACAACGTCAAGCTCCGCGACGACAAGGAATACCTCTCGCTGCGCCTCGATCCGAAGGCGAGCTGGCCTCGCCTCGAGGTCGTGCGCAAGCCCCGTCGCGACGGCGCCCACTACTTCGGGCCCTACCATTCGGCGACCGCCGCGCGGCAGACGCTCCGGCTCGTGAACCGCCATTTCCAGCTGCGCACGTGCACGGACGCGGAGATGAAGAGCCGCGTGCGCCCGTGCCTCCAGTACCAGATCAAGCGCTGCCCGGGCCCCTGCGTGCTCGAGGTCGATCGCGAGGCCTACGGCACCTCCGTGAAGGACGTCGCGATGTTCCTCGGCGGGCGTCACGACGAGCTCCGGGAGCAGCTCGAGCAGCGCATGAGGTCCGCGGCCGCCGCGATGGACTACGAGCGCGCCGCCGTCCATCGCGACCAGCTCCGGGCGATCGACGTGGTCGGCGAGTCGCAGCGCGTGTCGGCCGTGCGAGACCTCGATCAGGACGTGATCGGCGTGCACCGTCAGGCCGATCAGGCCGAGGTCGCCGTGCTCGTCGTGCGCGCGGGGAAGCTCGTCCGCGTGCGCACGTTCGCCCTCAAGGACGTCAGCCTGCCGGACGACGAGCTCGTCGCGAGCTTCGTCCTCGAGCTCTACGGCCAGGGCGGCGAGATCCCCGACGAGGTCCTCGTCCCCTTCGAGATCGAGGCCATGGACGGAGTGGCCGAGCTGCTCGCCGAGGCGCGAGGGAAGAAGGTCGTGGTCCGCTCGCCGAAGCGCGGCGCGAACGCGCGCCTCGTCGAGATGGCGCGCGAGAACGCGGAGCACGCGTTCAAGGAGAAGCGCCGCGCGGAGCAGGACGTCGAGGAGCGGCTGCGCGTGGTCATGGAGAAGCTCCGTCTCCCGCGCCTCCCGCGGCGCATCGAGTGCGTGGACATCTCGCACACGGGCGGAGAGGACACGGTGGCCATGGTGGTGGCGCTCGAGGACGCGGCCCCCGACCGCAAGCGCTACAAGAGCTTCCACGTGAAGACCGTCTCGGGGGGCGACGACTACGGCGCCATCCGCGAGGTCCTCTCGCGCAGGCTCCGGCGCGGCCGGGACGCGGAGAAGGGCTGGGACCTCCCGGATCTCCTCGTCGTCGACGGTGGCCGCGGGCAGCTCCGCATGGCGGTCGAAGCACTCGCCGAGCTCGGAGTGACCGAGCTGCCGGTCGCCTCCCTCGCCAAGGAGAAGGAGAACGTCCGCGGCGACAAGCTCGTCGATCGCGTCTACCTCCCGGGCCAGAAGAATCCGATCCCGCTCGTCGGGACCCCGGCCCTCGCGATGCTCGCGCTCGCTCGGGACGAGGCCCATCGCGCGTCGAACGAGCTCCGCACCAAGGTCGGCAAGAAGAAGCGGCTCGGGAGCGCGCTCGACGCGATCCCGGGGGTCGGCCCGAAGACGCGCGGCCTCCTGCTCCGCGCCCTCGGCTCGGTGAAGGCCATCGCGGAGGCGTCCGAGGAAACGCTCGTGGCCGCCGGCGCGACCGAGAAGCAGGCCCGGGCCCTCCGGGCCGCGCTCGCCCCCGAGACGGGTACCCCGGAATCCGGGACCGTGGAGGACGCCGAGCGCATGGCCACCGACAACGCCTTCGTGGACGGCAGCGCGGACGACGCGTGAGCCAGCCCCCCTCCACCTTGTCCTCTGCCTCCGAAGGGCTAGAAAAACCGCCCATGCGCCGTACCCCAGTCGTCCTGCTCGCCCTCGCGCTCTCGGGCTGCACGTCGCATCTCGCCGGAACCCATGCCGAAGAGCCGGTGACCCGGCGCGCCGACGGCTCGCCCCAACCGCTCCGTCCCTCCGGGGCCCGCCCCGTGCCCCTCGCCCTCCACGACGAGGTGCCGACCGAGGAGGAGACGCGCGAGGAGACCGAGCTCGACGTCACGGCGACGCTCCCGACCGCCGATCCGACGGCGCTCGGAGGGCTCGGCGATCCCGGTCTCCGCGCCCTCGTGCTCGAGGCCCTCGACCGCAACCGGAACGTGGTGGCGGCGACCGCCCGCGTCTTCGAAGCCTGGGCCCTCGCGGACATCGCGCGCTCGCGCCTGATGCCCGAGGTCTTCGGCCGCGGCGCGGCCAACTACAACCAGAGCATCACGCCCGGCATCGGCGCGGTCACCTCGCGGAGCTTCCAGGCATCGATCCCCGTCGGCTACGAGGTCGACATCTTCGGCCGCTTCTACCAGGAGAACCGGGCCACCCGCGACGAGGCGGAGGCGAGCGAGGAGGAGCGCGCCGCGATCGGGATCGGCGTCGCCGCCGAGGTGGCCGAGGCCTGGCTCGACCTCGTCTACGTGAAGGTGCAGCGCACCCAGCTCGAGCGTCAGCTCGAGACCAACGAGCGCCTGCTCTCCCTGCTCGAGTCGCGCTTCTCGGCCGGCATCACGAACGAGGTCGACGTCCTGCAGCAGCGCCAGCAGGTCGCGGCGGTCCGCACGAACCTCGCGTCGCTCGAGGGCACGGAGCGCGTCGCCACCGCGCGCCTCGCCGTGCTGCTCGGCCGCTCGCCGATCGGCTACACGGTCGACGTGCCGGCGACCTTCCCGGAGCTCCCGCAGCTGCCGGAGGACGGGCTCACGGCGGACGTCGTGGAGCAGCGCCCCGACATCCGAGCGGCCCTCCTCCGCCTCCGTGCCGCCGATCGGCGCTACCTCGTCGCGGCGCGGCAGATGCTGCCCGTGCTCAAGATCGCCGTGACGCCCGGCTGGCAGACCCTCTACGCCGAGTCGTCGCGCGGCCAGGGCACGACCAGCGGCTTCGTGTTCTCCGCGGTCGCGACGCTCGACGTGCCGCTCTTCCAGGGACTGCGCAACGTCGCGCTCCGGGGCCAGCGACGCGCGCAGGTGGACGAGCTCGTCGCCGGCTACGAGCAGACGATGATCTCCGCCCTCTCCGAGGTCGAGTCCGCGATGGCCCTCGAGGCCCAGAAGCGAGCCCTCCTGATCACCCTCGAGGATCAGCGTCGCAACGCGGCCGAGCTGCGCGAGTCGTCGGAGGCGCAGTACGAGGCGGGCATCGTCGACTTCCTGACGATCTTCCTCGCGGTCCGCTCCGAGCAGACTGCGGAGCTCGCGCTCGTCGCCATGAGCCGCGAGCTCTATTCGGCCCGCGTCCAGCTCCTACGGGCGCTCGGCGGCGGCGTGCACATCTCCTCGCCCGCGATCCGCTGAAGGCCGCGGCTCATTGCTTCGCGAGGTGGGCCTGCCAGTCGACCGGCAGGTCGAGGAAGCCCTCGCCGTGCAGGAACTCGTAGATGGCGTTGCAGCAGACGGCGCAGATCTCCGCGTAGATGCGCGGATCGGCCGCGAAGCGCAGCGTCTCCGGCCGGAGGTCGGCGCCCTGGATGCGCTCCGAGAGCGGCCCCTGGATCGTCGCGAGGAGGTGATCGAGGAACTTCCGCTCGAAGACGTGGCGGAACGAGTCGAAGGCCTGCTCGCGGATCTTGTAGGTGAGATCGTTCGTGTGCGCGACGCGCGACTCCTTCACGACCTCCCACGCGAACTCGCCGAGCTGCGAGGCGAACTCGCGGACGAGGAAGGAGAAGAGCACGTCCCGGTAGATGACGAGCATCTTCTCGAGGTCCGGCATGCTCCGGGCGAGCACCTGGCTCACGAGCTGCTTCTGGAAGCTCTTGAAGCGATCGATCGCCTCGGCCTTGATCCGCGGATCCTTGTACGGGAGCGTCTCGAGGTCCTCGACGATCTCCGCCTCGTGGTGGCGGAGCACGTGGTAGAGCGCGTCGTCCGGGTAGTGGTACATCGCGCGCGTCGGCAGCGCTTGATCCGTCCCGTGGATCTCGGACGCGAAGAAGAGGTTCGTGATGCGCCGCTGGATCAGCTCGATCTTGTAGCGGAGGAACTGCTCTCGGCGCGGCGAGAGCATCTTCTCGAGGTGCTCGCGCAGCGCCTTGATGAGCTCGATCTCGACCTGCTGCGGATCGAGCGCCCCGGTGGCCTTGAGGCCCACGCTCTGCAGCTGCTGCAGCTCGGCGACGACCTGCGCCGTGATCGCGTCGAGCTCGGCGTTCGTCTTGAGCGTCGGGTCGACGTAGACGACGCGTGCCTTCAGCTGCTCGTCGCGGAGCCGCAGCGCGAACTCGGCGAGGTCCATCCGACCGCGCGTCGTCTTCGGCACCGGAGGCGGGGGCAGGCTCCCCGCGGGCGGCTTCGGCGGAGCTCCTCCCGGCACGGAGGCACGAGGGGGAGGCGCAGGCGGCCCGGGCGGCTTCGGAGCGGTCATGCCGGCATGGTGCCGTGACCCGGCGAAGCGGATCAACCGCTCTCGCCGGGCGGCGCGCGATCAGGCGACGGCGCCCTCTTCCTTGAGCCTCGGCGGAGTGAACTTCTCCGGGAACTTCCCCGACATCTCCGCGTAGAAGGCGCGGATCTTGTCCATGTCGGCCTTGATGTCGCCGGTCGGGTAGACGAGCGGCCCGATGCCCGCGCGCTTCTTGCCGAAGTCGAGGTAGGCGAGCGCGATGGGGACGTTGGCGCCGCGGGCGATGTGGTAGAAGCCGCTCTTCCAGTACGCGCTGGCCTTGCGCGTGCCCTCGGCCGGCACGACCAGGAAGAACTCCTCGCGGGCGTTCATCTCGTCGATCATCGCCTGCACGATGTTGTTCGCCTTCGTGCGGTCGATCGCGATCCCGCCGAGCGCGCGGAAGAGGAGCCCCTTCGGGCCCTCGAAGAGCGTGTGCTTGCCCATCCAGTGGATCGGCAGCTCGAGACCGAACGCGGAGGCGATGGTGTAGGGGAAATCCCAATTCGAGGTGTGGGGCGCCGCGATGAGCACCATCTTCTTCACGGGAGGGACCCCGCCTTCGAGCGTCCACCCCGTCATGGCGAAGAACGCCTTGCCGACTGCCTTGCGAATCACGGCTTCGCCTCTCTCGCGATGGGGAGGTGCACGACGAAGCGGGCGCCACCCTCGGTCCGGTTCTCGGCCCGGATGGTACCTCCGAGCCGCTCGATGATCGTATGACACACGGCGAGCCCGAGTCCCGTGCCCCGGCCCGCCGGTTTCGTGGTCACGAAGGGCTCGAAGAGGTGGGCCCGGACCTCCGGGGCGATTCCCGGCCCGGAGTCGTCCACGGCGATCTCGACGGCTTCGTCCCCGCTCCGTCGCACCGAGACCCCGATCGTCCCCTGGCCCGCGACCGCGTCGACCGCGTTGAGCAGGAGGTTCATCACGACCTGCGTCAGCCGGTCGGCGCTGCCGGGCACGCGCGGCAGGTCGGGGTCGAGCTCGCAGCGGATCGCGACCCGCGCGACTTCCTTCTGGGGCCGGAGCAGCGCGAGGGCCTCCTCGACGACCGCGCCGGGGCGGGCCGTCGCCGACGGATCCTCGGCCCCACGCCCCCGCCGCGCGAAATCGAGCAGATCCCGGATGATCGCGTGGATCCGCTCCGTCTCCCGCTGGATGCGCGCGAGGAATTCGGCCTGCTCCGGCGGGGGGAGATCGCCTCCGCGGAGGAGCTCGATGAGCCCGAGGATCGCGGCGAGGGGATTGCCGATCTCGTGCGCGATGCCTGCCGAGAGCCTCCCGACGGATGCGAGCTTCTCCGCCTGCACGATCTGCTCCTGCGCCGAGCGGAGATGCGCCGTCGTCTCCGTCAGCTCGGCGAGTCTCTTCTCGAGGGCGTCCCGATCGGCCCGCAGCCGCTCGGCCATGTCGTTGAACGCCACGCCGAGCCGCGTGACCTCGCCCGAGCCCGCGACCGGGACCTCGACCTCGAGCTGCCCCCGCGCGAGCCGCTCGCTCGCGAGCGTCAGCTCCTCGACGGGTCGCACGATGAGCACGGTCAGCGCGACGTAGGTGAGCAGGAGGATCGCGCCGCCGGTGAGCGCGACGTAGAGCAGCAGGTAGTCGCCGAAACGCGAGCGATCCCGACCTCCGGGATCCGGCAGGTGCAGGCGGAGGAGGCCCACTCCCGGCACCTCGGTCTCGACGGTGCGGAGCGCACGGAGATCGCCTCGGGAGAAGCGGGGGCCGAGGTCGAGACGGAGCTCCACGCCGACGACACGTTCCTCCGCGAGGAGGACGTCGGCGACGGTGCGGAAGCGGACCTCGTCGAGTGGTGCGCTCGCGAGCGAGGCGGCGACCACCCTCGCGGTCGCCTGGGCATCCCGGATCCGGGCGTGCTCCCGCGAACGTTCGGCGAGACGGACGGCGACGAGGTCGAGCAAGCCGAGCGAGAAGAGGAACGCGACGCAGAGCGCGAAGAGGATCTGGAGACGGAGACCGGGCCCGGAGCGTCGGGACATGGGGGGATGCTACCCGGTTTCCATCCACCCTTCCCCGGAGTCGAGCAGGCCGGTTAGGCTCCCCGACATGACCGAATCCAGGCTGGCGATGTCGACGTGGGTGGGGGCGCTGACCAAGGGAGGCGTCATCCGGGGCGGGATGGAGAGCGCGGGGGAGACGCTCGCGACGTTCGTCGTCGGCGAGAAGCGCGTCGCCGAGCTCCGCGAGTGGATGTCGACGCAGCCGAAGGACGTCGTCGATCGCGAGAAGCGCGCGGCGATCGAGGTCTGCATCTGGATGGCCAACGCCGATCGCAAGCTCGATCCGGAAGAAGCGTATTTCGTGAAGACGATGATCGGCGAGAGCGGGCTCGACGACGAGCTCGTCGATCAGCTCGTCCAGGAGATCCACGAGCTCCCCTCGCTCGAGGGCATCGAGAAGCGCCTCACGCATCCGGTGCTCCGGGAGCTCATGCTGGCGCTCGCCTGGGAGCTCGCGAGCGCCGACGGCTCCGTCGACCGTCTCGAAGAAGCGTTCCACGTCGGCCTCGCGCGTCGCCTCGGCATCGAGTCCTCCCGGGCCACCGAGCTCCGGGACGCGATGAGCCAGCGCCTCAGCCTCGCGCCCTGATCCCCGGCTCGTCGGGCCCGCGCCCGATCGATCGGCTCATCGTTCCGTCTTCCGGACCCGGGAGCGGCCGATGCGTTCCATCTCGGCGAGGTAGGCCGGGTAGTCGTGGCGTTTCTGCTCGAGCGCGTCCCTTCCCTTCGGATGCGGGAGGCAGAGGAATTCGCGTCCGGCGACGGAAGCGAAGATTCGCTCGGCCACGTCGGCGGCCGTGAGCTCGGAGCTCCGGAGGAGGCGCTCGAACGACTCGCGCATCGCCGCGTCCGAGGTCTCGAGCGACTCGAGCAAGTTCGTCTGGAAGAACGAGGGGCACACGCAGACGACACGGATGCCGAAGGGCGAGAGCTCGCCGTGGAGCGTCTCCGAGAGCGCGACGACGCCCGTCTTCGCGACGTTGTAGGAGGCCATCCCGGGAGGTGCCAGCAGGCCCGCCATCGAGGCGACGTTCACGAGGGTCCCGGAGCCCTGCGCCTTGAAGAGCGGCACGACCGCTCGGGCACCACGGACGACGCCCATCAGGTCGATGTCGAGGACCGAGAGCCATTGCTCGTCCGTGATCGTCTCGAACGTGCCGCCCCCGGCGATCCCGGCGTTGCTCACGAAGACGTCGAGCCCTCCCCACGCACGCCGACATGCAGCCACGAGGGTCTCGAGGTCCTCCGTGCGGCGGACGTCGCAGCGATGCACGAGCGCCTCGCCGCCTCGTGCGACGACCTCGTCGGCGACGGCCACGGAGCGCTCCGCGTGGAGGTCGGCGATGGCCACGCGCGCGCCCTCGCGTGCCCAACGGAGGGCGAGCTCGCGGCCGAGCCCGCTGGCAGCGCCCGTGATGGCGATCCGGATCGGGGAGTCCGTCATGACGGCGGCCGATGCTAGTCGATCGGCGCTCCGTCAGGTCGCACGTCGTTCAGGCCACTTCGTCCACGACGGGAGCCTGCCAGCCGTCGTACGAGCCCCCGGAGGCGGCTGCGAGGCGGTGGAGGTACCCCGATTCCGCGGAGACGTGGAGCGGCGCGATCGGCTCGCGATGCGTGAGCTCGAGACCGAAGGGGAAGAGGCCCGAGGGATCCCGGAGGAGGCAAGCCTCGACCTCGAAGCGGCCGTCCGGCAGCGCCTCGACGAAACGTCGGCGGGTCCCCTCCGAAGGGAATCGCACTTGGTGCACGAGCAGCCTGGGCGAACGGACGTCGTCGCCGTGGGCGCTCATCATCGCGAGCAGCCTCTGGTCGCGGATGAAGCGCCAGCCGAGCTCGTCCGGGTAGAGCGTCTCGCGGTACACGTTCCAGGCGGGATCGTCCGCGACGGCGACCTCGACTCGGTAGAGCGGGAATGCGAGGCGGATCGCCCGACCGATCTCGCCGAGCCCTTCCCGATGCGCGGCGTAGAAGTGGAAATCACGGAAGCCCCCCGCCGTCGATACCGCGACGAAGCGACCGTCGAGCCTTTCCTCGACGAGGGGGAGCACGGTCTCTTCGAGCTCGAGGAGGTCGGCGAGCTCGATCGTCGTCGCGAGGCCGTCCGGTCGGGGATGGCGCAACGGCACCCGCACCCGCACGGTCAGGGGCCGCGCCCCCTCGGGAACGTGGGGCAAGAGCGAGACGTCGATCGAGACGAACGCCCTCTGGCCCTCGACCGTGCCTTCGTAGAACTCCCAGAGCTCGGTCGCCGTCATGGTTCGGCCTCCGCGGATACACCTACCTTGGATCCGAGGGTCGTACGAGGCCAGCGACTAGCCCGAACGGGTCGACCGAGACGGTCAGGAGGCCCGGACGGCGGCGATGTCGAGCACCTCGCCCGCGTAGTCCTTGCGGAGCCCACGGGCGGGCACGGAGGGAGCGATGCGCCGCAGGGCCCCCGCGAGCAGCGCCTGGTCGGTCGCGTCGATCCGCGTGAATTCGAGGGCGATCGCGCGCGCCTTGTCGCTCGCGCGATGCCCCTTGATCACGCGGGCGACCTTCGCCTCGGCATCGATCCAGCTCGTTCCCTTGGGCACCCGGAACGAGAGGAGCACGGGCTCGCCGATGCGGACGTCGGCGGCGCTCTCGACGAGGGCCCCACGCTCGCTGAGATCGAGCGTCCTCAGGCCGAGCAGGCGGAAGCCCTCTTCGGCCACTGCCTGGCAGCTCACCGTCGCCGACCGACGGACCGTCTTGCGATCGTGTGCTTCGCGGACCCATGCCATGGAACACCTCCTGGGTCCCTACAGTCTGACATGTCGGACAATGTAGGCGCAAGAAGTGGCCGGACGCGCATGCCCCCGGGCGCGGATGCTCACCGCGAGAACGGCATGTTCATCTGGATCGATTCACCGCCCGGCGGCGGCGAGAGCCGCCAGGTGCGCGCCTGGCCGGCGAGACAGGCGCCGAGCGTGTCGTCGCCCGTGCTGTTGCGCACGACCGACGCGTCCGAGACGTAGCCGTTCGTGCCGATCGTGATGGCGACGACGACCTGTCCGTGCAGGCTCGGATTGTTCGCCGTCGCGTGGTCGAAGCAGCGAGTCGCGCTCGCCATGTAGTAACGCCGCACGAGATACCGGACCCGGCCCGAGTACATCTCCATCTCGAGATCGGGATCGGAGCCGCTCGCGTCCGTGCCCGCGGTTTCGCCGCCCGTGCCGTTCGCGGCGGTGTCCGTGCCGGTGGCATCGTTCATCGCGCCGGTCGCATCCGTCGAGGTCCCGGCCGAGTCCATCGCGCTCGTGGATTCGGTCTGCATCGACGTCGCACCGGCCCCGGTCGCCTCGTGCATCGCGCTGGTGGGGCTCGTTCCCTGACCCGCCTGCGACGTGGCGCTCGGATGCCCGCTCGGATGGGCCGCCTCGCCGTGGTCGCTCGACATGGCGCTCGGTTGCGGCAGCCCCTCCGGGGGCGCCTCGCCCTCGGGAATCGTCCCGGACGGCGTCCCGCCGCCGGTGGACGTCCCGGTGCTCGGGCCGGCGGTGGCGACGGTCGGCGCACCGACCGTGAAGGGATCCTCCGGAGCCGCCGCCCCCGTCTGGGGCTGGCCGTGGCGCATCGCGAAGTACGTTCCAGCGACCCCGAGGATCGCGAAGAGCACGGCGGCGATGCCGACCATGGTCCAGGTCTGCTTGGCGGTGCGCACGCCGATCGCCTCGAGGGAGACGCTCGTGGTGTTGTTGGCCACCTGCGGGGTCATCACGCCCGTCAGGCCGCTTCCGGCCTGTGGCTGGGCCTGCGGGGCATTCCCCCCGCCCTCGCGTGCCACACCGAGCTGCGTCGGGGCCGGCACGGCGCCGCCGGGCGTCCCCGCGGCCGCGATGCGGGCTCCACACATGTTGCAGAAGCGAGCACCCTCGCTGTTTTGGAGTCCGCAGGCCTGACAGAACATGGGGGTCGAGGATAGTCCAGAGGACGGGGGGGCAGCGAATCGTCGACGAGATCCCCTGCCGCGACGTCCGACGGAGGGGCTGCTAGGGTTCGACCGTGCGCCCCTCCTCGCTCTTGGCCACGGCGCTCGTGGCGCTCGTGCTCCCCACCCCGGCCGCCGCGAGCGGCGACGGCGACGGTCTGTACGGACGCTTCGATCATTCGACCACGCTCTCGATCGGCGCAGGCGGGGGAGTGGTCCGACGGGCCGACACGACCGCGGGCACGGGGCTCGCCGACCTCCGTCTGCGCATCCTCGGCACGGGAGGACCGGTCGTCTCGGGCCGATGGGGGCCGGACGCGGGACAGGATCTCTTCGTCGGGGTCGAGGTGCGGCCGCTGTTCCCGAGCGTCTTCCTCCAATCGATGTCGACGGGGCACGCCTGGCTCGATCTCTTCCTTCAGTCGCTCGGGGTGGAGCTCGGCGCGGGCTTCCCGCTCGATGGACGAGGGAGCATCGGCTTCGCCTGGGGTCTCGCGATGGAGGTCCCGCTCGCGATGCC
Source organism: Polyangiales bacterium (assembly GCA_046351215.1). Classification (GTDB taxonomy): domain Bacteria; phylum Myxococcota_A; class Polyangia; order Polyangiales; family Houyiibacteriaceae; genus JAXLYX01. Next base: position 15,148 of record JAXLYX010000009.1, on the reverse strand, counting down.
CGGAGCCGTCGCGGAGGGCCTGTTCCTCCGCCTCGGCGCCCGTCGCGTGAACCTGAGCCGGGCCTACCAGCTCACGCCCGACGATCGGAACCTCTCCGAGTGGACGGCCTACGCGACGCTCGCGATCACGCTCGGCCTCGGGAATCGCGTGGCGGATTGGGAGCCCCCGAGGCATCGGGACTGAGGCGTCTCTCCGGCGCACGCGGCGACGAGCACGGGTGACCCGGATCCCGTTAGAGTGCGTGTCATGAGGCGCCTCTCGCGGACCCCCATCGGACTCTCCCTCCTGCTCGCGGGCGCGTCGGCGTCGGGATGCGCGAGCGACTCGAAGCGCGGCGGCTCGGACGCGGGTGGCTCCGATGCGGCGGTCGTTCCCTGCGGCGCGGCACGCACGGTGCCGACGCTCGCGACGCAGACGGTGGGCAGTGGCTTCAGCGAGCCGGTCTTCCTCGCCTCCGTTCCCGGCACGAGCGACCTCGCAGTCGTCGAACGCGGCGGACGCATCCGCCTCGTGCGCGGCAACACGGTCCTCGCGACGGATTTCCTGCCCATCGCGACGGACTCGATGCTCGACCCGAGCGGCTACACGGCGGAGCAGGGCCTGCTCGGGCTCGCCTTCCATCCCGGCTACGCCACGAACGGTCGCTTCTTCGTCTTCCGCACGACGGGCAGCGACGATCCCGGAGGACGGCAGAACCTCGTCGTCGAGTACGCACGCTCCACGGGGAATCCCGACGTCGCCGACTCGTCCCCGGTGCAGACGATCGTCGCTGCGACCAACGACCCGCAATCGAACCACAACGGCGGCATGCTCGCCTTCGGCCCCGACGGGATGCTCTACGTCGGAATCGGCGACGGCGGAGGCGCCGACGATCAGGGCCACGGGCCCAACGGGAACGCGCTGAACGTGCAGTCGCGCTTCGGAAAGATCCTCCGCGTCGACGTCGATCGCGCGGCGAACGGCTTCGTTCCCACGGACCCCGTCTACGACGGCGCGAACGGAGATTCCCTCGTCTACGCCTACGGTCTGCGCAACCCTTGGCGCTTCTCGTTCGATGCGACGACGGGCACGCTCTTCGTCGGTGACGTCGGACAGAACGACTGGGAGGAGATCGACGCGGTCGCTCACGCGGACGCTCGCGGAGCGAGCTTCGGATGGGCGCTCCGCGAGGGCTCGCACGACACGAGCTATCCCTGGATCGCAGCGCCCACGGGCTATGCGCGCGAGAGGGAGATCGGCCCCATCCTCGACCTCGGCCATTTCTCGTCGCCGATCGGTCCGATGACCGCGGTCGTCGGTGGCTACGTCTACCGTGGGAGCGCCATCCCCGAGCTGCAGGGCTTCTACCTCTTCGGCGACACGGGAGGGAACGTCGGCGCGCTGCGCTACTGCGAGGGCCGCGCGGCGGACGTGCAGGGCGTGCCCGGTCTCTCGGGCAACGGCGGGCTCTACTCCTTCGCCGTCGACGCCGCGGGCGAGCTCTACACGCTGCACGGCGGAGGCGCCGTGCGTCGCATCGTCCTGCCCTGAGAGGGCAACCCTCTGAGGCGGGAACGCCGGAGCGTTCAGGGCGTGGGCGTGGTCGGAGCCGGCGCTTCGCTCGCGGGCACGGGGGCGGGCGCGTCGCTCGCGGGAGCGGGGGCCGCACTCGACGACGCCGCGCTCGACGCCGGGGTGCCGCCGGCCGTGCTCGTGCCGGAGGCGGTCGACGACGAAGACGTACGGCGCCCGGGGTCCGCGACGGGCGGGGCGTCTTGCGCCTCGTCCGGATCGCTACGGTTCACGAGCACGTTGACGAGCATGATCGCCGGCACCGCGACGAGGCCGAAGTCGATGTCGATGCCTGCGGTGATCTCCCAGCCGCCGTCGAAGTGGTAACGGCCGGTCACGTACGGACCGAAGTCGAGCTGCCAGTACCCGTGGTGATTGTACGGCCGATAGCCCCACTCGAGCGTGGCGCCCGCGAACATGCCGTTGCCACCGAAGACGTCCTTGCGGAAGGCGTAGCCGCCGAAGCCGGTGAGCGCGATCGGATAGCCCGGCCACGTCGGGATGAGGAGCGTGCCACCGAGCGCACCTTCGATCGTCTTGAACGAGGCGGTGCGCAGGCTGCCCATGGGTCCGAGGCGGAAGTGGCGATCCCCGGGCTTGCCCCAGAGGAACTCCACGCGCCCCTCGGTCTCCATGATGAAGTGCCGATGGAGGTCCTGGCCCAGCGTCGTGCCGAAGCCCGTCAGGAGCCGCCCGTTCCACTGGAGACGGTACTTGTCCGGATCCGGGAATTGCGCCTCTGCGCTCGTCGGGACGAAACACGCGGCGCCGAGCACGGCGAGCAGGAGAAAGCCAGGGATCGAGGGGGATCGCACCGAGAAACCGCCATCCGGGCGGGCCGACGGCTGCCGACCCGAGACGCTCCGAACGGGGACCCCCGCCGGACCGGGCCCGGAGAGTGACACAAGGCGAGGCGGGGGCGCTAGAGGTAAGGGCGACGGCGGCGGAGTGCGAGCACGAGCCCGAGGACGAGGAGGGCGGCGGCAGGGCTCCCTCCGGGTCCCGAGCCGACGTGGCAGCCGCATCCGCCGGCGCCGGAGAAGCCCGGCGTCGGCCCCGTGACGCCGGCGTCGGTCCCGCTCCCCCCGTCCGCCCCGCCGCCGGTACCGCCGTCGGAGACCGCCTGCGGGGAGCAGACCGAGGCCTGGCAGTTCCCGCTCTGGCATTCGAGGGGCGAGGCGCAGGTGGCCCCGAGGCCCTTCACCGGCTCGAAGGTCGCGACCACGGCCTTGTCGGCGCTCAGGGTGAGCACGCACGAGCCCGTGCCGGAGCAGGCTCCGCTCCAGCCCGCGAAGTACGAGCCGACTCCGGGATGGGCATCGAGCGTCACGAGCGTTCCGGAGTTCCAGAGCTCGAAGCAGTCCGTGCCGCAATCGATGCCCTCGGGCGCGCTGGTCACCGAGCCCGTGCCGGCGCCCGCGAGATCGACCTTCACGAGCCGGATCTCGGGGAGTCGGAAGACGCGAGCCGTGCCGGTTTCGCCGACGCCGTGGTGATCGTCGAGAGGCGCACCCACGACGAGTGTCGTGACGTCGACGGCCATCGAGGCTCCGAGGCGGGCGCCCGAGACCGCCGGGGCATCGATCACGCCGACGTGGTAATAGGCGGCGCCGCGGCTCGCGAAGCCGAAGATGCGCCCGGGGTCGCTGCCCGAGTCGACCTTGGCGCCGGGTGCGCCTCCGAGCAGGAGCACGCCGAGGCCCCCCGCCTGCAGGGTGACGGCGGTCCCGAGCTCGTCGCCGCCCGCGCCTCCGGGCGGAACCAGCTTCTGGAGCTGCGGGTACGAGCCCATCGCATTCGAGAAGAGGTAGAGCGAGCCCGCGTTGCTCCCGTTCACGTTGTCGTCGAAGGGCGAGCCGACGGCGACGTGCGAGGGAACGATGGCGACCGAGGTTCCGAACCGATCGCCGCCCGCGGCGTCCGAGGCCACGAGCTTGTATTCGGTCCACGTGGTGTTGGTGGACGCCGTGGGTCGCACGTAGACGTACGCGCTGCCCGTGTCGGTCTGATTCGCGTTCGAGACGAGGACGTCGTCGAACGGTGCGCCGACGACGACGAAGGTGTTCGTGGCATCGCTCGCGGCGGCGATCGCTTGGCCGAAGCGGTCGCCGCTCAGGCCGTCGGCGGCGCGGATGGCGATCGACTGCGCGCCATACGGCGAGGTCGCCGAGAAGACCTGGACGAGCCCTGCGGTGGCGGCGATCCCCGACCCCTGGATCCCGAGGCCGTTCGGCGCACCGACGAAGATCTGCCCACCCGCGATCGCGACGCTCGCGCCGGTCTCGAAACCGTCGCTGGCGAGCGCACCGACGAGAGGCGGGCTCGCGCTGAGAGTCCACGTCGTCGCGCCCGTCCCGGTCTTCTCGAAGACGAAAGCGGCACCTGGGGTGATCACCGACGGCAGGACGCCTTGCGTCGCCCCCGGCGCGCCCACGACGAGGAGCGAGCCCTTGATCGCGACCGCGCTGCCGAAGAGCTCGTTGTTCGTCGGATCGGGCGGGAGGATCTCCTGGAGCAGGCTCCAGGTCGCCGAGGCCGTGTCCCGCACGAAGACGTAGGCCGCGCCCGATGCAGCATGCGCCCCGCCATGGTCGTGCTCCGGCGCGCCGACCACGGCGACGCCCCCCTCGACCGCGACCGACGTTCCGAAGGCATCGCCGCCGGCTCCCGCGGAATCCGCGAGCGTGCCCTCGAGCGTGACCACGAGCGGGTCGACGTGGAGCGGATACCGGGCTCCGCGATCGTCGACGAGGAGCGCGAGGGCGTCGCCGCGGTTCGCGAGCCGCGACGGCAGCAGGCGCCCTTCCGCGTCGGTGACGACGAGGTCGCGGTAGAGGAGCGTTCCCCCTCCACCGACCTCGATCGCGATCGACGAATCGTCGTGGGCCGAGAGCGCCGCGCCGCGCACCCCGACCTCGATCGCGACCGCGCCCTCGCCCTCCGGCGCACGAGCGAGGTCGAAGCCCTGCTCGAGGCCGAGCGGGCCGTTCGCGTACCATTCGACGACGCCCCCCTCGCGCGCGATCGCGACGCGCACGCCCTCCGTCCTCACGCCACGGACCGCGGCACGCTCGACGACGCCGCCACGTCCGATGCCTCGCAACGAGAGACCGACCGAGCCGCCCTCCTCGAGCGCGATCGCGACCGCCCCCGTATCGTCGACGGATACGTCGAAGGCCTCCGCGCCGTTGCGCGCGCGCCGCGTCGCCCCGTCGCTCTCGAAGGCGTACGAGCCGTCCGCCTCGCGCTGGATCACGGCGGTCGCGGCCGCGCGGAGCGCGAGGCGTTCGTCCGGGACCGCCATCGGACCGGCCTCGGTCGGAGGCCCGGGCAGGGGTCGGAGCGAGAGGATGGAGACGACGAGAACGAAGAAGGCAAGCGAGCGCGTCGGACGCATGCAGGGATCCCCCGTGGCGGCGGCGGTGATTCCCACATGATGCATGTAGGACACCCCGCGCGGGAAGGGCGATGCGGCCCTACACGGCGGGGTGCGACGTCGAACGGGGGGACCCGGCGGGGCTCAGAGCCCCATCTGCTTCGCGACGATCATCTTCATGATCTCGTTCGTGCCCGCGAAGATGCGGCTCACGCGGGCGTCCGCGTAGGCGCGCGCGACGGGGTACTCCATCATGTAGCCGTAGCCGCCGAAGAGCTGCAGGCAGTTGTCGATGACCCGCTGGGACATCTCGGAGTGCCAGCACTTCGCCATGGAGCATTCCTTGACGAGGTTCTTGCCCTTCACGTGCTCGCCGAGGAGCTTGTCGAGGAAGGCCTGACCGACCTCCACTTCCGTCGCGCACTCCGCGAGCCTGAACTGCGTGTTCTGGAACGCCGAGACAGGCTTCCCGAAGGCCTTGCGCTCCTTCACGTAGGTGATGGTGTCCGAGAGGACCTGCGCGGCCGCCGCCTGCGCCGCGATCGCGACGACGAGGCGCTCCTGCGCGAGCTTCTGCATGAGCATGATGAAGCCGAGGCCGTCGGCGGGGCCGAGGCGGTTCGCCGCCGGCACGCGGCAGTCCTCGAAGTGCAGCTCGCTCGTATCCTGCGAGTGCATGCCCATCTTCTTCAGGCGCTTGCCGCGGTGGTAGCCGGGCGTGTCCTTCTCGACGACGAAGAGCGTGACCGAGCGATGCGGATCGTTCGGGGCGTTCTCCGTCTTCGCGGCGACGATGCAGAGGTCGTTGATGATGCCGTTCGAGATGAAGGTCTTCGAGCCGTTGATCACGTAGTGATCGCCGTCCTTCTTGGCCGTCGTCGCGATGTTCGCGAGATCCGAGCCCGTGCCGGGCTCGGTCATGGCGATCGCGGTGACGATCTCGCCGCTCGCGCAGCCGGGGAGCCAGCGCTTCTTCTGCGCGTCGTTTCCGAACGAGAAGAGGTACGGGACGATCACGTCCGAGTGGAGCGACAGCGCGAAGCCCGACTCGTAGATCTTGGCGAGCTCCTCCATGATGACGACGGAGTGGAGGAAGTCGCCGCCCGAGCCGCCGTACTCCTCCGGGAGCCACGGGCAGAGGAAGCCGCCCTCACCGGCCTTGAGCCAGACGTCGCGGTCGACGATCCCCGCCTCGCGCCAGCGCTCCTGATGCGGAACCACCTCGCGCAGCAGGAACTGCCGGAAGGCTTGGCGAAAGGTCTCGTGCTCCTCGCTGAAGATCGTGCGCTCCACGGATCCCTCCCTGGGAATGAATGGCCGTTCATCGGATGTTTGGGCTTCCGTTTCCTCGAAGTAAAGGTCGGGCGACGCGAAAATGGCTGAAATCAGCCGCGATTCGCCCGGAAGGAGGAAAGCGGTGACGATGCTCCACACCTCTGGTAAGCACTCCGTGTGAAGCGCACGAAGATCGTCTGCACGCTGGGGCCCGCGAGCTCGAGCCCCGAAGTCATCGACGCCCTGGTCGCGGCCGGCCTCGACTGCGCCCGACTCAACTTCTCGCACGGTACGCACGAAGGCCACGGGGAGATGGCGAGGAAGGTGCGCGAGGCGGCGCAGCGCGCCGGGCGGCCGATCGCGATCCTCGCGGACCTCTGCGGCCCGAAGATGCGCATCGGGACCTTCGCGAACGGGAAGGTCACGCTGACGAAGGGACAGCGCTTCACGCTCACGACCCGCAAGGTCGTGGGCAACGAGCAGGAGGTCTCGGTCACGTACGAGCCGCTCCCGGACGATGCGCAGGTCGGCGACGCGATCCTCCTCGACGACGGCCTCTTCACGCTGCGCGTCGTCGAGAAGAACGCGACCGACGTCGTGACCGTCGTCGAGGACGGCGGCGTGCTCTCGGACAAGAAGGGCCTGAACCTCCCGGGCACGACGCTCTCGGCGCCGGCGCTCACGGACAAGGACAAGGCCGACCTCGAATTCGCCGTGCTCGAGCTGAAGGTCGACTACGTCGCCCTCTCCTTCGTCCGCACCGCGGAGGACGTCCGCAAGGCGCAGGCCCTCGCGCACGGCGTGCCGGTGATCGCGAAGATCGAGAAGCCCGAGGCGATCGACAACCTCGCCGAGATCCTGGACCAGGCCGACGGGGCGATGGTCGCGCGCGGCGACCTCGGCGTGGAGATCGGCTCCGAGAAGGTCCCGATGCTCCAGAAGAAGATCATCATGGAGACGAACGAGCGCGGCAAGGTCGTGATCACGGCCACCCAGATGCTCGACTCCATGATCCGCAATCCGCGCCCGACGCGCGCGGAGGCGGCCGACGTGGCGAACGCCGTGATCGACGGCACGGACGCCGTGATGCTGAGCGGCGAGACGGCCTCGGGCCTCTACCCCGTCGAGGCCGTGAAGATGATGGCCTCGATCATCACCGAGGTGGAGGCGGGCTACGTCGACGAGCTCGCACGCTCGGCCCACGACGTGAAGAACGCGATGGAAGAGGAGTGGCGCTTCACGACGGCCGCCGCGAAGGCCGCCGCCCTGCTCGCCACGGTCCTCAAGCTCGAGGCGATCGTCTGCTTCACGAAGGACGGCCGCTCGGCGAGCCTGCTCTCGGAGCGGCGCCCGCGCGCGCCGATCGTCGCGATCACCGAGGACTCGCGCACCGCGACGCGGATGGCCCTGCTCTGGGGCGTGGTCCCGCGGCTCGAGGTCCCGCCCGAGACGCTCGAGGAGACGCTGCGCATCGCCTCGATGACCCTCGTCCGCGAGCGCATGTGCAAGAAGGGCGACGCCTTCGCGATGGTCGTGCCCTGGCCGGTCTCCGGACAGACCAACACGGTCAAGCTTCACCGTCTCTGAGCGGGGCGCGGGGATGAGAGGCTCCCACCTAGCCCTTCATCCCTCCGGCTGATACACCCCAGCATGCCCGCGGACCTCCCGCGCACGATCGGACGCTACCAGGTCGAACGCCTCCTCGGGGCGGGCGCGATGGGCAACGTCTACCTCGGGCGGGATCCGGAGCTCGATCGGCTCGTCGCGCTGAAGACGGTGCGGTACGCCAGCATCTCGCACGACTCGCTCGACACCTTCCTCGAGCGGTTCAAGAACGAGGCGCGCGCGGCCGCGATGCTGCACCAGCGCTCGATCGTGCAGGTCTACGACGTCGGCGAGGACGCCGAGGTCGGACCGTACCTCGTCTTCGAGTACGTCCCGGGCTCGACGCTGAAGCAGATCCTGAAGGCGCGCGGTCCGCTCTCGCCGGAGGCGGTCTGCCTCCTCGCGGACGAGGTCGCGGATGCGCTCTCGGCGGCGCACCACCACAAGATCATCCACCGCGATCTGAAGCCCGACAACCTCCTCGTCACCGAGGACGGCCACACGAAGCTCGCGGACTTCGGCGTCGCGCGGCTGCCGAACGCGGATCTCACGCGCGAGGGGCAGTTCCTCGGGACGCCCTGCTACGCGGCGCCCGAGACGCTGCGGCAGGGCCTCTACGGGCCCGAGACCGATCTCTTCTCGATGGCGACCGTTCTCTACGAAGCGGTCACGGGCGTGCGCGCGTTCCCGGGCGACGACGCGGTCGCGGTCGCGCACAAGGTCATCCACGACGTGCCCGACCGGCCGAGCGTCGTCGGTCGCGGCATGCGCGTCCCGAAGGAGGTCGACGCGGTCTTCCGGCGCGCGCTCGAGAAGGATCCGCGCGATCGCTTCGCGACGCCCCACGACCTCGCGCGCGCCCTCCGGGCCGCCTACGAGGACGCCGGGATGGTCGAGCACCACGGTCCCCCGTCGAGCAGCTTCCCGGTCGCGAACCGCGAGCCGAGCCAGAAGATCGTGATCCCGCCCTCGACCGCGGACACGGGCGCGCGCTCGCTCGCGACGGTCGCGGTGGCGGTCGGCACGCTCGTCGTCGGCATCGCGCTCGTGATCGCATTCAACCGGGCCGAGGACATGCCTTCTTCGCCCGACGGGGGTCTCGTCGCGCCGACGCACGAGACGCAGATGCCCCGGCGGCGGCCGACACGTCTCCGCTCCTCGCGGCGCGATGCCGGCTTCGCGGGCCCGACGGTCAGCCCCACGCCGATCGCGCCGCCTCCGAGCGCGGGCGCCGTGCCCTCCGTGAGCCCCGAGCCCTCGACGCTCGAGCCGGCGCCTTCGACGCCGACGCCCCTGCCTTCGCCCTGACGCGCCCTGGATGGGGGCTCCGATCGGGTCGCGAGCCGGCGTGATACCCTGGGTCCATGCGAGGGTTGGGGTTCGGTATCGCGCTCGTGCTCTCGGCCTGTGCCGGGCCGGCGAAGCCCTACCTGGCCAAATCGACGGCGCCGACGAACTTTCCTGCCCATCCTCCGCTGCATCCGGTGCTCGAGGCCTACATCGGCACGCTCGAGACGTTCCTCGAGCCGGGCGAGCGGGCGCGCCTGGAGGCCGTCGATCTCGGGGGCACCCTCCCCGGCGACGCGCAGCGCCTTCGATACCTCGCGGCCGACCGCGTGGTGCACGCGCTGCTCCCACGTGCGCTCGAGGTCGCGGGGGATCCGCGGCTTTCGGCCCACGCCGAGCGGTTGCGCGCTCTGCCTCCGCTCCTGAACCGCGACACGGATCTCGTGGCGGCGCCGGCCGTGCGTGCGGCCGTGCGGGCGCTCCGTGCACATCGCGAAGGCATGCGGCGCATCGAGGCTCCGACGAGCCCGCGGCTCGAGGATCTGCTCGCCGACGACTCGCTCGCGGAGGCGAGCGCCGGACTGCTCGACGTCGACGCCGAGGCCGAGGCCGCCGAGGCGATGGCCCTCTACGCCGAGACCTACGCCCGCGTGCACGGACTCTCGGCGCTCGAGGGCGATGCGGCCGCGGCTGCGGCGTCGGATGCGGTCGATGCCGCCCTGGTCGTCGAGCAGATGGGACGCGCCTACGGCATCCCGCGCGACGAGCTCGTGACCGAGGCCCTCGACCTCGCGTCGGACATGGCCGAGGCGGCGAGGCGGCGCGAACGGATCCCCGTGATCCGCACGCCGCGCGAGGTTCCTCCGGATCCGGGGTTGCCCCGCCGGCTCCCGTAGAGACACGCACGGGCACGGACACGTTCCCGTCCTCGAGGACGTGCGCGCCGGGCCCTCCCTCCGCCTCGCGAGCAGCGCGACGACCCCCCGGCCTGCTAGACTCGCCCCGTGGGACAGGGAACGAACGAGGAGCGCGCACCCACGGAGAGTGGGCACGTCGTCGACGGCTATCGGCTCGACGTGAGCCGTCGCCTCGTCGCGGCGCTCCTGCCCGGCGCGTTCGCGGCGATGCTCGGAGCGGTGCTCCTGCTCCTCGGCATCCAGCCCCTCGCGGCGCGCGAGCCCGAGCGCTTCTTCTACCGCCGACCGACCTTCCAGGCCTACCACCCCGCGGGCGAGGCGCCGCACTACATGACGCCGCGCGAGCAGACGCTCGCCTTCGGCGGCGCGATGCTCCTTCTGCTCTCGCCCTTCGTCCTCGGCTTCGGCCTCCGTCGGCTCCTCGTCGTCGAGGATTTCCTGGTGCTCCGCACCGACGGCCTGCTCCGCCAAGCGGGGGCCCACTCCGAGCTCGTCCGCTGGGACGACGTCGAGGAGGTCCGCTACGACGAAGAAACCGACTCGGTGAGGCTCGCCCTCCGGGACGGCGGCGAGCACGTGATCCGCGAGCGCTTCACGGGTCTCGATCAGAAGGAGTTGGCGAAGCGGGTGGCCGAAGTGCGTCGGAAGGCGCTCTTCCGGCTCTTGCCGGCGCAGCGGCGCTGAGGCGATCCTCGAGGGATGCTCCCCACGGAATCCCAGCTCCGCATCGACCTCGCCGCCTGCTATCGCCTGATCGCCCTGTTCGGCTGGGATGATCTCGTCTTCACGCACGTCTCGGCGCGGATCCCGGGCCCCGAGCACTGCTTCTTGATCAATCCCTACGGGATGCTCTTCGACGAGATCACGGCCTCGAGCCTCGTGAAGGTCGACGCGCAGGGGAACAAGGTCGAGCCGAGCGACTACCCCGTGAATCCGGCAGGATTCGTGATCCACAGCGCCGTGCATGCGGCCCGGCCCGACGTGACCTGCGTGCTCCACACGCACACGCGCGCGGGCGTCGCGGTCTCGGCGCAGAAGGACGGCCTCCTCCCGATCTCGCAGCAGGCGACGATCGCGCTCGCGTCGATCGGCTACCACGACTACGAGGGCATCGCGCTTCGCGACGACGAGAAGCCGCGGCTCGTGCGCGACCTCGGCGATGCGACCTGCCTCGTGCTCAAGAACCACGGCTTGCTCACCGTCGGCCCGACGATCGCGGACGCCTTCCTCTCGATGTACGTGCTCGAGACCGCCTGCCAGATCCAGATCGCCGCCCAGGCGGGCGGAGGCGAGCTCACGAGCGTCCCTTCCCCGGTGCTCGACGGCGTGAAGGCGAACGTCGAGATGGTGACGAAGGGCCTCGGAGGCGCGCTCGCCTGGCCGGGCCTCTTGCGCCGGCTCGATCGCCGTTCGCCCGGCTACCGCGACTGACGCGCGGCGAGCCCGGCGAGCGCGACGACGGTCTTCCAATTCCGGAACGTGCTCGTCGTGCCGAGCTTCGAGTCGAAGTACGCATTCGTGAGCTTCGAGCGCGCGACGCCGTTCGGCAGGTGAAGGTAGATCTCGCTCCCGCGGACGACGAAGGAATCGCCCGGCGAACGGGCGGGATCGAGCGAGGCGACCCGAGCTTCGGTCGGCCGGGCCGCGAGGAAGCCGACGTGCCGCGTCTCGAGGGGGGCCTCGCCGAAGGGGGGATTCTCGAGCACGGCCGCGAGCTCGGAGGCGGAGCGGAGCACCACCGGCGACTCGAAGCCGAAGCGCGCCTCGATCGCCGCCTCGAGCTTCCCCGCGAAGTCGCGAGCGACCGACGCCGAGGCCTCGAAGATCACGTTCCCGCTCTGGATGTAGCTCTCGACGTCCGTCGCGCCGAGACCCGCGACGAGCGCGACGAGCTCCTTCATCGGCAGCTTGTTCTTGCCGCCGACGTTGATGCCGCGGAGGAGGGCGACGTATCTCACGGTTTCGATCGCCTCTCCGCCTCTTCCTTCGTCCGGACGTCGACGAAGGGCACGCGGTAGGTCGTCATCGGACGGCTGCGGTTCGGATCGACGACGTCGAAGATGCGCGCCGGCCCCTCGGAGGGCGCCCAGATGAAGACGGCCATGACCGTGGTGAACGCATGGCAGAGCGAGCTCACCCAGAGCCGATCCTCGGGATGGGAGAGCAGGTGCACGAAGGCCGCGAGGTAGCCGAGCGCGGCGAGGCCCATGCGCCATTGCGCGACGATGCCCACGGTGGTCGCGGCGAGGCCCCAGAGCAGGACGAGGAAGCGGAAGGTCGTCGCGGAGTCGACCCCCATCTCGAGCGCGCCCCAGGCGAAGACGCTCTGCGTGACCAACGTGGCACCGACGAAGACGGCGAGGAAGCGATTCAGCGCCGCCCGGGTCATCGACTCGCGCGCCCAATAGACGATCGCGCCGAGCAGGACGACGAGCACGAGGGGCAGGATCGCGAGCGCCTCGCCCTCGGGATAGCGGCGGATCGCAGGCACGTAGCCGAGGAGCGGCGTCGTCGTCCAGAGCGAGCCTCCCACGATCGCGAGGAACGCGCGCGTCCTCCTCCCCGCCTGCGGATCGAGCTCCCGCCCGAGCCTCTCGAGCTCGGCGAGCTCGCGCTCCTTCGCCGCGACGGCCCGCGCGATCTCCGCCGCGAGCTCCGGCAACGATTCCTCCCTGCCGGCGATCGCACTCGCCGCGAGACGCGGCTGACCGCGGCCGAGCTGGAAGCGCGCGAAGCGGGTCACGACCTCGGCGAGCGCGGCGTCGGCGGATTCGTTCGCGGTCCAGGCGCGGATCGCCTGGAGGTAGCCGAAGCGACACTCCGCGTACGTGCTCTCGAGGAGCGCCTCGTCGACGGCCTCGCCGGCCTCGACGCGGACGAGGAGCGCCTCGAGCGCCTCCTGTCGCCGCGCGGCTTCCTCCGCGAGGCGACGCGAGCCCTGATGGCGGAGGAAGCCCTGGAGCGCGAGCCGGAATTGCACCGCGTTCTCGAAGCGCGCGTGCGGATCGCGATCGAGCGCCCGGCGCAGGATGCGCGCGAGATCCTCGGGCACGTGCTCTGGGATCGGAGGCTCCGAGATCACGATGCTGCCGACGATCTCCTGCAGCGTCTCGCCGACGTGCGGCGGCTGGCCACGGACGATCTCGTAGAGCACGGCGCCGAGCAGATAGACGTCGGTCGCGCGTCCGATCGGGGCGCCGCGGCCGCCGAGCATCTCGGGCGCCATGTAGCAGGGCGTGCCTGCCATCGGCTCCTCTTCACGAAGACGCGGCAGCCTCGGATCGGCGTCGGGATCGACGGCGACCGCGATGCCCCAGTCGACGAGGTAGACCTCGCCGAACTCGCCGATCATCACGTTCTCGGGCTTGAGATCGCGGTGCACGATCCCGCGTGAGTGCGCGAAGGCGACGGCGTTCGCGACCTGGAGGAGGATCGAGAGGTTCCACTCGAAGAGGTCCTCGGTGCCGAAGCGCCGACGCACGGCCTTGGCGTCGCCGATCAAGGCCTCCCAGGGCTGGCCCTCGATGCGCTTCAGGACGATGGCGGGGCGCCCCTCTCCATCGACGACGATGTCGTGGATCGGCACGACGCTCGGGTGCTCGACGTGGCCCGTCACGAGCGCTTCCTTCAGCATCGTGTCGATCGCGACCGGATCGACCACTCCCGGCTTCAGCGATTTGACCGCGACCTTGCGCGCGAGCGAGCGCTGCTCCGCGAGGTGCACGACGCCCATCCCGCCCTCGCCGAGCGTGCCCTCGAAGTGCAGGCGCGCCTCGAGCCCCGGCCCCGTCCCCTCGGCGAGCCCTTCGAGGAAGGCGCCCGCGGCCCGCGCCGAGGTCGTCGGCGCGGGAACGATGGTCTGGCTCGGCGAGCCGACGATCGTCTCGGCGAACGCGACCACGGACGCATTCGCGAGCGCCCGGTCCAAGGTGATGCTCCACGAGTCGTTCGACACCGCGGACAGGATCTACCGACCGAAGACGTAGCGGAAGTAGGCGTCGCCCTGCCAGCCGATCGCGCCCTGGTCGTACGGGCTCGCGAGCGAGGGGTAGTAGCGAGCGCCTCCGGCGAGGCCCATCGAGTGGTGCCGATCGCGGAAATGGTAGTCGATGCCGCCCCGACCGCCGTACGTGAGGCCCGTGGTCGAGAAGTCCTGGTAGCCGTACGTCCGCAGGACGTCGCCGAGGACCCAGACCGTGCCGAATTCCCCACCCAGGAAGAGCTGGATCCGAGGCGAGACGTTCGCGGCGAAGCGCGCCTCGGCGATCACCCCGATCAGCTGGACGACGGATTGAGCCGGCGGCGTCGGTGCGGTCGTCTGGTGGAGCGAGGCGTCGAAGGCGAGGCGCACGGCGAACCAGCGCGTGAGCTCGTATCCGACGCCCACGTCGAAGTGGAAGCCCGGCGCGACGACCCGGCCGATGCCCTGCACGAAGCCCCGGGCGCCGACCGACGACTCGAGGAAGAAGCCGCGCGCGTAGAGGTCGCGCGTGACCCGGATCGCCTCGGGCGGGAGACGCTCCACGTCGAGGCGGGTCGGATCCGGCTCCTCGAGGTCGGGGCCCGGAGTCTCCCCTTCCGGCTCCGTCTGTGCGCGCACCCCCAGGGCCGGGGCCCAGAGTGCGAGGAGGATCGCCAGGCAGGGGAAGCAACGAGGCACGGCCGGAGCCTAAACCATCCCGCCGGCTTTCGCGATCGGGACCTCGCGTCGGGCCCCGGAGGTCGGTCCGGAGCTACCCGGACGGGCCGCGGCCGACTAGGATCGGCCTCCCCACGCCCCTCGCCGCCCCTCGGGCCGGCGGGACGCGGTCCGCCCACCTCCACGAAGCCAGGCATGGATCTCCCCGTCGACCCCCAGGTGCAGCGCAACGTCGAACGGCTCGAGCTCGGCTTCGACGTGCACGGAATCGACCCGTTCGGCGTGTCGAAGAAGGCGCTCGTCCACTTCTACTCGGTCTTCGCGAGCGTCTACCGCCGCTACCTCCGCGTGACGACGTTCGGCATGGAGCACATCCCGCCGCGCGGCCGGGCCCTGCTCATCGGCAACCACTCGGGCGGCATCGGAGCGGATGCGGCGATGGTGATGACGTCGCTCGTGCTGAACGACGACCATCCGCGCATCGCGCACGGCATGGC